>DKJL01000007.1 GCA_002454815.1 Flavobacteriales bacterium UBA6693
TTTGTATGAGGTTTTTTTGTGTGTTAAATATTTAACTTTTCCGGTATTAGATTCTTTCTCTTCTCTCTTATAATATTTAACTATTAATCCGTATCTTATCCAGGCAGTTGAATTTATAAAAACTTTAGCTCCTTGTACCAAAATCTTTATTTCCATATTTTGTATTATTCCTCTTTAAAAATGAAAAACTTTGTAATCATCAGCATATTTTCCCTTATAATTTTTAGCTGCAAAGATTTCAAAGAAACCAATACAGCAGTGGAATCCGGAGCGCAAAAGCCCGTACTAACTAACGTAGCATATGATACGATCACGAGCGATCTTACAGACAGCATTCAGATCAAAAATATCCGCGTGGGTGCTGAAAGTACAGACGAAAAAAACAGATTTCATGTTTCCTATCCTAATACCAAATTTAATTTCATCAATGAAAATGAAGAAGGTTTTGCACAATCTTATCTAAATGAATTCGAAAAATCGGCCATCAGAATTGATGCGAATGCTTCTGCAGGCGTAGATTTCGGTCAACATTTCGAAGTTATTGAGCATAGTCCAACTTTGATGGCGTTTTTAATTGAACGCTATACCTCCTATGGAAATAATTATGCGGAAGAATTTTTTACGCATATGTATGATCTTAAAGAAAAAAGGATGCTGAAATTTTCTGATCTGTTTGAATCGCCTAAACAGTTTTCCGATTTTGTAAAAATTATACGTCCCAAAGCAGAACTGGATTTAAAGAAAGAGATTTCAAAAATGGAGTATCTCAACCAGAAAGACAAGCAAACGATGTGGAAAAATATGATTGAGCTTTTTCTGGAAGGAACTGCGCCCACCGATGATAATTATTCCGCGTTCTCCTGGGATAAAGAAGGGAATTTAACCATTTATTTCGATAAATATCAGCTGGCTTCGGGAAATTTCGGAAGTCAGAAAATCACTTTAAAACCAAAGGAATATGAACAGCTGATCCAAACTAAATATCGAGCGCTTTTTCATTTTGAATTAGTGGAAAAAGACGCTGAAATGAAACCGGAAAGACCGATCTCTACCAAGGTTGACTGCGGTAAAGTTCCTTGTATAGCACTCACTTTTGATGATGGCCCCTCGGTATATACAGATCGGCTTTTGGATATTTTGAAAGATAATAACGTGAAGGCGACTTTTTTCGTTTTAGGCAAATCCGCTAAGGTTCAGCGAAGAACACTTTTAAGAACTTTTAAAGAGGGCCACCAGATAGGGAATCACAGTTGGGATCATAAAGATCTGACGAAATTGGGCGCGGGTAGTGTGCAGAGACAAATTGAGAATACGAACGAAGTTATTAGAGAAATAACGGGATCTGTGCCTTCTTTACTACGTCCGCCTTATGGTGCTATTAATTCCACAGTAGCAAACTCAGCTAAAATGCCCATCATCTTATGGAATGTAGATCCTCTTGATTGGAAAGATCGCGATGCGGATATTGTTGCGGAGCGAATTTCCAAGGCCAACAGAAACAGCATCATTCTGGCCCACGACATTCACAAAACAACTATTGAGGCAATTCCCTCAGTGATCTCTGCATTAAAGAAAAAAGGGTACCAGCTTGTGCGAGTTGACGAATTATTTTCTGGTATAAAATTAAATGATGGAGAAGTTTACCGTCAAAGAAAATAGTAGGCTTCTGTAAAATCAATGCTTATTTTACAAAATGATTGGTTACGTGAAATATTTAATTAATTTTAACCTTCTAATTACAAAATTATAAAAATGAAAAATATTTATTTAAGTGTATTTTTGATGGGCGCCGTAGCTTTCGGAAATGCACAGGTGAAAGCTCCACAACCGAGTCCATCAGCGAGTGTAAAGCAGGCGATCGGTCTTTCCGATGTGACGGTAGAGTATTCCAGACCTTCCGCGAAAGAACGCAAGATCTTTGGGGATTTGGTACCCATGAACCAACTCTGGAGAACGGGAGCCAACGGTTCCACCGATATCACTTTTGGAAATGAGGTTGTATTTGGCGGGACCAAAGTTCCAGCCGGGAAATATGCTTTATACTCTATTCCCGGAATGAGCGAGTGGGAAGTGATTCTCTATAAAGATACCGAGCAGTGGGGCGCACCGCATGAATTGAAAACTGATTTGATCATTGCTAAAACAAAGGTTAAACCGGAGAATAGTCCGGTCTATGCCGAAACGTTTGAGATTGGTTTTCAGGATGTGAAAAGTGACCAAGCCAATCTGCTACTCAGGTGGGAAAATACTTTAGTTAAAGTTCCTTTAATAATGGACTCTAAGATGCAGGTTTTGGAATCAATTAATAAAACATTGAGTTCCAAAGAGGCGAAAGGATCTGATTATCACCAGGCGGCCAGTTACTATTTTGAAAACGGAATGGATCAGAAAAAAGCCCTGGAGTACACGAAGAAAGCCAACCAATTGCAGCCGGATGTTTTTTATATGCTGAAGTTACAGGCAGAAATTGAAGCCGCCAACGGCATGAAAAAAGAAGCTCTCGCAACTGCCAAAAAATCGATGGAATTAGCGCAGAAAGCCAAGAACGCAGATTACGTAAAAATGAATGCAGATAATATTGCGAAGTGGAGTAAGAAGTAGTCTCTTTTTTGAAGAGTAAGACTAGAGACATTATTTTTTTAATGTCTCTTTTCTTTAATAAATACGTATAATTTGACAATTTATCATATGTCACAAAAAAAATTAATTAATGTTACCTGTGCAATTATAATAATTGATGATAAAATTCTTGTAACGCAAAGAAGTGAAAAGATGAAATTACCTTTAAAATGGGAATTTCCAGGGGGAAAATTAGAAGAAAATGAAACAGAAGAACAATGTATTTTACGAGAGATTTTAGAAGAAATTAATATAGAAATCGAAATAGTTAGAAGATTATCTGATAGTGTCTTTGATTACGGAAACTTTAAAATTAATTTAATTCCCTTCATTGCAAATTATAAAAAAGGAGAGATTAGACTTTTAGAACACAAATGTTATAAGTTGGTACATAAAATTGATTTAGTAAATTTAGATTGGGCAGAAGCAGATTTGCCAATTGTTGAAGAATTATTAAAATTTGATTTATGAATCAAGGACTGTATGAAGAATTAGTAACTAAACTAATAACCTTTAAGTTAGACGAGTTAGACAAGGAAACTTTTCAAGTTAAAACTACTTCGATTGATAAAGCAGAAGCGGCACAAATATTATCTGAACATATCGGAAAAACAATCAGACATGCATTCAGTTTGATAAAAGGAGATAATGTATTAGAAAATCAAATTGAAATTGCTAACAAAATTATTTTATTTCTAAAAGATGAATTAAAAAAGGAAGAATTCAAAGATGATTTAATTGAAACAGAAGGGAGAATATTAAAAGCGGTCTTTACTAAAGTCGATGCTCACTTTACCGATTTAGATTTACATCTCAAAGAAATAACTCCTTACACGAGATTAATTCACAGTGAACTTTTTACCGGTGGAAATTCTGGGACCACTCTTGAAAGTGAACTTAGAAAAGAGATTTTATCTTCTGACAAAGTTGATTTATTAGTTTCTTTTATTAAATGGAAAGGAATTAGGATATTAGAAAGAGAGTTGCGTGAATTTACTAGTCGCGGAGGAAAATTGCGAGTTATTACAACAACTTATGTTGGAGCAACTGATGCTAAAGCTATCGAATTATTATCTGAATTAGAAAATACAGAAATTAAGATTTCTTATAATACAGGAAATGAAAGACTGCATGCGAAAGCCTACTTATTTCAAAGAAATACTGGATTTCATACTGGTTACATTGGTTCTTCAAATTTTTCTCGTTCCGCACTAACTGATGGATTAGAATGGAATTTAAAAATCACAACAAGAGAAGTTGGTCACATAATAGATAAGTTTAAAAAGACTTTTGAAGCTTATTGGCAAAATCCAGAATTTGAATTATATGATATCGAAAAACATCGTGAGAAGTTAATAACTTCTTTAAGAGAAGGAAAATTTTCAAAAGATTATTCAGCAAGTACCAATTATTTTGATTTAAAACCTTTTCATTATCAGGAAGAAATTCTTGAAAAGCTAGAAATGGAAAGAACTTTACACAATAGATATAAGAATTTAATTGTAGCTGCAACAGGAACTGGAAAAACTGTTATTTCAGCTTTTGATTATAAAAATTTTAGAGGAAAAAACAAATCATCTAAATTGCTTTTCGTTGCGCATAGAAAGGAAATATTACAGCAGGCATTAGCAACCTTTCAAGGCGTTTTAAAAGACAATAATTTTGGGGAATTGTGGGTGGATGGAATTGAGCCAAGAAGTAATGAATATTTATTTGCATCAGTTCAAACTTTAAATAATAGATTGAAGGATATTAATTTATCTTTTAATTATTTCGATTATATCGTAATTGATGAAGTACATCACATAGAAGCTAGAACGTATCGGCCGATCTTAGAGTACTTTTCGCCAAAAGTTTTAGTTGGTTTAACTGCTACTCCTGAACGAATGGACGGAGCAGATATTTTGAAAGATTTTAGCAACAGAACTGCCGCTGAAATTAGGTTGCCAGAAGCTTTGAATAAAAAAATATTAAGTCCGTTTCAGTACTTTGGAATTACTGACAGTGTTGACTTAACGAATGTAAAGTGGCAAAATGGAAGATACGCTCCAAGTGAACTTACCAATCTATATACACATAGCGACAGACGGGTTCGCGAGATTATTTCGAATCTTAAAAAATATGTAAATGATATTAATGGTGTTCGAACTATCGGTTTTTGTGTTACAATTGAGCACGCGAAATTTATGGCTGAGAAATTTTCTTTAGCAGGTTTTAAGGCAAATTATTTAACGAGTGAAAACAATAAGGAAAGAGAAATAATTAGAAATCAATTAAAGAATCAAGAAATCAATTATTTATTTGTAGTTGACATTTTTAATGAAGGTGTAGATATTCCAGAAATTGATACCGTTTTGTTTTTAAGACCCACAGAAAGTTTAACGGTCTTTTTACAACAATTAGGTCGTGGATTACGACTGTCTGAAGGTAAAGATTGTTTAACAGTTTTAGATTTTGTTGGAAATGCTCGTCCAGAATATGATTTTGAAAATAAGTTTAGAGCTTTGATTGGAAAAACGACTACTTCCGTTTACAAAGAAATCGAAGATGATTTTCCTCATTTGCCTTTAGGTTGTTCCATAGTTTTAGAGAAAAAAACTAAAGAAACTATTCTTGCAAACATCAAAAAAGCAATGTCGTTGAATGTGAATCAATTGATTACCAGAATTATTAATTTTAAACATCAAACAACATTGCCATTAACGCTAAATAACTTCCTAAAATTAAATATGATTTCGTTGGAATCTATTTACAAGAGAGATAGTTGGTCAAGATTATGTCAACGTGCAGGAGTTATTGATGATTTTGATACTCTTAATGAAAAGCAAATTTATTCAGCAATAAAAAATAAATGGTTTTCAACAAATTCTATAAGTTATTTCGAATTTATTTTAAGTCTTGCAAAAAAGGATTTTAAAATTAATATTAAAGATTTTTCAGAAAATGAATTATCGATGCTTTTAATGCTGCATTATGATGTTTGGCAAAATGCTGCAGGATTTAATTCTTTAGAAGAAAGCATAAGTCAAATAGGTCAAAATAAAATTTTGGTTAATGAAATTATCGAAGTTTTGGAAATTTTAATTGATCGAATTGACTTTAAAGAAATTGACATTAAGCTACCATATGATCAGCCTTTGAAAGTTCATTCACGATATACCAGAGATCAAATACTAGCTGCTTTTAAATTGAGCACCTTCGAGAAGAAATCTTCAAGCAGAGAAGGAGTTGCTGAAAATAGTAATCTAAATACAGAACTTCTTTTTATTAATTTAATAAAATCCGAGGAGGATTTTTCTCCAACTACAATGTATGACGATTATGCAATTAGTGAAACGTTATTTCATTGGCAAAGTCAGAATTCAACTCGACCTGATTTAGGAAAGGGTTTGACTTATATTAATCATCAAAAAATTAATAAAAAAATATTAATGTTTGTAAGAGAAAAAGCAAAAGATGAAAACGGAAATACAATGGGATATGTTTTTATAGGGGAAGCAAAATTTAAAGAAAATGAAGGGGAGAAACCAATGAATATTAAATGGGAACTACATGAGCCTATTCCAAATTATCTTTGGAAAGAATCTGCGAAAATGTCTGTGGGATAATAGTACATATCTAAGTTATATAATTTAAATATTGCTATTCAGCGTAAAATCAAGATGGACACCAATTTCGGTGTCCATCTTTTTATATCGTAACTTTCTTAAAAATAGGCTCCATCACTCCCGCAACCCCAATCATCAACAAACACCCGATCGGATTCAGCCACAAAAACTCCAGTTGAATAACCTCTTTTACATCTAAAAAGTAAAGCAGAATAATCACAGGTTCTACAATCAAAATACTCCACATCGTCGCTTTTCCACCAATTTTCGGGAAGAGAAATGCGATGGCAAATACGCCGAGAATAACTCCGTAGAATAAAGAACCAATAATATTAACGGCCTGGATAAGGTTTTCAAACAGACTTGCGTTGACCGCAAAAAAGATGGCGACCATTCCCCACATCAGGGTGAATAATCGGGAGGCGTTCAAATATTTTTTCTCTGAAATATCAGGTGCGAAATTTCGCTTATATATATCGACCACGGTCGTTGTGGCCAAAGCATTCAGTTCGGAAGATGTAGAACTCATCGCCGCAGAGAGAATCACCGCGATCAACAATCCCACAATTCCGGTGGGTAAATAATTAAGGATATAGTAAATGAACACATAATCCTTATCATTTGATTCAATATCCGGCGCTTCTTTATTGATTAATTTTTTCACATCTTCTCTGATGACCACTTCTTTTTCCTGAAGTTCTTTCAGTTCCGACATCACTTTTTCTGAATGATCGGTTTTCCAGAGTGCAATTTTTTGTTTTTTCTCCTCGTGAAGTTGATCATAATCAGAATTCAAAGTGCGATATTCTATATTGTTTTTGAGCGTTTGAGAGAGTGGATTAAAATTTAAGGGCGTCTTTTCAAACTGGAAAAAAACAAAAACCATGACGCCGATAAACAGGATGAAAAACTGCATCGGGATTTTGAACAAGCCATTAAAAAGCAAGCCCAGCCGCGCTTCCTTTAAACTTTTTCCCGTCAGATATCGTTGAACCTGACTTTGATCGGTTCCGAAATAACTCAGGAACAAAAACGTTCCACCCAAGAAAGCAGACCAAATATTGTAGCGGTTGTTCAGATTGAATTCAAAACTCACAGCATTGAGTTTCCCCATTTTTCCGGAATAGAGGAGTGCGTCATTTAGATCCAAAGGTAGTTTTTGCACGATCAGAAAAAAGGCCAGAAACATTCCGATGAAGATCACAAACATCTGCTGTTTCTGCGTCTGACTCACCGCCTCCGTGCCGCCCACCAACGTGTAAATGGTCACCAATGCGCCGATTACGATATTCGTCAGCATCAGATTCCAACCCAGAATAGTGGACAGAATGATGGCCGGCGCAAAAATCGTAATTCCTGCCGCCAAACCTCTTTGAATGAGAAATAAGATCGCGGTGAGAATCCTTGTCGAAAGTCCAAATCTTTTTTCCAAATATTCATACGCGGTTAAAACGTTCATCTTGAAAAATTTCGGCAGTACCCAAACGCAGAGAATCACCATCGCGATAGGCAATCCGAAATAGAACTGCACAAATCCCAAACCGTCGTGGTACGCTTGTCCGGGCGTTGACAGAAACGTAATCGCACTGGCCTGTGTCGCCATAATGCTCAATCCAACCATCCACCATGGATTGGTTTTTCCGCCCAAAAATGATTCCGAGGTTTTTACTTTTTTGGACTTATAAATGCCATAAATCACGATGAATAACAGCACGAAAATCAGAACCGCCCAATCTAACTGCTTCATTTATAATAATTTTGAAAGATGAGCATGGCCACGATCATCAAAACCGTAAGGGCCAATAAGCCCATATAAAGGGGTTTCCAATTCGTATCTTTTTCCTGATTCATATTTAATTTTTATTTGGGCGCCTTTTTCCGCCTTCCGCTCCCGCTTTTTTAATTGGTGGCTGCGGCAAACTCAGCCACCAATTAAAAAGAGCTCCGCTCAAGTCGGGGCGCGATAATCGTTTTAAATTCTACCTTGGCCTAAAATTCAAGGGCTAAAATCCAAGATTCAAGATTCAAGATTCAAGATCTAAAATCTAAAATCTATAATTTAGAATTTCCCAGCGCCAGGATATTCATAAACAGTTTATACGCTCCGGGAACGCCCGCCGGTAGCTCTCTGAAGAACGATAATCCCGTATACACATACGTTCCTTTACCATATTTTCCAGCTAATAAAATTCCTTTTTGTGGCGTTTCTCCCGTATCATTTCCTTCTAAAAGCGGAATTAAATTTTGATCATAATCATCCGCAAAATATAATCCTCTTTCCTGAACCCAATTCTCAAAATCGACTTGCGTGATTTTGTTTGGCGTATTAAAAACCGGACTGTTTGGAACCAGGAATTTCATTTTGGCATCTTCTTCAGAAATTCGGTTGGCACCCAATTTTAAGTGGAATGGTGCAATTTCATCTGTCAACAAACCGCGGTTCGTGTTGTACTGATTGATCACCAAACCGCCGTTTTCTACAAATTTCCAAAAGTCTTTATTGATCAAAGCCATTTCCGGCTGCGTGTTATAAATTCTGATCCCTAAAATGAGAACATCATAATTTTTTAGAAGTGATGGATTCCAGTTTTTAAGATCCAGTTCATCAACCTGCAAACCGATTGCTCGCAAAGAGGAAGGGATTTCGTCGCCAGAACCTTTGATATAAGCTATCTTAACATTCGGGATTTTCAGATCTAAATTTTGAATTTTAGTCTGAGCGTTTTTAAGCCAAATCTGTCTATCGATATGCGCATAATCGACCACATTTAAAGATTGAGCATAAGTTTTCCCGTTTGATTCTACCGAGGCTTTTATCAAAGAATTGGCATTTTTTGAAATAGGCTCTACGTCAAATACTATTTTTTTCTTTTCACCAATTTCCTTGAAATCGATGGTTTGGGGCGCAGAAATTTTCCAGTCTTTACTTCCTATTAAAGAAACTTTTGCAGAAGAATTCGCGTCGAAACTTTCTACTTCAACCGCTATTTGTTTTGGTTGATTGTTGAAAATAAAATTTTCCTGATCGAAATTGGCCACAAAAAAAGGAACGGTATAGAAAGGTTCGTAACGTTCACCAATAGAAGGATTCACTGTTTTTTGCTGTAAAGGAATATCGAAATCAATTTTTGTAGACCCAAAATTAATCGTAATTGATTTTTTTATCGGGTTCAAAATTTCAGGTTGTCCGATGTCTTGTGAATTATTCACCACATACAAATTATTTTTCGGTGTTTCCTGAAGCCAATAAGGATCGGATATTTTCGGATTATCCAATTTTAATTTCTCAGTTGCCTTGTAAGATTCGTTGGCTAAAATTTGTTTGTCAGCACTTCCGGAAATAGAAATATTAATTGTTGCACTGCTTCTGTTGGCGATTTCCAGTTGGGTTGTAATTTCTTGGTTTAATGTTCCGAAACCTTTTGGTGTCGTCCATTCAAAATAAATTCCCTGTGTTTTTAAAATTAAATCTTTGACTTGCTTCAATTTAAATTCATCTGCCTTACTTTTTTTCAAGAGTTCATAAACTTGAAGTAAGCTATTTAACGAAAATTGAGGATTCTTAAAATCAAATCCAGAAACTGTTTTAGCTATTTGGGTTTTAAGCGTTGCGTTTTCTGAGGACAGTTTTATTCCTTCAAAAATATCGTTCGATTTGGGTTTGTCGCCTTTTAAAAATTTTAAATATTCCAAATCTGAACCTCTTTCCAAAGCCATTCCGAAGCCCTGACAAGCGTGTTTGCTGCGTGCTTTTGAAGAAATTTCGTTGTTGGAAATCCCAAGCGTTTTATAATATGTTCCAACATTAATAGAGAATAAATCACTTTTGTCGGCTTTGTCAAAGTTTTCTTTACTGCCGTAAAACCACCAGCTCGTGTTATAGAACATTCGCTTCGGTTGCCAAACTTTTACATACTTCAGCTGTGCCGGAAAAGCAGTTGGATCGCCCGCCAGATCAAAAGCTTCCATGGCCAAAAGCGCAGATGCCGTATGATGTCCATGTGTTTCCCCATTGGAATTGGGATCGAAACGTGTAATAATAATTTCGGGTTTATTTTTACGGATCGCCCAAACGACATCACCCAAAATTTCTTGTTTATCCCAGAATTTTAAAGTTTCCGTTGCGGTTTTTGAATATCCAAAGTCTACCGCTCTTGTAAACCACTGTCGACCCTTATCAATCTTCCGTGCTTCTAAAAGTTCCTGAGTTCGCAGCAAACCGAGTAATTCTCCCTTTTCGGTGCCAATCAAATTTTGCCCGCCATCGCCGCGCGTTAAGGATAAATACACGGCGTCTACATGTTTTTCGTGCGTGAGCCAGGAAATAATTCTCGTGTTTTCATCATCAGGATGTGCCGCCAGGTACATGACCGTTGTGTTATTTTGAAGGCGCAAAAGGTCATCATAAATTTCTGAAGACGAGTGAGAAACGGATTGTGCCGAAAAAAAGAGTGACAGGAAAAAAGTAATCCCGCTTAATAATTTTATCATAGGCTAAAGATAAGTTATTCTAAAATTTTTTTCCGGCTGAAACTGGGTTTAAGAAAAAAATGTCGACCTGTGCCTGCGTGAAGATTATTTGCTTACATTAGAAAATACAATCAAAATAGATGATATATGGTTTCTTTTTAATTCCTGGTTATGATAAAAAACAATAAAAAGCGGGCCGTCAATATTTTAAGCATTTTTTTCGGCGTGATATTTCTTATGGCAGCCACAAATCATGTGGTTAATCCAACCATTTATAACCCAATGATTCCTCATTTCATCCCGACGCTGTTCGCTCATATATTCGCAGTTTTGGCGGAAGTGTTGGTCGCCGTGTTACTTTTGCTTCCAAAAACCAGAAAGCATGGCGCCGCAGTTTTCACGGTGCTGATGATCATATTTTTGCCATTGCACATCTGGGATGTTTTTCGCGTCGAAAATCACGGTAATCCATTAATTAAAAATATGACAGTCGCTGTCATCCGCTTCGTTATACAGTTTTTCGTAATTGGTCTGGGAATTTGGATGTTTAAAATTAAAAAAGAGAAATCAGCAATCATTTCAATTTGAAAAGTAACGCTGCGGGGCTTATTCGCCCTTGTGAGACTATTATCTGATCAAGCAACCTGTCCGCTGCGATTGAATTATAACACGGCTTTTCACCAAGCTTTATTCGTATAATTTCTGCCTCAGTAAATTGTTCTGCCTGGTTCATAATTTGCTTCTTTTTGTGCATTATGGAAACAACCTGGAAACCACACGAAGAACACGGCAAACTGTCAACTGCCGAGAAGAACGATTTACCGGAAAGCGCTTTTGCCTTTCCGAAACAGAAGAAAGAACCGATGACAGACGCGTCTCATGTGCGTAATGCGATGGCGCGTTTTGATCAGGTAAAAGAGGTGTCGGATGCCGATCGCGATCAGGCTTTTGCCAATATTAAAAAGGCAGCAAAGCATTTCGACATTGAGATGAATGAGAAAAGCTGGAAAGATTTCGAAAAAAAATAAATTCCGCTTCTAATTTCAAATGAATTATAAAATCTGTAGATGCTGATTTTAACTGAGTTGAATGGCTCTACAGATTTTTTGTTGTCCTCAGTGGTCTGCGCAAAATTTTTATTCTACAACAAACTTGCGTTCCCGTATCATTTCCGCAATCGCCAGCATATCTTCACCGATCAGGCGGTCTTCCTCCAGCTTGGGTACTTTTGTCCTGATTAAGGCATAGGCTTTTTCCACTGTTTCGCCGCAGCGTGCCGGTCGGCGGAATTCCAGCCCCTGGGCGGCGTACATCAATTCGACCGCCAAAATGTTTTCTAAATTTCCTAAAACCTGATTAAATTTTCTACCGGAAATACTGCCCATGGAAACATGGTCCTCCTGACCTAAACTGGTCGGGATAGAATCCGCTGAAGCCGGAAAACACAGCGTTTTATTTTCCGTTACCAGCGCTGCAGCGGTATATTGCGGAATCATAAAGCCGGAATTCAGTCCACCGCTTTCAGTCAGCAACCGCGGCAAACCATATTTTCCTTCCAGCAACAAATAACTGCGGCGGTCGGATATATTTCCGAGTTCGGCGGCTGCAAAAGTTGCGTAATCCAGCGGTAAAGCCAAAAGTTGACCGTGAAAATTTCCACCGGAGATCGATTCTTCAGCGCTCAGTACTATTGGATTGTCCGTGACGGAATTTAATTCTGTTTCGGCTAAATTTTTCAGGTGTTCGTAAGCGTTGCGGCTGGCGCCATGAACCTGTGGTACGCAACGCATGGAGTAAGGATCCTGCACACGGTCGCAATATTCGTGGCTTTTTAAGTTTTCAGAATCCGCAAGAAATTTTCTCATTCTCGCCGCCACAGTTTGACTTCCGGTAAAAGGACGGATTTCGTGCAGTTCTTTTTTAAACGATGAGGCAGAACCGCGGTACGCTTCCAGGCTGAAAGCCGCTGTGAGGTCTGTCAGATCGAGAAGATACTTAAAACGGTCCAAACCAAGTATTGCATGAGCCAAAATAAACTGCGTCCCGTTGATTAATCCCAAACCTTCTTTCGGCCCTAAAGTAAGGGGTTGCAGGTTATTTCGCTTCAGTATACTTGCTGCCGCGGCCGGAGTTCCATTATCCCAAATCTGCCCTAAACCCAACAGGGGTAAAACCAAATGTGCCAATGGCGCCAAATCTCCGGACGCGCCCACCGAACCCTGTTCCGGAACAACCGGAATAAGATCCAGATGCAGCATTTCAATTAAACGCTCGATCACTGTCAGCGAAACGCCGGAAAAGCCGCGGGACAAAGCGTGGATCTTAGCGATCATCATCACGCGGGAAAGATCTTTTGAAATCGGCTTGCCAACACCTACTGCATGCGAAATAATAAGATTGTACTGGAGCTGAGCCGTTTCTTCTTCAGAAATTTTAACGTCCCAGAGCGGACCGAAACCCGTATTGATGCCGTATACCGTTCTTTCGGAAGCAACGATTTGCCGGACATTATTTTGTGAGGAAAGGATTTTTTCCCGTGAAGCGTCATTGAGTTGTGCGCTTTGGGGATCATTTAAAATAGCGATGACATCTGCAATCGTAAGGGTGTCGATACCGTAGACCATTGTTTTCTTTTTTTTGTTTAAAAGTACGCAATTTTCGTGGTAACAACCATTTAGTGTTCGCTCGCAGCAGCCGCAGTTATTCCCAGACTACCGGCACATTTTCAAAAATGACAGGTTCCGGGCTGGAGATATTGTCACGCGGAAAAATATAAAGTACCAACGTCCGCATCGTCGGAAAATCCGCTGAAGTCTTTCGCAAAACGGTAAGAGCCTTGTACGGAACTCCCGGCACCAGATCCACCGCGCGGAATCTGCCATCCGCGGTCAGCGAAACCTGCGTTGTCTGGAAACGTTTTCCCAGCGGTTCCACGATCACCGCTTTTTCCACCTGCAGCGCATCCATCAGACCCTCATCCATATTCTGATAGGTAAATTCAATGAGGATGGTGCCGTCTTTCCGCAGACCGCGCACGCGCTGGATATCGTAACGGATATCTTCGTAGGTCGCCGACCGAATGGCTTTTGTCGTATGTAATAAATTTTTATAATAAGCCACCTGACGTCCCAATTCGTCAATTTGCTGCTGGTCTCGTTCCTTGTTTTTTATTAAGTTTTCGCAACTGGAAGACTGCGCGTTGCAGACTTGTACGACAACGAGAAAAAGTACCGTAAAGATTATTTTCATGAGGCAGCTTTTGTTTAATTAAAAAAAGGTTAATAAAACCTGTTTAAACGAGGCATAAAAGTAAAGGTATTCTGTCAGCCACAATCTACCGGAAAACTGCCATTTTCAGTTTAGTTTTTAGTAGCGGAATTTATCTAGAGCCTGGAAATCAATCTGTACAATTTCCGTATTTTTGTTAGATGAATGCTGATCTTGCTTTACAACTGAAGACACTTCCGTCCGATCCGGGCGTCTATCGCTACTACGACAAAAAAGATCAACTGCTGTACGTCGGTAAAGCGAAGAACCTGAAAAAGAGGGTCATGTCTTACTTTAATAAAAATCAGGCCGGTTATCGGACACGCATCATGATCAGTAAAATCCACCGGTTGGAAACTACGGTTGTCAACAGCGAGTATGATGCACTTTTACTTGAAAATAACCTGATCAAGGAACATCAGCCGTTTTATAACGTGATGTTGAAAGACGATAAATCCTATCCCTGGATTGTCATCAAAAATGAAGATTTTCCCCGTGTTTTTATGACGCGAAACCGCATTAAAGACGGTTCTGAATATTTTGGTCCCTACGCAAAAGTGCGCCCGGCAAAAATCCTGTTGGATACCATTCGTCACATTTACAAGATCCGGTCGTGTAATCTCAATTTGGCACCGGCCCGGATCGCGGAGGGAAAATACCGCGTGTGCCTGGAATATCATATTCATAACTGTGCGGGGCCTTGCGAAATGTTTGAAAGTAAGGAAGAATACGACGAAAAAATCGATGCGATCCGTGGTATCATTAAAGGGGATTTCCGCAGAGCGAAAGAGTATCTGACGAACCAGATGGTCACCTTTGCGAACAAACTGGAATTTGAAAATGCACAGGCCGTAAAGGAACGTATGGATATGCTGGATAATTATCAGCACAAACATACGGTGGTAAATCCCAGCATCCATGACGTTGACGTATTTGGAATGACGAGTGACGAGACCGCCGCTTATATCAATTATTTTAAAATAGAAAACGGCAGTATTATCCAGAGTTTTACCACGGAGATCACTAAAGTTCTGGAAGAGTCGGATGAAGATATGCTGGAAGAAGCGCTGATCGAGATCCGGCAGAAATTCAACTCCAATTCGCGGGAAATTTTATTGCCTTTTCATCTTTCGGTGGAAATTCCGAATGTGAAATTAATCGTGCCTAAAGTTGGCGATAAAAAACGCATCGTAGAACTTTCTGAAAAAAATGCGAAGGAATACCGCATTGAAAAATTAAAGCAAGTACAGATCGTAGATCCGGAACGGCATACGAACCGAATTATGGCGGAAATGCAGAAGTTGTTGAGAATGCCTGTAGAACCGCGCCATATCGAAGGTTTCGATAATTCAAACATCCAGGGAACCAATCCAGTTTCTGCCTGTGTTGTTTTTAAAAATGGCAAACCAAGCAAAGCCGATTACCGTATTTTCCATCCAAAAACGGTCGTAGGTCCGGACGATTATAAAACCATGGAAGAAGTCATCTACCGGCGCTATAAAAGATTGCTGGATGAAGACGACGACTTGCCGCAACTCATCCTGATCGACGGTGGAAAAGGCCAGCTTTCCTCAGCCGTAAAGAGTTTAAAACTTTTGGGACTCTATGGAAAAATCACCATTATCGGCATTGCCAAACGTTTGGAGGAAATCTATTTCCCCGAAGATCCTGTGCCGCTGTATCTGGATAAAAAATCTGAAACGCTGAAAATTTTACAGCGTGTACGCGACGAATCTCACCGCTTTGGCGTGAAACATCATCGCGCGCGGCGTAAAAATTCTACCATTAAATCCGAATTGGAGGAAATTCCGGGCGTGGGCGAAAAGACGATCGAAATGTTGCTGCAGAAACTGAAATCCGTGAAACGGATCAAAGAAGCCAATCTGGAAACGCTGGAAGAAATACTCGGCAAATCCAAAGGCAAAGTCGTCTGGGAATATTTTAATGACAAATAAATCTTTAATTCCTAAAATCTCCTATATCCAGTTTCAGGGAGAAAAAATTAGAGTAAAAATTAGAACCTCCGATGCCGGAATTCGTGATGGCGTAATCCAAAGTCAGCCCCTGATATTTAATGCCGATTCCACCACTGGGCTGGAAGGAAACATTACGGTTCAGATTTTCAATATCGGTAATTGTTTGAAAACGGTTGATTCCCAGCCGTACGAAAATCATATCCTGAAAAGAAAGTTCAGCGCCGGCATACGGTGTTATGCTGGCAAAATCGGTAGAAATAACGGCAGCGGTTTTTGCAAAGTCAACATTTAAGCCCGCTTCGGGTTGCAGCACAAGATCCCGGTTGATCTCAAAACTTCTGCTGAGGCCAAGATTCAGTTTTGGCATCGTTATTTCCAGTTTATCTTTCGGCGCGGGGTTGAATTCCTCACCGTTTACTACACTGGAAAGCTCTTTCTGATTAATGGTCCAAAAATTCACCGTGGTGGTCGCATCTTTCAGCACCGCTCCATAATTCCACTGATTATCTGCGTGATAGATGGCGCCAATATCGAACCCGAAACCATAGCCACTGGCAAATTTGCCGACGTTGCGGTAGATGAGTTTTGCATTTACACCGACGTCCAGTTTTGGGTCGCCGCCCGGATGGAAGGCATAGGAAAAGAGCGCCGCATAATCGGACTGCGAAAAACTGGTGATTTTATCGTAATCAATATTTCCTTCGGGATCAATGAGTTGCGTAGTATTCAGAATGTTATCGACGCCCAGACGCACTAATGAAATTGCAAAAACACCGCCTTTCCGGTCAATAGGTTTTGCATAAGCGATGTAATCGTATTTTGCAATCGACTCAAAATACTCCGCGTGCATCGCCGCGCCCTGCCAGTCGCGCTCCACACCGATCAAACCGGCAGGATTCCACATTGGGGCATACACGTCGCGTTGGCTTGTAATTACGGCGCCGCCCATTGCCAGGCCGCGTGCACCTGCACCGATGTTGAGAAATTCATTGCTGTATTTCCGCACAATTTGTGCCTCCGCAGTGATCACGGAAAACATACCGGCAATAAATAATAGTTTTTTCATCAGTTTTGTAGCTGTTTCGCAGCAGTGTTTTTGCGGGCTTTTATAACGCCGTTGATCACAATAGCGCCAATCATCACAATCGAGGCTCCGTAGAACATCGGACTCATCTGCTCCGATTCACCGAAGATAAAAAAAGCAAAGATAATTCCGTATACAGGTTCCAGATTTACCGTCAAAATTAAGGTAAAAGGCGAGATATATTTCATCAGACTCACCGATTCCAACATGGGGAAGGCGGTGAAAAAGCTGGCCAGTATCAAGACTAACGCTAAGTCACGTGTACTTATTTCGTGCAAGTGAAAGATCTGTCCGGTGAAGAGATAAAAGAACGTGAGTATCGCGCAGCCGGAAAAAATTTCATAAAAAATAATATTGCCGGAAGAAGTTTTACCGAAAATCTTACCGTTATAAACGCCGAAGACCGTGCCGAACAGCGCTGTGAGGATTCCGAAAAAAATTCCTTCTTTGTACTGAAATTCCGTTTTGAAGATAAGGCCCATACAAATAACGATCACGATACCCATGATGACTTCCGACAGATCGATTTTACGTTTAAAAACAATGGGCTCCAATATCGACGCAAAAAGCGTCGATAAGGACAGACAGCTCAGCGCAATGGAAACGTTGGAAACTTTAATGGAATGGAAAAAACACAGCCAGTGAAAACCCATAAAACCACCTATCGTAGCCAGTTGCAGAAAGAGTTTCGTGGAAATCTTCAAACTTTGTTTTTTAATGAAACGGACAAAAATATACAGGAAAAGTGCGGCAAAAAACATACGGTAGAAAACCAGAATCTGCGCGTTGGCGTGGATAAGCTTGCCGAGAATGGCGGTGAATCCCCAGAGGAAGACGATGAGATGAAGCCGGAATAACGCTGATTTCTGTACCACAGTTGCTGAAATTTTTAGAATGCTGCAAAGCTACAATTCTGCTGTTTAATAGTAGGCTGACTATTGCTTTTATTTAATAAAAAACCCTGAAAGTCAATTAACTTTCAGGGTCTTCAAATAATAAACTATTAAAAAAATAAAACTAGGAATAGAAATCAGCACTAATTTCTAATATAGGAACGCAGCATTTTATTTTTTATTTTACGCTTAAATGTTAATTATTCCCAAATAAATTTCTGAGTTTCAAAAGTTTAAAACAAGCCCTGCCAACCCAAGTCATTCCTGAATAAAATCTTATCTTTAAAGCAAATTTTTTCCAGCTTATGAATCTTGAATTTAATAAAAGAGAAGACCAAAATAAAATGAAACTCGGCGCTATCAATAGCTTGCTGAACGAAATAAAAAAAGGCGGCGGCGAAAAGCGCCTTCAGAAGCAGCGCGATGAAGGCAAACTGACAGCGCGAGAACGCATTGATTTTTTGTTGGACAAAAATTCTGATTCCATCGAAATCGGCGCATTTGCAGGCTATGAGATGTATGAAGAACACGGTGGCTGCCCCGGCGGTGGCGTCGTAGTGGTGATGGGCTACGTTTCCGGGCGACAATGTTTGGTGGTAGCCAATGATGCTTCCGTAAAAGCCGGCGCGTGGTTTCCCATTACGGGAAAGAAAAACCTTCGCGCGCAGGAAATTGCCATGGAAAACAGACTGCCCATTATTTATCTCGTCGATTCTGCGGGCGTATATCTGCCGATGCAGGATGAGATTTTCCCGGACAAAGAACATTTTGGCCGCATCTTTAGAAACAATGCAAAAATGAGCGCCATGGGAATTATTCAGATTTCCGCGGTGATGGGAAGTTGTGTTGCGGGGGGCGCTTATCTGCCGATTATGAGCGACGAGGCAATGATCGTAGACAAAACAGGTTCCATATTTTTGGCCGGCAGTTATCTGGTGAAAGCCGCGATTGGCGAAAATATCGATAATGAAACTTTGGGCGGCGCGACGACGCACTGCGAAATTTCCGGCGTTACCGATTATAAAGCGAAAGACGACAAAGACGCGCTGAGCCGCATTAAAAATATTATGAAGTCGCTGGGCGATTACGAAAAAGCAGGTTTTGACCGTGTTGAAAGTGCTCCGCCGAAAGAAAATATTGAAAATATTTTTGGTTACGTGCCCGTCTCCCGTGCCGATCAGTATGACACTTTTGACATTATTAAGTGCCTCGTCGACAACTCCGAATATGAAGAATACAAGCCCGATTACGGCAAAACCATTATCTGCGCTACCGCACGCATCGATGGCTGGAGCGTAGGAATTGTTGCCAATCAGCGAAAACTGGTGAAAAGCGGCAAAGGCGAAATGCAGTTCGGTGGCGTCATTTATTCAGATTCTGCGGATAAGGCCACACGGTTTATCGCCAATTGTAATCAACGCAAAATTCCGCTTGTTTTCCTCCAGGACGTCACCGGATTTATGGTAGGCTCGAAATCTGAGCACGGTGGAATTATCAAAGACGGTGCAAAAATGGTGAACGCAGTTTCCAACTCGGTAGTTCCCAAATTTACCGTGATTACCGGAAATTCCTACGGTGCCGGCAATTACGCCATGTGCGGTAAAGCTTATGATCCGCGCCTGATCGTCGCTTGGCCGTGGGCAGAACTCGCTGTAATGGGTGGGAGCCAGGCCGCGAAGGTTTTGGCGCAAATCCAGACTTCGACTCTGAAAAAGCAAGGCAAAGAAATCTCTGAGGAAGAACATCAGGAAATCCTGGATACCATTTCGAAACGCTATCAAAAACAGACGGAACCTACCTACGCCGCTGCGCGACTGTGGACCGACGCGATTATCAATCCGGTTGATACGCGCAAGTGGATCTCGATGGGTATTGAGGCCGCAAACCATTCGCCGATTACCGAAAAATTTAATTTGGGCGTGATTCAGGTTTAAAAAATGTAAACTGGAAAAAAGTTTTTAATTAAACTGCATTTCTGATCAAACAAAAAAAATCCACCTGATGAGGTGGATTTTTCTGTTGGTTTATGACTTTAAAATTAGCCTTTCACAAACTGTAGTTCACCAGCGATTTTTACTTCGTCGGAAACCATTACGCCACCGGCTTCAAGTACCGTGTTCCAGTTAAGATCGAAATCTTTTCTGTTGATCTTTCCTTCAAAAGAAAAACCTGCTTTGGTATTTCCCCATGGATCTACGTTGGTTCCCCCGAAATCTACCTCCAGTTTTATTGGTTTTGTAACGCCGTTAAGGGTAAGATTTCCAGTAATCTCATCATTTAAAGAATCACTTTCAAAAGTAATTTCCGGATTGGCCGCTGCGTTGAAGAAATCTTCACTTTTCAAATGGGTGTCGCGGTCGGTGTTATTCGTATTTACAGAATCAGTTTTAATGGTTGCTTTTACGTTTACATTTTTAAAAGTATCGTCTTCTGCTTCCATTTCCGCATTGAAGTCCGTGAAAGAGCCTTTTACATTAGAGATCATCATGTGTCTTACTCGGAAGGTAATTTCACTGTGCGTTGGGTCAAGGTTCCATTTTGTTGCCATAATAAATATTTGTTTTTGGTTAATCTTAAAATTTCTACTGCAAAGATATCGCGATCAACTTGCATACACATTGATGTAAGTTAAGAAATAATTGTGTTTCTAAATATTTAATCTATGCGTAAAGAACAACATTGAACCGGAGTTAGTTTTTGTATTGCACCTCTTACCGGCACATCATTAATTAACACTTTTTTAACAAAGCAAAAATTTTTCTTATTTTTAACATCTAATTTTTAAACGATGACACTGTCCCGACTTTCTCTACTGTTACTTTTAACGGCAGGCACTACATTTGCTCAGAAACAAAAATATACGATTGCTGAAGCCGTAAATGGGCTGCGAAGCAACCTCGCCGTAAAAGGTATTTCTCAGTTTTCCTGGAATGATGATAATAAAGCCTTCTATCAGGGAACGACAAACGGTTATCTGATCACGGAAGTGCAGAGTATGAAACAGGATACGCTGGTATCGCTTTCTCAGCTGAACAAGAATTTATCTTCAGATATGAAGTTAAAAGTTTTCCCGCGCATCAGTTTCATCAACCGCGACAAAGGCTATTTCTCCCAAAATTCGAAATATTATTGGGTAGAACGGTCCGGCAAAGACTGGAAGATAAAAGAATGGATTTCGCTGGGCGAAGATGCCGAAAACGTTGAAGTGCTCAGCAATAACGAAGGTTTCGTTTATACGGTTAAGAATAATCTTTACCTGACTAAAAATGGTAAAACGATTGCCATTACTAACGATCAGGACGAAGATATCGTCAACGGTCAGGCCGTTCATCAGCGGGAATTCGGTATCGTTAAAGGCATTTTTATTTCGCCCGACAATTCGCAGATCGCTTTTTACCGCATGGACCAGAGCATGGTGAAAGATTACCCTATTATCGACTGGAGGGCCGTGCCGGCGGTAAACAAAAACATAAAATACCCGATGGCCGGCAGCAAGTCGCATCACGTTACCCTTGGCGTTTACGAGATTAAAAACAACAAGAAAACATTTTTAAATATCGAAGGCGATCCCGAGCAATATCTCACCGCTGTTACCTGGAGCCCGGATTCCAAATCTGTTTTTGTGGGCGTACTGAACCGTGATCAAAACGATCTGCGGATGAATCAGTACAGCGCTACAACCGGCAGCCTGATCAAAACTGTATTTGAAGAAAAAGCAAAAGAATATGTGGAGCCGCAGCATCCGCTTGTATTTTTCCCCAATTCCAACACCGATTTTATCTGGCAAAGCGAGCGCACCGGCTTCAACCATCTTTTCCATTATAATGTGAATAGCGGCCTGGTCGCCCAGCTCACGAAAGGCAATTGGCTGGTAACTGATCTGCTTGGTTTTAATGAAAAGAAGAAAGAAATCTTTTTCACCTCTACACAGGAAACCCCGCTGGAAAGACACCTGTACAAAGTGAACTGGACCCACTACAAAACGCAGCGCCTGGACGATGCGCCTGGCACACACATGGGGATTCTGAGTAAAGATGGCTCCCAACTTTATGACATTTACAGCAACGAAACGACGCCACGAGTGGTAAACCTGATCAATACAAACACCGGAAAATCCCGAAATCTGCTGACGGCCGAAAATCCACTGAAAAATTACGACCGTCCGGAAATAAAAAACATCACTCTGCGCGCCGACGATGGCACGCCGCTCTACGGCAAGATCATTTTACCCACCGAGTTTGATGCCAGCAAAAAATATCCCGTCATCGTTTATCTTTACAATGGTCCGCACGCGCAGCTCATCACCAACAGTTTTCCGGCTTCCGGCAACCTTTGGTATGAATATATGGCACAACGCGGCTACATTGTTTTCACCATGGACGGCCGGGGATCTTCCAACCGCGGGCAGAAATTCGAACAGGCGGTTTTCCGTCATCTGGGAGAAGTGGAAATGAAAGATCAGCTGAAAGGCGTCGATTATTTAAAATCGCTTCCTTATGTCGATGATCAAAAACTCGGTATTCACGGTTGGAGTTTTGGCGGTTTTATGACCACCAGTTTTATGCTCAAACATCCGGATGTCTTCGCAGCGGGCGTCGCCGGCGGACCCGTGATCGACTGGAATATGTACGAAATTATGTACACCGAGCGCTACATGGATTCTCCACAACAAAATCCGGAAGGTTACAGACAGGCAAACCTTCTGGACAAAGTTCAGAATTTAAAAGGCCATTTGCTGATGATTCACGGTGCGCAGGATAATGTAGTGGTTTGGCAGCATTCCATTAAATTCCTAAAAGCTGCGGTCGACAAAGGGGTACAACTGGATTATTTTGTTTATCCCGGCCACGAGCACAATGTTTTGGGCAAAGATCGCGTGCATCTGATGCAGAAAGTAACCAATTATTTTAATGAATATTTAAAGAAATAGCTTAGTGAGCAGATATTTGATCAGATTGAATGTCTGCTTATTTTTTTGGGCAGACATTTCCGCCTTCCATTCCCGCTATTTTTTGCCCGCGCTTAGGCCGTCCAAAAAAAATGAGCTCCATTCAAGTCGGGCTGCAAAGGCTGCATAAATAAAAGTCTTTCCCTATTAAAATTAAAGCGCTGCCAAAATCCGCGCAGCACTTTTTTTATTCCCGCAAAACCTTAATTCTGCCGTCATTCCAAATTCTTATCACCGAAGAACCCGAATATTCGGAAACTTTATCATGGTTTTCTTCTGCTACAAAATCCACGGAATCAATTATTTCCTGCGAGATCTCAGAAAATTTCATGGGTGATTTCTGTCCGCTCAGGTTTGCTGAAGTAGAAACGAGCGGTTTGTTGAGTTTAGTAATAATTTTTTTTAAAAATAAATCATTCACCAGCCGGATGCCGATGCTTCCGTCTTCTGCCAGTAATTCGTCTGGCAAGCCTTTCGGATTATCATAAATCAAAGTTACCGGCTTTTCGGATAGATCGATGATTTCCCAAGCCATTTCGGGAACCTCGACCAGGTCTTCCAGTCGTTTTGCCGATTCTACGAGAATAATCATCGACTTGTTTTTCTCTCTTTTTTTTATTTCAAAAATTTTATTGATTGCTTCAGTGTTGGTGGCGTCACAGCCAATTCCCCAGATAGTGTCTGTGGGATACAGGATAGTGCCGCCGGATTTTAAAGTTTCTATGAGTTGTTCCATTAAGTAATTAGGTTGTTTTGGTAAGTGGGAGCGGGCTTTAGCCCGCTGATCTATTGAGGTTTTTTACAAGGCTTTAGCCAAAGTTATTTCTGTCATCGCGAAAATGGAATTTGTCAGAAAGTGCCGGGTATTCTTCAGAAAAAGATTTTTTTAGATGATGTTTTTCCTGTTGGATGATATAATTTCTAACTTCTTGGATCATGGATTCTGATACGGAAACTGCAATATATCCAGCCTGCCAATTAAATTTTTCTGCCGTTAAATAGTTTTTATTGATCCAGTGCGAAGATTCGCCTTTAATTAACTGTACAATTTTCTGTATGTTCTGATCAGACCCTAAAGAAATCAAACAGTGACAGTGATCGGTATAACCGTTCACCTGCTTCACAAAGATTCCTTTTTGCCGGGCGTTTTCAGTAATGTGTTGCCAAACCCGGGTTCTCAGTTCTTTTGAATCGAGAAAAGGTTTTCTGTCAAGAGTAGGAAACACCAAATGGATATAGATTTTTATCAAATGCATAACAGAACCAAAAATAACAAATTTTAGCTTTGCTGAAGCCTGTTAAAACCGTCGAAAAAATGCGCGGGCTAAAGCCCGCTCCAACAGTATTGCACTTTTACTACATTCTAAAAAACACCGTTCTTACCATTGATCAATGCTTTTGAGTAGCAAATCCCCTAAATTTGTATTATCAAAATCATAAAATTATGGAAATAGGAATTGGAATGTTTGGCGATCTCGCTTTCGATCAAACCACCGGAAAATATAAAGACGCGGGAGTTAAGATCCGCGAAATCGTAAGCCAGGTAAAGTTAATGGATGAGGTAGGGCTCGACGTTTTTGCTATGGGCGAGCATCACCGGCCGGATTATGCGGTTTCCTCACCGGAAATGGTTTTAGCAGCGGCTGCAAGTGTTACGAAAAACATTAAATTAGCAAGTGGTGTAACGGTTTTAAGTTCTTCTGAACCGGTGAAGGTTTACGAAGATTTTGCCACGTTGGATCTGATTTCAGACGGTAGAGCCGAAATATTTGTTGGGCGAGGAAGTTTCATTGAATCTTTCCCTTTATATGGTTATTCCCTGGAAGATTACGAGCAGCTTTTCGATGAAAAACTCGAACTTTTACTTAAAATCAACTCTGAAGAAAATGTTTCGTGGACGGGAAAACTCCGTGCGCCGATGAAAAACCAAACCGTTTACCCCAGAGCTAAGAATAACGGCAAAATCCCTATTTGGCGTGCAGTTGGTGGAACGCCGCAATCTGTTTTAAGCGCGGCAAAATTAGGAATGCCTTTGATTGTCGCGATTATCGGCGGGATGCCTGTGCAGTTTAAAAGTCTGATCGATTTTTACAAACAGGAATACCTGAAAGCCGGTCACAAAGAAGCGGATATGGAGATAGCGATTCATTCCCACACTTTTGTGAGCGAACAACAGAGCGTCATCGATGGATATTTCCAAAATTATAAAGCGCAAATGGACCGTATCGGTGCGTCTCGCGGTTGGGCCCCGTACACCAAAATGCAGTATGAGGGGGGACGAGGGAAGGAAGGCGCTTTATTCGTGGGAAATACAAATGAAGTTGCGGATAAAATTAGCTACATGAAAGAACTTTTCGACATTACGCGGTTTATCGGACATATGGATGTAGGCGCGCCGGAAAATGACATCATGAGGAAATCAATAGAACTCTTTGGCGAAAAAATAGCGCCGCAGGTGCGGTAATTAGATAACGAAAGCGCAACTATTGTCGCTTTCCGATTTGTGTGAACGTCTTTATTTCAGTTTGAAATAGAGGCGTTTTTTACATTGGCTTTAGGAAACAGAAAATGAAAAAGCGTCAATAGTATTTATCTTCATTAAATGTGCCGACTGTATTCATGTGATCAAAATGAATTTCTTTAAATAAAACCTTTTTACGTTACAAAATACCAGATAGAGAATGCGCTTTAAAGCAATAGCGGAGAATTGTACACCGGATTGGTTGATGAAAAGCAATTTGCTTAATTTTGCCAGTAATGGAAGAAAAGTCAAAAGATCCTTTACACGGGAAACGGCTCGATGCAATTTTGGAAGAATTGGTCGAGTATTATGACGGGTTTGAAAAGCTGGGCGAACAGATCAATATCAGATGCTTCACCGATAATCCAAGTATAAAATCTTCCTTAAAGTTTCTGCGAAAAACCGACTGGGCCCGCGCAAAAGTGGAAAGTCTTTATCTGTATGTTTTACGGCAAAAGAGGAAAAAAGAAAAGCCACAATAATGTGGCTGCAGTTGATGTACAGAAGATGCTAATGTTCGCTGCCGAACGCTTGTTTTAAATCATCGATCAGATCTTCTTTATCTTCAATACCGACACTTAAGCGCACCAGATCATCGGTAATTCCCAATTCTGCCCGCAATTCTGCCGGGATAGAGGCGTGGGTCATCAGCGTCGGATGATTGGCCAAAGATTCGACGCCACCCAAGGATTCGGCCAGCGTAAAAACTTTTAAATTTTCCAGAAACTTTATGGCATCTTCTTTTTTCCCGGATTTAAAGGTGAACGAAACCATTCCGCCGGGCTCGCGCATTTGCTTTGCAGCGAGATCGTATTGAGGATGAGATTCTAAACCGGGATAATAAACTTTTTCCACGGCCGGATGATTTTGGAGATACTTCGCCACTTCGAGACCATTTTCAGAATGACGCTGCATTCTTAAAGCCAAAGTTTTAATTCCTCTTAAAACCAGATAAGAATCGTGTGGTCCTAAAATTCCGCCGCTTGCAAACTGTATAAAATGCAGCTTCTCGCCGAGTTCTTCGTTTTTGGCGATCAGTGCACCGGCAATTACATCGCTGTGTCCGCCCAGGTATTTCGTTGCAGAATGCATTACGATATCAGTTCCCAGATCTATCGGCCGTTGGATGTAAGGCGTTGCGAAGGTGTTATCAACCGCCACCAAAATGTCTTTACCTTTCACCAGCTCAGTTACTGCTTTGATATCGACAAGTTTCATCAACGGATTTGTAGGCGTTTCCAGCCAGATCAGTTTTGTCTCATTAGTGATGACGTCAGCGATTTTAGAAACATCATCAAAACTCACAAACGTAAATTTAAGCTGATATTTCTGAAATAATTTGGTGAACATCCGATAGCTTCCACCGTACAGATCATCAACAGCGACGACTTCGTCGCCTGGATTTAATAATTTTAAAACACAGTCGATGGCAGCCAGACCGGAGCCGAAAGCCAAGCCTTTAGCACCGTTCTCAATAGATGCCAAGCTGTCTTCCAGCGCCTGTCGTGTTGGATTTGCGGCGCGCGAATACTCGTAACCGGAGTGAACGCCGGGTGATTTCTGTGCGAAGGTGGAGGTAAGAAAGACGGGAACATTTACTGCGCCCGTAGCAGGTTCGTGCTGCTGACCACCGTGAATTACTTTGGTGTTAAAATTCATTGTTTGAGATTTGATTTAAATATGATTTGGGCTGAAAATATCTACTGTAATAGTGAGCAGCGCATTTATAATACTGTGCGCACCTCTTTCGACGCTCGGCTCAAAAGTCATTTTTACATTCTGATGGCCGATTTCTGGGCAAATTCTTCCGCCATTTCTTCCATCCATTGCGCTACATCTTCCTCCCCTGTGGCACGTTCATAAGTATGGCTGAGGGACAGCAGGATTTGGTGCAGAAACATTTTCATTTGGTCCACAGGCATATCTTTGGTCCAAAGGTCGATGCGGAGTGCTTCCATTTTTTTGTCATCCCACACGGAAATCATGGTCGCTTTTGTTTCTTCTTTTTCGATGCCGCCATCTTCGGCGTTCCACATCATTTTTTCGGGCACTTGGTTTTCATCAAGTTCAATGTCTATGGTGATTTGCGTCTGTCTCATTCGTTTTTTGGTTTATAATTGCTTTGGTTAAAAAGATCTTGGGCATTCATTTTCAGGAAATCCTGCAGTTTGGTGTCGGGGTTTTCATTGTAAAATTTACGGCAGATTTGCCAGCCCGTAAAAATCCCGATTTGTGGAGAAGATTCATTGTCGATTTCGGTATAAAATTTCGAAAAAGGCCCGGGCCGGATAAAGCGTTCCGCCAGCCTCATATCATCGCTGAAAACCAAATTGTTTTCGACAAAATAATTCCAGATGTTGGCCTCGTTCGCTTGCGCCCATTCGTATTGCGCCGGCGTGTAACCGATTTTCAGATAATCCGGTTCATCGGGTAAGAAAGCGTCTTGCAGAATCATCAGTTTACCTTCAAGGATAATTTGGTCGATAAATTTTTGCCCATCCACGGCGCGCGAAAGAAAATGTTCAGCCAAGATCAGCGACGATTTGGCCACGATGTTTTGGGGATTCATGCTTTTTTGGAAATAACTTTCCATTCCTTTATAATTCGGATTGTTTTCCCCCATAAAACCGGTAATATCGATGAAAAGCATATTTTCCCCGGCTTGGTAAAATACCGGATCCAGTGCGCTTGCCAAGACGGACGAATAAAGAAAAACGCGCGGCTCGCGGAATTCCGGGAAATAATGCTGGATACGCGCAAAGAGTTTCTTTAAATCTGCATTCAGTTTCTCAATGTTTATTTTCGAAATTGCGTCCTTATAAATTTTAATTTCCTCGGAATCGCTGCGGCGCAGCCCAAAATCTTCGTCGGGCACGCTTCCCTGGAACCACGGATATTTTTCCTTAAACGTTTCCAGCGGTACGCCGGCATCGTAAAACTCCTTCGATAAATCGGTGATTTCCACCGGAGAATCGGAAACAGCGACCTTGGTTTCCCAAATATTTGCTGATTCTTTGCTACAGGATGATAGGTTAACGGCTAAAAGGCCCGAAAAAAAGAGATATCTGAAAAACTTCATTATTTTTACATCGCAGTTGGATTGCAAAATTAAGCAATTTTCAGCGACCGCTCTGCGCTTACGCCAGACCTTCATCATTAAATATAAAAAGATGCAGACAGAAAAAATTACTCAAAAAATTGTAGATTGGCTTCGGGATTATGCAAAGCAGGCAGGCATGCGCGGTTATGTGATCGGTGTCTCAGGCGGCATCGATTCCGCCGTTGTTTCTACACTTTGCGCGATGACGGGGCTGGATACTTTGCTCATCGAAATGCCCATACGCCAAAATCCGGACGAGGTAAGCCGCGCCTGGGAACATATGCAGGATTTGCAGAATCGTTTCACAAACATCAAAGCAATTTCGGTAAATCTCACGCCAACTTTTGAGCAACTGCACACTACTTTTAAAGTGGATGAAACCCAGTTTCCGGCAGAAAAACTCGCTTTTGCCAATACCCGAAGCCGTCTCAGGATGCTTACTTTGTATTATTATGGCCAGATCAACGGTCTGCTGGTTTGTGGGACCGGAAACAAAGTGGAGGATTTCGGGGTAGGTTTTTTCACCAAATATGGCGATGGCGGGGTGGATGTTTCGCCGGTTGCTGATCTTTATAAAACGGAAATTTACACCCTCGCGCGTTCGCTGAATCTAGTGGAATCGGTACAGAACGCGATTCCGGCCGACGGTCTTTGGGATGAAACCAGAACCGATGAGCAGCAAATCGGGGCCAGCTATCCCGAGCTGGAAAAAATCCAGAAAGAGTGGGGAACGAAAAGCGAAAGCGACTATTCCGGTCGGGACTTGGAAGTTTTCCGGATCTTTAGCCGAATGAATCGTGCCGCACAGCATAAAATTCAGCCAATTCCCGTGTGTGATATTCCGGAAAACTGGCGATAAAAAAGTATAATTTGGTTTTTTTTAAGCATGAATAAAGAAAAAATAAAACTCATCCTCATCTTCCTGATTGGCTTATTAACCGCCTATCTGGTGATGTATTTCATTACTCAATATACTAAAACAGATGGTGACACGGCGGGAAATCATCACATTAAAGTTGAGGAAAAAGCGGGTGCGTCCACAAATAATTATGGTGAGATTGCAAGCGCGATTGATGAATTTACAGAAGAAAACGTGGTAATTGCTTTTGTGAAAACCAATCATCAACTGCCCGATTTTTATGTTTCAAAAGCTAAAGCGCGCCGCCAGGGTTGGGTGGCTTCCGAAGGAAACCTTTGCGATGTGCTGCCCGGTAAAGCAATCGGCGGAGACCGCTTCAGCAACAGAGAGAAAAAGTTGCCGCCAGCAAAGCAGTATTTCGAAGCAGACGTTAATTATCACTGCGGGCGTCGCAATGCAGACCGTATCGTTTTCAGTTCCACCGGCGATGTTTGGCTGACAAAAAATCACTACCGAACTTTTGCGAAGCAATAATGTTTAAAAAATCAGCGATCAATTTAAAATAGCAACACATGAATACCATCTACATCGACTTTACTGATCTCGGTGATTACGAAGATTTTTACGAACAGCTTAAAACAAAACTGCAGCTGCCGGAAGATTTCGGCGACAATCTCGATGCGCTTTCCGACACAATCACCGGGGCAGTAGCCTTGCCGCTGCACATCGAATTTGTAAATATGAGCGTAGAGCAACTTGAGGATTTCGAAGATTTGCTCTCGACTTTGGAAGACGCCGAGGAAGAAGTGGATGGTTTTTCCTTTGCCTACTATCTCGAGCAATACGGAGAAAGCGCAGAATAGTCTGCTGAGCGAAGTTCATTTAAATTAAAAGTATATTCAATATCATTTTTTTTAATTAGAAAATTTTTCTGGTGTAAAAAGCGACAATATGAAGTTTAAATGAACAAAATGGTTTCGTTCGTGTACCAGCATATAATTGTCTATTTTTGAAAGAATAAACCAGTAATAATGAATCAGAAGAAAATTCTTTTAATCGATGATGAAGAGGATATTTTAGAAATTCTTTCTTATAATCTCGAAAAAGAAGGGTATAAAGTTTCGACAGCCAACAATGGAACCGAGGGCATTCGAATAGCCAAAGAAGTGATTCCTGATCTTATTTTGCTTGATGTAATGATGCCCGGAAAAGACGGCATCGAAACCTGCACCGAGCTGCGCGCCCTCCGAGAACTCCAGAAAACACTCATCGTGTTTCTGTCTGCCCGAAGCGAAGAGTTTTCTCAGCTTGCAGGTTATCAGGCTGGCGCGAATGATTATATCGTGAAAGTCATCAAGCCGCGTGTGCTAATTTCCAAGATTAATGCGTTGCTTCAACTTACTTCCCATAGTGCACAGCACGCTAATATTATTGAAGTCGGGGGCCTTATTATAGACAAAGACAACGTGAAAGTAACCAAAGACGGCCAACAGTTCATGCTGCCCAAGAAAGAGTTTGATTTGCTTTATCTGCTGGCCACCAATATCGAAAAAGTCTTTAAACGCGAGGAGATCTTGGAGAAAGTTTGGGGCAACGATGTGGTGGTAGGCGAGCGCACGATCGACGTACATATCCGGCGCCTGCGGGAAAAACTGGGCATCAGCACCATTCAGACCATGAAGGGAATCGGGTACAAATTAGTTGTGTAACTTTGTGTGGGTCGCACCAAAAGCGGCGCCACCGTTATGAAGATTTACCGACTCACATTTTTAGCTTCTTTGTTTCTTACAGCCGCCATGTTGCTGCTGGTTTTTGCCTTCGATGCCGTTAAGGATGATCTGCTTTCCGGAGCCGCGCCATTGTATACCGTGCTAATTATTGGCACTTTCGTTCTTCTTTTAATCAATTATTTCGTTGTTGATTTTTTGTTTAATTTTTACGGCAAACGCCAGATCCGTAAGATTTCGACTGTTTTGCCCGAAGAATTTGCCCATGAAGAACATACCCTCAATTTGAAAGACCTCAGCCAGCGATTCTCAGACCTGAATCTCCGAAACACCACCGAAATCGATACCATGAAAGAAATGGAAAAATATCGGAAAGAATATATCGGCAATATTTCACACGAGATGAAAACTCCGTTGTTTACCATTCAGGGTTATGTGGACACTCTCGTGCAGGGCGGAATAGAAAATCTGGCCGTTCGTGATAAATATCTGGACCGCATTGACCGGTCTGTGGAGCGGTTACTGACCATTGTAAAAGATCTGGATATGATCAACCAGTTTGAAAATGACCAGATCACGCTCCATAAAACCACTTTTGATATCAATCAACTCATTCGCGAGATGATCGAGTTTCTGGATCTGGAGGCGCAGAATAAGGACACGCAAATCGTACTTCAGGCGGGCAGTGCGCAACTTCCGGTTTTTGCCGACCGCGACAAAATTTCTCAGGTGCTGATGAATCTGATTTCCAACGCCATCAATTATTCCAACCGTGCCAGCGCCACGGTTACCATTAAAACGTCAGTCAATAATCAGAAGGTGACGGTGGTTGTGGAAGATAACGGCATGGGCATGAAACCGGAAATGCTGCAGCGTATTTTTGAGCGCTTTTACCGAATAGAATCCAGCCGAAACCGTACGGATGGAGGTTCAGGCCTGGGGCTGGCCATTGTAAAGCATATTTTGGAAGCGCACCACGAGACGATTAAGGTAGAAAGTGTCTATCTGGAAGGCGCACGTTTTAGCTTCACTTTACCAAAGGGTTAGCCGGCGCAAAATGTAAGAAAAACATTTTTAATAAAACTGAGTCCTTCGTTTTTTGTGAAATTTCAATTGTTCTATATTTGCACCCTCACAATAATTTTTAAAGCAAATACAACGTATAAATATTAGTAATAATGGTTTATAAAATCCGCATTATTTTAGATACTAAAGAAGATATTTTCCGTGACGTGGAAATCCGCGAAAAACAGACACTCTGGAATTTGCACCTCGGTATCAAAAGTGCCTTTTCACTGATGGGCGAAGATTTGTCACTTTTCAGCATTCTGGACGAGCAAGGCATGGTGGTGAAAACTGTCCCTTTGGAAGACATGAGCGATGATGGCGAGGGCGAGATCATGTCCGACGTTTACATCACTGAAGTGTTTGAGAAAGCTGGCGATAAAATCCACTTCCAGTATGGTTTCATGGATCTCTGGGAATTTTTCTGCGAACTGGTAGAAGTTATCGACGAAAAACCGGCCGTTAATTATCCGATAACCGTTTTCCGTTTTGGAAAAATGCCGCTGAAGGCACCCGCAAAAAGCACGGCAAAAAGCAAGAAAAACTCGGTATCGCCCATGTCCGACGACGACTTTGGCAACTTTGATGATACTTATTCCGTCGGCAGTTTTGAGGACGAGGACGACGACAATTATGATGATGAAGACGACGACGACTTCGGAGACGATAATTTTGAGGACGATCTTGATTAACACTACAATTAGACCCCGCACCCGCCGGGTTTTTTTTGCTGGTCACTTTAGTTGCCATCACAGGCGTTAGAGCCGGAACTCACTTAAAATTGATACATTTGTGCTATAATATGAGTGCATGAAACATTTAATTCTGCTCGCCGCGTTCGCTTTTGCTGCGCTGGCTTGTACACCGCAAAAACTGACCTCAAACATGAACCCAAATACCGACTGGAAACACAGTACCAACATTTATGAAGTCAACATTCGGCAATACACGCCGGAGGGCACTTTCCGCGCGTTCGAAAATCATTTGCCACGCCTCAAAGAAATGGGTGTCAAGACGCTCTGGTTTATGCCGATAACTCCGATTGCTCAGAAAAATAAAAAAGGAACACTGGGAAGTCAGTATGCTGCGCAGGATTATACCAGCATCAATCCCGAATTTGGTACGCTGGAAGATTTCAAACATCTCGTGGACGAAGCGCACAAGATGGGCTTTAAAGTTATTATTGATTGGGTGGCGAACCATACCGGTTGGGATCACGTCTGGACAAAAACACATCCTGAGTTTTATTTAAAAGATCCCGCCACAAACGACTTTCAGATTGCCTCGGGAATGGATGATATTATCGAACTCGATTACAGCAATCCGCAACTGCGCTTAGCCATGATTGATGCCATGAAATTCTGGGTGCGCGAAGCCAACATCGACGGTTTCCGCTGCGATCTGGCGGCGTGGGTCGAAGTGGATTTTTGGCAACAGGCACGGCCCGAGGTAGAAAAAATGAAACCTTTGTTTTTCCTGGGTGAATTCGATGAACTCGAAAACCCCGAATACGGAAAAGTTTTCGATGCCAGCTATATTTGGACTTGGATGCACAAAACCAAAGACTATCATGACGGCAAAGTAACTCTGGCCGAACTGAAATCGCTGCTGCAGAGTTATTCCGATATTGGCGACGGTTCCATGCGTGCCTGGTTCACCACCAATCATGACGAAAATACCTGGAACGGTACGGAATACGAAAAATATGGTCATTTGGCCGCTCCGCTTGCCGTGTTGTCCGTTACCTGGAACGGCGTTCCGCTCATTTATAATGGCCAGGAACTTCCACTAAAAACAAAGCGTCTGGAATTCTTCGAAAAAGATCCGATTCCCTGGTCAGGCCACAATGAACTGCACGATTTTTATAAAAAATTACTGACGCTGAAATCGACCAATTCCGCCTTGCGCGGTGGTGATCCTGCCGCCACAACGCGATTACTGAAAACTTCGGCCGACGATAAAATAATTGCCTATCTGCGGAAAAATGGTGAGAATGAAGTGCTCACGGTACTGAATTTTTCTAAGGAAGCGGTTTCCTTTTCGATAATGGATGGCGAACTTTCCGGTATTTTTACAAACGTATTTAGCGGACCGGTGAAAGATTTTTCTTCAAACCGCGAATTCTATTTGCCCGTTGGTGGTTATGCCTTACTACAAAAATGAAAGGCCACTTTTTATCTAATTTAAAGGAACTGCAGCAGGCTGCTTGAAATCTATGAATAAATCCGATTTATTACAGGTCGTCTACGGGAAACTCTCCGAAAAGATCCATACGCTGGAACAACTTATTGCCGATACACGCACTGCGAACAATGAAACGAAAAGTTCCATGGGCGACAAATACGAGACTTCGCGCGAGATGGTGCAGCAGGAAATCAACAAACTGCAGCTTCAACTGAACGACAGTATTTCAGCACGAAAGTCCTTAGGTTCAATTAATGTCAGTCCGCACGAAACGATAGCCGCCGGCTCGCTGGTAAAAACGCAGCGTGGCCTGTTTTTTATCGCAGTGCCTGTGGGTGAAATTGTCTTTGGCAATGAAAAGATTTTCGTTCTTTCGCCGGAAAGTCCGCTTGCTTCGGCGATGTGGGGGAAAAAGACGGGCGATTCCGTTCTGGTGAACCATACAGAACATAACATTATCCAGATTAGGTAAATTTTTATTTGTTTAAATTTCCGCAACAGAAAAGTACACTATGCAAAATTATCAGGCTTTACTTCAACATATTTTAACACACGGCACCGACAAAACCGATCGCACGGGTACCGGAACGAAAAGCATCTTCGGATATCAGCTCCGTTATCGGCTGGCAGATGGTTTTCCTCTTGTAACGACGAAAAAAGTACATTTAAAATCCATTATTTATGAACTGTTGTGGTTTTTGCAGGGCGACACAAACATTAAATATCTTACCGATAACGGCGTAAAGATCTGGAATGAATGGGCAGATGAAAACGGTGATCTCGGCCCTGTTTACGGTGCGCAATGGAGAAGTTGGAAAGGTGCAGACGGTAAAGTGATCGACCAGATCTCCGAAGTGATCGACCAGATCAAAAAAAATCCTGATTCCCGCCGGCTGATTGTCTCAGCCTGGAACGCGGCGGAAATTCCCAACATGGCGCTCGCGCCTTGCCATGCGATGTTCCAATTCTACGTGGCTGAAGGCAAACTGTCGCTGCAGCTTTACCAAAGAAGTGCGGATATATTCCTTGGGGTGCCGTTCAACATTGCCAGCTACGCCTTGTTGCTGATGATGGTAGCGCAGGTCTGCGAGTTGGAGGTAGGCGACTATATCCATACTTTCGGCGATGTTCATATTTACAACAATCATATCGAACAGGTAAAAACCCAGCTTTCCCGAACACCAAAAGCACTTCCGATAATGAAACTGAATCCTGAAATTCGTGATATTTTTAATTTTAAATTCGAAGATTTTACATTGGAGGGTTACGAACCGTATCCGGCGATCAAAGCTCCGGTAGCGATCTAACTTTCTATCAATTTTTTTTAAGAGAATATTTAATCCGTACAAAATCACGGCATTATTTCTAATGAAAATTATTGTCATACAGGCAGTTTCTATTTTAGTAAATTTTTATCATTTTAAAAGTATCGTGCTTTTTTTAACAAAATATCCGGTGAGCAGGCATAAAACTTGTTTTTTAGTTTTTTTTTTAAAACTAGTATTATGAACCAAAGTGATGACCATAAAAGTATTCCGATGACCTCGGTCGACAGCGGGAAATTGCGCGAGATAAAAAGTGACGTAGCCTATTATACGAACCAGATTGTTAATTTAACGATGATTGGCAAACCCGGCCAGCCTTGGGTTTTGGTCGATGCCGGAATGCCCAACTCCGCTGAGGAGATAATTGAAGTTGCGGAGAAAAGATACGGTGAGAATAATGCGCCCGAGGCCATTGTACTTACGCACGGTCACTTTGACCACGTTGGCAGCATCGTGGGTTTACTCACAAAATGGGAAGTTCCTGTTTATGCGCACTCACTTGAATTTCCTTTCCTCAATGGCAGTCAGGCCTATCCTGAGCCGGATACCAGTGTAGAAGGAGGGATTCTGGCGAAAATATCTTCTGTTTGTCCACACGATGCCATCGATATTACGCAGACCTTACGCGTTTTACCTGCCGACGGAACCATTCCCGTTCTGCCGGGTTGGCGCTGGATTCATGTGCCGGGGCACTCACCGGGACAAATTGCTTTATTTCGTGAAAGCGATAGACTGCTGATTTCAGCGGATGCCTTTATCACCGTTAAACAGGATTCGCTGTACAAAGTGCTGCTGCAGAAAGAAGAAATCTGCGGGCCACCGGTTTATCTTACCACCGATTGGCCGGCAGCCTACGAGTCCGTTAAAGCACTGGCCGCTCTGGATCCGGAAATCGTCATTCCTGGTCATGGCACGGCGATGGAAGGAAGCAAACTGCACAAAGGTCTAACAAAGTTGGTAGCGGATTGGGATGAGGAGGCGGTACCGGATTATGGTAAATGGGTCTATGACAATAAGTAGGAAAACGAAATTCTAAAATTTTACACTTCAGCCATTTCTTCCTCCGGAACGGAAAACGGTTCGCCGCATAATTTCGTTACTACCATCGCGGCCACAGTGTCTCCCGTCGAGTTGAGAATGGTAGCCAATGGATCGACCAGTGTTCCTAAAATCATTACCGCTGGAATCGCTTCCATAGGCAACTGATACACAGAAATCATCAGCATCTCACCAATGTAACCTCCGTTCGGGATTCCGCCTGCCACAATGCTTACAAATACCGTAATCCCGAGGGCAAGCAACAGATTGGCCGGTTCGAAGAAATCTTCGCCAATAATGAGAAATGCAACATAAATCTTAATAATTGAAGACATTGAAGATCCGTTTTTATGGAGCGTGCTGCCAATAGGAATGACGATATTGGCGATGGCGCTCGGAATGCCAATTCGGGCCGCTGCCTGCAGATTGGCCGGCATTGTGGCAAAACTGCTGCAAGTGGAAACCGCGGTTAAGCTGGGATAAATATTATGTCTCCAAAATGTTTTCACACCCAAACTTCCATTGGCAACGAGGGCATAAAGTGAGAAGAAAATGATGAAATAAACGAAGCCGGCGACATAGTACAAACCCAGAGGTTGTGCATAAAAGCCAAATAATTGTGGCCCGACGGTAGCAACCTGATAGGCGAAATAAGCACCAAGCCCTATAGGCGCAACTTTCATAACGGTGAGCAGCAATTCTTTCATAACTTCGTAGCCGGATGCCAAAAACAAACGGAAAGGTTCTCCTTTCTGTGCGGTTTTTCGTGCTGCCGTGCCGGTGAGAAAGGCGAAGATCAGCAATGCCAGCATATTCCGGCGTGAAAATAATTCTGTAAATTCTCCCACGGTGAAAAAACTGACAATCCTTTCGTTCCAGCTGGCCACCGGCGCGGTATCGAAAGTTTCCAGCGAATTCGGAGGCAGCGGAGGTGTTGGAAATAAGAAAACTGCGGCAATGGTAAATAATGCAGCAATCAGAATAAATACTAGAAATGTGGCGACCATGGCCAAAATAATTCTGCCAAATTTCGACTCCTGCTGCAGCGAGGCAATCGAGTTGGCGACGGCGAAATAAACCAGCGGCACGACGCTTACAAATAAAAGATTCAGGAAGATATCCCCAAGCGGTCTCAGATATTCCACAGTTTGCGGAGAGAAAATTCCGATTAGGCTACCGATGGAAATACCCAGCAGAAGCAAGAGAATCCCCGAGTAATTTCGCAGAAGTGGATGCATATAAATTTTGTTTAAAGATAAAAGAAATTTACAAAAAACCGGAATTTAGATCGTCCATTGGTCATTAATTACTGCGATGAGGTAATATTGACCTTCATATTGTTCGAAAACAAATCGCAAAGCTTTCCAGTCCATGCCGCTGTATTCTTCTGAACCGGGAAGATAGTTTTCTGTAAAGTCCGCGTGGGGAAAAACCTTTTTTAAATTATTAAGCGAGTTGCCGCTGCCGCGAAAGGAATTTATTATTACTTCCGCTTTCGTAAAATCGCGCACGAACAGCCATTTTTTAAAATATTCACTTATGGAGCAGACTAAAGGGTCGCCCGTGCCGTCCAGATTTCCCCACGTAAATTTTACCGGCGTCGCTGCATAACGTTCAAATTCGCTGTGGCTGAAATGTTTGTCGACCGTCGGGTCGATAAAGGCGTACATCGAAAAACTAACGCCTTTATCCGGATGAATAAAATTCGTGAACTTCTGCATATCACCTTTTTTAATGACGCTTATTACCGAGTCGTTCATCGCGCGCAAAACTTCTGTTTCGGAAAGTTCCTTTTTCGGCAAAACAATTTCGGTGACTGCACTTTCTTTTTTGGGGCCCAATTGACCCGATGGATTTTCCGGCTTTTCCGTACAGCCACTTATTAAAAGAACACAGGCCAGCAGTAAATTTTTCATTGTTGTAAATTAAAGTTGCACCGCGATTCCGAGCATAAAATTACGCAGTGCCGCCGGATTATAAAAACGGTTGCCGAAAGCGTTGATGTCGTAACCCAAACTGTACTCGGTATTGTATAAATTCTGGACAGCAAACCTGATTTCTGCATTCATTTGTTTGTTTTTAAAAGAATAGGTCAGGGCCGCATTTCCTATTAAAGCTTCATCAGCGGAAACGGTATTGGCATCGTTCAGCGGCATCGACGAGGTGTAAAAATGAACCAGATCCAGGCTGAAGTTTTCGAAAAACCCAACTCTCAAAAGTCCCTGCAGCGAAGTGGCGGGCACACCCGTGAGTTTGTTCCCGGAATAATCGACGTTGTTTTGCCGGTACTCTTTAAATTTAAAATCGTAAAAGTTGCCGGAGATGTATACTTTTAAATCATTGATTACGGTAGAATTAAAATTGATCTTTTTTGTTTCAACTAAGAATTCGACGCCCTTCTGAGCAGTTTTCCCGGCATTCACAAAATATTCTTCGCCTGCCTCATTTTGTCGTCGAACGATGGCATCCTCTAATCTGAAATCAAAAAGACTGATTTCAGCAAACAGGAAATTTCCAAACTGTTTGCGCACACCAATCTCTTTATTCCATCCGTATTCGGGCTGGAGTTCTGTGTTAATCTGCTGTGCCGAAGACCGCACTTCTTCGGTTGTAGGTGCAGAGTTTCCTTTGCTGATTTTCGCACGCACGATGAGGTCAGGCTGTACTTTATATGAAACTCCCAGCGTTGGCAGAAAAGAATTCGCGAACCGCTTGCTGCCCATTTCATGATCAGGGTATAGCCTTTTCCACTCATAATTCATCATATTCAAACTGGCGGAAGCATCCAGAAAAAAACGGTTTTGCAATTCCACTTTTTGGGAAAGAAAGATAAAACCACTGTTTACTGTGATGTCATCGAAAGTCTGTGGCGCTGAAGGCTGTCCCGAATTATTAGCGAAATTGCGGTGGCGATAAGTGCCCGAAGCGCCTTCAAAACCCACGCGTGTCTGATAATATACCTCAGGTTTGCGCTGTTCGAAGTTCAGATGCGTTCGCAGCGCCTTGTTGTTTTCGAATCGTTTTTCGTAGTTGGTAATAAAGGGGTTTCTCAAATCGTGGTAATTTCCCTGAACGGCCAAAAAATGTGTGAAATTTTCATTGATTTTAATCAAATTTGAAATACCTGCGAAAATCATTTTGTTGTAGATACCTGCCTGCTGCTGCACTGCACCAGGTAATTTTGCGGTACCCGGCCGTGCCTGTTTCCGGTTGTCATTCATCTGCGCAAAGGTGAGTCCACCCGGCGTTTCATACGACAAATCTGAAACGAGCAGCATCGCCCGCACTTCGTTAGCCCCGCCGTAACTCATGCGGTCTTTTAAGAAAACGAACTTCCGTTCAAGCGCAGCTTGTTCTCGGTAAGACTGTGATGTTTCATAACTAGTGTACGCTTTCAAAAAATGCCTCCTAACCGGTTCGGTAATATGCAGAGCTCCTTTAAAATGATTATAGCTACCGCCTTGGATGCCGGCCTTACGTTGCCGCGGCGTATCAGTTTTAAGTAAAGCAGTCCCACCTGTTCCGGATCCGAAATCTCCTGCTTCAGGTCCTTTGTAAAGCTCTATCGATTGTAGCAGTTGGGGGTCTATCATATTAAGATACGTATTGCCGGAAGCGTCGGTGAGCGAAAAATCATCCAGGTAAACCTTCACATTTCGGATGCCAAATGGCGAGCGCAGTGTGCTGCCGCGCACGGACAGACGGTAGCTGCCCGGCGAACGTTCTTCCATTTTTGCACCGGGCATCAGGTTGATGGCTTCCAACATACGGTCTGGCGCATTTTGTTGGAGCAGGGTGGAGTTGGCAACCGAAACCGATTTTGTGGATTGCAGCAGCCGGTCCGGTTTCCGGTAAGCGTCAATCGTTACCGTTGAAATCAGTGTCGCGGAATCCTTTTCCTGGGCTTTAGCAAGAAAGACGGCCAACATGACGCCGGCAATCGTTATTTTGTGCATCATTTAGCAAGGTTTTTAAGTCGGTTTTTTTTCGGTCTAAATTTTGTGGCAAGTTAGCCATACAAAATTGGATAATTTTTTTAAATTAAAAGTACCATCATTCATGGCGTATATCGATTATTATAAAGTGTTGGGAGTCCCAAAAAGTGCTAGTGCTGACGAAATAAAAAAAGCCTACCGCAAACAGGCCAGAAAATACCACCCCGACGTGAACCCCGGCGATAAGGAGGCTGAACGAAAATTCAAAGAATTAAATGAAGCCAACGAAGTGCTCAGTAATCCCGAAAACCGAACAAAATACGATAAGTACGGGGAAAACTGGAAGCACGGCGAAGAATATGAAAAAGCACAACAGCAATATCGCGGGCAACAGGGCGGGCAGCAGGGTGGTTTCGGCGGCTTCGGTGGCGGCGATTTTGCCGAAGGTGCAGATTTCTCGGATTTTTTCCAGAGTATGTTTGGCGGTGGCAGCGGTTTTGGTGGCGGCACCCGAGGCAGTGCCTCCGGGAAATTTAAGGGCCAGGATCTAGAGGGTACCGTAAACCTTTCTTTGCGCGACGCCGCAAAAACACATCAGCAAACTTTTGACATCAACGGAAAAAAAGTGCGTATCACCGTTCCGGCAGGAGTTGCAGACGGGCAACGGATAAAACTGAAGGGGCACGGTGGACCGGGACACAACGGTGGACCGAGTGGCGATCTTTTTATCACTTTTGCCATTGCTCCTGATTCTCAGTTTGTACGGAACGGTGACAATTTAAAAACTGAACAGACCATCGATTTGTATAGCGCTGTCCTAGGTGGTGAGGTAAATATAAAAACTTTGGACGGTGAAGTAAAACTAAAAGTAAAAGCAGGCACGCAAAACGGTACAACGGTGCGGCTGAAAGGGAAAGGATTTCCGGTTTATAAAAAAGAAAACGCCTATGGAGACCTGCTCGTAACCTTCCAGGTGCAGCTTCCACAGCAACTCACCGAAGAACAGCGGGAACTTTTTGTTCAACTTAAAAACTCAGCACAATGATCGACAGAATATCACGCGAAGAACTCGTAAAAATATATGACGTAGAAGTCACCTTCTTCGACTCACTGGAGGCGGCAGGATTGGTTTCTACAGTGACCGAAAATGAAACCGTTTATCTGCTTTACGACGAGCTGGCCACTTTCGAAAAGTTTACCATGTGGCATTATGATCTGGAAGTAAATTTGCCAGGCTTGGAGGTAATTCAGCATTTGTTAAATAAAATTGCGGAGTTGCAGCACCAGCGAAACAATTATGATTCAGATGAAATGAGTGGTTTGGAAACTTATCCCATTCATTAATTCTATTTGTAATTAAATTTATTTAAAAGTTAAAAATTCACACAACCGCTATCATCAGCGGTTTTTTGTGTTGTAAACTGAAATATGTAACGGTGAAAAAAAATATTATCAAATATTTACTACTTTGTATTGCATAATACTAGAATAAATATATATCTTTGCCATGTAAAGTTGATGAAGTATCATCTTTCAGTTTTAAAACCAATTAAACACGAGATAACATGAACACAGAAAATACCAAGGCGCAAATGCGGAAGGGCATTCTGGAATTCTGTATCCTGAGCCTGATCGACCGACGCGAGATGTACGTCTCCGACCTGATCGAAGAACTCAGGAACGGACAGCTGGAAGTGGTGGAAGGTACGCTGTATCCTCTGCTGACACGCCTGAAAAACGGCGAATTTCTATCTTACCGATGGGAAGAATCTACCGGTGGCCCGCCACGGAAATATTACCAGATGACCGAAAAAGGAAAACGATTTCTGGCCGAGCTGCAAAATACCTGGGACGCACTTACAGATTCCGTAAATCAAATTACCAAAACTACTAACCCGGCGAGCGACGAAGAATCATCGTATCACCCCAACGCATAATATTATGAATAAGACACTCTCAATAGGACTCGCGGGCTACTCATTCACGATAGAGGAGCACGCATACATCAAACTTGGTGATTACCTGAAGGCCCTGCGCGCTTCACTGGACGCTTCCGAAGCAGATGAGGTGATGCACGATATCGAAATCCGCATGGTAGAAATTTTCAATGATCTTCTTGGTAAGCGAGAGGTAATTAATGATGCTGATGTAGAAAAAGTAATCGCACAGATCGGTTCTCCCGAAATAATCGAAGAACAGGAAGAAGCCTATTATTCTGACAAAGCCGCCGGCGCACGCAACGAACGGCGTACCTCCGGAGGATTCAGCGAAAAAAAGCAGCTTTTCCGCGATCCGGAAAATGCAAAGATCGGTGGGGTTTGTGCCGGTGTGGCGCACTATACCGGGATGGATATGAGCGTTATGCGTGCCATTTGGCTCGGGATTGCCATTCTCGGCGTATTTACGGCCGCTATTTCCACCTCACTGATTATTCTTATATACATTATTCTTTGGATTGTTCTGCCCAATGCGACCACCGCGACGGACTTTCTTAAAATGAAAGGCAAGCCGCTGAACTTTGATAACCTGAAGCAGGAATCAACAAAAATCGTTCATTTTGCTAATGAATCGACGCAGCGGGTGGGCGAAATTTATAACGAAAATAAACCCTACATCAACAAAGCCGGCAGCGGTATCTGGAATGTAGTCCGGTATATCCTTGGCGCCATTTTCGCTGTGATGGGGATTTCTATGCTCATCGGTTCTTTCACAATTTTGGGATTTGGACTCTCCGGGGCGAGCAATATCAATTTCTTTTCAAACTTGGGTTTCTATCTGCAGGATAGCAACATCGGCTTCTTGGTAATCGCGCTGGGATTCCTGACGACATTTATCCCCGCACTGATTTTTTGTTATCTGGCGCTGAAATTATTTTCACCCAAAACAAAATTTAATAATACAGGATACGTCATCGGTGCGCTGGTTCTCTTATGGATCGCCACAGTGGCCGTCACCGGTTTCAGCGCTATTCAGTACAAAACGCAGTACAGCGGAAATAATTCTGACACGGAAAATGTTGCGATTACTACGACGTCAGATTCCATTTTGGTAGATGTGAAAAAAGTGGTGATTCCACCCAACTTTAAAGCATACTGGGACAACGTATATTCCGATGGTAAGATGCTCTACAAACACGACTATCCGAATCTCGATGTAACGCGCAAGGACGTACCAACGCCGTACCTGGAAATCAAGAAGCGTGCGGACGGCTACAATCTGCCATTACGCGTGGCGGTGCCTGTGGAAATCGTAGGAAACAAGTTGCTCCTGCCCAACTATCTGTCTTACCCTTATGATGACCGCCTGCGCGATTACCGAGTTGACTATGAACTTGTTATACCGCGCCACATGAAAGTGATAAGTCTCAATGGAGAATCCGGATTTTCAGTAAATGACGACACCGAATGGGAAGACGAAAATGAACGCGACTCAGTTAACAAGGGTGCCAATACCATAATTTTGCCCTCCACCGAAAGTGATTCGGTCATCGTGAACGGCAAAAAAGTAGATAAAAAAGAAGCTCAACTCATGATCAAAAATATGGACATCGACGCTGACAAAATCGAAGACGTGAATATTTCCATCAAAAACGGAAAGAAAGAAATTTCAATCAAGACCCGCTGATTTTCATTGCCGATTTTTCAAGCAAAACCGTCAATTGATTTTAATAATATTAAATTTAATAAAATTTAACTAAAAATAAATTTCACCGCTCTGTTTAAATCAGTACTTTCGTGCCATTGATTTGCTAAGCAAAACACCAATTCAAAAAAACATAGCCATGGTTCAATTCGTATTACAACTCGCTTTAAAGATTATGGATATCGTCAGCAGTTTATTCTGACTTTAATAAATTTAATATCTTTGTAAGTATAGCCGAAACTTTCGGTTATACTTTTTTGTTTAAAACCGAAAAAACGCACGGGATTTCTTCCTGATATGAAAAAACTTTTTGCAAAACTGTTACTCAAAATTGTCGGCTGGAGAGTGGTGCTGGAAGGCGATGTCGACAACCTGGACCGCTGTATTCTGGTTGTGGCGCCGCATACTGCCAACGAGGAATATCTGTTGGGAAATCTTGCGTATTGGTCACTTGGGAAACCGCTGAAAATTATTATTAAAGACGCTCATACCAAGGCCTGGTACGGCCCGGTGGTTAAAGCTATTGGCGGAATCGGCATCGACCGGTCTCAGAAAAATGATCTGGTGAAATTTGTCGTGAGCGAATTTGAAAAGGAGAGTTTCAGCCTGGTGATCACGCCCGAAGGTACACGCAGCTGGGTGCCCAAGTGGCGGAAAGGCTTTTATCATATGGCGTTGGCCGCAAAGGTGCCTATCGTGATTGCCGCCGGAGACTTTAAAGATAAAATTATTTACCTCGGACGGAAGATTTCTGTCGAAGATCTGCAAACGCGTACTTACGAAGATATTATGGCCGAAATGGAAGAATATTACAAAAAGATTACGCCCAAGGTACCGGAAAACTGGAATCCCAAAATTTATTAAAAAACCGAAAATTCACGCTGACGCAAGTCGTTGTTATGGAGAACAAAGAAAATTTACTGGAAAAACTTAATACCTGGGGCGGTGAAACATTAGCAAAGGCCCTGGATATCAGGTTCACTGAAATTGGTGACGAGACACTTACGGCGACCATGCCGGTAAACGCCAAAGTACATCAGCCCTATGGGATCCTTCACGGCGGCGCGAGTTGCGTGCTCGCAGAAACATTGGGTTCCACATTGTCCGTTCTGCATGTGGACACTGATAAATTTGCGCCTGTCGGAACTAATATTAATTCCAATCATCTCCGCAGTATCAAGTCGGGCACCGTAACGGGTATGGCGCGGTTTATCCGAAAAGGAAATACCATGCACGTTTCTGAAATCGAGATCCGTGATGAGAAAGGAACACTCATCAACCACACTACCATGACCAACGCTATAATTCCGCGTCCGGAATAAACACAATTTATTCCTTGCATGCTTTACTTTAGACTGCCTTTTTCGGACCAGATTTTATCCGTCGTGCCGGATTCTGAAAATGAAGCGGTACGTTTTGTTTCTTTCGATGAAGCAGAACATTTCAGCTTTCCCGGCACAATTGCGAAACTCCCCGCGAATACTGGTTTTTCCATAAACACCAACGCGGATTTGCCCATGTTACCGGAAAACTCGCTCGGGGAAACTCGTGAATTTTATTTAGGCTCGATCACCAAGGTTATAGAATTTGTAAAGGAAAATCAATTGCCCAAACTCGTGCTTTCCCGTCGAAAAGTGGTGGACTTTGCAGGCAAAACACTGGATCTCTTTACAACCTTCCGAAACTTGTGCGAAGTCTATCCGAATGCTTTTGTTTATGTTTTTATTAAAAATGAACAATGCTGGCTGGGCGCGTTCTCCGAAGTGCTCGGCAAGTTTGATAAAAACACCCATCGGTTCGATACCATGAGCCTGGCCGGCACTTTACCGAAAGACGAAACCTGGAGCAGAAAAGAAATCGATGAGCAACGGGCCGTTACCGATTTTGTCGAAAATACGTTGGAAAATTTTACAGAAAAAGTAGCACGGTCCGAAACGCAGGATCATATTTCGGGAAATATAAAACATCTTCGCACCGATTTTAGCGCGACGGTAGCACCGGGCGACGTCGATGCTTTGATTGCAGATTTACATCCCACGCCGGCGGTCTGCGGAATTCCAAAGGATATTTGCCAAAAGGCGATCAGGAATTTTGAACCGACTGCCAGAGATCTGTACGCCGGTTACATCCGCGTGGAAACGCCCGGGCATCTCAGCTATTTCGTCAATCTGCGTTGCGCGCGCATTTACCGGAACGCTGCCGTAGTGTATGTCGGCGGTGGTATTACAGCGGAAAGTTCTGCCGAAAAAGAATGGCAGGAAACCGAATTGAAATCAGAAGCAGTGCTCAGCAACCTCGTCTTTATCTAAAAATTGAATATAATTTTTGGTGAAAATTAATGTGCGAATCCCATTAAAAAACTTACCAACATGATTGCCAAAACGATAAGCGAAACGATCACATAGGTATAATCTTTTTCTTTCATGTAGCCGATCATGGCGAAGATAATACGCACCAACGGCGTGAAAATCAGCAGCAAAATTCCCAGCTGAATAATCGCCACACCCTGCAATTCCAGCAGTGAATGCCAAAAAGTTGCCCAGATTTTATCGTCGGGTATCTCCAGAGCCGAGTAATCGTCCGGCATTTCAAAGCCTTCAGTAAAAAGTTTCAGGAAGCCGGCTGCCGAGGTGAAAACGGACAGCACGACACCAATCCGGAGCAAGTTTCCTACCGAACGGTTTAAGTCTAAATCTGTGAAATGCCGTTTCATTTACTTAAAGTTTTGGTTCAGGCCGTTATACATCATATAAATCGACAGTATGGTCACCACGATGCCGAAGACCACTTTCAGTTTTTTTGTTTTGGAAACCATCAGTGTTTTGGATCCTATATAGCTGCCCAACACGACGCCGATCAGCACCGGTGCCACAATTACAGGAATAATTTCGCCTCGCTGAAAATAGATCAGTGAACTTGCTACAGCCGTCACGCCAATCATAAAATTGCTGGTGGTAGTGGACACTTTAAAAGGCAAACGCATAAGATTGTCCATCGCCAAGACCTTCAGCGCGCCGGAGCCAATTCCCAGTAAACCAGACATCACACCGGCAAACGCCATCATGAAGAAACCGGGAACAGTATTTTTTGCGGCATATTCTTTCACCACTCCTTTATCCGGAAAAGATCCATACAGCTGCAGTTTATGTTCCAGGCTTCCTGGCACAAGCGGCTCCTGGTGGTCCGGTTTTTTTCTTAAGTTTAATACCACTGTAAGCAACAGGATGCTGGCGAAAATAATCCCGATGGTGTTGGGATTCAGTAATCCCGAAATCAACGCGCCGCCGATAGCGCCCGTGGTGGTCGCGATCTCCAGAAACATGCCGATCCGCACGTTGGTAAAACCTTCTTTTACGAAAGCCGCGGCCGCGCCGGAAGAAGTACCGATGACGGAGACCAGTGAGGCGCCAATCGCATAATGCATGGGAACACCAAAGCCTAAAGTCAGTAATGGGATGATGACAACACCGCCACCAAGGCCTGTGAGCGAGCCGAGTAAACCAGCACTGACCGCTCCGATAAATAATATTAAGATTTCCGCCATTTCACAAATTTAGCAAAATTCGGACAACCGAAGAATAGTGACGCAATCTGAAGCTGATATTCCTAAAATAATTTTTTAAACGTACTTTTGCTTTTTTACAATAATGAAATTATTCTATGTCATTTTGGGCGCAACGCCGAAAGGAAGAAACATTGAGCAGCATGACGTTTTCTTTGGTATTGCCGAGTCGCTGCGCGAGTTGGTGCCGGCCATGAAGAACTTCTGGCCCGAGGCCAAAGGACAGATCCATATCGACTGTTACCGTGAAGTTTCGACCGTAGATAATTATCGCGTCACCGTCGTCACTAAAACAGAACAGGACGATCCCGATCATTTGTTTTTCATTAATCTTGGCGGTTATGTTCCGGGCAGATTTGAAGAACTGCACGAACAGTTTTTGATGGTTGACGAATCGATGAGTAACATCATCAAACGCGTGAAGAAAACAACTTTTTACCGCACGATGGGTTTTAAAAATGCCGAAAGCCACATTGATGACAAGCACGGTGTGGACATCGACGATATTTATCGGGTTAATGATTTGCTGTCCGCAGAAATGAAGCAGAATTATTCCATAGTTTTGGAAAAAACGAGCGAAACATTGGTGCAAGACCAGATGCACATTGGCTATTTAAAAATCGACAAAGTAAGATAATATGAAAATCGGAATCTTAGGGGGCGGACAGCTCGGCCGCATGCTCATTCAGGAAGCTTTAAAATACGACGACGAATTTTACGTACTTGATCCCGCGGCAGATTGTCCGTGCCATCCAATCAGTGAGCACACGCAGGGAAATTTTAACCGCAAAGAAGACGTTTATAATTTTGGCCTTGATAAAGACGTCGTGACCATCGAGATCGAACATGTTAGTGTTGACGGTCTCCAAGCCCTGGAAGAAGCAGGTGTGAAAGTGGTACCAAATTCCTCTATTATCCGCATTATTCAGCAGAAAATTCTACAGAAAGAATTCTACCGTGAACACGGTATTCCGACACCGGACTTCCAGGTGATCAATTCCAAAGTGGATAAAATTACCATGCCTTTTCCTTTCGTTCAAAAGCTCAACACCGGCGGCTACGACGGCAAAGGCGTGCAGGTGATCAGGTCGGAAAATGAACTGAACTTAATGTGGGATGAACCTTCTGTGCTGGAAGCACTTGTTGATATTAATAAAGAACTTTCGGTAATTGTAGCCAAAAATGAACGTGGCGAAATCAGCACTTTTCCGATAACAGAAATGGTGGCAGATCCTGTGTTAAACTTACTTGATTTTAATATTTGCCCCGCTCAGATTTCCAGCGAAGTCAATGAGCAGATTGATAAAATTATCAAAACATTCATTACTGCGGCAGCATCGCCCGGACTTTTTGCTGTTGAGCTTTTTCTTGATAAAAATGGCAAAGTATGGCTGAACGAAACGGCGCCCAGACTTCACAATTCCGGTCATCAATCTCAGGAAGGCAATGCCAATTCTCAGTTCGAGCAGTTTTATCGCGTCATCAAAAATTTACCTTTAGCAAACACCACTTCTCACGGTTTTTCCGGCATGCTAAATCTTGTTGGCGCTGATGGCTATACGGGAAAAGTATGTTATGAAGGACTGGAAGAAGTAATGAAATTGCCCGACACTTATATCCATCTTTACGGAAAATCAGAAACAAAACCGGGCAGAAAAATGGGCCACATCAATGTTTTGGCTGATTCGCGTGAGCGTTTACTGCAACGTCTGGCCGAAATCAAAAGTAAGGTGCGCGTGACAGCGGAATAAATTGATCGATGTTCACGATGCATAAAAAAAATTATGCTACCTCCGAACTACAATGCAGAACTTCAATTATTATTATATTTAAACGACAAAAATTAAATAAAATGGTCGGAATAATTATGGGCAGCCAAAGTGATCTGGCAATCATGGAACAGGCGGCAGACTTTCTGAAAATGGTCGGAGTTCCTTATGAACTGACGGTTGTTTCAGCACACCGCACGCCCGAGCGAATGTTCGAATATGCCAGATCAGCGCGCGATCGGGGATTGCAGGTGCTCATTGCGGGTGCCGGTGGCGCGGCGCATCTTCCGGGAATGGTTGCCAGCTGCACCACATTACCCGTTATTGGAGTGCCTATTTTGTCTTCCAACTCCATCGACGGTTGGGATTCCGTGCTCTCTATTTTACAGATGCCGTCGGGAATTCCGGTTGCGACGGTAGCTTTGAATGGTGCCACCAATGCCGGCATTCTGGCTGCGAAAATTGTGGGTGTCTGCGACACTGAAGTTTCGGCACGACTGGAAAAATATCAGGAAACTTTAAAAGATAAAGTTCTCGGCACTGTTACAGAAATCCGCAAAATACATCCCAACGGTTTCGATAATTAAAAGCCAAACCACAGATAGGCCGCCGGAAAGTAACGACTCCAGGACGCTTCGTTATGCGCGCCGTGTTCATCTGTTTTAAAATAAATATTTTTCTCTTTTACTTTTTTGCTGCGTAATTTTTCAATGATTGCAAGCGTCTGCTCTTCCATGTCCGACGATTCATTTTTGCCCTGAATGAAATAATACTTCTGGCAAGAGAGCCGGTGATCTACTTGCGCGATATAGCTGTTAAGTTCCTTTTCATTGAACCAAAATGCCGGACTGAAAGCCAAAACATTTCCAAAAACCTTCGGATATTTTACGCCTGCATAAACGGAAATCAGTCCGCCCAGAGAACTTCCACCAATCGTGGTGTGAGCGGCGCTGCTGCGTGTACGGTAGTTTTTATCAATATAAGGTTTTAAAGTTTCGACGATAAATGCTGCGTAGCGGTCGCCCTGGCCGCTGACATATTTATTGTTTACAAAAGGTGAAAGTTCCGCTGTTCGCGCGGCACCGCCATTGTCAATTCCGACCACAATGCTGTTTTTGTGTCCCATCGCGCTAAGGCGGTTCAGTGTTTCGTCGATATGCCATTCGCCGGCAAAAGAAGTGGCTTCATCAAATAAATTCTGTCCATCCTGCAGATATAGTACATTGTAACGTGTTGAATTTTTAGAATAATCAGGTGGCAGATAAATCCAGATGCGCCGTGTGGTATTCAGTTGCGGTACAGCAAAATCCTCCGCGACGAGACGAACATTCTCCGTTGCAGTGGAAGGTTTCTGCTGCGCCTCAAAAAAATTGAACGCTAAAAGCAGCGTAAAAAGTAAAACTTTTTTCATGCCTTAAAATTAAGAAAACTCTGTAAATTTTATTTTCGGGTAAATTCACTTTAAATAAAAAAAAGCCTGCACCGACGCAGACTTTATCCTTGATCTTATAAGATGCCAACCCGCACCAGGCAGTTGCGCATTTTTTGGTAAGTTTGTTCGATGTCATGATCCAGCCCGACCGACATCCGGATTAAGCCGGGAGAAAGACCCATTTCTACCTGCTCGTCTGCCGGTATTTCGGAAGAAGTAGAAGTTCCGGAGGCGGAAAAAAGAGTTTTGTAGAAACCGAGACTTACCGCCAGATAACCAAGATTTTCATCCTGCATCAATTCCATCAACTCGTTAGCTTTTTCTACTGTTTTCACATCCAGCGCCAAAAGTCCGCCAAAACCGTAGTTGCCCATCATCATGCTGCGAAAGAGTTCATGCTGCGGGTGGCTCTTCAAACCCGGATATTTTACTGTGAGGCCTTCTTTTTCAAATTGCTCCGCCAGATAAAGCGCGTTTTCGCTGTGTTTCTTCATTCTTATTGGCAGCGTCCGCATATTTTTCAGAATACTGGCGGCACGAAGGCTGTCAAGTGTCGGTCCGAGCAACATGCACGCCCCGGAGTTCACGTCTTTTAATTCATTAATGAAATCGCTGGAAGCGCACACCACGCCTGCGACGGCATCGCTGCTTCCGTTGATAAATTTTGTTAAACTGTGAATGGTAATATCCGTACCCAGCATCTGAGGTGCGATGGAAAGAGGAGAAAAGGTATTGTCGACCACCAGTTTCAAACCGTGTTTTTTTGCCAGCGCTGAGAGAGCACGAAGATCAGCGACCTCGAGCAACGGATTACTGACCGTTTCGCAAAACAGAACTTTGGTTTGCGGCTGAATGGCTGCCTCAACCGCTTTTAGATCGGTAATATTGACGAAATCCGTCTCAATCTGCAGGCCCGGCATAAAGTTTTTCATAAATGCATAAGTACCCCCATAAATTGTTCGGCTGGCAACGATATGATTGCCGCTTTTGCACAATTGTAAAAGGGTGGAAGTGATAGCGCCCATACCCGAAGCGGTTACATTCGCGTTTTCGGTTCCTTCCATTTGAGCCAGTGCAGCGGCAAGATAAAGGTTGCTTGGTGAGGAGTGCCGTGAATACAGATAGCATCCGTCGGTATTTCCGTCGAAAGTGTCCGCCATCGTTTTGGCGGATAAAAAAGTATAAGTGGAACTGTCGGAAATAGAGGGATTCACGCCACCGAATTCGCCGAAAAACTGTAGGTTCTGAATATTTTCTGCTCCGTCAAAATCTTGCATAATGTAATTTTAAACATTAAAAATGCAGCAATTCCAACTAATAAACAAGTAGGCCCGGCAAATACAGAAAATATGATGGCCGATTTATATTTTTGTAGATTTATATTTTATTCTGAATATTCGCTGCTGCGTTTCACCGAAAAATAATCACCGATGATGGATTCCAAAGACCGCGCCCTGCTTTTGTCATTACAAAATGATTCCAAAAAAACCACAAAACAGCTGGCATACGAGTTGAACCTCTCAGTGACCGCGGTATTTGAGCGCATCAAGAAGCTGGAAAAACAGCAGATAATTTCGCGCTACGTCGCGTTGGTGGATAAAACGCGGCTGCAGCGCAGCTTCATTGTTTTATGCCATGTGAAATTGGTACAGCACCGCAAAGAATACATCGGTCAGTTTGAAAAAGAAATTACGCAGTTCCCTGAAGTGCTGGAATGTTTCCACGTCTCCGGCGACTATGATTATATCCTGAAGATCTGCGTGCGGGATATCGCAGAATACCGTGACTTTATGGTCAGTAAACTGACAAATCTACAGCATATTGCAAGCACCCAGAGTTCTTTTATGATAAAAGAAGTGAAGAATTCTACGGTAATCGAGCCCGGCGATGCGTAGCTTACTTCGTCATGAATTCCATTAAATCCATATAATTTTTCTGGTTCACGCTGTGTCCGCTCATATACTCGCGGAAGGAAAAGTAAGCGCCGAGGTCATAAAGCAGATCTGCAGCTTTGCGTCCCCATTCCAGCGGAATGATAGGATCTTCGGTGCCGTGCGAAATAAAGAAACGAAGTTTCTCGATTTTCTTTTTGTCGGTCACGATGTCGGTCAGAAGTTTTTCCTCGGGATAGCAGCTGAGGCAGGCAACTTTTGAAAACAGGTCGGGGTGCTGAAGTGCCAGCGCATAACTGAGGATTCCGCCTTGGGAAAATCCAGCCAAATGGGTTTTGTTTTCAGTCAGGCCATACTTATTGGTAATGGCCATAATATTCTCGGTAATATGTTGCAGGGATTCCTTGGCCTGTGGCACATCAATGCGGTTTTCCTGATTCATCAAATCGATATCATACCACGAAAAGCCCTCCCAGGCAGATTTCAGCGGGGCGCGAAAGCTGACGATGAGCCAGTCTTCCGGCAAGGTGGGGGCAAAATTGAACAAATCCTGTTCGTTGCTGCCGTACCCGTGAAGCAAAACAAGTAATGGCGTTGACGGTGTGATATTTTGTGGTTCGCGAACGAGATATTTTAATTCCATACTGCAAATATAGGAATTTGGGAAGGTTTAATTTTTAATTATTGAAAGCTGAGCGCCTGCTTTGTCGATGAAAATTGTATTACGTGCGCGAACTGCGTGAGGGCGGAGCCGGAAATCCCGTACCGCCCTGGCGGACGGAATTGCAGGCGCAGACCGGCCGCCACGGCGGAGTGAGGCGCGAGCGCAGCGAGCCCTGAGGGGAAAAGTGGGGGACACGCCCAAAAAAAGAAAAAAGCCGCCTCAACTGCAACAAAAAACCGGACGCGCAGGCCCGGTTCTGGATATTAATGATCGCGCGTGACTTTTGCCACAGGCTTGAGTTGTATTAATTTCATACGGTCCAGCAAAACCATGATGTAATAGGTGACATCGATCTCGTGCCATCTCACGCCCCCGAAATTGGCGCGGCCGCCGTGACGGTGGTGGTTGTTGTGGTAGCCTTCGCCCATCATGAGCCAATCGAATCGGAAGAGGTTCTTGGAGGTGTCGGAAACTTTGAAGTTGGTATATCCGTAGATATGCCCAAACCAATTGATAATCACGCCGTGGATGGGCGCCATCATATACGCTACAGGCAGTAGCAGCCACTGCCACCACGCCGTCGCGAAAAAGTAAAAGAAAACGGTATACGCGACGCCCCAGGCCAGACGCGAACCCCAGGAGCTGGCGAACTTATCGAACGCTTCCCACTGCGGAACATTTTTGGTGAATTTTTCCTCGATTTTTGCTTTCTGCGAATTGATGTCGGCGTAGATTTTCTTGGTCCTCCACATCATAGTGAAAAGGTTGGAATCGTATTTCGGTGAGTGCGGATCCTTTTCGGTATCAGCAAATGCGTGGTGCATGCGGTGCATAACCCCGTAGCCATAAGCGGAAAGATAGTTGGAGCCTTGCGTAACCCACGTTAAAACATAACACAGCTTTTCGCCGAATTTCGACATTTTGAAAGACTGATGCGCTGCGTACCGGTGCAGGAAAAAAGTCTGGAAAAAAAGTCCTGAATACCACAGAACGATGATGAATATTACTATAACCATTGATGTAAAATATATAATGCAAATATACGCGGATATTATATAGCAGAAAAGCCGAAAAAGTCCGGCTTTCACAATAAAATGTTAATTTAAAGTCTGTTTGGGATGATTTTAAACAGTTTTTACAATAAAGTAATTTTTCTTGCCTTTTTGAATTAATAAAAATTTGCCGTCGATCAAATCAGTTTCAGAAACTTCGAAGGTATCGTTCACTTTTACTTTGTTGATGGAAATGGAGTTGCCGGACAACTCGCGGCGCGCTTCCCCTTTTGATTTCAGGAAATTAGATTTCTCCGAAATAAGGTCGATAATGTTGCTGCCCAGAACTTCGGCCCGCGCGATTTCTTTCTGCGGTACACCGTCGAAAATCTCCAGAAATGTCGCTTCGTCAAGCTGTACCAGATCTTCGGCCGTAGAGCGCCCGAATAGAATTTCAGAAGCTTTCAGCGCTTTTTCATATTCTTCGCGGTTGTGTACCCAAACGGTAACTTCTTCGGCTAATTTTTTTTGAAGTTTGCGCTCGTGAGGTGCGGTCTGGTGCTCCGCGATCAGCGCTTCGATTTCTTCTTTGCTCAGAAAAGTGTAGAATTTAATGAAACGTTCGGCGTCGGCATCAGTAGCGTTGAGCCAGAATTGATAAAAGCGGTACGGCGAAGTCCGTTTTGCATCCAGCCAGTAGTTTTCGCCACTTTCAGATTTTCCGAATTTGGAGCCGTCGGCTTTGGTGATCAGAGGAACAGTGAGTGCGAACGCTTCTCCCTGTACTTTTCGCCGTATGAGTTCGGTACCGGTGGTAATGTTTCCCCATTGGTCCGAACCGCCCATCTGAAGGCGCACATTTTTAGTTTTATAAAGATGCAGGAAATCAAACCCCTGCAGCAGTTGATAGGTGAATTCGGTAAAGCTCATGCCGTCTGCGCCGCCTTCGCCGGTGAATCTGCGCTTTACAGAATCTTTGGCCATCATATAGTTTACCGTAATGTTTTTCCCGATATCGCGGATGAAATCCAGGAAAGAAACTTCCTTCATCCAGTCATAATTATTGACGAGTTCGGCGCGGTTGGGTTCGGTACCCTCAAAATCGAGGAAGCGGGAAAGCTGGTCTTGCAGACACTTTACATAATGGTTCAGCGTTTCCTCGTCCAGCGCATTTCGCTCACTGGATTTTCCGGACGGGTCGCCGATCATGCCGGTAGCGCCGCCCACAAGTGCGATGGGTTTGTGGCCGTGCTGCTGGAAATGGGCGAGCACTTTGATGGGAATCAGGCTGCCGATATGCAGAGAGTCAGCCGTGGGATCGAAACCGATATATCCTGTTGTCATCGTCTTATCGAGTTGTTCATCGGTGCCGGGCATCATGTCGGCAAAAAGGCCGCGCCACTTTAGTTCTTCAATAAAAGGATTCATTTTTTCTAAATTTTTAAGCGACAAAGGTAAGTCTTTTGCTCTTATTAGCCGGACAAAAGACGCTTCACGGCTCGCTTCCCATTACCTTTTCCCTGCAAAAGCGTTAACTTGTATATTTTGGTATCTTTTTTTCTAGCTTTAATGTTTAAATATTTATTTCCTCAGGTTTGAATTACAACTTTATTAATAAGCAAACGAATAAAAAGTGGATCATCATCTACGGCGCTGTGGCCGCGGTACTTATCGCGGTGTATTATGTGGTGAATCTGCACTTATTCACTTCCTGGGAACGCTACATTCCATTTGTGCGCAAACTGAGTTTAAGCTTATTTCTCATCTCCACCATTTTTCTCATCAGCAAATTGATGGAGAAGCTTATTTATAACCAAAACCATCTCGAGGGAGACCGCTATAATCTGCTGCGGATTGTGCGTTTTCTTTCCCTTATATTCAGTTTGATCGTTGCTGCGTCTTTTCTTTTTCAAAATTTATATGCGGCGGCGGTCAGTTTTGGTTTAATTTCACTTGTGCTGGGTTTCGCTTTGCAGGCACCGATCACGTCTTTAATCGCCTGGATTTATTTAATTTTTCGCCGGTCTTATTTAGTCGGCGACCGTATTCAGATCAAGGGATTTCGTGGCGACGTGGTCGAAATTAATTATCTCGATACTTCGATTCTCGAGTGCAGTGGCGATTATCTGGGCAACGACCGCCGTAGTGGCCGCACCATCCGTTTTCCCAACAGCCTGATTTTACGCGAAGAAGTCATCAATTATTCCGGGCCACAACTTCCTTTTATTTGGAATGAAACGGCAATTCAAATCGCTTTTTCCAGCGATCTTAATTTTGTAGAGAAATGCCTGCTGGAAGCTGAACGCAGAGATTTTGAGGAGAAATATCCCATTTATGGACGGCAGCAGCACAAGCGTTGGGAAGCCACCGTTTATTTCCGCAACAGCGCCTATGCCTGGATGGAAGCCGTAATTTCTTATCCTGTAAAACCCAAAGACACTACTGGCAGACGCACGCGCATTCTGAAACACGCCCTGCCTTTACTCAACAGCGCGCCGGATAAAGTACAGTTTCCGGAGGGCGCGATGCGGTAAGCTTGGGCTGTATTAAGTACTTCAAAATCAGTTTCATTAATTCAACAATATTCAATTTTATTTCAGTAATTTTGCACCCCGAAAAAGTCGGTGTGGGGTTGCGCTAAAAACGAGCAGAACATTCAACATGCCTTTTTGACTTAAATTATCTGTTATGAAAAGAATTGGTGAACACAGAAAACTCCTTGGCGTCGATAAAACGGCGACGTTGAAAGACTTGAAATTAATCTACCGAAATACGATGAAAGAGGCGCATCCGGATAAATTTGTGGACGACGAAGCCGGCAAACTGGAAGCGGAGGAGAAAAGCAAATCCGTGATCGAGGCGTATCATTTTTTGGTAAGTATAAACCCGGAGACGCAGGAAAAATATAAAGAAGAATACACAGAAACGATCTCAAAATCGATGATTCAGGATTTTTATTATGAAAAATCGATACTCAAAGTGCAGCATGTGAACGGTAAAATGTACGAGTATATCGGCGTGCCGCGCAACACGTACATCAAAATGGTGAATGCGGATTCTCCAAGCCGTTTCGCGCGGAGACACATCTACGGAAGCTACGTTTACCGCAAGAACGGTGAAGCGATGGAAAATTAATTATCTCAGATTTATTAAAAATAATAAAAAGCACGAGTTTCTTGGAAGTCGTGCTTTTCTTTTCTTTGAAAGTTTCTAAAAATTAAATATAATAGACAAAGCTTCTAAAAAAGCACTGTTGCTCGTTCTCTCACTATACATTCAGGGGGCGTCAGCTCAAATCCACCACTTTCCTTTCTTTGGCGCTTGTTAATGCCGCTTCAATAAGCTTCATATTCTGAATGATTTCCGAACCGGGCGAGGGCACATTTTGGCCAAAAACGATGTGTTCGTAGATGTCACCGTAATACTGCATATAATCTCCGGCATCGCTGGCGGTCTGCATCCTTACAAACTCCGTTTCGCGCTTCACGTAATTCAGGATTCCGTCGGGCTCGGGCAGCGGTTTTGTCCAGATTTCGTTAAAAGCAGGAATCGCGCCGGCCACCAGTTCTTCTTCCTGAGTATCGCTCCTCTGCTGCAAAAAACTACCGTTGGTTCCGTGAAGAATATAAGCTTGGTGTGCTTCTTTGCTGAAAACGGACGATTTTAGACGGACGCGCAGATTATTTTTGTAGTAAAGAAGCAGTTCGAAATAGTCATTTGCAAACGCTTCACCCTTCATGGAAAAGATATCGGCAAAAATTTTTTCGGGAAAACCAAACAGCTGCGTCGCTTGGTCGATAAGATGTGCGCCGAGGTCGTGCAGCGCGCCGGAGCCGGGAAGATTGGGATTTTCCTTATGCATTTTTGTTCCCGGTTGGGGCCGGAAGCGGTCGAACCGAATTTCCACTTCTTTCAATGTGCCGAGTTTTCCTACGTCAATAATTTTTTTCACCTGCAGAAAATCGCGGTCAAAGCGACGATTTTGATAGACACTCAGAAAAACATTTTTCTCTTCTGCCAACCTCACAAGTTCTTCTGCTTCTGCCACATTTACCGTAAAAGGTTTTTCAACGATCACATTTTTTCCCACTTCCAGCGCCATTTTAGCATAATCGAAATGGGTCTGCACCGGTGTATTTACGACAACCAATTCAATATCAGCTTCTTGTAGCATTTCGGCAACGGAGCGGAAAATTTTCGTATCGGGGTAGTTCAGTTTCGATTCTTCACCGGACCGTTCAACGACCGCCGACATGAAAAAACCCGGATGCTCTTTCAGAAAGGGGGCATGAAAAACTTTTCCACTCATGCCGAAAGCGCACACACCAACTTTTACCAATTGCATCATTCAATTTTTATAACAAATATATTTAAACCAAAATTAGTTTCTGTTGACTACTATTTAAATAAAATAAAGGTTCGGGTTTATCAGTTTTTGTCTGAACGGAATTGTTTTTGTTAACGAAGTACAGCCGGAGCTCAGCACATTTCTGCGCTTCCGAATCATCGGCAAAAAATGAGTCAAAAAAAATATTTTTTACCAGTTATAAAGAACGCCCTGGAAACCGGCTTTTTTTTATAACTTTGAATTAAATGTTAGACGAATGAAACAAATTATATTGATTGTGCTATTCAGCGTTTTTTTGCTGGGTTGCAAAGACACGAAAACCAGTGACGGCAAATTCCACATTGTTACCACCACTTCGATGATTACCGATTTGGTGAAAAATATTGGCGGCGATAAAGTTTCCGTTGAAGGTTTGATGGGCGCCGGTGTCGATCCCCATCTTTATAAAGCCAGCGAAGGCGATGTTTCAAAACTTTCCAATGCCGATATGATTCTTTACAGCGGACTGCACCTGGAAGGAAAATTGGTGGAGGTTTTTGAAAAGATGCAGCGTCAGAAAATTAGTACCGTTGCCGTCTCCGATGCGCTGGATAAAGAAGATCTGATTAGTTCCACACTATTTGCCTCCAATTATGATCCGCATATTTGGTTTAATGTTGCCAACTGGGAAAAAATTACGGTTTTTGTCGCTGAGCAACTGTCGGCTGCACAGCCGGAAAACGCGGCATATTTTAAAGCCAATGCCGACACTTATCTTGAAAAACTGAAAGCGCTGGAAACAGAACTTCGGGCAGAAATAGAAACCTTACCGCAAGACAAACGCCGACTGGTAACGGCACACGATGCTTTTAATTATTTCGGAAAAGCCTATGGTTTCGACGTGGTCGGTCTACAGGGGATATCCACCGCGACAGAAGCCGGCGTGCAGGATGTGCAGAAAACCGCGGCCTACATTATCGACCATAAAGTAAAAGCAGTCTTTATTGAAAGTTCGGTTCCCAAGCGTACGGTGGAAGCTTTGCAGGCAGCCGTAAATTCGAAAAAACACGATGTAACCATTGGCGGCACCCTTTTTTCCGATGCGCTGGGAAATCCCGGAACGCCGGAAGGTACTTATATCGGGATGTTTAAATATAATGTTCACACCATAGTCAGCGCTTTAAAATAATGGATAAAATTGCAGTTCGGGTAGACGATCTTACGGTAGCCTACAATTACAAACCGGTACTTTGGGACATTGATTTACAGATTCCCGAGGGGGTGCTGATGGCCATCGTGGGGCCGAACGGCGCCGGTAAATCGACGTTAATTAAGGCGATTCTCGGTATCCTGAAACCGATTGCCGGCAGTGTCAGCATTTTTGGTAAGCCCTATACATCGCAGCGTCAAAAAGTAGCGTATGTACCGCAAAAAGGGACCGTCGACTGGGATTTTCCAACTACAGCGCTGGATGTCGTCATGATGGGCACTTATGGCAGCCTTGGCTGGATCAAACGTCCCGGCGCGGCAGAAAAAAAGCGCTCGCTGGAAGCTTTGGAAAAAGTCGGTATGCTTTCTTTTCGGGAGCGCCAGATCAGTCAGCTTTCCGGTGGGCAGCAACAGCGTATCTTTCTGGCTCGGGCCTTAGTGCAGGAAGCAGAAATTTATTTTATGGATGAACCTTTTCAGGGCGTAGATGCCACGACGGAAGTGGCAATCATCAATATTTTAAAAGAACTGCGAAAAGCAAACAAAACTGTCATCGTAGTGCATCATGACTTACAGACCGTTCCGGAATATTTCGATTGGGTGACTTTTTTAAATGTTAAAAAAATTGCGACCGGTCCGGTAAAGGATATTTTTAATGATGACAACCTGACCAAAACTTACGGGATTAATTATAAAGTCAGCATTCAGAAATAATATGGATTTATTGGAATACATCAGGCTGGTTTTTAGCGACTACACGCTGCGTACCATCACCCTCGGCACCGCGGTCCTCGGTGGTGTGACCGGAATGTTGGGAAGTTTCGCCGTGCTGCGGAAACAAAGTTTGCTGGGCGATGCCATTTCTCACGCTGCGTTGCCCGGTATTGCTCTGGCTTTTTTGATTACAGGCTCAAAGGACACCAACGTTTTGCTCATCGGTGCCTTAATCAGCGGGCTGGTCGGAACCTTCTGGATTCGAGGAATTACCACCAAAACACATCTGAAATCCGACACGGCGCTGGGTTTAATACTTTCTGTCATTTTTGGTTTCGGTATGCTTCTGCTTACATTTATTCAAAAACAACCGAACGCCAACCAAGCAGGGCTGGATAAATACTTGTTTGGCCAAGCTGCTACGCTGGTAGAAAGCGACGTTTGGCTGATGAGTATTATTACAGCAATGTGCCTTATCGTTCTTCTGCTGTTTTGGAAAGAATTTAAAATCTTGCTTTTCGACAAAGATTATGCGCAGACGTTGGGCTTCAATACCAAAGCAATCGACATTTTGATCACCAGTTTTATTGTGTTGGCCATTGTTTTGGGTTTACAGACCGTGGGTGTAGTGTTAATGAGTGCGATGCTTCTGGCTCCCGCGGCAGCCGCTCGGCAGTGGACCAACAGCTTGGGCCTGATGGTTTTTTTGGCGGCAATTTTGGGTGCCGGCGCCGGAGTTTTTGGGACCGCTATCAGTTCTACACAAAACAACCTCTCAACGGGGCCGGTTATCGTGCTGGTAGCATCGGTATTTGTTCTTTTTTCTTTCATTTTTTCGCCAAAAAGGGGCATTCTTTTTCGACAGATCCGGTTAATTAAAAACCGCAACGATCTCGAACTGCAAAAAACACTTGCTTTTATGTATCACATTGTCGAGGATCACCCGGATGTTTCGCATCCGCACGCTATAAAAATTCTAAATAATTTCCAGGGTTACAGCCGCAAAGGTCTGAGACATCTGGTTCAGAAAAACTACGTAAAACTGCAGGGCGACATGTGGAGTCTGACACCGGAAGGCGTGGAAGCGGCCACCAATATGTACAACCAAAACCTGAGCGATGAGTAGTGCACAAATAGAAATACAGCTTATCGCGAGTTTGGTCGCCATCGCCTGCGCGATTCCCGGAACCTTTTTGGTTTTGCGAAAAATGGCGATGATCAGCGATGCCATCAGTCATTCAATTCTGCCGGGTTTAGTCATAGGTTTTTTTATTACCCAAGATCTGAATTCGCCATTGCTGATTTTACTGGCAGCCGCAACCGGCGTTCTGACCGTAGTAATGGTCGAAAAAATACAGCAGACCAAACTCGTGAAAGAAGATACGGCGATTGGCCTGGTTTTCCCGGCTCTTTTCAGCATCGGCGTCATTATGATTGCGAAATATGCCAACGATGTGCATCTCGACATCGATGCCGTTTTGCTGGGAGAATTGGCTTTTACTCCTTTCGACCGTATTTATTATAACGATATCGATCTGGGGCCAAAATCGCTGCTGGTGATCGGAATCATTCTTGTGGTAACACTTTCATTATTATTTGCTTTTTACAAAGAATTAAAAATCAGCACTTTTGATGCGGGTATCGCTACTTCACTCGGATTTTCGCCTGCCATTATCCATTACGGTCTAATGAGTGTGGCCTCGGTGACCACGGTCGGCGCTTTTGACGCGGTGGGCGCAATTCTGGTGGTAGCGCTGATGATCGCACCCGCTGCTGCCGCGTATTTGCTGACGACAAATCTCGTGAAGATGATTCTGCTCGCCTGTTTTTTCGGGGTCTTCAGTGCCATCGCCGGATACTGGGCGGCCAATTTTTTAGACGCGTCGATCGCGGGAAGTATTGCTACTATGCTGGGGATTGTTTTCCTGATGGTGTATTTATTTGCGCCCAGCAAAGGTTTGATCGCGGTACTTTACCGTGAAAAACAACAGCGCATTGAAGTGTCATTAATCACATTCATTCTTCATTTAAAAAATCATACGGAAACGGCCGAAAGACATGTGAACCATCTAAATGAACACATCAACTGGCAAAAAGTCCGCAGCAAAACGGTGCTGAATTTAGGTTTGAAAAACAATCTGATCACCATCAATAATGACGTGGTTTCTTTAACGGAAAAAGGAAATGAATTCACCGCAAAAGCCATTGATTATATCATCACCAACGAAGATGCGCTGATCGAAGATATGAAAGATGATTTCTTTTTATTCCGTGGATAACTGAATTTTAATTTTTCCTGAATTCTTCTTTTATTTTATTTGAATGATTGTTCTGCGTGGAAAGCTGTTGCTGAAACGTTTCAGAAATATGAGTTTCTACCTTGCAAGTCGCGGGTTATCTTAAACAGATTCCTACTATCAATTTCCAAATAGACTTGCAGAATTGTTTTAAGATTGTAACTTTAGCGTAACTTCTACTACTTATCTAAATATAGAAATACGGAAAAATTATGATTAAAAAATCTATTTCAGCTTTTGGTCTGATCCTTTTAGGGGTCTTATCACAGGCTCAGGAAATCAAATTTGAAGAATATGACTTGCCGAACGGCATGCATGTAATTTTGCATCAGGACAACAAAGCGCCCGTCGTTACGACAGCGGTGATGTATCATGTCGGTGCGAAGGATGAAATCGAAAAGCGGACGGGTTTTGCCCACTTTTTCGAACATTTGCTCTTTGAGGGTACGCCCAACATTAAGCGGGGAGAATGGATGAAAATCGTAGGTGCCAACGGCGGAACCAATAATGCGAATACCTCCGACGACCGCACTTATTATTACGAAACTTTCCCGTCCAACAATCTGCAACTCGGTTTGTGGATGGAGTCGGAGCGGCTGAGACACCCGGTAATCAACCAGATCGGTGTAGATACGCAAAACGAAGTGGTGAAAGAAGAGAAACGTATGCGCGTAGACAATCAGCCTTACGGAAACATCATGAAAGCCATCAAGCTGGGTTTATTCAAAAAACACCCGTACAAGAATACCACGATTGGCGAAATGGAAGATCTGGATTCTGCTAAACTGGAGGAATTCCTGGCGTTTTTCAAAAAATATTACGTTCCAAACAATGCTACTTTGGTCGTTGCCGGAGACATCAATCCAGCGGAAACCAAAAAAATGATCAGTGCCTATTTTGGCAGTATTCCAAAAGGAGAACCGGTGGTGCGCAATCTTCCGCAGGAAGATCCGATCACGCAGGAATCGGTAATGACTTTCACGGATCCCAACATTCAGCTGCCAGCGTATCTTTATACTTACCGCACGCCGAGCAACAAAACGCGCGACTCTAAAGTACTCGATCTTATTTCTTCTTACCTGAGCACAGGAAAATCTTCTGTCCTTTATAAAAAACTTGTAGACGAAGAGAAAAAAGCTTTGCAGGTCCAGGCGATTAATTTAGGTCAGGAAGATTACAGCGTTTTTGCTTTTTTTGCCATTCCGATGGGCGAAACCACAGAAGCTACCTTGCGCGCGGATATCGATGCTGAGGTTAAAAAACTCCAGACAACGCTCATCAGCGCAGAAGATTTCCGCAAACTGCAGAACCAGTTCGAAAATCAGTTTGTTAACGCGAATTCCAGCATTCAGGGCATTGCAAGTTCATTGGCAACTTACCACGTGCTGCAGGGCGACACGGATTTGATCAACAAAGAAATCGAAATTTACCGCAACATTACACGCGAAGACATTCGTGACGCTGCCAGAAAATACCTGAACAGCAACCAGCGTGTTATCATTAATTATTTACCAGAGAAAAAATAACAGAAAATGAAAAAATCATTATATACTATTGCGGCCGTATTTTTTATTTCTGGCTTCATCAGCGCGCAGACGATCGATCTGAACAAAATGCCCAAGCCGGGACCAACGCCGACGGTAAATATTGCCACACCAAAAACCTTTAAACTTAAAAACGGCCTCACCGTGATGGTTGTTGAAGATCACAAGCTGCCACGCGTTAATACAACTTTATCTTTTGATCATCCACCGATGATCGAAGGCAACAAAGCAGGCGTCAGCGGCATCATGGCACAACTGCTGGGAAGCGGAACTTCAGCGATTTCTAAAGATGAGTTCAACCGTAAAGTCGATTTCCTCGGTGCTTCGATCAATTACGGATCGAATGGCGCCGGGCTCAATACACTTTCTAAATATTACCCGGAAGTTTTGAATCTCTTCGCTGCCGGCATTACGGATGCTCAGTTTTCGGAAGAAGAACTGACGAAGGCAAAAGAGCGCAGCGTTGCAGGATTAAAATCCAACGAGCTGAGCGCGCAGGTAATTGGCAACCGTGTTTTCAATGCGCTTACGTACGGAAAAAATTCCGCCTTGGGTGAGTTTGAAACCGAGCAGTCGCTCAACGCCATTACCTTAGGCGATGTGAAAGAAGCTTACCGCAAAAATTACGCACCCAACAATGGTTATCTTGTAGTAATCGGTGATGTAAAATACAACGAAGTTAAAGATCTGGTGGAGCGCGCCTTTAATGGCTGGAAGAAATCGGATTACAAATTTGAGACTTTACCGAAATTTACCAATGTCGACAAAACAGAAATCGATGTAGTGGATGTGCCTACCGCCGCGCAGTCGGTCATCATGCTGGGGAACGTGCACACGCTGAAGATGAAAGATCCTAATTATTTTGCGGCGACAGCGGCGAATTACATCTTGGGTGGTGGAAGTCTCGAGACCCGTGTGAACATGAATCTTCGTGAGAAAAACGGATTTACTTACGGCGCCTATACCTCATTGGACACTTCGAAATATGATTCGAGCTTCAACGGAACTGCCAATGTTCGTGGTGAGGTGACAGATAAAGCTATAAAGGAATTCATGACCGAGATTAAAGGAATAAAAACCATTAAGCCGGACGAACTGCACAACGCAAAGGAAAAGCTGAAAGGTACTTTCATCATGTCTCTGGAAAGACCCGAAACTGTGGCGCGTTTTGCTTTAAATTTAATGACGCAGAATCTGCCAAAAGATTTCTACACCAACTATCTGAAATCTGTGGATGCCCTTACGGTGGCGCAGGTTCAGAAAGCGTCCGATACATTTATTCAGCCGAACAAAATGAGAATTTTCGTGGCCGGAAAAACCAGCGAATTTGGTGATCAGCTCGAGTCACTGGGTTATCCTGTAAAGTATTTCGATGCATACGCCAACCCGACCGCAAAACCTGAAGTGAAAAAAGTGGATGCCAATGTTACCGTTGCTTCCGTAGCAGACAAATATCTGTCGGCAATCGGTGGGAAAGATAAAGTGGCAAAAGTTACTTCAATCAGCTCTGACTCGTCCACCAAAATGCAGGGCATGGAGCTGAACATCAAGAATACCCAGGCAAAAGGCGGGAAAGTGAACATGGAAGTTTCCATGATGGGAAACACCGTACAGAAAATCACCTTCGACGGTACGAAAGGCTACATGGCCGCCCAGGGAAATAAAATGGACATGCCGGCGGAAATGCTGGCGATGTATGCCAAGGAAAAAGAACTTTTCCCGGAACTGTCTTTCGCAGCCTCCAAAGACGTCACATTGGCCGGTATCGAGAAGATCGAAGGAAATGATGCGTACGTTGTAAAATCGGGTGATACCACCTATTATTATGACGTAAAAAGCGGACTGAAAGTAGCTGAAATTAAAAAGCAGAAAATGCAGGGTCAGGAAATCCAGACGCCTACTTACTATTCCAATTACAAAGAGGTGAATGGCGTGAAGTTCCCGTTCACCATCAAAGTGAACCAAATGGGGCAGGACATGCAGATGGACGTGAAATCTTATGATCTAAATAAGGCGACGCCGGAGGATTTTAAATAAATCCCGACTAAATAATTGATGAAAACGGCACCGAAAGGTGCCGTTTTTTTATTGAAAATCACCTGATCAAAGAGTCCGCCGTCCGAAGAAAGCTCGGCCCAAAACGCGCCTCCTTTCCCAGTGTCCAGACGTTGATCGCTTTCGCGGAAATGAGGTCAGTTTCATTGGGCTCGATTATTTCAATTTCTTTAATGCTCGCCACCGCAAAGCCATACTTTTCATCTTTCAGCAGAAATCCATCCATGTAGACGGGCGTTTCCGCAGGCAAACCCATGAAACTGCGCAGTTCCTCCTGGCTTTTGGTCACAACAGTCGCTTCAGCCGTAATCCGCAGTAAGCCATATTCATTAAAATTTAACGGATCCGATTTTCCGGGTGCTGCACGTTTGTGCACTTCTACATTTTTGATGGCGCTCTCCGGCAGTGTGCGCAGCAATTCCATATTACCCAGAATGCTATCGTTCACAACCACGGTCGGGCGGTCTTTTTTCGAAAGAAACAGTTTTTCAGAATTCTGTCCGAAGACAAGGACACCGCCGAGCACAAAAGCGGATACTACAATATTTTTCATGGTTTTTTTTAATTATTTAAATATAATCAAATTCAGGCACAAAAAAACTTCCGGTAAATGCCGGAAGTTTTTAAGATGCTGAAAACCGTTTAGTTGGAGTAGCTCATCAGTTCCTCTTTATTGGCGTTGATGATTTTGTATTCTAGATATTTAAATGAATCACGTGGAATGATGGTTACCCACTTTTTGTATTTCAAGTACCATTTTGCCTGGATACTCATAAGTCCTTTGGTAAGATACGCTTCCACGAAAGGATGAACGTGAAGGAAAAGTTTGCCTTTCTCAGTCTGGATCAGGTTTCTAATCACTTCTTCCATGCGTTCTACGACCACGATTGGTGCCAGGATTTCGCCGTCGGCATTGGGATTTTCCTCCTGGGTTTTAATTTGTTTTTCGGGACGCGTACGCTGCCTGGTCAGTTGGATCAATCCAAACTTGCTGGGTGGCAATATTTTGTGGCGTGCTTTGTCGCGCTTCATTTCTTCTTTCAAATGTTCGAAGAGATCGCGGCGATGATCTGCGTTGATCATGTCGATAAAGTCTACCACGATAATTCCGCCCATGTCGCGCAGGCGCAGTTGGCGTGCAATTTCGGTTGCCGCCATTTTATTCACATTCAGGGCGTGTTCTTTATTGGAGCCGCCGGAAGAGATATTATTACCGGAGTTTACATCGATGACGTGCAGTGCTTCAGTGTGCTCTATGACGAGATAAGCGCCGCGTGAACTTGGAATATTCACGTGTTTCCCGAAGCTTTGCTTCAGTTGTTTTTCAACATTGTAATATTCCATCAGCGGAGTCGGCTTATCGTAGAACTGTACGATATTCTTGCGTTCCGGCGCGATTACTTCCAGATAATTGCGCATATCATCCACCATTTCTTCGTCATCGCAGTAGATGTTGACGAAATCAGCGTTGAAGTTATCCCGCAGAATGGCCGAAGCTTTATCTTCTTCGCTGAGCACTTTGCCGGGAGCTTTATTGCGCTGGATATTTTTAAACGCCGTTTCCCATTTCTGGATCAGCTGGTTCATATCGTTGTGCAGCTCAGCAACTTTTTTGCCTTCTGCTACCGTACGGATAATAACACCAAAGCCTTCCGGCTTAATGCTTTCAATCAGAGTGCGCAGACGGTCTTTTTCTTCTCCGCTGGAAATTTTCTTGGAAATCGACACGCTTTTATCAAAAGGGATAAGTACCAAAAAGCGCCCGGTAAGTGATATTTGCGTAGAGATCCGCGGACCTTTGGTAGAAATCGGTTCCTTGGTAATCTGTAGAATCACGCTGTCGTCCTTGGAAAGAACTTTGTCGATAAGGCCGTTTTTATTGATCTCTTTTTGGATCTCAAAATTCTTCAGCGAAGAATTCTGTTGTTTTTTGGAAGTGGTATCCTGCAGAAATTTCTTATAGGTAAGGTACTGCGGACCCAAATCCTGGTAATGCAGAAATGCATCTTTGCTGTAACCGATATTAACGAAAGCAGCGTTGAGGTTGGGCGCCAGTTTTTTTACTTTCCCGATAAATAGGTCGCCTACGACAAAATCGGTGTTGTCTTCCTGTTCGTGGAGTTCGAAGAGGCGGCCGTCTTCGAGCAGGGCAATTTTTGATCGCTCATCTTCATGTGAAATAATCAGTTCTTTCTTCATGCTTTGGTAGAATTAAAATATCAAGCGCGTGCGGGGTCTTATACTAAGCGCCGGCTTCGCTTAATGTTTTAATGGAGGTAGATATGCGGTCGTTGGTGGGGCAGAGGCCGGAGAGCGATGCTGTGAAGTAGCCTCGTCTGCCCGCTGAAAAAAACAAAAATATAGTCGGTGAGGTTTATAAAATAAAAAACACCAACTATATTATTATATTGTAAATCGCGAAAAGATTATTTCTTCTTGTGTCTGTTCGCTCTTCTTCTTTTCTTTCTTTTGTGAGTTGCAACCTTGTGTCTCTTTCTTTTCTTTCCGCTTGGCATAATGTAATTTTTTTATTGTATAGTGTTAATTTTCAATGACTTATTTTACAGCAACTTTGGTTTTTACTTTCTCGACAAAGGTTTTTGATGGTTTGAAAGCCGGGATATTGTGTGCAGGAATTTCAATAGCGGTGTTCTTCGAGATGTTTCTTCCCGTCTTTGCTGCGCGCGTCTTGATGATAAATGACCCAAAACCTCTCAGGTAAACATTGTCTCCATTGTACATTGATGTTCTGATCTCCTGCATAAAAGCCTCTATAACCTTCTGGGTCTCATTCTTTTCAGTTCCCAATTTACTTGAGATGGTATTCACCAATTCTGCCTTTGTCATTTCCTGTATTTATTTATATTTTTGGTGTGCAAATATAATAACTATTTTTGAAAACAAAAAAACAAAATGCTGGTTTTCTTCACGTTGGTAGAAAACTGATGCATTGGTATTCGCACCATGGCCGCGATTTGCCCTTCCGAAAAACACGCGATCCCTACCAGATCTGGATTTGTGAAATTATTTTCCAGCAAACGCGCATTCAGCAGGGACTCCAACATTACAAACGCTTTATTTCCCGCTTTCCGGACGTAGCCACGCTGGCGCAGGCAGATGCCGACGAAGTATTGCTCTACTGGAAAGGCCTGGGTTATTACTCGCGCGCCATCAATCTGCACAAAGCCGCCCAGCAAATTATAACAAAGCACGCTGGCATATTTCCGTCCGGTCATGCCGATATTCTGGCACTTCCGGGAATTGGCAAATATACTGCCGCTGCAATCTCCAGTATATGTTTTGGAGAAATGCGCCCTGCTGTAGATGGTAATCTTTATCGGGTTCTTTCCCGCATTTTTGCAGATGATTTTGATATTTCCGCCGGTCAGGCTTTTACTTATTTTTCGGCGTTAGCATTGCCATTAATTCCGCAAGATGAAGCAGGCACATTTAATCAGGCGATGATGGATCTCGGCTCTGAAATTTGCACACCGCGGTTGCCAAAATGTGACATCTGTCCGCTTCAGGGCCACTGTCTCGCATATGAATTCGGTACCGTTCAGAATTTTCCAGTGAAAAGCAAAAAAACAAAGTCTACTGATCTACAACTTTCTTATTACTTTGTTGCACAAAAAGGGCAGTTTTTGGTACGCCGCCGCGGCGCCGACTTCATTTGGAAAAATCTATACGAATTTCCCCAAACCATTCCATCCGACTTTAGTCCTTATATAATAGGAGAGAAAACCGTTCAGCACAAGCTGACACATAAAAACCTTACCATTCACTTTAAAGAAGTGGAACTGCCGGAAAAGCATTCACTTATGGACTTTGCTGCCGCACATGATTTTATAGTGATGACCAGCGTGGAGGCTGCAGAAAAATCGTTTCCGAAACCGCTGCAAAATTATCTCGACGAAATTTTTCCGGCCGGTAATGCAGCGTCGCCCAACGTATAAGATTATAAAACTAATTCGTATTTTTGCGCAATGTTTAAAAAACTCGCCGTCATACCCTTAGGACTTTTGCTGCTTTCGTGTGCAGAAGATCCGCGGCCGAAACCGACGGGAGAGTTGCGTCTGGAATATCCGGCGCCTCAGTACCTCAGTTTTAGCTCACCGTGTAACTTTGAATTTGAATATTCTGATCTCGCACGCGTGACGCCGGCGAAAAATCCGTGCTGGTATTACATTGAATATCCCGGCATGAAGGCAAAACTTTTTCTCACTTATTTTCCGATTAAAAACGATTTCGACCTGCACGTCCGCGAATCGGAGAAAATGGTTTATGAGCACACGGTAAAAGCTTCCGCAATCGACACCAAATCTTTCGCTTATCCGGAGCGCCGGGTTTTCGGTAATTTTTATGAACTGAAAGGCCCTACCGCCAGCAATATACAGTTTTTTGTGACCGATTCCACGCGACATTACGTCACAGCCAATCTTTATTTCAACAGCCGTCCGCGGCCCGATTCTTTGGCGCCCGCCGTGGATTATATTAAAAAAGACCTTCTCCACCTCATCGAGACTTTTGAGTGGAAATAAATATTTATAACATTATATGAAACTATTAGTAGTAGGTTCCGTAGCATTCGATGCCATCGAGACGCCTTTCGGAAAAACCGATAAAATCCTTGGCGGTGCTGCCACATATATTACGCTGGCTTCGTCAGTTTTAAAAATAGATTCCGGAATTGTATCGGTGGTCGGCGGCGATTTTCCACAGTCGGATCTGGATAAACTCTCAGACCGCGGCATCAACATCGAGGGAATCGAAATCGTCAAAGAAGGCAAAACGTTCTTTTGGAGCGGCAAATATCACAACGACCTGAATTCGCGCGACACGCTCGTAACTGAAGTAAACGTGCTGGAAAATTTTGATCCCAAAATTCCTGAATCAATGCAGGATGCAGAAATTCTGATGCTGGGAAATCTGCATCCCGGCGTACAGCTTTCTGTGCTGGAAAAAATGAATAAAAGACCGAAACTCGTCATCCTTGATACCATGAATTTCTGGATGGATTCTGCCTGGGACGTTTTGGTACGTATGATTGCAAAAACGGATGTCATTACTATTAATGATGAAGAGGCACGGCAACTTTCCGGTGAATATTCGCTGGTAAAAGCGGCTAAAAAAATTCATAAGATGGGTCCGCAATATGTCATTATTAAGAAAGGCGAGCACGGCGCACTGCTGTTTCACGAAGGAAAAGTATTTGCCATTCCGGCGCTGCCGTTAGAGGAAGTTTTCGATCCTACCGGAGCCGGCGACACTTTCGCGGGCGGCTTTGCTTCTTATCTGGCCAAAAAAGGATTATTTGATTTTGATACCATGAAATCTGCGCTTATCGTCGGCTCAGCCATGGCATCGTTTACGGTAGAAAAATTCGGAACCGAGCGCCTGGAAGAAGTTACCGAACAGCAAATGATGGAGCGCATTAACGAATTCCGCGAACTCACCACTTTTGAAGTGGAAGTTTAACTTTCACGGCGTTTTGATATCCTAAGCAACAATATTCCGACGCAGTAAAGTGTCAATAAAATATATATATTCAATCATCTAAATATGAACATACGCCCCATAAAAACAATTGTCGCCGCCGTCGCTTTTACCTTCGCCAACGGCAGCGTTTCTGCACAATATATGAAAGTAGGTTCCGACAGTATTTCGCTGGCAGAATTTAAGAAAGACTATAAATACGGCCTCGAAAACGCCGGTATTGAAAGTACCATTGCTACAACGCAGAATTTCTATCTGTTTCAGCAGTTTGCGGCAGAGCAGAAAGCAGATACCACGAGGGCATTCCGGCAGCGAATGGCTGAGAAAGAATCAGAACTGCGCGCCAAATATTTTTTTCCCGCGCATGTCGTGGATCCCATTCTTTCAAATTATGTAAAAGACAACCAGACCGAGCGCGAAGTGCAGGTCTTTATTGTAGAAAAAACAGCTGGAGATAAACAGGATTACCGCCAGGTATATAACGATGTGAAAGCAGGCAAAATAACGATGGCCGAGGCGATTTCCAAATACACGAAGGGAAATCCCGAAGCGCTTTACATCAAAGCCGGAACACTGGACAACCGACTTTACGATGAAGTGAAAGTGTTGGCAAATAACACTTATACGCAGTTGTATGATACGCCATCTTATGTTGGTTTTGCTAAAGTGATCAGCACGCGCCCCAGCTTGGGCTATCTTGTCTTCGGCACGCTGTCTTTCCCGAATGATGCCAATGCAGAGGAAACCAGACAGAAAATCTACGCCGATTTGAAATCCGGAAAAAGCTTCCAGGAAGTGGCAAAACTCTATGGTGCCAACGATCATGAAAAGAACAACGGCGGCGTAATAATGGGTTCGCCCACTTTGCCGGATGAAGTTTATGCTGCTTTTAAAGGACAAAAAGCAGGTTATTATACGCCCACACCGCTTACTTTTGGAGAAAAGCAGTTTATATTTAATCTTTACAGTGTAGAACCTTACGCACTAACGGAAACCAACAAACCGTTTTTCCTGCGCGAGATGAACAGCTCGCTTTACGCTGAAGTCCTGCAGGAAAAAATGACGGATTTCCTGAAATCAGACCCTACTTATAAAGAATTTCCGGCCTTTGCCAACAGCAAAAAATCGTATGCTTCTTTCGCCGCAGCGAAGGACAGCGACGTTTTATATTCTTACAAAGGACAGCAGGTTACCGTGGGTGCACTGCGAAAAATGATTGGCGACAAACGCAGCGAAGCCGAGAAAATGACGCCATCGGCTTGGGCAGAAGCTTTGGCCAGTGTCAACGCTCAGGACGTATTGCGCATTTACAGCCAAAACTTTACCAGCCAGCCGCAGGTGAAGACCGAACTGGACATGTTTAAACGTGGTCTGTATTCCGACTTTATTTATTCTGCATATTTAAATGAGCAGGTCGCCCAACATCCGGAGTGGCTGACGCAGTATTATAACCAGAATAAATCAAAATTTGTCTGGGGCGAACGCGCCGACGGACGTGTTGCCATTCTGGAAGATCCGAAACTTGCAAAAGAAATCAGCAAAGAGATTAAAAATGCCGGTAACTGGGAAGCGTTGCAGAAAAAATACGCTGCAAAGCTGAACGACAAAAAGCAACCGCTTGTAAAATTTGAAAAAGGCGAAATGAACAAAGATGCCGATGTATTTACCACATACAAAGTACCGTTCCGCACCGGTGTTCATCAAACCAAAATGGGCGACCGCACTTTGGTTATCGCAATCGACCGTCTTTTGGCACCAAGCCAGATGACGCAGACTGAAGCTGCAGAAGAAATTCGTGACGCGGTGAACGAACAAAAACTCAACGAGATTATTGCCGCACAGAAAGCCAAAACAAAAATCGTTATTGATCCCGCATTCATCAGCGGTTTGCAACAGAACTTTAAGAAATAATTATAACAAAACATGCAGCTTATCTCGATTAGAATGATAATTTTGCAAGTCGATAAACAGGACCTATGAACAAGAGTGTAAAAAATGTAATTCTGCTGAGTTTTGTGATGCTGTTCTTCAGCGTTCTTACGAGTGCACAAGCCCAAGTGAAAAAAGGTGATCTTGTGGATGGTATCGCTGTGGTAGTGGGCGATGAGATTATCCTGGAGTCCGACATTGAGGAGCAGGCCAACTTCGCCCAACAACAGGGTGAAACGGTAGCCGATAAATGCGAATTTGTGGAAAGCATCATCAGCAACAAACTGCTGATCTACGAAGCCAAAAGAGATACGCTGATCGAGAACCGCTCAGCTGCTATAAAAGAGACCGCTACGCAGAAGTACAACCAGATTCTGGGTCAGTTTCCGGATGAGCGCACCATGCTCAATCGCTACAAATTCCGTACATCGTACGAAATGAAAAACGCCATTGAGAAAATCGATTCCGATAATTATTACGGGCAGATGAAGTTCGGGCGCATCACCGAGAAGGCCGACGTGACGCCAAACGAAGTAACGGATTTTTACAATATGTATAAATTCCAGTTGCCCGAAGTGAAGGATGAAGTAACGCTGTCGCAGATCATCATGTATCCCAAACTCACAGATGCACATAAAGATGAGATTATCGCACGTCTGAATAAAATAAAACAGGACATCCTCGCTGGCGAATCGTTCGAAAGTCAGGCGCGTATTTATTCCGACGATCCGGGCTCTGCCTCCAAAGGCGGTCTGTACACGCGCATTTCCAAAGGTAAAATGGTAAAACCTTTCGAAGCTGCCGCCCTGAATTTGCAGGAAGGTGAACTCTCCGATCCCGTGGAATCCGATTTCGGCTACCACCTCATTCAGCTCGTCAAGAAAAGCGGAAAAGTGTACGATGCGCGGCACATCTTGCTGAAAGCCGAGCCAAACGCCGACGAAATTGCGACCGCCAGAAAGCAGCTCGACAGCATCCGCACCTTGATCAACGATGGTAATATGACCTTCAAAGAAGCCGCTTACCGCTTCTCCGATGACAAGCGTACCAAGTTCAACGCCGGAGTGATCACTGCTGAAGACGGTTCCGACCGCATCGAAAAACTGGATCTTCCGCCCACACTTTCTTATCAGATCGCGGGACTTAATAAAGGTGACATCACCGACGTTTTCGAGGACAAAGCCGAGCAGGACCGTAAAACCGTTTCTATTGTGCGTGTGGATGACGTCATCAGCGCGCATCAGCTCGATATGGCTACGGATTATAACCGCATCAAACAGCTGGCCCTGAACAAAAAGAAAAACGAAATGGTCGAAAAATGGGTGAAAGAAAAACTGCCCAACGTCTTTATCTCGATCAACGACCGCTACAAAAGTTGCGTTTTCAAAACCGACTGGCGCAAAACGGCCGACCTCAAATAAAATAAATCTCTGCAGAAATGCGGAGATTTTTTTTAGGAGCAACAGGTATTTGTGCATTTCCCGAAATTCCCTTCCCGCTGTCCGCTCTATCCCTTCGTCGCGCATGGCGCTCCTGCGGGGATGCCGCTGCCATCGGGGCTAGGGGGCAGGGCAGTGCTTCCTTTGCAGGACATCGCCGCGACAGAATACGATGGACAGTGCATCGTCGGTGTTGTGAAAAATCCTTGATCACTAATTTAGTTTTATTCGCTGTTATCATTAAGTTTATGCAGCCTGTTCCTAAATCCGTTCACTCATCCCTGGATACTCCCTAGGCGAGGGATGGACAATACATGAAAACAAAAAGCTAGGAAATGCCCGATTTCTCTGCTTTTCTGTTTCTTTTAAATGTACCTCATCCTTTTTTCTCCGTACAATTCTTTAATTTTACCCTATGAGCAACTTTATCGATTTTGGTGCAGCCAAAAAAATCAAGGAAAATGAATAAACGACAGAATAAAATCATCTCACTTTTTCAAATCAAACATCCCATCATTCAAGGGGGCATGATTTGGCATTCCGGCTGGCGTCTTGCCGCGGCGGTATCCAATAATGGCGGCCTCGGCCTTATTGGTGCAGGCAGTATGTATCCCGATATTCTGCGCGAAAATATTCAGAAATGTAAAGCGGCAACCCATCGGCCCTTCGGCGTCAATGTGCCCATGCTCTATCCCAACCTGGACGAAATCATCAATATTATCCTGGAGGAAAGCGTGAAGATTATTTTTACTTCTGCCGGAAATCCAAAAACGTATACCGAAACCCTGCAGAAAGAAGGGCTGAAAGTAGCGCACGTGGTTTCCTCTACCAAATTTGCCATGAAGTGCGAAGATGCCGGCGTGGATGCCATCGTAGCAGAAGGTTTCGAGGCAGGCGGACACAACGGCCGCGACGAAACTACCACGTTCTGCCTTATCCCCAACGTAAAAAAACAGGTGTCCAAACCGCTTATCGCAGCAGGTGGTATTGCTTTGGGTTCGCAGATGAAAGCCGCCATGCTTTTGGGTGCCGACGGTGTACAGATCGGTTCGCGCTTTGCCGCCACACAGGAAGCCAGCGCCCATGCCGACTGGAAAAACAAAATAATTTCTCTTAACGAGGGCGATACCCATTTAACCCTAAAGGAACTGGCGCCGGTTCGGATGGTGAAGAACAAGTTTTTTCAGGAGCTGGAGCAGCTTTACGACACCGGCAGAAATGCCGAAGCTTTGAAAGAAACCCTGGGTCGTGCGCGCGCAAAACGCGGCATGTTTGAAGGTGATCTGGAAGAAGGAGAACTCGAGATTGGCCAGGTTTCGGCCCTGATTGATGAAATCCTGCCCGTGGAAAAAGTTTTCGAGAAACTGCTCAGTGAGTTTGAAGCAGCTCAGCTGCCCCAATGGTAAATAAACAAAAAACGCCTTTATTTCTGCTACAATTCCTTCATCTTCATGCGTGGCAAACCGATTTCGTGTTCCTGCGGATAGGGTGCGCGCCAAGTCATGCTCACATCTTCGTTGATTTTCTGATGAACTTCGTATGCCTTTTCTTTGTCCAAAGCATAACGCGGATCGGGGATGAAGGGCATTTTGGCCATTTTTAAAATCGTGAGGGTCGGAAAATGAAAATCCACTTCCACCTGACCGAGTAGAAGATAACAGCCACCACCCTGAAAAGGATACTGCTGGAGGTTATCCGGGAAGTGTGCCGTGTCGAAATAATCGCCTTCTGCATCGATCCACGTACCGAAATACATGGTGCCTTTCTTGGTGGGAACATGTTTTCTGGAGATGAGATATGCCAGCATCTTCACCTGTTTCTTATGAAACTTCAGTAAATCCTTAGCCATCACCTTTCCGCGGAATTTTGTCTGAAGCAAATCAAACGGACTGCACGACACGGCAAAACCCAGTATTTCTATCTCATCAAAAGCATCCTCAAAATGGTCGCGCCGAAGAAGCGGCAACTCATAATTTCTGTTCACATCTTCCTCAAAAAAAGAAGGCAGGCGGTGCTGTGGTTTAAAATCAACCATAATCATACGCGCTTCGATGAGCAGTTCGTTTTTTTGCTTGCCCGTAAACCGGAAAGCGCCGACGAAAATCAGAATCTGCAGCGTTTCCACACCGATTGGGATACGCCGGATAAAGTTTTCCAGTGAACTGAAGTTTCCGTCTTTCTCACGTTCCGTACAGATAAACTGTGCCAGGCGGCTTTCCAGTTTTTCAATATGCATGAAACCTAAGAATACTTCGTCGCCATAAACCGTAGTTTCAAATAAACTTCTGTTCACACACGGATTATGGATTTTCCCACCAGCCATACGGCACTCGTGGACGTACACCTCGGTGCGGTAAAAACCGCCACCGTTGTTGATGGCCGCCACCATAAATTCGATCGGGAAGTGTACTTTCAGGTAAAGGCTCTGATAGCTTTCTACCGCATAAGAAGCGGAATGTGCCTTGCAGAAAGAGTAACCGGCAAAGGATTCGATCTGGCGGTAGACTTCCTGCGACAGTTGCTCGGGATGCCCTTTTTTACGGCAGGATTCAAAGAAAGTGTCCTTTACTTTCTGCAATTCCTTTTTAGAACGTGTTTTTCCGCTCATGGCACGGCGCAGAATGTCGCCCTCGGCTGCGCTCACACCGCCGTAGTGCAGCGCGATTTTGATAACATCTTCCTGATACACCATAATGCCATAAGTCTCACCGAGTTGCTGCTCGAAGACGGGATGGAAATACTCGAACTGATCAGGATTGTTGTGCCGGAAAATGTATTCGCGCATCATGCCGCTTTGCGCTACGCCGGGCCGGATGATGGACGAGGCCGCCACCAGCGTTTTGTAATTGTCACATTTCAGGCGGCGCAGTAATCCTCTCATCGCCGGACTTTCAATATAAAAACAGCCCAGCGTCTTTCCTTTAGCAAGATATTCATTGGCGGTCTGTTCATCTTTAGAGATGGTAGTGTCGCGGATATCGACTTCTATATTCCTGTTTTTTTTAATGAGCTGTACCGCTTCCTCGATGGTACCCAAACCGCGTTGCGAAAGAATATCGAATTTTTCCAACCCGATATCTTCCGCCGTGTGCATGTCCCACTGCACGATGGGAAAACCTTTGGGCGGCATTTCCAGGGCGGTATAATTGGTAATCGGTTCTTCGGAAATCAGGATGCCACAGGAATGCATGCTGCGCTGGTTCGGAAATTTTTCGAGCAGTTTGCCGTATCGGTGCACCAGTTTTACAATGCGGTTATCGTCATGCGTTTCCATGGGTTTGGTGGCCAGCGCATCGAGTTCTTCTTTGGGCAGACCAAATGCTTTGCCCACCTCACGAAAGATGGAACGGTACTTAAATTCCACATTCGTTCCGCAGAAAGCCACGTGATCTTTACCGTATTTATCGAAAATATAGCGCAGAATTTCATCGCGTTCGCGCCAGGACCAGTCGATATCAAAATCCGGCGGCGACTTGCGGTTTAAATTTAAAAAACGCTCAAAATACAAATCCAGTTCAATAGGGCAGATGTCGGTAATGCCGAGACAATAACTCACGATGGAATTGGCGCCGCTCCCACGACCGACGTGCATAAAACCGCGGCTGATGCTGTAGCGCACAATATCCCAGGTGATGAGGAAGTAACCACAGAAATTCAATTCATCAATTACTTTAAGTTCGCGTTCTACCCGCGCTTTCGCAGTCGGATGATTTTCGGGATATCTCTTTTTAAATCCTTCCCAGGCGAGTTTTGTAAGAAGTTCGGAGTCGGAAGTTGCGGTTGGGGTAAAATGTTTTTTGTTTTTAGGCGTAGAAAAATCAAATTCAAAATGAGAAGATTGAAATATTTTCTCGGTATTTTCGATGATTTGAGGATAATTTTTATAATGTTTCAACACCTCAAAAGCGGGTTTCAGTACTTCCGATTTTTGGGAGGTTTCGCGCTCGGTGAGTTTAGAAACCAAGATGTTATTATCAATGGCGCGGAGGATGCGGTGCAGGTTGTACTCTTGTTTTGAAGAAAAGGTGATGGGCTGCAATACCACCATTTTATGCAGTAGTTTCTTCCATTCTTTGCGGACCAAAAAATTAAGCTCTTCCGGACGGATGCCGATGAATTCATTTTCCTGTAAAGTTTCAGGCACATTGCTGAAAGGATAAATGATAAAAGTATCCTCCAGCTTGGGGCTTTGTTTGGGAAAAGGGAGGTGTTCGAGGTTGTGCGCGGTAATCATTCTGTTGATAGCCGCCACGCCCGCAGGATTTTGAGCTATGGTGATGTATAGCTGCTCATTCCCGGTCCTGATGTCTACGCCAACCACCGGTTTTACCTGATGAATTTTGCAGAGTTTATAAAATTCATAAATGCCGGTCACGGTATTGATGTCCGTAAGAGCTAGTGCTGCAACGCCCAGTCCTGAAGCCTTCTGCACCAAATCTTCGATGGAAATAGTGCCGTAGCGCAGGCTGTGGAAAGAATGGCAGTTGAGGTACATGGAACAGATGCTTACAGTGAGAGGTATTTTTAATGATAAAATAAAGAATAAATAGAACCGGCTCCTTCAAAAAAAACCTGAGGCCCGACTTACCGCCGTGGCTCCAAATCGTTTTTTGATCTTATCCATCGACTGATAAAGATTCATGAGTTCTTCGGTATCCTCAAAAAGATTCATCTGATGACAACCGTGCGTTAACCCGGAAAACTTTACACCGATCAGCCGCAGGCGCATTCTGCGCGTGTAAAGTTTGGTGAAAAGTTCCATCGCGTATTTCAGCAGCGTGTGATCCACTGTGGTGGCAGCAATGCGGCACTGGCGGGTTTCCGTATCGAAATTGGCGTACCGGATCTTCACCGTAATCGTGGAAGTGAGCAGTTTTTCCTGTCGCAACTGAAAAGCCAGCTGTTCTACCATGCCCGAAATCAACGAGCGCATGGCCTGAGTATCGATCGTATCCTCATTAAAAGTATGTTCTTTGGAAATCGATTTTTTTTCAGCATAAGGAATTACGGGTGTTTCGTCGATGCCATTGGCTTTTTTCCAGAGCTCGGTACCGTTTTTACCGATCATCTGCTGCAGCACTTCCACAGGCATTTCCGAAAGAGTCCGGATGGTGCGGATGCCGATGCGCGAGAGCAGCCGGAAAGTGGTGTCGCCCACCATGGGGATTTTGCGCACGGACAGCGGATTGAGAAAGGGCTGCACGTCTGCGGAGGAAATCTCTAGCCGTCCGATAGGCTTGGCCTCACTGGTGCCGATTTTTGAGACGGTTTTGTTGGTGGAGAGCGTAAAGCTGATGGGCAGGCCGGTTTCCCTGGTAATGGTTTCGGCAATTTCGGTGGTCCATTGGTAACATCCAAAGAAACGGTCCATGCCGGAGAGATCCAGATAAAATTCGTCGATGCTGGCTTTTTCCAGTACGGGGGCCTTTTCTGCAATGATTTCTGTTACGCTGCGCGACTGTTTTGAAAACAGATCATAATCTCCCTTTACCACCCGGGCTTCAGGGCAAAGTTTTAGCGCCATTCTGATGGGCATGGCCGAGCGTACGCCAAATTTCCGGGCTTCATAACTGCACGAAGCCACGACGCCACGCTCGCCGCCGCCCACGATTACGGGCACGTTATTCAGCGCCGAATGCTCCAGGCGAACACACGAAACAAAAAAGGTGTCCAGGTCCATATGTACAATTGCTCTTTGCATGTCGACAAAGTTAGTTGCGGTTTATAACTTTTTCATTACTTTTGGAGTTATAATCTGTAACAATGTCTTTATTCTCTGATAATCTGCGTTTTCTGCGCGACCGCCAGGAGGTTTCGCAGCAAAAGGTGGCCGACAGCCTGAGCATCACGCGTGGCCGCTATGTAAAATATGAAGACGGCAGCTCCGAGCCGCCCATCGAAATCATGCTTCGTATCTCGAAGTATTTCCACGTCAGCATCGATTTGCTGGTGAGTGTGGACATTAGAAAATATCCTGTGGACAATCTGCTGGCTTTGCCTGATAACCGCATTCTCTTTCCCGTGACGGTGGACGAAACGGGCGAAAATAAAATTGAAATCGTGCCCCAAAAGGCGCAGATGGGCTACCTCGCAGGCTACACCGATCCCGAATATATCGAAGGATTGCAGACGCTGTCCCTACCGTTTCTGCGTAATGGCAAGTACCGCGCATTCCCGGCCAGTGGCGACTCCATGCCGCCCTATACCGACGGAACTTATATTGTAGGGAAATATGTGGAAAGCCGCGAGCACTTGAAAGCGGGGAGGACGTATGTCTTTATCACCCATGAAGGGATCGCTTATAAACGCTACGCGAAACAGAACAAAAACAGTACACTGGTGGGTTCGGATAACACCTTCTACGAACCTTACGAAATCCAGTGGGATGAAGTGCTGGAAATTTGGGAGTTTGCCTGCAGCATCAACACTCGGGAAGTGCATGTTTCCGAAACAGTACCTCCGGAAATCAAAGGGCTTTTTCTGGGCATCAAAAAAGACCTTCGGGAACTGAATCAGAAAGTTTCGACGATGACCAACAGTGATTCCAATAATGTAGTCCTTTAATAACAAGAAACATTAACCACAATGGACACTAATTTAATTCAAATCCGGGAATATGAGCCAAGTGTCAAAAGTGAAATTATCAACTTAATACGCCTAAATAGCCCGAAATATTTCGCAGTTGACGAAGAGAGGGATTTAGATCAATATCTGGAAACGGAAAGAGAATTATATTATGTTTTACTTTTTGACCAAAAAATAGTTGGCAGTGGCGGAATTAATTTTGAAAATAATACAACCGCAGCAAAAATAAGTTGGGACCTTTTTCATCCGGATTATCAGGGCAAATCTTTGGGTACAATACTGCTGAAATACCGTCTTGACCTCCTTAATTCCATAGATACTGTTCAGAAAATTACCGTCAGAACTTCACAGCTGGTGTACAGATTTTATGAAAAACAAGGTTTCGAATTATTTGAAATAAAAAAGAATTACTGGGCAGAAGGCCTCGATCTCTACCATATGGACTATCAGCCTGCCCCCGAATAAAACACTCCGTTCAAATAAAAATTGAAACAAAATATCCCGGTTGATGGATTAAATATAATTTTAAAGAAAAACACCATGGAAAATGCTGACAATGAAAAAATAATCCAAACGTATTTTGATTATTTCAATCAACACGAATGGGAAAAAATGGCCACGCTGTACTCCGACACCGCCGATTTTAAAGATCCTTCACTGGGAACAGAAATCGTGAAACAAACGCGGCAGCAGATTATCGATAAATACAGCCAGCTCAACCAGGTTTTTCTGGATTTGCGCGATGAGGTTGTAGAAGTGTATATTTCTGGAGATCAGCACATTATCGTCGAATTTATTTCCACCGGCACCGCAGCAGACGGCTCAGCATTCGCGTTGCCGATCTGTACCATTTTTACCATTGAGCATGGCAGCATTACCAAAGATTTCTCTTACTACGATAATTTTGAGGAAGAATAAAAGCCAGGAAAATAAAATTTTATCCTACCGGGAACGCACGTTTTTTCCATAAAAAACTCGATCTCACGGCTTGGCCAGATCGAATTCTTGTTTATTTTCGGGTTAGCGATAAAGACAAACTTTATTTTCTCCTTACCGGGTGCGGCCTTTGCCCGTAATTTTCTTCATAATGTAACCCAATACAAGCGGTGCCACATACACCATCAGTCTTCTCATTAGTGAACGTCTCATAATTTTATTTTTTATAGAATTGGTTTTGCAATTGTCAGACCACAAAAAAATGCATCAAAAAAATTCCGCAATATTTCACTTAAAATGGTTCTGTTTTTTTTTAAAACCTTGCGGCTTTTCGCCTCCATACTTTGAAATGTGATTTATTCGGGCGCACATTTCCGCCTTCCGCTCCCGCTTTTTTTGCGCCACTGCGTTCAGCAAAAAAGAGCTCCGCTCAAGTCGGGGCGCGGGTAGCTATAAACAAGATCTTATGTTTTTTATCGTAGCGAAGCTTCGTGCCGCAGCAAACGCGTACCAACTTTGTCAAAATTCGAAACTTTAATAAATAGGTAAATGTTATATGTTTTCCGGAACAAAAATTTCTGTCGTACCAACCGCTGTGAGTGAGCACGATGAAATTGGAATAGTTGCGCCCGAACATTGCAAAATGTTTGGGGTTTTTATGCATCAGAAAATATAATTATTTCCGACTTTCCGCGCTCCCAACTCTGCCTGCCACTTGGTTTTTCTTTCCCTGCATTCCGATTTCCTCTGTGAGTACAGAACTTTGGTATTACCGTCCGAATTGTCCGTCAATAATAAAATATAATAGGGAAGGGGTGAGCGACATCAGTTTTATTTAAAAACAAAAAACCACCGGAAGTCCGGTGGTTTCATTGTTATAATATCGGCTGATTAAAATCCTTCCGGCTTGTCATCAGTCGTATTTTCTCCTTCGTTCAGTGGCTTGAAAGTATCTTCGCCAGTTTTATGTGTTTCTGTAAGTAGTCCGCCGAATGACTTCAGTGCACTTGCAAGTAATTTTATAAAAGCTATCCATCACTGTAAGCACAACCGTTTTTCAGCATAGATTTGAAAGGCCGCACAGCGTGATGGATTCGTACAATTACAAATGTATTTGATATTAAAGCGTAACAAGATATATTTTTACTAACATACAAACTTTAGCAATTTAAGTTTATTTTAAATGTTTATTAATGGCTGCAAAAACAATATGCTTTCTTTTTCGTAGTTGATGTTCAAAATCCTCTGTTTCAAATATTTCACAACACCTTCTAACATAACCGATATAATTTGAATTTTTTCGTTTAGATTTCACTTCTGAACTTATCATTGAATATTCTCCTCTTTCATTTAATTCTAATACTGACCTCCTTCTAAATTTTTGTTTGAGTTCTCCAGTTTCTGAATCTAATTCTCTTAATGGTCTATTGTATAGTTTTTTAATTTGATTAAGAAAGATTGCCTTCTTTTGGAAAGGATTATTTTCAATTCCCCTCTTAGCTCTATTCGCTCTACGCTTAACGATACTGACTAATCTTCTGTAATATTTAGCGAGATTAGTTGATTTAATTAAAACATTATAACCTCTAAATTCAAAACCTAAATAAATTAATGGAGCACCAATTTTGTGAGATCCGTCATTATCTATTTTTATAGATGTTAATCTTTTTTCGCTGCGTTCGTTATATTCTATCTTGTCAAAAATAAAGGTTTCAGTTTTTGCAGTGCTGATTTCAACTTTACTCTCTTTAATAAGATTTTCAATGAAATTTTTTGTCGAAGCTATTTTATCAACATCACAGATTACAACAATGTCATCAGAGTATCTTCTATAGTATGCGTTTTCTTTACTAACTAAAGTTTCGACAATTGTTTTGTCGAAGTCATATAAATAAATATTTGCCAACACCGCACTAATTGGTAATCCTTGCGGAATTCCGACTAATCGTTTTTCTTTGGATCTAAATGGATTTTTATAAACCTTTAATTTTCCTTGTTTTAGGTGACTTCTAAAATCCTCGTTTGATTCGAAGAAGCATTTATAACCTTTTTCTCTTCTAACTTTAGCCAACTTTTTTTCATCATATCCGGTTCTTCTGCCATCTTTTCTACGCGAAATTCTAAGATCATCTTTTAGAACATAACTAAAATTTGTACAGGACTTGAAAACATTATAATGATCTTCAGGAAGAATTTTTTCATCGATGATGAAAGACCATTTTTCTTTTAAAATTTTATGATTTAGGGATGAAAAGAAACCTTTGATATCAAAAGTCAGAACAGCAACTTTTTTATCATTATAAGTCCTGCTTTCTATTTCATCAAAAACTTCTTTTGCAAAGTGGATTGTACTCTTTCCTTTATCAGAAGTTTCGTCAATTTTAATTTTTCTGTATGCCGTAGCACATTTGAAAAGCTCTGGATGTACAGAAAGTTTATATTCGTATTTTGAGTTTAGCAAATAGGCATAGTAGCCATAAATCAAAGCGTCATAATGGCTTGCATAATGCAATGGCCTTACCTTCGCAGTTTGCTCGGTTGAGCCACATTCTTTTAAGACATGTTTATGTGCCCTTTCATCAGTACTGTGCTTTTTCTCATCAGGTTTCTTATATTTTCTCTCTTTTATCAAACCATGAATTAGCGGATAGAAAGCATATTTCGCAATATATTCTTTATTTTCAATCTGCCTCTTATAAGTCTGCCAATTTTCACCAATTTTTAAACTTGGAGAGAGATGTATGTACCCTTTCGACTTGAGCCAGTCTGGAATTTGATTGCAATTGTTCATAAGAAAAACTTGTGCATAAGTTCTAGCGATAACGATATTATATCTTACATACATCCTAAAGGATCGGACCAGTACCCAGTTGCTGAGTCATCGTTTATTTCGTAAATTAATGGAAACTATAACCAAATCATTAACCCAATTTCATATGAGCATATTTATTGCTATATTCGCATCGATTCTGAGTACCTTGATAGAGGTTACCCTTTGTAAATCTCACGCCTGAATATCTACACATTCAGTAAGGCATAAAGCCATTCAGTCCTAACTAATTGTAAGAAATCAACTTTCTGCACAAGCCTAGCAAATATAACATTATAATTATTAGATTTACAAAACATAATTATAAATGATGAAAATTACGCTAGGTGATTTATATTCCCTAAAAAACCATCCGTACAGTGGTGAATTCACAAATATTAAAATTTCTGGGCTTGCTTCAATGACTCCACCGATTTTAGTAGTTTCTGAAATATTAAATATTCCAAAGCAACATGACACTGAAACAGGTAAAGTAAAGTCTGGTCAAGTCAAGTGTATTTTTTACAGTCATAAAAGCCATCAGTTTGAGGATGTATGGATTAGCATAAATGATATAAAACCACTCGCGCAAAAAAAAGTAGAAGAGTCAGCCGGGGAACAGGTCAACCACGAAATTCCTACGGCAGATTTCCTTTTAGGGAAATACTCTAACCCGGGGGCGATTGAAGAAATTAGAAAGGAATTTTTAAATGCGCAGGTAATTCTAAAATCTTGCGACCTCGAGCTAGGTAAGCTTAAAACTACTTTTAGCCAGACAGAAAACAAACCCGCTGATAAGGTTACAGCACATTTGGATTTCTTACCACCAGTTTTAACTGTAATTGATGTTAAGATTAATGAAGAAAAACATTCATATAACCCAAAATCAGGAAATCTAAGAAAACTTTTTTCTACTTATCTGCTAAAATGCAAATGGTTTAATCCAATATCAGGATCATTTTCAGAATATCTGCTGCCGCTTGATGCTGTAAAAAAAATAATACCAGTCGACATAACTCAAATGAAAGAGGCCATTAAAGAAAAGCAAATTTTTCGGCATGATTTAAATAAAGATATACTAGTAGAAAGCAAAAAGTCTATCTCTCATACGTATATACAACCTTTGGAAATAATATTTAATCATTATGTGCATCAAATAAGATACTATGATATTTTTAGGAATCGCTACTCAAAAATTGATGTATCTGCAGTAGTATTTGAGCAAAGGGAAAGACTGAAAAGAGACGATTTAATTCTTGAAAAATTTCCAGAATATAAAAAAGAAATAGAAGATTACAGTAAATTAAGAGATATCCCTTTTAAAATAAATCAATTTTATAGAATTACTTATAGGGATTTACACGGAACTATAACTAAAAGAATTATCTATCTAAAAGAGTTCGTCCCTAACAAAATTTTAATTGCAGATTGTTTTCTTCGGAATGGTGAAGAAAGACACTTTAGACTAGACGAAAATGCTCTGCTTAAATTGGAAGTATTAAATCAGAATTTCTTTATATAAATTACAATTATCCATTAAAAGTAGTTTAAAACAACTTTACAGGTATACACAAAAAAACCACCTCAATCGAGATGGTTTTCCTTATTCTAAACTATTAATTAAAATCCTTCCGGCTTGTCATCAGTCGTATTTTCTCCTTCGTTCAGTGGCTTGAAAGTATCTTCGCCGGCTGGGCGTTCCGTTCTGGTTCCGCTATGCTGAGGGCGGTTGTTGCCTTCTCTGCGGTCGCCGCGTGGGCCGTTATTGTCACGAGGGCCGCGGTTATCGCGGTTCGGTCGGTCGCCATTTTGCGGGCGGTCACCTTGTGGGCGCTCTTCTCTTGGTGGTCTTGTTAAAAGAACTTTGCGCGAAAGTTTCATTTTCTTACGGTCGTCGTAACCCATGAATTTCACTTCCACCATGTCGCCTTCGTTGTAAGGAACGGTGTCTAAGCGCTTCCATTCAATTTCCGAGATGTGCAGCAAGCCCTCCGTGCCTTTCGCAATCGCGATGAACGCACCGAAATCCATTACTTTTACCACTTTCCCGTTGTACACTTCACCTACAACCGGTACGAAAGTGATTTCGTTGATGGCGGCGATGGTAGCGTTGATGTTCTCTCTGTTCACACCGGAAATCTCGATTCTTCCGATTTCGCCGATTTCTTCAATCGCGATTACGGTATCGAAATCTTTCTGCATTTGCTGAATGATTTTTCCGCCAGGTCCGATTACAGCACCGATAAAGTCTTTCGGAATCTCCAGGATTTCCATTTTCGGAGCGTGCGCTTTCACGTCGGATCTTGGCGTGTCGATGGTTTTCAGCAGTTCGTTCAGGATGTGCAGACGGCCGTCTCTGGCCTGGTTCAGTGCAGTTTCCATGATGTCCATGGTGAGACCCTGGATTTTAATGTCCATTTGGCAGGCGGTGATTCCGTCGGCTGTTCCGGTTACTTTAAAGTCCATATCACCCAAGTGATCTTCGTCTCCGAGAATATCAGAAAGTACGGTAAATTTCCCTGATTTTGGATCGGTGATCAATCCCATTGCGATTCCGGAAACCGGTTTTGCAATCTGTACACCGGCATCCATCAGCGCCAAAGTTCCGGCACAAACCGTTGCCATGGAAGAAGAACCGTTGGATTCCAAAATATCGGAAACGATACGGATGGTATAAGGGTTTTCTGTCGGTATCATTTTTTCCAAAGCTCTTTGAGCTAAGTTTCCGTGGCCCACTTCTCTTCGGGAGGTTCCTCTCAAAGGTCTTGCCTCACCCGTAGAAAAAGGTGGAAAGTTATAATGCAGGAAGAATTTTTGGTCATAATTAATAGCAACCGAATCGACCATATTGGCATCTTTGATGGAGCCCAAAGTGACGGCAGTAAGCGACTGAGTTTCACCTCTGGTGAAAATCGCAGAACCGTGCGCGCCTGGCAAATAGTCGATTTCTGACCAGATCGGGCGGATGGTTTCCGGAGTTCTGCCGTCCAAACGGATTTTTTCGTTCAGGATCATTTGGCGCATCGCCTCTTTTTCTACGTCGTGGAAGTAGATTTTGGCAAACGGTTTTACGGTTTCCAGTTCTTCTTCAGAATATTGACTTAGGAATTCCTCCAGCACCGCCTGGAAGTTCTCGTGACGCTCTTCTTTGGCAGAAGGTGTTTTGGCTACCTCGTAAACTTTATCATACGTTTCTGCCCACACTTTTTCACGGATTTCTTCGTCGTGTGTTTCGTGCGAATAGTCTCTTTTCGGAAGATTTTTGCCCACTTTCGCTGCAAGTTTTTCCTGCGCTTCTACCTGAACTTTAATTTCTTCGTGCGCGAATTTGATGGCTTCGATCATTTCCTGTTCAGAAATTTCTTCCATTTCGCCTTCTACCATCACGATGGAATCTTTGGTAGCACCCACCATAATGTTGAGGTCGGCTTTGGCCAAATTTTCGCGACTTGGGTTTACCACCAGTTCTCCGTCAATTCTCGCTACGGTTACTTCAGACATGGGCCCGTTAAACGGAATATCGGTAAGCGCGATTGCGGCGGAAGCTGCTAAGCCAGCCAATGCTTCGGGCATACATTCTTTATCATAAGAAATCAGTGAGATCATCACCTGTACTTCTGCGTGGAAATCGGATGGGAAGAGGGGACGCAAAACGCGGTCTACCAATCGCATCGTCAGGATTTCTTCATCAGACGGTCTTGCTTCGCGACGGAAGAAGTTTCCGGGGATTTTTCCGGCAGAATAAAATTTCTCGCGGTAATCTACTGTTAAAGGCAAAAAGTCTACACCTTCTTTGGCTTCTTTGTTGGCTACAACCGTGGCCAAGAGCATTGTACCGCCCATGCGTACAACGACGGACCCGTTTGCCTGCTTGGCCAACCGCCCGGTTTCGATGGTGATTTCTCTACCATCTTTCAACTGAATTACTTCAGTAATTGCTTGTGGAGCATTCATAAAATTTGTTCGTCTTTGGCACTCCGTATTGAGTGCGGTTACTATTTAAAATAATTAAATTTTCGTGGCCAAAGATACGTAAAATATGCGGTTTATCAGGCGTTTGAGCTCGGAAATTTGCTTGTGTTGCAACATCGTAGGATAATTTTTCCTTTCTTCATAAAGCAAAGTTAGGGCGTGATTCCACCACCTTTACGTGGTGAAATCCTGGCTGTGGTGAGGAAAGATTGATTGCTGCAGGAAATGTTCGGCACAAATTTGGTTATTACTGTTAGCGAAATCATTTATAAACATTAAAAAATTAAACATTATGGGAATTTTATGGACACTGATTATTGGTGCAATTGCAGGCTGGTTAGGATCTCAAATCTTTAAAGGCGGCAGCCTTGGGTTGATCGGTAATATCATTGTAGGTATTATTGGTGGTTTTATCGGTTATTGGCTTTTAGGCGGTAGATTGGGCGACGGGATAGTAGGAGAGATCCTTACCGGAGCCATCGGTTCTATCGTATTGCTTGCCATCATCAATCTCTTTACGAGAGGCAGGGTATAGAAAGCACAGCACGAAAAAAAATTAAAAGCAACCTCAGCAGGTTGCTTTTTTGATGATACTACAGTTTAAACAAAAAAAAGCAGCACAATGTGCTGCTTCCTTTTTTGTCGAACGAATCGATTATTTTCTCAAACCAAGTTCGGCAATAATCGCTCTGTATCGGGAGATATCTTTCTTCTTCAAATAATCCAATAGCGCTTTTCTCTTACCTACCAAAGCAACCAAAGAACGCTCTGTTGCGTAATCTTTGTGGTTTTTCTTAAGATGTTGAGAAAGGTGATTGATTCTGAAGGTGAAAAGGGCTACTTGTCCTTCCGCACTTCCTGTATCAGTGTCAGATTTTCCGTGTTTTGCGAAGATTTCTCTCTTCTTGTCAGTTGTTAAGTACATTCCAATATTATTTAATGATTATTATGTAACGGCTGCAAAAGTACGACAATTTTCCGAGCTGTAAAACAGTATTTCATCTCACTTTTTGTTATTTGGCTGATAATTGTTAAATTTTCTTAAATTTTAATTGTTTTTATTCTTCCGTGGCAATATCTTTGCAATAGTCTAAAACATGAAAAATCTTTATTTAGTTACGAGTTCTGTCGCTGTTATCCTGCTGCTGACCGGATGTGCGGTATTCGGCCAGAATCAGCCTTTGAATAAAGATTCCAAACAATACAGCGTTCTTTATTTCAACCCCGAAATTTATCCGGATCTGGAAGAAATCAAAGAACCTACTTACACCGCTTTTTTTTCTGCGCTTTCTGACCAACTCAGCTCTTCCCGGGCCAATAAATTGCTGCGCGTAGATTATGATATTCCCTATGATACAGCAGAAGCAGGCCTCATTGCAGAATTTTGCGAAAATAATAATGCGCAGTTTGCCGTTATTCCGAAGGTAAAATACTTTAAAGTAGGACTTGGCAAATACGTGTTTTCCAACCAGGTTGTGGTAAGCATGAAAGTGTACACCGCCAGTGGCAACCTGATGGCGGAAACGTCTTATGATACCTACAAAAAAGGGGGCAGATTGGTTGGTTCAGCCGAAAATTCGATTAAAGTGGGAACTACGGGCGCGCTGAAAAGTCTTAACAAAATTTTACGAAAAAAAGCCCGTGCCCAAGCCGGTGCTTACGCCGGATTTGAGTTGTTGCCCGAAGAACGTATCACTTTCAACGCACTCTAGAAAAATCTCTTCTTAATTTTACCCTTCTTTTTATTGTTAAAATAACTTTTTGTTTGCTCACAAAATATTTTCAATAATGATATCGTATTTGTCCAGCAGACCCGAGAGTCCTTCTGTTGAAAATTTTGTTTTCTTCAAAGTGTTTAGTTCCGGATCGATAGAGTAATGCTGTGCCATGCGGAAATCGGCTTTTGAAAGTAACGTCCGTTCAAAGCGCGCTCCCGACAGGTCGCACTCGCTGAAGTCTGCATTGCTAAGATCACTTTCGGTGAAATCAACGTCGTGTAGCCGCGAATTTTTAAAACTTGTTTTGCGTAGTTTAACGGTATAAAAAGAGCTGTGATCCAGTTGACAAGTATTGAACTGAACCGAAAAACCAAACTGGTTGCATTCGTCCAGACGCAAACCCAGCATTTTGCATTCCCGAAATTTTACTTCACGAAAAGCCGTGTCCGCCAACTTTGCTAAACTCAAATTGCAAAAACTGAATTCGCAGTTGGCGAACTTAAGATGGGAAAGATTCGCCTCCGAAAAATTACAGTTGGTGAACTCGCATTCTTCATATTCCCGCGCAGCAAGCGGCTCCTGCGTAAAATCAATTTTATCAAACTTTTTTTCCCGAACAGAACTTTCAGACATTGATTTTTCTTTTTTTAATTAAACGGCAATGTAGTGGTTTGGCTTCAATTAATTTTACAAGACCAAAAATTCTCATTTTAATGTTAAAATTAAATGATTTAATGTGTTGATAAACAATATTCTATCGGATGCAAACGACTACAAACGATATTAAACAATTCTGTACCGACTAATTTTCTGTTACCTATGAATCTTTGCGGTAGAGAATTGGGAAAAACAGTGAGGCCCACTTCTAACGTTGAATTAAAATATTTAAAGTCATGTCATTAAGAAACAAAGTGAGCCTTATCGGCCGCACAGGAAAAGACGTCGAAATTGTAAAATTTGAAAACGGGAAACTGGCTAAAGTCAGTCTGGCAACCACGGACCATTACACCAATGCCATGGGCGAAAAAGTGGAGGAAACGCAATGGCACAATCTCGTCGTGAACGGAAAACTCGCGGACGTCATGGAAAAATACGTCGAAAAAGGAAAAGAGATTGCCGTAGAAGGGAAAATCGTTTATCGTAATTACGAAGACCGGGAAGGAAACAAAAGATATACCACCGACATCCGTGTCGAGCAACTCGTTTTGCTGAGTGGTAAATAACTGCTGAAAGCCGCCTTGCCGGCACAATGCGGCTTTTTCTTTCATCCGTACAAATCATAAAAACTAAAAACCATGAAAACTAAAATTTTCAAAATACGATTGTCCGAAGACGAAATCTATGAAGATCAGGCAGCGCTGGATTTATTTATGCAGCAGCACAACATCATCAAGTACGAAACCGCTTTCGTAAAAGCCGAAGAATCTTACTGGTCGGTAATTATTCATTATGAAGAACTGAAAATTCATGTGAACGAACCTGCGGCTGAAAAATACAGCGCAGAACAGGAAAAACTCACCGAGGACGAAATTAAAATTCTGGACTCGCTGAAGTTGTGGCGTACCGAGAAAGCAAAAGAAAAACGTCTGCCTGTTTATCTTATCGCGACCAACAAAGAATTGCTGTCCATCGCTAAATACAAGCCCATTAAAAAGGAAGAACTTGTAGACATAAAAGGTTTTGGCAAATACAAGATCGAAAATTACGGTGCGGAAATCATTGAACTTCTGGAAATGGTTTGATGACTGAATGGCTTGTGATACAGTTTGCTTGCGGCGCAGAAATTAACGGGAACGGCAACAAAGTAAATTTGTTTTCGTTTCCGTATTTTTGCCGCACATTTCAATCTGCACAAAAACGTTATTAATTCCATGATGAAGCCCAGTTTAGCAAAAGGCACGCGCGATTTCGGCGCCGAAGAAGTTTATCGCCGCAAGTACATTATCTCGGTTTTACAAAGGAACTTCGAGCGATTCGGTTTCCAGCCCTTAGAAACGCCAAGTTTTGAAAACCTTTCTACACTGACGGGCAAATATGGCGAAGAAGGCGACCGGCTGATCTTTAAAATTTTAAATTCGGGAGATTATGCCGCAAAAACTAACGATGCAGACTGGCAGTCCAAAAATTCGCAAAAGTTGATCGGGCAAATTTCCGACAAAGCTTTGCGTTATGATCTTACTGTGCCCTTTGCGCGCTACGTTGCAATGAATCACGGCCAAATGACATTCCCATTCAAGCGCTACCAGATCCAGCCAGTTTGGCGAGCCGATCGTCCACAAAAGGGCCGCTTTCGCGAATTTTATCAGTGCGATGCCGATGTCGTAGGCAGCGAAAGTCTTTGGCAGGAAGTTGATTTGGTTCAGCTTTATCTCAGTTCATTTTCACAGTTGAAGGTTCCGGTGATGTTGCACGTCAACAACCGGAAAATCCTTTCAGGCCTGGCTGAATTCGCCGGTATCTCTGAGCAATTGATTGATTTCACTGTAGCGTTGGACAAACTTGATAAGATTGGGAAAAGCGGTGTTGTTACGGAATTAATTTCAAAAAATATCAGCGTTGAGGCAATCTCAAAACTGGATTTTCTGTTTGATCAAAGTTCAGATGCACTCGAAAATTTGGCACAGCTGAAACACATCTTTCCCGAAGGATCGATCGGCAGGACCGGCGTTGATGAACTCGAATTCGTACTTACGAATTGTTTGGAATTAGGCATCAGTTCCGCGCAGCTCAAATTCAACATTACACTCGCACGCGGACTCGAATATTATACCGGAGCAATCTTCGAGGTCAAAGCGCAAGGCGTTGCGATGGGTTCCGTGGGCGGTGGCGGACGATACGACGATCTTACGGCCATGTTCGGCGTCAAAAATGTACCGGGCATCGGCATTTCATTCGGGCTGGATCGAATTTATCTGGTAATGGAAGAGCTGAATGTATTCCCCGAAAATACCGTAAAATCGGTCCAGTACTTATTTGCCAATTACGGCGAAAAAGAAGCTCTGGCAGCGATGAAAATCATCGAGCAGCTGCGTGCTAAAGGAATTTCTGCAGAATTGTATCCAGACGCCGCCAAACTCAAAAAACAGTTTACCTACGCTGAGAAAAAAGGAATTCCAAATTTGGTTTTTTATGGAGAACAGGAAATTGCCGACGGGAAAATAACGGTGAAAGATTTACAGTCCGGCGCTCAGAAAGTTCTCGGAACTGAGGAATTCTTGGAATCTTTACGCTAAATCAGTTACACTGAAAAAGGCGCAGAATCTAACAGTTTTATCAGCTTATCAAACATTGCCACCGCAAAAAACGCCCAATATGGAATGATAAAGCAAATACGCATTTAAAGTCTCATTTCTGTTTGGTGAACGAATTTCTGCACATTCGGTCGAAGAAATCTGCGTCACAAATGATTGGTATTTTTCCAGATGAAGAGCTAAAAAATAAAAGCAAATAATCTTGCTTTTAAATCAGAAAAATTTGTATCATTGCAAATCTAAAATTCAAACAGACAAAGTTTAAAAATTAGAAAAACGGGGGATTAGCTCATCTGGCTAGAGCGTTAGACTGGCAGTCTAAAGGTGGTCGGTTCGATCCCGATATCCTCCACAACCACTTATTTTCGGATAAGTGGTTTTTTTATTTCCTTTTTTTGGGCGCACATTTCCGGCTTTCCGCTGCAATTCCTCGCCCCTCCGCCTGGCCAACGCCGCTGCGGGATTCCCGCTGCAATCCGGGGCGCGGGTCCATCGATATTCAGTTTCGATATTTGCAGCAGAGTTCTTAGCGTTTTATTTCAGCGCGGAGGCCATTAATAATTCTTCTCAACTTCACGTGTGCCTTGGTATCGTTTTTGCCGCATTTCAGCCGCATTTTGCACACGGGGCAGCAGTATTAAAATTATCAGAGTCAATTTCTTATGCGCCAAAAATTCCGTAATTTTGCACTTTCCGAAAAAATACATCTCGGACCTTTTTACATGAAAGATTCCAAAGAATATATAGAAGTTTACGGTGCCCGTGAACATAACTTAAAAAACATCGACGTTAAAATCCCCCGCAACGAACTGGTCGTCATCACCGGTCTTTCCGGAAGCGGTAAATCTTCATTGGCTTTTGATACGATTTTCGCCGAAGGTCAACGGCGTTACATCGAAACTTTTTCTGCCTACGCACGCCAGTTTTTGGGCGGCCTCGAGCGTCCCGACGTGGACAAGATCGACGGCTTGTCGCCGGTGATCGCCATTGAGCAGAAAACCACCAATAAAAATCCGCGCTCCACCGTCGGAACCGTTACGGAATTGTATGACTTTCTGCGTCTGCTTTTTGCGCGCGTTTCCGATGCGTACTCGCTCAGTTCCGGCAAGCGCCTCGTCAGCTACACCGAAGAGCAGATTCTGGAAGCCATTAAAGACAATTACAAAGAAGAAAAAGTGATGCTTCTAGCACCGGTGATCCGCTCCAGGAAAGGTCATTATCATGAGCTTTTTGTACAGATGGCAAAGAAAGGCTACGCCCAGGCACGCATTGACGGCGAAATAAAAGACATTGAATACGATCTGAAATTAGACCGTTACAAAACACACGATATCGACATCGTGGTCGACCGCTGGATTATCGGGGAAAGTGCTTCGGAAAGCCGGATGCCGCAATCCCTGAAAACTGCGCTGCAAATGGGCGAGGGTATTATTGGAATCCAAAAACTGGGCACCGATAACATCGAATACTTCTCACGAAATCTGATGGATGCCGAAACCGGATTTTCCTTAGCGTTGCCCGAACCGAACACTTTTTCATTTAATTCGCCCAAAGGCAGTTGCCCTTACTGTAAGGGGCTCGGCACCGTGAAGCGCGTAAACACGGACTATTTCGTAACCAATTCTAAACTGTCGATCAGCCAGGGCGGGTTGTTGCCGCTGGAAGACATTAAATCCAACAAATGGATTTTAGGTCAAATTAAAAACATTCTTGAGATTTTCGGTCTGACGCTCAACACGCCGATAAAAGATATTCCCACCGAAGCGTTGGATTATATCTATAACGGTTGCCACAAAGAGTTTAATAAAGACCTGAAATATGCCGGCATCAACAAAAAAATAAAAGTGAATTTTGACGGTCTGATTTCCTTGATCAACGATATGATCGATGATAAGGAAAGCTACGATGCGGTACTCCTTGAACGTCACTTTACCACAGAAGAAACCTGCCCCGAGTGTAATGGTACGCGTCTGCAACCTTCAAGTCTGAGTTTTAAGATTGACGGTAAAAACATTGCCGAAGTTAATGCACTCTCTCTGGGGGATCTGGAACAATGGCTGATCGATATTGAAGACCGCTTCACCAAGAAAAACAAAATCATTGCCCACGAAATTTTAAAAGAAATAAAAACGCGTTTGCAGTTTCTGCTGGATGTAGGTTTGGAATATCTCAGTCTCAGTCGCAGTTCCCGTACACTTTCGGGTGGGGAGTCGCAGCGGATTCGTTTGGCAACACAAATCGGTTCACAACTGGTAAATGTGCTCTATATTTTGGACGAACCGTCCATTGGTCTTCATCAGCGCGATAACGAAAGGCTGATCAATTCCCTTAAGAATTTACGCGATATCGGAAACTCCGTCCTGGTGGTGGAGCACGATAAAGACATGATTATGGAAGCCGACGAGGTGCTTGACGTGGGTCCGCGCGCCGGGAAATTTGGTGGCGAGGTTTTGTGGCAGGGAAAACCGCAGGATTTGCTGAATGCCGATACCATCACCGCAGATTATCTTACCGGAAAGCGAAAAATAGCAGTCCCCGCCGAGCGTCGCGTTGGGAATGGAAAGTCGCTCGTGCTGAAAGGTGCCAGCGGCAATAATCTGAAGAACGTAAACCTCGAGATCCCTCTGGGAAAATTGGTGGTAGTTACAGGGATTTCCGGCAGCGGAAAATCTTCGCTGATTAACGGGACACTGTATCCGATACTGAACAAACATTTCTACCGCAGCGTGCAGGAACCTTTACCTTACAAAAAGTTTGAAGGCATTGAAAACATTGATAAGATTGTGGATGTGGACCAAACGCCAATCGGGCGCACGCCGCGCTCCAATCCGGCAACTTATACCGGCATGTTTACCGATATCCGGAATCTTTTTGCCGAACTTCCTGAGTCCAAAATCCGCGGTTACAAGGCAGGACGTTTTTCATTTAACGTAAAAGGCGGCCGCTGCGAAACCTGCCAGGGCGGCGGCTTAAAGGTGATTGAAATGAATTTCCTGCCGGATGTTTATGTGCATTGCGAAACGTGTAACGGAAAACGATTTAACCGCGAAACGCTGGAGGTTCGTTATAAAGGAAAATCTATTTCTGATGTGCTGGAAATGACGATTGATGAAGCAACCGATTTCTTCCAACCGATTCCGAAAATCTATTCAAAAGTGAAAACTTTGCAGGACGTTGGTTTAGGTTACATCACGCTGGGGCAACAGTCGACAACGCTGAGTGGTGGAGAAGCGCAACGCATCAAGTTGGCAACAGAACTTGCCAAACGTCAGACGGGAAATACACTCTATATTCTGGACGAGCCTACCACCGGGCTGCATTTTGAAGATGTGAAAGTCCTCATGGATGCAGTAAATAAACTCGTCGAGCTGGGGAACTCTTTTATCATTATTGAACATAATATGGACGTCATCAAACTCGCCGATTATATTATCGACATCGGTCCGGAAGGCGGGAAACACGGCGGCCAGATCATCGCTAAAGGAACGCCCGAAGAAGTGGCGCGCTCTAAAAAAAGCCTGACTGCCCGTTTCCTGAAACGCGAACTGGAGTAATTATCTGCTGCGCTTTTACTTTAAAAAAAGAAATTACGAAAGTCACGATTGTTAAATAGTTTAAATAAAAATACAGTGAATTACGAGATACGGGAAATGCAGCCGGAAGACGGCCAGGCGGTACTGGATATTTTTCAGCAGGGAATTGACGGGGGTAATGCCACCTTCGATCAGTCTGTCCCCGTCTGGGAAAATTGGGATGCTAATTATCTGAATCACTGCCGCTTCGTGATCGAGGATGAAACCAACAGAGTTGTCGGCTGGTGCGCTCTGCTGCCGGTCAGCAACAGAAACTGTTTCCGCGGTGTAGCTGAAGTGAGTATTTACCTCGACAATGCTGTGCAAGGCAAAGGACTGGGAAAAATGCTGCTGAAAAAACTGGTTTTGGCAAGCGAGGAAAACGGCTTTTGGACTCTGCAGGCCGGTATTTTTCCTGAAAATGAAGCCAGTATCGCGGTTCATAAAAAGCAGGGTTTTCAGGTGGTCGGGACGCGCCGGAAAATCGGTGAAATGAACGGAACCTGGCGTGATATTGTATTATTAGAACGGCGCAGCGAAAGGATCGGATTCTAGAAATCTTTGCGGTAAGCTTTTAATTAAATTAATTTGGCACCAACATTGAAAGTCTTGGTATAGATTACCAAAGATTTTAATAATGAGAAGAATACTTAATTTAATTGTCGGTGTTGGTTTAATTGCCGCGCTTGCGTCTTGTGGCGCTGCCGATATGAACAATGGGAATAATTATCCTGCCAACCGATATCCAGGCGGCGCGAGCAACGGGACTGTCTATCGCGCAGGCGATGGAAATGTCTACAATCGAGGCGAAGTGTACAGGGACCGAAACGGCAACATCTACCAAAACGGGAAGGTTGTAGAACGGAGCGATGTGTATGGCAGGCCAGGCATAATTAAACGTGCAGGACAATCAACGGTATATTATCCGAACAGGAACCGTCGGAATCTGCCACCGGGCCAGGCAAAGAAAATTTACCGCGGGAAGGCAAAAGATTATGCCAAGGGCAAACACCTTAAGAAATACAAGCGCTGGGATGACGACGATGACGATCAGGACGATGATGATGACCGGTATGAAAATAGAAAACAGTACAAAAAAAGTAAGTACTACAAAAAAGGAAAAAAGTATAAAAAACACGATGATGACTAAAAAAAACAGCGGGAAATTACCCGCTGTTTTTCTTTGATGGTGCCTGACCTTATTTGTCGATAGAACCCAAAACTTTCTGCGCGAAGGAATTGAGTGCATCACGCTCAGCCATTCCTTTGGCCACGTCGGCGTGTACTTCCAGAGCACCACAGATATTGGTGATCAGCTCGCCGGTGACATTGAGATCCTCTTCAGTGGTTCCGCGGAACTCGCTGAAGGCTTCCAGAACTTCCAGCGTCTTTTCAAGATTTTCCGGAGACTGGGTTTGGTAAAACTGTCGGATAACGGGTAACTTCATTACTGTAATTCTTTAAAAAGATTATTCAGGCTTTCGGCTTGGTTGGATTGTACCTGATTTACAAGTTCTCCATTTTTAAAGATGGCGAAAGTCGGCAGATTATCCACCTTAGCCATTTTTCGGCTTTCAGGCAATTTTTCTGCATCTACGTAATAGAATGGAATATCTTCGTTTTCCGAAGCCAGTTTTTTAAATTTCGGCTTCATAATTCTGCAGTTTCCACACCAGGTCGCACCGTACTGTACAACTACTTTCTCATTGTCGGCAACAAGCTGCTGCAAATTGTCTTCTTTTAATTCTGTGTACATAATTCGGTTATTTATTTTTGTTGAGCCAGATAATCTGCGGTAGACTTTCTGTTTGCCTGCATGGCATCTTTTCCTTCTTCCCAGTTGGCCGGGCAAACTTCGCCGTGTTTCTGAACATGCGAATAAGCATCGATCATTCTTAAGAATTCTTTTACGTTTCTGCCCAGTGGCATATCATTCACCGATTCGTGGAACACTTTTCCCGTTTCATCGATAAGGTAAGTCGCTCTGTAAGTAACATTGGAGCCAGTGAAAGACTCATTGCCTTCTTCATCATAATCGAAATCCTGGTCTACAATACCCAACAGGTTTGCCAGTTGACGGTGGGTGTCTGCAAGAATTGGATACGTAACGCCTTCAATGCCGCCGTTGTCTTTTGGCGTATTCAGCCAGGCAAAATGAACTTCGTTGGTATCGCAAGAAGCACCGATAATTTTTGTATTTCTTTTTTCAAACTCGCTCATCGCGTCCTGGAATGCGTGAAGCTCCGTGGGGCATACAAAAGTAAAATCTTTCGGATACCAGAACAGCAATACTTTTTGCTGGTTACTGGTCGCTTCTTCAAATACGTTGATTTTAAGATCATCGCCCATTTCCGACATTGCATCGATCGCGACACTTGGAAACTTTCTTCCTACTAATGACATAATATTATATTTTTAAAATTTATACTACAAAAGTACAAAGTTTTTATCAATCAAAAAAGCAATATTAATTTATAGTATCTATAACACTGGTAGATGCTCCTTATTTCAGATTAAAAACTTACATTCACTCGTAAATTTACAAAAAATGAAACGAGTACTGCTTTTTTTGCTCATGGCATTTATCATCATTCAGTTTTTTCGTGTAGAACAAACCAATCCCGAGCCCACGCCGCAGCTGGATTTTCTCCGTATAAAAAACACTCCCGGAAAAACTGCAAATTTGATCCGTAATTCCTGCTACGACTGCCACAGCAACGAAACGAATTATCCTTGGTACACGAAAATTCAGCCCTTTGGCTGGTTAATGCAAAACCACATTGAGAATGGCCGCAAAGAACTGAATTTCTCCACCTTCGCAACTTACGATACGAAGCGGCAACTGCATAAACTTGAAGAGGCAATCGAAATGGTTGAAAGTGACGGGATGCCTTTGGATTCATATTTGTTGGGACATCCGGAAGCAAAACTCAGTGCGGAAGAAAAAAAGCAACTCACCAGCTATCTGCAACTTGTGCGGCAGGACACCAAACTGATGCACGAAATTCCGCGCGGGGTAGAACAGTCTGACTTTAAAATACAATAATTATGGAGATTGATAAAAGTAAATTTTACGTCTTTTACGACGGAGAGTGTGGATTCTGCAACTTTTGGGTGCACTGGATTCTGGAACGTGATGATAAGGATAATTTTCTTTTTGCATCGCTGCAGTCAGAATTAGGACAGCAGTTTTTAAGCGACCGGGGACTTTCTCTGGATGATTTGGACACACTCTACGTTTGGAAACCTCAGGATTTCTATATGCGCAAATCTCATGCAATATTTAAAATTACCGAAGTGATCGGCGGCAAGTACGGGTTGATTTCTTATCTGCGCTTTTTGCCCACGCCAATAACCGACTTTTTCTACGACCGTATTGCGGAGAACCGTAAGAACCTGGCGTCGCAAACCTGTCCGTTTCCGACACCGGAGCAGCGCAAGAAGCTTTTGGGCTAAGGTAAACTACCTCGCTGATTAGCTTTTTCTTTCTCTGATGAACACTTGCTGCGTGAGGGCGCAGGCGGAAATCCCGCAGACGCGGACGCCAGTCCGTGGCGAGGAATTGTAGCCGGAGACCGACCCGGGCCATGGCTGCAGCGCTGGCAAGGGGCACGCCCAAAAAATCACAGGCACGCAAAGCGGAAAGCTGCACAAATTCATATCTTTGCATCTATGGAATATAATACACAGAAAACACAGCTTCAGTTGCCGGAATATGGCCGCATCATTCAACAACTGGTGGAGCGGTGCAAAGAAATAGAAAATCGTGAAGAGCGCAACCGGCTTGCCGTGGCCATCGTGGACTTTATGGGACAACGCAATCCAATGCTGCGTGATGAGGAAAACTATAAACATAAACTGTGGGACCATCTTTTTATTCTCGCAAGCTACGATCTTGATGTCGATTCTCCCTATCATATTCCGACTGCGGAAGAACTGAATGTGAAACCTAAACGCATGGCTTATCCGGCGCTGCAGGGCGAATTTAAGTTCTACGGTAAAAGTATTCTTCAGTTGATTGACAAAGCGATTGAGCTGGAAAATGGTGATGAGAAAGATGCGCTGATCCAGGTGATTGCCAATAATATGAAGAAATCCTACAATGTATATAACAAGGAGCACGTGCAGGATGATGTGATTTTCCGTCATTTAAAAGATCTTTCCAATAACCGCCTGGATCTGACGGTGTTGGATTCTCTGGAAAAAAGCAAGATTTACTACGCCAGCAACCGAACCAATAAATCTCACAACGGCAAGAATAACCTGAACAACCAGAACAAACGCCGCACCTACCAAAATAATAAAAACAGAAAATAAGAATGAGCGGAAGTTTCAGGATCAGAGGAGGAAAGCAGTTGAATGGAGAAATCACGCCGCAAGGTGCGAAAAATGAAGCTTTACAAATCTTATGCGCCGTCTTGCTCACCGACGAAGTGGTGCGGATTACTAATATTCCCGACATCCACGACGTTAACCGTCTCATCGAAATTCTTGGTGATTTTGGCGTAAAAGTATCTAAAAACGGACAGGGAGATTTTTCATTTCAGGCTGATGCAGTAAATTTTGCCTATATAAAATCAACGGATTTTAAACAGGATGGAGCGCGCCTTCGTGGCTCCGTCATGCTCTTGGGGCCGATGTTAGCACGTTATGGCGAAGCTTATATGCCCACACCGGGTGGGGACAAAATCGGTCGCCGACGTTTGGATACTCATTTCCAGGGTTTGGTAGAACTCGGGGCTACTTTTAATTACGATGAAAAAGAGCAATATTATTCTCTGACCGCAAAGGAGCTTTTGGGTAAATTTATTTTACTGGAAGAGGCTTCCGTTACCGGTACGGCCAACATAATTATGGCCGCCGTACTGGCGAAAGGCCGGACCCAGATCTATAACGCCGCCTGCGAACCTTATCTGCAACAATTATGTAAAATGCTGAACAGGATGGGCGCCCGCATTTCCGGCATTGGATCAAATTTATTGACGATTGATGGCGTAGAAAAACTTGGCGGAACCGAACACCGTATGTTACCCGATATGGTGGAAATTGGTTCCTGGATCGGCTTGGCGGCCATGACAAAATCGGAAATAACCATCAAAAACGTGAACTGGGGTGAACTTGGTGTTATTCCTAATACATTCCGGAAACTCGGTATTCAGCTGGAGCGCCGCGGCGACGATATTTATGTGCCTGCACAGGATCAGTATAAAGTTCAGAAATTCATCGACGGTTCCATACTTACCGTTTCGGATGCACCGTGGCCGGGCTTTACGCCGGATCTCCTTTCCATCATTTTGGTTGTTGCCACACAGGCAAAAGGCACGATCCTCGTACACCAGAAAATGTTCGAATCGCGTCTTTTCTTTGTAGATAAACTGATTGATATGGGTGCGCAGATAATTTTATGCGATCCGCACCGCGCCACCGTTGTAGGTTTGAATCACGAACATCCGCTGCGCGGCACAACGCTGGTTTCTCCCGATATCCGTGCAGGGAATGCCCTGCTGATCGCGGCTTTAAGCGCAGAAGGAACATCAATAATTCAAAATATCGAACAAATCGACCGCGGCTACGAAAATATTGACGTGCGTCTTCGGGCAATCGGTGCCGATATTGAGCGCGTTTAGAAATAACAAAACCGATCTTACATTTTAATTTTCAAAGTGTTTAAATAAAAAAGAACGTCACATTTACTGCGACGTTCTTTTTTATTTAGTTGGACAAATTCGTTACCAGCCGCCGCCGCCACCTCCGCCACCCCCGCCGCCGGAAAATCCGCCGCCACCGGATCCACTCATCGAGCTGGAAGGTTGCGTTGCGGAACTCGAAATGGATTGTGATAAAGAAGAATTCAATGAATGTGCGAAATTCATATTCATCAGCGAGGCGCCCACAAACCATCCGTTGGTCTGGTAAGGTTCCGTAATGCCTGATTGTTTCAGCATTGCCTGGAATTTATCTCCCCAGATTTTTTCGACGCCAAGCACCATGGCATAAGGCAGCAGCTTTTCGAAAACTTCCGGTGTCATCTTTGGCGGATTGTGGAACTGGAGCAGTTTTTCTTCCGCAGTTTCGAGGTACAGGTTAAAGCCGTCGATAAGTGATAAAGTCTGCAGTTTTTCTTCCGTCGGTTGTTTGATTAAAAATTGAAATAATACGAGACTGATAAAGCCAAAAATAGTAAAAGCATAAGTAGCGTAATATGCGACATTAATCAACCGGGTACCGTCAGCACGCATTAAAATCAAATATAAAAAAAGCACCGCAGCGGAAACTAAGGCAAAGGCAACTTTTATCGCGGTGCTTCGTCCAAAATAAACGGAAAACACAATTCCCAGGAACGCGAGCGCAACGCTAAGTACGATCCCCGCAATTAAATGTACGTCACTGTAGGTTAAATTAAAGCTTATATATAAACCCAAGGCTGTGAGCGCAAGAACAGTCAGAATCGGAAAAATGAGTTTGCGCGCATTATTGCCTTTTCGAAGAAAGGTGTCATGCTGATAGCGCAGGTTAGCCTGGAAATTAGTCACCGCACTTTCTACACGCGAACTGTACTTGCCACTAAAGTGAACGCGGTCTTTCTCACCTGGAAACAACCGCTCCATGAGTTGCTGTTCTTCCGTCGGCAACGAGGTCTCGCTTTCTTTTAGTTTAATAACTTCGTAAGTTACGCCACCAAAAAGGCCGAGAATCCGGTCGTCTTTTTCTACGATTTTAACGAAACCTTTGACTGCAAGATTAACCAGCGAGGCGGAAATAAGATTATTGGTGTAAAACCCTTTCTGGAGATAACCTAGCGACGCCGGCGACAGATCACCGGGAACGTCGAACTGAGGAAATATTACAGGTTTCTGCGGATCTACGCCGTAGCGCTGCCAACTGATAATATAGTAAATACACAAAATAACCGCTGCCAATACGAGTAAAATAACAATACCGTACTTCTGCCAAAAACCGGGCGGTGGCGGCGGGGCAAATAAACCTTTTTCGAATCCGACGGCGATCGTCAGCCCTTCATGACGGCTGAGGTTTTTCGCGCTGAACCGTACGCTGTGATCATTAATTAATGAGGAAGTGCAATTCTGCTCGACTGCTCGGTAACCGCCGGAATAACACTGCTGCTGAATAATTTTTGCTTCGGCCGGCAACTGAAAAACGGCAGAAACTTCGTCAACAGGAAAATCCCAAAAAGTTCCGTTCACATTCCAGTAAAACTCATCGTATTTTTCAAAGAAACCAATTTGGTTCGACGTTGTATAAGTTAATTCATACTCGTGGATGCCCGTCGGCAAAAGATAATCTTTACGTCCGAAATAAATGATTTCGTCATTGCCGGTTCTTTCGGTGCGATATTGTTCCGGTTCGTCATCTCGCTGAACTGACGTAATTGCGTAGGAGATTTTCTCTTTTTTTCCGTTAATGTTTCGCCATCGCGGCAGCGTGCGGAAAATTCCGCGCCGGATGCTGGCGCCGGTCACATATACCTTGATTTTTTCTGTTACGGTAACATTCGCTTCAGCATCCACCGAAATTGCAGCGTCGAAAGACACAATATGTTCATACGGTTTGAATGCTGCAGAATCTTGGTAAATTTGACCAAAACCCAGCGTGCAGAGAAGCAGAAAAATTAAAGGAAAAAATCGGTTCATGCATTAAAATTTTACAGAAGGTACGGCCCGTTCTGCAACATTTTCGAGCTCAAAGAAAGTAGCTTTGGTGAACGAATACATATTCGCAACAATATTGCTTGGGAAAGTTTCTACCAAAATATTATTCTCGCGCACCGTACCATTATAATATCGGCGGGATTTTTCAATATCTCCTTCCAGCGCGGAAAGTTCGCCCTGCAACTGGATAAAATTGGTGTTCGCTTTCAAATCCGGATATTGTTCCGCCACAGCATTCAGGTTCATCATCGCCTGACTCAGATTTTTTTCGGCCGCTTCCTTTTGCTGCACCGTGTCCGCACTCATAGCCGCTGCGCGTGCGCGCGTGACGCTGTCGAAAGTGTCGCGCTCGTGCGTTGCATAGCCTTTTACAGTTTCTACTAAGTTGGGAATCAGGTCATGCCGTTTTTTCAGCATCACATCGATACTGCTCCAGGCTTCCTGTACCATGGTACGTACCTTAACGAGGCGATTGTAAATAGAGATGCCGTAAAAAAACAGCAGTGCGGCCAGAGCCACGATAACTAAAATAGCGATCATAGAAATAGTTTTTAAGTTTTATAAATAGCTGAAGACATCTCAGTGATGCCCAAACGCAGTTATAAAGTTACAACTAATCACGATAACAGGCGACACGTCAAAAAAAACTATCTTTGCAAAAAATTTTTGGGCTCGAAGCGTTCGAGTAACCCATTAATAATGTCATTATTAAATAAAATTTTATGTCGAATATTGTCGCCATTGTCGGACGTCCCAATGTAGGGAAATCCACGTTATTTAACCGGTTTCTGGAAAGAAGAGAAGCGATCGTGGATTCCACAGCCGGCGTTACCAGAGACCGCCACTACGGAAAATCAGATTGGAACGGGGTGGATTTTACCGTCATCGATACCGGTGGTTATGAAATAAATACGGAAGATGTCTTTCAGGAAGAAATCATCAAACAGGTAGAGCTAGCCGTCGATGAAGCCACTTCAATCATTTTCATGCTCAACGTCGCGGAAGGTTTAACTGATACGGACCAGGAAATTTTCGAAATGTTGCGTAGATCCGGAAAACCGGTATATGTGACGATAAATAAAGTAGACAGCTCGAAGGAGGAACTTGCCGCCACAGAATTTTACCAACTCGGAATAGAAAAATATTACACCATGTCCTCTGCCACAGGTTCGGGCACGGGTGAATTGCTGGATGCCATCGTAGCCGATTTTCCTACGACCGAATACAAAGATCCTTTTGAAGGGTTGCCAAAAATAACGATTGCCGGGCGACCAAATGTCGGGAAATCGACGCTGACCAATGCTTTGCTTGATGTAGAACGTAATATCGTTACTGATGTTGCCGGCACGACCCGCGATTCTATCCAGACTCTGTACAATAAATTCGGACACGAATTCGTGCTGGTGGACACCGCCGGGATGCGTCGGAAAGCCAAGGTAAAAGAAGACTTGGAGTTTTATTCCGTCATGCGCTCCATCCGTTCTATCGAATATTCCGATGTCGTCATTATTATGGTGGATGCTACTTTGGGCTGGGAATCTCAGGATATGAATATTTTCGGCCTCGCCCAGAAAAACCGTAAAGGCATCGTCATCGTGGTCAATAAATGGGATTTGGTGGAAAAAGAGACCAATACCATGCGAGATTTCGAGGCCAGAATCAAAGAAAAAATTGGCCAGTTCACCGATATTCCTGTCCTTTTTGTGTCGGCACTTACAAAACAGCGAATCCTTAAAGCCGTGGAAGTTGCCATGGAAGTTTATGAGAACCGCGCCAAAAAAATCAAAACTTCCAAATTAAACGAAGTAATGCTGCCGGTTTTTGAGCAGACGCCACCGCCAGCGCTAAAAGGGAAATATGTAAAAATTAAATATTGTGTGCAATTGCCTACGCCGAGTCCACAATTTGTGTTTTTCTGTAATCTGCCGCAGTACGTGAAAGAGCCGTACAAACGTTTTGCAGAAAACCAGCTTCGCAAACATTTTGGCTTTACCGGAGTTCCGATCGAAGTCTATTTCCGTCAGAAATAAAATTTTAGCCGGCAAGTTAGCCGGCTTTTTCAGACCTTTGCACTTTAAATTTTAATTATGGTTACCGTTTTATCCGATACTTTTTCGCTCGTCAACACGTGGATTAATGAGTTGCGTAACGTCGACATTCAGCAGGACCGCCTGCGTTTCCGCAGAAATATGGAGCGCATTGGCGAGATTGCTGCTTTTGAAATAAGCAAAGGACTTGAGACGGCACAACGCGAAATCACCACGCCACTCGACAGAATTACCGTCATGGAAGTTGCCGTACAACCTGTAATTACTACGATCCTGCGCGCCGGCGTACCATTGTTCCAGGGTTTACTGAACTATCTTGACCAAGCAGACTGTGGTTTCGTGGCTGCGTACCGGCAGCATGATGCCAATGATTATTTTTCAATCAAACAGGATTATCTCACGTGTCCGAATATCGACGGCCGTCCGCTGATCGTTGCAGATCCAATGTTGGCCACAGGCGCAAGTTTAATCGAAGCAATCAAGGATTTACTGAATCATGGTAAGCCGACGCAGCTGCATATCGTCGTTGCGATTGCATCACAGCAGGGCGTTGATGTCATCAGTAAGGAATATCCCGACGCGAAAATTTGGGTGGGTGTCATCGATCCTGATCTTACCGAAAAAGGCTACATCACACCGGGTTTGGGCGACGCCGGTGATTTATCCTATGGAGAAAAACTGCAGCGCTAATCCATCGCCATCACCAACACGCTGACTTTATTGTTTCCACTTTTAAGAATTTGCCAGGCCACGGCGCTCATGGTGTTTCCGGTCGTAAAAACATCATCGATCAGCAAAACATGACGGTGTTGCAGCGGCTTTGTAACGGAAAACAGTTCTTCGTTCACGTTACGTTGTTCCCGGCCCTTCAGCGCCTGTGCTTTCTTATAAATATTTCGCTTGATCAAAGCATGGTCGCACGGAATCTGCCACAGCCGCGACAGTTCATCACCGAAAACATGCAGCTGATTATAGCCGCGCTGCCTCTGTTTGCGAGGATGCAGCGGCACGGTTGTCAACAGATCCGGGGGATTATTACCAAATTCAATACTCGCAGAAATCCACTGCGCCATAAGAGCACCGAGTTTTTCGCGGCCGCCGTATTTAAGCTGATGAACGATTTTCTGGCTCGCACTTTCCTTTTCAAAATGCATCAGTGCAAACGCTTCTTCTACCGGGAACAGCAGCCGGCATTTTTCCGTCAGCTCGTTACTTTGGCCGTATCGATGATGCGTGAAATGCAGCTGATCAAAGCAGTTTTGGCAAATAGCAGCACCGCCGGAAATCACTTTCGTGCATTCAAGACAGCGGTTGGGGAAGAGTAACTCGATTACCGGCATATCGCGTTTGTTTTCCTGAAAGTTATCAAATAAATCTGAGTTATTTCGCAGCTTTTTTCTGTGCCGACTGATGCAATTTGTTTTTTTTGTGGGCGTGTATTCCGCCTGGCATATGCCTCTGCAGAATACCGCGCTTTCCGTTGCAATCCGCGGCCCGATTCCGGCCCGCGGGATTTCCACTGCAATCGCTCACGCAGTGCGTGCTTTCGTATCGGGTTTAGCAGTAAATTGACGCTTTTTTCTGTTATTTAAATCTTTCAGGATTCTTTACCTTTGCACTATGATACGCATTACGAAAATCTTCACCTTCGAGACCGCTCATGTCCTTTATAATTACGACGGAAAGTGCAAAAATATGCACGGCCATTCTTATAAACTTTTTGTTACCGTAAAAGGCAAACCGGTCGATGATGTGGCACATCCCAAAAACGGAATGGTGGTGGATTTTGGCGATATTAAGAAAATAGTGAAAGCCGAAATTATCGAAGTTTGGGATCACGCGGTTTTGCTGAACGGTTTAACGCCCCACCGAAATCTCGGTCAGGAACTGGAGCAGCAGGGCCATAAAGTTATCTACTGTGATTATCAGCCCACGTGCGAAAATATGCTCTACGAAATTGCAGCAAAAATCAGAAATCAACTTCCGGCCAACGTAAGTTTAGCCTACCTGAAACTCCACGAAACAGAAAATTCCTACGGCGAATGGTTTGCTGAAGAAAATCCGGTGAAGACCGAAACAGTCTAATCTTACTCGAAGATCTCGAAATTTCAGCACAGAATTATGAATATTGATTTAGCACCCGGAAAGAAAATATACTTTGCTTCCGATCAGCATTTCGGCGCGCCGACGCCACCTGAAAGTAAAGTTCGCGAGGAGAAATTTATCCGCTGGCTTGATGAGATAAAACTTGATGCACAAGTGCTTTTCCTCATGGGTGACTTATTCGATTTCTGGCATGAGTGGACGCACGTAATTCCTAAAGGTTATGTTCGCGTTCTGGGCAAATTGGCCGAACTGAAGGATGCTGGTATTCAGCTTTATCTTTTTGTGGGCAACCACGATTTGTGGATGAAAAATTACTTCGAAGAAGAAATTGGCTGCGTGGTATATTTCGAAAAACAATATTTTCACATTGCAGGTAAAAAATTCTTGTTAGCACACGGCGACGGCCTCGGGCCCGGCGACAAGGGTTACAAACGCATGAAAAAACTCTTCACTAATCCAGTCGCGCAGTGGGCCTTTAAGTGGCTGCATCCAGATATTGCGATGAAAGTCGCTATCTATTTTTCCACTAAAAATAAAATGATTTCCGGAGATGAAGACAAGGAATTTCTTGGCGAAGACAAAGAATTTCTCATTTTATATTCCAAAGAAAAACTCAAAACCGAAAAAATTAATTATTTCGTCTACGGTCACCGACATCTGCCGATGGTTTTGGATTTAGAAAATGGCCGGGCAAAGTACATTAACCTCGGCGACTGGATTTCCTATTTTACCTACGGCGTTTTCGATGGTGATGATTTTCAGCTGAACTCTTTTCGGGGTTAATGGTATTGATAGTCAGTATCAATTATTTGTCGCTGTGTGTGGTATTATAATTGCGATTTGTGCCGAAAATAATTTTAAATCCCATGAAAAAAACAATTATTGCTTTTGTCTTTTCCTTGTTTTCAATTTTTGCCTTAGCGCAAAAGCAACAGGCCAGCTATCAGTTATCGAGCCACATCCTCGACGTTTCCAAAGGAATGCCGGCCAACGAGGTAACCATTAAACTCGAAAAATATGATACGATGTCAAAAACCTGGCATTATGTTGCAGAAAAAATCACCGACAAAAACGGTCGCGTGCCGGATTTTTTAGCAGGAGATGATAACCGCGGTATCTATAAACTGACGTATTTCACCAGCGACTATTTTAAGAGAAACAAAACAGAAACCTTTTATCCTTTCATCGAAGTCGTTTTTGAAATAACAGATTCTACGCATTATCATGTTCCGATCACTTTGTCAGCCTTCGGTTATTCCACTTATAGGGGCAACTGATCTTTTATATCAATACACAAGATTGACCGGAATTCAAGATTTTATTTTGAATTCCGTTTTTGTTTCGTGACTTTTGTATTTTGAAAAAAGAAATGACCGATATTTTCAATATTACGACCGAAGCGGAATTCCGCGCAAAATGCCTCGAAACTTTTCAGTATCAATATCAAAACGTAGAGATCTACCGCAAATTTGTCGATTTTCTCGGCGTTGATCCTGCAACTGTAAATTCGCTGGAAACGATTCCCTTTTTGCCGATTGAGATGTTTAAAAATCACACCATTGTAGTGGCTGATTCCGTGGCATCTTTATGTTTTCAGAGTTCCGGCACCACGCAGAGAAATTTGTCCCGGCACTGGATCGCCGATCCTGGTTTGTACGAAAAAAGTATTTACGAAAGTTTTTCAAAGTTCATCGGCCAGCCAGAAGAGTGTATTTTTCTGGGCTTATTGCCCAGCTATCTCGAAAAGCAAAACTCGTCGCTGATTTATATGGTTGACTTTTTAATGAAAAAATCCCAGCACCCGGAAAATGGTTATTTCCTTTACAATCACGCAGACTTGCTGCAGCGGCTGGAACAACTTGCGCAAAGTGATCGAAAAATACTCTTATTCGGAGTGTCTTTTGCCTTACTGGATTTTCTGGATTCTGTAAAAAAAATAACACCGGAAGATTTGCGTTTGCCCCAACTCACCGTAATTGAAACTGGTGGAATGAAGGGACGCAAAGAAGAAATGACCAAGGACGAGCTGCTTTTTATTTTGCAAAAGGGCTTTGGCACCAAGCGGATTTTCTCCGAATATTCGATGACGGAGTTGCTTTCGCAGGCGTATTCGCTGGGAGAAAATATTTACGAGTGTCCCAACTGGATGCGCGTTTTGGTGCGCAATACCGAAGATCCGATGTCTTATGTCGAACCGAGCCGAAATGGCGCCATCAACATTATCGATCTGGCCAACCGGCATTCCTGCAGTTTCATTGCGACACAGGATCTGGGAAAGATTGTCACCGGCGGAGCGGGCAGCACGCTTGGGCAACCCTTTCAGGTCTTGGGACGTATCGATCATTCTGACATTCGCGGCTGTAGTCTGCTGGTTTCTTAAACTGACCTTTAAATCATGCTTAAAGTAGAAGAACTTACTTATAATTATATCAACCGTTTTTGCGATTTCGAGCACGATCTTGTGCTCACCAATCATTTTCATTCCGACTGGGAAGCGGATATTTTAATCATCAATGCCGAAGGTTGCAGCCATGAAATCGAGATCAAACTGTCCAAAGCGGATTTCAAAAATGATTTTAAAAAGCAGTATCAGCACCATACTACAAAAGAAAATTTCCTGAAGCACGACAAAATTTCCTGTGGCGATTATCCCTGCAACCGTTTCAGTTTTTTGCTGCCGCAGGGAATGATCGAGCCCGACAGTATTCCGCTGCATTGCGGTATTATTGAGTTTTACCATAATCCGGATGCTTGGCAAACTACTTTCGAAGTCGTGCGCGAGCCGAAAGACGTGCACACGGTTGCGTTCTGGACGTTGTTCGATAAAGATCTGATGCTGAAAATGATGGCGAGAAACCTTTACTTTAAAAAGCTCGAAATGAAAGGAAAATTTGAAGAGCTGATTTTGCCACCGAAGTTTATTCAAAAAAAATAACTTTTCTCAGCAATTAAAAACAGCGCTGTAAATGGTAAAAGCAACGTTCATAAATTCTTATCTTTACTTAAATTTCCCCCGCATGAAGCTGAATAAATTTAAGATCATTATCGGAATCGCAGGTTTGTTTGCGTTCGTTTTTATTGGTTTTTTTCTGTATCAGATGACACAAAAAGAATCAGTGAACGCCATAATGATCGTGCTTATGCTGCTGCTCGGTTTGGTTCTCGGCGGTCTCATCGCTTTTCTTGCTTCAAAAAAACTTGCTGCAGCGCCCGATGTAGTGAGAGAAAGTTCCCACACTATTGCCGAAAGTATGCGAAAAGTTTTCAAAGTGGTGACGGCGGAAGGCCACTTTAATGAAATTTATAATTACGAGCAAACCACCAAATTGCTCAACTTTATTCCTTCAAAAAAGAAAGCACTGGTCATCGTTCATGCGAAAATCCTGATCGGTTACGATTTTGAAAAACTGAAATGGGTACTGAACGAAGAAAACGGGAGTGTGCGTTTGGTGAGTTTTCCCGAGCCGGAAATCCTGTCGACGGAAACGGATTACAAATATTACAATATTGAGGAGCAGTTTTTCAATCTCTTCAGTAAAGATGATCTGGCGCAGATTCAACTGAACGGCAAACAGCAGGTGATCGAGGCCGCGAAAAAATCGCGCCTGCCGCAGGTGGCCGCCGAGCAGATGAGAACGCTGCTGACCGAGTTGCTGGCCGGTAAAAATTTAACCCTGGAAAACGCGTCACTGATTTCGGAACAAAAGAAACTTCCTGCGCCAGAAAAAAATGAGATCACACCATTAAAATAAACTTGTATCATTAATATTAAAAATCTACACTTATGAAATACTTTTACAGCTTTCTGTTTGCGCTACTCGTGCCGTTTCTGGCTGTGGCGCAGCAGATAGTCGGCTATACCGTAAATCCATCTTCGTTTAACGAAAGCGAATCGGTGACGGTCACTTTTACGCTAAATGAAAACAGCTTTGGTGTGAGCACTTCGCACGATTTGTACCTTTGGGCGTGGTCCATCGATGCGAACGGTACCAGTGCAGACGCGCCGACCAACGGAACGTGGAATTCTTCTGCGGCTGCGAATAAACTGACGTATGTTTCAAGTTCAGCGGGGACAGGAACTTACACCTTTACCATGAATACCGTGAAATCCTATTACGGAAACCGGACGAACTCACTCGCCAAAATCGGTATGCTCGTAAAAACCAAAAGCGGTAATGTTCAGTCTCAGGATATTGTGCTGAACGTAGGAAAGTTCCAGTTTAATCTTACCAATCCTGTCACCGGAAGTACCAATGTTTTGCCTTTGGGAACTGTTTTGACCATTACCGGTACTTCTTCAACGGCGGCTAATTTCGTGGTAAAGGAAAACGGTACGGTGGTTTATAGCAGCACGACTGCCGGCACTTCTCTTAACTTTCCATTTACCGTAACAAAAAATGCGAACATTGAAGTAATCGCAACCGCCGTTTCCGACGGTACCGTAGTTTCTAAAACTTTTAGCGTGGCACTTTCAGCTACGGTGACGTCAGCACCAATTCCTTCCTACATGCGCCAAGGAATCACCTACGATCCCGCCGACCATGCGAAAGTGGGCTTAGCTTTGTACGCACCCGGAAAATTGTCGGTTCACGTGATTGGAAGTTTTAACAACTGGACCGTGAGCTCTGAATATTTGATGAAACGCGACACTGCAAATCCTGATTTGTACTGGATTGAAATAAAAAATCTTACGCCTCAGCAAATTTATACCTTCCAGTACCGTACTGCCGACGGCATCCGTGTAGCCGATCCTTTTTCGGCATTGGTGCTGTCGCCTTATGACGATCCTTACATTAACCAGAGCGCGATGGTTTATCCTGATCTACCGGCTTATCCCGCAGGACAGGATTTTGAAGTTTCGGTGATTCAAACGGCAAAACCTGCGTATAATTGGACGGTCTCAAATTTTACGAAACCTGCTAAAGATAATTTGATTGTGTATGAATTGCTCGTACGGGATTTCACGACCGAAAAAACCTGGCAATCTTTAATTGACCGCATTTCTTATTTGAAATCATTGAACATTAACGCGGTAGAGCTAATGCCGGTCATGGAATTTGATGGTAACAGTTCCTGGGGTTACAACACGTCATTCCATTTTGCGCTCGACAAAGCTTACGGAACGCCGGAGAAATTTAAGGAATTTATCGACGTTTGCCACCAGAACGGAATTGCTGTAATTCTTGACATCGCCCTCAATCATGCCACGGGTCGCAACCCGCTGAACCGCCTCTGGATGAACGATCCCGATGGTGATGGTTATGGCGAGCCTGCTGCAGATAATCCGTATTTTAACCAGGTGCCAAAACATACTTATAACGTTTTTAATGATTTCAATCACAGCTCGGCGGCTACCAAATATTACGTAAAACGTGTTTTAGAACAATGGATTAAGGAATATAAAGTAGACGGTTTCCGTTGGGACCTGACGAAGGGTTTTACCCAAAATTGCAGTGCCGGTGACGAAGCCTGTACAAACGCCTATCAGCAGGACCGCGTCAACATTCTGCGTGCGTACGCCGACGATCAGTGGAATCTGGATGCAACATCGTATATTATTTTCGAGCACCTGGGCACTGATTCTGAAGAAGCCCAGTGGGCGAATTACCGTGTCGGTGAAGGCAAAGGCGTGATGATGTGGGATAAAGAAACCACTCCTTACAACCAGAATACAATGGGATTTGCGGCGGACAGTAATTTTAACCGTGTGAAATATCAGGTGCACGGTTTTTCCGATAAAAGAGCAATGAGCTATGGTGAAAGTCACGATGAGGAGCGCCTGATGTACAAGAATCTGACCTATGGCGGTACCAGTACGAACTATAGCACACGGGATCTGGCGAACGCACTGCAGCGACAGAAAGCTTATGGAGCCGTTTTTCTTACTGTGCCGGGCCCGAAAATGATCTGGCAGTTTGCCGAATTGGGATACGATAAAAGTATTTATACCTGTGAAGACGGCAGCGTTAATACAGAAAGCGACGCTACCCCCGGCGATTGTAAGCTCTCTCCGAAACCTTCCGCTTTTGGTTTGGCTTATGATACTGAGGCTGGTCGGACTTCTGTTTATGAAATTTGGGCGAAAATTTTGGAACTTCGACTTTCCAACGATGTGTTTACTACTACAGATTTCACGGTTCAGTCGGGGAATTTAATGCCGAAGGTACGACTCTCCAAACCATCTTCTGCCAGCGCTTTGAAAGACGTAGTAATAGTAGCCAATTTTACTCTGGCGGCACAGAATATCACGCCGGATTTTCCGTATACCGGTAATTGGGTGGACTTAATGGATAATACCGGTTTGCCGGTCTCCAGCACGTCAATGGCAATCAGTATTGAGCCGGGAGGTTTCCGTATTTTTGGAAATGCACCATCGGCACTTTCGACGGACGATAATGTGGCCGATCGAAATATGATCTCTCTTGCCTTGTTGCAAAATCCGGTTTCCAATGGTACTGCGAAAATTAAATTCGCAAATGCAGGAAACGGCAGTTTGGCGATTTATGATCTGACCGGGAAATTGGTAAAAACAATTAACTTAAAAGCCGATTCTGGCGAAATGGATCTTGATGTTCGCAGTCTAAGTGCCGGAATGTATTTGATCCAGCTGAAAGCTGAAAACGGTGCGGCGGTGACGAAGATGATTATCAGATAAATAATAAAAATTTTAAAAATGAGTCGGCTCCCGAAAATAAGAGCCGACTTTTTTTTGTTGATTGGCAGAATGGCCATTTATTACAGGTGAGATATTTACTCGCTGTTTTTTACATAATCGGCCAGGACCTTCTGCTGCTGCTCATTTCCGAATTGGACCAGCCTGGCGTATTTCTCCGGATTCGAAAGGGTATAGATCTTTTGGGAAAAACGGTTTGCCAACAAAATAAACTTTGGAAATGCGCGGTAGAGTGGTGATGGTTTCGGAATGTTCAGACGCTGCACTACCTCGGCATCCAATAGAAACCAGTTCATGCTGTCGTGTAATTTCAGCAAGATCCGCCGGCGAAATAACTGCTTATAAATCGTATTTTCCAGGTTTTCGTTGCGCAGCGCCAAGGCGAGTTCAGCCGAATCTGCGTCGCCTTTAGCCTGGGTTGCCGACCACCAATAAAACTGTTCTACCGCCTGAGCACGGGTATCCGGCAGAACAGACGCCGGAATGCCCAACAGATAACCGACATATTTCCAGAGATGGAAAAGTCCGCGTTCTTCCGTTTCTGAAATGCGAATTCCAAGCTTTCGCAAACCCTGCATAAAAACGAGCGAAAAACCGGTATACGTAGCGATCATGTCCCACAGATTAATGGGCTCGCCCCAATTTTCGTAATCCCAGTGCTGATCATCTTTTTTAATTTTTAACCGCGCATAGGAATGCATGAGACGTGTCCGTACAATCAGTTCGAAAGCCTTGGACTGAGGACGAAGCGCATCGGTGCGCGTCACGGAAATCCAAAACTCCAACGTATCTTTTAGTCTTTTTACGGCGCCCCGCTTGAAGGCTTGCGTATGAATCAGGGGTTTGTTGAGGTAAGCAAAATCATAACCGCCCATCAGTGAGAAATCCCGAAGGATCATTAATGCATTGGCACCCGCGCGCATGCAGAGTGAAGCACCAAAATTTGCCAGGCGTTCATCAAACCATTGTGGTCGGTTATTAAGCTGTGCGGAAAGTTGTGAGAGCGCCGGATGCGGACTTTCGTCTTTGCCCTTGTTTGCCCGCAAAATATAATGATCAATCATTGCTGAAGCTTCCTTATAGGGAAGTTTCACATAAGTTTCTTCTACCACGGCGTCACCAAGTTCGTCGACTTGATGAAAAAGCGGAGCGTAGCGGTGAAAAGTTGCTTCGTCAAGATCAGTCTGGGACCAATCGAGCAATTCTTTGCCATTGCCGGTTTGCCAGAAATTTTTGAAATGTGCAGCGTTAATAAATTGCGGTCTCATGGTGGATATTTAAGTGTTGCAGTTGAGCAAGTTCTGCGCCGAGGTTGGGTGTTGGCGCTGCACCGCGATAGGGATTGCAGTGGAAATCCCCGCCGCGGCGGGATTGCTGCGGAAAGCCCGGTCCCGAAGCGGCTGCCATGGCATGGCGAGGGGATCGCCCAAAAAAAACCTTCCGCAAAAAACGAAAGGTTGAATTTTCTAAACGAAATAAGACACTACAATGAAGCAGAATGAACGAGCAAATCCGCCAGTTTGTTGGAATACCCCATTTCGTTGTCGTACCAGGAAACTACTTTTACGAAGTTTGGTGACAGCATGATTCCGGCGTCTTTGTCGAACACGGAAGTTCTTTTTTCGCCGACAAAATCCTGAGATACCACGGCATCTTCCGTATAACCGAGGATTCCTTTAAGATCGCCTTCAGAGGCAGTCTTCATCACCTGGCAAATTTCTTCATAAGAAGTGGCTTTTTCCAATCTTACCGTAAGATCGACCACGGAAACGTCGGCCGTAGGTACGCGGAAAGACATCCCGGTAAGTTTGCCATTGAGATCAGGAATTACTTTTCCGACGGCTTTTGCAGCACCGGTAGAAGAAGGGATGATGTTGTTGAGCGCAGAACGCCCGCCTCTCCAGTCTTTCATGGAAGGTCCGTCGACGGTTTTTTGCGTCGCTGTTGTAGCATGCACGGTGGTCATCAGTCCTTCGACGATACCGAAATTGTCATGAAGCACTTTGGCAATCGGTGCAAGACAGTTGGTTGTACAGGAAGCGTTAGAGAAAATCTTAACGTCGTCCGTAAGCTCAGTGTGATTAACACCCATTACAAACATCGGCGTATCGTCTTTCGACGGTGCAGAGAGGATTACTTTTTTCGCTCCTGCATTGATGTGCGCCTGGGCAGCTTCTTTGGAAAGAAATAAACCGGTAGATTCTACGATATATTCGGCGCCTACTTCGTTCCATTTCAGGTTGTTAGGGTCTTTTTCGGCAGTTACACGGATTTTTTTTCCGTTTACCACAAGATCATTGCCCTGTACGGAAACTTCGCCGTTGAAACGTCCGTGAACTGAATCATACTTCAGCATATACGCCATGTATTCGGCGTCGATGAGGTCGTTAATTCCAACGACTTCGATATTTTCGCGTTCGGCCATTGCTCTGAAAACCAGACGACCAATTCTACCGAATCCGTTAATTCCTACTTTGATTGTTGACATAATTTCTATTTTATTTAAATTTACTTTACATTTTTAAATGGCCAGGATTTCCGAAATCTTAAGCAGTTCCTGATCGACTTCGTTGCGTTTTCTGGTTGCCTCGTCGATTGGCGTATAGATGAGTCGGTTGCTCTGCATACCCGCCATTACGTTGTTTTGGCCTTCCATCAGTCCGACCACGGCACCATAGCCGAGTCTGCTGGCCAACACGCGGTCCGCGCAACTGGGTGATCCGCCCCGTTGGATGTGTCCCAACACCGCTACACGGATATCATAATCGGGAAAGCCAGCCTGTGTGGCTTTGGCGATATCATAAATACTGCCCAGCTTTTCTCCTTCTGCCACCACCACGATGCTGGAAGATTTGCCTGCTTTTTCAGCGCGCTCAAAAGTTTCAAAAAGCTCTTCAATGCTGTCTTTGCGTTCCGGGATGAGGATGTCGATGGCGCCGGTGGCCAGGCCACTGTTAAGCGCGATAAAACCTGCATCGCGTCCCATCACTTCTACAAAGAAAACCCGGTTGTGGGAAGTAGCGGTGTCCCGTATTTTGTCGATGGCCTCCATGGCCGTGTTGAGTGCGGTGTCGTAACCGATGGTATTATCAGTGCCGAAAATATCATTATCTACCGTTGCGGGTACGCCGATTACTTTGAGTCCGTATTCTTCACAGAAGGCTTTTGCTCCTTTAAAAGTACCGTCGCCACCGATACAGACGACACCGTCGATGTCGTTTTTCCGGCAGTTTTCAAAGGCTTTTTGCCGGCCTTCTTTTGTTTTGAATTCCAGCGAGCGGGCGGATTTCAGGATAGTGCCGCCGGCGTTGATGATGTGTTTTACCGAGCGTGGCCCGAGTTTTTGAAAATTACCGTGGATCAGTCCGTTAAAGCCCTCGCGAACACCGAAGCATTCGATCCCAAAATGGCTTGCGGTGCGCACTACGGCGCGCAGAGCGGCATTCATGCCCGGCGCGTCTCCGCCTGAAGTCAGAACTACAATTTTTTTCACCGCGCTGTCTTTCATAGAAAAAAAATTTCAGCACAAATTTACGAAAAATCAGGCAAATAATGCAGCTGCGAGGCGGAAGATTGCGCAAGGCCGGCTCCTGCCGCGTTATATTGAGTGCAGGACAATGGAACAAGTCGCCCCGGGCGGTTGATAAAATATTTGTATTTTCGCGATTATGGTCCCTACGAAAAACAAACAGAAGATTCTTGCAGCGCCTGTACTTGCGTTGTATTTGTTTGTGGCGCTGTTCTCGCAAAACTTCCATGAGCACAAGCGTAGCGAGTTGTTTGGTGATTTTAAATATCAGCAGACAAAAAAAGTATTTTCGTCAGAGAGCTCTGTTGTTTCGTACAGCGACTGTCTTTCCTGCCACGTTCTGCATGAGGGAAAACATTTATCGTTTACCTCTTTTCAATGCTCTTTATTTTTCGCTGAAAAAAGTGAGCAAGTAATTGTTTTCGCTGAAGACTTTCTTTACCGAATTCCTCTCTTTAATACTGCTGTTCGGGGGCCGCCGGCAATTTCATTTCTTTAATTTTAAATTCAGTCAGAGCGCATTTTCTGTGTTCTCTTACTGTGTTGTTTTACCTTTATCTTTAATTAAATGAAATTTACCTTAAATATCATTGCAATTCTGTTTGGATTGCTTTTCGTTAATGCTCAGAACTCCTTCACGGTTTCAGGAAAAGTGCTAGATTATCATGATCGCGTTCCGCTGAAAAATGCGAAAATACAAATAGGAAACAGAACAGTTTCGTCGGATGCAGCCGGGCTTTTCAGCGTTTCTGACATTTCCGCCGGTCCACATGGTCTTCTGGCGACCCACCCGGATTGTGAGCCTTTCTCGACAAATATTAAAGTCGACAAAAATCTTGATCTTACCATTCAGCTGGAACATCACATTACTGAGATTGAAACTGTCACTCTTCACGCGCCGCACAAAGCGGCGAATTCCCTGATCATCAAAACACTGGACCGCACGGCGATCGACCGGAATTCCACCGAAAATCTGGGCAATATTTTGCAGGAACTTTCCGGTGTCGGTACCTTGAAAACGGGCAATAATATTGCGAAACCGATTATCCACGGATTGTACGGCAGTCGCGTTCCCATTATCAGCAACGGCGTGCGGATGGCAGAACAGGAGTGGGGTGCCGAGCACGCGCCTAACATTGATGTGGACCAATTCGAACACGTTGATGTCGTTAAAGGCGCTTCGACTTTAAAATACGGCAGCGATGCCATTGGAGGTGTAGTTGTGCTCGAAGCGGAAGTTTTTAAAAAACGGGATACTCTGCAGGGAAGCGTAAATCTTACGGGAATTTCGAACGGGCGCGGTGCCGGCACTTCGATACATTTATTGAAAACCTGGGAAAATGGCTGGGCGATAAAAACCACGGGAGGCTTCAAAAAGCATGGTGACCTGCAGACGCCGAAGTATGGCTTGATGAATACCGGAGTACAGAATAATTCGTTCGGATTTACCATTCAGAAAAATTCTTTTATGGAAGGAATTTCGTTTGATTATACCGTCACGGATCAGGAAATCGGTATTTACCGCGGATCTGATTTGGGTAATCTGGAAGATTTTTACAAAGCGCTGACGACTTCGGAGCCCATTTACCAGCGGCGGTTTTCATACGAGATCGGCAATCCGAAGCAGCAGGTGCAACATCATATTGCGAAAATTTCCGCTTTTAAACGACTGGAGAATTGGGGCAAAATTTCTTTTGATTATAATTTTCAGTATAATCATCGGAAAGAATTTGACGTGCGGCGGGGTGATCTGGCGCAAATCCCATCGCTGGACCTGGAACTTTATACCAATCAGATAAAGATCAATGATTTACTGGAACGGCAGTTCTGGAGTCTCGAGACGGGCGCTGATCTGAAATATCAGTTTAATTACAGTACACCGGAAACCCAGGCGCGACGTCTGGTGCCCAATTATGAACAGTACGCAGCAGGAATTTATTCGGTTTTCAAATATAAATTCAACAATACGGTAAATGCTGAAGCCGGTGCGCGGTATGATTTTACACGATACGATGTGAAAAAATGGTACGACCTCAGTGACTGGGAACGTCTTTACACCGCCGATTTTTCGCAATATTATGAAAAAACCGATGGCAACCGGGTTTTTACCAATCCCGAACTTAATTACAATAATTTCGCGTTTAATGCAGGTTTGAATTTCAAGCCGGTGAAAGGGCTGGAAGTGAAAATCAATTACGCTAAGGTAGGCCGAACTCCTAATATTGCTGAACTTTTCGCCGATGGTCTGCATCATTCAGCGGCCATTATCGAAATTGGAAATATGGGAATCAAGAGTGAGGATGGGCATCAGTTTAATTTTAACGTGGATGCTAAGCTCAACGTACTGAGCGGCGCAAGAATTACCGTAAATCCTTATCTTTTCCTGACGAAGAACTTTATTACTCAGGTTCCGACAGGAATTCAGAACACGATTCGCGGCGTATTTCCGGTTTGGTCGTTCCGGCAGATAGACGCGAAAATGTTCGGGTTTGATGCGGATGCGCAGGTCAGTTTTACAGATAACCTCACCTATAGCGGAACCTTTTCGTATGTTTATGGACAAAACCGAACGCATAACGAGCCACTGATTTTAATGGTTCCGACCAATTTTATGAACAGCCTCGAGTATAAAAACGCGGATTTTAGCAACTTCTATTTTAAAATTCAGCAACAGACGTTTTTGCAGCAAAAGCGCTATCCGGTTTACAACCCCGAAATTCAGATTTTCGCAAACGGCGAAGCGACATCCAAAATACTGGATCTTTCCACGCCGCCGCCCGCATATACCCTTTGGACGGTTCAAACGGGATTGCAGTTTAACCGTCATTTCAGCGCCGGTCTGCAGGTAACCAATTTGTTCAATACTACTTATCGGGATTACCTGAACCGGCTGCGTTTTTTTTCCGATGAGATGGGAAGAAATGTAACCGTAAACATTAAATATAACTTTTAATCATTTAAAAAAATGGTAAATAACAGAATTTTAAAATGTGCCACATTTTTAATGATGGTTCTTGTGTTAATCGGCTGCTCTCGCGAGGACATGGATGAAGATGTGCTGTCGCAGGAAGATATCTCAAATATTATACTGCACGTTAAAGACGATGCCGGCGGAACGGTGAAATCTTATAATTATACCGTGAACGCTGCGGTAAACCCGGAGATCATTCTCTCGAACGCTAAAACGTATACCGTAACGATTGATTTTTTGAACGGAAACGAAGATGAAACGCAGAGCATTCTGGAAGCAAAAGATGAACATTTCTTGCTGTTCAATTTTCAGAATGCTGATATTCAACTTGAACGCGACGATGACCTCCGCGGAACCAGAACCGACGGCCAGCGCCTGGGCCTGAAAACCAAATGGAAAGTGATCAACGCAAAAACCGGGCAGGATGCGAAACTGATTCTGACGCTGGTACACGGCGCGATCTCCGTAAGCGAAGCACAGCAAGGCAGCGTCTACGGAACTGTGGAGGGCGGCGAAACCGATGCGATGGCAATCTATACACTATCAAAACAATAGAAGATATTGATGTGCAGCGGCAGGTGGGTGGTCAAGTTTAGGCGCCTTTAATTAAAATCAAAAAAAATTACTATTTTTGCAACCTAAATTTTGAATAAATTACAATGAACGTTACAGCGACCAAACATGACGAAGTAAGCGCGTTACTTACCGTAACTTTAGAAAAGTCTGATTATAAAGATAAAGTCGAGAAGCAACTCATCAATTATGCGAAAAAAGCACAGGTTCCGGGCTTCAGAAAAGGGAAGGTGCCATTGAGCATGGTGAGAAAACAATACGAAGCCGGCATCGCTTTCGAAGAAATCAACAAGCAGGTCTCCGATGCGCTGAATAACTATGTAAGCGACAACAAACTCCGACTGGTAGGCCAGCCCGTGCCTCAGCCCGTAGAGCAACTGGATCACAATGCCGAGCAACTGTCTGTAGCGTTCGAGGTAGGATTTGAGCCTGAGTTCACTGTGGATCTTGCTAAATATGAAGCACCTCATTATAAAGTAGAAGCTTCCGAAAAGGAAATCAACCAAAGCATCGAAAACATGCAGAAGCGTTTTGCGGAGCAGGTTCCTCAGGATGCGATTGGTGAAGATTCTACCATCGCACTGGAAATCAGCCAGGTAGTAGAAGAAGGTGCCGAAGGCGAGCATCAACATGCACCAAAAAACATTACCATTGATGCGACCAAGAAAGAAGCGTTCAACCTGATCAAAGATTTGAAAATGGACGAATCTGTGAAGGTGGCGAAATCGGAACTGGAAAGCAACGAAGAACTTGCAAAAGAACTTAGCTTCAGCAAAGAAGAAGTAGACCACCTGCATCACGAAGAAATTGAGGTGAAAGTAAAAGATTTTTTTGGTCTGAATATGGCTGAAGTGAATCAGGAACTTTTTGACAAAGTATATGGCGAAGGCACCATCAATTCTGAAGAAGAATTGCGTGCGAAGGTGAAAACAGAATTGGACGAATATTTCCAGCAAAATGCCGACGTTCACTTCGTCAATAAAATATTGGAGCAAATCACCGAAAAAGAAGAAGTGACGCTGCCGGAAACTTTCCTGATTAAATGGTTAATGTTCAGCAACGAAAACATCACCGACGTAGAACAAGCCAAGCAAATCCTGGAAAACGAGAAAAATCAGTTGAAATACCAAATTTTGGAAGGAAAACTGATGACGGACAACGAGATCAAAATCGATTACGCCGACATCCTTGGACAGGCAGAACAATTGGTTCGTAACCAACTCGCGATTTACGGAATTCACCACTTACCGGATGAGGAAGTACAGAAATATGCCGTAGAGATGCTGAAAGACCAAGAGCAGGTGCGCCAGGTAACTTCGGAAGTTGCGATGGCAAAACTGAAAGATGTAATTCTGGAAAAATCCACGAAAAACGAAACCGAGATTTCTCACGACGAATTTCTGGAAGCTGTAAAAGAAAAATAATTATATTTAATTATTTAAAATCCGTTTCAATAAAATTGAAACGGATTTTTTTTTAATAATTAAATGATTCGATGTGCCCGTTTTCGATGAGGTAAATTTCCAGTTGCGTAATCTGCCGGTTGGTAATGTGCAGATCCATCGTCACGGTAAGACGGTCGTTTTTCTTCTGTAAAGAAATTTCGTAACCTCTCTTCGCAATTTTTTTTATATCTTTTATGATCGCTTCTTTGGCACGAAAATGCGCGGCCGAGATTTCAAAGGTTAGGATTTTATTGTGATGATAGGCCAAAAAGTATCTGGTCATCATTTTAGCAACGTAGATGATCGTCAGCGCCGCCAGTAAAAAGGTAAAAGCGATATATATTTCGCCGAAGCCTATGGCCAGTCCGATTGCTGCAGCAATCCAGATAATACCGGCGGTGGTGAGGCCGTAGACATTAAATCCTTCTTTAAAAATCACGCCGGCACCCAGAAAGCCAATACCGCTCACGACGTAGGAAGCTATACGCGTGGGATCACCGGTGCCCGCCAGTTTATACGATAAAATAGAAAACAGCGTGGAACCCAGGCAAATGACCGTAATGGTTTTCAGACCCGCAGATTTGTCTTTCATTTCACGTTCAAAACCCAGGATAAGGCCCGCTACAAGCGAAATGAGCGCTTTGTAAATGTCTAAATATTCGAAATGCTCACTCATTTTTTTATTTAAAGGTATAGAATTCCTATGAACTGTATTCGCGTTTCCACTCGTCGGCAGCGTCGCAGAGCGTTTCATAGAACGCTTCGCCATACTTTCGGATTAGTGGAGTTTTCACAAATTTGTAAATGGGCACCTGCAGTTCCCGTCCCAGCGTGCAGGCGTCGCTGCAAATCTCCCAGCGGTGATAATTCAGTGCACTGAAAGTGCGGTATTCATCTACTCGAATCGGATACAGATGGCAGGAAATCGGTTTTTGCCAATCAACGGCGCCATCTTCATAGGCTTTCTCGATGCCGCATTTGGTAATGCCTTTTTCATCAAAAATAACGTAGGCGCATTCGCGGCCGTCCACCATCGGAGTTACGGGGTCACCGTCGTTAGGATCCGTCACCCAGGTGCCTTGTTCTTCAATGGCTTTTACACCTTCGGGCCGAAGGTAAGGTTTTACCCGATCAAAGATATCTTCCAAAATTTGTTTTTCCGCCGGCTCCAGGGGGGCGCCTACATCTCCTTCCACGCAGCAGGCGCCTTTGCATTTGCTTAGGTTGCAGACGAATTCTTCGGAAAATATTTCTTCGGAAATCAGTTTATCATCAATTTGAATCATGTCTAGAAAAAATTAAAATAAGAATAAAGTTTAAAAACAAGCAGCGAAAAAATAATCAGCCAGAACCCGGTTTCCTTCAGCCAATACCGCGGCAAAAACATGAGCATACGGCTTAGAATAATGGAGGCGGGCAGTGCTAAGAACAACAGATACTCGTATGTGCTGCCCATGTACAGAATAATAGTAATTAACTGGGCAACGGAATAGACCAGCAAAAAAGTATATTTAAATCTGCTGGTCGGGCTTTTTCGGTTAAAATACCTAAAATGGTCGGCCACTGCGTGCACCAACAATACAGCTACCGGCGCCAGCCACACCAGCAGCCCGACGTCTTTTCTCCAGGTTAAGCCGGAAAAAGGAAAATAAGCCGCATTCCAAGAGTGCAGCCGGAAGAAAGAAGCGAACGAAAAATAAGTCAGCGCCACCAGTGCAAAACCGAAGAAAAGCCGAAAAATTTGCGTCAGCGCACGGTCCGCGGTACCGATTATATGAAAAATCACGAAAATGCACATCGGCCAGGTAGTCGGCAGAAAAACGAAGTTCACCGCCAAAAGTGATCCGACCAGCATATAAGAATTATTGCGCACCGAGAGATTTTCATCCGTGAGCAGCAGCAGCATGATGGCATTGGTGAGCAGTGAGACGGCGATACCGATATCCAGATCACCGGGATACAAGGCAAATACGAAAACCGTGTACAGAAATAAGGGCAGATGGGTATGGTAATTCAGTGCGACGGCATTAAAGCAGAAGTAACCCAGTGCAACACCGGCAAAAGTAATTATAGCTGATATTACTTCTAAAGTATTGAAATCTAATATATTAAAGCTAATTACGATCAGGAGCAAAACACCGATATAAACGGGAATCGAAAAAATATTGCTTTCTTTTGAAAGTAATCGGAACATTTTTTATAGATTTGTGCAAAGTTAATTTAAAAAAGGAAAATAATGACGGCTTTCTGGTTATTCTTAAGTGATGTATTCGTTTGGTTCTATGGCTTTTTCGATTTTGCCGGAAACCTGGTAAACTGGGTTTTGTTCCTGGTAGCTACTGCCTTATTCGCCTATTGGTGTTATGTACTTATAGTTACTTTGGGCGGTAATAAAGATAAAGAATACCATTCGCCAACAGAAGGGCATCATCCTTACTATGACCCGCGTATTTATAACAAAGAAGCTAAATAATTGATATCCGTTTTGCACGGTAAAAATCCCGAAAGTTCAACAACTTTCGGGATTGTTATTTTCCACCTATCCGCTTTTTAGTGTATTGGGATCACCAGCACCGGCACAGGCGAGCGCCGGGTAAGCTCCTTGGTAAGGCTGCCGACAAAAACATCGTACATATTGCTTCGTCCGTGCGAACCCATCACAATATAACCAGCCGATTTTTCCCGGGCATATTCCAGAATAATATCACCGGCAATACCTTGTTTCAACAGGTGTTCACAATCCACGCCGCTGGAAATGATGCGCTGCTCCAGATTATTAAGTTGCAGCAACTCCTGTTTTATTTCATTCTGTTCCACTTCCGGAAAGTACTGGAAACCCATATCCCCGATGGCAAAGCCGATATCGGCGGGCGCGACATGAATGAGGCAAAGTTTGCCGTTTGTTTCGCGCGCAAATTTCATTGCACCATCTACGAGTTTATCTGTCGCTTCAGAAAAATCTACAGGTAAAATAATGTTGATCATAATGTTATTATTTGTTCCTTAAAGTTACACATATTCTGTTAAACCTCGTGCATAGGCATTCTATCGAATCCGCAGCGACAGGACTTTTGTTTCCTCGATAAAGGCTTCCAGTTCGTCGCCTTCCGCTACACGGCCGACCCCTTTTGGGGTACCGGTAAAAATCAGATCTCCGGTGCGCAGCGTAAAATATTGTGAGACGAAGGCGATAATTTCTTCAGGACGGAAAATCATTAATGAAGTATCGCCGTCCTGCACGGTTTCAGAATTTTTTTCAAGTTTAAATGAAAGCTGATTCAGATCATATTTCTGCTTGTCGAAGAATTCGGAAACTACGGCGCTTCCGTCGAACCCTTTCGCCAGCTCCCACGGCAATCCTTTAGATTTTAATTTCGATTGGAGATCGCGCGCGGTAAAATCAATTCCCAAACCAATTTGGTCGTAATGTTTCGCGGCGTGTTCCTGCTGGATATATTTGCCACCTTTAGAAATCTTCAACACGACTTCCAGTTCGTAATGCACATCGTCGGAAAATTCCGGAATATAAAACTCCTGACTTTTCAATACTGCCGTGTCGGGTTTCATAAAAATTACGGGACTATCCGGAACTTCATTCCCGAGCTCGGCGGCGTGTTCGGCGTAGTTGCGCCCAATACAGATTATTTTCATTTACTGCTTAATTAAATGTGTGTGAAATGTGAACTTTTTAAAATTAAAAAAACTGCTAAGTTATCTTTCAAATTCATTATCGCAAAAATAACAGTGATAAATATGACTTTTAGCTTGTAATGGAAAACCAAGAAGGAGCAAAGAAACACCAAATAAACCACCCGGATTTTCGTCGCGGTAAAGATGGTTGGAGCCGCAATTGGGGCAGACGAAATCGAAGTCGGGATTGGAAATAGTATGTTCTACCTCGAGTTTCAGCTTCTCATTTTCGTGGAAATCGCGCAGGATTTCCTCTGCTTTAGCCTTCTGATCATCAAAAACCTGGAGCTGAATTCCGCCCAACGCCTGCGACAATAGCCAGTCCGACTGTATCGTCTGCTCGTTGGCGATAAAACTTTCCACACCGTGGCTGGCTAAGATCTGTTTATCGCGGTTGGCCTCAATACTGTTGCTGTAATATTTAAATTTTACAAGACTGGGCATGTCGATATATTTAATTTTTAAAATCTGCTGCGAAGCTGAATTCCCGTCAATACTTTTTTCGTGTAGAGCGGAAAGTCCGCATTTTGGATCCAGCCATAATAACCGAGATCCTTCTGGAAAACATCTTTTACACGTTGTCCTTTGTATTTGCCAAAAGTAAAAACTTCTTTTTCCTCTTTATCGTAAGCAATAAATCCTGCCAGATCAGCAAATTTGTGGTGCGTGGAAATTTCGCTCAAAGAAGCCACGTCATTGGGCAGGTCTGGATAATGTCCAACCTGCGCGTCCAGTACTTCAAAAGTCGCCAAAACATCGGCTTCGGCGCTGTGTGCGTTTTCAAGTGGTTTGCGGCAATAGAATTGGTAAGCCGCCGTCAATGTCCGCGGCTCCATTTTGTGAAAAATCGTTTGCGCATCGACGAGTTTGAATTTGCTTAAATCAAAATCAAGTCCCGCACGAAGCAGTTCTTCTGCCAAAACCGGAACATCAAAACGGTTTGAATTGAATCCTGCCAAATCGCAGCCGGCAATCATTTCAAGAACTTTTCCGGCGATTTCTCTGAAGGTCGGCGCATCTTTTACGTCCTCATCACGGATGCCGTGTATTTCCGACGATTCTTTCGGAATGTACATTTCGGGATTTACCCGCCAGGTCTTGCTTTCGCGCGAGGCATCGGGATTTACTTTAAGGATCGAGATTTCCACGATTCGGTCTTTGGCAACCTGCGTACCTGTTGTCTCCAGATCGAATACACACAGCGGTTTATGTAGTTTTAAATTCATTATTTCTCCGTAGAATTTTTTTCGGCAGATTTTGGCTCTGCGATCCGTTCTATCAGCGCCATATAGAAGCCGTCGAATCCTTCACTCGGCATCATTTTTTCTTCTTTGATTAGTCGGTAGCCGGCGTTGTTCTGAAGAAAAAGCTCAACTTGCTCATTATTTTCGCTCGGCAGTATGGAGCAGGTCGCGTAAATCATCTTGCCGCCTTTTTTCAGGATTTTTGCATAATCCTGCAGGATCTGCTGCTGTTCTTTTTTTATTCTGTCAATAAAATCCTGATCGATTTTCCACTTAGAATCCGGGTTGCGTTTCAGTACGCCAAGTCCGGAGCAAGGCGCGTCGATCAGCAGACGGTCTGCTTTTTCGTGCAGACGTTTGATGACTTTATTGTCCTCGATGAAGCGCGTTTCGATATTGTGCGCACCGGCGCGTTTTGCGCGTCTTTTCAATTCTGCCAGTTTCCATTCGTAAATGTCCAGAGCAATGATCTGTCCCTTATTTCTCATTAATGAAGCCAGATGCAGTGTCTTGCCGCCAGCACCTGCGCAGACGTCCACGACGCGCATCCCTTCCTGCACATCCAGCAGCTCGCCAATCTTTTGCGACGACGCATCCTGTACTTCGAAGAGACCGTCTTTGAAGGCAGAGGTCAGGAAGACATTTTTCTTTTCCTCAAGTTGTATTGCGTCCGGATAATTCTTGACCTGAAAACTTGCTACGTTTTCATCCTTTAAATCCGAAACCAACTCACGCGCTGTGGTTTTCAGCGTGTTAACACGCAACACGGTGGGTGCCTGCTCGTTCAGCGCCGACATTTCAGTTTCCCATTTCGGTCCAAGTTCTTTTTCAAGCGTTTCTGCCAACCATTCCGGTATGGAGTAATGGATGGCCTTGGTCGGTACCGTATTCTTCTTTAGTTTGTTCAGGATATCAGCGGTTTTAATTCCGTCGAACTCCTCGAATTTTTTATAATGAGTTTTGGTCCAAAGGCAGTAGGCAAGGATCATTTTATAGATATTCGCCGGCTTTACGCCTTCACCCATATAATATTCCAGTCTTTTTTTCCAGCGGATAATGTCGTAGAAAATCTGCGAAACCACCTTTCGGTCTTCGCTGCCCCACTTGCGGTTTGCTTTCAGCAAGCGTTCTATGACTTTGTCGGCATATTTTCTTTCACCGAAAAAGGTTTCTTGCAGCGCATCGTGGATTCCGATTAATAAGTTTCTGTGTATAAGTTCCATAAAGGAGGTTTAGGTTATTGTTCCGCCAGGCGGAGTTTGCAAAATTAACGATTTTATGCGACAGTGTTTTCAGTTTTATCTGAGCACGTTTTTGAGATCGCCCCGGAGGTGTTTATTATTTTTATGGCGCACATTTCCGTCTTCCGTTCCCGCTTTTTTGCTCCGCTGCGCTGCGCAAAAAGAGCTCCACTCAAGCCGGGGCGCAGGAAGTGCCTATTCCGAAGATATCCAAACCTCCAAGGTTTTGGTCCGCGCTGTTTGCAACCCACTTCTAATAGTAATATCTTTGGTTAAAATTTCCAATTATGAGCGATACGTTATTGTGTCCCAAGTGCAACTCAGAGTTTACCTATGAACAGGATGACAAAATGGTCTGTTCACAATGCTTCCACGAGTGGACGCCGGGCGAAACTGCCGACGAAGACAAGATTCTCGATGCCAATGGCAACGAATTAAAAGATGGCGATTCTGTGGTGGTCATCAAAGATCTGCCCGTAAAAGGCGCACCGAAACCGGTAAAGTCCGGGACTAAAGTGAAGAACATTCGTCTGCGACCGGACAGCGACCATAACATCGACTGCAAGATTGATGGTTTTGGCTCCATGGCGCTGAAATCGGAATTTGTGAAAAAGGCATAAAAAAAGGAAAAATTTGGACAGGGTTCCGTTTCGAAGACTGGTTGTGCAAGCAATAGCACTAATTTCGTCTCAGGGGCAGAAAGAGAATTAACCAAAGATTTCCTTACGCGATTGCCTAACAAAGCTAAGAATTATTTATAGATTCCAAGCAAAAATAAACCTGTTTTTGAATCACTGGGGTCGCTAATTCCTTAGTTAAAACGCAGGCAAACTTTCCCCGAAACTCTTTCGGAGGTATAAAGAATTAGCGGGCGTTCGTCCGTCTGAACCTTTGTCCAATAGTGGTCGCCGGCAAACCGCGATTCCAGAACTTCTGCAGCAATACCTGCTGGTGAGATTTTAATTTGAGTCGGATACCAGAAGTTTTTGTTCAGCCCAAAATGCGTTTTCTCTGCATCCGTCAAAATGTTAACTTCACCGAAAAGCTGCGCCACATACGCGTTATACGGGTTGCGATATGTTTCGGCCGGTGCGTCGCTCTGTATCAGTCGGCCATCTTTCAGAATGATAATCCGGTCAAGCCAGGGCAAAATTTCCTGGAGTTCGTGCGTGGAAATCAGCAAAGTGATATTTTTTTCAGCGACAAATTGAAACAGCCGTTCGCGCAGATCGAGTTTTCTTGAGTAATCCAGATTGCTGAAGGGCTCATCCAGCAAAAGTAATTTCGGCAAAACCGATAATGCCCGTGCAATCGCGACGCGCTGCTGCTGCCCGCCGCTGAGGTTTTTGGGAAGTGTGCCAGCGTATTCGTCCAGACCTGCCACGTACAGCAATTCGGCTACACGTCGTTTTTTTTCTGCCATATTGCTGTTGGAAATAAATTTGCCAACGTTATCCGCCACTGTCGCATACGGCATCAGATCATAATTCTGCGCTACTAGTTTCATCTGCGGTTCACCCGGTACAAGGTTGTTCTTGGGTCCTAAAACAGGCGCTCCGTCGAAAATAATTTCGCCGGCCTCGGCATCAATCAAACCATAAATTAAATTTAATAAAGTGGATTTCCCGCAACCGCTTTCGCCCGCAATCGCCACAACACGACCTTCTTTAATTTTTAGATTAAAATTTTGAAACAGTGGACGTTGGGCTTGATGTGAAAAATCGAGATTATTAATTTCCAGTAACATGATGCAAAAATAATGTATTTAATGCTATTAGGTTTATTTTTGTTATTTTAGCCCAAACAACAGATAAATTTGTAATTAAATGAGGAAAGCAATTAAAACATCCGTATTTTCAGTTTTACTGGGCTCATTAGTGCTGACGGCATGCGCCAAAGAACAGCCGGTAACCAGCGAAACTGCAGAGGTAACAACCAGTAACGAAGGTGCCGTATATGCGATCGATACGCTGAACAGCAGAATTGAATGGAAAGGTTATAAAGTAGTGAAATCAGACCAAACCGGCCATTTCGGAACTATTAAGTTTGAAAACGGAGAAGTCACCGTTCATAACGGTGCATTGGAGAGCGGAAATTTCGTTGCGGATATGACCTCCTTGACGTCTGTAGATCTTAAAGATGATGAAGAACAGTTGGCAAAACTGAACGGTCACCTGAAAAGTGGCGATTTTTTCGAAGTAGAAAAATTTCCTACTGCGTCGTATCAAATTACAAAAGTAACAGCGGCAGAAGCGGGCGATTATAACACGCTTCTGGATGGTAATCTGACGCTGAAAGGGATTACAAAACCAATTCAGTTTAATGCAAACGTAACTGTCAACGATGGAGAAGTAACCATCGCGACCGAGCCCAAAGATATCAGCCGTGAACAATTTGGGGTGAAATTCCAGATGCCGCTCGCGAATGGTATTATCAAAGATGAAATTAATCTCCAGATCAATATCAAGGCGAGCGAGAAGAAGTAATATTTACTCAATGAATTAAAAAAAGGCGGGAGGTTTTCCCGCCTTTTTCATGAACCATTATCCCGTTTTATCCCGTTTTTTTGTGATTAAAATTCACTAAATTTGCAACCTAATTTACAGACCGAATTCTATGACCTCACAACAGATCCGCCAGCAGTTTCTCGATTTTTTTAAGTCTAAAGGACATCAGATCGTGCCCTCGGCGCCGATCGTGCTGCGTGACGATCCCACGCTGATGTTTTCTAATTCCGGAATGACACAGTTTAAGGATTATTTTCTGGGCTATAAAACTCCGGCGCACGTTCGGGTTGCGGATACACAAAAATGTCTGCGCGTTTCCGGAAAGCACAACGATCTCGATGATGTGGGGCGTGATACCTATCACCATACTATGTTTGAGATGTTGGGCAACTGGTCTTTCGGCGATTATTTTAAAAAAGATGCCATTCAGTTTGCGTGGGAATTGCTGACCGAAGTGTACAAAATCCCAAAAGAGAATCTCTACGTTACGATTTTTGAAGGCGACAGCACCGAGAATCTGGCGCGCGATGAGGAAGCTTATAATTACTGGAAAAACAATATCGCAGAGGACCGGATCATTAACGGAAACAAAAAAGACAATTTTTGGGAAATGGGAGAAAGCGGGCCGTGTGGGCCGTGTTCTGAAATTCACGTTGATCTGCGGACCGAAGCAGAAAAAGCCGCAGTCCCCGGAATTCAATTAGTCAATAATGACCATCCGCAAGTTGTGGAAATCTGGAATCTTGTTTTCATGGAGTTCAACCGGAAAGCCGACGGTTCGCTGGAGAAACTTCCGAAGCAGCACGTCGATACCGGCATGGGCTTCGAGCGTCTTTGCATGGCTTTACAGAATAAAAAATCCAACTACGATACCGATGTTTTTTCGCCCTTAATTTCAAAGTTGGAAAATCTATCAGGTCTTACTTATACCGGAATTCTCAGTGATGAAAAAGATATCGCGATCCGTGTTGTGGTCGATCACATCCGCGCTGTTTCCTTTGCTATCGCCGATGGACAGTTGCCGTCAAATGGCGGCGCCGGTTATGTGATACGTCGCATCTTGCGTCGCGCAATTTCTTATGCGTACCGTTTTCTCGGCGTTAAACAAGCTTTTCTGTATGAACTCGTTGCCGTGCTTGCAACTGAAATGGGAGCGTTTTTCCCGGAACTTATTAAGCAACAAAAACTTATTACCGAGGTGATCAAAGAGGAAGAGATTTCTTTTTTGAAGACCATTGAACACGGCCTCAAAAGAATCGCTCTAATTATTGCTGAAACGCAGGCGCGAGGCGCAACGGTACTTGCCGGCGCAGATGTATTTGAGCTCTACGACACTTATGGTTTCCCGGCCGATTTGTCCCGGATCATTGCCGAAGAACAACATCTTGCCGTAGACGAAAAAGGTTTTGAAAACGAAATGACAAAACAGCGGGAACGATCGAAAAAATCTTCTGCACAGAAGGTTTACGACTGGGTAGTTTTAGAAGAAAAACCTGAAACTTTTGTCGGATACGATGTTCTGGGGACGGAAACGGCTATTACACGTTACCGTAAAATTGAGAATAAAGAAGGAATTTTTTATCAGATTGTTCTTTCCAAATCGCCGTTTTATCCGGAAGGTGGCGGACAGATTGGCGATAAAGGAGTGTTGATTCCAAGCTACGCGGAAGGATTTGATATTTCCAATCCAAGCACCTTTAATATCATCGACTGCAGTGAAATTATCGAAGTACTTGAAACGCGTAAAGAAAATAACCTGATCGTTTCCCTGATAAAGGAAATGCCGAAAGATGCAGGCGCCGTTTTTTATGCTAAAGTTGATACGTCCGAACGTCGCAATACACAGGCCAACCACTCGGTAACACATCTTTTGCACGAAGCATTGCGCGACGTTCTCGGTACACACGTTGAGCAGAAAGGATCATTTGTTGGTCCGGATTATCTGCGTTTCGACTTCTCTCACTTCTCGAAAATGTCGGAGGAAGAACTGGCGCAGGTGGAAGAAAAAGTGAACGCAAAAATCAAAGAAAATATCGCCTTGCAGGAATTCCGTGAAATACCAATCGCTGAGGCGATGGAAAAAGGTGCGATGGCACTTTTCGGCGAAAAATACGGAGACCAGGTCCGTATGATACAGTTCGGCACGTCGCGCGAACTTTGCGGCGGAACGCACGTGCAGAATACGGGAGAAATCGGATATTTTAAAATTCAGAATGAAAGTTCTACGGCAGCCGGTATCCGTCGGATCGAAGCGATTTCCGGCGATCAGTCAGCTGCACATATCAATGAACTGGAACGGCAAATGAAAGATCTTTCGGTTTTATTAAAATCAAAAGAAATTCAGAAAACGGTCGAAAAATTACTTTCAGAAAATGCTGCGCTGAAAGCCGAGGTAGAATCACTTAAAAAAGAAAAAAGCAAAGCAGAGACTGCCAACTGGAAAGATGATTTCCAGAGCCGCGGAGACAAAAATTTGCTGGTGAAAAAAGTGCAGTTGGATTCTGCAAGCGTGAAGGATATTGTATTCGGTTTGAAAAAAGAAGTGCCAAGATCTGTTATTATTATTTTATCAGAATCCGCAGGGAAACCGATGATTACCGTGGGCGTTTCGGCTGATTTAGAGAATTCTTACCACGCCGGAAATATCGTTAAAGAGCTGGCAAAGGAAATACAGGGCGGCGGCGGCGGTAATGCCGGATTTGCCACTGCCGGCGGCAAGAACGCTAACGGCCTCGATGCCGCTTTTAACAGGGCGTTAGAGATATAAATCAAAATTAAACACAAAAAATCCCGAAGAGTGCTGCTTCGGGATTTTTTTTATTTTTTAAATTTTTACTGACGGTTTCCATTCCCTCTGGCTACCAGAGCGATAATCACGATCAGCACCAAAGCTCCAATCACCCAAACAAGTGGGTTGCTCATCCAGTCGCCGCCCATGCCGCCTTTGTCCATATCAACATCTACTTTCAGGTCGGGAGCGCTCTCCTGAGCTTTTACGAGGATCACTGCAAAGTTGGCCATTAAGGCGAGTGCGAACATCTGTAACTTTGCTATTAAATTGGAACGTGTCATAATTTTATTTTTTAATGTTTATAAAATGACAGTCTCCTAAAATCATACCAAAGCAGTTTTCGAAAAGGAATTGCGTAGCTAATAAATTCAGTTTTAAAGGTCGAAACGCATCAGAAAGTCGTCCATCACAAAGCCGCTGCCGATATCGAAAACGCCTTCATCATAAACGTGAAAGCCATAGGCCTCATACATTTTTTTTGCAGGGTTATTTTTGTTTACATTTAAAATAATCGAGTTTTCTCCGGCTTTTTTTGCATGTTCAGTTAGAAACGCTAAGGCCGCCGAACCGATACCCATTCGCCGAAACTTATTCAGAAGATAGAGGCGATGCAGCTTCGTTGTGCGCTTTTCATAATGAAATTCAAAACCTAAAAAGCCTGCCGGCACTCCATTGTATTTGATGATGTAGTAATGGTAGTAGACGCTGCGAATTTGTTGGGTAATTTCGCTAACAGAATACATCTGCGCCAGCATATAGTCGATTTGGTCTTCTGTTAAAATTTCGCGGTAAGCGCTTTGCCAGGATTCTTGGGCGAGCTCGCGAATGAGTTCGACATCCTGTTCCGCTGCGCGGCTAAATTCAATCATAATCTTAACTTAGTTCGAAAACGGTAATTTCGGGATTAATTCCGACACGCCCCGGATATCCAATAACACCGAAACCTCGGTTCACATAAAGGTATTTGCCCTGACTTTCATAAAGATCCGCCCATTTTTTGTAACGATATTGCACCGGTGACCAGCGTACGTTTTTCAGATCAATGCCGAACTGCATTCCGTGCGTGTGTCCGGACATAGTGAGCTGCACATTGGAGGGATGGTTCTTCACAATCGCATCAAAATGCGTCGGGTCGTGGCTCATCAGTATTTTGGCCGCTTCAGCGGGAATTCCGGCGGCGGCTTTGTCGAGATCTCCATATTGCGGAAACGGTTTTTCGCCCCAATTTTCTACACCGATGAGGTAGAGCTTTTCTCCGTTGCGCTCGATGATGTGATGTGAATTTCGTAACATTTTGAAGCCCGCCTGTTTTTGAAGTTCGATCAGGTTGGGTACATTCCGTTCTTTTTCGGTCACAGAATTCCACGTTCCATATTCGCCGTAATCGTGATTTCCGAGCACTGAAAATTTACCGTCTCGGCTGCGGATTGATTTAAATAAATTCACGAAAGGAACAAATTCCTCCGCATAATTATTAACCATATCTCCGGTGAAAAGGATCAGATCCGCATCCTGTTCGTTGATGAGATCGATGGCGTGCTGGAGCTTTTCGGGATGAAGGAAACTACCGGAGTGAACATCGGAAATCTGCAGAACTCTGTAGCCACGAAAAGCCTCGGGCAAACCTGCAATTTTTAATTTAACCCGCCGCGCCCGGTGGCGGTATTTTCCGAAGATGATGCCGTCTGCAAATAATAAAGAAAGTGCAGCAGCAGCACCTATGCCCGCTAAACTGATAAATGAGCGGCGGTCGGCCAAATGCTGCTGGCCGTCGCCAAGTTTTTGAAGTCCGTAACCGATAAAACGCGTAAAATCTTCCAAAAGAAGAAAGATTAAAATAAAAAGCTTGGGTAAAATAAAAATGAGGAAAACCGACGCGACGATTTGTATACGCTGTGCGCTGCGGTCGCTTTTTTTGGTGCTGAGTACCTCATAAATAAAAAAAGTATAAATAAGAATGGTAATTACCCAATAACTGACGCGAAAAGCCGTATTGCTTGTAACGGTTTTTACGGCCTGATAAACATAAAACTCCAGCGCGAAAAGAAGTCCGGAGACGAATAGAATGGTTTTTTGCATGTGAGTAATGAAAAAAGCACAAAATTGTTTTTTGTGCTTCGTCTGTTTTTAAATAATTGTTTTAGGGGAAGCGATAAATGACCGCGTTAATATTCATCCCGGCGCCTACGGAAGCAAAGAGGACATTGTCGCCCTTTTTGAACTGATGTGGCTGCATTTCATTTTTTCTGATTAAATCGAACATGGTAGGAATCGTCGCAACCGATGAATTACCGAATTGCTGAATCGTCATGGGTGCGATGTCGTGATCATATTCCGTACGTCCATAAAGTTTGAAAAGGCGGGAAATCATCGCGTAATCCATTTTAGCATTGGCTTGGTGGATTAAAATTTTATCGATATCATCAATGCTAAGGCCCGCCTTATCAATTGTTTCCTTGATGGCGACCGGCACATTTTTCAGCGCATATTCATAGATTTTTCTTCCGTGCATTCTGATATAAAGTGGTCTGCGGTCCTCATCAGGTTTTAGCGACGGAGCATTTTCCAGAAAATTAATCTCCGACTGATTATCGCAAATGGTAGAATCCGCGATCATTCCGACATTAGTTTCGTCGGTAGCGCGCACTACAACCGCACCAGCGCCATCGGCAAAAATCATTTTGTTGCGGTCGAACGCGTCGGTTACACGGCTCAGGGTTTCAGAACCTACCACCAAAATAAGTTTGGCTTTGCCGGCTTTAATTAAAGTATCGGCCATAATCATGGCTTCTACCCAGCCCGGACAGCCGAATATCATATCATAATTCACCGTTCGGCGGTTCAGGATGCCTAATTTGTTTTTAAGCCTGGCGGACATCGATGGCATAAAGTTGCTCATTCCGTCACGGTTCACTTCACCGAAGTTGCTGGCGTAAATAATATAATCCAGTTCTTCCTGATCAATCCCGGCATCAGCGATAGCCACCTGCGCCGCACGTAAGCCAAGATCCGAGTTGTGCTCGTCGTCTTCCAAATAACGCCGCGTTTCGATCTCCGTAATTTCCACGAATTTCCGGATGATTTCTTCGTTAGGTTTTTCTATTTTATCACCTTCATCAGTATAAAATACAGATTCCATGAAATGTTCTTTATCGATAACTTTAGTGGGGAGATAACTGCCAGAGCCTATGATGATTGTATTGGGCATAGATAATTGGAAAAAATTTAAGGCAAAGTTAAGCATTAATATTGTACCGCCGCGAAACAAAATTATTATTAAATTTGCAACACTTTTTGATCGGAAAGCTTATGAAAATCAGTCCTTCAACCAAAGGTTTAATAATTTCTGTGGCGACCGTTTTGGCGGCGTTTGGGATCTATTTTTTGTTTTTGGCGAAGAAAAATTATTACGTGGTCGATAATCCGACACCGAAAACTTTTTACTTTAAAATTAATAACGGTGGCGAAAATATCATCGCCGCCGGGCAGGTGGTGCGGGTGAATCTGAATATGGGTAAAAATCAAATCAAAGTGTTCGACGGACAAAAAGAACCACTTTACGATTCCGCGTTTACGGTGAAGAAAAACCGCGGACTCATTAATATAGCGCACCAGGATTATTATATCAACGAGCAGTTTTATGGCTATGGAGTGAATAAAGATTCGTTGATCGCCACGCGCCCACAAACGAAAATTGATGGCAAACTGTTCGTCAATTCGCCGACCCGTTTTACTAAACTTTATACCGACGATTTTTATTATAACGTAGACGAAGATTATGATAAAGTGGTAAAAAACGTACAGAAAACCGAATCGCGCGTAAAGATTTTCCGCAAAGCTGATTTTCTGAACTATTACAAAGAATACTATAAATTTTAGATAAGTTGAAGCAAGTTACGCCTTATAATACCGAAGCCGGCAAGAAGAAAGAAGTCGAAGAAATGTTCGACAATATTGCGCCGAAGTACGATCTGCTGAATCACGTTTTGTCGATGAAGATCGATGTGCTGTGGCGAAATACGCTGGTAAAATGGATGAACAAGGATGCGCCGCAAACGGTGCTGGACGTGGCAACCGGCACCGGAGATTTGGCGCTCACTGTACAGAAAGCTACCGGTGCGAAAGTGACCGGTTTGGATCTTTCCCAGCAAATGCTGAATGTAGGAATTGAGAAAATAAAAAAAGCAAAACTGGACGGCGAAATCGAAATGATGAAAGGTGACGCTGAAAACCTTCCGTTCGACAGCAATAAATTCGATGCCGTCTGCGTTGCATTTGGTGTGCGGAACTTCGAAAATTTAGAAAAAGGACTGGCGGAACTGGGACGCGTGGTGAAGGAAAACAAAAGCGTCTATATCCTTGAATTTTCAAAAGTAGAAGGATTTCTGGGACCTTTCTATATGTTTTATTTTAAAAATATCCTGCCGCTTATCGGTAAGCTGGTATCTAAGGACAACCGCGCCTACACTTATCTGCCGGATTCGGTAAAAGCATTTCCGTTTGGTGAGAAAATGAAGAATATTTTGCTCGGCGTTGGTTTTAATAAAGTAGAATTTAAAAAATTGAGTCTGGGTATCGCGACGATTTATAAGGCAACGAAATAATATGTGGAAAAATCTCTTAAAATTAAATATTCTGGCGGCGCTCTGCACGGCAACGTTCGCCGACGCCCAATTGTTTCGTACGCGCGACCGCGCGGATAATCTTGAGGGATTTGATAACCAGCCATTCAGCTACGGTTTTTTTCTGGCTGCCAATAATTTTGATTATAAATTGGTGCTGGATCAGCGTTACGGTATGGATGGCCAAAAAAATCTTGTCACGCCGAAATCATCGTACAGTTTTGGTGCCGGCCTGATTGGCAAGTTTCGGCTGCACAAAAATTTGGATCTCCGCGTAGAGCCGGGCTTACAGTTTGTAGAGCGCGAGCTGTATTTTGATACGCAGGTGAATGACCGTTATGCGTCCGGAACGACGGCAAACTTGCCTTTTACACCAAGAACACTTACTGAGGCGGACAAGCACCGCATCATCAAATCCACTTATGTTGATATCCCGGTGCTTATAGAAGTACACGGCGACCGTTGGTACAATTCGCGGCCGTATGCGGCGGCAGGGGTCAATTATATGATGAATCTGCAGTCGAACAACAACTCTGAGGACGACAATGAACAGGGCGTTTTCCGGAGTACCTCCAGCAATTTTGCCTGGTCGGCAGAAATTGGTCTGCAGTTTTATTTTAGCCGTTTTAAATTAACACCGGGCTTCCGCGGAACTTTTATGTTTAACAATGAAGCGGTACGGGATAATGACACCACGCCACCGTACTGGAATGCCGCCATATCCAGCGCAAAAACGCACACTTTGATGTTCGTGCTGAAGTTTGAGTAACTCAAGTTTACATTTAATAATAATAAAGGCGAAAAGCTGTAATCCGTTATAATCCGCTTCGATGTTAAATTAGTGGGGAATAAGAAGTGCTATCCATTTAATTTTTTATATTTTTGCTAAAGAGTTAGAATAAATTAACCTGCAAATGCTCACGGAATTAGAAGATAGTTTTTCGTCTCTGGAAAAGAAGATTGTAACGGTTTCGAAAAATTTTCAGAATTTAAACGAGAAATATACGGACCTTAGCCGCGAGCATGAAGAGCTGAAAGAGAAATATGAAGAGGAACGCAAGAAGAATCAGATCTTAGCAGAAGAGCAAAAAAATATAAAACTTTATTCAGCAATATCCGGCAACCCCGACCATAACCGACTGATGAAGAACCACATCAACCGGCTCATCAAGGAAGTCGATTATTGCATAGCAGAACTTCAAAATACCGGACTGTAATGAGTGTGCGCAGAATAACCATCACGATTGCAGGACGAACCTATCCGCTTAATGTGCCTTCTGCTGAAGAGGAGACACTGCGTAGAGTAGGAAAACAGATTGAAGCGATGATTAAAGATTTTGAACAGAATTTTGACGTTAGAGATAAGCAGGATGCCTTGGCAATGTGTGCCCTGAAACTGGGAACCAATGCTGAAATTTCGCAAATGGCTAACGAAAAAAATATAACCGATTCCGTAGGAAAGCTGAGTGAACTTGGCCAACTGCTGGATGAACTGGAAAAGTAGATTTTTCTTTTCCGGAAACAACTGCCTACAATAGTTCTAACACATTAAAGGTAAACTCAACGCTAAACAATTACCGGACGAAAGTTCACTTAATGGCGCGCCGGCATGCCCGGATTACAGAAAGTGAAAATCAGTTCAAATCGTGTTGATTAGGAGTTTACTCTCTATCACTGAATTATTGTGGGCTTTTTTATGATTAAAATTGCGGTACAGGGCTGAGCCCGTGCCCTTATTGGTAAGACATTATTATAAAACCATCGATATATGACAACAACAATCGCCATTATTATAGGCATTCTCTGTCTGGCGGCAGGCGCGGTGCTCGGCATTATTTTTTCCGGTAGCTCGCTGAACACGAAAGCCAAATTCATCCTGGACGACGCACAAAAAAATGCAGAAAATCTCATTGATAAAGCAACCGTACAGGCGGAATCCATTAAAAAAGAAAAACATCTGCAGGCCAAGGAAAAATTCATGGAGCTGAAATCTCAGCACGATGCCGACATTCAGGTGCGCGAGAAAAAAATGCAGGAAGCCGAAAAACGCATTAAAGACAAAGAACAGAAGCTGAACGACGAATTGAGCAAAACAGGAAAACTTGAAAAAGACCTGGACCGCCAAATCAATGATTACAGCAAAAAGAACGAAGTTATCGACCGGAAACAGCAGGAACTCGATGTGATTACCGCACAGAAAGTAGAAATCCTGGAGAAAATCGCAGGATACTCGGCGGAAGATGCAAAAAACGAACTTGTAGAAGCCTTGAAATCCGAAGCCAAAACAAAAGCACAGGCGCACGTGCAAAGCATTATGGAAGAGGCAAGCCTCAACGCCAAGCAGGAAGCGCGTAAAATTGTCATCCAGACCATCCAGAGAATCGGTACTGAGCAGGCCATCGAAAATTCGGTTTCTGTTTTTAATATCGAATCAGACGAAGTGAAAGGGCGCATCATCGGTCGCGAAGGCCGAAATATCCGCGCCCTGGAAGCCGCTACCGGCGTAGAAATTATTGTAGACGATACACCGGAAGCCATCCTGCTTTCGTGCTTTGATCCGGTCCGCCGCGAAATTGCCCGTCTTTCACTGCACCGCTTGGTGACCGACGGAAGAATTCACCCGGCAAGGATCGAAGAAGTGGTGGATAAAACCAAAAGACAGATTGAAGAAGAAATTATCGAAGTAGGGAAGAGAACCATTATTGACCTTGGCATCCACGGCCTACATCCGGAATTAGTAAAGATCGTCGGCCGGATGAAATACCGTTCTTCCTACGGACAGAATCTTTTGCAGCATTCGCGTGAAGTTGCCAATATCGCCGCAACGATGGCTGCAGAACTTGGTTTAAATGTAAAGCTGGCCAAACGCGCCGGTCTGCTACACGATATCGGAAAAGTACCGGAGCAGGAATCCGAACTCCCGCATGCACTGCTGGGAATGCAGTGGGCAGAAAAATATGGTGAAAATGCTGAGGTGATCAACGCCATCGGTGCACACCACGACGAAATTGAAATGACCTCTTTACTTTCGCCGATCATTCAGGTGGCGGATGCGATTTCCGGAGCACGCCCCGGTGCGAGACGCCAGGTGTTGGAATCCTATATCCAGCGGTTGAAGGATCTGGAAGCCGCGGCATTGAGTTTCGACGGAGTTTCCAGCGCTTACGCAATTCAGGCAGGTCGGGAACTTCGGGTAATGGTAGAAAGCGGCAAAGTGAACGACGATCAGTCGGCACAGCTTTCGTATGATATTTCTGAGAAGATACAGAATGAACTGACGTATCCCGGCCAGGTGCGCGTTACGGTAATCCGCGAAACGCGAACGGTAAATATCGCCCGATAGTCATTATTCAAATAAAAAAGTATCCCTTCAACGCCTTGCTGAAGGGATTTTTTTTGTGCTGCTGATATATCTTAATCGATTCTGAGGAAATTACCGGCCAAATCAAATTCGAGGTCGGTACCATTCAGCAGTTCCACTTCGATTTTCTTTTTGCGTGTTTCTTTCTCAATACTCTTAATTTTAATATTAGGATATTTTTGTGATACGTAAGAAGAAATTTTCCGTGGTACCAACGAAGCCGGCACGCCTTTGTAATCTTTGATTTCCGTCCAGTTCCCGGAATTATCAAATTCAGTTTCCACGCCGTTTTCAAGCTCTATTTCATATTGCTTTCCCTTGCCAACGGTGGTTTTGGTTTTGTATTTTACAACCCCAATGTTTTTATAATATCGGTTCAAAAATCTGCGGACACTTGCGGGCATTTCCTGCGATTTTTGTGCCTCATTTCTCACGGTCAATCCGGTGACGGAATCGTAGGGCATTGCTGCGGACTGTGCGCTGGTACCGGGTGTCATGGCGGTGTACGGCAGTGAGCCGCTCATTTCGTAATACTCTGCGTTGGTATTACAGGACGCAGCAATCGTCATTGCGCCCACTGTAAAAATGGTGATGGTTAGAACTTTCATATCATGTGTGTTTTATTGGTGTTGAATTGAAAAATCAACACTTTCATAAAACAAAATAAATACCATAATTGCAGTGTTTTGCGAACATTTAATCTAAGGATAAAACGGTGGCACAAAATTTTTTTTACATGAAAGGTTTCATCTCTTCTTCGATCTGTTTGCGCAGATCCATCAGTTTGATCGCGTATTGCTGCATTTGTCTTTCCTGTTCCGAGCTGGCCAAAAATTCCGGCACCGGCACCGATCTACCATCATCATTTACCGCCACGAAAACAATAATGCAATGCGTTTTCTTCTCAAAATCTTTATGTTTAATATTTCGTGAAAAAACATTGATGGCGATATGCATACTCGTTTTTCCCGTATAAATAACCTCGGCTTCCACCTTTACGATATGGCCGATTTTGATAGGCGAGTAGAAACGAATGCCACCGACGTACACCGTAACGCAGTAACTCGAACTCCAACTGCTGGCGCACGCGTAACCGGCCTGGTCAATCCATTTCATAACGCTGCCACCATGCACATTTCCGCCGTAATTAACGTCGCTGGGTTCGGAGATAAATTGAAAAACAGTTTTTTGCTGCATAAATTTGATTTAATTTTAAAGATAAACATTTCCACACGGAGCGGCGGAAATCAAAACGAAATAGATCATCGACTCCAGTTTGGCTTCAAAAAACTTGAGAGAAACTGCAATCAGTAATTTAATGCTGGATTATAATATTATATTTGAACCATGAAAAAAGTTTTCTATCTTAAAACCTGCAGCACTTGCACACGCATCATGAGCCGTTTTGATCTTGCGGGATGGGAGCTGCGCGAACTCAAAAGTGAACCGCTGACCGAAGAGGAGCTCGAAACAATGTTTCAGCACACAAAATCTTACGAAGATTTGTTCAGTAAAAGGTCGGCCCAGATCCGGGCGCGCGGCCTGATCCTGAATGATCTGACGGAAAACGATTACCGTCTTTTATTGCTCAGTCATTATTCGTTTCTGAAGCGTCCGGTATTCCTGACGGATGAAGAAATTTTTATCGGCAACAGCCATCACACTATCGAACAACTGGGGCACTTCTTTACCCGTCAGGAGAAGGAGTAAAAAAATTAAAAAAAATTTGAACGGACTCACGGTAGCCGGTCTGGCATGCCTCTTTACTATTAATTTAAAATATTGATGAAAAATATTCTCACGACATTATTACTTGTTTCTTACCTGGGCTTTGCCGGTGCTGCGGTATCGCTCGATCACGCGGGAAGAAAATGTAGTCCTAAAGGTAAATGTACTGCCTGTAAAAACTGCACGGGATGCAAAAACTGCGCGAAGAATGGCGGCAGATGCAGCGTTTGCAAATAACAATTTTTCCTATTGTAGTACATTTAGTTCCCCAAGGACGCAATCACAATTGCTCGTTGTGTCGTGGTACTCTTGATCAAATCTAACCTGGAAAAATGTAAACGATTTTTTCAGGTCTGGTAGCGGAAAAAATTTAAGATGCAAAAAATAGTTTAGTGTCAAACGTACCTGTTGTATTTATTTCACAAGGTCAGCATAGGCCAATGAATTTTAAATAAATACCTGAAAAGAATAAACCGGCAGCAAACATATCGTTTGCTGCCGGTTCTGTTAATGGTCTCAAAAAAGAATTAATTCTTTTTTTCTAAAATATTATATACGCTTATACTCACTAGGGCGCCGAGTAAATAGTAGCCCGTCGTAATCCATTTCTTCTTGTCCGTTCCGGTGGCAGCGTTCTTATTTCCTAACATCTCGTGCGAAAGTCCAAGCGTTCCCGCGGCGCCCAGCAAACCGGCGCCAAGTGTTTTCGATACGATTTCGGACGAGTTTGTAGTCGTAGCCAAAGTTGAAAATAACATGGCATTCGACAGGATGTTGCCTCCCAGTGCCGCTGCATATACCTGATCTTCATCAGAAGCGTCAGCATCAGCCAACTCCATCGAAGATTTTACGGCTTCTTCACCGACGGCCTGAAGATCGGGAGCGCCGGTAATGTATTTTTTAACCAACTGATGAACACCTGTGAGGGCAAGCGAGCCCGCAAGCCCGGCAATACTTCTGTTTAAATAAGACATAATCGTAATTTTTTTAATTATCTGAAGCCTGCGAAAATAATGCCACGGAAATCAGTACAAGTGTATAACGTCAGCTAACATCTTTAAACAAACGGTGTCTTCACGACTTTCGCCGGTACATTTTTATTCCGGATCTGAATATAGACGTCGCTGCCCACGGTGCTGTGCTCAGTTTTAATATACGCCAGGCCGATTCCGATATTTTTCATCGGACTCATTGTGCCGGAAGTTACGCGTCCGATCTCCTCACCGGCAGCATTGACCACCAGATAGCCATGACGCGGAATGGCGCGTTCCTGCATTTCAAACCCAACCAGTTTTTGTTTTACGCCTTCTGCTTTTTCTGCAGCAAAACGTTCCTTATCCACGAAATCTGTATCGAACTTCGTAATCCAGCCAAGGCCGGCTTCTAATGGCGAAGTTGTATCGTCGATGTCATTGCCGTAAAGACAAAATCCTTTTTCCAGCCGCAGCGTATCGCGTGAAGCGAGCCCGCATGGCATAATTCCAAATTCTTTTCCTGCTTCCAGAATGGCATCCCAGAGTTTTGGCGCCGCTTCATTTTTAAAGTAAATTTCGAAGCCGCCGCTGCCCGTGTAACCCGTGTTAGAAATAATAACGTCAGAAACCCCCGCCACGGTACCCACTGAAAAATGGTAATAAGGTACATCAAGGAGTGCGACGTCAGTCAATTTCTGCAGCGTCTCCAGCGCGTTCGGCCCCTGGATCGCCAGCAAAGACATTTCGTCGGAAGCGTTGGTCAGCTGCGCGCCAAATTGCTCGTTGTATTTAGTAAGGTGTTCCCAGTCTTTTTCAATATTTGAAGCATTCACAACCAGGAAATATTTTTCCGGGCCCATTTTATACACGATCAGGTCATCGACAATTCCGCCGTTTCCATTGGGGAGACACGTGTATTGTGCCTTGCCAACTTCCAGCGTAGCCACGTTGTTTGTACCCACATACTGCAGCAGATCGAGGGCTTTCGGGCCTTCCACAAAAAACTGCCCCATGTGTGAAACATCAAAAAGGCCGGCTTTTTCGCGCACCGCCAAATGTTCCTGCGTTACGCCGCCGTACTGTACGGGCATTTCAAAACCGGCAAAGGGCACCATTTTCGCGCCCAAAGCAACGTGCTTGTCAAATAAAGAAGTTCTTTTCATTTTTACTTTTATTTTTTTTGGAGCAACAAAACTCCGCTTTAGTTTATAATGGTTAACCCGCTGTCCGCTGTATCCGCTTGCCGCTTCGGCGCGCGGGATGCCGCTTCCATCGGGGCTATTATCGGGTGCCGTCTTCTTCAGCAGGGACGCTTGTCTCTGTTATAGATGATGCTGGTATTCCTGTAAAATGATTTTAAACCATTCCGTAAAGTTTTCCGGATTGTTTCGCATTTCTTCGGCCAGCGACTCCATGGAAATATATCGTATCTCCGAAACCTCTTCCGGATTCAGCGCAAATTCGCCCGAGTAATTTCCCGTAAATACATGATCGAGTTCGTGCTCCCACAAGTCGCCGCCAACGCGCGCTTTATAGATGAAGCTGAACTTTGGGATAAGATCCGTGGTGATGCCAAGTTCCTCCTGCAAACGTCGGTGCGCTGCGTCGATATAAGATTCATTAGCGCGCGGATGCGAACAAACGGCATTCGTCCATTGATTTGGCGAGTGGTACTTTTCAGCAGCTCTTCGCTGCAACAGCAGCTCTCCTTTTTCATTAAATAAGAAAACCGAGAAAGCGCGGTGCAAAAGGCCGTTTTCATGTGCCTGCATTTTATCCATCAGGCCCAAAACTTCGTCCTGTTCGGAGATTAAAACAACTTGTTCTTCCATCCTCACAAAATTAGAATTAATATATCATTTGCCGAAATTTCAGGCGTGCTATCTAACAGGTTTGCATTCCTTTTAGGCACGTTTTACAATAAATTATTTACGAACTCAAAAAAGTTAAAATACTCTTAAGCTTTGTCGCGCAGGAGATCGCGGATTTCGGTTAGCAACATTTCTTCTTTCGTTGGCAAAGGCGTTGCAACAGGTGTTTCTTCTGGCGCTTTCTGTAGTTTGTTCGCACCTTTAATGAGCCAGAAAAGAACTACTGCGATGCAGAGGAAGCTGATCACGGCGGACAGAAAATTACCGTAAGTAACACCATTCCAGGATAGTTTGGCAATGTTTGCAGCACCGGCGGCGTCCAAAGCAGGATTCAGTAAAAGCGGGGTGATGACGTCTTCCACGAGTGATGTCACGATTTTTCCAAATGCCGCGCCGATGATGACGCCGACTGCCAGATCCATCACATTTCCTTTAAAAGCAAATGCTTTAAATTCTTGTATAACTCCCATAATTCAGTACTATTTATCAGATTTAAAAATTTCGTGTGGAAATGAGCAAAATATGTATAAACTCAAACCCAGTACGAATCGATCGTAGTTAGCAAATTTAATTTTTAAAGCGATTACAATGGAAATTTTCTTTCGAAATAATTTTCAATTATTTTTAAATCAAAAAGCTGTCCCAAAAAGAGACAGCTTTGTTAATGAACGATATTTTGCCTGCTATTCAGGTTTTGCGTTTTCTGCTTCGGTGATGACACGGTTTTTTGATGTAAACATAATGACGAACCCGGCGAGCATAAACGGAATGGATAAGATCTGTCCCGTATTCAGTCCTGCAAACTGAATAAATTCGTCGCCCTGTGGTTCTTTTAAAAACTCCACAAAGAAACGCACGGCCCAGAGAATAATGAAAAACAGACCGAACAGCCAGCCCTGCTGATATTTTTTTCGTGTATAACGGTAGAGAATCCAAAGTAGAATAAACAGTAAAAAATAACCGGCCGCCTCGAAAAGCTGCGTTGGATAACGTGGTACAATGTCTCCGTATTCTGCGCTCTGCTGCGGGAAAAGAATAGCAAAAGGCGAATTTTCCGGCGCAGGTTTACCGATAATTTCAGAATTGAAAAAGTTACCAATTCGTACAAAGGCACCGCCCAGCGCTACGGGAATTCCGATGCGGTCGTACACCCAAAAAGGATTTTTTCGGATGATTTTATAAGCGTAATATAACGTGGTAAAAATCAGCGCAATGGTGGCACCGTGACTGGCCAGCCCGGAAAACCCGGTAAACTCCAGTTGAGGTTTGGTGCGAATCGGTAGAAAGACCGACCAGAAATCCTGTTGAAAAAGTTCTGGCTGATAAAAAATAACGTGTCCTAATCTTGCACCCAAAATCGTTCCGACCAGCGTCCAGGTAAACAGCGGCTCCACATACTTCTCGTTGACACCGTCGATTTTGTAAATTTTTGTCATCAGCAAATACCCAAGGCCGAACGCAAAAATGAACATCAAACTGTAATAATGCAGCGTGAGAGGCCCCAAAGAAAGGCCGGTAGACGGATCCCAAGTAGAATAGAGTAGTGTAAACATAGATTTATTTAAATTTAATTATAAAGGTAGCGGCCTCCGCATTAATCTTTTTTGCCGCCCGGTACCGGATCGTAACCCTGTCCACCCCAAGGATGGCAGCGTGAAATCCTTCTCAATCCTAACCACAGCCCTTTTAAAGGGCCGTGTACCTGCAGTGCTTCTACCATATAATGCGAACAGGTCGGCTGGTAACGGCAGCTGCTCGGCAAAATGGGCGAAATAAACCACTGGTAAAACCGAACCAGCGCGATCATTGGAAAAGAGACAATTTTCTTTAGCATGGCATGCAAAAATAACCAAATAGTTGGGAAAAGATCCACTGCTTAAGTAAATTATCATTTCTGAAACTTCTGTTAACTTTGTATCATCAATCAATCTTATGTCGAACTCCAATATACCGCTTGCTGAAAAATTGCGTCCTAAAACGCTGGACGATGTTGTTGGCCAGGAACATCTTACCGGCGATAACGGACCGATCCGCAAGATGCTGCAAAATGACACTTTAAATTCGCTGATTTTCTGGGGTCCGCCGGGAACCGGAAAAACGACTTTAGCAGAAATTATTTCCGAAACATCAGGACGCCGGTTTTATAAACTTTCTGCCGTGTCGAGCGGGGTGAAAGACGTGCGGGAAGTTATCGAAGAAGCGAAAAAGCAAAACCTGTTCTCCGGAAAATCGCCGATACTTTTTATTGATGAAATTCACCGATTTAATAAATCCCAGCAGGATTCGCTTTTGCATGCCGTGGAAAAAGGCTGGATCGTGTTGATGGGCGCCACCACAGAAAATCCCAGTTTCGAAGTGGTGTCGGCACTGCTTTCCCGGTCACAGGTCTATGTTTTGAAAGCGCTAAGCCATGAAAAACTGGAGCAATTGATTGATACCGCCCTGAATCGTTATAACGCAGAGAACGCCGGCAACTTCATCATCACAGAAAAACAGGCGCTGATACAATATTCCGGTGGAGATGCGCGGAAACTCATCAACGCGGTGGAGAATGTGCTGAATCAGTATAAAAATTCAACTCAGAAAAAAATAGGAAATGAAGAAGTGCTGTCGGTACTTCAGGAAACCATGGCGCTCTACGATAAAAACGGTGAGCAGCACTACGACATTATTTCAGCTTTCATCAAATCGATGCGAGGGTCGGATCCCAATGCGGCGGTCTATTGGCTGGCTCGGATGCTGGTAGGCGGCGAGGACATCAAATTTATTGCGCGACGCATGGTGATACTGGCTTCAGAAGATATTGGCTTGGCGAATCCGACCGCGCTGACGGTTGCCAACGCATGTTTCCAAGCCATCAATATGATCGGAAATCCCGAAGCGAGGATTATGCTGAGTGAAACAGCGGTGTATCTGGCAGTGTCGCCAAAAAGTAACTCAACCTACACAGCGATCAATGAAGCGATGGCGTTTGTGAAGAAAACGGGAAATTTGCCCGTGCCGCTTCATCTTCGTAACGCGCCGACCAAACTGATGAAGGACTTGGATTACGGCAAAAATTACGGCTATGCCCACGCGCACCCGGGAAATTTTATCGAGCAGGAATTCTTGCCCGAGGAGATTTCGGGGACGAGATTCTATACGCCCGGTCATAATTCGACGGAAAACAAAATCGCCGAACAGCTGAAAAAGAAATGGGGCGACAAATATTAGCTTGCGTTTGCTGAAAACAAAAAAAAGATCCGTGCGGCGGATCTTTAAAATTTATTAGAAAAGTAAATTCTTACAGTTCGTTCAGCATACCGGCGGTCAGCGAAATTTGTGGCAGCGCATAAATCTGCGATTTCGCACGAACCTGCACAATTTTGCGGATATAATTAAGGTCGCGCGCTTCGTCGATGGTCATGTCTTTAAATTCATAAATTTTGACTGCTTTATTTTGTTGAAATGATTTTTGCACGGTTTCAAACTCAGCTTCATTATGAACCTGTACACTGGTAATCAGCTCCTCATTGTCCGGCGTATATTCCGGTGCCGATTCCAGAAATAATCTTTCCCAAAAACCGGTGGCGCGGGCCTTCGTTTGCTTAGGAGCAGTTTTGTAAATCAGTAAATTATGATTCGTAATTCCGGATTCTTCCAATCCTGTTGAGACTTTCTGAATGTTTTCCTGAGCAGGAAACAGTCCGACAATGGTAAAATTCATCACAGATGTGTTTGTGTGTTATTAATTTATGTGCAAATTTAGCTCTTAATTATTTACATTTGAGTCATTTTAAATTAATTACCTTATTGTTGATAAATATCAGCTTAAATTTTATTAATATGACAATCGTCATGTCGCACCACATTGTTTGAGGTTTAAATTTCTATCTTTACGTTTTACTCCTTTACTATGAATTTTATTCTCGCGTCGACTTCGACTCTGTTTGGTGGCAATTACCTGGAATATTTAAAAGACGAACTAAGACCACTTTTCTCAGGAATTACAGAAATTATATTTATCCCGTATGCGCGTCCCGGCGGAATTTCGCACGACGATTACACCGCGAAGGCGCGAGAATTTTTTTCAACTTTAAATATCGGCGTGCGTGGCCTTCACGTATTTGAAGATCCCGGACAGGCTTTAAATGAGGCGAAAGGTTATTTCACCGGCGGCGGAAATACTTTTCTGCTGGTAAAAACACTGCACGAAAAGGGTTTGATGAATGTTTTAAAGAAAAATATTACCGCAGGCAAACCTTATTTAGGTACGAGCGCCGGTTCAAATATTGGCGGTGTGAATATGAAAACAACCAACGATATGCCCATCGTTTATCCGCCCAACTTCGATTGTATGGGTCTTGTTCCCTTCAATCTCAATCCGCATTATCTCGATCCGAACCCCGAGCTGAAACATAACGGCGAAACACGAGAAACCAGAATCATGGAATTTTTAACGCAAAATGATACCAAAGTAGTCGGTCTGCGCGAGGGAAACTGGATCCGCCGAATTGGCGACCGCATCACGGTGGAAGGATCTGCGAAGACGCGTATTTTTGAACAAAATAAAGCGCCTTATGAAGTTCCACCCGACACTGTTTTATAATAAAGGTTTCCAGCTTTTTTGAATTAGCTTCATCAAAAAATCAGGACAGCGCACGATTTTATTTTTTTCCGCATCGAGGAAAAAAAGTGTGGTTGTTGCCGTTGTAATCTGCTGTCCGGAACCGTCAAAAATTTCATAATCAAATTTTATTTTTACGCCGGGTAATTCTCGGATAAACGTATGGATTTCGAGCAGATCATCGTAACGAGCAGGTCTCAAATATTTAATTGAAAATTCGGAAACCGGCAGCCAAATTCCGCGCTGTTCGATGGCTTCATAAGACATGCCGAGCGTCCGGAAAAGTTCCACGCGGGCCACTTCCAGATACGCTGCATAATTGCCGTAATAGACATATTTCATTGGATCGGTTTCCGCGTAACGTACACGTAATGAGTGTGTTGTGTGTATCATATTAAGTCATAAACTAATCATACAAATATATTTTTAAATAACCAATAGGACAATAACTTTTTTTTAATAATTAAAAACAAGACCTTTGTCTTCCCGCCAAAATCAACCTCCGGCGACAAACTTTGCAGCTACAAAATGGATGAAAATTTAACTCTTATTTGGGAAAGATGTCTACAGTTTATGCGTGATAATCTCAACGCAGCTGAAGACCATACTGACCTGAAAAAACTCGAGAATTCGTTTGATCTGTTATTCGACAATGTACGTCCCATATCTTTGGTGAGTAACAATCTGACGCTGCTCGTACCGAGTGATTTTTATAAAGAATATATTGAGGATAATTACCTCTCACTGCTCTCTGCAGCACTGAAAAAAAACATTGGCCGCGGTGTGAAATTATGGTATTCCGTAATGGAAAATAAGCCGGCCGGACAAGAAAAACCTATCACCATCAACGTGCAGGGCAAAAGCGTGCCGACACCAAAAATGCAGGAAACGATGCCTCCACAATTCCCTGCCAACGTCATTAATCCGTTTGTAGTGCCGAGCATGAAGAAAGTCAATATCGACTCGAATCTGAAAGCCGATTTTTCCTTTGATAATTATGTAGAAGGCGAAAGCAACAAATTTGCATCGACGGTGGCGAAATCCATCGCGAAACGTCCGGGTGCTACGGCTTTTAATCCGCTGTTTCTTTATGGCGGCTATGGTGTCGGAAAAACGCACTTAGGCCATGCTGTTGGCCTGGAAGTGAAGAATACTTATCCTGAAAAAGTGGTGCTTTACCTTTCTTCAGAAAAGTTTATCCAGCAGTTCGTATCTGCGGCAAAAGCGCACAAACAAACAGAATTTGCGAATTTTTACCAAATGGTGGATGTGCTCATTATCGACGATATCCAGTTTCTTTCCGGTAAGAAATCCACGCAGGACAGCTTTTTCCATATTTTCGATTATCTGCACCAAAACGGTAAGCAGATTATCCTTACTTCCGATAAAGCTCCCGTGGATATTCTGGACATCCAGGACCGAATTGTTTCACGTTTTAAATGGGGGCTTTCCGCAGAAATCAAATCGCCTGACTTCGATACGCGACGCAAGATTATCGTCGACAAACTCAGTCGCGATGGCATCGTTCTTACCGAAGATATGCTGGATTTCCTGGCCTCGGAAGTGAAAACAAACGTGCGTGAACTGATCGGCGTTATCAATTCCGTCATTGCGTATTCCACTATTTATAAGTCGGATCTTTCTTTGGAACTCCTGAAGGAAACCATTAACAAGATTGCGGCAAACCAGAAGAAGGTGATCAATATTCCCTATATTCAGGAAGTTGTGTGCGAATATTTTGGTATCCAGCGCGATCAACTGCTTTCTAAAACGCGAAAAAGAGAAATCGCGTTGCCAAGACAGTTAGCCATGTATTTTGCGAAAGAATTTACAAACGCAACATTTAATAAAATCGGTGAAGAGATGGGCGGGAAAGATCATTCTACCGTAATGTATGCCTGCGATACGATAAAAGATGTCTCCAAAATCGACAAGGAAGTGAAGAAATACGTGAAAGAACTGACGGAGCGTCTTAAACAATAACCGCAGTCGTAATTTGAACAAAAGGAATTTTTATAAAAAGTTCCTTTTTTTATTTGTATTTTGCTGCTGATCAAATTGAATTACATGAAAATCTTAATGGTTTGCCTGGGGAATATTTGCAGAAGCCCACTGGCCGAAGGAATTTTAAAATCCAAATTACCCGACACTTTTACCGTCGATTCAGCCGGCACGATCGACAATCATTCCGGTAAAAGTCCGGATGAGCGCTCCATTGCAGCCGCGAAAAGAAACGGCCTGGATATTTCGTCGCAATCTTCGAGACTGTTTACCTCTGAAGATTTTGCTAAATATGACCGGATTTATTGTATGGACCGATCTAATTTGAAAGACGTTCTGTCACTGGCAAAATCGCACGGGGACCGCAGCAAAGTTTCGCTGATCCTGGAGGACGCCGAAGTTCCTGATCCTTATTGGGGCGTCGATCAGGACTTTGACGACGTGTACAAAACCCTGGACGAAGTCTGCGGTCGCATCGCGGAAGAAATTCAGCAAAACGCGTAACGATCATTTTTAAAAATAATCAAATCCGTTACTTTCTATGTTATTCCTCATCCCAGCTTACCTTTCCGAAAATTCACCTGTCGGTTATTTCGCGCCGGCCGTGAAAGAATATATTATGCGCACCGATTATTTCTTTGTGGAAAATGAAAAGACCGCGCGGAAAGTTATTAAATTTTTTGCTCCTGAAAAGAAACAGGCAGATCTGCAACTTTTTTTACTCGACAAATATGCAGGAACTGCCGACTTAAAAGACGCGCAGGAACTGATGAAAAAGGGACAGGATTTCGGATTGCTGTCAGAAGCGGGTTTGCCCTGTATTGCAGATCCCGGTAATATCATCGTACGCTGGTGCCATGAGAACCGCATCCAGGTCATTCCCGTCAACGGGCCTTCGTCGATTATTCTGGCACTGATATCGAGCGGCTTCAATGGACAGGAATTTACCTTTCACGGCTATTTGCCAATTGACCGATCGGAGAAAAAAAGCAGGATTTTGTGGCTGGAAAATCAAGTTCAAAAGACAGGTTACACTCAAATTTTCATGGAAACCCCGTATCGTAATAATCAGTTGCTGGAGGATCTCTGCAGGTTTTTGCCACCAATTGCCAGACTCTGTATTGCTGCAAATATCAATGACCCCGCCAACGAACTAATCAAAACTTTAACCATAAAAGAATGGCAGAAAAGCAAGATAAATTTGCACAAAATCCCGGCTGTTTTTGTTTTGGGCAAATAAATATTTGAGCGGTTTTGATGTGCTTGCAGAAACTGCTTTCTGCCGTGAAATTGTGAAAGAAAGTTTAGTAACGTATTCTGCGTTTTTTCAAAATAAAATGCAGCAGCCAAATAGGTCCCACCAGCAGAAACTGTAAGTCTTTTAGAAAGCTGGGTTTCTTGCCTTCGATTTTATGTCCATAAAACTGACCAATCCAAGAAATAATAAATATTGTGGCGAAAACAATCCACGAATCATGTTGTAATTGGATGTTGATATGGTAAACGAAATACTCCAGAAACAACATCACCAAAACCATGAGTGAACTGATGCGCCAGGACAGCCGAAAATAAAAAACCGTCACCAATATTACTCCAGCGATACTTATTACGCTGATGCAGCCAAAGAAACGAACGCAAAAGTGCGGCGCCGGAATAAGTGAAATAAATCCCAAAATACTGAAGAAAATAAGGGGCACGCAGATCCAGTGAATTAATTTGTTGGTGGCGTTGCGGTGACTTTCTGCATATTCCGCAAATAAAAGGTCGATTTTTCTCATCATAAGTATTGTGTGGACTAATTTAATTAAAATTTAGCTTTGCTGATATTGCTTAAAAATTATTTGCCCAATTATTCTCTACTTTTGCAAAAATTCTGTTGTAATGAAAGACTTGATGGGGCAGGCAATTTGGGATTATCATCACGGAAATGCGCCCGAAGATTTGCTCACCGAAACCTCTATTTCGGATATTGATGAGCTGCCCGTGAAATATTTGTTCCGGGATTTTCAGGAAATGAATGCCATCGAGCAGCGCGCGCTGCAACTCTCCAGCGGTAAAGTGCTCGATGTCGGAGCCGGTGCAGGATCGCACAGTTTATATCTGCAAAATCAACGGAAGTTAAAAGTGACGGCGCTCGACATTTCGCGCAAGTCAATTGAAATCTGCAGGTTGCGCGGTGTTTCCAAAACAGTTTGTGCTGATATTTTGGAAGTGGCGGAGCAAAAATTCGATACTGTTTTAATGCTGATGAATGGAACGGGGATTTTTCAAAGTTTGGATAAAATCGATATTTATCTCGAGAAACTGCATCTGATTTTAAATGACAACGGACAGATTTTAATCGACAGTACCGACATCCTTTATATGTACGACCGCGATGAAGAGGGTGGTGTACTGGTCCCGGCAGACCGATATTATGGCGAAGTCGATTATTTCATCCATTATAAGCGCGACACGGAAAAGCCAATCACCTGGCTTTATCTGGATTTCGAAACATTATCGCGTGCAGTTCGGAATAACGGTTTCCGCATTGAGAAAGTACTGCAGGACGAAGAGTCGTATTTGGCGAGGCTTACGAAAGCATAAAAAAAGACCTGAATTTTGTTCAGGCCTTTTGGTTATTTTTAAAATTAATTAACTGATTTCCACGCCGTTTTCAACAGGAACGTCTGGCGTTACGAAAGCGAGTTTGCCATCGGGTTTGGTCGTCAGCAGCAACATTCCCTGAGATTCGATGCCGCGGATTTTGCGTGGTGCAAGATTTAATAAAATCATCACCTGTTTTCCTACGCATTCTTCGGGCGTGAAACTTTCGGCGACGCCGGAAACTACAGTTCTTACGTCAACGCCGGTGTCTACAGAGAATTTCAGTAATTTGTCGGCTTTTTCCACTTTCTCGGCGGTCAGTATGGTAGCGGTTCTGAGATCGATTTTGGTAAAATCATCAAACTGGATTTCTTCTTTCATAGGGTTGGCTTTCGGGTTGGTTTTTTTGTTGGATTCTTTGGTGTTCTCTAATTTCTGAATTTGAAATTCGATGGTTTCATCTTCAATTTTTGAGAACAGCAGTTCCGCCGGATTGATTTTGTGGCCGGTTTTTACGAATACTTTTTCGTTTTTAATTTCACTCCAGTTTAACTGAGAAACATTAAACATTTTCTGCAGTTTCTTGGCGCTGAAAGGAAGAAACGGCTCACAGATTTGCGCCAGTCCCACGGCGATTTGAGCAGCGATAAATAAAGAGTTGGCTGCTTTTTCGGGATCGTTTTTTATGGTTTTCCAAGGTTCCTCGATCTGCAGATATTGATTTCCGAAACGTGCCAAATTCATCATTGACGTTAAAGCATTTCGGAATTCATAAACTTCCAGGAAATTTTCAACTTCGCTGGCGGCTTTGGTGATTTCCTTCAGCTCTTCGGCGTTTTCATTTCCGGCGGGGATAATTCCGTCGTAATATTTATGAATCAGGACGGCAACTCTGTTAATAAAGTTTCCGAAAATGCCTACCAGCTCTGAATTGTTTTTGGTTTGAAAATCTTTCCAGGTAAAATTATTGTCTTTGGTTTCCGGCGCGGAAGACAATAAAGCATAGCGCAGAACATCCTGTTGACCGGGGAATTCTTCCACATATTCATGCGCCCAAACTGCCCAGTTTCTGGAAGTGGAGATTTTATCGTTTTCAAGATTCAAAAATTCGAAAGCCGGGACATTGGTCGGCATAATGTAATCGCCGTGCGCCTTCATCATCGCCGGGAAAATAATGCAGTGAAAAACGATATTGTCTTTTCCGATAAAGTGAATCAAGTCTGAATTTTCGTCCTGCCAAAAAGCTTTCCAGTCTTTTCCGTTTTTTTCTGCCCATTCCTGGGTGAATGAAATGTAGCCGATCGGTGCATCAAACCAGACGTAAAGCACTTTTCCGTCCGCATTGGGCAATGGAACCGGCACGCCCCAATTCAAATCACGCGTCATCGCTCTGGGTTTCAGCCCGTCAGTGATCCAGGATTTTACCTGTCCGTACACGTTGGGTTTCCAATCGTCTTTATGTCCGTCGATGATCCATTCATTGAGGAAATCTTCGTACTCATTTAGAGGAAGATACCAATTCTTGGTTTCTTTTAAAATGGGAACATTTCCGCTCAGCATGGATTTTGGATGAATCAATTCTGAGGGAGAAAGAGTAGAACCGCACTTTTCACACTGATCGCCATAGGCATTTTCATTGCCACATTTGGGACATGTGCCCACAATATATCGGTCGGCCAAAAACTCACCTGCCTGCTCATCAAAATATTGCTCAGAAATTTCTTCGGTGAATTTGTCTTTATTATATAAGGTTTTAAAGAAATCCTGGCTTACTTCGCGGTGTTTCTCAGACGTAGTGCGCGAATATTCATCAAACGAAATCCCAAGATCATCAAATGATTTCTTAATTACAGCGTGGTACTTATCAACAATATCCTGCGGACTTACGCCTTCTTTTTTTGCGCGGATGGTGATGGGAATTCCGTGTTCATCCGAGCCGCAGATAAAGGCAACCTCGTTTCCGAGCCGGCGCTGAAAACGTGCATACACATCAGCCGGAATATAAACGCCGGCCAGATGCCCGATGTGCACAGGACCATTGGCATACGGCAAAGCTGCCGTGATCATTTTTTTGTTTGCCATAAAAGTTTGGTAGTTTATGCAAAGATAAGCGTTACACGCTGGAATTAAAAAAATAAAAAACCAGTGAACCAATGTTGATTTTTTGCACCCTAAAATGTGAAACGGCTGTTTAGCTTATGCACGACAAATTTTTAAATCTCAATTATTTTTATATTCCAGTAGAACTAGCTGATCTCGCACCAAGCGCTCGTTTCAGCACCAATATTTATGATTTATCTCAGCTGTACTTTAACACTTTCGCCATTTCCGGCGCGAAATGTTAATTTTGCTTAAATTGCAGCACTGCTTTATGGCGGTTTTGTTAAAGGAATATTAATCTAAAATTTAATTTCGTGATAAACTATACTAAAGTTTTAAAGATCGCGCCGGCATTTTTACTGGCGGGCTCTATGCTGCACGCTCAGCAGTCTGATACGGTAAAAACAGCCGACATCGAGCAGGTAGTACTGATCGGGTACGGAAAGCAGAAGAAAGAAGATCTCACAGGATCGATCGCTTCCATTACGTCCAAAGATTTTAATGGCGGGGCAACCTCACCGGATCAGCTGATTCAGGGAAAGGCTCCCGGCGTTACGGTGACCGGCAACGGTGGAAGTCCAGGATCGGGTTCTACGATCAGAATTCGTGGCGGCGCTTCACTTACAGCGAGCAACGATCCGCTAATTGTGATAGACGGCGTACCAATGGATTTTGGCGGAGTAAGTGGTGCATCTAATGCTCTCGCGCTTATCAATCCCAACGATATTGAGTCTTTTGATGTCCTAAAAGATGCCTCGGCAGCCGCAATTTATGGTAACCGAGCGTCGAATGGCGTTATCCTGATTACTACTAAAAAAGGCTCATCCGGCCGGCTGAAAGTGAACTTTTCCACGATGGCGTCTGTTTCTACCAAGATGGGAAACCAGGATGTTCTTTCGGCAGATGAATTCCGGGCATTTGTTTTAGCCAATGGATCGCAGAAGTATATTGATAAACTGGGCACCGCCAACACCAACTGGCAAGACCTTATTTATCAACAGGCGTGGGGCACGGACAATAATGTGGCCATTTCAGGCGGAATCAAAAAGCTTCCTTACCGTCTGTCGATAGGTTATAATGAGCAGAACGGTATTGTACGAACCAACGAATTCCGCCGTACGTCCGTAGGGTTAAATATGACACCAAAATTATTTGACAATCATCTTAGCATTACGGCAAACGTAAAAGGCTCTATGACCGAAAACCGTTTTCCGGCAGGAGTCATAGGTGCTGCGCAGTTTTTTGATCCGACGCAGTCCGTGTATGATTATTCAACTAGAGGAAATCGTGTAAGCAATTATTGGGAATGGTGGCTTACGGATACCAATCTGAATGTAAATGCCACGAGAAACCCGCTGGGCTCGCTTTACGGTCGCCGCGATGTTTCAACCGTATTTCGCGGAATCGGAAACCTGCATTTGGATTATAAATTACATTGGCTTCCAGACCTCCATGTGAACGTAGTGGGTGGTTATGATTATCAAAAAGGCACAGGTGCTGTTACGGAATATCCCAATTTTGCCGGCGTAGTATCGTCTAACAATCAAAGCACGCGGCGCGATTATACACAGGAAAAAGATAATAAGCTGTTTGAAGCTTATTTAAACTATGTTACCACTATTTCCCCAATCGACACCAAGCTCGATTTACTGGCAGGATATTCTTATCAGCAATTCCATAACATTTCACCGGACAGTCCTACTTATTTTGGCAATCCCGATACGGAACCAACAACCGGTAGAGATTACGAAGGTAAACTGACCTTGTTAGGCTTCTACGGACGGGCTATTTTTACTGTTGCCAATAAATATATCCTCACCGGTTCTGCCAGAAGAGACGGTACCTCGCGTTTTTATAACGGTATCGATCTGAAAAATAACTGGGGCACCTTCCTCGCAGCATCAGGAGCCTGGAAAATCATTAATGAGGATTTCCTGAAAGGTTCCAACGTTTTCTCAGATTTAAAACTACGTGCCGGTTGGGGAGAAACGGGTCAGCAGGAAGTAGGCTCCTGGTATAACTCTTTCCCGGCATACAATGTTTCCGACGCGCAGTCGCAATACGGATTCGGGGATCAGTTTTATTTTATGTACCGACCTACGCAGTACAATCCGAACCTCACTTGGGAAACCACTGAAACCATCAATGCCGGACTGGACTTCGGCTTTTGGCAAAACCGTGTAACAGGTTCTGTGGATTGGTTTAAGAAGAACACCACAAATCTCCTCGCTTCGGTAGGAGTTCCGGCAGGCGAGTTCAGCAATAAAAATATCAAGAACATCGGCGAAATGCAGACGGATGGGGTAGAATTTTTAATTAACGTTAATCCTGTTCGTACTGATAATTTTCGTTGGGATTTCAGTTTCAATGTCGCCCATTACAATCCCAAAATCACCAGTTTTACCGACGTAGCAGAAGGTTATCTGATTCAGCAGGGCGGGATTTCCGGCGGCGTCGGCAATACGATACAGGCGCACAGTGTAGGCTATACTCCATTTGCTTTTTACGTCTACCAGCAGATATATGACAATGCAGGAAAGCCATTGGAAGGCGTCTACGTTGACCGAAATGGTGATGGCAAAATAACGGCGGCAGGCGACAAATACTTCTATCATTCTACCACACCCGATGCCACCTTTGGATTCTCTACCAAACTGGCGTACAAAAACTGGGATTTCAGCACATCGCTTCGGGCGGTATTGGGCAATTATGTGTATAACAACTTTGCATCACAGTCCAATGTTCAGAGTATCGGCACTAATGATTATCTGCAAAATATTTCCACTACAACGGCCAACTACGGCTTTAAAACTCCGCAGTATTGGAGCGATGCTTTCATCGAGGATGCTTCGTTTTTACGAATGGATAACCTCACCCTTGGTTACAATTTCGGGGACCTTTTTGGTACGCAAAGTAATCTGAAAGTGTACGGTATGGCGCAAAATGTTTTCGTGATTACGGATTATTCCGGGGTAGATCCCGAAATATTCGGAAACATCGACAATGGCTTCTATCAGCGGCCAAAAGTGTATTCACTGGGGTTAAACTTTCAATTTTAATAAAAACAGCAATGAAAAAGTTTAAAATAAAAAATATAGCGTTGGCTCTCTCTCTTTTTGGAGCTTCGTTTATGAATAATTCTTGTGTGGACGATCTTCGCCAGGAACCAATCACGGAAATTACAGCAGCAAGTCTCTATAAAGATTTTGGCAATTACAAAAATTTGCTCGCAAAACTCTATGGCGGTCTTGCTGTAGCGGGGCAGTCGGGCGGAGATGGTAATGGAGATATCGCAGATATCGACGGTGGTTTTTCCAATTATATGCGACTCATGTATTATATGCAGGAGGTGACCACCGACGAGGCTGTCATTGGTTGGAATGACGGCACATTGCCCGAATTTCATAAAATGAACTGGACCGCCAGCAATGAATTTAATAATGCCATGTATTTCCGGCTTTACACCGAAGTAGCGTTCTGTAACGAGTTCATCAGAAATACTTCGGACGAAGTGCTTAGCAGCAACGGCATCACTGGCGCTGATCTGGATGAGGCAAAAGTAATGCGTGCTGAGGCAAGATTCCTGCGAGCACAGTCTTATTACCATTTGCTGGATCTTTACGGTAATGTGCCGTTTGTTGACGAAACTACGTTGGGTACCGTTCCGAAGCAGATCATGCGCAGCGAACTTTTCACTTATGTAGAAAACGAATTGAAAGCTGCTGCTGAGAACCTGAAAGCACCGCGCGCAAATGAATATGGACGCGTTGACAAAGCTGCTGCCTGGACGTTACTGGCGCGCCTTTACCTTAATGCAAAAGTATACACCGGCACCGAGCGCAATGCCGACGTGATTGGAATGACCGAAAAAGTAATAGGGGCAGGTTATACGTTGAATCCTGTTTATGCTAATTTATTTTTAGCGGATAATAATATTAATAACCCCGAAAATATTTTTTCTATTGTCTATGATGGGCAAAAGACCCAGACGAATGGGGGGACCACTTTTATGGTCCACGCTGCTGTTGGAGGCACTATGGATCCGGCAGAGTTTGGAATCAACGGTGGCTGGGGTGGTATCCGCACCACCAAAGCATTCGTTCAGAAATTTGAGCAAAACGACGTTCGCGGTAGATTTTACAAAACCGGTCACACGCTGGAAATTGAAGATTTGGGCAATTTTACCGACGGCTACGCATTCATCAAATACAAAAACATCAAGAGTGACGGTACAGATGGGGCGCATGACAATTGGGTAGAAGCAGATCTTTCCATGTATCGCTTGGCCGACGTTTATTTAATGTATGCTGAAGCAGTAGTTCGCGGCGGTGGCGGCAGCATGGCGACAGCGCTCTCTTACGTTAATCAACTGCGCACTCGGGCCAATGCCTCTACGGTATCTGTTCTGGATTTAAATTTCATTCTGGACGAAAGGTCTCGCGAGCTTTCTTGGGAAAACACGCGCCGAACGGATCTTATCCGATTTGGAAAGTTCACTTCTTCCGCCTATCTGTGGCCATGGAAAGGTAACGTGAAGGAGGGAACAGCGGTGCCGGAGTACCGCAATCTTTTCCCCATTCCAAATAATGACCTGGTGGTGAATCCCAATTTGGTACAGAATCCGGGTTACTAATCTCTAAAAAACAAAGAAAATGAAAAATAGTATAGTTACACATATCTTTTGGGCGTTGGTACTCTTAGTGGGCCTCACGTCTTGCGAAGATCGCGAACTTATCACCATTGAAAATCAGGAAGCGCCCATGATGATGGATTTGTCGGCCACCAGTTTGGTACTGGACAAAAATTTTCCCGGAAATACGGCGCTCACAATCAGCTGGGCACCCGCTACATTCAGCGTCCCTACTGAAGTGAAATACCGCGTAGAAATAAGTGCCGACCAATCTTTCGAAAATGCGGAAACCATTACAACAAAAGATCAGTCGCAGACTTATGCATCGTTCACAACGGTGGAACTGAATGAGGCAGTAAAAAAAGTTGGGCTTCTACCGGCAGAGGCACAGCAACTTTTCCTGCGCGTTACCGCTTTTGTGGGTGCAGGCGCGATGGCACAGCAGTCTGCAGTTACATCGCTGATGATTACCCCTTATCTCGCAAGCCCGACGTATAATTTTACCGACCTCTATCTGGTCGGCGACGCTACAGCGGCAGAATGGAGTAATGAAGCCGGAAACGTAAATATGCTCCCGCTGATGAAGACGTCTGATGCATCAAAATATACCTTTACTGGTTATTTTGCGGAAGGCGGTTTCAAAATAGTGCCTGTTAAAGGTTTATGGGATCCACAGTATGGCCTTGGTGCAACAGCGGGGCAGCTCAGCATGGATGGAGGCTCCGGAAATATCCCTGTAGAAACAGCGGGTTACTACACCCTCACTGTTGATACTTCCACTTTAAGCTACACTTTTGAAGCAGCCGCAGATCCGGGAACTACATATAGCAGCATTTCTATTATTGGTACAGTAAACGGCGATTGGGATACTGACACGCAACTTACTCAGTCCACATTTGATCCTCATCTCTGGATTGCTAAAGGCATTGTTTTAACACCGGGCGAATTTAAATTCCGCGCAGATAACGCCTGGGATACGAGCTGGGGAACCAACGCTGAGTTCTATGGGACAGCCAGCACGAGTGGAGCAAATATCCCACTTACCGCCGAGTGGACGTATGATGTTTATTTCAATGATGCAACAGGCGCATACACGCTCATACCAGTGCGATAATTGATTTTGTTATTTAATGATTAAAAATAATCTAGATGAAAAATATAGTTAAAATATTCCTGTTGATGATTACGCCACTGCTGCTGCTCACCGCTTGCCGCAACGAAGTGGATCGTGACTGGACTTCGCCGGAACCTTCCTTCACGCTGTATGAAACTACCCTCGGTGCAATGGTGCTTTACCCGACAATGGATCAGAATCCATTCATTCTAAAATGGAGCAACGCCACGAGCGGATCAGGTCCGTATAGTGTCGTAATCTCTACCTCCGAAGACTTTGAAACTAAGGTAGAACTTGCAAAAGCAGAAACCAACACGCTCACCACAACCATCGGTGCGCTGAACACTGCCATGCTTCAGGCCGGACTGCAGCCTTACGCTTCAAAGACAGTTTATGTGCGCGTGGAGCGCGGGACAGAAGTTTCCAACACTGTTTCTTTTCCGGTAACTACTTATCCCGTGGCGAAACCAATTATTACAAATCCTAAAAGCGGCGACATGCTTTCTCTTGATGGTCAAAACCCGTTGGACGAAGCAACCACCATCAGCTGGACGGATTATGATTATGGCGTTTCAATCCAATATCTCATTGAGATCGCGGCGGCTGGATCAACCGATTTCCAAAGTCTGGGCAGCGTAAAAGACAATACTACATTAAAAGTCTCCAATTATACGCTGAACGAAGCCGCACTGAAAGCAGGACTTTCGCCGGCGGTCGCTTCTAATGTTGATATCCGCGTCACTGTGACGTCCGCTTCTGTAGGTGGTACCATTATGCTCGTTTCTGATGTCGTAACCTTTAAACTTACACCTTACCAACCGGCATACAAACCGTTCTATATCGTAGGCGGCGGTAGTGCTGTAGGCTGGGATGCACCGCACGCTCAACTGCTGTATCAGAATAATGAAATATCAGAAATCTATACTTATTTGGAGAATAACGGTGAATTTAGATTCTTGGGCCAGCAGGACTGGGATCCGATTAACTACAGTTTGAACGCGACCGGCATCAAAGATTCTTACAAATATTTTACAACCTGGTCGGCAAACCTTGAGCCTTCAGGCAGCGAAAATATTAAGTTTACCGGAAATTCAGGAATGTATAAAGTTACGATTGACCAAAATTCCAGAGCAATTACCGTAACGCCATCATCATTGCCAACTGTTCCTACAAACGTATATCTTGTAGGTTCTCTAAATGGCTGGGACGCGAATTCTGCTTTGCCAATGACGCAGATTGGTGACGGAATTTTCGAATATTCAATCGCAATTCCGGATGATGCACAGTTCAAGTTCATCGGGCAGCAGGCTTGGGGCGATCTTGAATGGGGCAACATTCACAAAGCTGGAAATTCTGGTTTTGTGGGTCCGAAAGGGGACAATGACAATATTAAGTATGATGGTGGTGGCGCTATGTACACCATTACTTTGAACGTAAAAATGGGCACTTATAAAGTGACACCTCAGTAAAGGCTTAGACCTTGATATTAAATACTAAAACTGTTGCTTTTGAGCAGCAGTTTTTTTATTTTTAAAGATTACTAAAATATGTAAATGAAAAACCTGAAAATTGCTGCACTCTTTCTGTTTTTAGGAGGAACAATGCTGAATGGGCAAAGCCTGAAATCTCCCGATGGAAAGTTTGAAATGAATTTCCAGCTCAAAGCCGGCGTGCCTTATTATCATCTTAAATATGAAGGCAAAACAGTAGTAGAAGATTCTAAACTTGGACTGAGATTACTCCGCGACGGCGACATCCAGTTTGCTTCAGAAATAGAAAATAAAGACCAGAAAGGAAAGGATCTGGACAACGGTTTCACAAAAACTTCTGAAAAATACGATTCGAAAAACGAAAGCTGGGAGCCGATAATGGGCGAAAAAAAATCCTATATCAACCATTATAACGAGTTGGCGGTTACCTTAGATCAGCCAGCGAATGAGCGTCATATTATCGTTAAATTCCGTTTGTTTAATGATGGTTTAGGTTTTAGATACGAATTCCCACAGCAGAAAAATCTCAACTATTTCATCATCAAAGAAGAAGATTCCGAGATCGATCTGCCCACAGACATGAAAGCCTGGTGGCTGGCCGGCGATTATGATACCCAGGAATATCAGACGCAGACATCCAACTTATCTGAAGTTCCGGCACGCTGGCCAACTTCTTATGATGGTAATGCCTCGCAAACGCCGATTAAGAATGCCGTGCAGATGCCTTTGATGTTGAAAAAAGAAGGCAAAAATCCTTTGTACATCAATATTTCTGAAGCTGCCGTTATTAATTATGCCGCTGCAAATTTGGATCTTGATGCGACGCAATTTAGATTTAAAACCCATTTAACTCCTGACGGGCAAGGAGCAAAAGGCTACATCCAAACACCGGCAGTTTCGCCGTGGCGTACCATTATTGTGTCGCCCAAAGCGGAAGAAGTTTTGGCTTCTAAAATGATTTTCAACCTCAACGAACCTACAGAATACAAGGACACATCCTACATCAAACCTACAAAATATATGGGCGTTTGGTGGGAAATGATCATCGGAAAATCGCAGTGGGCTTATTCTACCGCCAATAATGTTCATATCGGTAAAACCGACTTTTCTCAATTAACGCCCAACGGCAATCACGCCGCCAACAATACCAAAGTAAAAGAATACATCGACTTTGCCTCGGCAAACGGTTTTGATGCCCTGTTGGTTGAAGGTTGGAATACCGGTTGGGAAGACTGGTTTGGCCACAGCAAAGAATTTGTTTTCGATTTCATTACACCTTATCCGGATTTCGATATCAAAATGCTGAACGACTACGCGCATTCCAAGAACATTCGGCTGATGATGCATCACGAGACTTCCGGCTCTGCGACCAACTACGAAAGATGGGCCGATGAAGCTTTTAAATTAATGAATAAATACGGTTACGAATCAGCGAAAACCGGCTATGTCGGCAATATTATTCCGCGTGGCGAGCACCATTATTCGCAGTGGATGATCAACCATTATCTGCGCATTGCAGAGAAAGCCAACGATTATAAGATCATGGTCAATTCGCACGAATCCGTTCGTCCAACGGGTTTAAGCCGCACTTATCCCAATTGGATCGCCGCAGAAGCTGCGCGCGGAACAGAATTCGAAGCTTTTGGCGGAAATAATCCCGATCACCAGACGATTTTGCCGTTCACCCGTTTTATGGGCGGCCCGATGGATTACACGCCGGGAATTTTCCAGACCAAACTCGATTATTATTTCCCCGGCGATACCCGTTTTGTGAAAACCACGTTGGCAAAGCAACTTGCACTGTATGTGGTGATGTATTCGCCGCTTCAGATGGCCGCCGATCTGCCGGAGAATTATGCCAAACACATGGATGCTTTTCAGTTCATCAAAGATGTAGCAGTAGATTGGGATGACACGAAAATCCTGTCTGCCGAGCCTGGAGATTACATCCACACCGCCAGAAAAGCAAAGGGAAAAGAGGAATGGTACGTCGGGGGAATTACCGATGAAAATGCCAGAAAATTCACCGTAGATTTTTCATTTCTGCCAAAAGGCAAAAAGTATGAAGCCACTGTTTACGCTGATGGCGATGACGCTGACTACATCACCAATCCGCAGTCTTATAAAATTTATAAAAAAACCGTCACCAGCAAAACAAAACTTCCTGTAAAGTTGGCGCGTAGCGGTGGGTATGCAATTTCTGTAAAACCAAAAAAATAATGCCTTAAAAGTAGAAAAAAGCAGCTTCTGAAATACTGAAAATAAACCGTTTTTTAGGAGCTTTATCCCGCTTTCCGCTGTATCTTTTGTTCCGCGCTGCTGCACAAAAGGATGCCGCTGCAATCGGGGCTATTGTACAAACGGGTAAAAATTGGCGCTCGCTTCGCTCGCGCCCCAAAATAAATAATATGAAGAAAATCACATTTTTCTGCCTTTTTATCGCAGTGTTTTCATTTGCCCAAATCCAAAAAGTAGAACCTGCCTTTTGGTGGCACGGCATGAAAAACCCCGAACTGCAGATCCTGGTTTACGGAAAAGAGATCTCAAAATATCAACCCGAACTTTCCGATGATATCAAAATTAAAGAACTGACGAAAACAGAAAATCCAAACTATGTTTTTATCACCGTAAATACGGATGAAATTAAAAAGCCAAGTTTTAAAATTAATTTTAAGAAAGGAAAGAGAATCGTTGACTCTTACACTTACGAGCTCAAACAAAGAAATCCCGGTTCCGCTGAAAGAAGTTCTTTTTCTTCTAAAGATGTGATGTATCTTATCATGCCGGACCGGTTTGCCAATGGTGATATTTCCAACGATTCTCAGCCGGATTTAACCGAAAAAGCAAACCGCAGTTTGCCCAGCGGTCGGCACGGTGGCGATCTGCGCGGCATTATCAACAATTTGGATTATCTGCAGAACCTCGGAGTTACAGCGCTTTGGCTCACGCCGGTAAATGAGGATAATGAAAAACAGACTTCCTATCACGGCTACGCACAAACGGATCTCTACAAAATCGACGGCCGTTACGGTTCCAATGCAGAATATCTGGAACTTTCACGCGAACTGAAAAAGCGCGGTATGATGCTTATTCAGGATTATGTTACCAATCACTGGGGGATTTCTCACTGGATTATTCAGGATCTACCCACCAAAGACTGGATCCACCAGTTTAAAGATGGAGAAGGGAAGTATGGTTTTAAGCGTTCCAATTACCGCATCACTTCTCAGTTCGATACCAACGTTTCCGAAATCGATAAAAAAGAAGCATTGAATGGCTGGTTTGATACCACCATGCCGGATCTTAACCAAAATAACCCTTTGGTTTTAAATTATTTAACGCAAAATGCAATTTGGTGGATCGAGTATGCGGAATTGGGTGGTATGCGCGTCGATACTTATCCTTACAACGATAAGATGGCCATGGCGAAATGGGCAAAAGCAATTACTGACGAATATCCGAATTTTAACATCGTGGGTGAAGCCTGGATGCAAAATCCTGCGCACGTTTCCTTTTGGCAAAAGGACTCCAAAATTGCAGAGATCGCAAACTACAATTCTCACCTGCCGTCCGTAATGGATTTTTCTTTATTTACTGATTTGCCTGGCGCTCTGCAGGAGCAGAGCGGTTGGGACACGGGAATGATGAAATTATACAATTCTTTCGGGAACGATTTTTTATATCCGGACATCAACAATGTGCTTGTTTTTTTAGAAAATCACGACACGCAGCGTTTTAATGAAATTTTTAAAGGCGATGCACGGTATTACAAACTGGCACTTTCGCTGATCGCCACTGTCCGTGGAATTCCACAGATTTATTACGGTTCCGAAATCGGCATGATGGGCAATAAGGACAAACTTGGTGATGCTGATATTCGCCGGGATTTCCCTGGTGGCTGGCAAAGTGACAAACAAAATGCCTTTAAATCTGAAAGCCGAACTGCAGAGCAAAAGAAATTTCACGATTTTACTCAGAAATTGCTAAACTGGCGCAAAGGAAAAGAAGTGATTCACAACGGAAAAACCACGCATTATATGCCGCAGAATGAGGTGTATGTTTATTTCCGATACAATCAAAATGACAAAGTGATGGTCGTTCTAAATAATAATGCGACCGACCAAACATTTGATTTAAACCGTTTTTCGGAATCTTTGCAAAATGTTTCCAAAGGTAAAGACGTGGTCAGCGCCAAAGAATTCTCGGTGTCATCACAAAATAAACTCACCGTTCCCGCAAAATCTTCATTAATTTTAGAACTTCAATAAATTCTTTGTTCATGAAAAAAACTGCTGTTCTTTCTCTTGTCGCGTTTTTCCTTTTATTTTCCAATGTCCTGTTTTCCCAGAAAAAAGCTTTTAATGAAAAGGTGCAGGCGGAAAAAGTAGCCAAAGTTTTGGACGAGCTCAACCTGTTCGCAGCCACGGCAGATTATCAGAACTATTTCGATCTTTTCGCGGCGCAATCAACGTACATCGGTACGGATGCCGCGGAAGTCTGGACTAAAAACGAATTTATGGTCTGGGCCAAACCTTATTTCGATAGTGGCCAAACCTGGAAATTTACTTCACTGAAAAGAAATATTACCTTCAGCTCCGATGGCAATTACGCTTGGTTTGATGAATTACTCGATACGCAGATGAAGTTGTGTCGTGGTAGCGGCGTGCTGGAAAGGATCGACGGCACCTGGAAAATTAAACAATATGTTCTCTCGATGACAATCCCCAACGAGGTAAGTAACGAAGCCATCAAAATTAAATCACCAATTGAAGAGACTGTCATTTCTGATTTAAAGAAAAAGTAAATTATTTTTTGCAGCTCAGATTACTCAATATCAAATATTCAAACAAAAAAAATGGCTCAAAAAATTAAACCAAATCTGTCGCTTGCCCAGATCATCAATATGAGTATGGGATTCCTGGGAATCCAGATGGCTTTTGGTCTGCAAAATGGAAATGCCAGCCGTATTCTTGCAAACTTCGGCGCTGATGTGCACCAGCTTTCATGGTTTTGGCTGGTAGCACCCATTACCGGTTTACTCGTTCAGCCCATCATCGGCCACATGGGCGATAATACGTGGGGGCTCCTGGGCCGCAGAAAACCTTATTTTTTAATTGGTGCTGTCTTATGCGCCGTAGGCCTTGTTTTTTTGCCCAATGCTGCTTCCGTCACGGTGATGATGGGCGCCAGCGTATTGCTTTTGGCGGTTATTTTTCTGGCGATGATGGATGCCTCCATTAATGTTGCCATGGAACCTTTCCGCGCGCTGGTGGGAGATATGTTGCCAAAACATCAGGGGACACTGGGTTTTTCTGTGCAAACAATTCTTATCGGCGTTGGTGCAGTGATCGGTTCAGAAATGCCGAACTGGCTTACCAAAATGGGCGTTTCCAACGTTGCTCCTAAAGGTTTTGTAGCGGACAACGTGATTTACGCTTTTTATGTAGGTGCAGCGGTGCTCATCGTTTCAATTCTGTACACCATCGTAACCACCAAAGAATATTCGCCCCGGCAGTTTGCCGAATTTTCCGGTGACGCGGTTCCAGCGGTAAGATCAAAATTCTCTGATATTTTCACCGACTTTGCAAAAATTCCGCCACTGATGAAAAAACTGGGTGCCGTGCAGTTTTTCTCCTGGTTCGCACTGTTTACCATGTGGGTTTTCACGACAAGCGCTTTGGCGACACATCACTTTGGCCTTTCCCCGCAGGATACGGATTCCGTAGAGTTTAACAAAGCAGGGGATCTGACGGGGCATCTTTTCGGTCTGTATAATTTATTTGCGATTCCTTTTGCTTTTCTGCTCACGCCTATCGCAAAAAAGATAGGTAAAAAAGAGACTCATGCACTGGCTTTATTTTGTGGCGGACTGGGTTTGATTTCAATGTTTTTCATCAAAGATACCGGAATGCTCTGGATCTCGATGCTTGGTTTGGGATTCGCCTGGGCGAGTATTTTGGCCATGCCTTATGCGATGTTGATTGATGCCATCCCGTTGCGTAAAATGGGGGTCTATATGGGCATCTTTAATTTCTTTATTGTGATGCCGCAGATCATTAACGGTGTTTTTGGCGGACCGATCGTGAAAAATCTCTTTGGCAACATGGCCATTGATTACGTTGTAGTGGGCGGCATCTTAATGCTGGTCGCTGCGGCGCTGACAATGTTTTTAATAAAAGAAAAAAGATAAGGTGCACTTTTTTTCTTGAATTATCTTCAATAGAAACGCGCAGAGAAGTTCACCATAATTAATAGTAATGGTAAAAGTAAGTCTGATGTCTTACTTTTTCTGTTTAATTATAATAGAATATAAAATAATTTTTCTCTGATAACATCTATTGCTCGTCGTCATCAGCACACTCTTCCAAGTGTTTTTCCACTATTTTTTTGCGTCGTTCATGTTTCACTTCGTAGGTTTGTCGCTGGTCATGAAAGTGCTGTTGCATCGTGTTCACGAAAAATAAAATCAGGATTACGCTGATAAACATGTAGCCGATATTAAATATTTTACCCGCATCACTTTCCGGAATAACGGTCGCGTTACCAGTGGTCACCATCGTAGAAACTGCGTAATTAACACAGTCAATCCAGCGCCAGTGTTCCAGGTAACGGAAGCCGCCAACGCCAATCAGGAGCACTCCGAGCGTAGCATAAATGAGATAACGGTAGCGTTTTTTCCTTAAAAAACTTCTCGTAGCAGCAATCATTTTGTTTTTTTTAAATAGTATTTGAAGGCAGACTAAACCACAATATTCCGGGTTAACCGCTCGAATCATTGGAGTTTAAATTGATAAATCCATTTCTCTTTCACGGAATTTTTATCTGATTAGAGAATACACTTTTTTCCCGCCGGTCACCACTGCCACAACGAGTAAACCGATAACGATACCGAACCCAAATTGTCTGGCCAGTTCCGGGAACTGTGGCAAAACCCCATGCAGAAAGCCTACGTTATGATCAAAAATCCCACCGGAAACCAACAGCAGTGCCAGCGTTCCGACGATTGAAAGTATCTTAATAACAACCGGTAAAGAACGGATGAGAAGTTTGCCAAGCGCAGCGAGAAACCCCTTGTTTTTGGACTTTCTGATTAAATGATAGCCCGCATCATCCATTCGCACGATCAGCGCCACGATGCCATAGACGCCTACCGTCGCGAGTACTGCCACGAAAGTAACGGTAATGATCTGGATCAGTAAATTGGTCGCCATTACCGAGCCCAGCGCGATGATCACGATTTCCAGTGACAGGATAAAGTCTGTCGCGATGGCCGATTTTACCTTGGCCTTTTCATATACTGCCGCCTGGGCCTCGTCTTCCTGCACGATTTCGGGTTCCTCCGCAGCCGTTGTTTTTTTATGAAAAATTGCTTCAACAATCTTTTCTACGCCCTCATAGGAAAGGTACAGTCCACCTATGATGAGGATGATTTTAATGGCCGGCGGAAAAATAAACTGCAGCAAAAAAACCACGGGTATAATAATGAGTTTGTTTAAAAAAGAACCTTTAGTAATGGCCCACAATACCGGGATTTCCCGTGAAGAAACGAAGCCGGTCGCCTTTTCGGCATTCACCGCCAGATCGTCCCCCAGTATGCCGGCAGTCTGTCTGGTAGCGATTCTTGACGAAAGTGCTACATCATCCATCAGCGCAGCAATATCATCTAACACAGCAAAAAATCCTGAAGCCATAAAGTATCTTGTTATTTTTGTAAAGAAATGAAAAATAGGCTACAGATAAATTCATGCCGATTATCGCAGGTGGAGTGCTTTAAATGTAAAATTGTAGCGCATAATTTTATTATAAAAGTAAAAAATGGTACTTTCGCAGAACTAAATCAAAGATGTGATTCTGCCTCATGTACCTTTAATGAATGAAGTTTCCCGGGAATCTGGAAAGGTGCGCGACGCTGCAAAATAATAAAAGCCGATGGTCTGACTGACTGTCGGCTTTTTTATTTTGATTAAATGTTGGCAGTGACGTTTAAGGATAATTTAATAAAAGCAAAAAAATGAGCAACACCTACAAAGACGCCGGCGTCGATAAAGAAGAAGGTTACAAAACGGTAGATAAAATCAAGAATGCCGTGGCCGAAACACACAATAAAAATGTGCTGAACAGCTTGGGGAGTTTTGGTGCTTTCTACGAAATCGGCGGTTACCGAAATCCTGTTTTAGTCAGCGGTACCGATGGTGTCGGCACGAAGCTGAAGATTGCCCTGGACATGAAAAAGTATGATTCCATTGGAGTGGATTGCTTTGCCATGTGCGCCAACGATATTATTTGCCACGGAGCAAAACCACTCTTTTTTCTCGATTATTTGGCATGCGGGAAACTCGACGCGGACATCGCCGCAGAAATTGTCCTGGGAATGGTAAAGGCCTGTAAAGACAATCACTGCGCGCTCATAGGTGGCGAAACAGCAGAAATGCCGGGTATGTATCAGCCGGGCGATTATGATGTTGCTGGTTTCTGTGTCGGTATCGTTGAAAAAGAAGACATTATCGACGGTGCTTCCATCCGTGAAGGCTGCCGTATCATTGCGCTGCCCAGTTCGGGATTTCATTCCAACGGTTTCTCACTCGTGCGGCATATTTTCACCGATTTCACTGAGGAATTTGAAGGCAAGCCACTGTACGAAACGCTCCTCGAACCGACACGGCTTTATTACCAACCCGTTCATAAGATTCTGGAGGAAGTGAAACTGTGTGGCATCGCGCACATTACCGGCGGTGGTATCATCGAAAATATTCCGCGTGTGATCCCCGAAAACCTTTGCGCCAGAATAGAAACGGATAAAATTAAAATACCTTCCATCATGCTGGAACTCGAAAAGCGTGGCAACATTGACCGCAAAGAGATGTACGGCACTTTCAATATGGGTGTCGGCATGGTCATTATCGTTGATCACAAACATGCAGAGAAGGTGCTGAATCTTGTCGACGATGCTTACATCATCGGCGAAGTAGTGACAGGCCCGGAAAAGATAGAACTCGTTTAACGGTCTTTTAAAAATGACACAAAGAAAGAAACAGATTGTTGTTTTGGTTTCCGGCAGCGGGTCGAATTTGCAGACCATTATTGACCGTATCGCAGACGGAGGCATTGCCGAGGCAGAAATTTCATTGGTCATTGCCGACCGCGAATGCTACGGTTTGAAACGCGCAGAAAAACACGGTTTAGCCACAAAGCTCATTCCCCGTGGTGAAGGTTTCTCCGAAAAAATCAGCGAAGCGATTCCACTGCGCACTGATTTGATCGTCCTCGCCGGCTTCCTTTCTATTCTCAGCCCAGAACTGTGCGCTGTTTTCAAACACCGAATTATTAATATACATCCTGCGTTACTGCCAAAATATGGTGGCAGAGGAATGTGGGGGCATCATGTGCATCGTGCTGTTTTAGAAGCAGGTGACTTGCAAAGCGGCGCCACCGTGCATTATGTCACGACAGGTGTCGACGAAGGCGAGGTCATTGTGCAGCAGCATTTTAATATTTCAGCGGAAGATACCGTCGAGCATTTGATCGAAAAAGTTCAGCAGGTCGAACGTGAAATCCTGCCGCTAGCCATCAATGAAGTTTTATCGGCGCAAAGCGATGAAGTAAAATGACGATGTTTACAAAGTGCAAGAAAAGTAAATCTAATAAAAAGTAAAAAGAAAGAAATGTCAAAAAAGAGAGCGTTAATTTCGGTGTCGGACAAAACAGGTCTTGCCGATTTTGCCGGATTTTTAGAGAATGCAGGCTACGAACTGATTTCCACCGGAGGCACATTCAAACATTTAAAGGACGCCGGTTTACAACCTGTTCAGATCGACGAAATCACCGATTTTCCCGAAATGCTTGATGGCCGCGTAAAAACCCTTCATCCGAAAGTGCACGGCGGGTTGCTCGCGGTCCGCGGCAATAAGGAACACATGGACACCGTTAGCACGCACGGCATTGGCCTCATCGATTTGGTGATTGTTAATTTATATCCGTTTTTCGCGCATGCGAACGATGCCATTTCCTTAGACGAAAAAATTGAGTTTATTGACATTGGCGGACCTTCGATGTTGCGTTCGGGTGCCAAAAATTTCAAATCAGTTACCGTCATTACGGATGTGAATGATTACGGTAAAGTGCAGGCCGAGATCTCGGAAACAGGAGACACTACTTTAGAAACCCGACAAATGCTTGCCGGTAAAGTGTACAATCTTACTTCCGCTTACGATGCTGCAATTGCGCAATTATTATTAAATGAACCTTATCCGCAATATCTTACGGCTTCTTACGAGAAAGTTTCGGATCTGCGCTACGGCGAAAATCCCCATCAGACAGCCGCATATTATGTGAGTACCACACAACCGGGCGCCATGAAAGATTTCGAAATTTTGGGTGGTAAAGAACTGTCCTTTAATAATCTTAGAGATATGGATCTTTGTTGGAAAGTGGTGAACGAATTTACAGACGAGCTGGCTTGTTGCGCGGTAAAACATTCTACACCTTGTGGAGTGGCAGTTGGCACTTCGGCGGCAGAAACTTATCAGAAAACTTTCGAGTGTGACCCCGTTTCAATCTTCGGCGGAATCATCGGTATGAATTTCCGCGTTGACACCGAAACGGCTGAAGAATTAAATAAAACCTTCCTCGAAATTGTAATGGCTCCCGGTTTTGACGACGATGCGCTGTCAATTTTAAAACAGAAAAAAAACCTGCGCATCATTCAGATAAAAAATCCGGTAAGCGATGAGCAGACTTGGGTGAAAATCGATGGCGGAATGCTCGTACAGGACAACGACCGCGATTTTTCCGATGATATTCGCGTCGCCACAGAATGCACACCTACAGCAGAACAGCGAAAAGCATTGCTCTTCGCGCAGCGCGTCGTGAAATATGTAAAATCGAACGCCATCGTAGTGACCAACGGCAGCCAGGCGCTCGGCATCGGTGGAGGACAGGTGAACCGGATTTGGGCCACGCAACACGCAGTGGAGCGCGCGAAAGAAAAATTCAGTGGTGACCTTGTCCTGGCTTCAGACGCCTTTTTTCCCTTTAGCGACGTCGTCGAATACTGCGCAAAAGAAGGAATCAAAGCGATTATCCAGCCGGGCGGAAGTATGCGCGATGAAGAAAGTATTGCGGCTGCCCAAGCACACGGAATTCCGATGTTACTTACCGGTATGCGACATTTTCTGCATTGATTCGACAGAGCGAACATTTTGGGCTGAAATTTGAAAGAGACTTTTCAAATTAGTAAATTTGTAATAATTCAAATAATAGACAATAATGAAAATATTAATAGTAGGACACGGTGCCAGAGAATCGGCCATCGCGATGAAGCTGAAAAGTGATCACCGCATCACCAAAATGTATTTTGCCAAAGGCAACGCCACTACCGAGATGCTCGGGCAGAATGTTTATGAAGACAGCATCGAGGGACTGCGCGATTTTGCACTGAAGGAGCGCATCGATCTTACCATCGTCGGACCCGAAGCGCCGCTGGTTGCCGGTATTGTAGACGAATTCAAGGAGCACGGTCTCAAAATATTCGGTCCGCGCCAACGTACCGCCGAACTCGAAGGAAGCAAAGCTTTTTCGAAAAAATTCATGCAGACGCACGGCATTAAAACTGCAAAAGCGAGGGTCTTCGATGCCTATCAGGAAGCCATCGACTACGTGCGCACGCAGGAGTTTCCGCTTGTCATCAAAGCCAGCGGCCTCGCAGGTGGAAAAGGTGTTGTTATCGCCGATGATCTGGAGGAAGCCGAATCTACCATTCACAGTTTCATGATTCAGCGCGTCTTTGGTGATGCCGGAATTCAACTTGTTATCGAAGAATATCTGCGCGGCTTCGAGACGTCTATTATCGCATTTTCAAATGGCAAAACACTTTTCCCGTGTGTACCCGTTAAGGATTACAAGAAAGCCGGCAGCGGTGATACGGGCCCCAACACCGGCGGCATGGGAAGCGTTGCTCCGTCTCCGGAGTTTACAGAAGCACATCAGCACGACTTCGAACAAAACATTCTGCAGCCCACACTGGAAGGCCTGCAGTCTTACAATATCCATTTTAAAGGATTCATTTTCTTTGGTTTGATGGTTACAGAAAACGGCACCTATCTGCTAGAATACAATATGCGTCTTGGCGATCCGGAAACGCAGGTCATCATGGCACTCCTGGAAAATAATCTTTTCGACGTCATTATGGATTGTCTGGACGGCAATGATATCAATCTAAAATTCCGCGACGAAAAAGCAGTCTGTCTCGTCATGTGTTCCGGCGGTTATCCGCGTCAGATTGAGACCGGTTTCGAAATCCGTAACAGCGAAAAAGTGACGAACAGCCAAGTGCTGTTTGCCGGTGCCACCGCCAAAGGAAACCGCATTCTTACCACCGGCGGACGGGTTCTGAGTCTGGTTGCAACAGGCGCCACCTTCGAAGAGGCACGCGCAAAAGTGTACGACGACGCACGCACCATTCACTACGATTACGAATACTACCGGGAAGATATCGGCATGTTTTAACACTAAAGGCGCGGAATTCCACGTCTTTTTTTTAGTTGAAATTTTTAAGAGCCGGGAACCTGCTCTACGTTACAATTCCTCACTCGGCGTTCCGCCTCATTGCGGGATTTCCACTGCGATCAGGGCTAGGGAGCCGCTTCCCGTACAAAATCCGGAAATAAAAAGTAAAGACGTCAACAAAGAAAATCGAATAAACCCCAATTAAATTTAATTCAGTTTACCAATGCAAAACGGAATCATCATCCTCGACTTCGGGTCGCAATACAACCAACTCATCGGCCGCCGCATACGCGAACTCGGCGTGTACTCAGAAGTTTTACCGTTCAATACACCCTTGCAGGAAATTATGGAGCGCGAGCCATCCGGGATTATTCTGTCCGGCGGTCCCAGTTCCGTCAATGTAGAAAATGCGCATCTTATCGAAAAAGCTGTTTTCGAACAGGGAATTCCGGTTCTTGGGATTTGCTACGGAATGCAGCTGCTGACCCACTTGCTGGGCGGAAAAGTGCGAAAAGGCGTGAAAGGTGAATACGGAAAAGCACAGTTGCAGATTCAGAAATCCAACCGTCTTTTTTCTGGTGTCGGGCGCTTTTCCACAGTTTGGATGAGCCATTTTGATGAGGTGGAAAGTGTGCCGGCCGATTTTGTGATTAATGGTGTTTCCGATGTTATTTCCGCGATCTCTAATGAGTCACGGAAAATCTACGGAGTTCAGTTTCACCCCGAAGTTTCGCATACTGAGGAAGGCTGGAAAATGATCGAAAACTTTGTTTTTGATATCTGCAGCGCACCCAAGAACTGGAAACTCACCAACTATATTGAAACTGCAGTTGCCCAGATCCGCGAGAAAGTAGGTGATCAGAAAGTTATTCTCGGTCTTTCCGGCGGGGTAGATTCCTCGGTAGCTGCTGTGCTGATACACCGTGCCATCGGCGATCAGCTCCAGTGTATTTTTGTAGATACCGGTTTGCTGCGCAAGGACGAAGGCCGCAAAGTAATGGAAAACTACGGCGAACATTTTCAGCTGAAAATTGATATGGTCGATGCCGCGGACCGTTTTCTTTCGAAGTTGGCCGGTGTTTCAGATCCCGAGGAAAAGCGCAAGATCATCGGAAAAGAATTTGTAGCTGTTTTTGATGAAGAATCGCACAAATTCAGCGATGTTAAATTTTTAGCGCAGGGCACTATTTATCCCGACGTTATCGAAAGCCAGTCGGTGAAAGGGCCTTCGGCGGTGATCAAATCTCACCACAACGTTGGCGGATTACCGGAAGAAATGAACCTCCAACTGCTTGAGCCGCTGCGCGAACTTTTCAAAGATGAAGTGCGGAAAGTAGGCGAGGAGCTGGGCATCCCCGCGCATCTCGTCCATCGTCACCCGTTTCCCGGACCGGGCCTTGGCATCAGAATTTTGGGTGAAGTAGATGCTGAGAAGGTTCGGATCCTGCAGGAAGCTGACGATATTTTTATTCAGGAACTGTACAAAAACAAACTTTACGATACTGTTTCTCAGGCATTTGTGGTCTTGCTTCCCGTGAAATCCGTTGGCGTGATGGGCGATGAGCGTACCTACGAATATACAGCAGTCGTGCGCTCGGCAAACACCATCGATTTTATGACAGCGACCTGGAGCCGCCTGCCGTACGAATTTCTTGACACCGTTTCCAACAGAATTATCAACGAAGTTCGTGGTATTAACCGCGTTACCTACGATATTTCGAGCAAGCCGCCCGCAACAATCGAGTGGGAATAATCAGGAACTAAAAGTAATGCAAAGGAATCAATCAGTTTTGATTCCTTTGTCATTTAACCGTTTTTCGTAATACGATTTCTTATAACGAAGCGTGTCGGGATAACCATAATTCCGCTGCTGATTTTTATTAAAATTAAAAACAGATGCAAAAGGTATCCTGTCACTCGAATTGCCGAGAACAACTGCCGCGGAATCTCCCTTCCAGTAAACATCTTCAATCAGGAAAGACGGTCCGGTAAACATCAGCTGACGAGCACGGTCTTTTTTGAGATCAACAAGCACAAGTTGCTGATCGGCTTCGAAACCGGCAACGCGGTCTTCATCTGCAAACCAATGATAACTGTCGAAATCCAGATATCGCGACGAATCGGAATTGAACACCAGAAAAGGTTTGTAAATCTCATCGAACTTTTTGTCGCTCAGAATAGATATCGAAGTCGGTGCAGACGGCAAAACCGAAATATTCTTTAAATAAAATTTACTGTTGTCGAAAGAAGGATTTTCATTTAGGTAAAACTGAAACCAAGGACTGACAGGATCGACAACGGTATTCCGTACCGATGTTTTCTTTAAAGATCGCGGTGGCGTATGCGACGCTGTTTTTGAAGATTCGGTACATCCAATCACAAATAAGAAAATAAGTAGGAAAACGTATTTCATTTCTCCAAATTACAAAATATCTGCAGGCATTCAAAAAAAAGTATCTTTGCAAAATGGAAAAAAGCACTTTTGCGGACTTCGAACTGCCGGAAAAAATTCTTGATGCTCTGGCAGACTTAAATCTTTTTGAGCCGACGCCCATTCAGCATAAAACATTGAAACCCATTCTTTCAGGACGTGATGTGATGGGAATCGCTCAAACAGGTACGGGCAAAACGCTGGCGTATCTTCTGCCGGTATTGAAGACCTGGAAGTACAGCAAAACCGGTAATCCGACTGTGCTTATTTTGGTGCCTACCCGCGAGCTCGTGGTTCAGGTTACGGAAATTGTGCAAAACTTAACGCAATATATCACGGCTCGTGTTATCGGGATCTACGGCGGTAAAAATATTAATACGCAAAAATTATTATTTAACGACGGCTGCGACATCCTGGTCGGCACGCCGGGCCGTGTGATGGATTTGGCCATCGACAGTGCAATTTCTTTAAAGGAAGTACAAAAACTGATCATCGATGAATTCGACGAAATGTTGAATTTAGGTTTTAAAGCGCAGCTCACGCATATTTTCGAAATGATGAAAGAAAAGCGCCAGAACATCCTTTTTTCCGCGACGATGACAGAAGCGGTGGACGCCTTGTTGGACCAATATTTCGCCGGGCCGATGGAGATTTCGCTTGCAAGATCCGGCACACCGCTGGAGAAAATTGAGCAGGTTGGTTACCGGGTACAGAATTTCAACACCAAAATAAACCTGTTGGAATTTCTGCTGAACAAAAACAGTGATTTTTCCAAAGTGCTGATTTTTTGCAATAATAAGAAACACGCGGATTATCTTTTTACTAAAATCGACGAACTCTTTCCGCAAGAGTTTGATGTTATACATTCCAATAAATCACAGAATTACCGTCTGAATGCAATGCGCAGTTTTGAGGCGCAGGAAGTTCGAGGATTGATCACCACGGATATTATGGCGCGCGGACTCGATATTTCCGACATTACACACGTTATTAATTTTGAAATTCCCGAAGTTCCGGAACAGTATATCCACCGTATTGGCCGGACGGGGCGCGCTGATAAAGACGGTATCGCGGTTTCATTCGTTACAAAAAAAGAAGAGGAACAAATTCTCGACATCGAACTTTTGATGGATAAGGAATTAACGTTCCGGGATTTCCCGGCGGAAGTAAAAATCAATCCTGTAAAAATAGCTTCCGAGAAAGACGAGGTGGTGATGAAGAATGCGCACACGGTAAAGCTGGAAGAAGGCGGCGGCGCGTTCCATGAGAAAAAGGACAAGAATAAAAAAGAAAATTGGGGCGGTCCGCACAAACGTAAACTTCCCAAAAAGGTGGGCGCCAACCGCGCTCAGCAGAAAAGCAAGTCGAAAGCAAAAAGGAAAAAATAATCAGGGTTTGCTGATCATTTCCAGAATTCATCCTCGTATTCGGGCTCTTTTAATTCTTCGTGTGGTAATTCCAGAAGTGCTTCCAGTTGCGCATCGGTGGCATGTTGTTCGATGGCCGGGAATATTTCACGCTCTTCTGTCCGGATGTGCTTTTCCAATAAATCCCGAAAAGTCTGGATTTCTTCCGCGTCTTTAAAGCCGTTTGCGGCCATGGAACGCAAAGTCTCATGTTCGTCCAATGCTTCGCTGATCAAAGGATGCGCTTCGCCCAAAATTTTAAAAATAGTTTCTTCCTCTTCCTGAAAATGTGGCTCCAGGTGGTGCTGGAAAAAAACGGCAATATAACGGCCCATCCGTTCCGGGGAAATTTCTTTTTTTAGTCCTTGTTTCAGTTTCCAACACAGCAGAAGCCCGAAGTGATGGTCCCGACTGAGTTGTACAAGTGCTTCGTGTCTTTTCATTTTAATTAAAATTGTGATAAGATCACGTTAATTTACAAAATCTAAATGAAGCAAAGAAAATCACTCCGGAAATTCCGGAGTGAAAAAATTAATAACTCATTTCGATAATTTTGGCTGCATCCTGCGGCGTTAGTTTTTTGTGTTCGCCGAGCCCTTTCCAGTTGCGGTCTGTGAAAGCTTTTTCCACCTTTTCGGCCGTGCCGGCGTAAGCATCGGTATAATCCGAAAGCCGGGTCTGGATCCCGAGACTCTGGAAAAAATCAACGAGCTTTTGTATGGCTTTTTCTGCTTTTTCGTCCACAGTTCCGTCTGTAATGTTCCAGACCCGCTCCGCATACTGCGCCAGTTTTTCTTTTTTATTTTCAAAAAAATAACGATAGTGTGAAGGCGCGACAATGGCTAAAGTCCGTGCGTGGTCGATGCCGAAATGCGCTGTAAGCTCATGTCCCATCGAGTGCACCGCCCAATCGGTGAGAAGGCCTTTGCTCACCAGCCCGTTCAGCGCCATCGTGCAGGACCACATAAAATTCGCCGCGGCATCATAATCAAATTCTTCAGCCATTACTTTTGGCGCAACTTCCTGCAGCGTCTGGAAAATACTTTCCATAAAGCGCTCCTGCAAAGTAGCGGTGGTGGGGAAGGTCATGTACTGCTCCAGCACGTGCGCGTAAGCGTCCGCAATACCGTTGGCCACCTGCCTTTTCGGTAATGACCGAACGACGTTCGGATCTAATATTGAAAATTGCGGAAAAAGTCCCGGGCCGCCGGTGGAAAGTTTTTCGTTTGTGCTGCGACGGGAAACCACAAAACCGGAATTCATCTCGGAACCGGTCGCCGGAATCGTAAGTACGGTGCCGAAAGGCAGAGCTTCACCCTCTGCGGTGTGAATGGATTTTTGGAGAATATCCCAAGGCTCAGCACCGTTATATAGTGCTGCTGCAGCCAGGAATTTAGTCCCATCGATTACGGAACCGCCGCCGACGGCAAGCAGGAAATCAATTTGATGTTCACGTATATAAGCTAATGCTTCAACTAAAACTTCGTATTCGGGATTGGCCGGAATTCCTCCGAATTCGTGCACGCGAAAACCGTCCAGTGCGTTCTTTACTTCATCGTAAATTCCGTTATTGCGTATACTTCCGCCGCCGTATAACATAAGGATTTTAGAATTCCGGGGAATCTCCGCAGAAAGTTTCGCGATCTGACCTTGACCAAAAATAACTTTGGTCGGGTTTTTATATTCAAAATTCAGCATAATCTGTTTTAATTTAAGTCAAAGTTACGAAACGCAGGGCATTTTGGTGTCGTTTACTATTTTATGCTTTGTATCGCTGCGATCAATTAAAACAATAAAAAACCTCAGTTGCCGCAGCACTGAGGTTTGATGATATAATTCCTTTTTGATTTAATATCGGTAATATTCCGGCTTGAAAGGTCCGTCTACGGTTACACCGATATACTTGGCTTGTTCCGGTGAAAGGGTTTCAAGCTCTACACCAAGTTTTTTCAGGTGCAGGGCAGCTACTTTTTCGTCGAGATGTTTCGGCAGCGTATAAACTTCGTTGCTATATGCCTCGGAATTGGTCCAAAGTTCGATCTGCGCCAAAGTCTGGTTTGCAAATGAATTGCTCATTACAAAACTTGGGTGGCCGGTAGCGCAGCCGAGATTCACCAATCGGCCTTCTGCCAGGATGATGATTTCTTTACCGTTGATGTTATAAACATCGACCTGAGGCTTCACTTCAAATTTAGTGTCACCGTAGTTTTCGTTTAACCAAACCATATCCAGTTCATTGTCGAAGTGGCCGATGTTGCAGACGATGGTTTTGTCCTTCATTTTTTTAAAGTGTTCGCCTCTTACAATATTGTAGTTACCGGTTGTGGTAATGATGATATCGGCGTTCTCCACTACGGTATCGAGTTGCTTTACTTCATAACCTTCCATTGCGGCCTGCAGTGCACAGATCGGGTCGATCTCGGTAACGGTGACGATAGAACCGGCACCACGGAAGGAAGCAGCAGTACCTTTTCCAACATCTCCGTAACCGCAAACTACTACGCGCTTGCCGGCAAGCATTACATCTGTCGCTCTGCGGATGGCATCAACAGCTGACTCGCGGCAGCCGTATTTATTATCAAATTTTGATTTGGTCACCGAATCATTTACGTTAATGGCAGGCATCACCAATGTTCCGTTCTGCATTCTTTCATACAGACGGTGTACACCGGTAGTCGTTTCTTCCGAAAGTCCTTTGATCTCGGCGGTCAGCTCAGGGTATTTATCAAATACCATGTTGGTTAGATCACCACCGTCATCAAGAATGAGGTTGAGTGGTTTGCGCTCTTCGCCGAAGAAAATGGTTTGCTCGATGCACCATTCAAATTCTTCTTCATTCATACCTTTCCAGGCGTAAACCGGAATTCCTGCAGCAGCGATCGCCGCAGCGGCATGATCCTGCGTCGAAAAAATATTACAGGAAGACCAGGTAACGTCGGCGCCCAGCGCCACAAGTGTTTCGATAAGAACGGCAGTCTGTATCGTCATGTGAAGGCAACCCGCGATGCGTGCACCTTTCAGCGGCTGCTTCGGTCCGTATTCTTCCCGGATTGCCATGAGGCCAGGCATTTCTGCTTCGGCTAAATTAATTTCTTTGCGGCCCCAGTCGGCCAGCGAGATGTCCCTTACTTTATAAGGAATGTATTGTGTTTTGGTATCCATCGATGTAAAAAATTATTTGCAAATTTACGAACTTAAAATTCCATGACAAAACATGCCACTGTTCCGAGATTTTTCCGATGATAATGTTACCGTATTGGTCTGGAAGTATGATCCGGCAGAAACTTTGGACGCTGATATTTTGCTGGAGCCTGAAAACCGGGAAAAAATCAGCGGTTATCATCCAACTAAATTATTGGAAATGCTGATGGTCCGAAAAGCGCTGCGATCAGTTTTACCCAATCACAAAATTCTCTACCGAGGCCGCGTGCCTTACTTATCGCCAGGCGGACTGGAGGTGTCCATAACGCATTCGTTTCCGTATGCAGCGATCGCTTTTTCTGAACAGAAAGTCGGGATCGATCTCGAAGCGTTTAACGATAAAATTAAAAGAATCAGGCATAAGTTTCTGGACGAAAGAGAAAGTAACTTCATTGAGCCAGAAAACGAAACCGCCTATCTTACCGTGATTTGGTGCGTGAAAGAAAGTCTTTATAAAATCCACCATTCCAACTATTGGTCTTTAAAGAAACATTACGAAGTAAAACCCTTTTCGCTGGATTTTCTCTACAACATCAAATGTCGGGTGCATGACGACCGCGTTTCCGATCTGTACGAAGCCAGAGTAGAAGTGTTCGACAATTATTGCCTTTCGGTAGTGATTTGAAATTCCCGGTAAAGTTTCTCCGCGACGCGCCGCTGTTCCTTCGCTACATCGTAGATCAGCTCAAGTATGTCGCGCAAACTTTTGACTTCCGTAAGATGACTCATTACGGTGGGATCCCGACGGTCGAAGAATTCATTTTCGCGGAGCTCACGACGTCGTTTTTCCAGCAGTTTTTCAACGGCATCGTCGGGCTGATGTGCACTTTCTTCAATCATTTCGGTGTCCGGCTCCTGTTGGCTCAGCAGCAGATTGGCGCGGTGCAGCTCAGCAGAAATCTTCAGTTCCCAACCTTCGAAATCGATTTCGGAAAAGGTCTTTGGAGAAAGCGCATATTGTGAAAAAGAGGCAATATACGCAGTGAGCAAGTGAGACATGATTACAAACTGATGCAAATGTTCCAGATGTTTTTGCTGATTTTTCGGATCTGATATCATGCGCTGGAAATTATCCGAAAGATTAGCGAGATCAATGATGGCTTCCTTCCGGTACAGCTTATAATCCTGTAAACCTATTTTTTTATTTTTAAAATGAGCCATCGCTGCGGTGAAATACTTCATGTTGCTGCTGGCAGAAACGCGCATGAAACTGAGATTTTTAGTATGTTCCCAAACTGGCAGCACGAAATACGAAACCATAAATGCAACTCCGCCGGCAATGGCAGTATCTAAAATTCGGTCACGGAAAATGACGTTCAGATTGCCGGGATTCAGGATATTAAATGCAAGAAAAACATAGATTGTCATGAAGAAAACGGCCCAGCTGTACTTTGATTTTAAAAATGCAAAACAAAGAATCATGGTCGACAGAAACAATATAAAAAGAACCGTTTGGTCGGAGATAAAATACAGGATTCCATAGGCGAAAACCGCACCCGCCACGGTACCGTAAAGACGCAGAAGATTGCGGTGTTTCGTAGTGGCATAAGCAGGTTTTAAGATCGCAACGATGGTAATGAAAACCCAGTACGAATGCCCGATGCCCAGAAAACTAAGCTGTGAAATAAAATAACCGATCACTAGCGCAACGGTGGTGCGGATGGCATGCCGGAAATGTACCGATTTCAATGAAAAGTTGGTTAAAAGGACTTTGCTGTTGAGCTTTTCTTCGGCGGTTACAAATTTTTCGTAATCGAGTCCCGTTGAAAGTGATTTTGCCAATTTCTGATCCTGGCTGAATACTTTATAAATCGTTTTAATGTCTTCGGAAAGTGCCGTAATTCGGTTCAGGATCAGTCGCAGTCGCATAAAGTCTTCAAGCGTCTGTGCTGTAAGTTTGCTGTTTCGCAGTTTGAAATAAACATTAAAAACCTCTTCGAGTGCCTCGTCGATATCTCGCAGCGGCCGTGCTTTGGTGCCGCTTTGCAGCGCGATGCCAATGTTTCCCATTTCTTCCGAAAGTTTCTGAAGATAATCTCCCAGCGCTGGTAAAAGGCTTTCATTGCCAAATTTGCGGTGCACCGTCCGATAATCAGTTTCCGAGGTCATCAGTTTTTCATGAAGGTCGATGGAGTTGAGGAACATAAGCATGAGCAGCCGGCTGGTGGTGGTCGATTCGTTGACGATTTTTCGCGTTTTAAAAACTGTTTCGCGGGTTTCTTCCTGCAGGTTTTTTATAGCAATCTGCTGGGATATTACTTGGCTGTAAAGCGCCTCAAAATCGGGCTGCTGAAGATAAAACTTTGATTTTACGGAAAGATATTTTGCCAGTTCTACATAGTTTTCACCAATCATCTGGCTCGCCAGTTTGTACGGTTGAATTTTAGAAACAATCAGAAAAATAAAGAAATAACAAAGCGAACCGGCCAGAAAGATCAGTGCACTTTTCAGGATATTATCGCCCGTAAGATGCCCGTCGATGAAGATGCCGAGTACCACAAGCGAGAGCGAACCTACGGCAGCCAGGCGCTGACCATATACGCCGATCATCGTAAAGAACAGACCGAAAACGATGATCTCAAGGTAGATTAAGACAGGAAAACCTTTGACTGAACTTGCCACCAGGGCGACAATAAAAAACAATAAGATTGCGACCAGCAGAGAATTCCGGCGGCGCACAAAAGGACCTGCCTGATCGGTAAGTCCCACGAAACTGGTAGCCAGCGGAAAAAGAAAATATTCTTTCAGCAGGCCAAAATGTGCCAGTACGACACTGGGCAGAATAATGGCCAATGAAATACGAACCGCGGAATAAATAGATTGGCTTGTGGCAAATTTTTTCAGCTCGGTGGTGTAGTTCATTTCACAAATTTACGGTATTAACGCCAAAGAAAAAGCTCCGAAATATCACGGAGCTTTTAACATTAAAATTGTGCGTTTCTAGTAATCGGAGTTGGAAGAATCTTCGCCAATATTCCAGGTTAACCCAAAACGTAAGGTGTTATCCAGTGCCGAATTAATTTTTGAAGTGTTCACCAAATAAGACATGTCCAGCCCAAAAGACTGATACTTCAGGCCGATACCGACCGTCGCATATTGCCGTCCGCCCTGTTCGGGACTTTCATGAAAATAGCCGCCGCGAAGAGCGAATGCGTTATCATATTCATATTCTACCGCGCCGCTGAACATCATGCTGTTTTTATTGCTGAATGATTTGCCAATCCCTTCGATGACGCCCACATTCGGTACATTACCGGTTGTGTCGGGACCGGGCACGAGCAGTTTGGAAGCTTCGAAATTGACACCTACGCGGTTCAGATCATCGATGAAGACATCGTAGCCCGCTCCCAATCTTGCCATGGTCGGGAGGTAAGAACGCGATTCGTCGTCACCGGTATAATCCAGGCGTGGCCCCAAATTTTGTACAGCAAAACCCGCTTTTGCACGACCTTCATAGTCGCCAAAGGTCGTGTGCTTCTCAGACTGGAAATATCCCGAAACGTCCACCGCAAATGAGTTGGCTGCCTGCAGCGTATTGTCGGATCCAAATCCTCCGGAAAGATCGGAACGGATAAAGCGTCCGGTTACCGCCATGGAATAGTAATCAGATAATTTGAGTCCGTAGGCGACATCGATGGAGAATTCATTGGGTTTGGCTGTACCTTCAGATACTACCTCTGCACCGACAAGTTTTGTGAGATCCACCGAGCCCATATTGAAATAATAAATACTCGCCGAGATGGTGGAGCGCTCTTCCTCACCCAAAAATTGGTGGTAGGCGCCATAAAGCAGAAATACGTCGTTGGTAAGTTTGCTCATGTACGGAGTATAATTAATACCGATGGCCGAGGTCGTTTTGCTGAAGGGGTATTTTGCTGCATTCCAGAACTGCGAGAACGCGTCTGTGGTAGTGGCAACGCCCTGATCTCCCATTCCCCCGGCGCGCGCGTCAGGAGAAATACGCAGGAACGGTGCGCCGGTCAGTACCGGCTGTATGTCGCCAATCTGAGCAGAAGCTGCCGTACCTATTCCGATCGCTAAACCCATCATTAGTTTTTTTGTAACTGTCATATAATAAATTTTTTTTCGTTGTTCTTTATTTTAATAAAACCATTTTCTCCACACCGGTTGCACTTCCTCTGCATTTTTCCTGATTTTGGCTTCGTGCAAAAATCTTGTAGATGTAAGTTCCTTTGCCGACCGTCTGTCCAAAATCATCCGTGCCGTCCCACTCAATCGCTGTTTTTGGTGTTCGGTATCCCTGGAAAAAAGGTTCCGCTGATACCATCGTACTGATGGTTTTTACCAGTTTGCCCGTGATGGTGTAGATCTGCACATTCACCTCGAGTATATCGTCACAGTTGTGCTCAAAGTGCACATAGGTCTTATCGGTAAAAGGATTCGGCCAATTTAGCAATTTATTAACTATCAAATTCTGGTCAGCTTCGCTTTTAACAATAAAATTTAATGTTTCCGTGCTTGAGTTATTGTTAATGTCCCATACTTTGAAGGTGAGCTGATGCTCGCCTGGGGCAAGATTCCGGAACGGATAAGTAACATTTCCCTTTTGATAATCTGGCAGGTCCGGGTTGGTACAGCCATTTCCGTCGCCCGAGAAATAGAAATCGTTCAGCGGTACCGTATCGATGATTTTTCCGTCAAGAACCACCGTTACATCATGTCCGATGCCCGAACCTGTAGAGTTGATGCCTGTGTTATCGGTGACGCAAGCCAGGAGCGTCGGATTCTGATCAGTGATTCCGCCATCCGCAAAGTTGCTGTTATTCATATACAGCCGAATCTTGGGCGGCTCTTTGTCATCAATTCCTGCGGGATTAATCCCACCGATTTTATAAGGCTGATTGCTGAAAACATCAAAAACTTTATTATCGGCATACAGCATGATCCTTCCCGTGCCCATTTCGTAGTTGATATCTTTGGGAACATAAAACTCTACCGTGAACTTACCGTCTTTTACTGTGCCGGAAGATTTTACGATCGGGTTGCCTTCTTCTTTATATTCAAGCAGGGGAAGCAGGCCGGCGGCACCATCATTGTTTAGTGTCGTTCTGGTGTGCTTTTTATCGAAAACGTGTGCGGCAATGCGACCGTTGAAGGAAGTGTCCAGCTGGCCCGCAGCATTACGGATGTGCCCGGAAATCTTAATAAAATCCAGCGCGCGGATGGTGCCTTCCACGGGCGAATTTATTTCGTCAACCTGAATTAACTGTTTCGGACGGCTTAATTTCATCGCGGGATCGCCCAGAAAATTCACGCGGAGATGATCCTGTGCGATTCCTTTTTCTCTTCGCGCCAATAAAAGCGCGTCGCCCAGACTGACAAAATCACCGTTGACCAACTCAAAAATATGTTTGGTGAAAATCGTGGTGAACTGTTCACCATAACTCACACCGATGGCACGGCTGGAGGTGATCATAGTTGCAGCTCCGCCTTCTTTTAATTTAATGACTTGCTCACCGGCAGAAAATGTCGCCGGATCATCCCACAAAGTAAATTCGCAGGTGATGGTAGAAACCAGCGGAAAACGCGCAAAAACATTATTGAAGTTGTAGAAATTCCGGATCATGTCGATCGTCAGTACGCGTTCCTGCGCCCAACCGTTGATGCCGCCGTGCCCGAAATAGAAAAGATAAAGCGTATTTCCCATATCGTTGGAAATTGCCTGATTGACATCCGGATATTTCTGTCCCCCCGCAGTCGTCTGGGCCGGAAAAGCGTCAAGGTATAACTTCCGAACATTATATTCGTTTCTTTTATTTTGTTCAAAGACATTGACAATTACAGCGTTCATTGTATTATGGAACGGCACACCGTTGTCGAAATCATCGTCCGCCACGAAGTCGAGTTTCATGCGCCACTCACCAAAGGGAGTTGCCTGGCCGGGCAGGGCGTTGTTATAAGCCAGCGTTTTGTCGATCAGCAGTTTTGCCTCCGAAAGATTGGCGGCTGGCAGTCTGCCGATCGGCACGTTAGGCAACATAGCCCAGATTTTTGTTTGGGTGGATAGCTGTGGTGCGGTCATCACATAATAATCATCGGTGACAAAAGACGACGAAAAACTGCCGCTTTCTTCACTTTGATAGCTGGGGATAATATCTGAACCCGGATGGTTTTTTCCTTTAAAATCATACGACGTGTCTCCCAGCAAAAAAACGAACTGCAGCTCTCCAGCCGTAGTGTCAAGGCGCGTAACAAAATCGCGGATTGCAGTGATGTCTTTCCCGCCGCTGCTGAACTCGTTGTAAATCTGGTTAACATCGACCACCGCTACGCGATAGTTCTCTTTGTGCATCGCAGCCAATCGTTGAGCCTGGCCAAGCATTTCCGGTGCTGTGATCATCAGATAATCTATATTCTGGAGGGCTGCGAGATCTTGGTTGGCGACTTTTCCAACGAAAGCGGGACTGAAGGTTTCATTGTTTTTAAAGGCTACAAACTCATTTTGAAAAATCGGGTCATCGGCGGTATAAGCAAATTTAAAAATGTTTGAACCCGTGGTCTGGTTTAATTTTCTGCGCACATTTGTAATATCCGACACGTCCCAGATCTGCTCGATCGCTGTAGCATCGCTCACCGAAAAAGTGTATGTTTCCCCAGAAGCCTCGCGGATGTCGTAACTTCTGAAATTGAATTGTTTGCCGTTGAATTTTAAGTCCTGCTTGTATTGCACTTCTGCATAGTCAAAGAAAAACTGGCCGTTCGGATTACTGGCGCGGTCAGCCACAAAATCAAAACTTAATTCTGTACCCTGCAAACCGCTTACTGTTCCGTTGTAAACTAGTTGTGCAACAGAAAGTTTGTCGTTGGAGTTGATGGTTTTTACCGACGGATTTTGGCCGTTAAAGGTCGATTTCAAAGCGTTTCCCTGTGACTGAAAACCGAACACGCGGCTGCGGTAACGTACAACGTCGGTGCTTAAAAGTGGTGTGCGCGTGGTGAATTTTACATTTTTACTGTCGTTAAATGATTCACCGGTCCACACGCGCCCGATTTTCATCAGGTTATATTTTTCTTCGTTAATATATTGGTACTCATCGTAGCGCGTAATTTCAGTTCCGCCCACCGGCTCATTGTCATCTGAAATCCTTTTACCCGGACCGATGTCGAAATTGATAAAATAATAAGCGAAATCCTCATAAATATTAATGAAGTTGGAGGAAGTGTCGCTGCGCGTTTCGAAGCGGCGGTTTTCGGTACCGCTCACATTTGAATAGACGTTAAAACCATTCGGTCCCTGGGCATAAAAAAGTGCGTAGTCGTCGTTGTCCCATTTACCGTCTGCTTCTCCGATGACCTGAATGGCGTCCTGCTGTAGTGCGGCAAACCGAAAATCCCGGTTGTGCTCGGGCAGCATGAGCCCGCCGTTGCCGTATACTCTGAAATTTCTCGGTTCAATACCGGAAGGATTTATGCCGTTTTCGCGCAGGAATTGCGTCGTGATTTTAAAAATACCGGATTTATCAACTTTAATTTTATAAAAAGTGCCCGACTTCAGTGGGTTTTCTGTGGTGCCGATTAATTTATTCACCGTTCTTGCGCTCTCTGCCCCCGGAAGATCTTTCAGCGTAAAAGAAACAAGTCGATAAGTGCGGTTTCCTTCCTGCTTCAGCGCTGCAACCGCTACGGTGATTTTCTGTTGCCCCGATGGAACTTCGTTAAATACTCCCGCGTGATAAATATCATTTACAGGAAGATCGAGCGCGCGGACGTCGTGTAAAGCCGTAGCCGCAACCGGTTCCCAAACCATATCCGTCGCACCTTTTTCTGTACCGGAATAATCCTGCGTGATGCTGTACCATATTCCGCTGCCGTCGTAAGAGAAACCTTCGCCTTTGATAAAAGGCACGGTAAACTTCTCGTAGCCATAATCGATGACCTTTGTTCCTTTCCAGGGAACGGTAAAAGTCTGCGAAAATAGAGGAGATGCAAATAGAGAAAATAGGAGCAGAAAGAAGCAGCGTTTCATTAACAGGGAAGTTATCAGTTACAAATTAAACGAAAAATTACAAATAATGATATTATGCAATAAAATTAAATTGTTGCCGTTTTTCAAATGATCAATACTTGTTTGATTTATAAAATAAATTGTTTTTCTTTGCACTTTGATAAATTCTATAATAATTATGAATAAACTTAAGTTGTTTTCATTATTAGCATTGCTTCCAATGCTGCTTTTGGTGAGCTGCGGTGGCGGTAATACCAAAAAAGGTGGTGGAACAAAACGCTTTACCAGTATGACTGGGTGGAAACCTAACGACCAGAAAGGTTGGTTTTTTACTGGAAAACAACAGAAACAGAAAGGCTGGCCCGGAATGGTTTACGTGGAAGGTGGTACCTTCACCATGGGCGTTGTAAAAGATGATGTAATGCACGATTGGAATAATACGCCAAAACGTATGCAGGTAAGCTCATTCTTTATCGGCGAAACGGAAATCACCAACTACGAATACCGCGAGTACGTCACGTGGCTGAAGTTTGTTTTCCCTCCATCCGATCCGAATTATAAAGACATCTACACCGGTGCATTGCCGGATACTACGGTATGGAACAACAAACTTTCCCGTAACGATTTTGCCGAAACTTATTTCCGCTCGCCGGAATTCGATTATTATCCAGTAGTGGGCGTATCATGGCTTCAGGCCTCGCGTTACTGCGACTGGCTTACCGACCGCGCTACTGAAAAAACTTTAATGGAACAAGGCGTGATTTCGAAAGATCTCTACACCAACGAGGCCAACAACCAGGGTGCGTCTTCATTCAGTCTTGATAAGTACAAAAGCAATGATCCCGAAATGGAATCGTATATCAATACACAGCGCCTTAAGCAGAAAACAGGAATTAAGACAAGCAACGAACGTATTCTGGCTGCTAACAGAAATAACAATACCGGTGTTGTGACTAAATTCCGACTGCCGACTGAGGTAGAATGGGAATTTGCAGCACTGGGAATGCAGAAAGAGCGCGAATACAATCTTTACACGAACAAAAGACCCGAGATTGAAAATTTAAAAGGTAAAAAAGGTAGAAACCGCGGAATGTATCTTGCTAACTTCAAGCAGGGACGAGGCGACTATTCAGGTGTTGCCGGCTGGAAAAATGACGGTTCGCCGACAACGGCGGACGTGAAGCAATATCCATCGAATAACCTCGGTATTTACGGAATGTTCGGTAACGTCGCGGAGTGGACTGCAGATGTTTACCGTCCGATTATCGATGAGGAGGCGAGCGACTTCAATTACTATCGTGGCAACGTGACCCGCGCTGTGGTGAAAAACGAAGATGGCAGCCCCAAGAAAATTGATGAGGTAAAATATGACACCCTTGCAGACGGCAGATTGGTTTACCGTGGACTTCCCGGCCAGTATGAACGTGAAGTGATTTCTGACGACCGCAACTTCCGCGATGGTGACTTCCAGTCTTCATTGGATGCAGGTTATGGAAAAGCAGAGGACAGTTCTATGATGGACTACAATATGTATAATTCTCAGCGCAAAAATTTCTTTGTTGACGACCGTGGGCGTGTAATCATTGAAAAAGACCGCAACATGAGAACGACGAGGATTTCTAATGAAGTTCGCGTAATTAAAGGAGGTTCCTGGCTGGATACAGCGTACTGGCTGGATCCGGGACAGCGCCGCTACCGCGACGAAGGTAAGGCTTACGGCTGGGTCGGATTCCGTGTCGCGCAGGATGCGAAAGCGAGCACAAAATCCCGCACCAAACGTTAAAAGTTATTTCAATAATATTTTCAATCCTTCTGTATATACGGAAGGATTTTTTATTTTTGCCGCATGAATGTAGCAGATTTTTATCCGGTTTTTCTGTCCTCCGAAAAAGTAACGATCGATAGCCGTAACGTGGCGGAAGGAGATCTTTTTTTCGCCTTCAGTGGCGAAAATTACAACGGCGCGGAGTACGCCCGGAAGGCGATTGAGCAGGGAGCCAAAGCAGTTATTGTTGAAGACAGTAAGTACGCCGATGAAAACGAAAATATATTCTATGTGTCCTCTACACTGTCGTTTCTGCAGGAGTTGGCTCGGCACCACCGCAGCATGCTGGAAATTCCGATCATTGCTCTTACCGGAAGCAACGGGAAAACGACGACCAAAGAATTGATGCACGCGGTTCTAGCTCGAAAGTATAACGTTCAGTACACGCGCGGAAATCTCAACAATCATATTGGCGTGCCGCTCACTTTATTGTCGATAAAAGCACAGCATGAAATGGCAATTGTCGAAATGGGCGCAAACCATCAGCGCGAAATCGAGCTTCTGTGTTCCATCGCGCAGCCGACCTTGGGGTATATAACCAATTTCGGAAAGGCGCATCTGGAAGGCTTTGGTGGTTTCGAAGGCGTGATCGCGGGCAAGTCTGAATTATATGCTCATTTAAAAACGCACGGAAAAACGTTACTCGTAAATGAGGCAGATCCGTTACAAAACGAGCGGACAGTAGACTATCATCCGAAAATAACTTTTGGCGCGCAGTCTTCCGATTACGAATTTCAACCGCTTTTTCAGCAGCAGCGTGTCGGTTTAATAATAAAAGATCAGCATGTATTTTCACAATTAACCGGCGAATATAATTATACTAATCTCTGCGCAGCGGCAGCGTTGGGATTGCATTTCGAGGTTGATTTAAACGAGATCGTCACCGCGCTGGAAGAATATGCACCCACCAATATGCGTTCCCAGATTCTCAATAAAGATGGCAAAACTTTAGTTCTGGATACGTACAATGCCAATCCAAGTTCTATGGAGGCGGCTTTACGGAATTTCGTCAGTTTCAGCGGAAGCAAATCTATTATTATCGGCGATATGCTGGAGCTGGGCATCGCCTCGAATGAGGAGCACAGAAAGATTCTGGACTTTGCTAAATCTCTTCAGTTGGATGAAATTATTACCGTCGGAAAATGTTTTAAAGAAGTAAATGCAGAAGGGGCAGCTTTTGAAAACGCCGCCGCATTAAATGAATATTTAAAAGAAAACCGTTTGTCGGGTGAAAATATTCTACTGAAAGCATCACGCGGAATCGCGCTGGAGAGTGTACTGGATTTTATTCGTTAGAAGATTCCCAATACTGGTTAAGGATTAATTTAATATTCTGAAAGGTCTTGGGAAAAACCGTTTTTCGGATTTCTGCCTCGTTTTTCCAGCGCACTTCAGAAATTCCTTCTTCAGTCTGAGGTGTAGGAATGCCGTCGCCCACGTACTGCACTTTATACCAGTATGTTATCTTTAAAATTCTTTCCCCGTTCCTTTCGGTATAAATGTGGAAAGTCGGGCTTAAAAAGTCGCCCAGGATCAGTTCTTTCAAACCGGTTTCTTCCTCAATTTCGCGCAGCGCAGCCTGTTCCAGCGATTCTCCTTTCTCGATTTTGCCTTTTGCCAGATCCCACCGTCCCAATCGGCGAATAAACAGGATTTCGTTTTTCCTGTTGCGCACTACGCCACCCGCAGCCTCGATCACTTTAAACATGTGGGTAAAATCTTCCCAGATTTCGCCCAGTTCTTCGCCATGGATGTTAATTTCCGGGCAGGAAGTGTTCTGCAAAAGATCAACGCCGATTTCCAGTGTGGCAAACCCTTCGTACCGCAGTCTTTTGTCGATTTCCTCCGGATACTTGCTGAGGGTTAATTTTTTTTCATTGACAAAAACTTTATACATTTGTACGGCTTTAATAATACAAAAATATAAAAATGAATTTAGAAGGACGTAAAATCACCGTAAATAAATCCGCTGCGGAACTGAAGCAGATGCTCGAAAAACCAGAAGATTACCGCAGTCTGATGCCGGATACACTCCAGAATTTTGAGTCGCGCGACAATGGTTTCAAATTTAGCCTGAAGGGAATGCCGGAAATTGCACTGACGATTGATGAAGTCAGCGAAAATCAGGTAGTGCTGAAGTCAGCCAGCTCCAGCCTCGATTTTTCCTTGCGTGGCGTTATGAATCCCGTCAGCGAAAACCAAACTGAAGTTCAGTTGCTTTTCGAAGGAAAGTTTAATCCATTTATCAAAATGATGGTGGAAAAGCCTTTGAAAACGTTTTTAGGCACACTTACCGACAACATCGAAAAGCTGTAAATTTTACTAATTTTTCAAGTCGAACCCCGCTTCCCGGCAGGGTTTTTTTATTGCGTATAAGTGGCAAAAGCTTCTTCCAGCGAACCGAACCGCCCGCGGAATTCTTCCACCGGCCCGTCCTGAATTACCACGCCACGATGCATCAAAATCACACGTGTGCACAGGGCTTCCACTTCCTGCATGATGTGCGTGGAAAGCAGCACCGTTTTCCCACGGCCTGCTTCCTTGATGACACTGCGTATTTCGATGATTTGGTTAGGATCCAGGCCGTTAGTTGGTTCGTCAAGAATCAACAATTCCGGTTCATGCAGAATCGCCTGGGCAAGGCCTACGCGCTGTCGGTATCCTTTTGAAAGCTGGCCGATTTTTTTCGACGCCTCGGGCGTTATTCCGAGTTGAACGATGACCTCGTCAATTCGTGTTTTGGCGACACCGCGCAGTTCTGCTACAAAAGAAAGATATTCATGGATATACATTTCGTCGTAAAGTGGATTATCTTCCGGCAGGAAACCAATCCGACGTTTGGAAGAAATCGGATTTTCCTTAATATTTTCGTTGTTTAAAATAATCTCGCCTTCATCGATACCTATGGCGCCCACAATCGATTTCATTAAAGTGGATTTTCCGGCACCGTTGGGACCGAGCAAGCCGATGATTTCGTTGTTTTGTATATCGATGTTTACACCGTTCAGTGCCGTTTGGGTTCCGTATTTTTTTGAAAGGTTCGAGATTTGCAGCGACATCAGCGGATTATTTTGGAAAGGCAAATTTAAACAAACGAAGTGACTCTTGCCGGATGGCGATAATTTTTTAGATTTTAGGAAAAATTATATTTAAATTAAATCAGCCACTTGTCCGTGATGAACATATTAATTAAACAGAGAATTCTGACTTGCTAAAAATTTAGTAAAAACCTACAAAAATATTTCAATATATTTAAATAAAGTATAACTGTCGTTATGTGTTATTATGTTTCCAATCTGGTTACCAAAAAAGAAATGAAAGATGCTTTCGGCGTCACTTATACGGGACCGAAGTTTGAAGGTTCGGGTTTTCTGAATGGCTTTACACATCCGAAGACTCCTATCGTGACTAACGAAGACCCCGAAAGCGCCATATTGGGAGCGTGGGGATTGGTGCCGCCTTGGGCGAAAAACCGAGACATCCGTAAATCGACTCTCAATGCGCGTATAGAAACTTTGGCAGACAAACCGAGTTTCCGAGACTCTGTCAACAACCGCTGCCTGGTTTTGGTGACCGGTTTTTACGAATGGAAATGGCACGACGCGAAAGGAAAACAAAAGGAGAAATTTTTTATCCGGCTCAATAATGATAACCGGCCTTTTGCCTTAGGAGGCATTTACAACAGTTGGCATGACCGCGAAAAAAATGAGACGCTGATGAGTTTTGCGGTCGTCACTTCAGGTGCTAATGACCTGATGGCCGATATCCACAACACAAAGGACCGTATGCCCTTGGTGTTGACTGCCCAGGCGGCGAAAGCGTGGCTGAAGGCGCAACCGACTGAGCGCTTTGAGTTTCCCGCCTACGACCCCGACTTGGTGGCGATATCTGTCTGAAAATGATTATAGTAATTCATTTAATTTCTGCGTTCCACAAGAAGAAGATCAGTTACCTGCGCGCTGAGTACCTGTTTTTTACCATCGCAACTGATTTCCATACTTTGGTCGAAAGATTCTGTCTTGTCGATACGAAGATGGATACCGAGATGGAGTTCACGCTGATTAAGAAATGTCAGCAGTTCGTGTGAGGAATTTTGCACTGCTTTTAAAATTAATTCGTCGCCTTCGCGGCAATCGGCTAATTTTCGGAAATGATCCGGCACAATATTGCCTTCAGCGTCGGGAATCGGCGATCCGTGCGGATCGAATTTGGGATATCCAAGCAGTTTGTCCATCCTTTCAAAGAGTTCCGGTGACTGAATGTGCTCAATCTGTTCCGCAATATTGTGAACTTCTTCCCAGCCAAAACCCATTTTTTCGACGAGGTACATCTCCGTTAAACGGTGTTTTCGGATGATTAAGGCTGCTCTTTTGGTTCCTTTATCGGTCAGCTTTAAAGGTTTGTAACTTTCATAATGCACCAGTTCTTTTTCTGCCAGGCGCTTCATCATGCTGTTCACGGTCGGCATTTTGATCGACAGCTGTTTGCTGACCTCATTCACCGTGGCCTCACCTTTTAACGAGGCAATTGAAAACAAAGCTTTTAGATAATTTTCTTCCGTGTGCGAAATCATTGCACAAAGATAGAAAAAAGGCCTGAATGTGCTTTTGGGAACCGAATTTTCATTGAAAACTTAGAAACTTCAACAAAAAAAGACCGGAAAAAAATTTCCGGTCTTCAGGTGAGCGCGATAGGATTCGAACCTATGACCGTCTGCTTAGAAGGCAGATGCTCTATCCAGCTGAGCTACGCACCCTTTTGTGTATTGCTATAAAAGCTGCGCACCCGCAATTTTTTTTTGTCAAACTAGTGACGTTCCGCTTCAAAACAGGGCAGATTTAAACCGCTCATTCTACTTAAAAAAAAGAAAACTCCCGAAAGAGTTTTCTACTGTGTCGGGGCGGCAGGATTCGAACCTGCGACCTCCTGGTCCCAAACCAGGCGCGATGACCGGACTACGCTACGCCCCGAATAATTGTTGTTCCAAAGGGTGCGGAGGGTGTGGGATTCGAACCCACGCGACCCTTGCGGGTCGACAGTTTAGCAAACTGCTCCGTTAACCACTCCGGCAACCCTCCTTTGCAATGTTTTATAAGAACTTCTTTTCTGTAATTGCGAGTGCAAATATAGAAGAGTTTTAGATATAATCCAAAAATAATTACTAAAAAATAATTGTATTTTTACGTCTAACATTAATTCAGAACGTTTCCTATGCGTAAATCATTAGCTGTCATATCCTTAGGCATTTTGTTTTTTTCCTGCGCTCCGCAAAAAGTTTCTACGACGCCACAACCAAAGCCTACAATGGCCAAAACTCCGACGCCAAAACCAGCTGCCGCTCCCAATAAATCTAAAATCCAGCATGAGAGAAACGCCGAATTTTTTCGCGATAATATAGCAGACGCTTCGAAAAATGACAACACCGCCAGTTACGGTTCCATCGTTTCTGCCCGTCCACAGGGTTTTAACGTTGTTAAAACTTTTTTCCCTGCAGTGGCGCAGAATTTCCGGCAGAAATACATCATTCTTCATTATACCGCTTTGGATGAAGAGAAGTCGGTACGAGTTCTTACGCAACAGAGCGTGAGCGCGCACTACCTAGTAAATGATAGTGATGACAAAGAAATTTATCAGCTGGTGGACGAAAACAAGCGTGCTTATCACGCCGGTATCTCGGGCTGGAGGAGCGATAAAATGCTGAATGATACCTCAATTGGAATTGAAATTGTGAATACAGGCTACGTTACGGACGCTGCCGGCAGCAAGATATTTCCTGAATTCCCCGAAAATCAGGTACGAAAGGTTGCGGCGCTTGTGAAAGACCTGAGCGAGCGATATATGATACCACCGACTAATATCCTTGGTCACTCGGATGTTGCGCCAACGCGCAAACAGGATCCGGGCCCGATGTTTCCCTGGAAAATGCTGTACGAGGAGTACGGGATCGGAATGTGGTACGATGAAGATGCAAAGCAGGCGTTTTACGACGTCGCGATCCTGGAAGATTATGCACTGCAGATGACGGTTCCTTCATTTATATTTAAAGTGCAGAGTGCTTTGCGCGATTTTGGCTATGATATTAATCCCTCCGGTGAGTATGATAATGCGACTGCTAAAACAGTGGAAGCTTTCCAGTATCATTTCCGGCCGCAGGAATATTCCGGAAAGCTGGATGCAGAAACCTGGGCAATACTGCAGGCTTTAAACCAAAAATACCCACGAAAATAATAGGGGCGAAATGATTTAATAACCGAATTAAACCAAGTTTAAATCACAAAAAGCTTTTCCGCCCCGGCAAATAATATTACCTTTTTACCAAATATACTTTATGGAAAATTTCCGAAATGAAAGCGATCTGCTGGGCATGCTGCAAGTGCCTTCTGATGCCTACTACGGCGTGCAGACGCAACGCGCGATCGACAACTTTAAGATATCCGGCCAGAAACTTTCATCCTACCCGTACCTTATTACTGCGCTGGCTGCAGTGAAAAAGGCTGCTGCAAAAACCAATTATGAATTGGGATTGCTGGATGATAATCTTTATAAATTAATTATAGAAACCTGCGATGAGATTCTGGCCGGCGAACTGCACGATCAGTTTCCTATTGATATGATTCAGGGCGGCGCAGGCACTTCTGTAAACATGAATGCCAACGAAGTGATCGCGAACCGCGTACTGGAAAAAATGGGCAAGGCAAAAGGCGATTATCAGTTCTGTTCTCCCAACGACCACGTCAATCTTTCCCAATCAACAAACGATGCTTATCCCACAGCGCTGAAAATGGCTTTGCTCTCTATGAATGCAAATCTTGTAAAAAAACTTTTGCAGATTGTAGAGTCGTTCCGGGCGAAAGGAACCGATTTCGCTTCCGTCATCAAGATGGGCCGCACCCAGCTTCAGGATGCCGTACCGATGAGTTTGGGACAGGAGTTCGAAGCTTTCGCCGCGACTCTGGAAGAAGATGTTTCAAAACTTAACGCCAATGCAAACCTCTTCCTTGAAATTAATATGGGCGCCACTGCCATCGGCACAGGCCTCAATGCGCCGCTGGGTTATGCTTCACTTTGTGCCAAAAATCTGGCACAGATTACCGGTCTCTCTGTCGTATCCGCGCCTAATTTAGTGGAGGCAACACCCGATACAGGCGCTTATGTAATCTATTCCTCAGCTTTAAAAAGAATGGCGGTGAAACTGTCGAAAATATGTAATGATCTGCGCTTACTCTCTTCGGGTCCGCGTGCCGGTTTGTTTGAAATTAATTTACCGCCTATGCAGCCGGGTTCTTCAATTATGCCCGGAAAAGTAAATCCGGTAATTCCCGAAGTCGTCAACCAGGTTTGCTACAAAGTAATCGGTAATGATCTCACGGTGACCTTCGCGGCTGAGGCCGGCCAACTGCAGCTTAATGTGATGGAACCTGTAATGTCGCATGCCATTATGGAAAATATTAATTTTCTGGGCAATGCGCTGGATACGCTGCGGGAAAGATGTATCGATGGGATTACGGCCAACAAAGAAGTCTGCAAAGCGATGGTGCGAAACAGCATCGGCATCGTTACGGCGCTGAATCCGTATATCGGCTATAAAAACTCCACGGAGATCGCTACTGAAGCGCTGGAAACCGGACGTAGCGTCTACGATCTCGTTCTGGAACGCGGAATACTTTCTGAAGAACGGCTTGATGAAATTCTTGATCCGGAAAACATGCTGTATCCACATCGTAAAGTTTAAATCAAAATACCAGCACGCGCGCTGTACCGGTCTGCCCTGAAAGGTAAAACTGATACAGCGCGTTTCGCTGTCTATTTAACATCAAATCATGGCTCAGACCCCTTCAATTATATGATGCATTTTAATGACAAAAAAAAAATTGAGACCGCTGAAGATCAGGCGGGATATTCTTACGAATCGGTAGCTGGCGACAGCTCGGGCGTTCGTATTTATACACTAAAAAATGGGCTGAAAGTCTATTTGGCGCAGAATGATGATGCGCCTCGTATACAGACTTATATTGCCGTACGAACCGGCAGCAATAACGATCCAAAAGACAATACCGGTCTGGCTCATTATCTGGAACACATGATGTTCAAAGGAACCAGCAAACTGGGCAGCGCCGACTGGAGCAAAGAGAAACCTATGCTCGATGAATTAACTTTATTGTACGAACGTCACAAAACAGAAACTGATCCTGCCCGCAAACGTGAAATATACAGGGAAATTGACCGTGTTTCGCAAGTGGCAAGCCGGTTTGCCATTGCCAATGAGTACGACAAAGCAATTTCATCACTGGGTGCATCGGGCACCAACGCACACACCTGGCTGGATGAAACGGTTTATAAAAATAATATCCCGAGTAATGAGTTGGAGCGCTGGCTTTATGTGGAAAAAGAACGTTTTTCCGAACTTACGTTACGCCTGTTTCATACCGAACTGGAGACGGTTTATGAAGAATTCAACCGCGCGCAGGACAACGACGGCCGTCTCGTAAATTACGAATTGATGGATGCGCTTTTTCCGACTCATCCCAACGGGCAGCAGACCACGCTGGGAAAAGCTGAGCATCTGAAGAATCCGTCCATGATTGCCATCCACAAGTATTTTGATGAATATTACGTTCCGAATAATTATGCGATGATTTTGGTCGGCGATCTGGATTTTGAAAAAACCATAATGTTGGTCGACAGTTATTTCGGAACATTGCCAAAGCGCGAATTACCGGAAAAACCAGAAATTCGTGAAGCGCCCATGACGGAAATTGTTGAACGGGTGGTGACAAGTCCCTCGGCACCAAGAGTACAGATCGCCTGGCGAACTGATTCTTACGGAACACAAAACGCGCGCCTTGCAGATATGGTCGCCAATATTCTTTCCAACAGCGGGGAGTGTGGCCTGATTGATTTAAATATTAATCAGCAACAAAAAGCATTGCGCGCCATTGCTTATCAGTCGGCCTTCAAAAATTATGGTTCATTTTCAATGGTTATCATGCCGAAAGCCGGTCAGTCACTGGAAGAAGCGCAACAGCTTTTGTTAGCCGAACTCGAAAACGTAAAAAAAGGAAAGTTCGAGGAGTGGCTGCTTCCGGCCATTGTAAACGAGATGAAGATTCAGCGTTTGAAAGCTTTCGAGACCGCCGACGGACTTGCTACTGCCCTGTATAATACCTATATCAGCGAACGCACGTGGGCAGAGGAACTGGAGGAAATCAGTTGTTATGAAAAAATTACGAAAGAAGAAGTTATGTGTTTTGCCACTGATTTCTTTTTGGAAAATTATGTCATCATTAAAAAAGAAACCGGTACGAATGACAAACTGTTGCGTGTCGAAAATCCCGGTATTACGCCAATTAAACTCAACCGCGAAGTACAGTCAGATTTTTTGGTAAACTTATTGGCGCAGCGTGCACCGGACATTGACCCGAAATTCATGGATTATGAGAACGCCATCGTTAGCAGCCAAGTCCGCGGACACCAACTGAGTTTTGTCCGGAATAATTATAATGATGTGGCTCAGATACATTTAATTTTTCCTTTCGGCAGCGATCATGACCGCGAACTCGGTCTTGCCACGCAAGTGCTTCAATATTTGGGGACCGAACAATTTGACGCGGACGAACTCAAACAGGAGTTTTATAAACTTGGCATCGCTCATGACTTCCGTACGATGCACGATCAGCTCAGAATTTCGGTTACGGGACTTGAGGAAAATATGGCTGAAGGACTGCAGTTGCTGAAGAACTGGATGCAGAAGGCCGTCCCGGACGAACGCACTTATAACGAGAACGTACAGACGATTCTGGAAAGTCGGGAGGTGGCCAAAAAAGACAAGAGCAGAATTATGATGGCGCTCACTAATTTCGCAAAATATGGTGAAATTTCGCGTTTCAACGATGTCATCAGCGAAGATCAGTTGCGCGATCTGTCTTCGAAGGAATTAACCGGGAAGATTTCCGGGCTGCTTACTATGCCATACGAGATATTCTACTACGGTCAAAATTTTGACGAATTTAAAAACTACATCCAAACATTTGCAGAAACGGCCAAGCTGCCCATTCCGACACGCAAAAATTATCCCGAAAAAGCGACCGCCGGCTTGGTATATTTTACCGATTATGACATGGTGCAAATGGAACTCGCGCGAGTAGCAACGTTAAAAAAGGTGGACGTTCGTGATCTTGGTAAAATAAATGTTTTTAATGAATACTTCGGGCGCGGACTTTCTTCGATTGTATTTCAGGAATTGCGCGAAAGTAAGAGCTTAGCCTATTCCGCCTACGTTTCCTACGCTTCTGCCAGCGAACTCGGGCGCCACGATTACGTTACTTCTTATATCGGTACGCAGGCGGACAAACTAAGCCAAGCGGTCGACGCAATGGGCGACCTTATGGCAAATTTTCCGCAAATTCCGACACAGTTCGAAAATGCGCGCATGGCCGCTTTAAAACAAATCGCTTCCGGGCGCGTGACACGGACCAACATTTTTTTCAATTATTTAAACCTGAAAAAACTAGGGCTGTCCCACGACATCCGAAAAGATCTTTACCGTGAGATCAAAGAACTCGACCTTCGAGCGCTTACCACTTTTTACGACCAGGAAATTAAACCTGCCGCATATAATACCGCTATTATCGGCAAGCGGGAAAATCTCGATACTATGGCTTTAGAACAACTGGGCGAGCTGCGCGAAGTTTCACTGGCAGAGATTTTCGGGTACTGATTACAGCATATCTTTCACGATTAATTCTAACGGATATTCAGCTTAAATTAAAATCAATAAAAATCCCCGCAGTGATGCAGGGATTTTATTTTCAAAATAAAAGTCGAAGTTATTTGACAATTTTCATTTCATTCAGCAGCCATTTTGCGTCGGCATATTTATCAACGATAAACAGAATGTATTTTGTATCGACCATGATATTGCGGCTGAAGCGCGGATCAAAATTAATGTCACTCATCGTGCCTTCCCACTGACGGTCGAAGTTCAGGCCGATCAGGTTACCGTGAGCGTCCAGCGCCGGGCTTCCCGAGTTGCCACCGGTAGTATGGTTGGTTGCGGTAAAATTGACCGGAACACTGCCCGTTTTATCTTTATAAACGCCATAATCTTTTGCATTATATAAATTGACGAGTTTTGCCGGCACATCAAATTCGTAATCACCGGGTACATATTTTTCGATAACGCCGTCCAGATGCGTTTGGTAGCCGTAGTAAACAGCGTCGCGCGGGTTAGATCCTTTTACCTGTCCGTAAGCGACACGCAAAGTTGAGTTGGCGTCCGGGAAAAACTGCCGGTCTTTATCGGTGGACATTTGCTGCGCCATAAAGGTTTTCTGCAGGGCATCGATTTCGTTCTGGAGTTCATTGTATTTGGTCTCAGTCGTAGTGAGATAACTGTTTCGCATCGCGCCGGCCCACTGCAAAAGAGGGTCATTCTTAAGATTCGCGATCAGCACTTGCGGGTTGGCGAATACTTTGTTAATATCAGATGTTACGGTCGCGCCGTTCAGGCTGCCACGCCCGGTAATCACCGACTGTTTTGACCAGTTTTCCACCATATCGATATTTTTCTGCACGTCTTTTAACTGGCTGAAGTTTGCCGGCAAAAATTTCTCCGGAGTTTTTTCCGCGTACAGTGCCAGCAATTCTGCCGTTACTTTTGCATCGAGTTCGCCGCTGTAGTTTTCGTAAAAACCGGCAAGTCTGTTTTTGAAAGCAGTCATCACATCGTCGGTCATTTTACCGCCTTCATAACTTTGAATAAAGTTAATATACTGGTTTGCAAGCGAAAGTGTTTCCGCATTTCGCGATACTTCGGAGTAGTAAGCGCGGTTCAGGGCGTAGGGAGCCTGCTCGGCGTACAGCGCATTCAGACGGTCGATGGTCGGTTTTATCTGCGGATTTTTAGCAATAAGCATTTTTTCGTAGCTTTTTTTCTTACCTACCGCGTCAGATTTTTTCAAACCTTCCACTTCGCCGATCCATTTCTTCCAGTAGTTGGCAACGGACGCGTACTTGGACGCATACTTGATGCGCGTCTCATCGTCAGCACGCATTTTGTCGTTCAGCGTTTTCAGGGCAACTTCGCGCACGCCAATCATCGCCGGGTCAATATCCGTCATTATTTTTTCTACCGCAATGGCGGGAAGATATTCTGTGGTGCGTCCTGGAAATCCAAAGATAAACGTGAAATCATTTTCCTGCTTGTCTTTAATGGAAACGGGCAGAAAATACTTTGGTTTGTAAGGAACATTATCTTTCGAATATTCTGCAGGTTTATTGTTTTTGTCCGCATAGATACGGAACATCGAAAAATCTCCCGTGTGTCTTGGCCACACCCAGTTATCGGTATCGGAACCAAATTTCCCGATCGAGCTTGGCGGTGCTCCAACCAGGCGGATATCTTTGTAAGTTTCGATAACATAAGCGTAGTATTTGTTTCCGTAGTACACTGGTTTTACCACTACTTTTTGCCAAGGTTCCAGTTTGAAACCTGCGCGCACGCGTTCGATATTTTTCTTAATTAAATCCTCAGCATTTTTCCCGTCCAGCTTTTGGGTTCCGGCCAGTACTGCGCCGGTAACTTCCTTAATATCAGCAATAAAATCTACGGTCACACCGGGATTCGGTAATTCGCCGTTCATATTTTTTGCCCAGAAACCATCCGTCAGATAATCATTTCCGACAGAAGAATGCTTCTGAATTTGGCCATATCCGCAGTGATGATTGGTAAGCAGAAGCCCTTGTGGCGAAATAATCTCCGCGGTACAACCTCCATTGAACTGCACTACGGCATCCTTAATACTCGGTTTCGCAGGATCAAAAATGTCTTTGGCAGAAATCTTCATGCCGAGATCCTTCATTTCTTTTTCATTGAGCTCTGTGGGAATCCACATGCCACCATATTGCTGGGAAAAAGCCATCACCGCTGGTAGAATGACCGCCGCAAGCAAAATATTTCTTCTTTTCATTTTTAAAAATTTGCCTAAAAATAAGCAAAATTAAATTATAGCAAAGAGCCGTTCAACGCTGGTGGCGGTGGGAAGTAGTGAGTTTTGGTGCTTACTATTAATCAGTGCTGTAATTTTTTTCTAAGTCGAACACGGTTTGCACAGAAATTGGTACACCGTGTCATTGACCAATTAATTATCGAAAATTATGATTGCATCATCTTTACCCCATATTCTGTGGCTTTTTATTTTGGCAATTCCGATAGCCTGCATCGCCTGGACGGTAACGCACGAGGAAATCTTCCGCGAACCACGGGAATTTTGCATTAAAAAATCAAAAGAATCCGAAACGATAGTAGAACGCAAATTCTTTTATCTTTTTACCTGCGAATATTGCTTCAGCCACTACGTCACTGCGATTTTCCTGATATTGACGCATTATAAACTGATGTACGACAACTGGGTCGGTTACGTCATTTCTTTTTTTGCTTTGGTCTTTGTGGCGAATATTTATATGACGCTTTTTGGTCTGTTACGTCAAAATTTAAAAGCCGAAAAAATTGAAGCCAAACTGAAAGATAATGAATGGCACGAGGTGAAAGAGGAAAAAAATCTGTAATGAAAAATCCGTTCAACCGGAAAATTGTGTTCATTCACGATTTGCAATCCGTTTCGAGCGGAAATTTTTCCGATGCATTTTATTTTGATTAAATTTATTGCACCAACGTTTTCTCATCGATTTCATTATACAAGACAAAATTAATTTAATGGATAATGTCCTGCCTCACTCGTTATTTTCCGAAACAGATGTTTTTTTGTTTCGACAGGGAACGCATTTTCGTCTGTACGAAAAATTCGGGGCACACTCTGTAACGGTTAATGGGCAACAAGGCGTATATTTTTCTGTGTGGGCGCCGTTTGCGAAGAATGTTTCCGTAATCGGTGATTTTAATAGTTGGCAGGACGGACAGCACAACTTACTTCCGCGCTGGGATCGATCGGGTATTTGGGAAGGTTTTATTGTAGGATTAAACTGGGGCAACTCTTACAAATATGCCATCCGCACAAAAGATAATGAACTGCTCGAAAAAGGCGATCCATTCGCGTTGAGCTGGGAGCAAAATACTTTGGCCGCTTCACTGATTTCCACCACTTATTTTGACTGGACTGATAATAGATGGATGCAAACTCGTGCCAGCCGCAATTCGCTCACTGCACCCATATCGGTTTACGAAATCCATCTTGCTTCCTGGTGCCGCGACCCCTTGCAGCCACACCGTTTTCTTAATTACCGGGAAATTGCAGAGAAACTGGTTCCGTACGTACTCAAAATGGGTTTCACGCATGTGGAACTGATGCCCGTTATGGAATATCCATATGATCCGAGTTGGGGTTATCAGATCACGGGTTTTTTCGCTGCTACCTCGCGCTTTGGCGCACCGCAGGATTTGATGTTTCTGATTAATGAACTTCATCGCAATAATATCGGGGTTTTATTGGATTGGGTGCCTTCGCACTTTCCCGGTGACGCCAACGGTTTGCATCGTTTTGATGGCTCTTTTTTATACGAGCATGAAGATCCGCGCAAAGGTTTTCACCCGGAGTGGAAATCTTATATTTTTAATTATGGCCGACCGGAAGTCAAATCTTTTTTGATCAGTAACGCCTTTTTTTGGCTGGACCGTTATCATGCGGATGGCCTGCGCGTGGATGCCGTTACGTCCATGCTGCAGCTGGATTATGCACGCGAAGAAGGAGAGTGGGAGCCAAATGCCGAGGGAGGGAGCGTAAATCTCGAAGCAAAAGTTTTTCTTCAGGATTTAAATAAAGCTGTTTACAAATCATTTCCGGATACGGTCACCATTGCCGAAGAAAGCTCAGATTTTCCCATGCTCACCAAACCTGTCAATTTGGGCGGCGTCGGATTCGGCATGAAATGGATGATGGGCTGGATGCACGACACTCTTAAATTTTTCAGCCAGAATCGCGAAGGTAGAATCGACGACTATCATAAATTGACATTTGCCTCGGCCTACGCATTTAACGAAAATTATATGATGCCGCTGTCCCACGATGAAGTAGTGCACGGCAAAGCGAGTTTAATTTATAAAATGGACGGTGACGAGTGGCAGAAATTCGCCAATCTCCGCACTCTGTTCGTGTACATGTTCACGCAACCCGGCGCAAAACTTATTTTTATGGGTGATGAATTTGCCCAGACGTCGGAATGGAATTTCCGCAAAGCGCTCGACTGGCATCTTTTAGAACACGCGCCTCACCGCGGCATTCAGTCGATCGTGCGTAAACTAAATGAACTTTACCGAACTGAAAAGGCTTTGTATGAACTTAATTTTGAACGCGAAGGTCTGCAATGGATTCAGGCAGACGACAGGCAGCGGGGTGTTTACATTTACTTAAGAAAAGGAAAAAAGCAGCAAGACACGTTGTTGGTAGCGCTCAACACGCAAGCAGAAATTCGCGCTTACGAGATGCATTTACCTTTGAATGCATCGTGGGCGGTTTTGCTGAATTCAGACGATGCAGAATTTGGTGGCAGTGGAGTAGAAGTAACGGTTTACGCAGTGGAAAAAAATACAAAAGAAAACAAAAATCTTGTTCTGCAACTACCACCGCTGGCCGGCGTACTACTGAAAGTGAGCCAAATTATTACCAAAAAAGCAACGTCAACCAGCGCAAAGAAAATATCTTTAAATAAATAATTTCTGAGAAATTTACTATGACCATATTTAATCTTTCCATGGAATGTTTTCCCGTCGCAAAAGTAGGCGGGTTGGCCGATGTCGTGGGCGCTTTGCCGAAGTATCTCAACAAACTTACGGATGTGGAAGCCTGCGTTGTAATGCCCTGGTACAATAAACCTTATGTGCGTGAGCATAAGTTTGAAACGGTATTTGAAGGAACAATTTACGAGGCGGATCAGGTTTTACAGGTCACGGTTTTGAAACAGCTCGAAAGTACCCTTGGTTTTAATTTGTTTTTGATAAAAATTCCAGGTTTGCTGGATCGGGATAACCCCTATGGCTATTGGGACGAATCCCAGCAGTTTCTGGCTTTCCAACATTCGGTGCTTCATTGGCTAACGAGCGCCGGCATCCGGCCCGATATTTTTCATTGTCACGATTATCATACCGGGTTGGTTCCTTTTATGATTGAAAATTGTCCGGAATTTGGTTTTCTAAAAGGGGTGCGGACGATAGGCACGATTCACAACGGTGAATATCAGGGGCAGATGAGCTGGGAAATGGCCGAGTTTTTTCCCTGGTTCCCGGTGGAAAGCGCCGGTTTGCTGGATTGGGATGGCCTGATCAATCCGCTGGCGAGCATGATTAAATGTTGCCACGCGTTCAATGCGGTTTCCGGTGGCTACCTGAATGAATTGTTTCAAAACTTCCGCGGCCTGGAATCGCTCGTCCAGCACGAACATCAGAAAGCATTTGGCATTATCAACGGTATCGATACCGAAGTCTGGGATCCCGCGACCGATCCCTATCTTCCTTACCACTATGATGTGGAAAACGCGCTTTCGGGCAAGCGGGATAATAAAGTAAAACTTTGCCACGATTACAGACTCAATCCAGATTTGCCGCTTTTCAGCTTTATCGGACGGTTCGCCGGTGAAAAAGGTGCAGATTTGTTGCCCGATATCGTGGTGCAAAGTATTCAGGAAACATTCGGTGGTTTAAATATAATAATTTTAGGTTCGGGCGCTGGCGATATTGAGCAGCAGCTGGCGGGATTGGCAGAACAGTTTTCAAACTTCGCAGTGGATTTGGGTTACAAAGAATATTTGTCCCACGAGATTTATGCCGCTTCCGACTTTCTGCTGATGCCGTCCCGTGTAGAGCCCTGCGGCCTGAACCAGATGTACGCCATGCGCTACGGCACCGTACCGATTGCCCGCTATACCGGGGGCCTGCGCGACACAGTTGAGGATGTATCTACCGGCGGGAGCGGCTTGAATTTTGGTTCGGCCGAGGCGACCTCTGCGGTGCACGCCATTCATCGGGCGCTGCATCTTTATCACCAACGCGATCGTATGGAACAACTGGTTACCGCCAACATGCAACACGATTTTTCCTGGGAACGTTCGACACAATCATACCTCGATCTGTACAACAGTTGAAGTGCCGGCCCCATTTGCTTCCGTTTAAATTTAAAAATAATCGACAGCAACATATGTGCTGCTGATGGTATTAAAGTTGCAAACGGTTAGCAAAATAAAACACTATGCACATTTCGCACATAAAAAAACTGGCTGCGGCTGTTTTTTTTATCGCACTCCTGCTCTCCGCTCTTCAATGTAAAAAAGAAGTCTCTGCCGATAACTCGGCCTTAATTGCAGATTCGATCAATACAGCCCGTGAACTTGCCTTGCAAAAAACGAAAGATTCTTTGATACAGGATTCTATCGAAAAAAACCGCGTCACCTATCGCACGGTGATATTTAAAAAAAATAAAAAAGATTCTATATTAAAAGCGTTCAATAATGAATATTCACCAGAAGAAAGAGCAATTATCTATGCACTGAACCGGCTCGACAGTAAAAATAAATTTCGTGCAGATACTTTATCAGTTCCGGATAAATTTGATAAATCTTTGATGATTTACACGCCGTTTCCACGAACGCTGGATCAGCTGAAAAAAGTCAATAAAATCGCTTTCTTTTCTTATCCAATTCAGGCGTATGCTCTATACGAAAACGGGAATCTGGTGAAATGGGGACCTACTAGCATGGGCAAAAAATCCGCGCAGACCAAGCGAGGGCTGATGTTTGCGAACTGGAAGAAAGAGCTTGCAATTTCGACTGTCGACAGCGAATGGAAGTTGCCGTATAACTTTAATATCCACAACACGTTGGGCATCGGTTGGCACGAGTATGATCTGCCTGGTTATCCCGCATCACATTCCTGTCTGCGGCTGCTGCACGATGACGCAAAATTTCTTTATAACTGGGCTGACACCTGGACCTTAAATAAAGACGGGCAAACCCTAAAAGCCAACGGTACGCCGGTAATTGTTTTTGGTGATTACGCCTGGGGCGGGCGCAAACCCTGGAAATATTTGGAATCAGATTCGGCACTGACGGATATTTCAGAAAAAGAAATGAACAGTATAATTGAACCGAACTTGGACAAAATTTTATCCGAACAGGAAAAAACGCAGACCGTGCGGAAAGCTCAGACGCTGTCTTCGGAAGCCATCTGATGATGCTCAAAGTGAAGAATGGAGCGCTCAGCAAAATTTCTGAGCCTCTGCATTTCGCCTTTCGCCTTATGACGGCCAAGGCGCGCGGTGATAAAAGTAAGCAGCAGACAAGCGATCATCACAAAAGAAAAAGGCAGCGCCCAGCCAAAGTCATTGCTGCCGATTTGCCGTTCCACGTACCAAAGCGTAATGCCTATCATCCAGAGAATACCGAAGATGAAATTTAGAAACATAAAAAAAGTCCAGACTGCGGAAGAGGGTCCGAAGACCCCCCGAATAACCGTCTTTTGCTTTTCCTCATCCAGTTCGGTGCGCAGCGCAAGCGTCGGTTTCCAGTAATGATTGTGATCCGTTTGTACCGTAATAAGCGCCGTTTCGGAGTTGATATTTCCATTGTATTCATCCGTTTGATTAACGAGTTCCTTAAGCTTTTCGGTGTAATCGGTGCGGGATACGGTGGTGTAAATTTTAAAGCGCGGCCGCGAACGTATTTCGTCGATAATACTTTGTTCAATTTTCATTTGGGTAAGGTATTGGGTCTTTTAATTTCATTTGTAGCTGAATAATTCTGCCGTCACGTTCTATTAGCAGCGAAACCGGTGTGCCGTCGGGACCGCGTAAAAGATGATTGATTTTTTCCAGCGTCAGTTCACCCGCCCTTTTTTTATTTACCGAGATCAGGCGGTCGCCACGTCGGATTCCTGCCACGCTGCATGGAGAATTTTCTCGACAGGAGGCGACTGAAAACTGCGGCTTCAGCACAAATTTATAACGAAATTCCTGTTCTGCTTTATATAGCGGGATTTCGGAATCATCGGTTCGTCGTGTTTCAATTTTTACCAGATCCTGTGCCCACTGCATTCCGTCGTGCTGCACCGCCATGCCACTGCCGTTAAAGAGAAAGGCTTCGCGTAGATCGCCATTGGGCCTCAGAAAAACAGTGGCATTCTGATAGTCGAAAATCAAACGGAAACGCCGCAGAATTTCGTTACCGATCGAGCCTTTTCGTTCGGGTGCCAAAGTAACGCTGCGTATAGAAGAAGTTTCGGGAATGGCGACTATGGGTGTTTTAAATTCATAATCAGCTAAAGTTATTTTTTTTATCCGTGCGCGCTCACCGTATATGTCGCCGCTGAAACCCCGCCCAAGATAATCTGTAATTCCTTTCAGCATAATAGAGTCGTCTTTCAGGGCTTGCGGGAAAAGCCACACGGCATCGCTGTTCCCAAGATCCAGTAACATCTTTGCAGGCTGTCTTTTTTTCTGTATTTCAACCTCGGTCATTACATAAGGTTTGTTGGCCGTAAAAGTCAGCGGCAGTTTAACAAAGTTCCGGACGCGTTTTTTCTTAAATTTCTCCGGACTTAAAAAGGTCATTTTTTTTGATTTAAAATTAATATCGACCACATTATTTTTGAAAAGTTGGTACCCGATAATGCCGTTAACGGGGATGCCGACGTGAGAAGAAAAATTGATGTTTTCATCCAGAATGATATAAATAGAGTGGTGCGCGTCGCTTAGAAATTTGCCGATGGAAACGATGTTGTCGGTAGAATGCAAACCTACCACGTCAGCGTTTTCTCCCAAACCGGAAAATTTTATTTTTTCTACTTTATTGAAACTGATTTCTTTGTCGTCCAGGCTGAACAAGATGGTTTCGCTGACGCCGGAGTCCACCAGAAAGGTAAGGTCAACGCCATTTACCTTCAGTTTAATAAAAATAAGATTGTTGATCAACTGAAATGGAATGACCGCTTTCGGTCTTTGCACAAGGGTGAGCCCACTTTGCGAAAAACCAAAAACAAAGGAAAACAGCAATAATGTCAATGCACATTTCATTTCTTGAAGGTACATTTTTTTAGGTTTAATTGTAATGAGGAAAAATAATGACAAACGAACTTGTCCCGGCAGCTTTGTAAAATATAGGAACTTTCACAAGTTCGGTTTTATTTAAGTTCAACAAAGAATAGACAAGGTCAGCTTTCTTTTTCTCGAAAATTAAATTTTGCTAAATTTGAGGAAATATTAAATATGAGAAAGATTCAAATGGTTGACCTTCAAAGTCAATATTATAAGATAAAACCTGATGTTGACAATGCCATGCTGAATGTTCTGAATTCGGCAGCTTTTATTAACGGCCCCGAGGTAAAGTTTTTTCAGAGCGAGCTCGAAGCGTATTTAGACGTAAAACACGTGATCCCGTGCGCCAACGGAACCGATGCGCTGCAAATTGCCCTCATGGCGCTGGATCTGAAAGAAGGCGATGAGGTGATCACGGCAGATTTTACTTTCGCGGCAACGGTAGAAGTCATCCATTTGCTGAAGCTGAAAGCTGTTTTGGTCGATGTCGATTATGATACTTTCACGATGGACACTGAGAAGCTTAAGGCGGCCATTACTCCCAAAACAAAAGCAATTATTCCCGTTCATCTGTTCGGGCAGTGCGCCAATATGGAAGAGATTCTTGCCATTGCCAAAGCGCACAATCTTTATGTAATAGAAGATAATGCACAGGCAATCGGGGCTGAATTTACCTTTGCAGATGGAACGGTAAAAAAATCCGGAACGATGGGGATTATCGGAACTACTTCTTTTTTTCCTTCGAAAAACCTGGGTTGTTACGGTGACGGCGGCGCTCTTTTTACCGATGATGATGATCTGGCGCATCGGCTGCGAGGAATCGTGAACCACGGAATGTACGAGCGTTATTATCATGATGAGGTCGGAGTAAATTCTCGTCTGGACAGTATTCAGGCCGCGGTGCTCCGAAAAAAACTTCCGTTGCTCGACACTTATAACGACGCGCGCAGAAAAGCAGCCGACTTTTATGATGAAGCTTTCGCCGGTTGTGAGCAGATTATTACGCCCGCGCGAGCAGCATATTCTACACACGTTTTTCACCAATACACGCTTCGCATTACCAATGGTAAACGTTCGGAATTGCAGCAGTTTCTGGCGGAAAAGGAAATTCCCGCCATGATTTATTATCCCGTTGCTTTGCGCAAGCAAAAGGCTTACTTTCAGGACAGTAATGATGCCGATTTCGAAAATACCGACCGACTGCTTGAAGAGGTAATTTCTCTGCCGATGCACACCGAACTTGATGAGGAGCAACTGAAATTTATTTCTGAGGCGGTGCTGGAATTTATAAATAAAAATTAAAAAAGTAATGAAGACGATACTTGTCACCGGAGGCCTTGGCTATATCGGTTCGCATACGGTTGTGGAACTTTTGCAAAATGATTTTGAAGTTATTATCGTGGATGATCTTTCCAATTCCGAAAGATTTATACTCGACAATATTGAGCAGGTTGCCGGCAAACGGCCAATTTTTTACCCGTTTGATTTAAAACGCCGCGAATTGCTCTCACAGCTTTTTGATGCGCACCAGATTGATGGCTGTATTAATTTTGCCGCATTCAAAGCGGTCGGCGAAAGTCAGGAAAAACCGCTCGATTATTATGAGAACAATCTGTTTTCTTTAATTAATATCCTCCAGGAATTTAAAGCAAGAAATATTTCTAATTTTATCTTCAGTTCTTCCTGCACGGTTTATGGCCAGGCTGATGAGATGCCGATCGACGAAGATACACCGCTGAAAACACCGGAAAGTTCTTATGGCAAAACCAAGCAAATGGGCGAAGAAATTTTGAAGGATTTTGCAACTGCCCACAAAAAGAAAGTTTCCCTGCTTCGGTATTTTAATCCGATAGGTTCGCATCCGACAGCTTTATTGGGCGAATTGCCGCTCGGTATTCCCAATAATCTGGTGCCATATGTAACTCAGACGGCTTCGGGAATCCGCGAAAAACTGTCGATCTGGGGCGACGATTATCCGACTGCCGACGGTACGGCGATACGGGATTATATTTATGTCGTTGATTTGGCAAAAGCACATGTTAAAGCATTGCAGAAACTGTTGGCAGTTTCTTCCGAGACGGTAATTGATATTTATAATCTCGGCACAGGGCAGGGTTCTTCAGTTTTGGAAGTGGTGCAGTCTTTCGAGCGCGCCAACCATGTTGCGGTTCCGTACCAAATCTGCGAACGCCGTGCAGGCGATATCACCATTGCTTATGCTAATGCAGAAAAAGCAGAAAAGGAACTGGGCTGGAAAGCAGCGACACCGCTGGAAGAAGCATTGCGCACCACCTGGGAGTGGCAGAAATATCTTGAACAGCGCGCTTAATAAGTAAAAAAGCAAAAATCCTGAAAAATAATTTTCAGGATTTTTATTTAAATGTAATCGTTAGATTCCAGTTTGCATCGTCTAACATCTAACCTCGAAATTACATCGGTGGGCCCTGGTCGTCGCCACCCTGGTCATTGGCGTTGATATCTTTCTTACGTTTTGGTGCATCTACTTTCTCACCCTGTTTGAAGCGGTAAGTAAGCGCCAGATTGAAAGTTCGCGGGCTCCAGCGCATATAAGATTCTTTCTCGTAGCTAGGGCCAAAACTGGTTGTTTCTCTGCCACGGGTGCCCAGGATATCCTGCACGTTAAAAGCTAATGTTCCGTTGCCGCCTAGGATGGTTTTGTTGGCTCCAAAATTCAGCACATACATGTCTTTACTTTCGCTGGAGGCGGTTTTTTGTCCGCCGCGGTAAAAGCCCTGAAGCTGCATGCTGAATGTTTTGTCAACTTTGAAACTGTTGGTCAGGCGCACTCTGCTGGAAAAACCGGATCCGTCGAATGACAGTGGATTTGTCATACGGTTGGCATCAAAAAATTCACCTTTGGAATCGTAACCGAACAGATCGACGCTTGCCATAATTTTATACCACGAAAACAGATCTGCAGTTAAGTTTAAATCCAATCCATATTGCTTTTCCTGGCCAACGTTATACGGTGTTGTAATCAAAACGTTCGGATCACTTAAATCCCGAAGAAGTACAAACTTCACATCGTCTGTCGTAGAACGGTAATAAACCGTCGGATTGATGGTGAATTTTCTTTTCTGGATTGCATAGCCGAGCTCGAATGAATCGATGTAAGAAGGGTCGAGATCTTCGTTACCGCGGAAGAGGTTTTGGCGGTTGGCCAATGAAGTCGGGTAAGGAATCAGGAACCAGGAACGTGGTCGGTTAATCCTTCTGGAATAATTCAGCAATAATTGGTTGTTGGAAGCGCCGACGTCATAGCTTAAGAATGCACTGGGGAAAAAGCCGGTGTATTCTTTTTCTTTATTGGAACTGTTTCCGCTGAAACTCAGATATTGAATATTGATGTTCGAGTTTTCGGCACGTAAGCCCAGCTGATAGCCGAGTTTGTCGATCTTGCTTTTGAACTGTACATACGCTGCATTGATGGTTTCATCATAAACCGTATTACCACTGTAGCCATTCACGACGTCGTAATTCAGGTTTAAATCAGTTTCCCGGTTCAGGAAATCATAATCGTTCACGTTATTATCGATTCGGTAACCTGCTTCAAATTTAGAAATTTCTCCGATCGGCAACTCATAATCGATCTTTCCGATCACCGTTTTATTCACCGTGTGGTTGTCGCCCAGCGTGCCGTATTCGAAAGTTGACTGGTCAAATTCGCGCGAATCTTCGTTCGATTCGTTATCGCTTTTTTGAAGGCTGAGGGAAAGGTAGATATTATGACCGTTGTCATTAAATTTATGATCGAGACCTAAATCACCCTGCAATGAAAGATTACTGCTGTTGCCCAGTGCCGTCGTTTGCGTGTAAGAAGTTAAATTTCTTGCTGCATCGTAATAAAAATTATCGACTTTATTGTTGCTTTCGCCACTGTAGTTTCTCACCATCCCCGACATATTAACGGAAGTTTTGTCCGTCAGATCTACGTTAAAGCCGGCCGTAGCGTTGTAGAAATTATTTTCGTTTTTGCTGCGCGAATTCTGTTCAAAATAACGTGTTGTCGCCAGGGTCGTCTCGTCGAAGAATCGCGTATCGCTGTCGCTTTTGCCTTCGTTCTCACGGTAGCCGCCGCCGCCATTTACGTACCACGTCCAGCTTCCTTTTTTCCAGCTCAGGTTAGTGTTAAGGTTGGTGCTTGGCAAATAACCCACACTTCCGGTAACACTACCGTTGAAGCCCATGCCTTTGGTTTTCTTTAAAATAATATTTAAAATTCCCGCCGTTCCGCTCGCTTCAAATTTAGAGGAAGGATTGGTAATCACTTCGATACGCTCAATCTGGTCAGCAGGGATGGACTGCAGGGCATTCGCGCCACTGTCGATGCCAAGCAGCGAGGAAGGTTTTCCGTTAATCAGAAACTTTACATTGGTATTTCCGCGCATGGATACCGTGCCGTCTGTTTCTACCGATACTGAAGGAACGTTGGTAAGAACGTCCTGCAGATTGCCGCCTTTACTGATGATATCGGTAGAAGGATCATATACTTTTTTATCGAGCTCCACGCGGTAAGGCTTCACGGCGCTGGCTGTAATAGTAACGCCCTGAATGTCTTGCGTACGTCCGTTGGTTGCAGAACCTTCGCTTTCTACCGTGATGCTGCCAAGATTTCCGCCTGCAGTAATTTGTTGATTCGTCGTTGATTTTTTGTAATCGATGGCTTCGACAATAATGTCGTACATGCCCGGGACGAGGCTCAATGTGTACAGGCCTTTTTCGTCGGTAAGAACGGCGTCGCTGTACATTTTGTTGGCTTTGTTGCTGAAGGTTACCGACGCATAAGGCACGGCATTACTTTGTTTGTCGACGATTTTCCCGCTCACATTTACTTTCTGTTGCGCAAATGCCAGGCTGGCGGCACCGAGCACGAAAGTCAGGCCCAAGGTCCTTTTCCTGATCATCGATGAAATCTCAATTCTGTTCCTCATATTTTTAGTTTAAACTATACAGATTACTTTTTAACCTTAAAGTTAAATGGTGTTTTGTCTTAAATCCCGCTGAGCAGTGCGTTTACAATATTTGTTTAATGAAAGTACCCGCAGTCATCAGCGGATGTTCCTGTTATTCAGCCAATCCTGGTATTCTCTGGCATTCACTGCGTGTTCCGCTGCACTTGCCGTAAATTTGTGCAAGCCCGGACGCCGTGGATCAGCACACATAAAAATGTAGTTGTTATCGTCAGCATCCAGTACGGCGTTTACCGAATTTTTATCAACGATGCAGATAGGGCCCGGCGGAATTCCGGCGGAATAATAAGTGTTGTAAGGCGATGGCTCGCGCAAATGTTTATACAAAACGCGCTTTAGTGGCGCATTACGGAAATCTTCCGCTTTACTCACCGCGTAAATAACCGTAGGGTCACTTTGCAGTTTCATTCCTTTGCGGTGGCGGTTGAGATACAGACCGGCAACGGTCTTCATTTCGTCGGGCTTGCCGCCAGTTTCTTTGTAAACAAGTGAAGCCAACGCGTAAACCTGATCGCGGCTCAGTCCCATTTTCTGCTGTTTCGCGCCGCGATCTGCCGTCCAGAAGGCGTTATATTCATCTTCAAATTTTTTGAAAAACTCCTTTGGCGTCACCGTCCAGAAAAAGTTGTAGGTATCGATGAAAAAATATCTTTTTAAATCTTCGGCGTCGCTGAGTCCTTTTTCCATGGCCAGTTTGTCCAGATCCTTTGCGAAACGTACGGAATCCAACTCTGTTTTTTTCGCCACGCGCCCAACCATTTGATAAACGGAGAAAAAGTCGCCGATGCGGAAGGAGTTTTCGGTTTGGTTCCCGGCTTTAATCATATTGACAAGATCGGTATTGTTGGTGCCCGATTTGATCTGATAACGGCCGGCGTGGAAGAAGCGGTCCATATTTTTGGATTTGGCCACTTCTGCAAAAGCTTCTTTATTTTTGATGAACGGGCCGATAGAATCCAGAATGGAATTGAAATTCGCGCTGTGCGGAATCAGTACGTAACCTTCTTTTTCTACGTTATTGCCAAAATATTTTGCATAGTATTGATAACCGAAAACCCCTGCAACGGCTAAAACAGCCGCCACAAAAAGTCCGATGATGCCAAATTTTTTATTCATTTTACCAATCGCTTATATGTTCCCCCGAAAAACCTGCGTTGCCGGACCTTCCAGCCAGACGTTCCGGAAACCTTTGCCATCGCGCTCTGCGTAAACTTTCAGCGTGCCGCCGAGCACTTTTACGTTAACGGAAGATTTTCCTTGTTCTTCCATGAAAACCAGTGCTGCTGCGGTGGCGCCCGTTCCGCAACTCAGTGTTTCATCTTCAACGCCGCGCTCATACGTCCGGACAAATAAAGTGTCCTCCGAAATGATGGTGGAAAAATTAACATTGATTCCTTCCCGTGAGTAAGTCGCTGAATTTCTGATTTTGTTACCGTTTTTATAAACATCGAAGTCTTGAAGTCCGTCGATATGCGCCACAAAATGCGGAGAACCGGTATTGAGCACGAAGTTTCCATCGGTTTTTTCAATCTTTTCGACGTCGATCATTTTTAATTTTACTACATCGCCGTGAAGTTCTGCTTCGTGCAGTCCGTCGATAGCGGTAAAAGTCGTTTTTGTTTCGAAAAGACCAAGAAAGTGAGCGAAGGCAACCAAACAGCGTCCACCATTGCCGCACATGCTACTCTCGTGGCCATCCGCGTTGTAATAAACCATTTTAAAATCGGCCGATTCGGAGTCTTCAAGTAAAATTAAACCGTCAGCGCCGATACCGAATCTTCGGTCGCACAGTTGCTTTACGAATTCGTTGTTTTTGGAGAAATGGCCGGTACGGTTATCAATGATGATAAAGTCATTACCGGTGCCGTGATATTTATAGAATTCCATTTAATGATAGTTTAAAAACCGTGCAGACGGTGCCCCGTTTATTGGGACGGCAAAGATACCACTTGTAGCGGTGGAAGTGAAATGTACGATTGTTAAAGAATGCTAAAAAGAATCGGAGGTTCTGGCTTCTGGACTTCTGAGCCACTCAATGTATCCGATTACGGCCATAACTGTGAAAACGGCGTACTGAACTGAGGTGATTCCCAAGCCCTTATAAATCATCATCGGCACGCAGATCAGGTCGCCAACGATCCAAAAAATCCAGTTCTCGATTTTCCGTTTTGCCATCAGCCACATTCCCACCAGAAAGATGGCCGTAGTAAGGATATCCAGCCAGTTTGCCCAATCCAAATGATAAAGACCGAGCGCCACGCCTGACATATAAAAGCCGTTGTCCATAAAAGGTTTGTAGTAATAGACCGCTGTCACGAGGACGAGACTCAGAAAAAATAAAACTGCTGAAAAAGACCATTCTTTTTTTGTTGCGCGCGATACATCCACGTGGATATGATCAGCGGAGTTGCGCGACCACAATACCCAGCCGTAGATGCTCATGACGGTGTAATAAAAATTAATCATCATATCGCCCAGCAGACCAAACTTCAACAAGATATAAACATACAACGCGGTAGAAACGATTCCGGTGGGATAAACCCAAATGTTTTTCCGGATGGAAAAATAAACGCTGAGCAAACCGAAAATGGTGGCCACGATTTCCAACACAATCTGGTAGGTAGCATAGCTTTCGTAAGGGCTGAGAAACAGTTCGTACAAATTCATTCTGCCAAAGATAGCGAAAGAGTGTAAAAAATTAAATTTTGAAAACATTTATTAAATCGATATTTAATTGTGGCCTTCCTTATTTGCGTGTTTTACATGAAAACCAGCTTTTTACCTCCGTCGTGAAGGTCTGGTTAAAAATATTTTAACTAAAAACAGGGCTCCGACGGTTAATTTTTATATTTTTGGAAATCTTAAAAAAAATTAAATGTCAAATCTTTGGAGAACGAAACCCCTGAATCAGCTTTTGGCAGAGTCTGATGAAACGGAAGAGGGGCTGAAAAAAACATTATCATCACTCTCGCTGGTAGCGCTGGGAATCGGTGCTATTATCGGTGCCGGCTTATTTTCAATTACCGGTTTAGCGGCCGCCAATTACGCCGGTCCGGGTATTATGATCTCATTTGTGATCGCTGCAATCGGCTGTGCTTTCGCCGGCTTGTGTTATGCGGAATTTGCCTCAATGATCCCGGTTGCGGGTAGTGCTTATACCTATTCTTACGCAACAATGGGTGAGTTTATCGCCTGGATTATCGGTTGGGATCTCGTGTTGGAGTACGCCGTAGGATCGGCGACGGTCGCCTCGAGTTGGTCCGGTTATCTCTCAAAGCTCTTTTCCAATTTTGGTGTCGCCTTGCCGGAAACGCTGATGACCACTCCTTTCGATCTTACTTCCGCTGGGGAAATGGGTTTGATCAATCTGCCGGCGGTTTTTATCGTGGTCGTCATGTCGTTGGTTTTAATAAAGGGAACAAGTGAATCTGCTTTAGTGAATACCATCATCGTTATTTTAAAAGTATCGATCGTCATTATTTTTATCGCCGTTGGATTTAAGTACGTAAAACCGGAAAACCTTACGCCGCTTATTCCTGCCAATACAGGTAATTTCGGAGAATACGGCTGGAGCGGAATTATACGCGCTGCCGCCGTTGTCTTCTTTGCCTATATTGGGTTCGATGCCGTATCAACCGCTGCCCAGGAAACCAAAAATCCGAAAAAAGCAATGCCGATCGGCATTATGGGTTCATTGCTGATCTGCACGGTTTTATACATCATCTTCGCTTACGTGATGGTGGGTGTGGTACATTATAAAGAGTTTACTGCCGGTGGTGGTGGCGACCACTTGGCACCCGTCGCGATCGCCATTGACGCCATGGGAGAAGTGGTAAACGGTACTATGGTGCCGGCCTATCCGTGGTTAAATACCTCTATTATTCTGGCAATTCTTTTGGGTTATGCTTCAGTTATTTTAGTAATGCTGATGGGGCAGAGCCGAGTTTTTTATTCTATGAGTAAAGACGGTCTTTTGCCAAAAGTGTTCAGTGAAGTGCATCCGAAGTTCCGCACTCCCTATAAATCCAATATTTTCTTCCTCGTTTTCGTAAGCCTTTTTGCGGCGTTCGTGCCGGGAAGAGTAGTAGGCGAAATGACGAGTATCGGGACTTTGTTTGCGTTTATTCTGGTCTGCGCCGGTGTTCTGGTAATGCGCAAAACGCAACCGAATGCACCGCGTGCCTTCCGTACACCACTCGTACCACTGATTCCGGTTCTGGGTATTTTGGTGTGCCTGGGGATGATGGTATTTTTACCGTTAGATACCTGGATCCGTCTGGTTTGCTGGATGATGATTGGTCTGGATGTGTATCTCTACCGTGGGATCAGAAATTCATTGTTGGGTAAAGCAAACAATACGACGGAAGATCCTCAAAACTACAGGATCACGGCCATTTCCGGTGTTGTGCTTACTGCGATGCTGGTGGTGCTCACTTATTTCCATCACCAGGATGCAGAAGTGGACGACACTGGTTTGGTAATATTCTCCATCGTCATGATTGTATTACATGCAGCCCTGTACGCGTATTATTTTATCAAAAATAAAAAGTGATCAAATTCTTAAAAACTGATTCCCGCCGCTGTGGCGGGATTTTTTTTAATTAAAAATTAGCAGTCTGAAAACGATGTCTTTCTTTTTATTATTTTTAAATAAAATTTTAATGCTTTTGAAAAAAATATATTCAGCGCTTATTTTGTTCATCGTTTGTACTATGCTCGGCGCCCAAAAGGTTGAACTTCACACTTTGTTCTCCGATGATATTTCAATCAGAGCGATACAGGTTTGGGACCAGAAAATTTGGTACGCTGGTACAGATTCGAAATTTGGCTACGTGAATTTCAGGGACAGTATGGATCAAAAACAGATCAAATTGTTTTATAAAAATTTACAATTCAGAACGTTAGCGCAAAATAAAAAAGATTTTTTCGCCATAAATATCGAAAGTCCGGCCTATTTTTTTAAGATTGATAAAAAGGATATGCGGGTGAAAATCGTGTTTAGAGACACTTTAAAAACGGCTTTCTACGATGCCTTAAAATTTACAGATAATAATTTCGCAATTGCTTTCAGTGATCCGGCCACCAATCAAAAATTAAACATTTCCACAACTAAAAATGGTGGCGCAACATGGAACCATTGTTTTCAGTGCAGGCATTTTCCAATTCTGGCAAATGGAGAAGCAGCGTTTGCAGCAAGTAATTCCAATATTGCTTCAAAAAAAGAAACTATTTGGATCGCCACTGGAGGCACTAAATCCCGGATTTTGAAATCTCAAGATCAGGGTTGCAACTGGAAAGTGTATGAAACCCCGTTTGTTCAGGGAACTTCTTCCCAAGGTATTTATTCCATTGACTTTTTTGATGAAAAGTTCGGTGTTGCGGTTGGTGGTGATTATACGAAGCAATCGGCAAATATCGATAATATTGCAACCACAATCGATGGTGGAGAGACCTGGCAAACTCAGGCTTCCGGTAAAAATGCCGGTTACAAAACCTGCGTAAAATTCCGGCCGGGTACCAAAGGAAAAGAAATTCTGGCAGTTGGTGACGGTCAGGTAGAACTTTCCATCGACTACGGAAAAACCTGGACGGTGATTTCGGAAGAAAAAGGATTCTACGTTTGCGAGTGGATTGATAAAGACACCGTTGCACTGGCAGGAAAAAATAGAATTGCGCTGCTGAAATTTCTGGAATGAAACCAGACCGTAAGTTCATCAACGAAAATTCTTCTATTTTTCGCGCAGTTCAGTACTGTTTCGGAAAGTGATAAGAAGGAAGGTTACTGCCGTGTACAATTTTTGTATTTTTGCAAAACGGAAGTCAGCATACTTTCGTGATCTCAAAGAAAAATACTTAAATGAACTCTTTAATAGACAAATACAATATTCCCGGGCCGCGTTACACTTCTTATCCCACCGTGCCCTTTTGGGATGATGCCGGTTTTTCCGGTGAGCTCTGGAAAAATTCTGTGATCCGCAGTTTTAACGAAACCAACGACAGCGAAGGAATCTCAATCTATATTCACCTGCCTTTTTGCGAAGCGCTCTGCACCTTTTGCGCCTGTCATAAAAGAATTACCAAACAACATTCGGTAGAAACGCCGTATTTGGAATCCGTTCTGAAAGAATGGGATTTATACCTGAATATGTTCGGCAGAAGACCGAAAATTAAGGAACTGCACCTCGGAGGCGGTACACCGACTTTTTTCTCGCCGGAAAACCTAAAACTTTTATTGAATGGTATCTTTGCCAAAGCAGACATCGCCGAAAATCCTGAGTTTTCCTTTGAAGGTCATCCCAATAACACCACCCGTGAGCATCTGCAGACGCTTTACGATCTTGGTTTCCGACGCTGCAGTTTTGGCGTTCAGGATTATGATCCGGTGGTGCAAAAAGCGATCAACAGAATCCAGCCTTTTGAAAATGTAAAAAACGTAACGGAGTGGGCGCGCGAAATCGGCTACCGCGGCATTTCTCACGATCTCGTTTTCGGCCTGCCTTTCCACACCTGGGAAAAAATGGAACTTACCATCCGCAAAACGCTGGAGCTGAAGCCCGACCGTCTTGCATTTTATTCTTACGCGCACGTGCCGTGGATTAAAGGAGTGGGACAGCGCGGTTTCGACGAAAACGACTTGCCAAGCGGCGAGGAAAAACGACGTCTGTATGAAAACGGAAAAAGACTTTTGGAAGAACTCGGTTACCGCGAAGTGGGTATGGATCATTTTGCGCTGGAACATGATGATCTCTATCAGGCAATGATCTCCGGCGATATTCATCGTAATTTTATGGGATATTCCTCCAGCAAAACCCAGTTGATGATCGGTTTGGGCATGTCTGCGATTTCAGATTCCTGGTACGGTTTTGCCCAAAACGAAAAAAGTGTGGAAAAATACCAACAGATCGTTGAAGAAGGAATTATTCCGGTCACGCGCGGCCACATGCTCAACAATGAAGATTTGCTGATCCGCCGGCATATTTTAAACTTAATGTGCCGCCTGGAAACATCCTGGGATTTGCAGACCGGTTTTCCCGAACTTACTACTGCATTGGAAGCGCTGAAAGAAATGGAAAGCGACGGACTGGTTGAAATCGGAGAAAACTCCATTAAAATTACCGAAAAAGGGCGCGCATTTACCAGAAATGTAGCGATGACCTTCGACCTTCGTATGATGCGCAATAAGCCAGAAACACGGATTTTTTCGATGACAATTTAATAATAAAGCGGTTTCTTAGCCGCTTTTTTTATTTAAATAAAACAGCGGCAGCAAGCTCATTAGATTTAAAAAATGATGAGAAAACACGCGATGTATTAGATGTCTTTAAGATGAAACTTTTCGTTCGTTTTCAGACGTAGCACAGTAATTGTTACTGAAGTGAAATAATAATTAACCTAAAAAAAACATCATGTTTAAAAAACAGACATTAATGCTGATGGTAGCCTTTTCAGTACTGCTCACTGCTTGTATGACCAATATGCGGGGTAACGATGCTGCCCTTTACAAGAACAGCTGGGAACTTACCTACATCACCGGACCACGCATTACCTTCCAGGGCTTGTATCCAAATGAAAAACCAATGTTGACCTTTGACCGTGGCACGATGATGGTTTCCGGGACCGACAGTTGCAACGGTTATAAAAGTCCTTTCACAATAAACGGAAGCGCAATGACTTTCGGTGAGCGGGAACTGGCAACTTTAAGATATTGTGGTGACGGAGAAGCTGTATTCGTAAACATGCTGAAAGATGTAACCAATTACCGCATTGAAACCGATGGTACACTCACGCTTTTGAAAGCAAATGTGCCAGTGATGAGATTTAAAAAAGCATCCACGATATAATTGAACACAAATGACTGAAAAAGAAAAAGAAGGCTATTTATAGCTTGCTTTTCTTGTATACAATATGGCGATGATTCAGCTTTTTTTATTTTTTCTGAAACTTGAGAGAAGCGAGAAACCGACGACTACACCCAATGTCACCAACGCAACTGTTTTTGTTTTTTTTGATGGCACCGGCAGCGCCGTTTCTCCATAGATGCGATGCGGCTCCAGAGACGGCCGACGAATATTGCCATCCGTGTCCGTCACCTCATCATCTTTCATCATTAGCCGCATCACCGCCGAAGAAGTGTTGATAATGGTTTCTGGAAAGAGGCCGTAAAGCAGGCGCAGTGTTCCGGCAAAGCCATCCGTAAAGATTTGTTTTCGTGGTTTTTTGGCTGCGGCGACCATCTGTGCCGCGAGTTGTCGGGGATCCACGGAAATTGGCGGAATCTTGAAATCCAGCCCGGAATATTTCGCAGAATGCATATTTCCCGTCGAACGCTGAATGCCCGGATACAGGCCGACGACGTGAATATTAGGTTCATCCGAAAGTTCTCCCTGCAAACCTTCCACCATTCCGCGGGCGCCAAACTTGGAACTTGCGTAAGCCGTAGAATAGGGTGCGGGCATCCAGCCGCCGATGGAAACATTGTTGATTAAAATGCCTTCTTTCTGTCTTTTAAAAATAGGAATCGACGTGTGCGCACCGTTCAGAAATCCAATCAGATTGGTTTCTATCAACTGTCGCATGGTTTCTGCCGGAATATCTTCGAAACGCCCGCTCGCCATCACGCCGGCATTATTAATCCAGATATCAATGCGTCCATTAAATTCCAGTGCGCGCTCCGCTAAACTTCGGACGTCATCGATCTTAGATACATCGGCTTGCACGCCCAACGCCGCAACTTCAAGGTCATGAAGCAGTGCAACGGTTTCTTCCAAACCTTCTTTGCCGCGTGCGGCGATGACGATGTTGCATCCTTCCAGTGCAAAAGCTTCAGCCGCGGCACGGCCGATACCGCTGGTTCCGCCCGTGATTACTACGGTCTTGCCGCGCAGTCCCAAACCCGTTTCTTTCTTGTTTCCCATTATAATTGTTTATCCTCAGGCAGCAACTATTATGCAAACACATTAAATAAGTACTATTTAAAAATCAAATAAAAAAGCGTGCGGTAGGAACCCCGTTATTTTAAGTACCGTTTTACAGGCAGTTAATTTTTTATGAATTATTCAGAGAAGAACCTTTTTATAACATCAACAAAGACGGGATCTTGGCAAAGCATTGCGGTATTTAAAAATGAATTGTTAATTAATCCTTAATTATATTCAAAATCATTATATTTGCCGACTATAATTTTAATATTGTAAAAGATAAACGATGCAAGGAAAAGGACTTATTACGCTGGTTGCCATTGTTCTGGGACTTATTTGTCTTAACGAACTTTTGCCTACCTGGTATGCGGGCAAAATAGAACGCCAGGCTACGGCGCTGGCCGGCAGCGATCCTGTAAAATATCAGAAAGAGATGGCTCGCCTCTCGAAAGACACGCTGAATCTGGGTTTTACCAAACTTTATTACAGCCGCGCTAAAGAGAAAGAGATGAAGTTGGGGCTTGACCTGAAGGGCGGTATCAACGTTTTGCTGGAAATCAATCAGCGCGATCTTGTAAATGATCTTACACAATATTCTACCAATCCGTTGCTGATCGAAACACTGGATCGTACGGATAAGGCACAGAGAAATTCAACACGAAATTATATCGAGGATTTCTTTCTTCAGTTCGATGCATTAAACAAAGAAAAAGGTGCGAACCTAAAACTTGCCGACCCTGAAATTTTCGGAAATACCAACCTCAGTGAAATTAAATTTAATTCCACCGACGAGGAAGTAAAAGATATTGTCCGACGCAAAATCAGTGCAGCAGAAGGTTCGGCTTACGAAGTCATCCGCACGCGTATTGATAAAATGGGCGTTACCCAGCCCAACGTGCAGCGGGTGCCCGGTACCGGACGTATTTCTGTAGAAATGCCGGGAACCAAAGATATTGACCGGGTGAAAAAAATGCTGGCAACTTCCGCTAAACTTCAGTTCTGGGAAGTACAGACGATTCAGGAAGTATTGCCTTATCTGGAGCAGGTTTCTACTGTCGTTCCTTTGAAAGCAGACTCTATCGGAGTGGCGAAAAACACGAATTTAATGAATATGCTGCAGCTGAACTCGCTGAGATCGAGTGGGGTGGGTGCGATCAAACTTTCAGACACGGCAGCGATCAACAAGATTTTAAATTCAAAAATTGCAAAAGATCTTCGCCCCGCGAATATCAAATACACCCAGTTTATGTGGGGTTACAAGCCTGAGTCCAGTGACGAAAACAATCTGGTCTTGTATGCAATCCGTGGTAATATCAGCCAAAAAGCACCAGTGGACGGCGCTGTAGAATCGGCTCGTGTAAACTACGATGACTTGGGCCGTGTGGTGGTCGATATGCAGATGGATTCCAAAGGATCCAAAGACTGGAAAGCGCTAACTGCAAAAAATGTTAACAAATCAGTCGCAGTAACGCTCGATAACGTCGTTTATACCGCACCAAACGTAGTAAACGAAATTCCCAACGGCCGTACACAGATCTCCGGTAACTTTTCTCAGGAAGAAGCGCAGGATCTGGTGAATGTTCTGGGCGCGGGTAAACTGCCTGCCAGTGCGAAAATTGTACAGGCAGATGTCGTTGGGCCTTCACTCGGTGCAGAATCGATTAATGCAGGGATGCTTTCCTTCCTTATTGCATTTTTAGTGATTATTGCCTACATCATTTTCTATTACGGCGGCGCGGGAGTGTATGCGGTGATCGCAATGGTGATCAACCTTTTCTATATTTTCGGAATCATGGATTCTGTAGATGCCACGCTTACGTTGCCGGGTATCGCCGGTATTGTGCTCTCTATGGCAATGGCGGTGGACACCAATGTAATTATTTACGAAAGAACAAAAGAGGAACTTTTCTCAGGTAAAAATATTTTTGAAGCCTATAAAGACGGTTTCAAGCATGCACTTTCGGCAATTATCGATGGACACTCGACCACCATTCTTACCGCTATCGTACTTTACATTTTCGGTACAGGTCCGATTAAAGGGTTTGCCGTGACATTGATCATCGGTTTGCTGATGACTTTCTTCACCTCAGTACTTCTGTCGCGGGTGATGATTTTCTCCAGATTGAATAAAGGAAAAGGTTTGAGCGTGTGGACACCTCCGACCAAAAATCTGTTCCGTAACGTTTGGATCGACTTTATCGGAAAACGTAAATATGCCTATATTATTTCTGCTTTCCTTACCGTAGCCAGTCTTATTTCCATTGCTGTAAACGGTTTTAAATACGGCATTGACTTTACCGGTGGTAGGAATTATGTTGTTAAATTTGATAAACCCGTAGACGCTACCCAAGCCGAACAGGTATTGACAAAAGTTTTCGCGACCACTGATGGTAAAAATTCTGCGGTAGAAGCAAAAACCTTCGGAAGCGGCAACCAGCTGAAGATTTCTACCGATTACTTGATCGATGATGAATCGTTGCAGGCTGACCAAACTATTGAACAGAAACTGTACGAAGGTTTGAAGCCCAATCTGCCGGCTGATATGACCTTGCAGCAGTTTAAGGCTTCGGACGAAGGCCACGCGGGTATCGTCTCGTCTACCAAAGTGGGCCCGACCGTAGCTGATGATATCAAAACCGGCGGAACCTTTGCCGTGATCGCTGCGTTAGGCGGAATTTTCCTTTACATCTTGTTGCGATTTACCAAATGGCAGTTCTCTCTTGGTGCGGTGGTCGGATTGGCGCATGATGCCATCATCATTTTGGGAACATATTCATTGTTGCACAAATACATGCCGTTCAACATGGAAATTAATCAGGATTTCATTGCGGCCATACTTACCGTGCTCGGTTATTCCATTAATGATACCGTGATCGTATTCGACCGGATCCGGGAATACCTGAGGGAAAAGAAATCGCTTACCCTTGCCGGTCTGTTTGATGATTCCATCTCCAGTACTTTGGGCAGAACGTTCAATACCTCATTTACGACCATTCTTGTGATTTTGGCCATCTTCATCTTTGGTGGAGAAAACCTGCGCGGGTTTATGTTTGCTTTACTTTTGGGTATTGCCTTCGGAACGTATTCCTCCATCTTCATTTCGTCTGCAATCGCTTACGATTTCCTAAAAGGAAAGAAGAAGGAAGAAACTCCACACGGACGTTCATCCACGGAAAAAGAGCTCAGCAAGCCTGCTGAAAACGTGTAAAACCGCACTGGTTAAAAAATAATATCCCTCGCATAAAGAGGGATATTTTTTTTGTGAAAATAGTTATTTTATCGAAAACCTTATATTTGTCGATATATGCAAAAGAAACAAAAATCTGCCGCTGTTGGTTTCATTTTTATCACCCTTATCATTGATATTACAGGTTGGGGTATTGTAATTCCTGTTGTTCCCAAACTCATTCAGGAACTTATCCATAATCCCGATCTCAGCGTAGCCTCTCAATACGGTGGTTGGCTCAGCTTTGCTTATGCCGGTATGCAGTTTATTTTTGCTTCTGTACTTGGGGGTCTGTCGGATAAATTTGGGCGGCGTCCCATTATTCTTTTTTCACTGCTTGGTTTCTCCATTAACTTTTTTATTCAGGCCATCGCTCCGACAATTTTCTGGCTGTTTGTCGGTCGGATATTCTCGGGAATTACCGGCGCCAGCATCACAACAGCAAGTGCTTACATTGCCGATGTTTCTACGGATGAAGACCGCGCGAAAAATTTCGGTTTGGTCGGTGCCGCTTTCGGCGTTGGGTTTATAGTTGGTCCCGTTATCGGTGGGTTGCTTGGTGAGTATGGGGCGCGCGTGCCGTTTTACGCCGCGTCTGTTCTGTGTCTTATAAATTTTCTTTACGGCTGGTTTATTCTGCCGGAAAGTTTGGACAAAGAAAATCGCCGGCCTTTCAATTGGCGTCGTGCAAACCCCGTTGGGTCTCTTTTACAGCTTAGAAAACATCCTGAGATTCTCGGTCTCGTCTCCACTTTAGTTTTTGTCTATATCGCCGGTCACGCCGTACAGACCAATTGGACCTTCTTTACCATGTACAAATTTGGCTGGACGGAGAAATTGGTGGGAATTTCGTTGGGATTTACGGGGCTTATGGCTGCCCTGGTGCAGGGTTATTTAATCAGATTTATTCAGCCCTGGCTCGGCAACGAAAAAACCATTATTTACGGACTTTCACTTTATGCGGTGGGTTTAATTTTATTTGCCTTTGCCACAGAAAGCTGGATGATGTTTGCTTTTCTGGTTCCTTACGGACTTGGCGGCATCGCAGGGCCGGCTTTACAGTCGGTGATTTCTGCACAGGTGCCGAAAAACGAGCAGGGGGAACTGCAGGGCGCACTCGCCAGTTTAATCAGTTTTACCGCAATTGTCGGCCCCCCGATGATGACCAATGTTTTCTTTTATTTTACCCATGACGATGCACCGTTCAAATTTCCGGGTGCGCCGTTTTTTCTTGGTTTTATTTTAATGGCCATCAGCGTCCTTTTGGTTTATTTGCTGTTTCGCCGGAAACAAAAGACGGTCAACAGTCATTTGAAATTATAATTAATTTTAATAATTAAAAAACGTAGGTCAAACTTTCGTAATTTTGAAGCATGGAATTAAGCATAGGTGAAATGTTGCTGGTTGCTATTGCAATCGTTGTTTTATTCGGTCCGGATAAATTGCCGCAGATTGCGCGCGATTTGGGGCAGGGTGTGCGCAAAATGCGCGGCGCAATGGAAGATGTAAAAACCGAAATTCTGAAAGAAACCGACAATCCCGTCGCGGACATCAAACGTGAAATTGATAAAGTAAAGCAGGCCGCAAAGGACTATAATCCGCTTGCAGATCTGGAAAACGATGCGGTTCCAAAACGTGACGTTCCCACCCCAAGTCCCGTGGATGATGATACACACGAAGGTCCTGTAAGTCGTTGAAATGCATGAAGTTATTGAGTACGATCGCGCGCTTTTCCTGAAACTTAATAATTTGGGTTCGCCCGCGTTCGACCAGTTTTGGCTCATGATTTCAGCCACCTGGATCTGGGTCCCGTTATATGTAATTTTTCTTTATCTTTTTTTTAAGACATATTCTGTCCGCAACGTCATTTTCATTTTAATATTTATTGCGCTCGGTGTCACCGTTGCCGACCAGCTGGCCGGAATTTTCAAGACCGGAATTGCCCGTTTGCGACCTTGTCACGATCCCACCTTATCCGGCCTAATGCGCACGGTGCATTGTGGGGGCCGCTTCGGATTTTATTCCAGCCACGCTTCTAATACCTTCTTTATCGCGACATTCATGAGTTTAATGTTGGGCAGTAAGTATAAATACATTCCCTATATACTTTATTTTTGGGCAATAGTGGTGAGTTTCAGCCGTATTTATCTGGGCGTTCACTTTCCGCTGGATCTCCTTATGGGTGCCGGAACAGGCTTTCTTTTAGGGGGTTTCTTTTCCACTTTGTCCCGCAAAGTCATCTATCGGCAGAATTTAGTTAAAGGTTGAAAGAAAGCAAGTACCTAATTCTTTGGCGGTCTACTAAATAATCAACGGAGTCAGCGCCATTCCATCTTTTTCCTATCTTTGTGATATGTCAGAAAACAACGATAAAAGACTGTTTCTCATCGATGCCTACGCGATGATTTTTCGCGGTTACTATGCGCTGATCCGCAGTCCCCGCATCACTTCCACCGGGATGGATACTTCGGCCATATTTGGTTTTACCAATTCTTTGATTGAACTGATCCGCCGCGAAAGACCTTCGCATTTGGCGGTTGTTTTCGACGTTGGGCAGGCCAGCATCCGCACCGATGATTTTGCAGACTATAAGGCGAATCGCAGCGAAACTCCCGATGCGATAAAAGCCGCGATTCCCTACATCCACCGTATCTTAAACGCGATGCACGTTCCCATTTTGGGACTTGAAGGTTATGAAGCTGATGACGTCATTGGAACCATTGCCTGTAAAGCGGAAGAAAAAGGCTATCAGATCTTTATGGTCACGCCGGATAAAGATTTCGCACAGTGCGTTACCGAAAACGTGAAAATTTATAAACCGGGTCTGAAGGGTGCAGAATTCGAGATTCTCGGCGTAGAAGAAGTTAAGGCTAAATACGAAATTGACGATCCCAAACAGGTTATTGATTTTCTGGCCATGATGGGCGATTCGGTCGATAATATTCCGGGCTTGGAAGGCGTCGGCGAAAAAACAGCCAAAAAGTTTCTGAAACAGTACGGAAGCATCGAGAATCTTTTGGCCAACACGGCCGATCTCAAAGGAAAATTAAAGGAAAAAGTAGAAGCTTCCGCTGAACGTGGAATCTTATCTAAAAAACTGGCGACCATCATTTGCGATGCGCCTATAGAATTTCATCACGAGCAATACGATCTGGATATTCCTGATTTTGAAAAGGTCAAAGAAGTATTCGATGAGCTGGAATTCCGGCGAATGTACGAAAATCTTTACCGGGCCTTTGCACCGGCTGAAGACCTAAAAAATACCACCGCAGGAAAAACCGATAACACTCCGCTGCCGACCCCTAGAACCGGTCAGCTGGATTTATTTGCGAACTTTGAAGAATTGGAACAGGCGACCAGAACTGCAGAAACTGCTTCTGAAAGCGATCATCTTTATCAGCACATCGACACGCCGAAAGCACAATACCTCTTGCTGAAAAACCTCCTTGCGCAGCGCACCGTAAGTTTCGATACGGAACTGAGCATTCCCGATGAGATGGAAGCAGAACTGATCGGCATCAGCTTTTGTTACCGCCAGGGCTTGGGGTATTATGTGCCGCTGAGCGAAGACCGAAAGGAGGCGCTTGCGACTTTGGAGATATTCCGGCCGTTTTTTGAAAAGGAAGACATTGTAAAAATCGCGCACCATCTCAAAACAGACTATAAAATATTAAAGCTGTATGGAATCGAATTGCGCGGCGCCATGTTCGACACCATGATCGCACATTATCTGCTGAATCCCGACGGGCGTCACAACATGGATTATCTGGCCGAAATGCACCTAAATTATAAGCCGATCGCCGTAGAAAGTCTGGTGGGAAAAGGGAAGAACAAAGGCAGTCTGCGCTCGGTTTCGATTGAGAAACAGACCATTTACAGTTGTGAAGATGCTGATATTTCTTTTCGGTTGTATGAATTATTTGCGCCTTTACTGAAAAAAGAAAATCTGGAAGAACTTTTCTTTAACGTCGAAATGCCGTTGATGAAAGTGCTCGCCAAAATGGAACTGGAGGGTATCGCGCTGGACCGGCAGTGGCTGGAACAAGAAAGCATAGATCTTGAAAATGATTTAAAAGCCCTCGAAACCACTATTTTTGAACATGCTGGGGAAGAGTTTAACATTAATTCTCCCAAACAGTTGGGCGAAATATTATTTGAAAAATTAGAACTTGATCCCAAAGCCAAGAAAACAAAAACCGGTCAGTACGCCACTTCCGAAGATATTTTGCAGAAACTTTCTTCCAAACATGAAATCATTCAGCACATTCTGCAATACCGGACGTACCAAAAACTGAAATCCACGTACGTCGATGCGCTGCCCCTGCAAATCGACAAAGACGATCACCGTGTTCACACCAATTTTTCACAAACCACCGCCGCTACGGGACGTTTGGCAAGTGTGAATCCGAACCTCCAGAATATCCCGGTCCGAACGTTGCGTGGTCAGCAAATCCGTGGTGCTTTCGTCGCCAATCCCGGAAACAGGATTATCGCAGCCGATTATTCTCAGATAGAACTGCGTCTGATCGCGGCCATTTCAAATGAAGAAAATATGATCAAAGCCTTCCGAAATGGTGAGGATATTCACGCTTCGACAGCTTCAAGATTATTTGAAGTACCACTGGAAGAAGTAACTAAAATACAGCGTTCACAAGCGAAAACCGTGAACTTCGGTATTTTGTACGGCCAAGGCGCATTTGGATTAGCGGAACAAACCGGCCTTTCGCGCGCCGAAGCCAAGCAGATGATTTCTTCGTATTTTGAAACCTATCCGCAACTGAAAAAATACATGGCTGAGCAGGTTCGCAAAGCACAGGAAATGGGCTATGTGGAAACGATCCTCAACCGGAAACGACACTTGAAAGACATCAATTCTGCCAATTTCGTCGTAAAAGCACATGCCGAAAGAAACGCCGTCAACGCACCGATCCAGGGAAGTGCCGCCGACGTCATCAAACTGGCCATGATCAATATCGACCGCAGTCTTAGCGAGCAGAATTTAAAAACCAAAATGCTTTTGCAGGTTCACGATGAATTGGTATTTGAAGCACCGGCGGAAGAAGTAGAAACCGTCACCGTTTTAATTAAAAAAGAAATGGAAACTGCCTACGAAACCAGTGTGCCTCTTTTGGTGGAAGTCGGTGTGGGAGAAAACTGGCTGGAGGCGCATTAAGATCTTATTACTACAACAGGGCTGATCATTTAATCTAATAAAACTGAAACGTTCGTTTTGAAATTTTTAATTATCATACCGGCGCATAACGAACAGGAAAATATTCGGTTCACGCTCCAGTCATTACAAAACCAAACTTTTCAGGATTTTTCGTGCGTCATCGTCAATGATGGTTCTACCGACAAAACCCGGCAGATTGTGGAGGAATTTACCGAAAATGATGAAAAATTTAAGTTAAAGAACTTAGAATTATCAGAACATCAGCCCGGTGCAAAAGTGGTGCGTACATTTAACAAAGGATTGGAAATTATTGACTTAGAAGGGTACGAGGTGATTTGCAAATTTGATGCAGACATTATTTTTCCGGAGGACTATCTGCAGCGCATCGCGCAACTTTACCTGCAGCAGCCGCACGTAGGAATGGCCTCGGGCCTGGTAAGAATCAGCCCAAAACCTTTGCAGGTCGACAAAGCTTTCGATTTTAAAGATGAGGAGCAGAACTGGATCTTCGAAAATTTATCGTCAAAAAACCATGTTCGTGGTCCCATCAAATCCTACCGAAGAACGTGTTTTCGAGATATGGGCGGACTGCGCACTGTTTTGGGCTGGGATAATATCGACGTCATGCTGGCGCAAAAACACGGCTGGGAAGTACGGACAATAAAGGATCTGTGGGTAAAGCATCTGCGTCCGACTGCTTTTAAATATAAAAAACAGAAAGCGGAAAAACTGGGCGAATATTTTTATAATATTGGGCTGAATTTCCCGCTGGCTGCGCTGTCGTCAGCAAAATCGGCCTGGAAAAATAAATCACCGGCAGAATTCTTCGGCACTATGAAATCTTTTTTAAAACAGAAGGCGGAACGATCATTGACGCGGGCGGAAGTACGATACATCAGAAATTTGCGCTGGCGGCAAATGTTTAAAATTAAATAAAACAACGATGAACAAAGAACTAAAGAAGATGATCGCAGCCTTTTTGAACAAACAAACTGTTCAAAGTTATTTCAAATTTTTTACCATTATCGACGCGAAATTATTTTGACTTTGAAAAAGATCGCGTATATAGAACTCGACACGCACGCGGAAATTGCACAGAATTTTGTTGAACTGATGCAGGATTCTCATGAGTTTCAGGTGGATTATTATTTTTCGGAACGCATTATAAAACAGATCGGCCGGGTAGGAGATAACGTGTATTTGAGCGGGCCTGAAACTTTATTAAATCAATTAAATAAAGAAAAATACGAGCTCGTAATTATCGGAACGCTACATCGTTATTTTTCGTTGTTTCATCACGTCTCCCGTACTTTCAACACAGCGATCGTCGTTCATAATTTAAACTTTAGCCGGCTTTCCCGACGCCAGCTTTTCAGTGCACTTTTTAAAGATGATTTCATCTACCGTATAAAATTAGCCCTCAAAGAAGGACTTTTTTTGGCACCGAAAATAATTAAAGAAACAAAGAAATTGCTGGTTTTAGATGAAGCTTTGGTCGGTCAAAAGTTTCGGTTTCTGCCACTTTTTTATTGTAAAGAATTTGAAATTCAAAAAGAAAGCGTTTTTACTATCGTGATTCCCGGTTCGGTGCAACAGGCGCGCCGGGATTATAGAATGGTGATCGATAGAGTGAAATCATTTAATACTACGAAGCCGTTTAAAGTCGTTTTTCTGGGGAAAGCCAGCGGCCAGGAACTTTCCTGGTTAAAACAATTCGATTCCGGCAAGCGCTCAAATTTGGAAATACAATATTTTACCTCAAAAGTTCCGCAAAGTCAGTTTGACCGGATCATGCAAAGCGCTGATGTTCTGTGGTGTCCGGTGCAGACAACAACCGAATTTTTCAGCAATAAAGAAGTGTACGGCGAAACAAAAATGTCGGGTAATATTGGCGACGCGATCAAATATGGAAAATTGGCCATTTTTCCTGCAATTCATAAACCCCGACACGCGTTTTTATTAGCTCAAAAAGAAGATCCTGAAAAACTGCTTTTTAATGCTGACGAACTTTTCGGTTTTGATTTTCTTAAATATTACCACCGGAAGAAAGTACAAAGCGAGCTGGAAAAAGTCCTGAAAACTTTACTCTGATTTCATCAGAATTTAAAGAGACTTTTGAAAAAGTTCCGGTTAATATATTCGCCGAGCGGAAATATTTTCATCACATGGTTCGCGCTGAATAATACAATCAGCACAAAAGCCGGTTTATAAATGAGATTGATGAATTCGCTGTTGCTGTTGGGAAACATCACGGCTAAAGTGATTGCCAAAGTGCAGATAATCAGAATGTACATCATTTCTATGGTCAACGGAAACACTTTGAATTTGAGGTAATTAAAGTAAATCTTGATCGCATTAAAGAGGGTGAGCGAAATTGCCGTTGCCATTGCGATGCCGATAATTCCGAGGTCCGTCCGCGTTAGAAAAAGATAATTTAATACGACCGTCGTCGTTGCCAGGAAAAGCATCACGATGATATTGAAGCGATAGTATTTTGACAGTGAAATAATGTGCCCGTTAAAGCCCGTGGCAAGATCAAAGATCATAGCGAAACCGAGAATCCAGATCACCGGTTCGGCCTGCCGAAGCTGCTCTCCATTTTTTATAAAACTGCTGAGGTGCGGAAAACCCACCAGAATGCAGGAAAAAAGTACGGCGCCGAGGAAAAATAAGGTCAGTGATGTTTTTTTGTGAAAACGGTCCAGTTCTTCAAACTCACCTTCCGCGATGGTTTTGTTGATGACGGGCGCAGAAATATTGAATAAACCCATCTGCGGAATCAGGATAAACGAAAGGATGGACAGGATGATGCTGTACACGCCGTTTTCCTCGAAGTTCAGGAATTCGCCGATCATAAAATTGTCCACCCGAAAGGCGACGAAATTTCCGATATTTCCCAGAAAACCGTAGAAGCTATAGTTAAGGATCTGCTTCCAGAGATCGTTTTTTCTTACGTAGGAAGTATCAAAATCGGGCTGGATTTTTTCGAGTGAATTGGCGTATAAAAAGTAGCCGGCCAGTGCCAGGACAAACATGCCGAAGAAAAAACCGTATGCGCCGCGCTCGGCGACGCCCAGAAAAAAGAAGAGACAGAAAGCGCCCAGATTGGCGATTTTTGGAAAAAGATTCTCGAAAATATTGGGAACAGCAATGCGGCGGAAATTAGAAATATATTTATTCAGCACCGCGGAAAGCGCCATGACGAGAATCAGCGGTAAAATCAGCCATTTCATTTTCCAGAGCTGCAGCTGCTGATACTGTGGAAACACCAAAAAGAACAGTAAAAAAAGCAGTGAAAACAGAATAAAATTCAGCGAGATCCCGGCCAGCGAAAGTGAAAGCAGATTTTGGTTTTTGCCGTCATTTTGCGTCTGATGAAAAAACTTGACGTTCGAAAAAGAAATGCCGAAAACCACGATGGGCAGGAGCATTTCAGCCGTCGGCATGATGTAGCGCAGTTTCCCGTAAAACTCCATGTCGTAGGGAAAAATAAAAATCGCGGAAATGGTGCCAAGCAGGAAACCGAAATAGCCAATCAGAGAGTACTTAAAACCTTGTCGCGCAATCACACTCATCGGGCGACCGGATTTTCAGTTCTGCTGCATACGACAAAAGTCCGACCGATGGCTGAGGCGAGAATGGAGTAAGGTCGGGTGGGCTTCAACATAGATTTCGGTTTGACGAAAAACAAAGATAGGAAAATATGTTAAAGTAATGTTAAATAAAACCGGCTTTTATAAATGGTGCTATGTTTTTGAATTGCTGAATGCTTTGAACAAAGGTATTTGTGCTAAGGTTCAGGGCTTTGTGCAGGTGGAGAAGACAATGTTCCGTCTGCCCGAAATCGTCTGTCGAATGTAGAAAAAAAATTGATTATTCGTTCGTTTGTTGATAGAATTCCGTCTGCCGGAACTGCTGATAGCAGTACAAAAGCTGATGCTTATTCCGTGTGTCCTACTTGTACAAAAGTCCATGTTAACCGCATTTTATTTTAATGAGATAACTTCATTTTTCTTAGTGCGAAACAAAAAAACTTTGTCGAAAGCCGACTGTATAGACAAATTTTCTACTATTTCGTCTGAGAATGAACCTGCGTAATAGTTACCTTCTCGAATAAGCAGCCAATATTCGTCACAGTGCGAATAAGTCGGAAGTTTCTTGTCCTTTTTGTCTATAACTGTTTGCAAAATTCCAGATGTCAATTCCCGTACAGTCCCGCCTTCAGGTTGATAATTCATGCTCTCTGTAAGCGCATCGTATCTTGAAAAGTGTATTGAGTCTATTTGTTGTGGTAGCTTGTCATAATAATTGTCCAAGTCTAAATGTTCTCTGTTTGAAAGGCGCTTTAATTTTGGAATGCAAGCCTCAACCAGTTTTAAAACTACATAATGCTTTTCTGATTTTTTTATGGAATGAAATCGACTGAAGTCAATCCCAACCATAAACTTAAAATCAATTTGCAGTTGTATTTCAGTTATAAATTCTTCTGTAAAGGTTTTCCAGTCAGAGGAGTTACGTTGCAAATTAGAAAACTTGTCATCCGAGTCTTGAAAGATTTCTGTCAGTTCCAGACCTACTTTTCGGTCTTTAATGTTGATTATGTAATCTGGCACTTCAGTTTTGAGATAGTCACAAAGTTCACCGTCTTCTGTATACGCTTTGATGAAAGAATCAAAAATCCATTGCTCTTCTTGCTCTTGTAGTCTCATTTTATTGCGGCTAACGGTTGGGTGTTTCTGTTGGCGGGGCCTTTTTATAACAAGTCTTTGTAAATATAACAAATTGGACAATTAGCGAAAATCTTCAACTGACATCTTCCCACCCGCGTGAATAAATACTATGATAGCAGCATGTTTTTTTATTTCAAAACAAATGAAGAACATCTATAAATTTTTTCAGCATAACTTTGTTAATGGTTTTGTGAGGACATTTTTCATACATATATTTGGGAGCATAATAGCTATAAGTGTTTTGTCTATTATTTTGAATGAAAGTAAGTTTATAACCATATATATCAAAAATATAACAAGGTGGCGGTAAATTATCATTTACTTTTATTTTAAAATCGTCCTGATCAGACTTTAATAAATCGCCAAGTTCTTTTGATTTTATAAGTTGAGTGATTTTTTCAGTCCCATCTTGAGTGGTTCAATCTTTTTTATAGTACTTTTTAAATTCTTATTTTTTAGATACGCTTTTGGTTTTTCTTGCGAGTATGAATTTATGATTCCCTCACTGCTAATAAAATAATAATTTACATGATCATATGCAGACCAACCTCCGTTAATTTCATAAATAATTGCAATATCATTTCTTTTCATTTCTTGCGGAAGCTCAAAATCTTTAGAAATTGGATTTTTCAAATTCAAATTTTGGCAAAAAGCGAAAACATAGAAATTGAGAATAACAAAACTTAATATGTTTTTCATCTGTGCGGGATTTTCGATAAAATTGCTGCTAATCTCAATTAACGTATCATTCGATTAATATTATAGTCGCCTCACCACTGTCGTTATCTGTAGAAATCAAACTTTATCTGGTAACTTTATTTTTTTCTTACCAGTTCAGAAGTTTTGCAATTCTACTGAATAGCATTCGTATCAATTCCTGTTAAAACTAGAAAATATCTGCAGATATTCATTACTAAAAACTACGCTTCAATCACAACTTGTACAAATTTATACGGCAAAGAATGTTAATGCTCCACTAGTGTTTTATCCCACTTCGAAAATCCTCCATTTCTCTTCCGCTCTTCGGGACTACAAAGAGCGTTTATTTCTTGCTTAATTACCTATCGTTTTAATCTAATGACTTCATGCCGGTCTCTTTCCACAGTGCTCCCAACCAGAGCTAACTCTCACGCATGGATAATGAATGAAAATAGAACTGGGTTCAGATCTGCTGGAAAGGCCATTTTATACAGTATCTGCACAGCTAATACGAAGAAAACACGCGGGCTAAATCGAGTTTTTCAAAAAATTATTGAGCGGCTGCATCAAACGATATACTTCTGCAAACTGAGCAGTGGCGTCACCAGAAAGCACCGCCTCATCCGAAAGAGGATAACGAACGATAAAGTTTTTTAGTTTCAGGTATTCTGCTACAGGACTGTCGTTAGAAAAACCCGTTGGCACGCGGACCAGTTTTTGTTCGGTGCTGAGACCGCGAAAATGATTGCGGAAATCATCATCCGTCACCAGATCCAGAAACTTTTGTGGCTGTCCCTCGACCGCCGCACGCACTTTTTTTAGCGTCGCCGCATCGGGCCGGAATAAGCCGCCCGCTAAAAAAGATTTACCCGGTTCGATATGAAGATAATACATGGGGCTGTTTTTTCCGCTGCTGAGTTTTGCGCCAAAGTTGGTTTTGTAGGGCGTCTTGTCTTCAGAAAATCGCGTGTCTCGGTAGATGCGAAACAGTGATTTTTTTGCATCCACTTTTAATATTTCGGGATCAGATTCTGCGAGGGTCTCGATTAGTCCATCCACAAAATCGATGACTTCGCTGCGACCTTCTTCGTAACGCTGTTTATTGGCGCCGAACCATTCGCGATTGTTATTTCGGGATAATTCGCGCAGAAACTGAAGAAGAGCGGAGGATAGGGAAACGGCCATTTTGTATTTAAATTAGATCAAAAATAGAAAAATCAGAACGAAGACTCGCGCGGCACTATTAACGAAAAGTTAATAAACCGCCCATATATTTATCGAATATAAAAAACGTATCTTTGCAACCAATTTATAGACGATCTTTTACATGAATTTATTTACGGAGACCGACTTAAGTCCTGAAATTTTGAAGGCAGTTGGCGAACTGGGCTTTGTGAGCCCAACAGAAATCCAAAAACAGACTATTCCTTTTATCTCTACAGATATACGCGATCTTATCGCCCTTGCGCAGACAGGAACAGGCAAAACAGCAGCTTTTACGCTTCCGATTTTGGATATGATTGACGACGGGAGTCGCAAAATCCAATTATTGGTGCTTTGTCCGACCAGAGAACTTTGTTTGCAAATTACCAAAGACATCAAAAATTACTCGAAATACATGCGAAACATCAAAACTACAGCAGTTTATGGTGGTAGCAGTATTAGCGACCAGATCCGCTCCCTGCGCGAGAAACCACAGATCATTGTGGGTACACCGGGGCGGGTGATCGACCTTATTAACAGAAAAGCGCTTGATTTTTCTGAAATCAGCTGGCTGGTTTTGGACGAGGCAGACGAAATGCTTTCCATGGGTTTCAAAGAAGACCTGGAAACCATCATGCGCGAAACGCCGGAGACAAAACAAACGTTTTTGTTCTCTGCTACCATGAACAAAGAGGTGGAGCGTATCTCTAAAAATTATCTTACCAATCCGCACCGCATTTCGGTAGGTTCGATCAACGAGGTGAAGAAAAACATCAAACACGAATATTACGTCGTAGGGTACCGTCACAAAAAAGAAGCTTTGAAGCGCCTTATCGACGCAAATCCCAATCAGTATTCCATCATTTTCTGCCGTACCCGTATGGAAACGCAGGAAGTGGCAGATTTCCTGATGCAGAACGGTTACGCCGCAGATGCTCTTCACGGTGACCTTTCTCAGGCTCAGCGCGATACGGTCATGAAGAAGTTCCGATTAAAAAATATTGATATCCTCGTCGCCACCGATGTTGCAGCACGTGGACTGGATGTAAATTCACTCACGCACGTTATTCATTATTCTTTGCCGGATGATCCGGAAGTATTCGTTCACCGTAGCGGTAGAACAGGCCGTGCTGGGAAAGACGGGATTTCTATGTCTTTAATTAAGCCGGAAGAAGCGCGAAAATTAAAACAAATTAAACAGTCGACGAAGATCGATATCGTAGAAAAGAAAATTCCAACCGGAAAGAAAATCATCGAAGCTCAGGTGGCCGGTGTTTTCGAAAAACTCTTTACAACACACGAAAATCTGGTAGAGTTTGATAACGAACTGATTCCCGATCTGTCCGCCTTTACGAAAGAAGAACTGGTGCATCAGCTGCTGCAGTTGCAACTTCGCGACATGGCGCTTTATTATAAAGATAAAGACGATTTGGCAGACCAGAAACTGGGTGACGACCGAGGCGACAGCCGAAAAGACCGTGGCCGAGACAGAGACCGTGGCCGCGATCGCGACCGTGGCGACCGGAGAGACAGCGGCGACCGCCGCGACAGTGGCAACCGCTTCCGTGATGCAGGCGAGCGCGAAGGCAAATTCCGTGAGAAAAAACCCCGTCGAAATAACGCGGATATGGTGCGCTTTTTCTTCAATTTGGGCAAGCGTGACCATCTGAAAAAGATCGATATGCTGGATATCATCAACAAATCCACTTCGAAATCGAAGAAAAGACCGGATATAGGTGAGATCGAAATTTTGGAGAAATTCTCATTCTTTGAGATTGAGAAATCATATAAAGATGAAGTTTTGCGCGGACTGGAAACGCAGAAATTCAAAGGTAAAGAAATGCGTGCAGAAGTGGCTTCTTAAGCAACAAAGTAACGCGATACATCAACCGGCAACTTGTTTGCCGGTTTTTTTGTTCTGATGTTTGTCAGTAATACCGACAATTTATTACAGTCGATATCAATTAAACTTAAAAAAAATGCAGCAGGAGAATTAGCGTTTTAGAATCTTTAAAATCTTTTAAAAACCGCCTTGTTAAGATTTATTAAAATCAATATGAATAAAACTTAATATGAAAACGGGAAAGGTATGAGTCTTTTTCGGAAATTTGCAGGACTAATTATTAAAGGAAAAACAATGGGAATCGGAAATATTTTCAAAATGTTCCAGCCAAAGGACAAAGTCTTTTTTGTACTGTTTGAAAAAGTTGCAGAAGAATTGGTCAATATGTCGAAAGAATTTCATGAGAGCCTGCTTGATTTTGATATCAACGACGATACCATGCTGCAGCACATGAGCGATTATGAGCACAGAATGGATGACCTTACCCATGAGATCTTTGTACAGCTGGGCGAAAATTTTATTACGCCTTTCGACCGGGAAGACATCAGTCATCTGGCCAGCGGGCTGGATGATATCGCCGACTTTATGTACGCTTCTGCAAAATACATCTATCTCTACAAAGCACCGCTGGATTCTGCCTACACGGAATTTACTTTGCTGATCTACAAATCCTGCCTGGAAATTCAGATTGCGCTCGCAAATATGAAAGAATTCAGAGATCCAAAAGCAGTGAAGGAGGCCTGCATCAAGATCAATTCTTTTGAAAATATTGCCGATGATGTCCTGAGTCAGGCAATTGTAAAATTGTTCGAAACCGAAGATGCCATCAATATCATTAAAGTAAAATCGGTGTTGGAATATCTTGAAACGGTGACTGATAAAGCCGAAGACGTGGCCAACACGATCGACAGTATTATGATTAAATATTCTTAAGCGATTACAGTAATAAAATAAACTAAGAATGGATTTACCAATTCTGCTCGTCATTATTATTGTTCTGGCGCTGATTTTCGACTATATTAATGGTTTTCACGATGCGGCTAACTCGATTGCGACCATCGTTTCCACAAAAGTGCTGACGCCTTTTCAGGCGGTGCTTTGGGCTGCTGTATGGAATTTTGCCGCTTTTTTTCTTGCTGCTTACGTTATCGGTGAATTTAAGATCGGTAATACTATCGCAAAGTCTGTGGACGAGAACTTTATTAACCTGGAAGTCATATTTTCCGGCTTAGTGGCGGCTATCGCCTGGAATTTACTTACCTGGTGGTTTGGTATTCCGTCGTCTTCTTCACACACGCTTATCGGTGGTTTTTTGGGCGCAGCACTGATGTACGCGCTGGTTTCAGATTTTCATGTGGTCACCGCGGCGCAGCCCGACCTGTCGTTTTTTGAGAAACTTACTCTGGCCTTTAAACAGCTTTTTACCCAAAACGTGGTAAAGTATGAAAAAGTAATCCCTATTTTCCTGTTTATCTTTCTGGCTCCGGTGATCGGTGCGATCATTTCGATATTCATTACGCTTATTATCGTTAATATTTCTAAGCGTACCAGCCCGCGCAAGGCAGATGCAGTCTTCAAGAAATTGCAGCTCGTTTCTTCTGCGCTGTTTAGTTTGGGGCACGGTACCAACGATGCGCAGAAGGTTATGGGGATTATCGGAGCTGCCGTCATATATCACCATGTACAGACATTAGAGGACCCGATCTATCTCGCATTAGACAGCACACACCAGTTCAATTACTTTGTGGAACATTATTTTTGGGTGCCTTTTACTTCTTTCCTGATGATCGCTTTGGGAACCATGAGTGGCGGCTGGAAAATCGTGAAAACCATGGGAACACGAATCACCAAAGTAACCCCGCTCGAAGGTGTTGCCGCGGAAACCTCCGGTGCCATCACCCTTTTCATTTCCGAGCATTTCGGGATTCCGGTTTCTACCACGCACACGATTACCGGTTCTATCATCGGTGTCGGACTTACCAAGCGTGTCTCTGCAGTGCGGTGGGGGATTACCGTTAGCCTTCTTTGGGCCTGGATTCTCACCATACCGATCTCTGCTTTCGTGGCGGGATGCACTTATCTGATTGTTTCTTCATTTAGCTGAGCAACACTATTTAAAATTAAAAAACCATTTCAACAGAAGTGGTTTTTTTATGCTTACAGGGCTCGGAAAAGAACGGATAATAATTGTATTTTTGTAAAAATATCAAGTGTTTATGCAGTTTTTAGATCAGTATCAGGAAATGGTGGCCGGGGGAATAGAGAAGTACGTATTCCGGGACAAACCGCAGGAGCTCTATGCGCCAATGAATTATATTATTTCGCGCGGTGGCAAACGGCTGCGTCCCATGATGGTACTGATGGCCTGCGAAATGTTTGACGGCGATCTGAAGAAAGCTTTAAAACCTGCCCTGGCAGTGGAATTTTTTCACAATTTCACCCTCATCCATGACGATATAATGGATGATGCGCCACTGCGCAGAAATCAGCCGACGATCCATACTTTGCACGGCATCAACGTGGGAATTCTTTCAGGCGACGCGCTGATGTTCAAAGCGCTGAAGTTTTTCGAGGATCTCGAGCCTGATCTTTATAAAGCTTGTATGCGCGTTTTTGTCCACACCGGGCTGCTTGTTTGCGAAGGCCAGCAGTACGATATCAATTACGAAACGCAAGCCGAAGTAACGTTCAATGACTACATCCGTATGATCACCTATAAAACCGGTGTCCTGAGTGCTTCTTCCTTCGAGATCGGCGCCCTGATTGCAGGAGCGGATTTCCAGGATGCAAAAGCGATCTTCAGTTTCGGTAAACATTTGGGTATTGCCTTCCAGATTATGGATGATTATCTCGATGTTTTTGGCAGCCAGGAGCAGGTTGGCAAAAAACACGCCGGCGATATTTATGAGAATAAAAAGACCGTGCTGTATCTTTTAGCTCTCGAACACGGAACCGACGAGGAACGTAAAGAACTTGAATTCTGGTATTCCAAGAAGAGCGACAATATGGATAAAGTGTACAGCGTCGAGAAAATATTCCGCCGTGCAAGGGTGGACGAAAAAGCACTTCAGCTTGTCCAGCAGCACAATGATCTTGCGCAGCAATATCTGGATAAAATCAATGTGCCGGAAGAAAAGAAAAAACCGTTTGTAGAGCTGGCGAATTACCTGCTGCGGCGCGAAAGATAAACTGCTGCGAACCAAAAAAACCTTAACTTTAATCATTAAATAAAAGCAAAAATGAAGTTCCGAACAGAAGTACAAATTCCCGAATCCTCCCAAAAAATCGGCATCGACGATCAGATATTTTCGATAGGTTCGTGTTTTGCCTCTGAAATGGCGGATCTTTTACATAAAGGACAACTGCAAACGCTCAATAATCCTTTTGGTACTTTGTTTAATCCGCATTCCATCAATAACGCTGTGAAGCGCCTTCACCACGCAGAAAATTACGAGGAGGCAGATCTAATTAAATATAATGAAGAGGTAATTTCGCTGGATCATCATTCATCCTTTAACTCCAGATTTGCGCACCAAACCCTGTCACAGATTAATAATCAAATTCAGATTGGAAACCAGTTTCTGCAGGAAGCAAAATGGATTATCATCACGTACGGCAGTTCGTTTGCTTATGAGTTTTTGCCAAAAAAGAAAATAGTCGCCAACTGCCACAAGATTCCGGCGAAATATTTTGAGAAAAAATTGCTCACCCATCTCGAACTTACCGACAGCATCTACGAGACCATTTTGAACTTAAAAGATATAGCGGACAAAAACGTCAATATTTTATTCAGTGTTTCTCCCGTTCGCCACACCAAAGACGGAATGATGGAAAACAACCTGAGCAAAGCAAAACTCATTAGCGCCATCCATGAAATCCTCCCGCAGTTTGACAATTGTTTTTATGTACCCGCCTACGAAATCCTGATGGACGATCTGCGTGATTACCGGTTTTACAAAGAAGATTTGATTCATCCCAACACGCAGGCGATGAATTACATCTGGGAAAAATTTGGCAACGCGTATTTTGCAGACGATACGATGGATTTTATTGAAGAAAACTTCCGTATCGCTAAAGCGCTGGAGCACCGGCCGGCTGACGAGAAGCATCCAAAACATCAGCAGTTCCGTGAAACGCTGAAAGCACGCATTGCGGAGCAGCAGGCGAAAGTATCACGCACTATATTTTAGGACAGTTTATTTTTGGTTTAAATTTCCGCTGCACTCAATTCTGCATTTCATTTTTAAAGATTTCTGCTACTTCGCAGCACTTTTCTTAATTATCAAAAAAATGATCGATACCCACACGCATCTTTATTCTGAACAATTTGACACCGACCGGCCCGAAATGCTTTCGCGGGCTTTAACAGCGGGCGTCAGCAAGTTTTATCTTCCGGCAATTGATTCTTCTACCCACGAAAAAATGCTGGAGCTGGAAAAAAGTGATCCTCAGCGTATCTTTTCGATGATGGGCCTGCATCCGTGCTCCGTAAAAGAAGATACCTGGACGGACGAACTTAATTTAATTAAAGAATATTTAGACAAAAGAAGTTTCGCAGCAGTCGGCGAGATCGGAATTGATCTTTATTGGGATAAATCTACGCTTGACATTCAGGTGAAAGCTTTTGAGCAACAAATTGACTGGGCTGTTGAAAAAGATTTACCGATCGTCATTCACACGCGTGAAAGTTTTGATGAAGTTTTTGAAGTCCTGGATCGTAAAAAGAACCCGAAACTGCGCGGTATTTTTCACTGTTTTTCCGGTGATCAGGAACAAGCACAGCGTGCCGTCGATCTCGGTTTTCTTTTGGGTATCGGCGGCGTCGTCACTTTTAAAAACGGAAAAATCGATCAGTTCCTGCAACATATACCCCTCGAACATATCGTACTGGAAACCGATTCTCCGTATCTTGCACCCGTTCCCCACCGCGGAAAGCGTAACGAAAGCGCTTATCTACAACTGGTGGCCGGCAAATTGGTGGACATCTACAACAAAGATTTTGCTGAGATCGACCGGATTACTACTGAGAACGCCGAACGCCTCTTCAATTAAAAATAAAAAGCCACAAATGATTACATCTGTGGCTTTCTTTTAGATCAAAATACATTACTTCTTTCGGGCAAAATTACTTTTGTTGTTTGGTTTTTTATAACCGATATTTTCTTTGGCCTGTGGTCTTGGCCGCGGCGTGAAAGGTTTGTTATTCGAATCGCGTTTTTCCTGTACCAGATTGTCCGTATGGAAAGGATGATCTTTTTCCACCGGGATTTTCTTACCAATCAGTTTCTCGGTATTTTTCAGATTGAGCAGATCCAGACCGTCCACAAACGAAAGCGAACTTCCCTCGGCGCCTGCTCTCCCGGTACGTCCGATGCGGTGCACGTAGGTTTCGGAAACGTCGGACAGTTCATAATTGACTACAAATTTCAGTTCGTCAATATCAATACCCCGCGCCGCGATATCGGTGGCTACGAGCACGCGTGTTTTGCCGGACTTAAAGTTAGTCAGTGCATTCTGACGCTGGTTCTGCGATTTGTTGCCGTGGATGGCTTCTGCGGAAATCTTATCCTTCTGCAGTTTTCTCGCAATTTTATCAGCACCGTGTTTGGTGCGCGAAAAGACGAGTACGGACTCAGAAATATCATTTTGAAGGATATGCGTAAGCAGGTCGAGTTTGTTCTCTTTTTCTACGAAATACACTTTCTGCTGAATGGTGTCAGCCGTCGCCGATACCGGTGCTACTTCCACTTTTACAGGGTTGGTCAGCATGGACTTTGCCAGGTTAGTGATTTCATCTGGAAACGTCGCCGAGAAAAACAGCGTTTGTCTTTTGGGCGGCAGCAGTTTGATGATGCGTTTTACATCGTGCACAAAACCCATATCCAGCATACGGTCGGCTTCGTCCAGAACAAAAACTTCCAGGTGCTTCAAAGAAATTATTCCCTGCGAAATAAAGTCGAGCAGGCGGCCCGGTGTCGCTACGAGAATATCAACTCCACGTCTCAGCGCATTTTCCTGTGCGCCCTGCTTTACACCACCAAAAACGACCAGGTTTCTGAGTTTAAGGTTTCTGCCATACGCATTAAAACTTTCTTCGATCTGAATAGCCAGCTCTCGCGTGGGAGTCAGAATCAGTGCTTTGATATGGTTATTCTTCAGGTTTTTTTCGGTGAGGTTTTGCAGGATTGGGATCGCAAAGGCGGCCGTTTTTCCGGTTCCGGTCTGCGCAGTTCCAAGCAGGTCGCGGCCCTCTAAAATATGCGGAATTGATTTTTGCTGAATAGGCGTAGGTTGGGTATATCCTTCCTGTTGGAGCGCATCGAGGATGGGCTTAATTAATTTTAAGTCGGTAAATAACAAATTGTTAAATTTATAAAAATGAGTGCGGGCGAAGTAGTTTACTTCTACATTTTGGGCTTGAAAACAAACCCTAAAGAAGAATTTCTGTTTTCGATTTTAGCACGGGCAGCGTACTGAAATGGCTTTGGAATGCCGCGGAATATTTTGCAAAGATAGTTTTTCTGTGCAGAATAACAGCAACTTTCGCCGCAGAGCATAGTACTCTACGCCCGTTATTTACTTAAAAGTTTTTTCGTGATCGAGCCGATTGTTGTTCCCTGCACTAAAATGCTGAACGCTACACAGATATAGGTTACAATTAGCAAAACATCTTTTACCTCGGACGGCGGTAGCGAAAGTGCCAGTGCCAAAGATAATCCGCCGCGTAAGCCTCCAAGAATGATAATATTGGCATCGGCTTTTGGAATTTTAAGTATTGAAATTGAGGTTTTCCTGGGAATATTTACCGTAAAAAAACGGGAAATCATTAGAATCACGATAGTGAGCGCGCCCAGTAAAGCTGATTTGAATGTAAAATCAAGCACGACAAGAACCATGGCGATCATCAGAAATAACAATGCATTCAGGATAATTTCCAGAAGCTCCCAAAACTTTGCGACATACTCTTCCGTTTCGGTGCTCATCGCGACAGCTTTTCGGAAATTACCCGCCATAAGACCCATGATCACCATCGCCAGCGCGCCGGAAATGTGGATGGTAGACGAGATATAATAACCGAGCATCACGAAAGCCAGCGTCAGTAGGACTTCGGTCTCATAATGATTGATGCTTTTTAAAAGGTAATGCAATAAGTAACCGAGCACGAGACCGAAGACGATTCCGCCGCCGGCTTCTTGTAAGAAAAGCAAGCCGAAGTGCGGAAAATCAAATTCCGTCGTGCCGGCCGCTAACATCTGCGTAAGTGCGATGAAAATCACAACGCCCACGCCGTCGTTAAACAGCGATTCGCCGACAAGCGTTACTTCAATTTTCTCCGGAACTTTGGCTGCTTTTAAAATACTCAGCACCGCGATAGGGTCGGTAGGCGAAATGAGCGCACCAAAAATAAGACAGTATAAAAACGGGATCTGCAGCCCGAGCCAATGCGAAACGTAGTAGAAAGCTACAGCCACAAAAATGGTGGAGAACACCACTCCGCCAAATGCAAGGACAGAAATGTCTTTCAGGTATTTTTTCAGCGTAAACCAATTGGTATGCATCGATCCTGCAAACAATAGAAAACCCAGGAAAATATTCAGCACGGATTTGCTGATATCGGTACTGATGACCAACTCGCGGATTTGGTCAAAAGGAAGGCTGTAATATGATTTTGCGACTATCGCAATAACCGACCACAACGACGACAGCAAAAACAAACCGATGACGAAAGGAAGTTTGATAAACCGCTGATTAATATAGGCAAAGAGCGCCGACAGCGAAACGAGTGCAATGATGTAATGATAGGAAGCCATAATTATCTTTTATAAATTTCCAGTGTATCGACTTTGAGTTTCACCTTCAGCCAGCTTCGCAGTGTTTTTATTTGCGCGTTAGTTAGCGGCTCACGGGATTCGTAGAGTGCTATTGGCGTTATTTTCGCCGAGTCAGTGGCGCTGTAGATTTCCGGTTTTGCTACGGCGACAGATTGAAGTTCCGGTACAATGGCGCTGGCTTCGGGCAACAGGTTTTCTGCATCAAAGGTGTATTTTTCTACCACGCCGCGCAACTCCGAAATAATCGCGGCGGATTTATCGGGAATTTCGTTGGTTTCGAGAGTCTGCGCGCGCGCATTGGCGAGGAAAGCGCTGTCCTGCCGGATCACAATTTGCGTGTTGTCGATTTTATAGTCCGCCAGCTTATCGGCAAGTTCTTTAAGTTGGTCTGACGAAAATTTTCTGGTCAGAAATGCCAGTTCTATTTTACGCGGACTGGTATAGTAAGATGTTTTTTTGTAAACCACCGTATTTCCTTTTTCTTCGAACTCGCCTGCGATGAACTGATCTACTTTCTGCTCGTAGTTCTGCTCGGAAACGAATCGGTAAGCAAAATACAGACTGGGCAGCGTCATCAGAATAACGATCGCGTAGATCCAGCTTCGGATCGTGTCGGATTTCTTTTTATCGACAAATTCTACTGCCGGATATTTTAAAAATTTAACGATGATGTACGTTGCGATGCAGATAAATACACAATTGATGGTGTAAAGGAACAGAGCGCCGCCAAAATAGGCGAAGTTTCCCGTTGCCAGTCCGTAGCCTGCGGTGCAGAGTGGCGGCATCAACGCTGTCGCAATTGCAACACCCGGAATTGGATTTCCTTTTTCAACGCGGGTAACGGCAATCACACCGACCAAACCGCCAAAAAAAGCGATCAGAACATCATAAATGTTAGGTGCCGTTCGCGCAATGATCTCGGAATGTGCTTCCTTGTAAGGCGTCAGGAAAAAATAAAGAAACGAAACGATTAGTCCCACCAAAGTAGAAAGCAAGAGATTTTTCAGCGATTTTCGCAACAGTTGAAAATCAAACATCCCGAGTGCAAAACCTGCTCCCACGATAGGCCCCATCAGCGGGGAAATTAACATGGCGCCAATCACTACGGCGGTAGAATTCACGTTCAGGCCGACAGAGGCTACCATTATGGCGCACGCCAAAATCCAAAGATTGGAACCGCTGAACGAAATGTTATTCTTAACGGTTGTCAAAACTTTATCCTTGTCTTCTTCGCCGTGATAAAGATTAAAGATGCTTTTCATTTAAATATAATTGCGCGTACTGTTTCTGTTTTTCGGATTTGAACTGCAGAAGCGATTACCAGGCCACAATCAAAAGGGAGAAGCGGTTTTTCTTTTGTTGTGTAAATGCCTGGCGATTTCTTCTTCAGATTATCTTTTTAAAATGGAAAAACCACTGCAGTAAATTTCAGCAATTTACTTCCTTTTATCGTTGTTTATCTTTCTGCATCACTTTTTTATTGAGTTAAACTGGAGTTAATTTAAAAAATTAATAAAAAACAGCAATCGGTTTTTTTGTGTAGGTTTAAAATTATTTTAAAATAACGGGATGTCGACTGAGATAAAAGATGAGTACCTGTCTTTTAAATAAAACAGGTACTATGTGAAACGAAAAAACCGGCAGATGGCCGGTTCTTATTGATACAGAAAATATTTTATCCGTGTAACTTTTTCCAGATGACGTCTTTCAGTTCCATCAGACCTTCTTGTGTGACCGCCGAAAAATAAATGGGTTGACGGTTTTCCGGGAACTCGCGAGAAATTTCTGCCTTCAGTTCATCATCGAGCAAATCTGCCTTGGAAACAGAAATTACAAAATCTTTGTCGAGCAATTCGGGATTATATTCGCGCAGCTCGTTTTCCAGAATTTTAAATTCCTGAAAATGATCCTCAGAATCTGCAGGAATTAAAAAGAGCAAAATAGAGTTCCGCTCGATATGCCGCAAAAACCGGTGGCCGAGACCTTTGCCTTCCGCAGCACCTTCGATGATCCCGGGAATATCCGCCATGACAAAAGATTTGTAATTACGATAATCCACAATTCCGAGGTTGGGTGTCAGTGTCGTAAACGCGTAATTGGCAATTTTGGGTTTTGCTGCAGACACGGCTGCTAATAAGGTTGATTTTCCCGCGTTGGGAAATCCTACAAGTCCTACATCCGCCAGCAGCTTCAGCTCGAAAGTGATAAATCCTTCTTCACCAGGCAGGCCGGGTTGTGCATAACGCGGCGTTTGGTTGGTGGAAGACTTAAAATGCTCGTTCCCGAGTCCGCCTTTACCTCCCCGCATCAAAATAATTTCTTCGCCGTCTTCCAGAATTTCCGCTACAATTTCTCCCTCTTCGTTTCTGGCGATGGTGCCCAGCGGCACTTCGATGTAAACGTCGTCACCATAGGCGCCGGTAAGCTGGTTCTTGCTTCCGTTCTGGCCGCGTTCCGCTTTGATGTGGCGGGTGTAGCGCAGTGGCAGAAGTGTCCATTCTTGGGCATTTCCTTTCATGATTACGTGACCGCCGCGTCCGCCGTCACCACCGTCGGGACCACCTTTCGGGATGTATTTTTCGCGCCGGAGGTGAGCCGAGCCGGCACCGCCGTGGCCACTTTTGCAATGGATTTTTACGTAATCTACAAAGTTTGACATCGTTTGATCGTTAATTAATTCCGCATATTTTCAGCGGATGTTAGCTCAGGTACGCAGTGTAGCCGCGTTACTGAGTTTTTCTACTTCGGCAAAAAGTTTGGCAGAAATCTCGTCAATGGCGCCAACGCCATTTATTTCTACATATTTGCCCTGTTGTTTGTACAGCTCCGCAACTTCTGCAGTTTTTGCATAATATTCGCGGATTCGGTTGCTGATAATTTCTTTGTTGGAGTCGTCCGTACGGCCGCTGGTTTCGCCACGCTTCAGCAATCTTTCGACAAGAATTTCATCTTCGACAACAAGGGCCAGACAGAGATTGATTTTGCTCTGTAAAACTTCATTCACGATTTTTTCCAAAGCGGTGGTTTGCGTAGCGGTTCGCGGGAAACCATCAAAAATAAATCCGGCAGCTTCCGGTGTCTTCTTCAGTTCGTCAGTCAGCATATCGATGGTCACCTGGTCGGGAACCAAATCCCCTTTGTCGATGTAGGACTTGGCGAGCTGGCCGAGCGTGGTTCCATTCTTTATATTGTAGCGAAACAGATCGCCGGTTGAAATCTGCTTCAGGTCAAATTTTTCAATTAAATTTTGTGCCTGTGTACCTTTTCCACTTCCGGGTGGGCCAAAGAGAACAATATTGATCATGATTTTTGTCTGCTTTTTATTAATGATTGATTCTGCCTTCCGCCAATTGATAGAGATCGGGTAGATTCCTGCCGAGCTCGTCATAATCGAGACCGTAGCCCAGCACAAATTTATTTGGGATCTCTTTGGCTACATAATCAATTTTGAATTCTTTCTTGTAAACATCTGGTTTCAGCAGCAATGATGCTACACGAAGCGACTTGGGTCTTTGGGTATGTTTGAAATATTCAAAAAGACTTTCGATGGTATTTCCTGTGTCCACGATGTCTTCCATCAGGATGATGTGGCGGCCTTCTACTTCTTTGGTGAGGTCCATTTTTTTGTAAACGATCCCGGTAGAGGTGGTCCCGGAATAGGAACTCATCTGGATAAAAGCTATTTCGCACTTGCCGGGATAATGTTTTAAAAAATCGGAGAAAAACATGATTACTCCGTTAAGAACTCCGATGAATACTGGTGTTTCATCCTTATAGTCTTCATAAACTTTATCGGCGAGCTCCTTTATAATATTCTGGATTTCGTCATTTTTAAGGTACGGAACGAATTCTTTATCGTGGACGGTAACTCTTTGCATAGGTTTTTCTAAAGCGCAAATTTACAGAAATAATTCCAAAGCGATTAGGGTGCCAACGATCAGTAGCGCTAAATGAATGAAGTTTAAGGTTGAAATTTTGTTCAGCTTTATTATTAAAAGTATTTTTGTGGAAATCTAATAAAAAGTAAATTATGGCAACTTACGTTGTGGTGGGTCTCCAATACGGGGACGAAGGCAAAGGGAAAATTACGGATGTACTTTCGGCAAAATCGGATTACGTAGTGCGGTTTCAGGGCGGCGATAATGCCGGACATACCGTCTACGCCGGGGAAGAAAAATTTGTGCTGCATCTTTTGCCCTCGGGCGTACTGCAATGCAAAGGCAAATGCATCATTGCCAACGGTGTCGTGGTAAACCCCAAATCATTTATGAAAGAAATTGCACAGATCGAAGCCAAGGGAATGCGCACCGATCATGTCTTTATCAGCCGACGCGCGCATGTCATCATGCCGTATCACATTTTGCTGGATACTTACCGAGAAGAAGAGGAAGGCGGAACGCAGATCGGGACCACCAAAAAAGGCATTGGTCCGTGCTACGAGGACAAAATCGCACGCGTAGGAATACGGATGGTTGACCTTCTGAATCCCGACGTACTTGCCGAAAAAATCCGCAAAAATTTAAAAATTAAAAACTCACTTTTCGAAAAATATTTTGAGAAACCGACTTTGGATTTCGATGAAATTTATAATGAGTTTCTGGAAATCGGCCAGCAGTTGAAAGACCGCATCGTAGATACCGAACTGGAACTGAACCAGGCCATACAAAAAGGCGACAATATTCTATTTGAAGGTGCGCAGGCTTTGATGCTCGATATTGACTTCGGTACCTATCCGTATGTTACTTCATCCTCGCCGTCCACGGGAGGTGTTTGCGCCGGTGCGGGTGTGCCGCCCACCAGCCTTCAGAACCTGATTGGCGTAGCAAAAGCGTACACAACGCGTGTTGGGAACGGGCCGTTTCCTACGGAACTGAATGACGATCTGGGCGAAAAAATCCGTCAGATCGGTCACGAATTCGGGGCCACTACCGGCAGACCACGGCGCACCGGCTGGTTGGATTTAGTTGCACTGAAACACGCGACCATGATTAACGGCATTAATAACTTGGTTATCACGAAACTGGATGTGCTTTCCGGGATTATGCCGCTAAAAATTGCAACAAAATACCGCACGGAAGACAACAAAATCATCGATTACTTTACTTCCTCGACGACGAAATTGTACAACTACGAACCGATCTATGAGGAGCTGGAAGGCTGGACCGAAGATATCACTGATGCGCGTACCTACGACGAGTTACCGGCAAACGCTAAGAAATACATCGAATTTATTGAGGAATATCTTGGCATCAACGTGTACCTGGTTTCCGTCGGACCGGAGCGTAGCCAGAATATTATCCGAAAAGAATTGTTCTGATTATTTTTTTAATACATTTTCTGCAGCTGTCCTTCGGGATGGCTTTTTTTTATTTAAAGTTTAGTTATGTATAAAATATAAATTTTAATAATACGTTAAAATATTGGCTTCTTAATTGATAGGTTTTTATGTAATTTTAATATAATATGACATATTAATAATTCTATTACTTTTAAAACCTTTGAAATCATGAAAGAACTATTCGACAACACTCCCTTGCAACTGGACGACATTCTATTTGAAGGGCGCAACAAGAAATACGGTGCGTATGCACTTAGAAATGAAGCCGATGCTATTCTTACGAAATCTCTAATTATGGGCCTCGGTTTATTCGTTGTAATTGCCGTCACACCTATGGTGCTTACTGTTTTTAAAGCACCCGAAACCGCTGCGCCACCGAAAATTCCGGTGCAAATTGAACTTAAAAATGTCTTTCAAGCGGAAAAGCCACAAAAATCAGAAGTAGCTGCGGTACCGGCTCAGCCAGCGGCGGTTGCCACCTACGATTCGCGTCTCGCTACGCCTACGCGCCACGCGCGGGTAGAAACAGTGCTGCCCAAACATAACGCTCCTGTTGAGGCGGCGCCCGGAATCAGTGATATCGCAGGTGTTCCTCCCGTAACGACTGTCGCTCCACCATCGCTTCCGGCAAATAGTACTACAGACATTGTTCAGGTTCCGCAGGTGCAGGTGTATAACACGCCTAAAACTTCAGTTGATGTTGAGGCAAACTTTGCCGGCGGAATTAATGCTTTCAGAAATAAAGTCATTAATAACTTTGATACTTCCGCGGTTGAGAGCGATGGCAATGTTCTGAAAACAGTGGTGATTTTCATCGTTGAGAGAGACGGCAGCATCAGCGACATCAAAGCCACCGGACCTAACTCCGACTTCAACCGCGTGGCCGAACGCACCATCCGGTCCGTGAAAGGCAAATGGGTTCCAGCGAAAATCGGCAATCAGAATGTTAGGAGTTACTTTAAATTTCCTATTTCAATGCAGGTGCAGTAGACTGGTTTCGTTTATATTTAATAAGCTTATCCACAAGACTATTTCTTTTGTGGATAATTTTTTATGATGATATTTCGTTTATTGTCAGTTGATTATACAAATCATAAAGTTGGTGCGCGTTTTAAAAATGATAAAAATGCGTACTTTTGAAAATTAAACAATAGACAATGGCTAAAATTATAGGAATTGCCAATCAAAAAGGTGGCGTCGGCAAAACAACTACCGCGGTAAATCTCGCGGCAGCGCTCGGCGTTCTGGAAAAAAAGATCCTGTTGATTGATGCCGATCCTCAGGCAAATGCCACCTCGGGTCTGGGTGTGGAAGATGCCAGCTATTCCACTTACAACCTTCTGGAACACAGTGTGGAAGTGCAGCAGTGCATCAAGAAAACCTCGTCTCCGAATCTCGACATTGTCCCTTCACACATCGATCTTGTTGCTGCAGAGATCGAACTGGTTGACCGCGAAAATCGCGAGCACATGCTGAAAAAAGCCTTGGATGTAGTTCGGGATCAGTATGATTACATCATCATCGATTGTGCGCCAAGTTTGGGTCTTATCACCATCAATGCACTTACGGCATCGGATTCGGTGATCATTCCTATCCAGTGTGAATATTTTGCCCTGGAAGGGCTCGGAAAACTGTTGAACACGATTAAAAATGTTCAGAAAATTCATAACAAAGATCTGGATATCGAAGGTTTATTGCTGACGATGTATGATTCGCGACTGCGCCTCTCGAACCAGGTGGTAGAAGAAGTGCATCTGCATTTTCCGGATATGGTTTTCGAAACCATTATCAGCCGCAACGTCCGGCTCAGCGAAGCGCCCAGTTTTGGAGAGAGCATCCTGAATTACGATGCAGAAAGCAAAGGCGCGATCCAGTATTTACAGTTGGCCGAAGAAGTTTTACTGAAGAATGAGAATCTGGTAAATTCCGGCACGGTCGTATAAATTGTGTCCTTACAGCGTCACAATTAAATAGAATAGAAACAATGAAAGATAAAAAAAGAGCGATGGGCCGCGGGTTGGGTGCGATTTTGAGTGCAGAGTCCAAGGCTTCAATAAATTCTGCAACCGATGCGGGCGCCGACAAATTTGTAGGCAGCATTATGGAAGTAGCGCTGGAAGATATAGAACCGAATGCCGGCCAACCGCGTACTTATTTCGACGAAAAAGCACTTGCAGATTTAGCGCAGTCCATAGAAAATCTGGGTGTTATACAGCCGATCACGTTGCGGAAGCAAGGCGATAAGTTTATCATTATTTCCGGTGAACGGCGTTTCCGTGCCAGCAAGATTGCCGGGTTAAAAAGCATTCCGGCGTACATCCGTTTAGTCAATGATCAAGAGTTGCTGGAGATGGCACTTGTTGAAAATATACAGCGCGAAGATCTGGACGCTATTGAGATAGCGCTGACGTATGAACGCCTCCTGGACGAAATAGGGTTAACGCAGGAAACCCTCAGTCAGCGTGTTGGTAAGGAACGCAGCACAATAACGAATTCTCTTCGTCTCTTACGGCTGAATCCCGCCATGCAAAATGCCATCCGAAGTGGAGAAATTTCTGCAGGACACGGTCGCGCTTTGTTGGCAGTGGAAGATGCAGAGCAGCAAAATCTTTTATTTAAAAAAATAATCAGCGCTAACCTCAGCGTAAGACAAACGGAAAAAGAAGCGGCTCAACTGAAAAATCCACCAGCGCAGAGCGGAAAAAAAATTATTGAATTACCGAATTATCTTCGGAAAGCTGAAAAAAATCTCGCCGATATCCTGGAGGTCAAAGTACAGATTAAGACTTCAGCCAACGGTAAAAACGGCAAAATTGTGCTGGACTTTAAAAATGAGGAAGAGCTCAGCCAAATACTCTCACGCTTCAACTGATGCTACGGTTACTGGTTTCATTACTATTGTTCTGTGCAGTTTCGGTGGGCGCACAAATTAGTCCGAAGGATACCATCCGCGTCGAAAACTATCCCACCGATTCAGTTTCTACCGTGAAAACGCCCGATGAAGTCGCCGTGTACAGCGATATCAAAAACGCCAATGCTCCGACCAAAGCTTTAACTTTTAATCCCACAAAAGCTGGTCTTTACTCTGCTGTATTGCCGGGGTTGGGCCAGTATTATAACCGGAAATACTGGAAAATCCCCATTGTTTGGGGCGCAATCGGTACGGGCGTAGGAATTACACTCTGGAACCAAAAACAATATGACCGCTACCGCACTGCTTTCGTCGCGGAAATCGGCGGTAGGGAACATGAGTTTTCCAATGTGCCCGGCGTTACGAAAGAAGTTTTGGGCAGAACGCAGGACCGGGCCAAGCGGCAACGCGATTACGCCATCGCCGTAACGGGACTTATTTATGTGCTAAATATTGTCGATGCTGTGGTTGATGCCCATCTTTACGAAGGCCGCAAAGATCCTGATCTTACCTTTCAGCCCACTTTATTGCCTCAGCAGTTTGGCGCTGCCTCTACTGCACCGGGAATGCAGCTTACTTATCAGTTTTAATTAAAATCAATCAGCACGAATTATGAAAATCGCACTTGTAGGATATGGTAAAATGGGCAGGATCATCGACACGGTCGCCACAGAGCGCGGACACGAAATCGTTGCCCGCCTCAATGCAACCCCAAGTCGGGAAAGCCTTGCTGATGCCGAAGTGGTAATTGAGTTTTCTAAACCTGAAGCGGCTTTAGAAAATAGTAAACAGTGTTTGGAGTTGGGTCTTCCGGTAGTCTGCGGTACTACCGGCTGGCTGGAAAAAAGAACTGAGATCGAAAATATCGCCCGGCAGAATAATGCTGCATTTCTTTACGGATCGAATTTTTCGCTGGGTGTAAATCTTTTTTTTGAACTTAATGCACAACTGGCTAAACTAATGAACAGTTTTCCGGATTATCAGGTACAGTTGGAAGAAATTCATCACACCGAGAAAAAAGATGCTCCCAGCGGTACTGCGATCACTATTGCCGAGAGAATAATCGAGCAGGATGAACGTTTTAATGGCTGGAAATTGGATCGGACACTTGATAATGCATTAGGCATTTTCGCAATCCGGCAGGACGAAGTTCCCGGCACGCACAGCGTGAGATACCGCAGCGAGGTGGACGAGATAGAGATTAAACATACTGCTTTTAGCCGAAATGGTTTTGCCACCGGCGCTGTCATCGCGGCCGAATGGATCAGAGGGCGAAAGGGAATCTTCTCGGTGAAAGATGTGCTTTTTGACCGTTAATTAGCAGTACTTTTATAAAAACCAGCGAAAATGTAACAAACAGCATTGGCTGCAAACTAATTACGATAAGTCTATCATTATGAATTACATTTTAGTGTACCTTTTTTATATCGCGGTTTTGTCCGTGTGCATGGGATTATCCACCTGGAAATTATTTCGCAAAATGGGGTACAGTCCGCTACTTGCATTTGTACCGTTTTATAATTATTTTATTATACAGAAAGAGACAAAACATTCCAAATGGTGGGCGGTCTTAGCGTATGTACCGATAGTTGGTCCGGTGATGATGACGGTTTTTCATCTTTTCCTGATGCGTCACTTCGGTAAAAAATCTCTTGGTGCTCAATTGTTGACGGTCTTTCTTCCGTTTGTTTACATGGCCTTTGTCAATTATTTTGAGGATGCAAAAGTGGAAGAGGAAGACGATCTGTATCTTACAGGAGAAGAAGTAGCAGGCAGGAAGAAAGAGTCTTTCTTAGGTTCGATTACTTTTGCAGTAGTTTTTGCCACGATTATTCATGTTTTCGCTACACAGCCTTTTGGTATTCCCACCGGGTCGATGGAGCGAACGCTGATGGTAGGAGACTTTTTGTTTGTAAACAAGTGGTCGTATGGATTCCGGATGCCGATGCGTCCGCTGGCGATTCCCTTTTTGCAGGGCACGATACTGGACACGGGCGAAACAGGAAATCCTAAAGACGATCCGAAATCCTACGTGGAAGCAGTTAAACTTCCATACTGGCGAATTTTACAGTTTAAAAAACCGCAGAAAAACGATATTGTTGTTTTTAATTATCCCCGGGATTCCGTACATACGGCAATCGATCGGAAAGATCCTTACGTAAAACGCCTTGTCGCGGTAGGTGGAGATATTTTGGAAATAAAAGCGGGACGGATTTTTGTAAACGGAAAGCCGGAAGTCGTGTTGGGCGATCAGCAAAAACAGCACAAATATATTGCGACCACCGGAAGCCAACTCGACATTCAGGGGCTGTATAAGCGCTATGGTTTTCTTCCTGTACAGGAAGGTCAAACGGAAAATGGCTTCATCTACGATTTTCAGGGTCTGACAGATCAGACGGCAAAAGAAATCGCGGAACTTCCGCAGGTTATTGAACTCAAAGAACATATCTGGCCAAAAGATTCCGGCGCCGTTGCTTATAAAATTAACGCGGAACGGGACGCATACACAAAAAATATTGACACCACACAATCGATATTTCCGATCAACAAGAAATGGAATCAGGATTGGTACGGGCCGTTGCGCATTCCGAAGAAAGGTGATGTTGTACAACTCAATCAGCAAACCCTGCCCGAATATCAGTGGATTATTTCTGAATATGAACATCACCGCCTCGAAAACAAGAACGGGAAAATTTTTGTGGACGGAAAGGAAACGACGTCGTATACCATACAGCAGGATTATTATATGATGATTGGCGATAACCGGGACGCGTCGCTGGACGCCAGGTTCTTCGGATTTGTGCCGGAAGAAAACATCGTCGGTTCACCGATGTTCACCTGGTTAAGCGTGGAAGGATTGTTCCCCGACCGCGGTTCTTCCTATCAGCCGGAATCCAAAAGGATACGATGGGACCGCATGTTCAAAGCAACCAACACAGGAGAACTCCACAAAAGATCATATTGGTGGGTGGCCGCCCTCCTGCTTATTGTTTTCTTCGGTTGGGATTATATAAAGAGAATACTGGGACGCCGTAAAGACGATGAATAAATTATAAGGTGCTGTTCGGCGCCTTTTTTTCTTTAAATATTTAAATGCGATGAAAGTTCTGTTACCTGTTTTTTATCTTCCGCCTGTTTCGTGGTTTTCAGTTTTTTTGCAGAAAGATGCCGACGTTTCGCTGGAAATCTACGAGAACTTTCCAAAGCAAACGTACCGCACGCGGGCAAATATCTACGGCGCAAACGGGAAACTTTCTTTGATCATTCCAGTCAGTCATTCCGGTACTCGCGTGCTGAAGGATATAGAAATATGCTCCCGGGAAAACTGGCGACAGCTGCACTGGAAGTCGATTAGAACTGCTTATCAAACGTCGCCGTATTTTGAGTATTACGAAAATCAGCTGGAGGAAATCTACTCTTTTAAGACAAATAATCTGATTGAATTTAACTTAAATGCACTTCGTATCATCCAACAAATCCTGAAAAGTGATAAAAGTTTTAATTTTACATTAACGTATAACAAAGAGCCGGCAGCACTGAATTATCGTGAAGCGTTTTCCGCAAAATCGGTGTCTGCCGAAGATCTGGAACCTTATTTTCAGTCTTTTTCTGACAGGCATGGCTTCTTACCGGATCTTTCCGTGCTGGATCTTATCTGTAACAAAGGGCCGGAAACTTTAACTTATATTAAAAATATCAAATCTCAATCTATATGAAAAGAATACTGATAGCAGCCTGTTTCATGACCGGTTTTGCCTCATTTGCACAAAATAACACTGCGCCGCTGGATCCGACGGAGGATCAGCAACTGATGACCTGGTACCACGACGACTTTAAAGGCAGGAATACCTACGGCGTTAATACACAAAATGCTTATAAATATTTGGAATCCAAAGGACTGAAACCAAAACCTGTGGTAGTTGCCGTGTTGGACAGCGGAGTCGAAGTCGACCATCCCGGTTTAAAACCTAATATGTGGCGCAACCCAAACGAAGTTCCTGGCAATGGGAAGGACGACGACGGTAATGGCTACATCGACGATATCTATGGCTGGAATTTCCTCGGCGGAAAAAATGGTGACATTGATGTCGACAATATGGAGGTTACACGAATCGTGAAAAAGTATCAGCCGATTTTCGAAGGCAGTGATTCTGCCAAGAATAAAGCCAACCAAAATAAGATGCCTGCCGAATTCGACATGTATATGAAGGCAAAGGAAATCTTTACCAAAAAGAGCGTCGAGGCTAAACAGGGTTACGAAACTTATAAGAGAATCAGTGATATGATCCCGGCAATGGTCGCGATGCTGAAGGGGCAAAAACTTTCTCCTGAAACGGTGGCAGCTATAAAGCCAAAAACACCGGAAGAAGCGATGGGTGTTTCGGTCTTGTCACAAATTTCGCGCGACCCTTCCATGACGGGAAAATCTCCCGCTGAGGTAGAAAAGCTGCTGAACGAGCAGATGAAAGGCGCTCTTGATTATTATGCGCCACAGGCGACGCAGCAATACAATCTTGATTTCGATCCTCGTGCCGATATCGTAGGTGATAATTACGAAGATTATTCCGAAAGAAATTATGGTAACAACAGTTATGAGGGTCCTGATGCTACGCATGGTACCCACGTAGCCGGAATCATTGCCGGTGTTCCCAATGGCGAGCACGTGCAATATGGTGTAGGCTACAAAACCGCGAAAATCATGACCGTGCGCGCAGTGCCTAATGGCGATGAGCGCGATAAAGATGTCGCAAACGCCATCCGGTACGCTGTAGATAATGGTGCGCGTATTCTTAATATGAGTTTCGGAAAGCCCGTCTCCCCAGGAAAAGAATTTGTGTGGGATGCCTTTAAATATGCTGAGTCGAAAGGGGTCTTGCTGGTAAAAGCTGCTGGAAATGAAAATGAAAATATAGCCGAGAATGTTTATTTTCCGACGAACTACAAAAATGTAAACGATGAAAAACCATTCGTTAATAACATGATCGTTGTTGGCGCCTCTACCAACGACAACGAATTTCTGCGTGCAGGTTTCTCGAACTACAACCAGAAGCTGGTAAATGTTTTTGCTCCGGGCGAAAAGATATATTCCACCGTGCCCGATGGAAAGTATGAATATCTTCAGGGCACTTCGATGGCTTCGCCGGTGGTGGCCGGGGCAGCATCCATTTTATTGGCTTATATGCCCAATCTTACCCCGCCGCAAATTATTGAATCGTTAGTAAAAACGAGCAATAAATCAAGTGTTAATGCGATGCTTTCTACCAACGAGAACAACCGCTTTGATCTTCTTTCGGAAGCTGGCGGCGTCATCGATGTGCGCAATGCCGCTGAGTATGCTTACACTCATTTTTACAAACCAGCACCAACCCGGGTGATGCCGACCAAAGCGCGAAAAGCTGCGACACGAAAGTAATTGTCTTTTTCAGTTATTAAATAAAAATCCGATTCGTCGGATTTTTTTATTAAATATACAATGGCACGGTTTTTTGTACATTCTGGCTATAAAATATTATACTATGAAAAATGCAATCCTGGCAGGTATCGTGGGCGCAGCACTTACTGTTTCCTGTTCCACCGCAAAGATGTCACAAGCAAACAGAGCGGATTTTCTGCAGCTGAAAGGCGACTGGCAGATCACCAGCGTCAATTATGATAACAACTACAAAGTAAAACCTTTCGACGAAGGCGCAGATGCACAGTGCTTCGTCGGCAGCCATTGGACACTCATCCCAAATAACTGGACGGGGTCTTACACATTGGACGGCCGCGGAGGATGCCCCACCGTAATTCAGCCGATAAAATTTGAGGTGGTGAATGGGAACGAATTCAAATTTAAAAAATTAATGGAAGGTTCCAAGGCAAAAGCAGTGACGGAAGGGTATTCTTTAAACTTAATCAGTCACACCACCGATCAGTTCACTCTTGAGCAAAACGTACCGTCTGGTAATGAAAACGTACGCATCGTGTACAACTTCGAACGAACTTCAATGAAATAGTAACGTAAAACTTTAAATATGAAATTTTTTAATAAAACAAATATAGCAGCACTTTTTATATCCACATCGTTGGTAATGACGAGCTGCGACACAGTAAGAAACGCGAATAACCAACAGAAAGGTACCGTAATCGGAACCGCGGCCGGTGCAGTAATCGGCGGTATTCTGGGCAACAATTTAGGAAAGGGAAAAAATGCTCCTGCAGGCGCAGTGCTTGGCGGTATTGTTGGTGGTGTTGCCGGTAACGTGATCGGAAATAAGATGGATAAACAGGCGAAAGAAATTAAGGAAACATTGCCTGGTGCCGAGGTAGAACGTGTTGGTGAAGGAATTAAAGTAACCATGAAGGAAAATATGGTAAACTTTGGTTTTGATTCTTCTAATCTCACCTCTGAAGCAAAAATGAATCTGGATAAACTTGCCGAGGTTCTACGAAACAATCCAGACACCAATATTAATATTTACGGATATACAGACAGCAAAGGTGCGGACAGCTATAACCTCAGCCTTTCAGATCGGAGAGCTGCGGCCGTGAAAAGCTATCTCATTTCAAAAGGGGTGAATTCCGCAGCCATGTTCACGATGGGAATGGGCGAGCAGGATCCTATCGCCAGCAACAGCACCGATGAAGGCCGGGCGCAGAACCGTCGTGTAGAATTTGCCATCACCGCGAATGAAAACATGATCAACGATGCCAAAACCACTCAGTAGTTCTTAATCGATTTTCAATTTTAAAATCCGCTTTCCGCGGATTTTTTTTATTATAAAATAAGTAATTTCGCAGCTTATTTTATAGGATGTATAAATATGTGAAGCTCTTGCGGATAGAGCAGTGGGTGAAAAACCTTTTCGTTTTTGTTCCCTTGTTTTTTTCGGGGAATGTGACGAATATTGATTTACTTTTTAAAAGTACGCTGGCATTTTTCACTTTCTGTTTTGTGGCGAGCAGTATTTATATCATCAATGATTACCTGGATGTGGAGGCGGATCGCAAGCATCCCCAAAAGAGCTTACGTCCGCTGGCGAGTGGGGCGGTCTCTAAATCCCAAGCGCTTTTATTATTTGTTGTAGTATTCGCTCTCACCGTCGGAATGATCTTTTTTTTGCGCGCTGCTTACGACGAGAGTTTCTGGCAGTTCAGCACTATTATTGGCTTTTATTTTTTTATGAATATTGCTTATACCGTAAGGCTGAAGCACGTTGCCATCGTGGATATCTGCATCATTGCCGTTGGTTTCGTCCTGCGCGTTTTGGCGGGTGGGTATGTTTCCGGCATTGTTATTTCGCAGTGGGCCATTTTGCTTACTTTCGTGCTGGCATTGGTGTTGGCAACAGGTAAACGGCGTGGCGAATTGATCAATGCGCAGACCTCCGGTCGTACCAGAAAAGCACTGGATGGCTATAACGTGCAGTTTGCCGATATCGCATTGTCGATTACCTGCGCTTTGGCGATTGTCTGCTATTTAATGTTTACGCTTTCCCCTGAAGTGCAACAGCGTTTTCACCCACGTGTTTTTTATACGGTCATCTTTGTAGTTTTTGCTTTTTTGCGCTATCTGCAACAAACGCTCGTTTATAACCGAACAGAATCTCCAACAAAAGTGATTTATAAAGACCGCTATATTCAGGTCACTTTAGTGTTGTGGCTGGCAGCGTTCCTGCTTCAAATCTATTTTAAGTGACATAATTGTGCACTTTTAAATTTATGAACGAAAGAAGTTTTCCCCAGCATAAAAAAATATATTCCGCAGATTGTTTTTTAAAATAACTGCAACATTATACTTATTTTAAAAAAGAAAATATTCTAATATCCATTATCCGAAATGAAAAAACTCTACTGTTTCGATTTCGACGGCACGCTGACCAACAGGGACACAATGTTTCTTTTTCTTAAATTTTATAATTTCCGAAGTTTTACAGTACAGTTTTTAAAGTACAGTCCGCTGTTTGTTTTGGTTAAACTTAAACTGATGAAGGCCGAGAACGTGAAGAAAAGTTTTATTGCGGCAGTGTTAAAAGGTGAATCGCGCGTGGCCATTGAGCGCGCATCACAACAGTTTTTTCACAAACATTATCCAAAAATAATAAGAAAAAATGCTTTGGAATTTATCGCAGCCATCGATCGTTCACACACTGATTGTGTTGTGGTTTCAGCTTCTCTGGATCTCTGGGTACGGCCTTTTGCAACTCATTTTAACATGAAACTTCTGGCCACGCAGGCAGAGTTTAAAGAAGATAAATTTACAGGACTTTTTGTTGGCGATAACTGTAACGGTACGGAGAAAGTCTGTCGCTTGGATAAAGAAATCTCGCGCAAAAACTATGATAAGATCATTGCTTTTGGCGACACTTCCGGTGATTTGCCAATGCTCAGCTGGGCCGATGAAGGCCATCTTAAATTTTTTCATTAAATTTAAAGTCTCAAAAATTAATCAACACAATCACTTTAATGGACAGAATATATTTGGATAATGCGGCGACCACACCGCTGTCTGAGGAAGTAATCGATAGCATGGTGACCGTCCTTCGCGAGTCCTACGGGAATCCCTCTTCTACGCACAGTTTGGGCCAGGAGGCTAAAATTCTGTTGGAAAATGTTCGTCGGGAAGTGGCCAATTACCTGCGCGTGTCGCCTGCAGAAATTATTTTCACCTCCTGCGGTACAGAGTCCAATAACATGATTATCAAATCATGCGTAGATCACTTGTCTGTACAACGCATCATTACGACGCCGCTGGAACATAAGTGCGTGGCCGAAACGGTGCTGGACATGAAGAAAAACCGTGGAGTAGAAGTGGTTTATCTTCGGCCCAATTCCAAAGGAGATATTTCAATGGAAGCGCTGGAAGAAGCTTTGCAGCAATCTGACAAAAAAACTTTGGTAACGATTATGCATGCCAATAATGAAATTGGCAATCTGATCGATCTCAAGGAAACGGCCGAACTTTGCAAGAAATACGGTGCCATGTTCCACTCAGATACGGTACAGTCGATGGCGCATATGGAGTTGGATTTCAGCGATATACCGGTAGATTTTGCGTCATGTAGCGCACACAAATTTCACGGCCCCAAAGGAAGTGGTTTTGCATTCGTCCGGAAATCTTCCGGCCTCAAGGGAATCATTACCGGCGGTCCGCAGGAAAGAAGTTTGCGGGCAGGTACCGAAAACGTTTGCGGGATCGTTGGGCTTGGGAAAGCTTTAGAATTGTCGCTGGAGAACATGGAAGAATATACAAAGCACATCAGGCATATTAAAGAATATACGATTGCACAGCTGACACAGAAAATTGCTGATGTAAAATTTAATGGGCGGAGCGCGGAACTCGATAAAAGTCTGGATACTGTGCTGAGTGTGCTTTTACCCTTCAAAGATCCGATGATCGGGCTGAAACTGGACATGCAGGGAATCGCCATTTCGCAAGGGAGCGCCTGCTCTTCCGGTGCGGCAAAACCTTCGATGGTAATGATGATGATTCTGGATGAAGACGAAATAGATCAAAGCACGCCGTTGCGTATTTCGTTCAGTCACCTCACGACGACAACGGAAATTGACGCGTTAGTTTCCGCCTTGGAGAAGATTTCAGATTCCTTTAAAATCGAAAATGCAAATGCAGCCGATAGATAACAATATCTGACAATTGGCAGGAATGTTGTAAATTTGAATAACGATTAATATAAAAAACAAGATAAAATGGCATTAGAGATTACAGATCAGTCGTTTAAAGAAACGGTACTGAGTTCAGATAAACCGGTATTGGTAGATTTTTGGGCAGTATGGTGTGGCCCGTGCAGAATGCTGGGACCCATTATTGAGGAAGTAGCAACTGAGTTCGAAGGAAAAGCAATTGTAGGAAAAGTGGATGTAGATAACAATCAGCAGGTCTCTGTGGATTACGGAATTCGAAATATCCCTACCGTCCTGATATTTAAAAATGGTGAAGTGGTAGACAAAATTGTCGGCGTAGCGACGAAAGAAGTGATCGCCGAAAAACTTTCCGCACATTTGTAGAAAAATAATCGTATTGGTTATGAGTGCTTTCCCGCTTGGGAAGGCATTTTTTTATGAAAAGATTTGGATGGCAGCAAATAATTTGTATTTTTGCACTCACCAAAAAGAAAGACATTCTCGATGGTAAACGATCCGGTAGTTCAGCTGGTTAGAATGCCGCCCTGTCACGGCGGAGGTCGCGGGTTCGAATCCCGTCCGGATCGCATAAGTTTACAATTTTTCCTTTAAAAAAATTGATCCGGTAGTTCAGCTGGTTAGAATGCCGCCCTGTCACGGCGGAGGTCGCGGGTTCGAATCCCGTCCGGATCGCAACTATTACAACAAAGTAATACAAAATGCAGTAAAATAGAGGTTTTACTGCATTTTTTGTTTTATGCCGTTATCAAAAAGAGTCAAATTTTCACAATCTGTCAGTGACCTATTCAGTGACCTATCGAGAAGGTTGAAAAAGGGTCACTAGAAAGTTTGAAAAACGCCTGTGCAAGGGCTTATTCAAAGATTGAACATCTTGTAGCAGGGTTTATTTCAGATTAATTTTAACTCCAAAATGATACGGCAAAATGAACCAATCTTTCAACCTACTTTTCTACGTTAAAAAAACGAAGATAAACTCCCGAGGTGAAGCTCCAATTTATTTACGAATTACCATCGATGGACGCGTTACCGAAATAAGCGTTAAAAGAACCACAAAACCAAAGTTATGGAATTCGGGTTGTCAGAAGTTGAATGGAAATTCCGAAGCGATTAAATCGTTTAATTTCTATCTTAAAACTTTTGAACAGAGGGTATATGACGCCTACCACGAGTTGATGAAGGATAAAGACTTAATCACTTGTGAATCGCTCAAAAATAAATTACTCGGAACGGATATCAAAAGCAGAATGCTCATCCCAATTTTTCAAGATCATAACGATAGGATGGAAAAATTGGTGGGTAAAGAATTTGCCATCGGAACACTTGGAAGGTACAAAACCTGTATGAGCCACACTAAAGCATTTTTAAAATGGAAATTCAAAGTTTCGGACATCGACATTAAGAAGATTGATTATGCTTTCTTAAATGATTTTGAATTTTATCTAAGAACCGAAAAATCCTGCAACAACAATTCTGCAGTAAAATATCTAAAAAACTTCGGGAAAATCATCAGGATTTGTTTAGCGAATGGTTGGTTGGATAAAGACCCTTATTTGAATTATCAATCCAAATTTAATGAAGTTACACGAGTTTTTTTAAATGAGGAAGAACTTGAAAATCTAACCACAAAAGATTTCAAAAATGAAAGACTTTCTTTGGTTCGTGATATTTTTCTGTTTAGTTGTTATACAGGACTTGCTTACATTGATACTCAAAAACTCACGCATCAAAATATCAATCTTGGTTTGGACGGCAATAAATGGATTTTCACCAAACGCCAAAAAACAAAAACCACTTCCAATATTCCATTACTTCCACAGGCGGAAAATATTGTTGAGAAATATAAGGACAACAAAACCTGTATCAATTCGGGGAAACTGCTTCCTGTTTTGAGCAATCAAAAGATGAATGCATATTTGAAAGAAATTGCAGATTTATGCGGAATTGAAAAAGAATTAACTTATCACATCGCTCGACACACTTTTGCAACAACGGTTACTTTGTCAAATGGTGTTTCCATTGAAAGCGTAAGCAAAATGCTTGGACATAAAAGCATCAAAACCACACAGCACTATGCAAAGATTTTGGATTCAAAAGTAAGCCAAGATATGAAAAATCTAAAACTTGTGTTTCAGCAAAAAGAAAATATTCAAATTAATAGTGTTGAAAGACTTGGAATGTAGCTAAGTCTGATGGAAAAATTTACACAGATTATAACAGGATGCATACTAATATAAAAAAAAATGGTAATGATGGATGTAAATTTCTATATATAGAAGGTAACGTTAACTTTATATAAACCAATATGTTACCTAAAATATTAGTGTCCTAATTCGTAAATTATATGCTTTGAGACCACCTTGTGTTTAATAATCTTAATTGTTATAATAAATTTAGCGACAGAAATTTGATATTTGGTATTGCGCAATACAAATTCATTGAAGTTTATATTTATTATTTAATCATTAAAATTAATTTTTATGAAAAAGCTATTTTTTGTTGCTTTCCTTTTAAGTGGAATTACATTAGGGTTTGCAAAAACTAATGAAAGTGTTGTGAAAACAGAGTTAAAGACTGAAAAGGCAATTTACCAATCAGTGAAGTCTTTTAAATTCAATTCGATTCAGGAAGCAGAAGAGTTTCTCAAAAGATGTTTGACAGTTATTGATATTCGCGAAGAGAGCATATCAGTTGAATCAAATGCAGATGGTTCTGTCACTGTTACGATAACTGTTACAGAAATCCATATTGAAATTGAGCACGACTGTTAGAAGTACTCCAGTGCCCTCTAAAAGGGCATTGGAATTTGTCTATTAGATAAAAAAAATTACTTTTACCTAACACATTTATTTTATTGTTATGAAAAAAGGGATATTATTCCAGATTTTTTTATTTTGTGCTATGAACATTTGTTATGCACAAAAACCGTTGCGTGTTGAATATGAAATGGTAAAAACAGTTAATGTAGCAAACTTGCCACTTAGCAATGAAGCAAAAGCTAAATTGCAGGAACAACTTAAGAAGCCTGAAAAACAATTTTTATACTATTACAAAGGTGACAGTTTCTACACTAATGGCGAGACTGTAGCTGCCGAACTTTCTAGAAATGAACAACAAATATCTGACAATACCAAAGCACAATCTGTTGTTAAGTTAAGCCCTCAAGTGTCACGCTATTACAGAACTGCTGACTCGAACGGGCTTTATGTTTATCATAGTACACAAGATGAAGAATTTTACGAATTATATACACCTACTTGGAAAAATATAGAGTATAAAAAGGAAACACAAAAGATTGATAATTTTGAGTGTAAACTTGCAGAAATTACAACAAGTACGGACAGGATAATTAAGATTTGGTATACTGAACAAATTCCAGTTAATATTGGACCGTCTTGGTATTATAATTTTCCGGGATTAGTTCTAAAAGTCGAAGCACCCGATTTCACAATATATGCCACAAAAGTGACCAATAATACAAATGGAAAGGAAGTTGAAAAACCAAATCCAAAACTTAAAGTTTATGCCGGTAAAGAGTGGGAACTAAAATCTGAGCAAATAAAAAAGCAAAAGGAAACTCCCACGGTTATCAAAAAATCTATTCAGTTATAAAAGCATTAAATTATTATCTTGAAACAGTTTGTTTAACAGTAATGATACAAAAAGCCTAGCATTATTGTTAGGCTTTTTAATTGATTATGAAACGTATTTTACAACTTCTTTTCTTTATTTTTTATTTTTTGACTTCTGCACAAAATATAAGTATTGTTGTTCGTGACAATTTAAAAAATTCTGTTGAAAATGTAAATGTGCAATTACAGCGAGGAAACAATACAATTGATTTTAAAAGAACTGACAAAAATGGAAAATGTGTTTTTTCAATTGCTGAAAAGGGAAATTATACATTGAAGTTTACTTCTATGCAATTTAAAACCAAAGTTGTTGAAATAAATACTTCTGTGGACACAGATTTTAGTTTTATACTTGAACCTCAAATCACTGAAATTGAAACTGTTGAAATAAAATCCCGTCCGAAGATTGCTAAGAGTAAAGAGGATACGATTTCGTATAATTTAAAAACCGTAAAGGATGGCACTGAAAGAACTGCAGAAGACCTAATCAAAAAACTTCCTGGACTTGATATAAATGAGAATGGCAAAGTGACTTTTAAAGGTAATGCAATTGGGCAAGTATTAATTGATGGCAATGAGTTTTTCGGCAAAAATCACAAGTTGGCTACGCAAAACATTACTGCTGATATGTTGGAGGGTGTGGATTTATGGCAAAATTATATGACAGTTAGTGGTTCTCAGTCAACCGCGTTGAACTTGAAACTGAAAGACGAATATAAAGGTAAAATTTCTGGAAACTTAGAAGGATCTTACGGAAATAAAAACAATTACCTTGGGCACGCGAATCTTTTTAGGTTTAATAAGATTGGTAATTTGGCATTCGTTGGTGATGTCAATAATATTGCTCGTGATCCGATTAGCTATTCAGACTTTAGAGAAATGAATCGGCAGGAAGACGTGAAAAATTCTACAAATGTATCACAAATAGAAATTCCAAGTTTTTTGAATAACGATGGGAAGGTCGATTCCAAAGCAAACCAATTTGGTGCTCTACAATATTCAAAATCATCTGAAAAATTTTCAGTAGCTGCATTTTCGGTTTTCAATAATGTACAATTGTCAAAATTACTTTCAACAAACAGAACCGGTTTTCCTACTATATCATCATCATTTAATTTCAATGAACAGCGCAAAGAAGATAACAGCGGATATTTTGGCACAACTCAAATTAAACTGAAACAATCTTTTAGGGACAATAGTTTCTTGTATTATAATTTTGGCTATAATCCTATTCGCGATAGTTTCAAACAGCAAATTAATAGAAGTACAGATTTTACTTCAGAATTATATACAATTGAAAATCAAACATTGAATAATTCAATCACCAATTTTTTATCTTGGAATAAAAAAATCAATAATATTAATCTTATCTTAGCATTTGCCCAGCAAAACAACTATTCTTCAGATGATTTGCATATCAATTCTACCTCAAATCTATTTAATACGCCCTTTAAAGAAATAGCCCAAAGTCTTGATATAAAAACTAATAATTATAATCTTGATTTTGATCTAAAAAATAATTTCAAATTTGCAGATATAGCATTTCATTCGGGAATAAATATATCAGAAAATCGTGCATATTGGTCGGAAACTTCGTTTGGAAACAATTCTACTCAAAGTTTGAAATCCTACATTTATAACAACGAACTCTTTATAAGAAAAGTTGTTGGGAAATTTGATTTTTCGGGATCAGCGGCGTCAAATTATATGCAATTGAGTAACGAAAATGAACATTTTTTATCAAAAAATTTCAGAATAAAATATCGTCCTCAAAGCCGTATCACAAATGATTTTTCATTAGAATATTCCTCACATTTCCAATTACCGGATTTTTCGCAGCTACTGTATGCAAAAAACTTCGATAGGAATCTTACAGTTACCCAAAACAAAGATTTGCTCCCTGAAACATTATCTTTTACAGATACCTATAAATTCAGTTACCTGAGATTTAATCTCGAGAAAGGAAACCTTTTGTACTTTACTCTGATGTATGAGAAATCTAAACCTAATTTTACAACAAATACATTAAATTTCGGTCTTTTTTCTGAGATTTATAACCTTACAGGGAATTTAAAAGACCGTTGGTTGCTCATAATTTCTGATGACAGGCGATTTGGCTTGTTTTCTTTGAAATCCAAAATTATTGGACTAAAAACAGATTCTAATAATTTCATAAATACATTACCAAACAATTTGCAGCTTAATAATATAGAAATAGGGCAAAAACTATCGTCAAATTTCAAAAAATTCCCTGTACAGTTCGATTTTGGATATACACTTACTGAAACTTGGTATAACCAGACTCTTTTTGATGTTTCCTCTACGCAGGAAAGCATAAAAGTCTCTTTAGGCTTCAGAACGAACATCAAAAAAACCGTTATTGCTAATGTTTTGGGCGATTATCTCATGCAGAAAACACCAAAAAATAAACAGGAAAATTTTCTTTTAGGTGGGCAAGTGTCTTATCGTAAAGAAAATTCTAATATTGAATTTACCTTGTTATTTAATAATGTATTAAATTTAAATAACTTTCAATTTATTAGCAACATGGTTTCCTCCCAAGGTATAGAAGAGAGCAAAATAAGTGCGATGCATGGTTACATAATGGGAGGAATGAAATGGTATTTTTAGGAGGATTAAAATTAAATAATAGAGATAAAATCACTTATGTTCTAATTCTTTTTTTCTTTGCTTAATAAAATCCGTCGGACGAATCCCGTTAATTTCTAAAAACAAATCCGAAAGATTTTGCCTGGAAGAAATTCCACATTCATCTGCTAATCCCTATACAGAGTACCCCAAAACTTTAGGATCATTAAACATACGCTCGGTAATGTAATTAATTCTTAATGTTGATAGGTATTTATTAAAATTCATTCCTTTCACATCATTAATGTATTGTGAAAGATAAGTTGTGTTAGTTCCGAAATTCTCCGCAAGTTGTGGAAGCGTTAGCCCATTTTCTTTAAAGTTTTTTGAAATCACAAATTGATCTAATTTTTTTTCCAAATCTGCAAATACTTCCATGCTTATTACAGATTTACTTTTTTGAGGTATGCTTTCGTAAGAAATTAATGGTTCTGATTTTTGATGGTTTAGTAATTTTACCTCTAAATCGGCATATTTTATTCTAATATTCTTTTCCTTTTTATAAAGTTTCCAAGCAGTAAATAGAAGGATTCCAACTACAAAAACTAATAGAAAAATTGCACGTAAACTCCAATAATTTTGATTGTCAAATTTAAAAAAAAAGAAATGTAAAATGCTTGATTATTAATTGCATAATCTTAGAAATTATTTCTATTGACGTCCTAAACTATAAATTTTACGATTAAGGACTGTCTTTATTTGCACCATATCTTCGATTCAATTATTTTCGACCTGTATATTTCTATTTTAAAATTAACGGATTAAAAACGTGCTTCTCTCGTCCGTCTAATTCTGAATTAACATAATCCTTTAGAGAGAAGACAAATTTTTTATGAAAAACATAATTAAATTGTCATTAGTTGCTTTAGGCATTGTGACGGCAACAATCGCTTCATCCTCAAAGTTGTTAGCGAACGTACCACCTGATGGTGGTGGTTATTGTAATCCAACCACAGATACAGTTTGCGGTGTTACAAGTGGCGGTTTTACTGCCAAAGGTTTTTTTGTGACTAACTAACTAAGGATTAATGGCCATTTGAGACGAGTTGTTTCAATGGCCTTTTAAATGTAATAAAATGAACAGATTGTTGATATTAGTTATTCTTTGTGCTTTTTTGAAAATAAATGGACAGAATTCAGTTAGAGTTTTTTATCAATTAGAATCGAAGTCCAATGTAAAGCAGGATTCTGCCGATTTAGACCTATATGTACTTGATATTGATATTCCCAAAAAATCTTCAAAGTTTTATAATTACACATATTTGAAAAACGATTCGGTATACCTTTCAATGAAGAAGGAATCGGATGTTAGAGGTAGTGTAAATTTTGATACAAGAAAGATGAAATATCCCATTTTTAATATAGGAGTGTTGAAACAAAATGCTACATATGAAATGGTTCAGATTTTAGATGGTGATGTATTTAGATATTTGGATGGAAAGGATGCAAAATGGAGCATACTCTCTGAAAAAATAAGGATAGGGGATTACGATTGTCAAAAAGCCACAGCTACTGTGGGTGGAAGAAATTGGGAAGTTTTTTTTACTGTAGAAATATCTCTGCCATTTGGACCATATAAGTTTGGTGGATTACCAGGTTTGATAGTTCAAGCAAAGGATGATAGTAACTCCTACATCTTTACAATGGTAGGATTAGAAAAAACAAACCAAAAAGATTTTGTTCCTAAAATCTTTACAAAAGGTATTAAGACTACAAAAGAAAAATATTATAAGGCTTTTAATGCTTACAAAATAGATCCCGTTAAAAAGTTACGTGAGAATATCATTACTTATCCAGATGGTGATTATATGAAGTTAGCGCAACCGCTACCAAGCGATTACATCAAGAGCCGGGAAGCTAAAATGAAAAAATACTTATTAGAAAATGATAACTACATCGAAATCAAAAAATAAAAAAACGGTTTCGGATTTTATATACTATTTTTTGATCCTTTTTCTTACTTATATTTTTGTTAATAAAGCGCTTGATATTTCAGCATTTATTAGTAATATTTTCAAGTCGGGATTATATTCTCCTAACTCCGCAAGAATATTGGCATATTTTGTATTGTTTATTGAGTTAGGGAATATAATTTTTTTAGTATTTTCTAAGAATAAGGGATTAAAAATAAGTTTTTGGTTGTTTATTGTTTTTACGATATACATAACCTTTTTAAATATTTCTAATCGTTATGAGGTTTGTGGTTGTGGTGGGGTTTTAAATGGATTATCTTTTGAAATACATTTTATTATTAATGTTACACTTATTTTAATAACAGCATTAGCAATTTTTTTCTCTTATGAAAATAAAACATCTTTTGATAGTTAATTTAATTCTAATATTACTTATCCTTGGAAATTATTGGTCTAAAAATAGTGATAAGAAGTACATTTTTAATAGAAACTACTCACCTAAATCAATTAAAGTTATTGCTTCAAAAAAAATTAATATTGAAAACAACCTTTATTACACAGCACCTTCTGAGTTTATAGCTCTTTATAAAAGAACCATTGAACAAAAAAATCCAGTTCTTAAAGGTAAATTATTGGGAATTAATCCACAATTTAAGGAGGAAGATATTTTTACATATCCAATACATCCAGATTTGAATCCTATTATTTTGTTTCTATCAAAAGATTATTGCTTATATACTGACAAATGGCGATTATATTTAAATAATACTCCCATTGCTGAAAATATGAGAGTTATAAATGCTATTAGGTATAATGAAAATGAAATAGTTTTATTGGGAGAATCATCTACCGGTAATTTAGGCACCTTCGGATTTTTTATTTTAGATTTAAAAAAACAGCAGGTTCGTGAAGTTTATAGCTTACACACAGACAAGATTTCTAATTTTCCAAAGCATTTTCTTCAATACGAGGGTAATTTCAAAATACTAAACTCCAAGGTTGTTTACATAAATAAAAAATCCTCCAATGGTTGGATAATTGACAACGAGAAAATTTTGGAGTTTCATACCAAAGACAATACGCCATTGCCTTCAGTTATCAAATATAATGAAAATTATTTTTATGAAAGGGGAAAAACGTTTAATGCTAATGCGAATTTTTATTTAACGAAAAATTTCATCTGTGTTTTCTCAAGTAGGATAAAAAACAAAAATGAAATCGTTATTGATTTCTATAATTACCAAGGAAAGTATTTAAATAGCAAAAAGGTCGAAATTAAAGATCAAGAAGCACAAAATATAATAAATGTGTTTAATTCTAATGAAAAGGTCTGCATAGCTTTTATCAATAAATTAGTACTAATCGAGCAAAATGACTCTTAAGAAAATTATAACAATTTTTTAAGGCATTTTTTAGGATCCGCCCTCTTGTAACTCCTTTTTCCTTTGCCTAATAAAATCTATAGGACGGATCCCATTGATCTCTAAAAATAGATCCGAAAAATTTTGCCTAGAAGAAATTCCACATTCATCTGCTAATCCCTGTACAGAGTACCCCAAAACTTTAGGATCATTATACATACGCTCGGTAATGTAATTAATTCTTAATGTTGATAGGTATTTATTGAAATTCATTCCTTTCACATCATTAATGTATTGTGAGAGATAAGTTGTGTTAGTTCCGAAATTCTCCGCAAGTTGTGGAAGCGTTAGCCCATTTTCTTTAAAGTTTTTTGAAATCACAAATAGATCTAATTTTTTTTCCAAATCTGCAAATACTTCCTTGCTTATTACAGATTTACTTTTTTGAGGTATGTTTTCGTAAGAAATTAATGGTTCTGATTTTTGATGGTTTAGTAATTTTACCTCTAACTCGGAATATTTTATTCTAATATTCTTTTCCTTTTTATAAAGTTTCCAAGTAGTAAATAAAAGTATTCCAACTACAAAAACTAATAGAAAAATTGCACGTAAACTCCAATGATTTTGATTCTCAAGTTTAATTTTAGCATCTTCTAAAATTTGAGTATCGTAATCTTTATGAATTTTTGCAGAGAGGTATGGAAAGTCCTTCGTTAAAATACTGTCGGCTCTAAGCAAATTATTAGTGTAATACAACTCTTGTTTATAATCTTTTTTTTCTTTGCAGAATTTTATTAATAATTCATAATTTTCTCTGAGTTCTGGAACGATGAAAGAATGCTTTTGAAAAATAGAATCTACCTTTTCAAATTGTTTTATAGCCTTCGCTTGATCTCCCATTCCCAAATAACTTTTTCCAATATAAAAGTCAGCAACTGAAATCCATGCAAAATCATTATTTTTTTTCAAGATTGGTAAGGCACTATTAAGTTTACCAATTGCTTCAACGTAATTTTTTTGATGAAATTCAAGTATTCCTTTACATTTTGTAAAATAGGCTTTTTCTAAAGGAAAATCTTTTGTTTTGCTAGTGAATTGTAACCCTACTTGCACTAAAGAATCTGCTTTACTGAAATTACTCAAGTTTCTGTAGCAAATGGTTGCTTGGTGCAAGCTATTGAGATATCCTTTGCTATTATTGTAAATTAAATTTGGGTGATAATTTCCTTTTGTTTTAGGTTCAAAAAAACTAATACATTCTTTGAAATGTTTTACTGCTTCATTGAAATATCCCAAATAGCTTTTGACTACGCCCATATGGTAAATTATCTTATACCTTTGATATTCATCGGATCCCTTTTTAGAATATTCGTAGGCATTAAGATACTCTGAAAGTGCTGGCTGATATTTTTTAAAATTAAAATAATAAATTGTGCCCTTTCCCAAGTAAGAGCGACTTATAAGATCATTATTTTCAGTTTTTAAAGATGCATTAATACAACTGTCAGCATATTTTAATTTCTTATTTGGTTTTGAACTAAAATAAAATGCATCTTCATAACCTTGCGCTAATTGTTCATAATTTTTTTCGGATTTAGCCTTATAAATAAATTTATTAACTATGGGAAGTGCTGAATCGTCATTCTGCTCATACATTTCATATTTTTTTCTAGCATCAATGTAAGTCTCTTGCGCATTCATTTTTGATAAAAATGAAAACGAGAATACTACAAACACTAAAAACATGTATGATTTAAAATTCATCGAAATATATTAAAATGGAACCTTCGTTTCAAAAATAGACAATTTTCATTAGACAGGCTGAAAATTCGAGAAAAATAATTTAATACTCAATATATTGATTTTCAGTTAATAATATTTTTTTTTTGCGTCGTAATTTATAAATGGCGACGTCACTAATCTTAAATTCCTTGGTTCAGGACGCCATATCCTTGCAATATTTTTTTAACCCTAATACATTAGCCACAGAATTCTAAATAAAAATTTCCCGGCCGGGATAAACTTTAAAACAATAAAAAAATATGAAAAAGTTTATCTCATTCGTAGCATTAGCTACTTTATTATTTTCAGCAATTGGATGTCGAGAAGCAGAACAAATCTCAGATTTTTCTGAAAATCAAAACTTAAAGTTTGCAGCAAAAACGGTTAATGATTCTGCAAATATACAGACTAATGCAGAAAACAATACCCAAATGGAGAATACACCTAAAGATCCTCCTGTAAAAGATGGGCATAATTGGTAATATAATTCATTAGTTGATTGTTTACATTTATAAAATGTAAATTTAGAATTATGGTAAAAACAAATTTTATAAAATTAATTTCTTTTCCTTGTGCTTTAACATCCTTTTATTTTGTAGGAGCACAAAATAAAAATGATAGTATTTCAACAAAAGAAATTCAGGAAGTTTTAATTAAAGCGCAACGGAAAAAACAGTTTTCTGACCATGCCAATTATACTTTTGATAAGGAAGCGTTGGAAAAAGCAAGACATTCCAAAGATTTGCTGACGACACTTCCAGAATTACAACTGGACCCTATTTCAAATACCGTTACAAGCATTAAAGGTGGAAGAACTCTTTTTTTAATTAACGGCATTGAAGCGACTGACAACCAAATAAAAAGCATTGCGCCAACGAATGTTGTTCGGGTTGAATATTTCGATATTCCTCCTGCAAGATATTCTCAGAGAGCCGATACGGTGGTAAATATCATCACAAGAAATCCTGAAGTTGGTTATTCTTATGGAGCGGATGTTACTTCGGCATTAACTACAGGATTTGTAAACGGTTCGGCTTACGCAGGATATACGAAAGGTAAAAATGATTTTGGCTTGGAATATTCCATCAATTTGAGGGATTATGACAACCGTATCGTGGACAAGGTTTACGGCTATTCTTTAAACAATAGTCATTACCGCTCGGAAGAACAGCAAAAAGACCATTTTGGTTACACTTATCAGAATATAGGTTTGCGGTATGCGAATGTGGATGCAGGAAAGTATGCATTTCAGGCAAAATTTAATATGTTTCTGAATTCAAGTTTCAATAAAGGACTTGGAACAAGTTTGTTTACAAAGGATGCTTTACAAACCTCGCATAATACCATTCACAACAGCAATTCCAATTATTTGAACCCTTCTGTAGATTTGTATTACTCAATAAATATCGGTAAAAAAGACGAGTTAAGTTTGAATTTAATCGGATCCTACTACGACACCAAATCTTATCAGTTTGACCGAGAATGGAATATCGCCACCAACACCGATGTTTTTAACAACGATATGAACCTAAAGGCAAAGCAGACGGGAATTGTCGGGGAAATTGCACACACCCACAATTTTGAAAAAGGGAAATTGAGTTCCGGTTACAGAATTTCCAATACTTTTATAAATAATGATTTGGTGAATTTGATTGGTTCGTCTGAATATTCTGTGAATTATCTCACGCAATATCTCTACACGGAATATTCGGGTAAGAAAGATAAACTTTCGTACCGTTTCGGAATTGGGGTAACCAACGTCCACAACAAAAGTGCAGAAACTATACAAGACGATTGGGCACCAACGCCGAAAATGGTTTTGAGTTATGAATTGGCAAAAAATCAGAGTTTGCGGTTAACGAGCAGTTATACATCGAACAGTCCTTGGGCTTCAGCGTTGAGTAGCAACGTGGTACAAATCGTTCCTAACATTGTACAGCGTGGAAATCCTTTATTGAAGTCTCAGCATTTATTCCGAAACAATCTTATTTATTCCTATGGTGGAAAAAAGATTGACTTTAATTTGAATGCTTTTTATAACATCGTTGACAAATATTTTGCTCAGATTTTTGAAGTGGATTCCGAAACAAGCGGTTATGCATTGACGTATCAAAATGCTGATTTTAATGAAAAAGGAATTCAATTTAGTGGCTCTTATAAGCCGTTCGGAACGCAAATTTTGGTCATAAAAACTTTTATTCAACCTGTTTCAATGATGTTGAAAGTTAATGATGGACGATCGTTTAAAAGTGAATTTGTACGCAGTAGTTTTGGACTTTCATCTCAATTTAAAAATGTTGGAGTTTATTACAATTTCAATTTACCAATTTATCAGATTAACGGTGCTTTCTTAAGTATAGATGAAAATCAAAACCATCTATTTGCGTCCTATAATTATAAAAATTTAAGGTTTTCAACTGGTTTTTATTGGATTGGCATGCCGTCACACTATCATAATAAGACTTTAGCAGGTAGTATAGTATCTAATGAAAGGATTTCAAACATCTATAACAACAAAAACATGTTTGTGCTCGGCTTGAGTTATGATTTCTCAAGCGGTAAGAAACTGCAGATGCAGAAAAAACTAAATAACTCCACAGATCCTGCATCGACATTTTAAGATTTTTACATAATTTGTTTGTAGTGCGCAATACAGATTTAATATGTTTAAATATCGCTTTCTTTAAAGCAAAAACTGAATTTTAACTTTCCTAAATTATTTAAAATGGAAAAGAAAACATTTGATCCAGCTGAATTCCTTGGAGTTCATGTTTTGTCTCCTCTTGAAAAAAGAATGATCAAAGGAGGCTATCAACAACAGCAACAGCAACAGCAGCAACAGCAGCAGCAACAGCAAAGTGATTCTCCGCAGCCACCGCAAACGCCGCAACCACCTGTTACTGTTTTTGTGTAAATTGGTTATACCTTGAGGTTAATTCCTCAAGGTTTTAAATCCTAAAATCTAAATATGAAAAAAATACTTTTAATTATAATATTTTATTCAATGAGCACGAACATATTCAGTCAGTCGTTGCCTATTGCGGTTGCTAATGTAACAAAAACAGGCATAACATATTCTTATAGTGAAACAAGCGATGCAATAGCTATCTCACTTGCGTACGGGGAATCTTCCAAGATTGATGTAATAAAAAAATTGAAAAATACTTTCCCAAAAATTGAAGATAACACATATACTTTAGATAATCAGAATCTTTATTTTATTATTAATGAAATAAATAATTCAACCAAGATTGATTTAAAGTTAAAGCAAACACATAATTCTAAAGAAGAATTTAATGAAATTCAAACTAAAATTAAACATTTTTTTAAATCAATAATAGAGTGATGGAAATAGATATGATTCATAATGCTTTTGATTCAAAATGGTGGGATAACTTTTTAGCAAATACAGATATGCTAACAACTACAAATGTTTTCCATAATTGCATGCTACCAAACGAAACTAAGAGCATGAGAGAAGACGTCATGAAAATAATAAGATTAATCAGCATCAATAAAGTTCCCGAATATGGATTTCGTCTATATATTGAAGGTAAAAATGTTGCTTCAAAAGAGTTAATAAATTTTTTTGAAAACTATACTCCAAATATTAGTGAAACATTTGAAGAATGGGCCGAAAGAGCTTTTGAGGGAAAAAAGTTTGGAATTATTATAAACAGAGGAGAAAAATTTAATCCATTGTTGGTCGAAAAAATTGCGATAAAAATAAAACCTTTAACTGAAAAATTTGGTATACCACGACTTGGCGTAACATTTACGATATTTATTGGAAACTATGGCTGGACACCTTTAGGAATTCATACAGACGGGCTAGGTGAAAATGTTATGCATTTTCATTTAGGTAAGGGAGGGAAAACTATGTATACATGGGAATTGTTGAACCGGAGTATAGATTTAATAATACAAACATTGAAGAAATCTTAGACCATGCCAATGTTTTTGATTTCAAAGATGGAGATATTTATTTTATGCCTTACGGAGAATATCATGTTGGAAAATCAGATGAGCTATCAATAGGACTAACGTTATGGTTTAATAATCATACTGAAAGCTCCCTATCTAAGAAAATCATAGACAATTTGCTTATAAATAGTTTAGAGGAAAGTTTCGAAATACTTCCTATGGATGTTTCTCCACCGGAAAATTTGGAAAATTTTGCGGATATTAAAAAACTTTTTCATAGCGATTTTAATGATAGAGACTTTTTAAGTATGTTAGAAGATACATATCGTGATTATAAAATGGCCTTATACAGTAATGCTGGTTTTTGGGAGCCTCCTTTTCCAAAAGAACATAAGGTAGATCATAATAAAGATTTTACTATTAAAATTGTTGATCCTTTTAAAATTCTTTTTTATATAGATAATCAACTTCATTTATTCATTCGAGGAAAAAAAATTAGTTTAATTAATAATAATACAATTACTGATTTAGTTGAAAAATTAAATAAAGGCAATGAATTAAACAAAGAAGCTGTTTTCACTACGTTAGATAGTTCTTGGGCTGAACAAGTCAAAAGATATATTATTGATGTTTTATTTGAAAACCATATTATCACAGTAAAATATGCTTAAATTTTATCCCCAATATGACCAAATGGACTGTGGTCCAGCCTGTTTGGCAATGATAACATCTCATTATGGTATAGAGTATGGTCTACAATATTTGAGAGACAATAGTTTTATTACTAGGGATGGAGTATCATTATTGGGTATAAGTGAAGCTTCAGAAAAAATTGGTCTTGATAGTTTTGCACTAAAAATGTCAATAGAAAATATTAAAAAAGATGTTTTACCTGCAATTTTGCATTGGAATCAAAACCATTTTGTAGTACTGTACGATATTTCAAATAGTTTAATTTCAAAAGAAAAAAAATATAGAATAGCGGATCCAGCTCACGGATTTATTTCATTATCAGAAGAAAAGTTTAAAAAATCATGGTATTCTGATTCGGAGAATGAAAAAGGAATTGCATTGATATTAAAGCCTACTGAAGAGTTTTTCAAAAAAAAACCTCCTATAATTGAAGAATTGTCGGTTAAATATTTGATTAAATATTTGAAGCCCCACAAGATAAAAATGGTACAAATGTTTTTCTTATTGATGCTTGGAACAGTATTAACTTTAATATTTCCAATCTTAACTCAAAGACTTATTGATGATGGTGTTTTAAAAAAAAATTTATCACTAATAACATACATCTTACTTGCACAACTGTCTTTTTTCTTTGGCAACATTGTTATCAATATTTTCCGCAACTGGATAATGCTTATTGTAGGAACAAAAATTAATATCCAGATCATTTCAGATTTTCTTAAAAAACTCTTAAGGCTTCCAATAAAATTTTTTGAGACAAAATTAATTGGAGATTTTAACCAACGTATTCAAGATCATGAAAGGATAGAAAATTTTCTAACTTCACAGAGTCTAGTTACTTTTTTTTCTATAGTTAGTTTTTCAGTATTTTTTGGAGTTCTTTGGTATTATAATTTTTTTGTCCTTGCTGTTTATACACTTCTGACAATTGCTTCAGTTATGTGGTCATTATACTGGCTTAAAAAGCGTAAAATTCTTGATTACTATCATTTTTTACAAAGAAGTGCCAATCAAGACTCAATATATGAGATTATTAGCGGTGTTTCAGAAATGAAGCTCAATCAATTTGAAGATTTTAAGCGTCAAGAATGGGAGCAAATCCAGCAAAAGCTTTTTAAAATCAATATTCGCATTCTCAAATTGGATCAAATCCAACTCTCTGGATTTGAATTCATTAATCAGCTCAAAAACATTATTGTGACTTTTCTCTCTGCCTATTTTGTAATAAAAGGAAATATGACGTTGGGGGCACTTTTAAGTGTATCATACATCATTGGTCAGATGAATTCTCCTGTTAGCCAACTCATTAACTTTTTTAGATCATTACAGGATGCAAAATTGAGTTTAGCACGACTAAACGAAGTGCAACATAATCCTGAAGAAGAACACGAAAATCAAGTACCGCTACTTAGCAAAAAATATACAGAAAATAATGGAATAGAGAAAGGAATTTATTTTAAGAATGTTTCTTTTCAATATGAAGGACCTCAATCTCCGTGTGTTTTAAAAGGTATCAATTTATTTATTCCGGAAGGAAAAATTACTGCTATTGTTGGAGCTAGCGGCAGCGGTAAAACCACGTTGATAAAAATGCTTTTGAAATTCTATGAACCAATAGAAGGTAAGATAAAATTTAATCATCTCAATATAAATGAAGTTTCTCCAACAGATCTTAGAAAGAATTGCGGTGTAGTAATGCAGGACGGCTTTATTTTTTCAGATACAATTGAGAGAAACATTGCAACAAGCGATGAAAATATTAACTATGAAAAACTAAATAAAGCATTAGATACTGCAAATATTAAGTCCTTCGTTGAAGAACTTCCTTTAGGATTAAATACAAAAATTGGAGCTTCAGGAAATGGCATTTCAGGAGGACAAAAACAAAGAATTCTTATCGCAAGGGCAGTTTATAAAAATCCTCACTTCATTTTATTTGATGAAGCTACCTCTGCCTTGGATGCAGAAAATGAAAAGATAATACATGATAACCTGCAATCTTTCTTTAAAGGAAAAACAGTGATAATAGTGGCACACAGACTTTCAACCGTTAAAAATGCAGACCAAATTATTGTTCTTAAAAATGGTGAAATTGTGGAACAGGGTAATCACCACGAACTGGTAAGCAAAAAGGCAGATTATTTTAATCTGGTTAAAAATCAATTGGAACTAGGAAATTAAAATTTTATAAATAAGATTTATGATATTTTCATACAGATACCAATAAGGAAAAAATATAAAGAAAGTTACATACCGGTAAAACTAAAAATATATCAGAGATTAAGGACGTTTTACAGGAATGTTGATTAATAATTATAGTGAATATTTTGAATATGTATCAACAACATCCAAACCACAAAAGGATATTGATATTATTGATACATTTGATAATTAATAATTAAATATGTTTCTGAAAATTCAATTTTATATTTTATCTCTTTGGCTTTTGTTTTTTCTTTTTTTTATTGTAAATCTAGATATTTCATTTTGTTATGAAGACTGCGAATTTGTTGGATTTAGGAACTTGTTCTTAAATAATATAATTTCGGTAGTATGTCTGTTTTTTGTTCTTATTGGAGCCTTAATATATTTTAATTTCAAATACATTGTAGAGGGAAATAAATCTTTGCCTGAAAAGATTGTCGATATTGAGAATATTAATTGGGAACACCTAACATTTTTAGTTACCTATATAGTCCCTTTGCTATCTTTTAATATTTCAGAAAGCAAAAACATATTACTTATAACATTAATTCTAATTATAATTGGAATAATATATATCAAGACAAATATGTTTTACACAAATCCAACACTAGCATTACTTGGTTACCAAATTTATAAAGTAAATACAACAAACAAAGAGAAAATTATAGTTATAACGCGGAGTCTTCTAACTAAAGAGGATTGGATTGCCTACAAGTCTTTGGGTGAAGGAATTTATTTTGCAAATAAGATTCAAAAATGAACATAGGAGAATTAAGAGGTTTATTAGACGTGATAAACAGAGAAGAGCCTGTTGGAGTACAGGTACACGTCGTTGTAAAACATGAAAATGACCAAGAAACAATTCTGAAAGCAGACGTTTCAGAGGAATTAGCGGAAGAACTTAAAAATATTTTTATTAGAACGATTAATGAGCGATTTTTCAATGATGATGATTTAGTTTTATCTAATATTTCTGAAGCTAACGAACTTATTGATTCTGCGTTTTATTATGATATAAATGAATTTCCTGATAAATTGGAAATTGTTAGGGCTTTCGATCCTTGGGAAAATTATAGTGAATTTTCATTCAGGAATGATGATATAGCAGATATTAAAGCAATATTAATAACGCTTGGAAATCAAAATTCTTATTTCACTATTTTTAAACATATATATCCGATAACAATTTTGAAGCAAGATAGAGTTATAAGAATTTTTCCAGCAAGTCATAGATTTGAAAAGTTTAATGATACTATTTTACAAATAAATGAAGCCATTGATTTTATTTATGCTGAAAATAGTTTAATAGTGAACAATTTGAGGACTTTAACAAATGCTTATGGATATAAAGATATTATAAAAAACCAAGCTCGAAACAAAATAGAGATAATTCGTACTTTAGATTTAATTGAGAATCTGGATGAACTCCAAGCTTTTGTTGAGAATGTAAAATATGCTAAAAGAATGTTGAAAATAAGTCCAAATTCACCAGTTATTAGTTTGGATAAGATGAGAATTATTAATTTTATTAGGAATCATCCCAAATTAGTGAATAGAATTCGATTAAATGATTCAGGAGAGAGAATAATTTTAGATACCGATGTTTCGAAGGTTCATATGATAGGAATTTTAAATGATGATTTTTTAAAGTCAAATCTTACAGATATAGACTATGAAAGTGAGAGAAAAGAAGAATTACTAGAAGGTGAATAACTTTCCATTTTTTTATTTAGTAGGATATAAAATTATAATTGGAGATAGCTGTCCTAATTTATAAATCACGACCTATAAGGTTTTAGATTACGAAATTTCAATAATATTTTTGCTTTGCTTGTAAGCTCCCCCGAAAACA
>DKJL01000004.1:0-2415 GCA_002454815.1 Flavobacteriales bacterium UBA6693
ATTAACATTGTCTGAAAATGCTACTTTTCTTCTGTTATGTACTCATCTGCGATAAAACTGTGCAGGTTTAGGCCTGGTTTTTTTGTGCGCGAAATATAGTATGGTAACACTTTATACTATATGATGTAACACAAAATAGGCTTGTATTTTCTATAAAGAAATCATAAGATGTTGATGAACACAGGTTATTGTCCAATATTTTCTGTGCAGAACAAAAGTTTTCCTGGATATCGAGGTAAATGGATGTTTGCGTTGCTTAGCCATTCGTGATGCGTCTCTTTATATATGTGATTACCCTGAACGTTTTTGCCTTAGGTTTGAAACCGACCACTTATTCCTTCGGGCTGCTGAAAATTCAAAGGAATTTCCGGACTTCATTTTTGGGGTTCCGGTTTTCAATTCTATATATTGAGTATTGCGAAGAAGAATTTGATAATACATATGGAACTACGATTGGTGCTGGGACGCGGTAAGGATCGACGTGGAAATCCTTGCCCGACTTCTAAAGTCGGGCAAGATTGCAACAAAGAGCCTGGCCCCAAACGCGGCAGAATATAAAGAGTTTTTGTAAGCGCCGGCGGGGACCGCCCAAAGAAATGAAAATCAAACAATGATTGTGTGAAAATCATCGCAATAAAAAACGCACTATTGAATAGTGCGCTGCATTTTTTTATAAATATAATAGCCGGCGAGGGCACCGACAACATCGGCCACCAGATCCAGCCCTTCCAGCGAGCGTCCCCAGCCGAGTTCTTCCTGAAGAATTTCCGTGAGCAGTCCATATATTATCATGACCTGCAGAAAATAGATAAATTTAATTTTCGGGAGTGCCGCCGTAAAAGAAAATCCCAAAAACATAAAGATGCACAAGTGCACGACTTTGTCCAAACCTTCGAAGAGAAAGGGGAAATTGACATTTTCCACGCCGGGACGCAAAAGCATATAAGTAAGAAATGCCCAATAGATGGGCAAAACTCTGCGGAAAATATTATTGATCCTATCCAAGGGAAGCCTGATATTCTTCTGCGCTTAGCAATTCGGAAATATCTGCGTCATCGCCCAATTCCAGTTTGATGATCCAGCCCGCTCCGTAAGGATCGCTGTTCAGCAATTCCGGTTCATCTTCCAGTGCATCATTAAACTCGGTTACGGTACCTGCGAGTGGCAAGAAGAGATCGGAAACCGTCTTCACCGCTTCCACACTTCCGAAAACGTCGCCGGCGGACAGCGCGTCATCTACAGAATCCACATCGACAAAAACAATATCGCCGAGTTCTCCCTGTGCAAAATCGGTAATACCAATAGTGGCAACATTTCCTTCAATCTTCACCCATTCGTGATCTTTGGTGTACTTTAATTCAACCGGTGCATTCATTTTTTAAATTTTATTGCTCAAAATTAATTAAAATAATGGCAGTGCCAAAAGTTTACCAAACTTTTAATTGCAGTTGGCGCTGCTTGTGCGTCCGCGGCTTTCGAAGCACTTTTACCGCTTTTTATTAAATTTGTATTTATTATTATTTAATGCGTAAAACTAAATTTCTGGCCAAACGCAAAAAAACTGACACTCCCATGGACTTACAAAATAAATTACAGACCGCACAAAATGCTTTTGAACAATGGAAAATGGTGCCTTTCACCGAGAGACAGAATTTGCTCTTCCGGTTGGCAGACCTCCTGACCGCAGAAAAGGAACAGCTCGGCAGAATTATCACTTCAGAAATGAACAAACCTATCGCACAATCTGTCGCCGAAATCGAAAAATGCGCACTGATGGCCCGTTATTATGCGGACGCAGAAAATGTCCTGGAAGCGGAACCGGTGGAAACGGAGTTCCGGATTTCCGAGATCCGCTACGTTCCCAAAGGCGTTATCCTTGGTGTGATGCCCTGGAACTTTCCTTTCTGGCAGGCTTTGCGTTTTGCGATTCCTGCGATTTTAGCCGGAAATACAGTAGTTTTGAAACACGCCACGATCTGTTTTGGCAGTGGTAATGCAATTGAAGAATTGATGCGCAAAGCAGGATTTCCAAAAGGCGTTTTTGTGAATCTGGAAATAGGACACAAGGAAGTAAAAGCGGCCCTGGAAAACCCCATCGTAAAAGCGGTAAGTCTCACGGGAAGCGAAAAAGCCGGCGCTGAAGTGGCTGCCACAGCAGGAAAACAGATTAAGAAATCGCTGCTCGAATTGGGCGGAAGTGATGCTTTTATTGTTTTCAGCGATGCTGATCTGGACCAGGCGGCGGAGAAAGGCGCTAACTCGAGACTGGCAAACTGTGGCCAGGCGTGTAACGCTGCAAAACGTTTTATTATTGAGAAAAATACGGTAGACGAATTTCTACCAAAATTAATGGCTGAATTCGAAAAATATATTCCTGCAGACCCATTAAATCCGGCAACGAAAATTGCCGGCATG
>DKJL01000004.1:2530-7577 GCA_002454815.1 Flavobacteriales bacterium UBA6693
GCAACGAAAATTGCCGGCATGGCGCGGCCGGACTTGGCCGACGAGCTGGAAAAACAATACAGAAGAGCGATTGCCGACGGCGCTGAAATTATTCTGCCGCTGGAGCGGCTTTCTGAAATTGAATTTAAACCGGGGCTTATTAAATTAAATTCTGAAAATCCGATATTGCAAGAGGAAGTTTTTGGCCCATTGGGTCTCGTGATGGTCGCGGCAGATGACGAAGAAGCTTTGCAGCTCGCGAATGATATTCCTTTCGGACTTTCAAATGCAGTGTGGACGGCCGACGAAAGACGCCAGCAGTATTTTATCCAAAACCTTGATTCGGGGACGGTAAGTATTAATAAAGCTTCCAGCTCGGATCCGCGGTTGCCTTTCGGAGGAACCAAAACTTCCGGCTATGGAAGCGAACTTTCACTCGTCGCGTTAAAAGAATTCGTGAATCTGAAGACGGTTATCGGAAATTAACATCACAAATTACCACTTTCTTTAATTTAACAAATCCGTGACCGGCGCATCATTAAGGTAAAGAAAGTATGAGTAAAGTAATTTTCAGCACGGCAATCATCTTTTTAATTGCCGGATGCAGACCGGAAAAAGCAAAAGAAACGATAGTTTTTAAAACTTTGCTGGAGCAAAGTGCCGCTCCAATAGTTACATCCAATCCGCTCTACGCAGATACTGAAAGTTTCGAACGTCTGCTCGAGCAAAACAAATTGGTGTTCTTTACCTACGGTCTCATTTCACACAATTACGCTGAATTTGAGAAGAAATATGGTATCCGGATAAAAAGTGAAAACTGTGTAATTCCGCCCTCGATACAACCGATTACTAAAAATAATCTGCTGATCGCAGAATATCTAACGAAGGAATACGGCGACGGCTGGAAAGAAGAACTCCCTCTCTTACCTTTGGGCGTGGAATAATTAATCCGCTGAGACCTCCGTCTTCAGTTGTGCCTGATAAAGCGTGGAATAATAACCGCCTTTCTGAAGCAGTTCTTCATGTTTCCCCTCCTCCACTATTTTCCCATGCTCCATCACGATGATTTTATCCGCATTTTCGATCGTGGAAAGTCGGTGTGCGATAATAATGGAAGTTCGGTTCTTGGTAATTTTTTCCGTGGCGCGCTGTATGAGTTTTTCACTTTCCTGATCGATCGATGACGTGGCTTCATCCAAAATTAAAATTTTTGGATCCGAAAGATAAGCCCGCAGGAAAGAAAGCAACTGGCGCTGGCCAAGCGAAATAGAGGAGCCGCGTTCGCGTACCACGTACTCGTAGCCGCCGGGCAGACTTTCAATAAAATCATCCACCTCGATATCGCGGGCGACGCTTTTTATTTTATCCAAAGTTACGCTCTCGTCACCAAAGGCCAGATTTTCATAGATGCTTCCATGAAAAAGGAAAACATCCTGCAAAACTACCCCGATATGCCCGCGCAAATTATACAGTTCGTAGGATTTAAGATCAACGTCATCAAGTAAAATCGAACCGGAATCCGTGTCGTACAACCGCGTAATCAAGCTGATGATGGTACTTTTTCCTGCGCCGGTAGCACCAACGATCGCCACGGTTTCGCCGGGATTTACTTTAAAACTTATTCCCTTTAAAACTTCCTGTTTTTCATCATAAGAAAAGTGAACATTCTTAAATTCAATTTTTCCCTGGAAATGATCTTTTTTAATTGTTCCTGTATTGGGCATGGCAAAATCTTCATCCATTACGCCGAGGACGCGTTCGGCGCCCACGATACCGCGCTGGATATTATTGAACCGGTCTGCGATTTGCCGCAGCGGCCGAATTAACATCGAAATATATTGAATAAAGGCAATTACCGCTCCTGCCTTAATGGTGATAAAACCACCGTACAAAAGAATAAAGCCGATAAACAAAGACGAAATTAGTTCGACCACCGGAAAAAAGAGCGAAAATATAAAGACGGTTCGCAGCAGCGCGGCTTTGAGTGTAACATTAATATCATCAAACTTTTTGAATTCTGCCTGCTGCCGGTTGAACACCTGCACGATCGACATGCCCGAAAGCCGCTCCTGTACAAACGAATTCTGGTTGGCCGTCCAGGTACGCTCGTCGCCAAAGGCTTTTTTCAGCCGTTTCTGGAAAAATCGTGTGATCACGACCATCAGCGGCAAAATGACCAGTGAAATATAACTGAGGTTCACGTCGACCTGAAACATCATCACCAACACAAAAACAATCCGTAGGATATCGCCGAAGACCATCAGGAAACCGTCGGTATAAACAGTGGCAATCGTTTCCACGTCGCCCACGGCGCGCGTTACCAATTGGCCGATAGCAGTTTTGTCAAAAAAAGCCGTACGGAAATAAATGAGTTTATGATAAAGTCGTTCGCGGATATCGCGGATCACATTCTGCGAAATAAAATTAGAGAAATAAACCAGAAAGAAATTAAGCAGCGTTTCGCCAAAGACCAGAGCAACCAAAATATAGATATGCTTCATCATCAAGTCTTTATCCCGCAGCTGGATGATGTCCGTATCGACGATCTGCATGGTAAGATAAGGACGGTACGTGGAAATCACCGACAGCACGATCGAAATAACCAGCGTGACCAGAAACCACGACCGAAACTTCATCCCGATTACAAACAGCCGTTTAATGATATTCCAAGTCGATTGCTTCTTCATAAAATAAATAAAAATTTCACCGCAAAAATACAGAAATTTGGCGCGGCGGAGGATTTCAGTACGACGCGGACCAGAAACTTCGCTCAGAAATTATAACCCACATCCACCAAAAACAACCCTTGTGGCGGCGCCGATGTTCCGGCCGAATTGCGGTTTTTATCGGCAATTATCCCGTGCAGCGCGGCAGGTTCTATTTTTCCGCTGCCGATTTCCACCATCGTTCCTACAATCGCGCGCACCATGTTCCGCAAAAAACGGTCCGCAGTGATGTTGAATTTTAATTCCGTGCCCGCCTGTTCCCAAATTGCTTTCGTGATCCGGCAGTTATTGGTTTTATTGTCCGTGTGGAGTTTCGCAAAACTGGTAAAATCTTCATATTCGTACAGTATTTCACACGCAGTATTCATACGGTCGATGTCCAGATCTCTTTTCCACATTTGCCAGGCAGAATCTTGGGTGAACGGGTTTTTTTCCAGCGAAATATAATATTCATACGTACGATAAGTGGCATCAAAACGTGCGTGGAAACTTTCCGGCACAGAAAAAATTTTCTTTACGGCAATATCGGGCGGCAAAAAACTGTTCAGCTGATAAGCCAGATTTTCATTCACCGCCTGATTCGTATCGAAATGCGCGAATATTTTCTTCGCATGAACGCCGGTATCGGTTCTGCCTGCGCCGGTGATTTTAATTTCTTCGCGTAAAATGGTAGAAAGTGCCTTTTCCAGAACTTCCTGCACAGAAATCTGATTGGGCTGAATTTGAAACCCAAAATAATTTTTCCCGGAATAAGAAAATTCTACAAAATACCTCATCGGCTGCAAATTTACAGAATTTTCAGGAGCACCAAAGTCCTATCGTTTCCGCAGTCCGGTCGCGCTTTCACTACTCGCTTCCCGGCTTTGCCGGGAGAGCTCAAACACGCCGTTCAATCGCGGCTATAAATTAAGGTCCACATTTTTCCCCAGTCCAGGTTGAATCCGACAGAAATGACACGGAATTTTCGGCCTAACATTTATTTTAATTTAGTTCAAAACAAAAAAAACAGGAAATTTGCCTTATGAAAATACTTTTGCTCTCAGATTCCCATTCCTATATCGACGACCGTATGCTGGAATATGCAAAAAACGCCGATGAAATTTGGCACTGCGGAGATTTTGGCAGTTTGGAAGTCATTGAAAAACTCGAGAAAATAAAACCGCTTCGCGGCGTCTACGGAAATATCGACGGTACAGAAATCCGCAAAATAGTTCCTGAAGTTTTACGATTCAAATGCGAAGAAGTAGAAGTTCTGATGATTCACATCGGCGGTTATCCCGGGAAATACACGCCACTAACGCGGCAGGAATTTATAAAGAAAAAGCCGGATCTTTTTATTTCCGGCCATTCGCATATTTTGAAAGCGATGTACGACGAGAAAAATAATCTACTTCACCTCAATCCCGGCGCGGTGGGAAAAGTGGGCTGGCACCAAATGCGCACCATGATGCGTTTTGAAATTAACGGAAAAAAAATTGAGAACCTGGAAATTATCGAACTGGGCAAAAAATAAAATCTCGCGATTTATTTCTTTTTCACCTGTTCATACAGACTGTGAATGAGGCCATCTGCCACGGAGATTTTCGGTACCAGAATCTTATCAATATCACTCCAGTTCATCACCTGGTTAAAAACCTGAAGCGCCGGCACCAGTACATCTGCCCGGTCTTCGCGAATGTTGTATTTCGACATTCGCTGCGGCACGGTCAGCGCGCTCATTTCTTTATAAGTTTTCTGAAGATAGGCGCTGGACATCGGTTTGCCATCTTTCGTTTTGCTCATCGAAAATAATTTATTGATGTTTCCGCCGGAGCCTACCGCCACAATCGGTTTGCTGCTGTTAATATTTTGCCGGATTTCCTGCTTCATTTCTTTCCACTGCGCTTCTGTTACCAAATTATTCAACAGCCGGATCGTACCGATATTAAAAGACTTTTCGTACTGCATTTTTCCGTCCACATAAAAAGTGAGTTCCGTGGAGCCGCCGCCAACGTCAATATATAAGTATGCGAAATTTTTGTCTGCCGTATTCGCCACATGATTTTCGAAGACCAACGCTGCTTCCTCGTCGCCCGTGATGATTTCAATGTCGATGCCGCTGCTTTTATGCACGGCAGCAATGAGCTCGGCACCGTTTCGCGCATCGCGCATGGCGCTGGTAGCACAGGCGCGGTAAGCTTCAACCTTGTAAATTTTCATGAGATTGCTGAAAACGCTCATAGAATCCAGCACCATCTGTCGGCGTTCAGCACCGATTTCGCCGGTGGTAAAAACATCCATTCCCAAACGCAGCGGAATACGCAGCAAATTGAGCTTTGTAAATTGCGGCTTGCCTTTTTTGG
>DKJL01000004.1:7781-8465 GCA_002454815.1 Flavobacteriales bacterium UBA6693
CTCAGTAATTTCGTTAATCAGTAAACGTGCGGCATTGCTGCCGATGTCGATGGCGGCTATTCTCATAAAATATATTTAGTATCAGCATTACAGACTGTCTACAATCCAGTTGGCAATTGCGAATATTTAATTAAAAAAAACAGCTAAAATCTCAGCTATAAATAGGAAGCGTCAAACGAAAACGGTAATAAATCGCGGATTGAACTGGTTTTATAAATCGCACCACCGAGCGAGGCGAAATAAATCTCGATGCCGTTTTCCTGTTTCGCTTCGTACTCCAGGATCGCCTGCCGACAAGCACCACAAGGAGGAATCGGAACAGAAGAAACTGCCTCGCGCGGTGCACCGATCACGAATAATTTTTTGATTTTCACGTCAGGATAATTCGCGCCAATCCAAAACATCGCCGTACGTTCTGCACAAAGACCGGACGGGTAAGCCGCGTTTTCCTGATTGCTGCCTGTCACGATTTCGCCATTTTCCAGTAACACTGCGCAACCGACTGTAAAGTTGGAATAGGGAGCATAAGCACGCTGGCGAATGTCGTTTGCTTTATCGAACAAAATTTTTTCCGTTTCATCCAGATCATTATAGTTGGCGATGTCGTGATAACTGATTTTATGTTCTTTTTCCATTGAATAAAATAGGAAAGTAAAGATACTGCTTTTTTATTTTTTCTAAAGC
>DKJL01000004.1:8595-9982 GCA_002454815.1 Flavobacteriales bacterium UBA6693
CCCCGTTCATTGCAATAAAGTAAGGAAAAATCGAGAAAATGCCTGCTTTCACTGCAACATTTAATGGAACAGCGATTTTATTAATCGTTCAATAATAGATTAAAAAAAAACAGGAAAGTTTGATTTTGTAACTTTGATTAATTAAACAAAAATTCCTTTATGAAATTATATACGCCTATCAAATTCCGAAATTTAGAATTACGCAACCGCTGGGTCATGTCACCGATGTGCATGTATTCGTGCGACCACGGTGTCGCCAACGATTTTCACTTTGTACATTATGCCAGCCGTGCTCAGGGCGGCACCGGCTTAATAATCGTTGAGGCCACAGGCGTTGTGCCGGAAGGCCGCATCACCCATCACTGCACCGGACTTTGGAATGATGAGCAGGCAAAAGAATTAAAGAAAACCGTTGATTTTGTACATCAGAATTCCGATACAAAAATCGGTATTCAGCTGGGCCACGCCGGTAGAAAAGCCTCGACCTGGAACGGAAAACAACTTTCACTGGACGAAGGTTGGGAAACCGTGGCGCCGTCGCCGATTCCTTATGGCGATGGCGAGCGTATCCCTCACGAGCTTACTGTTGCAGAAATAAAAAAGTTGGTTCAGGATTTTCAGGATGCTGCGCAACGCGCCTTAGAAGCCGGTTTTGATGTCATCGAAATTCATGCGGCTCACGGCTATCTCATTCATCAGTTTCTGTCGCCTTTGTCCAATGTGCGAACGGATGATTATGGCGGCACTTTGGAAAACCGCGCCCGTTTGCTTCTGGAAATCGTTGATGCGGTAAATAATTTGCTGGACGAAAATCATCCATTATTTGTGCGCATTTCCGGTACCGAATATGCGGAAAACGGCTGGGACATTGATGAAAGTATTGCGCTTTCAAAATTATTGAAGCAGCACAAAGTAGACTTGATCGACGTTTCCAGTGGCGGCAATATTCAGGGAGCCAAAATATCGTTGTTCGACGGCTATCAGGTTCCGCTGGCGGCAGCAATTAAAAATGAAGCTGGCATTGCGACGGGCGCAGTAGGTTTAATTAAATCAGCAAAGCATGCCGAAGAAATTCTGCAAAACAATGAAGCGGATTTGATTTTTGTGGGCCGCGAGATTCTGCGTAATCCGTACTTGGCTATTCAGGGTTCATTCGAAAATACTGAAAACTGCGATTTCCCAAAACAGTACGAGCGTGCCCGTCCTTAAAAATTCAGATCTTTTAAAACGTGAAATTTAAAAGAAATCGGGCAGAAAACTTCTTTTAACAATTAAATGAAAAAAATTATTCTTTCGCTTCTGCTGTTCTTTTTCGCTTTCAGCTACGGTCAGCAGTGGCCGGCTTACCGCATCTACAGCAAAGCAGGGAAACCTGTCGGCGCAGAAT
>DKJL01000004.1:10096-12753 GCA_002454815.1 Flavobacteriales bacterium UBA6693
ATGGCAAAAAAACTGTCGAAATATGATGTTGTTTTGTTTGGGGAACTGCACAACAATTCCGTCAACCACTGGTTGCAGCTGAGGTTGGCAAAGTCTTTATTTAAACATAAAAAAGACCGTCTTGTCCTTGGCGCCGAAATGTTCGAACGCGATAACCAGACTGGACTCAACGGGTATCTGGCCGGGAAACTGCCGGCGAAACAGCTGAAGGACTCGGTGCGGTTGTGGAATAATTTTGTCACAGACTATAAGCCGCTGCTCGATTTTGCAAAAAAAGAAAAACTGGTTTTCGTCGCTACGAATGTTCCGCGTCGTTACGCTTCTCAGGTGGCTAAGCAAGGATTGGCTTCATTGGACACGCTCCCGCAACCCGATAAACGCTGGATTGCGCAGCTTCCCATAACGGTGAGTCTGGAAACGCCGGGTTATGCAGCGATGAAAAAAATGATGGGCGATCATGCCGACGGTACGCAGGTAATGAATTTTGTTGCAGCGCAGGCAATCAAGGATGCGACGATGGCAGAATCCATTTCCAACAACCGTAGAGGTGAGCAGCTGTTTCTTCACTTTAACGGAGATTACCACAGCAAAGAGTACGGCGGGATTTACTGGTATTTAAAACAACAGAACCCTGCGCTCAAGATTGCCGTCATTTCCATTTTTGAAACGGAAGATCAGAATTTAGCGATGCCCACAGGCGTGGTGACCGAATTTAATCTCGTACTGCCAGCTGATATGATCAGGACGTACGAATAAAATAATCTATATGTTGACGTGAAAAGCGAATTTATTTCTATTATATATTGTTTTTAATGTAATATATTTCTGTCACCGACTTGATATGTCGTAGCGTGTTGTAAATCAGCACTCTAGACATTAAAATAAATTACTATTTTTACAGATTAATGAACGATTGTCTATGCATATAGAAGTAAAAAGTCTCGAATATCTGAAGTTGCGCACCAAAAAAAAGCTTGGCAAAGAAGTTATTCGAATGTCCGATTGCGAGTCACTGTCTAAATTGTTGGAAAACGAACTCAAATTAAATGTCAGCGCCCAAAGTTTGCGGCGTTTTTTCGGCTTGATCAAATATGATGGGGGTTTTTCCGCTTACACGTTGGACGCTCTGGCGCGCTTTTGCGGTTTCGAAAATTATTCAAAATTTAAGAAAGAAGTTTTTCAGCACGAGATGGCAGGTTTTTTCAGTCAGGATGAGGCAAAAAGCGAAGCCGAATTCTGGAAAATGGGTGCCGCGTTGGCTACACGAATAGGAAAATCCCCCGCCTTGCTGGTAGAACTGCACCATAATCTCCTGACTTATCCCCTCGCCCGCCAGTTTTTTCTGGAACATCATCCGCTGCGCGATATGGCCGCCACCGTCTATGCGCAATATTTTCATGAATATCTGAAGTACAACCAGACCAATGAGGCAAAATTGTTTGCTTACGGATTTTTATATGTCGGCGCTTTTTTGTGCCAAAATAATGAACTCAGCAATCTTTATTTCCTCCAGGTTCAGGCCACACCGCTAACTCCGGAAGTGCACGTTTTGCCCGCCGGCCGGAAATTCGGTGTTATACTTTTACACGCGGATCATTGCGGGGACGAAAAACTTTTTAACACCACCTACGATGATATGGTCGAGGCTTGTGTTACTTATCGCGAGGCTTCGCAGCGCAGCGTTTGTAGCTTTGAATACACCGTTCTGGAGCATCTGATTTTTACGGACCGCAAAAAAGAAATCACTTTTCTGATTGAAAATAACACTCCACAACTGCAGGAAGATTTACCGTATGTAACTGCGAGCCGAAAGAAAAACCATCTGGAAATCTGGAATATTCTGTGCGCCTACGCCTACCATAAAATGGGAGAACGCGAAAAAGCCCAGGAATATCTGATGAAAACCAAATTAGAACTGCTCGAATACGGCTGGAAGAAATATTACACCATTCTTTACCTTTTTGTAAAATATGATTTTGTGCACCAAAGTGAGAAAAGCGCTGTTATAATGCAACTTCAGACGTTGGTAGACGAAACTTATTTTTCCTATTTTCAAGCGCATATTTCGGAGCTGCAGCAGGATATTTCGGCGTAGACGACTTCCGTTTTTTATTTTAATTTTCCGGCAAACATAAAAAGCCACCGTTTTCCGATGGCTTCTACTATTCCGTATTTAATTTTATTTAAATGTACCAGTTTAAGAATACTCGAACTTGCGGATCACTTCCAGCGTGCGACCGATTTCCTTTTGTTCGATTGCTGCCGAAATAAACCATGTCTCGTAGCCGCTCGGCGGCAGATAAATTCCGTTCTTAAGAAGGAAGTGGAAAAAATTATTGAACAACGCATGGTTTGCATCGGCTGCCTCATCAAAGTTGGAAACGGCATTGGTATGAAAAAATACGCTCATCATGGAACCTTTCCGATTAATACGGTGTGCGATAGATTTTTCATTTAAAATTTTACCGATCTCAAAATCCAGTGTTTCGGTGGTTTTTTCCAGGTTACTGTAAAAGTCTTTATTATTTTTAATCAGTTGCAGCGTCGTCAGTCCTGCGCGCATCGCCAAGGGATTTCCGCTCAGCGTACCGGCCTGATATACCGCTCCTTTGGGCGCGAGATGATCCATAATTTCATTTCGGCCGCCAAAAGCTCCC
>DKJL01000004.1:12896-13085 GCA_002454815.1 Flavobacteriales bacterium UBA6693
CAGGAAGTCCGCCACCAATTACTTTTCCGAAGGTCACCAAATCCGCCTTCACATTAAACACCTCCTGCGCACCACCGAAAGCCAAGCGAAAACCGGTCATTACCTCATCAAAGATAAGAAGCGCGCCATTCTCATCGCATAACTCCCGCAGCTTTTGCAGAAAATTATTTTCCGGCAGAACACAACCCA
>DKJL01000014.1 GCA_002454815.1 Flavobacteriales bacterium UBA6693
TATTCTTCAATCCGGATCCAGTCGCAGCCGTCTTCATTATCGTTGTGCAGCAGCGGCACTTTGATACTGACGTAATCTCCTTTTTGTGGTTCGCGGTCAGCCGGGTTTCCCTGCCCGTCGCGAAGCAGGAATTCAGCTTTTTCTTTTCCGGCTATATGATTCCAGTTATTAATATCCAGAAACCTCCGCTTCACCACCTCAAAATGATCAATGGCTTCTTTGTCAGAATCCAAAATCACCTCCGATTGTGCGTTGCTTTCTGCGCCTTCTCTCTGGGCAGGGATTTTATTTTCCATCTTTGCCAGTTTTAGAAAATTCTTCGATTATGCGTTTATTGAATGCGGGCAAATCCTTCGGCGACCGGCTCGTTGTAAGGTTTCCATCCGTTACTACTTCTTCATCAACCCAATGGGCACCGGCATTTTTGAGATCAGCAGAAATTGCCTGATAGGAAGTCATTTTTTTACCATTCACCACTTCGGCCGTGATCAAGGTCTGCGGACCGTGACAAATGGCGGCAACTGGTTTTTCTGATTGCATAAAGTTTTTTACAAACTTCAAAGTAGCTTCGTCTCCGCGAAGGGTGTCCGGGTTAATGACGCCGCCCGGCAATAACAGCGCGTCGTATTCTTCGGGCTTTGATTCCGAAATTTTCTTGTCAACTTCAACGCTGTCGTCCCATTCGTGATCTTTCATCGAACGGATTTTCCCGCTTTTAATCGATAAAATCTCAACCGTTGCGCCGGCATCTTTTAATGCTTTTACAGGACTTTCGAGTTCAGATTTTTCATAACCATCAGCGGCTACTACCGCTACTTTTACATTTTTTAATTCAGACATATTATATTTTTTTTGATTTGATTTAATTTAACGCATCAAAAAATCTGCCGCTGGCAGTAGCAAATGCCAATAGGCCCCACGCGTTTGACTTCAAATAAGAAAAACGATAATATTTCTGACACAATTTATGACTGATTATATTTAATTATAAAGAAAAAACTCGCTGAAATTCCGATAAAATAAAAAAACCAGCACTTTTGTACTGGTTTGTTAGAATATTTTTTAGAAAATTACTTTCTTACGAAACTTTCTACATCGGAAGAAGTGATCGGATTGGCTCCTAAAATAATCAATCGTTCCACAACGTTCCGAAGTTCGCGGATATTTCCGGTCCAACTGAAATTTTCCAGCGCGCTGATTGCTGACTCGTCGAACGTTTTTAATGCCGTACCGTGTTCATCAGAAATGATTTTGGCAAAATGTTTCACCAGAAGTTTAATATCATCCTTCCGTTCATCCAAAGAAGGCACGTAAATTTCGATAACGGAAAGCCGGTGGTACAAATCTTCCCGGAATTTACCGTCCTGAATTTCCTTCTGCATATTTTTGTTCGTGGCCGCCAAAACGCGGACATCAACTTTAATTTCTTTATCACTGCCGACAGGCGAAACTTTGCTTTCCTGCAGGGCGCGCAGCACTTTTGCTTGTGCGATGAGCGACATATCGCCGATCTCGTCCAGGAATATAGTACCGTTATTGGCAAGCTCAAATTTTCCCTGTTTATCTTTTATGGCTCCGGTAAAGCTTCCTTTCACATGTCCGAAAAGTTCAGATTCAATAAGTTCGGAAGGAATTGCAGCGCAGTTTACCTCAATCATCGGGCCTTTGCTGCGGTCACTCTGTGCGTGAATCGCGTGTGCAACAAGCTCTTTCCCCGCGCCGTTGGGCCCAGTAATCAAAACCCGTGCATCGGACGCGGCGACTTTCTCGATCATGTCCTGAATTTTTTTCAGAGCGGGAGAATCGCCAATCATCTGGTATTTTTTATTGACTTTTTTCTTCAGCGTTACATTTTCAGTTTTCAGGTGCTGATTGCTTTTCTGAAGATTACGTTTGTCCAGCGCGTTTTTAACACTGGTAATCAGACGGTTGATATCAATTGGTTTGGAGATGAAATCGTACGCGCCATCTTTAAGGCAATCTACGGCCGTATCGATGTCGGCATGGCCGGAAATCATTACAAAAGTGGTGTCGGGCTTTAGCTGCAGCGCCTGCTTTAGAAGTTCTGTACCCGATACTTTTGGCATTTTAATATCCGAAAGCACGAGTGCGAAATCTTCTTTTTCAATATGTTTAAAGCCTTCCAGGCCGTCGTGTGCAATTACAAATTCATAGTCGGGTAATTCATCTGAAAGGATGCTTTGAAGCACGCCAGAAATTGCTTTTTCATCTTCAACAATCAAGATTTTTTGCATTAGCTAAAGTTTATGGATTTTATTGGTAAGTATAGTAAAATGTGGTTTGTAAGGAGCAAAAACTGTACCCAACACTAGCTTGGCCTGGAACCGAAAATTGCGGAACCGACGCGCACTGAATTGGCACCACAATCGATAGCAACCGGGTAATCACCGCTCATTCCCATAGAAAGTGTGGTGAGTGGCTGACGCTGCGAAAGCTGGTCGAACAGATTTTTCAGAACAGAAAACTCCTTGCGCAGTTGCTGTTCATCGTCGGTAAATGTGGCCATGCCCATTAACCCTTTGACGGTAACGTTGGGAAAGTCGCCGGCAAGGTAACGCTGGAATAGCTCTTTCGCTTCGTGAATTTCCAAGCCAAATTTAGACTCTTCTTCCGCAATCTTGACCTGAAGTAAAATATTGATTTTCCGCTCATTCCGTGCCGCCTGTTTATCGATTTCACTCAATATTCTTTCAGAATCCACGCTCTGTATGGTATCAATAAAAGCAGCGATCTGTTTTACTTTATTCGTTTGTAGATGACCGATGAGATGCCAGGAAATGTCTGAGGGAAGTTCATCCACCTTTGAAAGCAGTTCCTGAACTTTGTTTTCGCCAAAAATGCGCTGGCCAAGATCATAAACTTCTTTTATCGCCTCGATGGGGTGAGTTTTGCTCACGGCAACCAACTCAACATTCTCCGGGAGCGAGCTGCAAACACGTTCATACTTTGCGTCTAGCGTGTTACGATCTTCCATCATCATTCATTTTAAAATAAAAGTACTTGTAGGTCATTTGCACAAAAATACAGCTTTTAAACAGATGCGCAACCATACGTTCTGCAGGGCATTGGGCCTCTGACGCGCATTTAGGGTGTTTACACGCGGTACGCCGTTTCAAAGAAAACATATATTTGATGCTTTTATTAAAAGAAATTAGGATAACAGCATCTTTATATAATGGTGGAATGGGATCGAAATTTAGACACTCTCATACAGCTTTCGCTAGTGGTTGCGTTTACTTTTGTATTGATAATAAAACGCAAAAACCTCGGAGATGAGATTTTTTATTTTATTGTCGCAATGGTGATTATTGCGGTGAACAACGCGCTGGCACTGACGAGCAGATTTTTCTTTCCCAGGTTCAATACAATTCCTTTTTACGTTTTTGGTGTTACCCTCGGTGCATTTTTATTCTTTTTCCTGTACCTGCGAAAACTGCTGGTTTCGGCGCAGGCGAGAATGATCAGTTTGGTGCTGACCATCTCTTTCATCGTTCTTTTCATTTGTTTTGCCATTTTCAGAGAAAACTTTTTTCAGAAATTCCCTTTCAGATTTTATTTCATAGAATTGTTTATTTTAGTGATAAATATATTTCTCGTCTTGAGGGAAACTTTTAACTCTGATAAAGTACTCAACATAAAGTCATATTACCCGATTTGGATCTGCACGGGACTTATGATCGTTTACCTCGCGGTAGCCCCGCTGCTTATTATTAGCAATTTACGTCACGAAGTAGCCATTAATAATATATTTTTCATAATTTTATTTATTGTTAATATGCTGGGATACTCACTAATGTTGGTGGGCGTCTTTTTTGCAAAAAGTTGCAGTCGAAATCGTGAATTTTTCTGAAGAAGATTTTTTACTCATTGTTACCACGTTCATCATTTTGATCGTAGTAATTATGATGGTTCTTATTTACGGAATTTTCATCAGAAAAAAATCACAGTTGCTGTTGTCCCAACAAAAACGCGACGCAGTGTTCGAGCAGGAATTGGCTATTTCCCAAGTGGAAATGAAAGAGCAGATTCTTAATTACATTGGTCAGGAACTGCACGATGATCTGGGCCAAAAGTTATCTGTGGCGCGACTGATGACCAATAAGGCAATGCTGGCTTCCGAGATTGACACAAAAACCATCATCCACGAAATAAATTTGCTGTTGGGAGAATGCATACAGGATATCCGAAATCTCTCTAAGGTTTTTATCAGCACGCAGGTGCGGCATTTTGGATTTATTGAATCGCTGGAACGAGAAATCTTTAGGATTGAGCGGCTGGAACTAATGAAAGTGGAGTACCACGTCAACAATCATACTCTGCAGATCAATCCGGATCATGCACTGATCCTGTTCAGGATTATCCAGGAATGTATTAACAACGCGATCAAGCATGCGCGATCAAACCGCCTATACATCAACATTGATGACCGACTGAACAGTATTAAGATATTTATAACCGATTACGGTGTTGGGTTTCAGGGAGGGCAAACCCAGGACGGCAGCGGCCTGAAAAATATTAAAAACAGAGCACGCCTGATTGATGCAGATTTCAGCATCAGATCAACCGCCAATTTTGGCACCGAAATCACCATAACCTATAGAAAAAAGCCATGGAACCAATAAAAGTTGCTATCGTGGACGACCACAAACTGGTCTCCAAAGCCATTGAAAATATGATCGTTTCCAACTCCGAATTCGAAGTGGTCCTGAATTGCCCAAATGGTGAAGATTTTCTCCGCAAACTCGCTGTTGCGGATATTTTGCCGGATGTGGTCCTAATGGATATTAATATGCCCATTAAAAACGGAATCGAAACGACCTCCGAAGTTACGAAGCTTTATCCCGACGTAAAGGTGATCGCACTTACAATGGAAGATAATGAAACCACAATTATCAATATGCTGAAAGCGGGTGCCAAAGGATATTTATTAAAAGATATGTCGCCGGACACACTTTTCAAAGCAATCAATATTGTGCACGAAAAAGGGATTTTCTACACCGATATTGTGACGCAAAGTTTACTGAAAATAAGAACTGAGGAGAAAGAAACTCAGGAAATCAACAGTTCTTTAAAAGACCGCGAACTGGAATTTATCCGGCACGCCTGCTCGGAGCTCACTTATAAGGAAATCGCTGAACAAATGTTTGTAAGTCCAAGAACAATCGATGGGTATCGCGATTCTGTTTTTGCTAAACTTAATGTTAAAACGCGTGTCGGTATTGTGCTGTTTGCAATTAAACATAATCTTATGTAATTAGGGTGTTTTCACGGTAAATATCCACATTATGTAGTAGTATCTTTGTCGCACACAAAACACAAATCGTGAAATTTTTTTTAGCCAGTTCCCAGAGCTGGCTTTTTACTTTATATATGAGTGTTGATTTCGATGTTAGTATACTTCGAGAATTTTATTTTTAAATAATTCCATTCCCAGTGTAGCATTTGTCCGGAAACAGTTTTCCAGCTTCGCGAAACCGACCTCCAGATTGGGATCAATTACAAAGATCGGACAATTTGCCGGAAGCTCGCTGATGAGACCGGCAGCGGGAAAAACATTCATCGAGGTTCCTACAATTAAAAATAAGTCGGCTTCCGCTGCGATTTTTGCGGCAGTTTCTATTTCCGCTACTATTTCGCCAAACCAAACAATGTGTGGTCGTAGCTGTACGCCACGATCGTCAACATCACCAACATTAAGGTCTGTATGCCAATCCAGTACAGACCCTCCCTTTTTGGCAGGTCGGGCTTTATTCAGTTCCCCGTGGAGGTGCAGGACTTGGGTCGAATTTGCACGTTCGTGCAGGTCATCAACGTTCTGCGTAATGATGTTAACATCAAAATATTCTTCAAGCTCGGCGAGAATCTCATGTGCGCGGTTGGGTTTTACGTTCTGCAGTTGGCGTCGCCGCTGATTATAGAAATCGAGGACCAGCTGAGGATTTTTAATAAAAGCTTCAGGAGTGGCAACATCCTCAATTTTGTGATTTTCCCAAAGACCATCGGCATCGCGAAAAGTGCTGATGCCACTTTCAGCTGAAATTCCCGCTCCCGAGAGGACGACCAATTTTTTCTTCATGGATTTTATTTAAAAGTTTAAAGTTAAAAAAAGAACTTATTTAAATTTGTAACAAAGCTTATTATGAAAGATAAAGATTCAGTATTCATACTTCGTAAGGCAGTAGATAAAGATTTAGCAAAAATCTGGCAAATTATCCAATGTGCCATCCGCCGCCGTGCGCGTGACGGGAGCAGGCAGTGGCAGGATGGCTACCCAAATGAAAACACAATAAAGAAAGACACCGAAGCCGGGCAAGCTTATGTTTGTGTCCGAAACGGTGAAGTTGTAGGATACGCGGCACTTATTGCTGAAGTAGAGCCTGCTTACGAAGAAATTGCTGATTCCTGGAAAAAGCGGTGGCCGTACCTCGTTATTCATCGTGTCGCCGTCTCGGATCAGGCACTGGGCAGCGGAGTTGCGACCCAAATTTTTATTCTTGCGGAAGATGTAGCGCGTAAACAGAAAATCAGCAGTATTCGAGTAGATACC
>DKJL01000001.1:0-24807 GCA_002454815.1 Flavobacteriales bacterium UBA6693
AAGAATCGGCGTTGGGATTTCTTCACCAGAAATTGCTTCATTTATTAATCGGTTCAAACCTCCGTATAATATCAGTTCAGTGAGTCAAAGTTTGGCTTTAGAACAATTACAAAACGAGAAAGAACAGGCTGAAAATATCCAGACGATATTATCACAGAAAGAAAAATTGAAGAAAGGTTTAGCAGAAAATAAAGAAGTGGTGAAGATTTATCCTTCTGACGCCAATTTCTTTTTGATTGAATTTAAAGATGCCGAAAAGGTGCATCAAAAATTACTTCAAGCCAATATTTATACCAGTCTACGTCATCCGGCTTTAAAAAACTGCCTTCGAATAAGTGTCGGAAAACCGGACGAGAATTTAAAAGTTTTAAACCTATTATCAGAAATTTAAATCATGAAAAAAGTATTATTCATCGACCGCGACGGAACTTTAATTGTAGAGCCACCCACCGATTTTCAGGTTGATTCTTTAGAGAAACTGGAATTTTATCCTAAAGTCATTCAGAATTTAGCCAAAATCGTGAAAGAGCTCGATTACGGATTGGTCATGGTTACCAATCAAGATGGATTGGGAACCGATTCTTTTCCGGAAGAAGACTTCCGCATTCCACAGGAGAAAATGCTGACAACTTTCAAAAATGAAGGAATTGTTTTTTCTGATCTTTTAATTGATGACAGTTTTGAATCCGATAATTCGCCCAATAGAAAACCCCGAACCGGCTTGCTTCAGAAATATATTTACGGAAATTACGATCTGAAAAATTCGTTTGTTATCGGTGACCGTAAAACAGATGTCGAACTGGCGAAAAATTTGGGAACCCAATCTATTTTTATCGGAGATGAAAAATTAGAAGAAGCTACTTTAACCACGCAAAGTTGGGATGAGATCTACCAATATTTAAAGCAGATTCCTCGGAAAGCTAAGGTGAACCGAAAAACAAAAGAAACCGAAATTACGGTTGAACTGAATTTAGATGGAACCGGGAAATCAAATATCAATACCGGTTTGGCGTTCTTCGATCACATGTTAGAGCAAATCTCAAAACACGGAAATTTCGATCTGGAAGTAAATGTCAATGGAGATTTGGAAGTTGATGAACACCACACGATCGAAGATACGGCTTTGGTTTTGGGAACCTGTTTTGAACAGGCTTTAGGTGCGAAAAAAGGAATCGAAAGATATGCTTTTGCTTTACCGATGGATGATTGTTTGGCGCAGGTTGCTTTGGATTTTGGTGGAAGAAACTGGTTGGTTTGGAAAGTTGATTTTAAGAGAGAAAAAATCGGCGATGTTCCGACAGAATTGTTTTACCACTTTTTTAAATCATTCACCGATACCGCAAAATGCAATCTGAATATTCAATGTGAAGGTGACAATGAACACCACAAAATTGAATCGATTTTCAAAGCATTTGCGAAAGTGTTACGCGATGCAGTGAAGCAGGATCAAAACAATTTTTCCATCCCAAGTACCAAAGGAATATTATGATAGCGATCATCGATTACGGCGCCGGAAATGTAAAATCCGTCGAAAATGCCGTCAGGAAATTAGGGTTTGAAACCATCATTACGTCAGATTTTGAGGAAATAAGAAATGCTGAAAAAGTGATTTTTCCAGGAGTTGGAGAAGCTTCGACGGCAATGAATTATTTAAAGCAGAGAAATTTAGATACCTTGATTCCAACTTTAAAACAGCCATTTTTAGGAATTTGTCTCGGACAACAATTGTTGTGTGATTTTTCGGAAGAAGGAAATACACAATGTCTTGGAATATTTAATTTGAAAGTAAAAGAATTTCCTGCCACCGATATTGTTCCGCACATGGGTTGGAATAATTTACAGCAAGTAAAAGGCGATCTCTTAGAAGGCATTTCTGCCGATGACAATTTCTATTTTGTCCACAGTTATTATTGTGAAACAGGAGAAAATACAACTTCTGAGTGCGATTATATTCTGCCGTTCTCTGCGACTTTGCAAAAAGACAACTTCTACGGAACCCAGTTTCACCCGGAGAAATCAGGTGATGTCGGTTCAATAATTCTTAAAAATTTTTTAACACTGAAATAATTTAACCACAAAAGTCACAAAAGTAAAAGTTGAAATTTACTCTCATTAAAGTTGACAAAAGGAATGCGTTACACTTTTTCTTTTATGGACTTTTGACTTGCTTTAAGGTGTAAAAAACTTTTATGTCTTTTGTGGTTTTAAACATAAAAAATAAAATGAAAATAATTCCAGCTATAGACATCATCGACGGAAAATGCGTCCGGCTCTCCAAAGGAGATTACGATACTAAGAAGATCTATCATGAAAATCCCTTGGACATTGCCAAACAATACGAAGCGCATGGAATCCAATATCTGCATTTGGTGGATTTGGATGGTGCAAAAGCAAAAACCATTAAAAATTTAAAGACTTTAGAAATGCTGGCTTCTCAAACCGATCTAATTATTGATTTTGGCGGCGGAATAAAAACGCGCGAAAGTTTAGAAAGTGTTTTCAACGCCGGAGCAAATCAAGTAACGATCGGAAGTATCGCCGTTGAAAATCCGCAGCTTTGTGAAGAATGGATCACTGAATTTGGCGCCGAAAAATTAATTTTAGGCGCAGACTGCTTAGACCGAAAAATCAAAACTTCCGGTTGGTTGACCGATTCTGATGTGGATGTATTGGACTTTATTCAGTCTTATCAAAAAAAAGGAATCAAAGAAGTGATCTGTACCGATATTTCAAAAGACGGAATGTTGCAAGGACCTTCATTCGAATTGTATCAAGAGATTCTAATTCAAAGCGAAGTCTCATTAATCGCAAGTGGCGGAATTACAACATTGCAGGATTTATATGATTTAAAAAAAATCGGTTGCTCCGGTGCGATTATCGGGAAAGCCATTTACGAAGGAAAAATCACTTTACAGGAACTTCAAAAATTTAATTAATGTTAAAGAAGAGAATTATCCCGTGTTTGGACATCAAAGATGGAAAAACCGTGAAAGGAATTCAGTTTGAAGATCTGCGAATTGCCGGAGATCCGGTGGAACTCGCCAAAAAATATGTGAAAGACGGCGCTGATGAATTGGTTTTCCTAGACATTACGGCTACTTTGGAGAACAGAAAAACTTTGATTGAGCTCGTTGAAAAGTTGAGTTTGGAGATCAATATTCCTTTTACCATCGGTGGCGGAATTTCTTCCGTTCAGGATGTGGAAGCTTTATTAAAAGCCGGTGCCGACAAAGTTTCCCTTAATTCTGCAGCAGTACGACGCCCGGAACTAATTCGGGAAATTGCCCAGCAATTTGGAAATCAATGTGTCGTTGTTGCGATTGATACAAAACAAATTGAAGGTGAAGACTATGTATTTATTAATGGTGGAAAAATTAAAACCAACTGGAAAACTTTTGACTGGGTAAAAACAGTCACCGACTTAGGAGCGGGCGAAATCTTGCTGACTTCTATGGATTTTGACGGAACCAAAAACGGTTTCGATATCCGGATGTTGCAGAATATTGCCAAAGTCTGTCAACTTCCCATCATCGCTTCCGGTGGTGCGGGAAAAATGGAAGATTTCACGGAAGTTTTCACCGAAACAACGGTAACCGGAGCATTGGCTGCGAGTATTTTTCATTTTAATGAAATCCAAATATCGGACTTAAAAGAAAATTTAAAGCAAAATAAAATAGCCATTCGATAAGATCATTCTTAACGAGTTCACAAATAAACCCGAATAAGTTTCGTGTGATTGCAGATCATATTTTAAAAACAACAAAAATTAAAGATGAAATTAGATTTTGAAAAGGGAAATGGACTGGTTCCGGTAATTATTCAGGACGACCGCACGCAACAGGTTTTAATGTTGGGCTACATGAACGAAGAAGCTTTGGAATTAACGCAAAAAGACCGACGTGTGCATTTTTTCAGCCGCACTAAAAACAGAATCTGGCTGAAAGGTGAGACCTCCGAAAATTACCTGTATGTAAAAAACATTCAAGAAGATTGCGATTCAGACGCATTATTAATTCAGGTAAAACCAGCTGGAAATGTCTGTCATACCGGAACTTTCAGTTGTTTTGACGATAAAAACTCTAAAGGTTTTCTGTATGAATTAGAAGAAACTATTTCAGAAAGAATTGATCAGAAAGTTGAACAATCTTACACTTACGATTTATACCAAAAAGGCATCAATAAAATCGCGCAGAAAGTAGGAGAGGAAGCCGTAGAATTGGTCATCGAAGCCAAAGATGATAATGCCGATTTATTCAAAAATGAAGCTGCTGATCTGCTTTATCATTTTTTAATTTTACTGAAAGCGAAAGGGTTTTCCTTGACTGAAATTGAAGAAATGTTGATGGAAAGAAGTCGGAAATAACACACCGAAAAACGAGCAAAAGTACACAGGGATTAAACAGACACTCAGACCGGCAAATTCTGAAACAACAAAGCCGCAAATTTTCTGTATCACCTTTAATTCTGTTTAGAGGGACACCACTCTCTTCAAGACTTCCTGTGTGAAATAAAATACAAGTATTTCCCGAAATTCCTTCAGTCAAAAAAATCCCACACAAAAAGTATGGGATTTCGAATTGATAACAAACGATTCTACATTATTTTACTTGGTCTACGATCGCTTTAAAAGCTTCCGGATGATTCATTGCTAAATCAGCCAACACCTTTCTGTTAAGAGCGATGTTGTTGGTTTTCAAAGCGCCCATAAATTGGGAGTAAGACATTCCGTGTTCGCGTGCACCGGCGTTGATACGCATGATCCACAGGGAACGGAAGTTTCTTTTCTTCTCTTTTCTACCGCGGTAAGCATATTGCATTGCTTTTTGCACGGCGTTTTTAGCAACAGTCCAAACGTTTTTTCTTCTACCGAAAAAACCTTTCGCCTGCTTCATTACTTTTTTTCTGCGAGCTCTGGAAGCTACTGCATTTACTGATCTTGGCATAAATAATTTTGTTTTTTTGAAAAGGGCGGCAAATTATTTCATTGCACTTTTCTGCACCGTTTCAGGGTTAAATTTTCTGAATTTGTAATTCCTATAAACCGATTGATTTATAAAAACTATTTAAGAGCTAATTGACGAAGAACGCTTTTTTTGTCCACTTCCGCCACGTAAGAAGTTTGCGTCAGATTTCTCTTCTGCTTCGTTTCTTTTTTGGTCAGGATGTGGCTTTTATAAGCACCTTTTCTTTTAATTTTACCTGTAGCGGTAAGCTTAAAACGCTTCTTAGCACCCGATTTCGTTTTTAATTTTGGCATTTCTTGCTGCTTTAATATTTGTTATCAATTTCGTGCCTGGTCCGCGGTGGCGTCATTACGACACATTGCGCGATTTTCAGACTGCGAAAGTACAATATTTCAATGAATTAAAAAAGTAATTTCTTTATTTTGGGGCAGCAGATTTGGGCGTGTCCTTCTGTCGCTCATTTTGGCGCTCGCTTCGCTCGCGCCGCCATTCGCTCCTTCAGGCCGGGCTTTTCGCTCCTACTCCTCATGCATGGGCTTTTCCAACGCTTATTCCGGGGTAACCGCTGCGATCTCTCACGCGTGTAGAAGCAAATTAACAAAGTTTTCTCGTGAAAAGTAGAAGGTTCTTATTTATTGTATAATTTATTTCATTTGTGTAGATTTGGCAATTAAAAAAACAATAAAGAGCTTACAAAATGAATTTTAATAAGAGTTTTAAATATCTTTTAGTATTAGTTATTCTTTCCATTATATCTTGTTGTCGTACGAATGATGATCCTGAAGAAATTAATACACAAATATCGGACGTTATCAAATTTAAGGCTAAATATATGGAGTTTCCTCGTCCATTAACTTATTTACCGAATGAGTCAGAACCTGAAATTGTTGAGCTGGAATATAATAATAAGGGACAAGTAGTGAAAAAAAATGGTGATGTTTTATTCATGTCAGCATCGTCAGGAGTACCATATGTCTTTTCAAAAACTATTTGTGCGCAGATTCATTATGATAATGATAAAATTATAATTGAGAAAAAACTTTACGATCCAAATGTTTATTCTAATTATAGAAAAGAAATCTATATGAACAACAATCAAATTGAAAAATCGATAAAATATTCCGCAAGTGATTCTCCCAGCATAAGAGATACTGTTGTTTACACATATAATAATCAAAAAGTTACGAAAACTATCAAGCGGAATATTTATCCAAGAGAGGAATCTCTTTATTATTATACCGAAGATAATCTCGATAGCATTGTTACAAGAGGCTATCGATATGACCCTGTAACTGATGAAGAATACATTGATTATAATGCTAAAGGACGAGATAAAGTGATTTTTTCTAATTATGATAAATACAGTAATCCAACAAAAAAATTAATCGTTTTCGACGAAACGTACTTTCGATCTTTATCAAAAAACAATTATCAAAAAATAATATTTAAATCCATCTGGGATGACGGAAGTGTACATAGTACTTATGAAGAAAGCTGGAATTTAAAATATAAAAACGGGCAAGTAGATTTCTCCCAATAAATAAAATTTTCCCGATATCGTACGAATTCTGTTGGTGATATATCTTTAAACGGAGCCAATTAAAAAAATAGTACATTAGAAAAATAGACATCAAAAAGTCTCTTTATTAATTATAATTAGATGTTGAACATAACAATTGAAATTAAATCTTATGTTGGCGAATAATTAGAAAATTGTACCTTCTTTAATTGCGCATAAAGTAGCTATCAAATAACTCAATTATAAAAGGCTTGAGAGTATATTGGGCGTTGACAAAAATAATTTTTGATCACTTTCAGATTGTAAAAATGTGAAGGGATTGAAAAAGGGCATTATATCTTTAATGTGAAATTTAATCAAAAACTCTTTTGTAGGAAACCAACTTGAAAAGAGCAGATGACAAGATTTAGTTTGAAAGAGGCCGTTTTCGGATCGACTCAAAATCACATTTTCGCCCGCGCGCTTAAATGATTTTTTTTAGGTTGCCCAAGAAAAAAATATCATGTCTTTGATTATGTATTCTAACACATAGTTGCAAACAGCTATTAGTATTTACTGAAAATATGGCTCTAGGAATATTATGTTGGAAGAAGGTTTGTGTCGGCGAGCAAATATCGAAATGAAAAAAATCTGATTTAGATGAATGCAACCATAGTTTATAGAATTAATTAGAAGCGACCATACTACATTTTCGATAAAACTTCAGATTGTAATAATCCCATATAATATTTTCAGCAACTGCCAAAAAAAGAGACTCAAAACGAGTCTCTTCTTTTATTTAAAAATTCAACGTGATGAGATTAATAAAACATCACATGAGCTTATTGTTAAATTTACTTTGCCGGTTTTTTTGGACTCATCATCATGATCATTCTTTTACCTTCTAATTTTGGCAATTGATCGACTTTTCCAACATGTTCTAATTCCTGAGCTAATTTAAGAAGAAGGATTTCACCCTGATCTTTAAATATAATAGAACGTCCTTTGAAGAAAACGTAGGTCTTCAGTTTGGAACCTTCTTCCAGGAATTTCTCAGCGTGCTTCTTTTTGAATTCGTAGTCATGCTCATCAGTCTGCGGCCCGAAACGAATTTCTTTTACGACCACTTTTACCTGTTTGGCTTTCAGCTCCTTCTGCTTTTTCTTCTGCTCGTACAGGAACTTCTTATAATCCAGAATTCTGGTGATATAAGGTTCTGCCTTATCTGAAATTACCACTAAATCGAGATCTTGGCTCTTCGCAATGTCGAGCGCTTTCTCCAGCGGATACACACCAGGTTCTACATTATCACCCACCAGACGTACTTCTCTGGCGCGGATTTTTTGATTGACTTGATGCAAGTCTTCCTGGACGCGTCGCTGCGGACCTCTACCTCTATAATGAAATTTTTGTGCTATGGTTTTTTATTTTAATTGGTTAAAATCTGTTCTTTACATCTTGGTTTCCGTCTGAAAATACTGGATGAAGTCCGTCACGCTCATTGCGCCCAAATCTCCTTCGCCTCTTCTGCGAACAGAAACCGTACCGTTGAGTTCCTCATTTTCACCAACGACAAGCATGAAAGGAAGTTTCTTCAATTCTGCATCGCGGATCTTTTTTCCGGTTTTCTCATTTCGGTCGTCGATTACTCCGCAAATATCGTGCTTTTCCAGCAATTCTGAAACTTTTTTTGCATAATCGACATATTTCTCACTTATTGGCAGTATGGTATATTGATCGGGGGCCAGCCAAAGTGGAAAATCGCCTGCTGTATTTTCTAATAAAATGGCGATAAATCTTTCCATGGAGCCGAATGGCGCCCGGTGAATCATTACCGGACGGTGTTTCTCATTGTCGTTGCCGATATAAGAAAGATCGAATCTTTCAGGAAGATTGTAATCCACCTGAATGGTGCCCAACTGCCAGCTTCTTCCCAGCGCATCTTTCACCATAAAGTCCAGCTTAGGACCGTAGAACGCCGCTTCACCATATTCTACAATGGTTTTCAGGCCTTTCTTTTCGGCAGCCAGGATGATCGCGTCTTCCGCTTTCTTCCAGTTCTCGTCACTGCCAATGTACTTTTCTTTGTTATCGGGATCACGCAGAGAAACCTGGGTAGCAAAATCTTCAAAACCTAAGGATTTGAAAACATAAAGCGTAAGATCGATTACATTTTCAAATTCCGTTAAAAGTTGATCGGGTGTACAGAAAATATGCGCGTCGTCTTGTGTAAATCCGCGAACGCGCGTCAGTCCGTGCAATTCACCGGATTGCTCGTAGCGGTAAACGGTTCCGAATTCTGCAAAACGCTTCGGCAGATCGCGATAGGACCATTGCCCAACTTTGTAAATTTCGCAGTGATGCGGACAGTTCATCGGTTTTAGCATAAACTCTTCACCCTCATTTGGGGTTTTGATGGGCTGAAAACTATCTGCTCCGTATTTTTCCCAGTGCCCACTGGTAACGTATAGTTCTTTGGCACCGATATGTGGCGTCATTACAAATTCGTAACCGGCCTTTTTCTGTGCTGCCGAAAGAAATTCTTCCAGCTTTCTGCGAAGTGCCGTTCCTTTTGGCAACCAAAGAGGCAAACCTGCACCTACTTTATCTGAGAACGCAAAAATGCCAAGTTCTTTTCCTAATTTTCTGTGATCGCGACGTTTGGCTTCTTCCAAACGCTCCAGGTATTCTGTCAGATCTTTTTGTTTAGGAAAAGAGATTCCATACACGCGGGTAAGTTGTCGGTTCTTTTCGTCGCCACGCCAGTAGGCTCCGGCAGCGTTAAGGATCTTAACTGCTTTTACGATACCCGTTGCCGGGATATGCCCACCACGGCAGAGGTCAGTAAAATTGTCGTGTGTACAAAAGGTGATCTCGCCGTCCTGCAGATTGCTGATCAGTTCCGTTTTATACGGATTATCAGCATAGTCCGTTAGTGCATCAGCTTTGGAAACAGAATGAAGACTGAAGGTGGAGTTTTTCTTCGCGTGCTCCAACATCCGTTTTTCAATTTTTTCAAAATCTTTCTCAGAAAGTGCTTCGTCGCCAAAATCTACGTCGTAGTAGAAACCTTGCTCGATCGCAGGTCCTATCGTTAGTTTAGCCTGGGGATAAAAATCCATAATTGCCTGCGCCAGCAAATGCGCAGATGAATGCCAAAAAGCTTTTTTGCCCAAATCATCATTCCAGGTCAGCAGCTGTACCGTAGCATCTTTCTCAATCGGAGTATTTATTTCCACTTGCTTTCCGTCTACAACAGCGGAGATGGTGTTGCGTGCGAGTCCTTCACTGATGGATTTCGCAACCTCTAGTGGTGTAACGGTTTGCTCAAATTCTTTAATGCTTCCGTCAGGAAGAGTGATTTTTATCATTTTGGTGCAAAATTAAGCTACAAAAATACAAATATTCCCTCGTTTATGCGGTGCGCCGACTTGTATTTAATTTTAACAAAAGTTTGCGCCTCAACGCCCGACAATTTGCCGGGCGCTGAACTATTAATGAATTGTAAAACTTTGTAAGTAGAAAAAATCAGGAAAATCCCTGTGAGCGCTTGTGCAGCAAATACCGCTTTTTATGCGAAATTCTCTGCGGACTTGCACCGTGTTTTGCGACGGGATTCTTCTCGGTCACGTTTCGTTCGCCAAAAGACTCTACTTCCGTCGCGCCAATACGATGTAAAATGTTTCTCGCTTTATACGCGCGGTTGAGGTTTGGCGTATAAATATGTACCGTATGGTCCTCAATGTAATGGTCTTCAACCAAAGCTTCGGGCCTCACTTTAGTGTTCTGTGTGTAACCGGAAAATTTTTGCCGGAAGCCGTGTGAGGCCAGTACTTCCGCAGCAGATGATGCTTCTGCTGTCGTTGCAAATATCCCGGTGATCGTATAAATCATGATAATGTATCTAGAAGAAATGTTAAATGTGTTCTTCTATAATACATGCAAAAAGCGTGACATTGCCTGGTATAGCTTTAGTTTTTAATTTATTTTAACAGTACGCTGCTCAACCAATTTTGTTACTACGAAGTTTTATCGTTGTTATGCGTTTTGCCGTCGGGCTGCAGTTTCGAGGTTTCCCGAACTTCTTTTTTAAGTGTTTTCTCGCCTTCTATCTTCTCGGAGCTCGCCGGCAAATTGGGGTAATCCTGGTTTTGTTTTTTGATTTCTGCTTTCTCTGTATTTGGATCTTTCTTATCATTCATGACAAAAGTTTTTTTAAAGTTTTGTGGTATCGACCTGACCGGTTTGGTCCTCGATGGTGTAATCCAAAGCCTTTGCCAAAACGAAAAGATGATCCAGGTTCTCCAGTAACTGCTTTCTTCCTTCCGAACGAAGTCTGGTCTGATTTACAGTTTTGTACGCATTATCCTTAGCAGACTTCGTCACCTTTTGTAAATCTCTGTCATTGAAACGGTTGAAAAAGGAGTCGTCCATGGATTGAATTTCCACACTAGGAATAATGCGTATTTCTGCGGTCGGAAGTTCGCGGATAATCAATTTGTGATTTACAGAATCAACATCAATTTTCATTTTATTTAAATCATAGGAAACCTGTGCGTTGGTCTTGGTAAAAGTAATTAGCTGCTTTTCGCTGGACGGAAGCATTTTGCTGCCCAACAACTGCGACTTGATCGTCGTTTTCTGCATACTCGAAAAATCCTGTTCCATCACCACCATTTTATTCATTTTCCGAATTTGATTGGTAATGATATAATAGTCATTCCGAACTTTATCCTCGACTTTTTTTGTCGCAGAGTTCCAAAGAAAAGTAAGGAGCACAACTAAAACTGCGCCCGCGAGAAAATAGAGTAGTGGTCGGTAATTTTTCACGTATTTTTAATTCTTTTCAAATATTTAATCAGTCATTCCTGATTGTTTTGATGATTTCCAGCAAATCCCTTTCCAAATATCCGGTGGTTGGATGTTCAACAATTCTTCCAATTTCTCTGCCGTTTTTCTGAACGATCACCGTTGGCACACGCCGGATTTTAAAAGGGCCTTCTTCACCGCCTGGAGCTTGATAATTGCGGTTTACCGCCAGGAGAGAAAGTTGGGCGTCGGGAAAGTCGGTAGCTTCAAGGATTTTGAAAAGCCGCGGTATATCCCGATGGCTGTCCGGGCACCAGGTGCCCATAACAACCAGCAAATGATAAGAGCTGAGCTTTTCTTTTTTGAGTTCCGCAACGGTTTTCGTATCCAGTTGATATTGGTCGTGTTCCTCGTTGTACCATTGGCTGTACGGCAGTTTTAACAGCTGATTTTTTGTTTGATAGCCGAGCAGCATTTTGCCGTCATAGTCTGTTTCAATTTCGCGGTTGATCACAATTTTATTTGAAGTGCAGGATTGCACAGTGACGAACAATGCGGCAGTGATGAATAAGAAAGTTGTTAATTTCTTCATAATTATAGTTTGCTCTGATTGATTTTAATGTTGATCGGGAACGGAAGGATTGATCGGTAATGTGCTGTCATTCAGTTTGAAAAAAGATGCTGAAGATTGCTTTTTGCTAAAAGGTAAAAAAGTTTGTGTGCACAGATTACGTTTAGTTTAAAACAAATATAACAAATTGCGAACGACACCTTCTTTCTTATGTCTTAATGTTAAAACGAAAACTGAAATTAGAAAACATTTCGGAGTTAAGAATAAACTATTTGCAAAAAAAAACACCGCGATTTGCAGTGTTTATAGTCAAATAAATTTAAAACTATTTCGAAATCTCGCGACCGATAACAAGTTTTTGAATTTCAGAAGTTCCTTCTCCGATCGTGCATAATTTGGAATCGCGGTAATATTTTTCTGCCGGGAAATCTTTTGTATAACCATATCCGCCAAAAATCTGCACTGCATTGTTAGCAATCCGCACGCACGCTTCGGAAGCGTAAAGCTTGGCCATTGCTCCTTCTTTCGTCATTGGTTGTTTGGCGTTTTTCATCGTTGAAGCGCGGTTAATAAGAAGTTCCGCTGCATCAATTTCGGTTGCCATGTCTGCCAGCATAAAGTTGATCGCCTGGAATTCGTTGATCGCTTTACCGAACTGATGACGCTCCAAAGAATATTTTAAAGCGGCTTTATACGCGCCTTTCGCAATTCCTAAACTCAGAGCAGCGATTGAAATGCGGCCTCCATCAAGAATTTTCATTGCTTGCTTAAAACCAGAACCTACTTCACCCAAACGGTTTGCATCCGGGACGCGCACATTATCAAAAATAAGTTCAGCCGTTTCCGAAGCACGCATACCGAGTTTATTTTCTTTTTTACCTGAACTAAAACCTTCCATGCCTTTTTCCAGCACGAACGCCGTAGAATTATTGCGTGCACCTTTTTCGCCGGTACGCGTCATCACGACTGCAATATCGCCGGAAATGGCGTGTGTAATGAAGTTTTTCGCACCGTTAATGATCCAGTCGTCGCCATCTTTCGTGGCAGTAGTGCTCATCCCACCGGAATCTGAACCTGTATTGTGTTCGGTAAGACCCCAGGCGCCAATCACCTTTCCTGAAGCGAGTTGCGGCAACCAGCGGTGGCGCTGTTCCTCATTTCCAAATTCGTAAATATGATTGGTACACAATGAGTTATGTGCGGCTACCGATAAACCAATGGAAGGATCGACCTGCGAAATTTCGTCCAGTATTTTTACGTATTCGTGATAACCCAAGCCCGAACCGCCATATTCCTCGGGAACAACTATTCCCATGAAGCCCATGTCACCAAGCTGATGAAAAAGATCCACCGGAAAAGTCTGGCTTTCGTCCCAATCCATAATGTGTGGCCGAATGTTTTTTTCGGCGAATTCGCGCGCCGTTTCTGCAATCATTTGTAGGTTATGAGTTGTCTCGCTGTTCATATATCTTATTTGTTTCAAAGATAAAAAAAATGGGTCGAAGCTAAAAACTTTCTGGAAATTATCGTTCTTATAATGATGCTTTTCATCGCTTTAGTGATTTTATTTAAATATAATAATTGCGGAACATAAACCGTAAATTTGCTGTAAATAAGTAATGATGATGAGATGTTTATTTTTTCTCCTTTTGCCGTGGTGTACTTTTGCACAAGGCACTGCCGATTATTATCAGGGTACAGAAAATCTCGCCGGCTACGAGCTCAAATCTAAACTACAGGAAATTATTTCACAAAAAAATATTTCCTGGAACTATAGTGATCTTCCCGGTTTTTATGGTAAAACGGATCTGGATCATTACTATGATTTTGATGCTTCCAACGACAGTATTTTACTGGATATCTATTCTAATAATCCTACCGGCGTCACAGCATATCATTATACCAAAGAGCAGCTGATCGGACCTGCGGGCGCGGAAGGTGATGGTTACAATCGCGAACATATTATGCCACAAAGTACTTTCAACAGTAATTATCCAATGTATTCCGACCTTTTTATTGTAATACCCACTGATGCGCGCATCAACCAGCGGCGCAGCAACTATCCCTACGGAATCGCAACCGCTCCTTTCTATTATACTTTTACTAATGGTTCCAGAATCGGTGCAAATGCGACCCCCAACTCGGGTTATACCGGACGGGTTTATGAACCGCATGATGAGTTTAAAGGTGACATTGCGCGCAGCTTGTTGTATTATTCTGTGCGGTATGAAGGAAAGTTGGGAACTTTTAAATATAACGCCGGCACGTCCGCGGCAAATGATACCAACCCCTTCGACGGTACTGAAGAAAAAGCCTTTGAAGACTGGTATCTGGGGATGCTGCTAAAATGGCACCGTGAAGATCCTGTTTCTCCGCGCGAGCTGGAGCGCAATGATTCAGTTTACATTATACAGCAAAACCGTAATCCTTTCATCGATCATCCTGAATGGGTTGAACTAATCTGGAATCAGACGCAACAAGGACTGCCGGCAACATTGGCAAATGTGACCGCTGTTAAAACAGGTGCGCGTTTTGTTACATTAAATTGGTCGCCTTCGAATGACGAGAATATTTTAGGCTACAAAATTTTCCAAAATGGCACACTCATCGGAACCACAAAATACACGGAATTCACAGCAGATCATCTGCAGCCTGCAACTTCTTACGAATATCAAATCCGTTCCTACAATAATCAGTATATAGAATCTGAGCTGAGCAATGCATTGACGGTGAGTACAGCGGCAACCGATGATTTTGCGGCTGACTTAATGATAACTAAATATCTTGAAGGAACTGATGATAACCATGCACTGGAAATAACCAACAAAACCGGGCACTCCGTCAATCTGAGCCGATATCGCATTAGTATCCAAATGTACAGCGGAACCAATTATTATTTCCCTGCACCGATGGAGCTGGAAGGCATTATTGGTCATAACGAAACTGCGGTTATCCTTCATCCGCGCGCAAATTTCAGCTGTATCACGAATGATGAAGCGCAGCTCGTTTCTGCTGCGCCACAAATGACATTTAACGGCAGCAATTATGTTGAATTACGATATTTAAATACTACCGTCGACGCAATAGGGACAAGAGACCTGAATAATTACGAGTCGTTGCAAAACGTGTCGCTTTACCGTTTGGCAAGTGTTGAACAGCCTTCGAAAACATTTAATCTCTCCGAGTGGAGCGTGAATCCGGTAGATTATTGCGAGAACGTCGGCGTTTTAGCGATTCGAAATACTGCTTCTTCTAAAGAAAATATACCTGCAATTTTTCCTAATCCGGTTGGCGATTATCTCTCGGTGAAGTACGCGTCATTGAAATCCCTTAAAAAAGCAGTCATCATAGATGTTTCGGGTCGAATATTGAGAGATGTCACGAACGAGCTACGCAGCACAAGTTTTTTAGAAGTGAAAGATCTCAAGCCTGGTTTCTATCTTTTAATGCTGGACCAACGAACGATTAAGTTCCTAAAAAAATAAAAGTCCTGCTGCTGCGGCTTTTTATTCTAAAGCTTTTCTTGTAAACCAAACAATTTAATCTAACTCAAGAAAAAAGCACGGTCACATCTTTTTCTCCAAGCTAAATGTAGCTTCTTTTATGCTAAACGAATAGAATAATTACAAAGACATTAAAGGCAATTACATTTTTGCTTTTGATAAATGTCTGATTAGTTTGTACTTTAAGTGGTCTGCCTGAGAATAGTCTTGACGCAGATATTATTTCATATACAGCCGCATCCGCTTTTCTGCATCGGGTTTAACGTTAATGTTTCGCAAAATCTTCCGGTCATCGGGATAAGTGATGCGGAAATAGATGATTTTGTCCGCATAATATTTGAAATAGGGATGATTTTTCAGCCAGGCTTCCGGTGCCTCGACCAAGGTGTATCGTTCAACTTCGCTGGAGTTCAGCGGTGCGATGTTGATCAGTTTTTGTGCCAGTTCTTTATCAAGATTGTAGGTTTCCAGAATTTGTGTTTTGTTCATAAATCCACCCAGTTTTTTCCGGAAACCCAGGAAACTCGCTGCAGCGCGTTCATCAAATCCAAACTCAACCAGCTGATTAAAAGTAATCTCATTCAAATCTACTTTACTGTAATCGGTGTCGTTTTTGCGCAGACCGGTATTGTGATCGGTACTTGTTACCGTATTATTTCCGCCTGCCGGGCTACTTACAGTGGCAGGATTAAGCACTATGAAAGGTTTCAATTCCTGAAATTTTTCTGCTGAAATTACAAAGCAACGCTCAATATCATCCAGACTTTTAAAACTTCCTTTCAGATTTCGGTCGCGATAATTGATAATTACCTGCGCCTGTTTTTCCGAAAAACCCAGAGTGCGCCATCCGTTTAAATCTGTGGTATTCGGATCAAAATAATCCATCGTAGTAACCGCAAAGTTGGCTTTTGGACGCGTGCCGGATGAACTCACCGTGGTTGATGTGGGTACAGTTTTTTCCGGTAGCAAAAGATAGGGCGCCAGTTTACGGTAATTGTCCTCGCTGATCATATAGCATTCGCGGAATTTTTCTTTGCTTATGAAGCTGCCACCCAAATAGTTCCGGTATTTTACGATAGAAGCAGCTTGACGTTCAGAAAAACCGAGACGCACGAAGTCGGCTTCGGAATAAAGGTCGGGATTAAATTTTCCGGGAATCTGCAGTTGCTTTGTTTTGTACCCGGACGGTGAATTGGAAGCGTACGAATTCCGCGGACTGTTATAAGAAGAATAGTTCGCAGTGGACCGCGTGCTTGGCGCAATTTCCGGCAAAAGTAAATAAGGCGCAATCGCGTCATATTTTTCCTCCGAAATCACAAAGCATTTTTTTATTTCTTCCTTGGACGAAAATTGGCCGCCAAGCATTTTTTTATATTTAAGAATAGTCTTCACCTGCTTTTCAGAGAAGCCCAATTGGCGCCATGCCATATCATCCAAATCATTCGGATTGAATGCTGACAAGGTAGTTTTCCCAAAGAAGGACGCTTCCGAAAAATGTTCCGGCGCTGTAGCGGGTTTTTCAGCTCCAAAGTAATAAAGTCCGCCTAAAAGAAAAAGACCGGAGGTGGCAAAACCGAGGAAATAATTCTTCGCGGAAGAAATGGGTAAATTAAATCTCATAGCTGTATTTTCACGTAAATGTAACACGCTAAAATATTGGCCTCTAAGTGTTTTAACCTATTTTATACTAGCGGAAAATTCTGATTATTCTGGCTTTTCAACGAGGGAGTCTTTCAGTTTTTGGAGTTCTGCTTTCACAAATTGCAGCCTGTCGATCATCGAAACGGTTTCCGAAATTTTTGAATTGGTCGCTAACGCAATGCGCGCACCATCTAACGTATAGCCTTTCTCCTTAACGAGATGATAAATAATCTTAAGATTTTTAATGTCTTCCGGTGTGAAATAACGGTTGCCTTTTTTGTTTTTTTTAGGCTTAATAATCGGAAATTCCTGTTCCCAATAGCGGATCAGCGACGCATTTACGTCGAAGGCGCGCGCCACTTCTCCAATGGAATAATACAGCTTGTCGGGTAATATTATCTTCATTGCAATACAGTTTTGGCATTAATACGCGATTTCAATCTTCAGTTTTTTATTTTTTATCTTCTCCTTCTGGAGCTGTGCTACCAATTTTTTCGCATTATCGCGCCGAACTGCGACATAAGAAGAAGTGTCCTTTACCTCAATCAGCCCAATATCTTCTTTTTGCAAACCGCCTTTTTTAATTAAAAAACCGACGATGTCGACCTTGTTAATTTTGTCTTTTTTCCCGGCACTGAGATAAAGCGTGACGAATGGCGTTTTTTCTGGGATATTATAGTTTCCGCTGAGCGGATCTTCCTGCGTATTGCTTTTAATAAATGGAAAATTTTCCTCCGGTGTCATGATGAGATACACAAATCCTTTAGCGTTCATGCGGGCGGTCCGTCCGTTCCGGTGGATGAACGCGTCTTCTTTCGGCGGCAGTTGATAGTGTACAATCGATTCTACTTCAGCAATGTCCAGTCCGCGCGCGGCAAGATCCGTTGTGATCAGAATGCGGGAAGAATCATTTCTGAATTTCAGCAGTGCGCGTTCCCGTTCGTCCTGTTCCATACCGCCATGAAAGGTTTCGCGTTCGATGCCTTTCTCCGCCAACAGGGCCGAAATCCGGTCCACAGCATCGCGGTGATTACAGAAAATGAGACAGCGACGGTTGCCGATTTTGCAGAGTAGCCTGAATAATGTGTCGAGCTTCTCTTCCGACGTGGTCATTACTTTACGCAATTGAAGTTGCGGCTTTATTTCCGCAGTCTTCAGAAAACTAATTGTTTTCGGTTCCTGAAGTTTAGTAAAATCAGGAATATCATTCATTGCTGTTGCTGAGGTCAGCATTTTTTGTTTAAGATTGGGCATCGCGCCGATGATGTACTCCATATCTTCCTGAAAACCAAACTCGAGTGCTTTATCGAATTCATCCAAGACCAAAAAATGGATATTTTTTGAATCAAAATTGCCGTGCCGGATGTGGTAGGCTACGCGCCCGGGTGTACCGATCAACAGCACAGGCGCTTGTACGAGCGTGTTTTTTTCAATTTTTTTATCATGGCCGCCGTAGCAAATACTTACTTTAAAATCTGCTTCCATGTTTTTAAATACCTGCTCAATCTGCAGGGCAAGTTCGCGCGAGGGAACCAAGACCATAGCCTGAACACCATTTTGCTCTGCAAGGAGCGAACGTAATAACGGAAAAAGAAAAGCCAAAGTTTTGCCGGAACCGGTGGGCGACAGCAAAATAAGATCGTCACCGTTTTCAGCAGCTTTGTAGGTGGCTTTCTGCATCGTGTTCATATCTTGGATCTGCAGGTTGGCGTAGAGGTTCTGTAAGTTCATGGTGCAAATATAATTGAAAGCTTTGGTTGAATTTTTTATTTTGTTTTAAATATAAAATTAATGGAGTCTGTGCGAGTGGTTTAATCAAATAAAGTTGTATTTTTGCACCACTTTTTGTGGGCACTATTGGCGAAGTTAAAACATTAACAATTAACATCTTCTGTATGTATTGATCTTCCACATTAAGCCATTGATCAGAAACAGCAGGATACAAATTATTTTATTATGTCAGAAACGACAGACAAAGCAGAGGTTCTTTTGAACCAAAACGTAGCTCCGGAACAGTTTGATTGGGATTCATTCGAATCTGGTCTCGATGCTGAATCCAGACAGGAAAAGAACGATCTAGAGGAAATCTACAATGGTTCCCTTAACAATCTTCAGGACAATGATGTACTTACAGGTCGAGTGGTAAGACTTACCGACAAAGAAGCGATCGTTGACATTAACTTTAAGTCTGAAGGAGTTATTTCTTTGAACGAATTCCGTTACAACCAGGCACTTGCAGTAGGCGATGAAGTTGAGGTAATGGTGGACCGGAGAGAAGATAAATCAGGCCAGTTGCAACTTTCCCACAGAAAGGCGAGAATCCTTAAAGCTTGGGATCGTGTGAATGAGCTGCACGAAACCGGCGAAATCGTAAACGGTTTTGTAAAATCAAGAACAAAAGGAGGTATGATCGTCGATATCCACGGTATCGAAGCATTCTTACCAGGTTCACAAATTGATGTGAAGCCTATCAAAGACTACGATCAGTACGTAGGAAAAACAATGGAGTTCAAGGTGGTTAAAATTAACCCGGAATTCAAAAACGTTGTAGTTTCTCACAAAGCGCTGATTGAAGCAGACATCGAAGGTCAGAAAAAAGAGATCATCGCACAGCTCGAAAAAGGTCAGGTATTGGAAGGTACTGTGAAAAACATTACTTCTTACGGTGTATTCGTAGACCTTGGTGGTGTAGACGGACTGATCCACATTACCGATCTTTCCTGGAGCCGCGTCAACCACCCATCGGAAATCCTGGAAGACGGGCAGACTGTAAAAGTGGTTATCCTTGACTTTGACGACGAGAAAACAAGAATCCAGTTGGGTATGAAGCAGCTTGAGGCTCATCCTTGGGATGCACTTTCTGCAGACATGAAGCCGGGCGACCGCGTAAAAGGTAAAGTAGTGGTTCTTGCTGATTACGGTGCTTTCGTAGAGGTTGCGCCAGGTGTTGAAGGTCTGATCCACGTTTCAGAAATGTCTTGGTCTACTCACTTGAGAAGTGCCGGTGATTTTGTAAAAGTAGGCGATGAGGTAGAAGCAGAAGTATTGACTTTAGACAGAGAAGACCGCAAAATCTCCTTGGGTATGAAGCAACTGAGCGAAGATCCTTGGTCCAACATCGAGTCCAAATATCCTGTAGGTTCTCAGCACGTAGGTACGGTGCGTAACTTCACCAACTTCGGCGTATTCGTGGAACTGGAAGAAGGTATCGACGGACTTATTTATATCTCTGATCTTTCCTGGACTAAAAAGATCAAGCATCCATCAGAATTCTGCAACGTTGGCGACAAGCTGGATGTTGTAGTGTTGGAACTTGATACTGCAGCACGCAGACTTTCTTTAGGTCACAAACAACTGCAGGAAAATCCGTGGGACAAATTCGAAACAAAATACGCAGAAGGAACGGTACATACCGGTACGGCTACGGAAGTTTTCGACAAAGGAGCACAGGTACAGTTCGAAGATGTAGAAGTTGAGGCATTCTGCCCATCAAGATTATTGGAAAAGCAAGACGGATCCAAAATCAAGAAAGGCGAAGAAGCGCAGTTTAAAGTGATCGAATTCAACAAAGAATTCAAAAGAGTAGTAGTATCTCATACCGGCATCTTCAGAGATGAAGAGCGCAAGAATACGAGAGAAGCTTCACAGTCACACTCTTCAAAAGCAATGTCTTCATCTACTTCCAACGAAGAAAAATCAACGTTGGGCGACCTGGATGTTTTGGCAGAACTGAAAAAGAAAATGGAAGGGAAATAATCCTTAGTCATTTATAATAAAGAACGCTTCACCTTGGTGAGGCGTTTTTTTGTTTTAAAAATTACTTCGCTTTTCTTTTTTTAAGTGGTTTTTTATCTTTCGTAGAATCTTTATAGATCAATGCTGTCAATTATTTTCAGTGGCACGGAATATTTCAATTTTTTGAAAAACCCTGTTACTAAGCAGAAATTTCCTTGATCGTTTAGAACTTTGAGCTTACTTAGAACGGAAAAAATGTTAAAACTTCATTTTGTTTAAATATAATTCAATACGTAATACTTTTTTTTATAAATTCGACGTCTAATAAATGAGTTATATGAAAAATAGAAATTTACCTTTGAAAATTGCTGCCGCTTGTTTTTTGTTCTGTTTCGGACAGACCGGCGCGCAGGATTTTAAAACCATTATTAAAAATCACATGGCGTCACGCGGCGCTGTGCAGAAATCTGATTTAACGAATTTTGAAATCATTAATGAGGATTTCTCGCGATCGATGAACGGAGACGTTATTAAAATTCAGCAATCTTATAACGGCATTCCGGTGTACAATGCTATCGGAACGGCGTTGATTAAAGCAGAAAAAGTAGCTTACTTTAATGAAAGTTTTACAAAAAATTACAACAGCGCTTCCAGACCAGGTTCTGCAGTTGCCGCTGCCTCAGTTTTTGCCAATGTTGCACAGGCATTAGGTTTAAAAAAGCCAGGTGAATATCAGCTGATCGGAATTAATGACGTGGAAAATAAAGGAGCGGCTAATGTAAAAAACAGATTAATTTATTTTCCCACAGCTGATAGTGAGCTGAAACTTTGCTATGAATTTATCTTTGAAGAAAGTGGAACGTCTAATTATTGGGCAATTTTGGCCGACGCTTCAAACGGTGAAATATTAAGAAAAGAAAATTTAACGGTTTCGTGTCAGTTTGCGCATGAGGCATACAGCCACGATTATTCTGCTCATCTGCCGGCAGGTTTTTCCCAGAGTTTTAGCGATGAAAATAATGCTCTTGTAGGTCCGGCCGCATTTGCACCGTCGGATGCGAAATACCGCGTATACGCTTTTCCGGTTGAAAGTCCTAACCACGGCGAACGAATTTTGGTTTCCAATCCTTGGTTTTTGGACGCTTCTCCTGACGGATGGCATTTAATATCTGGAGGTACGTACGCGGGAAATTCTACCAAAACGAGAGGAAATAATGTGTTCGCGTATGAAGATCAGAAAAACCTGAATGTGGAAGGACAGTTTGCAGAAGGCGGATCTTCCCGGCTTTTTGATTTTCCGGTAATTGCCGATAACGCGGTTTATAATTTAAATGCTTCTATTACTAATCTGTTTTACGTCAATAACAAAGTTCACGATATTTTTTACCGTCTGGGTTTTACTGAAACAGCCAGGAATTTTCAGGCTTATAACTTTGGAAAAGGGGGAGAACAAAATGACTACGTTCGTGCAGAAGCGCAGGACGGTGGAGGCAGAAACAACGCTAATTTTGCCACACCATCAGATGGCAGCCGACCGAGAATGCAGATGTATCTTTTCGACGGAAGCATTGTAGACAGGGTTTTCTATAACACTCCTCCCGAAGCGGTTGGACGTATTGTACAGAATGTAGTTTCTACAACTTTTGGCCCTACATTGACAGAAACAGGTGTGACAGCAGATGTGAAACTTTCTCCGGTTTTGGACGGCTGTACTGATCTTCCACTAGGTTCACTAGTAGGAAAAATAGGTTTGTTCGAGAGAGGGACCTGTGGCTTCACCGTAAAAGTGAAAAATGCACAAAATGCCGGTGCTGTTGCTGCTATTATTTATAGTTTGCCGGATTCTACGCCGACTTCGGGTATGGGTGGCACCGATGCGAGTATTATCATCCCTTCTGTACTTATCCAAAATGACGAAGGTTTGTACATGAAAAACTTACTAAGCACTACAAATGTAAATATAACTTTGAAGTATGATGCTGTTAACCAAAGAACCAAAGACGGCAGTCTGGATAATGGAATCGTTGTTCACGAATACGGCCACGGGATATCCAATAGGTTAACGGGAGATGGTTACTCCTGTCTGTCTACCAGCAATACGAAAGAGCAGATGGGAGAGGGATGGTCAGATTTCTTTGCTTTGATGTTAACCAACAGACCCGGTGATAACAAGGATGTACCGAGAGGAGTGGGGACTTTTGCTTCATCTGAATCTGTAGCAGGCAACGGAATTCGCCCCGTGAGATATTCTCCCGATTTTGAAGTCAACAGTTATACCTACGGTGCCACTAATTCCATGGGCACCAATGCGTCGCCTACCGTACATTCTATCGGGTTTGTTTGGGCCACGATGCTTTGGGATCTTCACTGGAAATTCGCAGAAAAATATGGCTATTCTTCGGACGTAATGGCAAACGCCACCAACGGAAGTACAAAAGTTTTACAGCTGGTGACAGACGGATTAAAGCTACAGCCGTGCAGCCCAACTTTCATCGATGGGCGGGATGCCATATTGCAGGCAGATCTTGCTGCCGGCGGAGCCGATAAATGTATGATCTGGGAAACGTTCGCGAGAAGAGGCTTAGGCGTTAACGCCTCCGCTGGTTCCAAAACAGTCATTACCGATCAGGTGGAGAACTTCGACGTGCCGGCAGAATGTGCCACCTTGGCGACCAGTGATGTCGCCGCAGGGAAAGAATTGAGCCTTTATCCCAATCCAGCCAAAAATGAGTTCTTCGTGAAAAGCGCTAAAACTATCCTCGGCAAAGTAAACGTCACCATTTATGATGCGTCCGGAAAATTAGTTTCCAGTCAGAAAATAAGTACAGACGAGGCAGTCAATACCCAGACGCTCAGCAACGGAATTTACATTGTAAAAGTTGATGGGTTAGGAATCCAGTATTCTTCCAAGCTGATGATCAGAAAATAAGTATAGTTGATTATTTTTTTGAAGGCCGTCCCGTTTTGCGGGCCGGTCTTTTTATGCGCAAAACGTAAAATGAGCGCACAAAAAAACCCATCGTTTAAAGGATGGGTTCATACTGCAATAGCAGATTTTACTTTTTGTAAGCAGCGTCTTTGATTCTCGCTTTCTTACCACGGAGATTTTTGAAGTAGTAGATTCTTGCTCTACGAACTTTACCTCTGCGGTCTACTTCAATTTTTTGCAAAGCAGGCATGTTCATCGGGAAGACTCTCTGAACCCCAATGTCACCACTCATTTTGCGGATCGTAAAGGTCTTTGTAGCGCCAGTTCCTCTGATCTGAAGAACAACACCTTTAAAGAACTGGGTTCTGGTTTTAGCACCCTCTTTAATTTCGTAATACACAGTGATGGTGTCACCGGCTTTGAATTCCGGGAATTCTTTTTTCGCAATGTACTTATCCTGTACATACTTTAATAAATCCATTTTTTATATAAAAAAAGTTTTTGTCAAGCTAAGCAACGTGCACGTCCTTCGTCAGAGGTTGGTTAACAAGCTGCAAAAATAACACAATTTTCACAATCCGCCAACATATTACTAAAACAATCATCGTCAATCTTCGCTCGTTTTTAATCGCAAAATTCAGCAATGCAACAATTCTGCTACTATCCCCCTTCAGCCTCGATCTTGATCCGGGCGTGCCCTGTGCCGCCACACCATTCCGCCGCCGGCACACGTCGGGCTGTCCGCTCTATCTCCGCCACCTGAGCGGTGGCGGAGGATGCCGCTGCCATCCCTCACGCAGAGCGCGCACAAAATCAATAATTTAGTTAATAAACCTGTTTCGCAAAATATTCGTAAATTCAAACCACAAAAATCAGTATCAAATCATGATTGATAAACGAGTAAAAAATGTACAGGAAGCCATCGCTGGCATTACCGATGGAATGACGCTCATTGTCGGCGGTTTCGGGCTTTGTGGCATTCCCGAAAATACCATTAGCGCTTTGGTGGAAAGCAACGTTACAGATCTCACCTGTATTTCCAATAATGCCGGCGTCGATGATTTCGGTTTAGGATTGTTGCTGCAGAAAAAGCAAATAAAAAAAATGATCGCCTCCTACGTCGGCGAAAACGCCGAGTTCGAACGCCAAATGCTCTC
>DKJL01000001.1:25031-72624 GCA_002454815.1 Flavobacteriales bacterium UBA6693
CGCGCGGCCCAGTGCGGAATTCCCGCTTTCTATACACCCGCCGGCTACGGAACCGAAGTCGCCGAGGGCAAAGAAGTAAAAGAGTTCGACGGCAAAATGCACATCCTGGAACACGCTTTCAAAGCAGAGTATTCCATCGTAAAAGCCTGGAAGGGCGACCACGCTGGAAACCTCATCTTCAAAGGAACTGCACGAAATTTCAACGCACCGATGGCAGGCGCCGGAAAAATCACGATCGCGGAAGTTGAAGAACTCGTAGAACCGGGCGAATTGGACCCGAATCAGATCCACATTCCCGGCATTATGGTACAGCGGATTTTCCAGGGAGAAAAATTTGAAAAAAGAATCGAGCAGCGCACCGTTCGTCAGCGCGACTAGAAAGAAAAGTTAACTGGTTTTCGTGTAACGTTGCCAAAATTTTAAAACAAAAAAATTCACCCTGCTGGTGAAGTAATAATAGTTATTATGCTTACAAAAGAACAAATCGCACAGCGCATATCGAAAGAAGTGAAAGATGGTTATTACGTCAATCTTGGTATCGGTATTCCAACTTTGGTGGCCAATTTTGTTTCGCCGGATCTCTCCGTGGAATTTCAGAGTGAAAACGGCGTCTTGGGGATGGGCCCTTTTCCGTATGAAGGTCAGGAAGATCCAGACCTTATTAATGCCGGCAAACAGACGATCACCACTTTGCCAGGAGCGTCGTTCTTCGATTCAGCATTCAGCTTCGGCATGATTCGCAGTCAAAAAGTTGATCTCACCATTTTGGGTGCCATGGAAGTTTCACAAAACGGTGACATTGCCAACTGGAAAATTCCGGGTAAAATGGTGAAAGGAATGGGCGGCGCGATGGATCTAGTGGCTTCAGCCGAGAACATTATCGTAGCGATGATGCACGTGAACAAAGCGGGCGAAAGTAAAATTCTGAAGAAATGCACACTTCCGCTGACCGGCGTGGAATGCGTAAAAAAAGTCGTCACGGAAATGGCAGTGCTTGAAGTGACTCCTAATGGTTTCAAACTTCTGGAACGGGCACCAGGTGTTTCTGTAGAAGAAATTGAGAAAGCCACCGAAGCCGATTTAATAATCGAAGGAGAAATTCCTGAAATGCAATTTTAAAAATTTTAAAAAAAATCCTTTTCGTACTGAAAAGGATTTTTTGTTTTGCACTATTTCAGTATTTCCTGCAGAAACATCAGCGTATGTTTCCAGGCACGTTTCGCCATTGTCGGATTATAATCCGCGGATGCGGGATCAGTAAACGTGTGTTTGGAATTAGAGTAAGTGATAATCTGCCAATCCGCTTTTCCGGAATTCATCTCATCAATGAGCAAATTGTAATCATGTGTGCTGACACTTTCATCATCTGCCGGATGTTCAACTAAAATCTTAGCGGAAAACGCGCCATTCTGTCGTGCGGCATCTTTTCGCAAACCACCGTGGATAGACACGACGCCCACAACCGGCAAATTGCCGCGTGCAGCTTCCAGCGCACCGGTGCCGCCAAAACAATAGCCGATTACTGCGATTTTTTGGGGGTTCGCTCCCTTCTTTTTCAGTTCTTCCAATGCCAGCGAAATTCTTCGCTGGTATTCCATGTAATTATTTTTATAAAAAGTTGCAACTTTTGCAGCACTTGCATTGTCGTTCGGGATGTTTCCTTCACCATAAATATCGGCAACGAAAACAATGTATCCTTCTTTTTCAAGTTCCGTCGCGGCAGTTTTGGCTTCTGCATCGATGCCTTTCCAGGCGGGCAATATCAGAACGCCGGGTACATTTTTACCGGCGTTTCCGGTTACGAGACCGTTTAATATTTGTGCGCCATCCCGGTAAGCTACCGGCGAAAGTTTCTGACTGTAGTGCTGAACTGAACTCATAAATAAAGTAATTAGTAGTAGTGACCGTATCATGGGTGTGCTTTTGGTTTTTTAAAGATAGTAAATGGAGGGCTTCCGAAATAAATAAATAGTTGTAATTTAGTTTTCAATCCAAAAAAAGAATTTATGGCAAAATATAAAGTTCAAAAATCACCTTTTACGGTGCCTACTTCCGATGGGAAGCTCATCGAAGAAATTTGGGGGCACTCAACGGGAAATTCCGATATTTCAATTGCGCATATGGTGGCACCGCCTGGCTGGAGCGAGCCTCATCAAACGCCGGAATTTGATGAATATACTTACCTTATCAAAGGACGGAAACTGTTTGATATCGACGGTGAAAGCATAGTATTGGAAGCAGGCGAAAGTATTAAAATAGAAAAAGGCGCACGCGTGCGTTATAGTAATCCCTTTGAAGAGCCTTGCGAGTATATCTCGGTTTGCCTGCCGGCTTTCTCTGTAGATTTGGTTAACAGAGAATCAGAAGATATTTGATGTCTCACCTTTCTAGCGTTTACACTTTATCTTCGTAAAAGACATAACCTTCAGCGGTTTGCTTTGCAAAAATATGTTGCAAACCGTTACTCAGGATGATTTCTTCCGCAACTAATATGGAATTGTAGCGGGCAGTTTGCTCAAAGGTTTTTGGCGTAAGCTTTATGTGAGGTGCCTTACATTCTACCAGTATTTTCGCCACGGTTTTTTCGGTGATGAGCAAATCGACGCGCTTGTTGGTGCGGTGCAGTACAATCTTTTTTTCCAGTAGGAGCGCTGAGAGATTTCTACCCTGAACATAGTGGTAATAATGGACCCAGTGCTGCCGAACCCACTCTTCCGGCGTCAGCACCAGCCACGTTTTCCGCACAAGATCATAAATAAAAAACTTACCTTTGTCTGCCCTGATTTCAAAATTAAACGTGTCGCTAAAGTTCAGTTTCGGCAGCTCCATTTATGAAAGAATTAGATTTAATCCTCAAAAATATCAAAAATAAAGAGCTTCTGCCGATTTATTTTTTTCAGGGCGACGAGCCTTATTTTATTGACGCTGCGCTTAAGGCATTCGAAAACGGAGTTTTAAGTGAAGAAGAGAAAGCGTTTGATCAAACGGTGGTGTATGGTAAAGAAACGACGTACACTGATGTTCTTTCCCTAGCAAGACAATTTCCCATGATGGGTTCCCGACAGGTAATTATCCTGAAAGAAGCGCAGGACATTGTTATGACGGACAACGATGCGACAGCACTAAAACTGTACACAGAAAATCCGCCCGAGACGACGCTGCTGGTGGTTGGCCATAAATACAAAAAAATCGATGCCCGCAAAGCTTTCGTGAAAAATCTTTCGCAGAAAAAAATGCTTTTTGTGAGCATCAAACTGCGGGATTATGAAGTGCCGCGCTGGATCGAACAGCAGCTGAAAAAAAATGGTCTTCAGGCCAAGCCAAGTGTGGTGGAATTGCTGGCACAATATCTGGGTACGGATCTTTCCCGTATTGTAAATGAACTGCAAAAGCTGAAGTTGATCCTGAAAGATGGCTCGGTGCTGGACGAGAAAATCATTGAAACTCATATCGGGATCAGCAAAGATTTTAATGTTTTCGAACTGATCAGAGCTTTAGGAACAAAAGACGAGGCGGGCGCTTTTCGTATTGCACATTTTATCGGTAAGACGCCGAAGAACAATCCTTTTCCGATGATGATGATGAGTTTGTACAACTTCTTTTCAAATCTCATCATGTATCATACGATGGCCGGGCAGTCTCCGCAAGTTCTTGCATCGACTTTATCCGTTAACCAGTATTTTCTTAAAGATTACGCCGCTGCAGCGCGTATGTACAATCTAAAACACTGCACGCGCGTGATTTCGGTGCTTCGGGAAATTGACCTGAAATTTAAGGGTCTGGGTGCTGTGAATATGACCGAAGAAGAACTGCTGAAAGAGATGGTGTACAAAATCCTGCATATCAACGCGTATAAGGTGGCGACCTGATGATGTCCCGCAATCATTGAGGTGCCATTGTTTTACACAAACGCACAAATTAAATCTTTAGCGTTTAAAAAAAATTGCATTTCTTACCTCTGTTGCTTTTGTCGAGATTGGCAAGAATATTCACTATCGACAAAATTCATCGCTGAAATATTCGGTAAGCCAAAATAAATCCCGATTTTTGGCGTCTAATCTATTTTTAAAATATTATAATGGAAGATCATATTCTGGATTGCGTCATCGTTGGTTCCGGTCCGTCCGGCTTTACTGCTGCTATTTACGCCGCACGCGCGGATTTAAAACCTGAATTATACACCGGGCTGGAGCCGGGCGGTCAGCTAACGACGACCACCGAGGTCGATAATTTCCCAGGCTATCCCGACGGTGTAACCGGTCCTCAGATGATGATGGATTTGCAGAAACAGGCGGAACGGTTCGATACCAAAATCCATTACGAACTGGTCACCAAAGCCGAATTTGCTAAAGAAGTTGGCGGTGTGCACAAATTGTGGGCTGGCCAAAAGGAAATTCAGGCGCGCGCCGTGATCATCTCCACCGGTGCGACCGCAAAATATCTGGGTCTTGATGATGAGAAAAAGTACGCCGGCGGCGGAGTATCTGCCTGCGCGACCTGTGACGGATTTTTCTACAAAGGTCAGGACGTGGTTGTAGTAGGAGCGGGAGACACGGCTGCAGAAGAAGCAACTTATCTGGCAAAACTTTGTCGTAAAGTGACAATTTTAGTTCGGAAAGATTTCTTTCGCGCTTCAAAAGCGATGATTCACCGCGTGAACAATACACCAAATATTGAAGTCAAATTCAACCATGAACTCATTGGAATCGAAGGCGAAAATTTTCTTGTTGAGCGCGCCGTCGTGATTAATAACCAAACGCAGGAAGTTTCCAGAATCGATGTTCAAGGCGTTTTCATTGCCATCGGTCATAAACCCAATACCGACGTTTTTGCAGGCCAAATTGACCTTGACGAAAATGGCTACATCATTACACAACACGATACGACCAAAACCAACCTGCCTGGTGTTTTTGCCGCCGGTGACGTGCAGGATCATATTTACCGACAGGCGATCACTGCAGCGGGAAGTGGGTGCATGGCAGCGATGGATGCGGAAAAATACCTCAGCGAGCTGGAAGGATAAGTATTTTCCGATTCATGTCGGAGGCATTATGAAGCATTTAGTTTATATATTTATCGGCGGCGGCCTAGGAAGCATTCTGCGGTACGGGGTTTCGGCGGCAAGCGCCAAAGCCTTTCCAGCCGGTTCTTTTCCGTATGGAACCTTTATCGTTAATATTGCCGGCTGCCTGCTGATCGGCTTGCTGAGTTCTGCTTTCTTAAAATCTGACAGCAATCTGAAGTTCTTGCTTATCACAGGTTTTTGTGGCGGTTTCACGACCTTTTCCACATTTTCTTCGGAGAACTATTCCCTGTGGCAAAATGGGCAATACGGGCTGCTTTTGCTGTACATTTCTGCAAGTGTTTTACTTGGTTTAATCGCTGTTTTCGCTGGTTTGACTGTCGCTAAAAATATTTTTTAGTTTGATAGTGAACCGGTTAAATGTTTTTTAATGAAAACATTTGGTAAGTCTTGAAAAGCGTTTTATATTTGCACCACTGAAAATGAGCGATCATTTTCGTTGGAGAGATGGCAGAGTGGTCGATTGCGGTAGTCTTGAAAACTATTGACTGTAACAGGTCCGGGGGTTCGAATCCCTCTCTCTCCGCAGCGGACATTACCGATTACATCAAGCCCTTTAAAACTCAGGTTTTAAAGGGTTTTTGTTTTTTGGATCAGCAGATAAAAACCAGATAAACATCAACAAACCGTTAAACTCTAAGTTAAGCCCAGCTTTTTTTATCTTGGGTGTAGCAAAGAAAACGTATTCGCTATGTCAAATTTTCGGTAAAACTGCATTTCTGTTTGTCGAGATTTTGTTAAGCTGCATCATTAATTTTTGGGCATCCGGTGCGCCCCAACCATTAGCGCGCGTAGGGCGCCCCGTCGGGCTATCCGCTTATAGTCCTCGCCGCGGAAAATAGGATCGAAGTCCCAATGTAGTTTTCAGCCGCGGCTGTGGGCTATCCGCTGCTATCCCTATGCCGGAACGCGCAGCAAAAATGCTCCGAAGGGAAAAGTAAGCGAAAGTCTTTCTGCTCAAAAGGTTAGCTTGGATCTCCAAAAAACGCAGAATGTACAGATTAAATACTTACCGGAACAACAAGAATCCAGGGAATTATGAGTAATTTACGGCTGATAAAAAATAAACTTTATGAACGTACCCGGTTTTACCTTGATCTCTGATTTTATCACCGCCGAACAGGAGTCCGCCTTAATCAATGAATTGGATCGCCAGCCGTGGTTAATAGATTATCAGCGAAAACTTCAATATTTTGGGTACCGAAACGAATTAGAATCTCCATACGATTTAGTGGAATTCCCCTTGGCCTTTCCTCCTTTAATAAAAGAATTATCTGAAGAAATAATTCATCGGAAAATTATGGATCTGCAGCCCGATCAGGTAATCATTAATGAATATTTGCCGGGACAGGGGATACGGCCGCATAAAGACCGCGATTACTTCGAGAATCAGATTTGCGGTGTTAATCTGGGCAGTGGCTGTGTGATGCGGTTTACCAAAGGAAAAGAAACTGTTGATTTCGAAGTTCCGCGCCGTTCCTTATATATCATGCAGGATGACGCCAGAAAAAAGTGGAATCATTCCATTCCGCCCCGGAAAAAGGATGTCATCAACGGAGAGACTACAATGCGCGGGCGAAGAATTTCAGTTACCTACCGTAAAGTCAAGCAGAGTAGAGTAAAGGCCATAAACCCCGAAGGAAAAGTGGCTGAAATGCTGCAAGATTACTTCAACATTGAAGTGAAAAAATAGTTCGACTTGAGACGAATATTTTTTGCTGCCAATCGTGATCATTTTGAAATTATGAAACTCCAGCTTTCGAGTCCGAGGAATATTTTTCCTTGTGGCAACTTTTTTACTTCAGTTGAAAATAGCGCTTTTCACATACTTTAGATAATAGTATGCTAGAATTTTAAGTTATCGTGAAGAATTTTTAAAATTCGCGTGCTTTCGCAGATTCGGTTTTCGGTTGTGGTGATTAAAATAAAAAGATAGAAATCAACTTGTTAAACGTCTCTTAAATGTTGTTAAACATCGGTTAAACTCTTTTTTGTGTGTTATGCTCGGCATATCGTTTGCTTTTTTCTAAGTATGAGTTACTCCCTGATTTAAAGGTATTAGACTGTATAGGCAGGAGGTAATTTTTTCTAACCACAAAAAATTTATTATTATGAACAACAGAAATTCGGACGACCACCGTTCAAGAAACTCACGCTCAAATTCTTCTGATCACGATGATTATAACTTAGGCAGCAATCGCGGTTCGCATAACCAAGGCTACAACTCCAGTTATGGCGACAGAAATCATGACTACGATAATAATCATTACGGCAATAACGACAACGACCGACATCATTCCGGCAGTTACGAGAGAAGCAGTTATGATAACCAGGAAAGCAATAATTACGGAAGCAGCTCCGGCAGCGGCCGCTATAATGATTATGATAACGACAACTACAGAAGCGGTTCAGGCAGCAGCCGTTATAGCGGACAGAATAGCGACAGTTACGGAAGCGGTTACGGCAGAGATCGCTACAGCAACGACAACGATAATTATGAAAGAGGTACCGGCAGCAGCTACGGCGGCGGACGGTATAGCGGCTTAGATAACGACAATTACGGCAGCAGCTATGAAAGCCGCGGCGGACGTGGTGGATATGGCAACCGGAATGATTATGACAGCGAGTACGAAGGTGGAGGTATGCGCGGAGGTTACAGCAACCGCGGAGGAAGCCAATATGACTCCAACGCCGATCAAATGAGAGACAGGAGCGGTCGGTTCTCGTCGGACAATGATCAGGGAAGAATGGGACGTACGGGCAGCCGGTCCGGTTATTTCTCTGGACGCAGCTCCCATGACAACGACTCCTATGATTCCAGAAATTACGGAGAAAATTCCGGCCGTTATAATGATCACTCACGCGGTGGGTACAGTAGTGAGAGAGGTAACTACGGAGGAAGTTCCAGTCATGAGTACGAATCTTATGACAGCGATTCACGAAGTGGAAGAGGAAACTACGGTGGAAGCAATTCTGGCAACTCCAGATCTTCCGGCGGAAATCAGGGATTTGCGTTGATGAATCAGGAAGAGCGCTCGCGCATTGCAGCAATGGGCGGACGAGCCTCTCACGGTGGACGTGGAAATGATTCCGGTTCATCTTCTTCACGATATGATTCCGGTTCTTCATCACAGGACAGAAGCAGAAGTTCTAACTCCGGACGTTCCGGGTTTGGCGGACGTGGAAATTCTTAAAAGTACTGGGTAATAAAAATCACTGTTAACTAACAAAAGGAGACCACGCGTCTCCTTTTATTTAAAAATATTTAAAATCATGGAAGATACCAATAAACCAAATAATGACAGCCAGAGTTCCACTGCGGAAAATGCTAAGAAGTCTGGATCCAAAATGGCTTCTTCAAATTCCCAAAAATCTGCCGACGCAAAACAGAACGAGAATAATACTAATTCAGGAGCCACCTCATCCGATTCTACTGCGAAAACAGATAACACTTCCAGCAAAGATAACAATGAGAGCAAGGGTGAAAAACAGAGCAATAATTCCAAAAAGCCGTTAAAAAAGTTTTTTATTGATGCGCTTAAGGACATGTATTTTGCAGAACATGCCATTGCGGATGCTTTACCAAAAATGCAGAAAGCAGCTACCACAGAGGAACTGCAGGAAGCTTTTGAAGATCACGAATGGGTGACTAAAAAACAGATTTCCAGACTCGAAAAAGTGTTCCGTTCGATCGGCGAAAAAGCCGAGAAAAAAGAATGCAAAGCCATCGAAGGAATAATCAAGGAAGGGGAAGAAATTATCAATTCTACTCCAGAAGGTTCGATGACGCGGGATGCCGCGCTTATCATCGCTGCTCAGAAAGTAGAGCATTACGAAATAGCGACTTACGGCGGACTTGTGCAGTTGGCGCTGACGCTGGGACATCAAAAAGCGGCCAATCTTCTGGATACAAGTTTGCAGGAAGAGGAAAACACTGATTATGATCTTACGGATATTGCCGAATCGTTTATCAATTTTGAGGCTGAAGAAGAAGAAAGATAGCAAATTTGTTTTTTTATAATTTATTAAAAGCTGTTTCTTGGGAGACAGCTTTTTCTATTGAACTAAAAGCTACGCTACTGACCGAGCGTTTAGCCAAAAACATAGCCGGTTTCTTTTCTTACTCAATTTTGAAAGTAACTATTCACTATTAGTTCATTACAATTAGTCATTTAATATTTGCCTTCATAAGCGCGGTATTGGTACATTATTTGTTGTTGCAGACTTGAGTGTGAATACGTCGAAAGGCCTTATCAGAGCGGCTTGGCGTTAAATATATTCAGTTTCTGGAAACCGGTGTTTTAATTGTTCAAGATGTTAATAGTTTTGAAATTCTTTAAAGCGTCATCACCCACTTGTCTTAACATTATTAAAATAAAACTATATGAAAACCAATGCATCACCAAGTGACGCAAGTCCAAACTATGACCTGATTGTCTTCTGTCATCTGCGTTGGGACTTTGTCTATCAGCGACCGCAGCACATTATCAGCCGGCTTGCAAAAGATTACAAAATTCTGGTCGTGGAAGAACCAATCGGCAGGAACGCTAATTCTAAGGCGCTTTTCACCAGGAGAGAAGTATCCTCACAGATTCATGTCTGTCAGCCTCCTGTCGATAATATTTCGGAAATCGGTCCTTTTCTGAAAAAACACCTAAAGACCACTGATTTTGCTGTAGGGTGGTTTTATTCGGCCGCATTTGTTTCAGTTATGGAAACACTGGAATTTGAAACCGTGGTCTACGATTGCATGGACGAACTTACTTTATTTAAAGGCGCTTCGCAACAATTGATTGAGCAGGAAGAACAACTGCTGGCTGCCGCAGATGTGGTTTATACTGGTGGTAAATCACTGTATGAATCGAAGAAACTTCGGCATCACAACGTGTTCTGCTTCCCAAGTTCTGTTGATGTTGCACATTTTGCTAATGAACATGGATCAGGCAAAGTTAAACCTGCGGATATGGCGCCCATTTCGGGTCCGATTGTCGGCTATTACGGCGTAATTGACGAGCGAATTGATCTTGATCTGATTCAGAAAACAGCCTCAAAAAATCCGGAAACTTCTTTCGTAATGATTGGCCCGATCTGCAAGATTGAAGAGTCAGATTTACCACAAGCGGACAATATTTTCTATCTAGGCATGAAAGATTATAAAGAATTGCCCGATTATCTGCAGTATTTTGACATTGCGATGATGCCGTTCGCCCTTAATGATTCTACTAAATTCATCAGTCCGACCAAAACGCTGGAATATATGTCGGCTTACAAACCAATTATCTCAACAAAGATCAAGGATGTCGAGCGCGATTACAGTCATTGTGTAACGCTGATCGATGATGAAAATGATTTTACTGCAGCGTTACAGAACCCGTCCGCTGGTTTCACCGCGGCATATACAGAAATTCTCGCCAACACTTCATGGGATAATACCGCAGCTAAGATGAGTTTAATGATAAAAAAGATGATTGCATGAGAAACCCTGATATTTTAATTATAGGTGCCGGGATCTCCGGTGCTACACTAGCAGAGCGTTACGCCCAAGCAGGAAAAAAAGTTTTGGTGCTGGAGAAGCGAAATCATATTGCCGGAAACTGCTATGATTACTACGACGAAAACGGAATTCTTGTTTCGCAATATGGCGCGCATTTATTTCACACTAATGATAAAGAAGTCTGGGAGTACGTCAACCGTTTTTCTGAATGGTACCCCTGGGAGCACAAAGTAATTGCCCGCGTCGATGATAAAACGGTTCCGATTCCGGTGAATATTACGACGGTAAATACACTTTTCGGCGAAAACATCAGAACAGAGGAAGAGATGAAAGCCTGGCTGGATAAAAACCGAGTTGTGTACGAACCTGCGAAAAACGGTGAAGAAGCAGTTTTAAATCGGGTTGGTGAAGTGCTGTACGACAAAATGTTCAAACATTACACAAAAAAACAATGGGACAAATATCCCGAGGAGCTGCACGCGTCGGTACTGGAAAGAATTCCCGTAAGGCACAATTATGACGACCGTTATTTCTCAGACGAATTTCAGGCGCTGCCGTCAGAAGGATACACAAAGGTTTTCGAGTGCATGCTGGATCATCCCAATATCGAGGTTTTGCTGGATACAGATTATTTCGACATAAAAGATGAGATCAGCGGATACGAAAAATTATTCTATACCGGGCCGATCGATCGTTTCTTTGAGTTTGAGAATAAATTACTGGAGAAACTCGAATACCGCTCCATCAATTTTGTAACAGAACATTTAGATCAGGAATATTTCCAGGAAAATTCTGTGGTCAATTATCCGGGCAAAGAAGTCGATTTTACGCGTATCGTGGAATACAAACATTTTGGCAATCAAAAATCGCCAAAAACCAGTATTGTGAAAGAGTATACTGTCGATCACGGCGAGCCTTATTATCCGGTTCCGAATGAGAAAAACCAGAAGGTTTACGAGCAATATAAAAAAGAAGCAGACAAATTGGAAAACGTGTATTTCGTCGGCAGACTTGCCAATTATAAATATTTTAATATGGATCAGGCATTTAAGAATGCCCTGGATCTTTACAATAGTTTAGAAAAAGAAAAAGTTGCTGTTTCATGATACCGGATACTTTATTTAAAAGTTATTTCATGGGCGGCTACGAATGTGCAGACCAAATAAACCGGTATGGTGACCGCGTCAATCTTTTGCAGATCACGCAGCACGACTCGCGCATCGAAGAAGATTATCAGTCACTTACGGATCTCGGTATTTACACAGCACGGGAAGGGATCTGCTGGAGTTATGTGGAGCGACATCCGGGTGAATACGATTTTTCGGAAGTTCTGCGCCGCATGAAAGCGGCCGAAAAGTATGGAGTGCAGGTAATCTGGGATCTGATACATTTTGGATATCCTGACGGCCTGTTTCCCACGCATCCGCATTTTGCGCATCGTTTTGAGGCGCTATGTCTTGCTTTTGTTAATTTTTACTTGACCAACAGCACACAGCCGCTTTATGTAGTGCCAATTAACGAAATAAGTTTCCTGTCCTGGCTGTCGGGCGACGCTCGCGGCACAATTCCTTTTGCCGTGCACAGCGGCTGGGACATGAAATATCATTTATGCAAAGCCGCTTTGCAGGGAATCCGCGTTTTGAGAGAAGTCGATCCACAGTGCAGAATCGTCATGGTGGAGCCATTGGTGCGGATTCACGGTGCAGAGCCTCATTTGGAAGAAGTTGCTCGTGCGAACGAATATCAGTTTGAGGCTATGGATATCATCGGTGGCCGGATGTGCCCCGAATTGGGTGGGCAGGAAAGCTACCTCGATATTCTTGGGTTTAATTATTATTGGAACTGCCAGTGGGTGCATAATGGTGAGACTGTGTATTGGCCCGACGTGGCTGGAGCACGCGTTCCTCTTCACCAATTGTTAGTGGAAGCATATCGCCGCTATGGCAAGCCCATGTTCCTGTCCGAGACCGGGCATTTCGGTTCCGGCAGAGTTCAGTGGCTGGAGGAAACAACTCGTGAATGTTTGCTTGCTCAAGAACAAGGTATCGATTTTCACGGAATTTGTATCTATCCCATTATCGACCGCCCGGATTGGGACAATCTCGACCATTACAGTAACTGTGGTATTTTTGATATCGATTTGAATGGAAACCGTATTCCGGAACTAGATTATATTACCGCTTTAAAGAAGCAGCAGCTGCTGGTGAAACATACACCGGTTTATTAAACGCAAAAAAAAGAATTATGGAAAAAACAAACCCCATTATAGGAATCACTTTCAGTTGTTTTGATTTACTTCACGCCGGGCATGTGCGCATGCTGGCTGAAGCGAAAAAACAGTGTGACTACCTTATCGTTGGCCTTCAAACCGACCCTACGATAGACCGTCCGGAGAAAAACAAACCAACCCAAACTGTGGTAGAACGCTATATACAGTTGAAGGGATGCAAATATGTTGACGAAATAATTCCGTACACCACCGAAAAGGATCTGGAAGATATTTTAAAACTCTACGAGATCGACGTCCGAATTATCGGGGTTGAATACAAAGATAAAAACTTCACCGGTCGAGAATTTTGTGAAGAGCAAAACATTCGACTTTATTATAATGAGCGGCATCACCGCTTTTCCAGTACAAATTTGCGAAAAGAAGTGTACATCCGAGAACGCAGTAAAATGAAGGACCAACCGGATAATGTTATTAATCTTGCGCAGAAATGATTGTTGATTTACGAAAAAGAGGTTCTGTGGCAGTCAGTACGAAACTTTTTTAGAAGAAAGATAATGTAGCTAACCCGTTTATTTTTTTGCGCTTTTTAGAATTAAGTCGCCCAGATGAAAGCTTACGTGCACTATTCAGGATTATACATTACTTTCCCAATCTGGTTTTTATTTCGCATGTTTTAAAAAGAGACCGTACTGGTGCAAGTTATACGCATCGTCATAATTTTGAAAATTACAACCTGACCATTTCTGTTATTTCAAAAATCGGTGAACAAAGTTTTACAAATATTTGCCATTGATTTTTCAGTTTTTTTAAAATAAAAATGAGCAACTAAAATCATCAATACGCCAAGTGCAGAAGTTGAAAAAAAAATATTTAGCCCCATGAATGAAAACATATTAGGTCTTATTGCGGGCGGAATTACCTCTGTCGCTATGCTGCCGCAACTTATCAAGGTCTGGAAAGACAAGGATGTGGAAGATTTGTCCCTGATGATGATCCTGGTTTTGGTAACGGGTCTCTCGCTTTGGGTATGGTATGGTTTCTTAAAGGCTGAATTACCAATTATTTTGTCCAATGCCTTTGCAGTATTGGTAAATATCGCGCTTTTATTTTCCTATTTTAAATACCGAAAGAACTGATTTTATATCATACCTGATTTAGAATACAGAGACAATTTCACCACTTCATTCTTACTATTGTTAAATGCATTAGTCCAACGTTTGTGTACCGCCACCGTTTACAAATAGAACTTGTCCGCTGACCCAAGCCGAGATCGGTGCTGCAAAGTAAAGCACTGCGCCGGCAATATCTTCGGGTTCACCCAGCCGTTGCAACGGAGTGTGTGCCAGCATTCTTTTCTCTATTTCAGGCGTAAGAACGGTAGCTAGCGCGTGTGTTCTCACTGCACCGGGGCCGATTGCATTTACGCGGATTTCAGGTCCGTAGTCAAAAGCAAGATTTTTCGTCATATGATTTACCGCCGCTTTTGAAGACGCGTATGCACTAATCGCCGGGCTGGTGTTTACGCTAGCCATAGACGACATATTAATGATGCTTCCGTAGCCGGCTTTTACCATGTGCGGAGCTACAAGCTGGCAAAGACGCCACATACTGAAAACATTCATTTCGAACACTTTCTTAAACTGAGCTACCTCAATTTGATTTGGGTCTTCGCGGCCGGCACCACCGCCGCCAACATTATTAACTAAAATATTAATATTGCCGAAATGTTGTAAAGTCTGTTCCGTAAGTTTTACCAATTCTTTGTCTTTTGTCACGTCACAATCTATTGCGACAGCGATGCCGCCATTTTTCTCTATCGTGTGTGCGACATTTTTCGCAGCTTCCAGGTCATAATCCGAGACAACGACTTTAGCGCCAAACGCGGCCAGCATTTTTGCACTGGCTTCTCCGATTCCGTTTCCCCCACCGGTAATGATGGCGGTTTTTCCTTTTAAATTAAATAATTCAGAATTATCCATAAGTATAATTTTATTTTTTATTGATCAAATAAGAGGCGACCGCTTCATACGCCGGTAAAGACCAGGGATCGTTGGCACTGTTGTCCGCAATAGGTTGCGAAGCAAGCCTTACAATTACCATTTCTGCTTTAGGATCAATGTAGATCGTCTGCCCATACACGCCGCGCGCGGCAAATGCGCCGTGTGAATTTTCGGTCATCCACCACATATTTCGGTAAGACCAACCCTTTAAAAGAGGGTGCCCCGATTTTGCAAAGGCGGCTGTATCTCCTCCTGTTTCAATATCTGCTACTGCATTGGCGGGAATAATCTGCTTGTTGTTGTATTTTCCTTTATTCCTGATGAGTTCGCCGAATCGCCCGAGATCGCGCAGACCCGCATTAAATCCGCCACCGGCAAAGGGAATTCCTAAAGCATCGACCTGATAGTATGCAGCCTGCTCCATTCCCAACTGAGACCAGATTTTTTCCGACAGCAGATCGGCTACCGATTTTCCCGTGACGCGGGAAATGATCCAGCCTAAAGCATCTGCGTTTACCGTTTTATAACCAAAAGCTTCACCGTGCTTTCCTTGCTTTCGCACGGTTTGTAAATAAGCGTAGTAGCCGATCGGCCCCTGATAATCCGCGGGTTTGGGTAACGGATTCCCGGCTGCAGAAAAGTCCCAGATTTCGGCTTCTGGGTCAGCATATTCTTCGCTGTATTTCAGCGCGGTGGTCATATCCATAATTTGGCGCACGGTCGCGTCGGCAAACGCAGAGTTTTTAAACTCCGGCACGTATTCAATGGCTTTTTTGTTTTCATCTAATTTTCCGTCTGCAACAAGAATAGAAGCCAAAGTCCCGGTGAACGACTTGGTAAGCGACATCACTGCATGCACCCGATCTTCGTTCAGTGCTCCGAAATATTTTTCGTAGACGATATTGCCTTTATGAAGAATAAGGATGCCGTCAACATAATTTTTCTGCAACGACGCTTTCCAAGACATTTTCTTTTTTTCTCCCCACGGCAAAAATTCGAGTTTATCGATATCTGCGTCCAGTTGATAAACCATCGGTCGTGGTGCATCAAGACCGCGCGACACTTCAACGGTTGGCATCAGCTGCCGCATGTTCACAACGCTCCATCGCATGGCGGGAAATGTAAAAAATGAACCGTCAGCGGCGCTGACAATCTTATCTTTTGGCGGCGGAAAACCCTGCATCCAGCCCATTTTTTCCGGATCGCTTTCTTCAGCTGACAGGTTAGAAGTAGTTTGTGCTTTTGATGTCATCGTTGTAAATGTTAATACCAGCAATAGGGAGCGAAAATATACCATCATAATAATTTAGTGTAATGTTAAAATAACTGTGTTACAGCTCAAAACTATACAGATTTTCAATGCAGCTAATATTAAGCCGAAGCGTTCCCAAAAAATTGTATGTAGCATTTCAATATTTAAAACTATATTTAACTTTCAAAAAAATAAACGCATGAAAAACTCCAGGTATTTACTACTTCCACTAGCTTTTGCGCTTTTGCAGAGCTGTGCCGCTAATCTGTCTTATTCGGGTTCGCCGTTTAAAACGTCTTATGATTCCATCACTTCCGAGGAACTGAAAACGCATCTTTATGTAGTTGCCTCCGACGAAATGGAGGGACGCGATACGGGCAGCGAAGGCCAGAAAAAAGCCGGCCGGTATTTAATTGAACAATATCGAAAAATGGGCGTCTCTCATCCAAAGTCGATGAATTCTTTTTATCAAATCGTGCCTGCCGAGGCCTTGAAAAGCCGTCGTTCCACCTTGCCGCAGTCAGAAAATATTCTTGCCTATATTGAAGGTTCCGAAAAACCGGATGAAGTAATCGTTATTTCCGCGCACTATGACCACGTTGGGATGTCAAACGGCGAAATATACAACGGTGCTGATGACGACGGCAGTGGGACGGTGGCGCTGCTGGAAATTGCTGAAGCGTTTCAGATGGCGAAAAAATCTGGTAAAGGTCCGAAGCGTTCCATTCTCTTTCTACACGTAACGGGAGAAGAACATGGTTTGCTCGGTTCCAAATATTATGCTGATAATCCGATTTTCCCGATGGCAAATACGGTAGCAAATTTAAATATCGATATGATCGGACGGTGCGACGCCGAGAATTGCGGTAAAGATTATGTGTATGTGATCGGTTCTGAAATGCTGAGCACTGATTTGAAAAAAATCAGCGAAGCGGCCAATACCGCAACGACTAATATGGAATTAAATTATAAATACGACGATCCTAATGATAAAGACCGTCTTTACTACCGTTCCGACCATTATAATTTCGCGAAAAATAACGTGCCGGTAGTTTTCTATTTTGATGGTATCCACGAAGATTATCACAAACCAACGGATACGCCGGATAAAATCGATTACGAAGCGCTTCAGAAACGTACGCAGCTGGTTTTCGCCACGGCTTGGGAGCTGGCAAACCGCAAAGACCGCATTGTGGTCGACGGGACCAACAAACGCTAGACAATAAATAATAAAAGGAGAAAAATCACCGCTGAATTTTCTCCTTTTTTTAATTTAAATGTAGCCTCACCGGGAATCGAACCCGGATCTAAAGTTTAGGAAACTCTTGTTCTATCCGTTGAACTATGAAGCCAGATGCCCATTCCTGTAGATAATAGTTTAAGCCAACTTCTCTGCGATATATTTTGCTGTTTGAGATGTTCCGTGCTTCGCCAGGTCTTCAGGAGTTCCTGCAAAAACAACTTCACCGCCGTGCTTACCCGCGCCCGGTCCAATATCGATGATATAATCCGCTGTTTTAATAATATCAGGCTGATGCTCGATAACGATTACTGAATGACCGAGTTCAATCAGTGCCTGCAAAGATTTCAGCAATTTATTGATATCGTGGAAATGCAGACCGGTAGAAGGTTCATCGAAAACAAATAATGTTTTTTCCGTTGTCACGCCTTTTACTAAGAAAGATGCCAGTTTTACCCGCTGCGCCTCGCCGCCGGAAAGGGTAGAAGAGCTTTGTCCCAGCTGCAGATAGCCGAGTCCTACTTCTTGCAAAGGCAGCAGTTTGGTAACAATCTTGTCCTGCGAATTATCCTTGAAAAATGAGATCGCTTCGTCGACCGTCATATGCAATACCTCGGAGATGTTTTTTTCGTCGTATTTAATTTCCATTATTTCGTTCTTGAAACGTGTGCCATGGCATGTTTCGCATTCCAGTTCGATATCAGCCATAAATTGCATCGACACGGTTATCACGCCTTCACCTTTACACTCGTCGCAACGCCCGCCATCTACGTTAAAGGAAAAATGCTTCGGCAGTAAACCGTGCATTTTTGCCAGTTTCTGTTTGGAAAAAAGATCGCGGATCTCGTCATAAGCTTTGAGGTATGTGACCGGGTTGGAGCGGGAAGATTTACCAATTGGGTTTTGGTCAATTAATTCGATGTTTTTAATTAATTTCGCCGGAAAATCTACCGAATCGTAATCGCCTTTTTTGCCGCCCATTCCTAACTGGATCTGGATATCAGTAGTCAGGATTTCCTTCATGAGTGTCGATTTCCCGCTACCGGAAACTCCTGTTATTACGGTCAGACATTCCAGCGGTATATCAACATCGATGTTTTTGAGGTTATTTTGGCGCGCACCTTTAATGTGAATCCACTCTTTTGGTTTTCTCCTCTTTTCCGGAATTTTTATTTCGAGTTTTCCGGTGAGATACTTCGAGGTAAGTGTATCAGCATCTTCGAGTTCGGAAAAGTTTCCCGCAAAAACGAGTTCGCCGCCAAGGTATCCGGCTTCCGGCCCGATATCAATAATGTAGTCGGCCGCTTTCATCACGTCTTCGTCGTGTTCTACAACGATAACGGTATTTCCCAGATCGCGGAGATTCTTCAAAACCTCAATTAAATTTTCGGTGTCGCGTGAGTGCAGCCCGATCGAAGGTTCGTCCAGAATATAGATGGAACCGACCAGCGAACTTCCGAGCGACGTTGCGAGGTTAATGCGCTGACTTTCGCCTCCGGAAAGCGTATTGGATGTCCGGTTTATCGTGAGATAGCCCAAACCTACTTTTTCCAGAAAAGTAAGGCGCGTCGTTATTTCGTAAAGAAGTCTTTTCGCAATTTCGGCATCGTGGTCATTGAGTTTTAATGACTTGATGGCGGGCAGGAATTCGTCCAGCGGAAGTTCGATCATCGACTGGATGTTGTGACCGTCAATTTTTACCCATTTCGTTTCTTCGCGCAGGCGCAGTCCCTCGCAGGTTGGGCAGAGTGTCTTGCCACGATAGCGGGAAATCATCACGCGATACTGGATTTTATAAAGATTTTCCTCCAGCATTTTGAAGAAGCTGTTGATGGACGGAAAGCTCCGTGTATTGTCACCTTTCCATAAATAATTTTTCTGCTCCTTCGTCAGTTCGTGATAGGGTTTGTGGACCGGAAAATCTTTGGCGAGTTTAATGAAATTTCGTTTCCATTCGCTCATACTTTCACCTTTCCAACTCGCAACGGCATCTTCAAAAACAGAAAGATTTTTGTTAGGTATCACCAAATCCTCGTCGATGCCAATCACTTTTCCGTAGCCTTCACATTCGGGACACGCGCCATATGGATTATTAAAACTGAAAAAATGAACGTTCGGTTCCATAAAACTCATTCCGTCCAACTCAAATTTATTGGAGAATTCGGTAATTTCTGCCGTGCTCGTATCCTTCAAAGAGCAATAACCGTGGCCCTCATAAAAAGCCATTTGGATAGAGTCGGCCAGCCGCTGCAAAAAATGCTCGTCTTCCTCGTAACTGAATCGGTCGATAACAAGATGAATTTCCATGTCACCCTGCGGCACAAATCCAAAAGTTTCCAGATCTTCAATTCCCGCCACGTTTCCGTTAACTTCAAGCCGTGTAAAGCCTGTCATCTTTAAAGTTTTCAGTTGCTCCGCAAAATTATCAGCATTAAAGGACAGCGGCGCACGCAGAAAAAATGTTTCGTTCTGGTGGTCTTTGATGAAATTGATAACATCCGTTACGGAATCTTTTTTCACTTCCTTACCTGAGATAGGCGAAAACGTTCGCCCCACACGCGCGAACAGTAGCTTCAAATAATCGTAAACCTCGGTGCTTGTTCCTACAGTGGAGCGCGGATTCGAGGAAATTACTTTTTGCTGAATCGCAATCGATGGCGCCAAGCCCTTAATATCGTCGATTTTTGGTTTTTCCAGTTTACCCAAAAACTGGCGCGCATAAGAACTAAGGCTTTCCACATAGCGGCGCTGTCCTTCGGCATAAATGGTGTCGAATGCCAGGGAAGATTTTCCGCTTCCGGAGACACCCGTTATCACCACGAGTTTATTCTTAGGAATCAGTACGTCAATATGTTTGAGATTATTGAGATGAGCGTTTTTGATGAAAAGCTGCTTTTTTATATCGATATTTTCAGATGTAATCATAGTAGATTTTAAGACGTCCAAATTTACGATTTTTTGACCGAAAAAATTTCCGGAGAATTACGTGCTTTGCTGTACTTTATTTGAAAATATTTGAGTCTGAATTTCCGGCGTTAATCGTGCGTAAAATTTTCGAGGACCGGATTGCACATTTGATAAGAAAAAGATCACTATGCAACAGATACAACGCCAGCTTGTTGCATTGCTTTTATTTTTATAAACACAACTTTACGCGGTTTCACTCTGCGTTTTATTTAATTCTTAAATATATTTGCGGCGAAAATAACGCTTAACCTCGATCGTCATTGGCTTTGTTCACGTTAGTTTGAATTGTGTTTCGGATAATTTAATTTAAATATTATTAGCAATATGAGAAAAATTCTCGGTATCGGTTTAGTGGCCGGCATGTGTATTAGTTTATCAGCGCAGGAAAAAGAATCGGATATTCTGCCGGTCACCGTCCATGGAAAATTTATGGAGTTGCCGATGCGCAAAGTGAACGAAAATATCAGCGTTATAAACAAAGAAGAAATTGCTTCGCTACCGGCGAAAAGTATAGAAGAAGTCCTGGCAACCATCGCCGGTTTTGATATTAGACGACGCGGCGGAAATGGCGTACAGGCAGACGTCTCTCTCCGTGGCAGCTCCTTCGAGCAGGTTCTGATTCTCATTAACGGCGTCCGTATGAATGATTCGCAAACGGGTCACAATTCCATGAGTCTGCCGGTGGATCTGAGTTCGGTTGAAAAAATTGAAGTCATCAAAGGTCCGGCTGCACGACGTTTTGGTCAAAATGCTTACGCCGGTGTCGTTAATATAGTTACAAAACCGGGGAAGGAAACAGAAATTACAATTGGCGCCGAAGGGGGAGATTTCAGCAGTTATAAACTCCGTGCAGCGGCCAGCGTTGGCAGTAATCAATTTTCCAATTTGATACAAGCAAGTTCTGATGCTTCGGACGGCTACCGACGCAATACTGATTATAAAATCAACAATATTTTTTATCAGAACGAATACCGTTTTACTCACGGAAAGATTTCACTGCAAGCAGGCTTTCAGGAAAAAAAATTTGGCGCCAATGGTTTTTATTCCACACCGACTGCCACCGAACAGTATGAAGAGACACAGGCCTCCATCGTGAGCGTTAACGCGCAAAAACAACTCGGGAATTTCAAGTTAAATGGCGGTCTGTATTGGCGGCGCGGCCAGGATCTCTATTTATTTAACCGTGAAAAACCGGAAATCTACCGCAATATGCACATCGGAAATAATGTTGGTGGCGAACTGAACGGCAGTTTTAATAGTTCCCTTGGGACCACCGGACTGGGGGTGGAACTTCGGAAAGAATTTCTGGCCAGTAATAATTTAGGACACCGTGAACGGTTTCTGTCGCAGTTGTTTTTAGAACATCATTTTTCTTTCTATGAAGATAAGCTGCAGGTGTCGCCGGGCGTTTCGTGGGCACATTATACCACCGCCGGAGATTTTTTTTACCCCGGACTAGACGTTGGATATGCATTTAATCCGAATCACAAAATCTATGGGAATATTTCTAAAGTAAACCGGATCCCAACTTTTACTGACCTTTATTATAAAAGTAAAACAGAGGAAGGAAATTCCGACTTAAATCCCGAAAGCGCTGTCGCAACAGAACTTGGATATCGTTTTGAAAACCGGAATTTTAATGCGAAGCTGAGCTTTTTTACCCGCGATACCGAGAATGCAATCGACTGGACCAAGGCTCGTGCAGAAGACATTTGGAAGGCGGAGAATATCGGAGATCTTTTTACGAAAGGTTTGGAGGCGGAGTTGAGCCAAAATTTCAATTCTTTCTTTAAGTCATACAGCATCGCGTACACTTATTTGGACACCGATGTCGGCGAGCGGGCAGGCGGTTTGTCACGTTATGTTGTGGATCATCTTCGCCATCAGTTTATTTTCAAACTGGAGAACCGCTTATTTAAAAACCTCAGCAATCAGCTTACTTACCGCTATAATGAACGTGTGAACAGCGGCAGCTATCAGCTGTTGGACGAAAAACTTTATTATCATTTTAACGCTGGTCATGTTTATCTGCTCATCAATAATCTTACTAATACGAAGTACATCGAGACTTTTGGGGTTCCCATGGCCGGCCGCTGGTTTCATATAGGATTCACGTATAAAATTACTTTATAAAAAAATTAATTAAAATGCGTAATTTGCTTTATCAAAGGCTGCCAATGATATCTAAGAAGTTGTTGTTTTTTTTAATTCTGTTTCCATTGTCTCAAATTCATGGGCAAAAGGAACGTGTTTCCAGCTACAACGTGCTCAATATTGAATATCAAATAAATTCAAAATGGTATGCTTATGCCGAAGGTCAATTGCGTGGTACAGAAGATTACAGCTATCCCGATTACTACGAGATAAAAGGCGGCATAGGCCGCGAGGTGGGAAGAAATAACAAAGTGCTGATCGGTTTGGGACGGTACGCGAATTACGAAGATCACGCTTTGAAAAAAGAAGAATTCCGAATCTGGATTCAGGATGCTTATGCCATTAAAAGAGGCAGATTTAAATTTGAAAATCGGGTAAGGGCCGAAAAAAGTTGGAATTATGAGCCACAGTCCGACGAGCATTCCCAGCGCATTCGTTTGCGTTACCGGCTGAATGTTTCCGCTCCGCTAAACTCCGCAGAGGTGCAACCGGGCACGATATCCGGCAACGCCTACAACGAAGTTTTCTTTGTCGTGACACAAAACCCGCTCTTTGCACGAAACCGAACCTACGCCGGTTTAAGTTATAAAATCGACGATCTTTTCAGTCTTGCGGGCGGTTATCTTTGGCAACGTGATTTTAGTTCAAAAGGAAACAGAAACCTGCATTTTCTTTATCTCGCACTTTCAGTTGATATCGATCCCGAACGTGGAAAGTAAGAAGATAAAAAAGCTTCGACGGGTGTTGATAAGTTTTCATTTCAGAAGCGTTTTGCATCGATTAATCTTGTGTTAATCCGCGTTAAAATTTATATATTTGTGAAAATTAATTATAATTTACTTGTATGAAATTTATTGTTTCCAGTAGCGAGTTACAGAAAGCGTTGCAAACGGTGAGCGGGGTAATCTCGAACTCTCAGTCGCGGCCGATTCTTGAAAATTTCCTTTTTCAGATCGAAAACGAAGTCTTGCACGTTACCGCCTCAGATGGCGAAACGACATTGATTACTTCGCTTGATGTAAAATCTGACCAGGACGGAAAAATTGCGGTGCCGGCGAAAATATTTCAGGACTTTGTGAAGACCTACGGCGAGCAGCCGCTGACACTTTCGGTGAAAGATGCGGAAGACGGAAACGGTAAAATGCTGGAAATACTTGATGAGAAAGATAATTTTGCCGTAGCGCTGGATCATGCAGAAGATTACCCCGAACTGCCGGAATTCGACGCTTCACAGAGTGTCACCGTTGCTGCGGGTATACTTTCGGAAGCGCTGAGCAATACGCTTTTCGCCACGAGTAATGATTCCCTTCGTCCGGTGATGACGGGTGTCCTGTTCCAGTTTAAAGAAGATGAAACGAATTTTGTTTCGACAGATTCACATCGTCTGGTGGTTTACAAACGCACCGATTTGGTGAATGCTGAGCCGGTGGAATTTATCATGCCTAAAAAGCCGTTGGCGATTTTTAAAGGAATTCTGGCGTCCTCAAATGAAGATGTTTCGATAGAATTCAATGAAAATATGGCGAAGTTTACTTTCGGCAACAATATCTGGATCTGCCGCCTTATCGATGGTAAATACCCGAATTATTCTGCGGTAATTCCGAAAGAAAACCCCAATGTTCTTACAATAAACCGTACGCTTTTATTAAGTTCGATCCGTCGTGCTTCGATCATGTCGAACAAATCAACCAATCAGGTAAGATTTAAGCTGTCCGGAAATATTCTTCATCTTCACGCAGAAGACACTGAGTTTGCGAACAAAGCAGACATGCAGGTTCCCTGCGATTATAACGGTGAGGACATCAATATCGGATTCAGTTCCAAATTTTTAACCGAAATGTTATCAGTTCTTTCCGCAGATGACATCGTAATGAAAATGTCGCAACCCAATCGCCCCGGCATTATTGAGCCGCTGGACGGACTGGAAGAGTCGGAAAACATCTTAATGCTGTCGATGCCCGTCATCGGAATGTAAGCGTAATTTTCTTTAAATAAATATCATTTGGGATTCAATTAATTTTGAATCCCAATTTTTTTTTAAAGCTATTATCACGATATTTGCAGCGTTCGAGCGGGCAGAAAACCGTGCGCGAACAACTAACAAAAAGAAAACTCCGAGCGTAATGAAAATTTCACAGAATTGGCTGAAAGATTATATTAAAACCGACCTAAAAACTGAGAAAGTGGGCGAGTATCTTACCGATATCGGCCTTGAAGTGGAGGGAATTGATTCTTTCGAATCGGTACGTGGCAGTTTGGAGGGCATCGTCGTCGGCCGCGTTCTTACCTGCGAAAAACATCCGAATGCTGATAAACTCAGTGTGACAACGGTTGATGTGGGCTCAGGATTACCGCTACACATTGTCTGTGGTGCACCGAATGTTGCCGCCGGCCAGGTCGTTCCGGTGGCGCCGGTTGGCACGACGCTGTATGGCAAAGACGGAAGTTCTTTTCAGATAAAAGCGGCAAAAATTCGCGGCGAAGTTTCTCAGGGCATGATCTGCGCCGAGGATGAACTGGGTCTGAGCGACGATCATGGCGGTATTATGATTCTGGACGAAACCCGTTTTGAAATTGGTGAAAATTTCAGCAAATACTTCGACTTGAGCGAGGATAAAGTTTTAGAGATCGGTCTCACGCCAAACCGTACTGATGCGATGTCGCACTACGGAGTCGCGCGGGATCTGCACGCTTTTTTAAGTTCGCACCAGATGCCTTCTTCATTCGAAAAAGTGACCGAAGTTCCTTTAGAATCATCACAAAAAACGGAATTTCAGCTTGAGGTGGAAGATTCCGACTTATGTCCAAAATATCTGGGCGCAGTTATCCAAAATGTTGATGTACAACCTTCACCGGATTGGCTTAAAGTCCGTCTTCAGGCGATCGGATTGGTACCGATCAATAATATTGTTGACATTACGAATTATATTCTGCACGCCTACGGTCAGCCACTGCATGCTTTTGATGCCGCCGGAATTGCCGGAAAAAAGGTCAAAGTGGGAACCGCCGGCTCGGGAACGAAATTTACGACATTGGATGGAGTGGAGCGAACTTTGAACGGCACAGAAATAATGATCAAAGACGCTGCCGATACTCCGTTGTGTATCGCAGGCGTTTTTGGTGGTATCAGTTCCGGTGTTTCTGAAGGCACGAAAACTGTTTTTTTGGAAAGTGCTTATTTCAGCCCGATTGCGGTGCGACGTGCTGCAAAGTTTCATGGCTTGAATACGGATGCTTCATTCCGTTTCGAACGCGGCGTGGATCCGAAAATGACCAGAACAGCGCTGACGCACGCTGTGAAAATGATTGAAGAAATCGCGGGCGGAACGCTCGCCGGTGAAATTTTAAGCCATTATCCGACGCCGATTGAAGATCACTACGTCATTCTGCGATTTTCTAAGATTGAACAAATCCTGGGTACAAAAATGCATCAGGAAAAAATCAAAGAAATATTGAAAGCGCTGGATATCAAGGTCTTGAACGAAATCCAAAACGGTCTCGAAGTGGTGGTGCCGGCGTACCGTGCGGACGTAACGCGTGAAATCGACGTTATCGAGGAAATTCTGCGTATTTACGGTTATAATAAAATTGAGTCACCGCAAAAACTTGCATTCACTCCGGTAAAGCTGGATCCGGATGACCAGGATGCACTAGAAAACGCTTGGGCGCGCACGCTGCAGAGCAACGGTTTTTATGAAGTGATGAATAATTCTTTGACTTCTGTTAAAAATCCTGACAATGCCGTTAAAATTTTAAATCCGCTCAGCAGCGATTTACAATATTTAAGAAAATCTTTGCTGGAAGGTTTGCTGACGAACGCTGATTATAACATTAAAAGAAAAAATAACCAGATTAAGTTTTTTGAGTTAGGTAAAATTTACCATAAAACCCACCGCTACGAAGAGCGCAAGCAATTGGCGATTCTCGTTACGGGACGCGATGAAGCGGAAAACTGGTTACAACCTAAATCTGCTACTGATTTCTATCGGTTGAAATCATATGTAAATATTCTTCTTCAGTCAATTCCTGTCGAATTTGAAGAGAAACCTCTGGAAGATGAACGGTTTTCTGAAGGTATCGCCATCTCGGCAAACGGAAAAACCATCGCGCGATTAGGAAAAGTTGCCGGGGAATTCCTGAAGGACGCGGATCTGGACCAAGCCTGTTATTACGCGGAAATCGAATTGGAATCCTGCCAAAATCTGCGTGCCGGAAAAGCGCTGAAATTTAAGGAGATCCCAAAGTTTAACAAAACCAGAAAAGACTTGGCTTTGTTGGTCGACCGCGATCTTCCGTATGCGAAACTTTATGCGGCCGCCATGGGGAAACGAAGTAAATTTTTGAAGAGCATGAATCTTTTTGATGTTTATCTAGGCGATAAACTTCCGGCCGGCAAGAAATCTTATGCGATGAGCTTTGAACTTTTAAATGAAGAAAAAACGCTGGAAGAAAAAGATATTGTTGAAGTGATGAATTCGCTGATCAAAACTTTTCAGAAAGAGTTTGGTGCAGAACTTCGTTCGTAAACATTTAAAATAAATAAAATAAGAAAGCATCCTAAAAAGAATGCTTTTTTGCAGTTAATTAAATGCACACAATCGCTTCGGATAGATATTATTCCCTAAATTTGAGTTTATAAAAATTAAGGTATGAAAATGAGTTCAATTTTTCGAGCTGCTCGGTTTTTGTCGGTATTTGTCCTGCTGGCAGCTTTTGCTTATTCCTGTTCAACGGTTAATTCGATAAAATCGAAGATCGGAGGAAATCAGGCAAATCTTGTCGGTACAAAATGGCAACTGGCTGATAACGTAAAAGGCAAAACCCCGACGATGATTATCGAAGCAGGAAAAGTGACGGGAAATGGTGGCTGCAATAATTATTTTGGCGAGCTGATGCTGGATGCTACGGTAGGTAATTTCTCAGCTTCAAACGTAGGCTCTACGCGTATGTCGTGCCCGTCGATGAGCGAAGAAACGAACTTTTTCAGTATGCTTTCTGCGGCGACAAAATATGTGGTTACGGGCAACACGCTGGAGCTTTATAAAGATAAGCTGCTATTGATGAAATTTACAAAAATGTAATTAGTGGCCTTTGGAATTAAAAAAGGAACTCTGTTATGAGTTCCTTTTTTATTTATTCTTCGTCTTCTTCCTCGTCGTATTTTGCGAGTTCCTCGTCGCACCATTTGAAGGCTGCTTCCACTACTTTTGTGGCTTCGTCAGCTACCGTTTCTTCGTCGTCGCCTTCCAGGTCGTCGAACCATTCTACGTCTTCTTCTTCTACATTTAAGACAAACCGCGGATATTCGGTATGAACTACAAATAAGTCTTCAGGAAAATCTGAATTGTCGGCTAATAAAAACTTTGGTAATTTCATTTTCTTATGTTTAATAACTGATTCAAAGGTAAACAATTTATTGATGTTCGTTTGCCTCGATGCTTACTTTTAGCAAAACTTTATGTTTAAAAGCGTTGTTCGCGGCCTAAATTACAACAGTGCTCCTTTTTTACTTTAAAAACATTTTGGATACTTTCTCCGCTTTTTTACTTTCCGCATAATCATAAAAACCTTCGCCGGATTTCACACCCAGTTTTCCGGCCATCACCATATTTACCAAAAGTGGATTCGGGGCGTATTTCGGATTTTTAAAGCCGTTGTACATCACATTTAAAATTGCCAGACAAACATCCAGTCCGATGAAATCTGCAAGTTGCAATGGTCCCATGGGATGCGCCATGCCCAGCTTCATCACCGTGTCGATTTCTTCTACGCCTGCAACACCGTTGTATAAAGTTTCAATGGCTTCGTTGATCATCGGCATCAAAATTCGGTTAGCAACAAATCCAGGGTAATCGTTCACCTCAGTCGGTACTTTTCCTAAAGTTTTGCTCAGTTCAAAAATCTCGTTAAAAGTTTCTTTGGAAGTGGAGTAGCCCTTAATGATTTCCACCAACTTCATAACCGGCACCGGATTCATAAAATGCATGCCGATCACTTTTTCCGGACGGCTGGTGACCGATGCGATTTTCGTGATTGAAATTGAAGACGTGTTGGTCGCAAGTATACAGTTTGCCGGCGCCAGCTCATCCATTTGTTTGAAAATTTTGAGCTTTAAATCCTGATTTTCCGTTGCAGCTTCTACGATGAGATCGGCATTTGGCGCACAATCTTCTAAATTAGTAAAAGTTTTAATGTTATTTAAAGTAGAAGTTTTTTGCTCTTCAGTTAAATTTCCTTTGGAGATAATGCGGTCCAGGTTTTTTGTGATTGTTGCCACCGCTTTGTCCAGGGCCTGCTGCGAAACATCCACCAGATTTACGCTAAAACCGGTTTGTGCAAAAGTGTGGGCAATTCCGTTTCCCATCGTTCCTGCGCCGATTACTACAATGTTCTTATCCATTTTTTAATAATTTTTAGTGTAACTTTTTCCTTCCTGTAAAAGCGTCGCTTCACTTTCGGAAGTTTTAAATTTTGTTTTAATTGAGGTTCTCGACCCGTCGATTCTGTTGATGAAAACCGAAAAGTGAAGATGCGGTCCGCTGGCAAAACCCGTACTTCCGCTGTAACCGAGCAGCTGATCTTTTTTTACCTGCTCGCCTTTATTTACGGTAACGCCGCCTTGTTTTAAATGTGAATAATCCGCAAAAGTACCGTCGCTGTGCATGATGATAATTCTGTTATTGTATTTCGCACAGGAAATATCGGGGCAACTGCGCGTATTATTACTCACCGCTTCCACCACAATTCCTTCGCGCGCAGCCAGGATTGGGCTTCCCATTTTTAAATTGAAATCGAGCGAAAACTCGTTTTTGTGGGAAAATTTCCCATTATAACCTTGAAATATCGTTTGTGTTTTTCCTTTTTCGTAGGGCAGAGAATAAATGTAATCTTCGTCGAAGCTTTTCTGCAGTGCGTTCCCGAAGTTATAGGTGTTGCTGTAAGAAAAAGAATTTGCCGCGTTGGCTTTTATTTCAGAAAGTTTGGCAATCAGGAATCTTTTGGTATTTGCCGGGATTATAACAATCTCATCGTCAACAAGAGTCACGGTTAGATTAACCAGCTTAAACCTGAACTGTGCAGAGATCGGCATTGGCTCGTCATTATCCGCAAATATTTCAATGTTTCGGCCGGTCTTTTCATTATAGAACCGAACATCCCATTTTTTCTGTGAAAAGAGAGATGCCTGAATGAGTAGAAGTAAAATTATAAATATTCTGTCCATCGGCTTGATTGCTGTTAAAACCTGTTTTTTGTTTTAATATTTTTTGTTTATCTGATTTACTTTGAAATCAGCCGCACAATTTCCAGCGCTACTTTCAAAGCTTCTGTGCCGTCTTCCAAAGAAACTTCCACTTTTTTATTTTCATTGATTGAGTCGGCAAAACTTTCAAGTTCATCTAAGATCGCGTTATTGGCCTGGATTTTTGGATATTCGAATAATATCTGATTTTTTTCGCCTTCCGCGTTTTCAATGATCATATCAAAACCGCTAGGGTTTTCAGGTGCCGGCCGCATCCGGATGACCTCCGCCTTTTTCTCTAAAAAATCAACTGAAATATAAGCGTCCTGTTGGAAAAAGCGTGATTTCCTCATCGATTTCATTGAAATTCTCGACGTCGTTAAATTGGCCACGCACCCGTTTTCAAATTCAATACGCGCATTGCAGATATCAGGAGATTTTGAGACCACCGAAACACCACTGGCGTGAATCGCTTTCACTTTTGATTTTACAATCGACAGCAAAATATCCAGATCGTGAATCATTAGATCCAACACCACGGAAACATCAGTTCCGCGCGGATTAAATTCAGCTAAACGGTGAATTTCAATAAACATCGGATTCTTGATGAATTCTTTTGTTCCGATGAACGCAGGATTATAGCGTTCCACATGGCCCACCTGTGCGTAAATTCCGCGCGCCTCGCACTGCTGCACCAGATCCTGTGCCTGAGCCAATGTCTGCGTGACCGGCTTTTCGATGAAAAAATGCACATTTTTACTGATTGCTTTCAGCGCGTAATCGTAGTGGTACAAAGTCGGAGTCACAATATCCAAAACATCGATCTGGTCCAGCAGTTCTTCCACATTTTCGAAGAAGCGGTAGCCCAGTTCCTTTTCGAGTTTGCGGCCATTTTCGGCATCAGCATCATGAAAGCCGATGAGCTCGTATTTGGCAGATTGCTGTAATAATTTTAGGTGAATTTTTCCGAGGTGGCCGGCGCCGACTAATCCAGCTTTTAGCATCAATGAAATATTTTGGTAAAGATAAAAAAAGAAGAACAAACGCGTTTGGCTCTTCTCCTCTCAGTTAAAATAAAGACGGCATATGGCACATCAATTTGTAATATGTATTTTTGCCGCATGCAGGATTCTTATTTACACCGCGGGAAACGGAAAATTTTGGTCGAATACCTTCGCAGCAAAATCGGCATCACCGACGAGCGGGTTCTGGACGCGATGAACCGCGTACCGCGACATTTATTTTTGGAAAGCGTATTTGAAGATTACGCTTATGAAGATCGTGCATTTCCAATTTTGGCCAATCAAACGATTTCCCATCCGTCTACCGTGGCGGAGCAAACGGCACTTCTTGAGCTGAATCCACAGGAAAAAGTGTTGGAAATCGGTACCGGCTGCGGTTACCAAACTGCCGTTCTGGTAGCAATGAACACGCTGGTCTATACGATCGAAAGACAGAAAAATCTCCATGTGTTTTCGCAGCGTAAATTGCACGAGCTCGACCTCCGCCCGAAATTCCAGAGTTTTGGAGACGGTTTTCTGGGACTCCCCACCTTTGCACCGTTTGATAAAATACTGGTCACCTGCGGCGCGGAAATTCTACCGACAGAACTTTTGCATCAGCTGAAAATCGGTGGTACCATGGTCATTCCACTGGGCAAAACCGATGAGCAAATCCTGATGCGTTTTACAAAAAAATCGGAACGCGAATTCGAGCGCGAAGAATTCGGTGCGTACAAATTCGTACCCATGCTGAACAATACCGACCAATAATTACGATTCCACATTTTAGGTTCAATTCTTTCCTAACAGACCAGACACGATCGCGAAAAATCTTTGTTGAAGAGAATCGCGATCAGAAAAATGTGCCTGATTGACACCAGTAAAAACACTTTCCAAATTCGTTAATTAAGATTATACGTTGTATTTTTGCAAGCGTTGAAAATTGTTCTACGTTTAATAGGTCTGCGCAGAAAATTCATGGGATTTCTGCTGCTGGCAAAGCTTCACTTACAATGAAAAAACTCCAAGATATTTTAATATCGACCAGGACGATGGCAGTACTGCTTTTGGTTTATGCATTTGCAATGGCGCGCGCCACATTTCTGGAAAACGATTACGGCACGCCCACCGCAAAAGCCCTGATCTACGAGGCAAAATGGTTTGAAGTACTGATGTTGCTTCTGATTCTGAACTTTATAGGAAATATTACACGCTATCGTCTGTGGCGGCGCGAAAAATGGCCGGTACTGGTTTTTCACCTTTCTTTTATTTTAATTTTTTTGGGCGGGGCCATTACCCGCTATATCAGTTTCGAAGGGATTATGCACATTCGGGAAGGCGAAACTTCCAACGAAATTATAACCGACAAAAATTTTTTTAAAATTCAAATTGAGGAAAAAGGAGATATTCTGAACTATCAGGATATTCCGTACTTAATGTCGCCTTTGCACAAAGATTTTGAAGCAAATTACGAATATCACGGTAAAAACATCTCGGTAAAAGCGCTTGATTTTATTCAAAGAAAAAAAGATAGCCTCATCGCTGATCCTGCCGGGACCGAATATCTGCATTTGGTGTCAACCGGAGACGCAGGCCGGGAAAATATTTACATTAAGCCCGGAGATTCCAAACTGGTGAACGGTACGCTGGTTTCCTTTAACCGCGCGATTGACGGCGCGGTGGAATTTAATAATACCAACGGAACGCTGCTCATCAAAACGCCTGTAGAATCAGAATATATGACAATGGCAACACAAGCCAAAGGCATGACGAAAAAAGACGAGTATGAACCGCTTGTGCTCAGAAGTCTTTATACGATTAACGATCTGCGTCTGGTTGTGCCGGAAGGTTTGATGAAAGGAAAGCTGATTGCTTATGAAGGCGACCGTAAAAAAGACGAGCACGTTTCTGATAATCTCAGTGTTGAAGTTCAGGGACCTAAGTCAAAAGTTATTGTAGATCTTCCCGTCGAAAAAGGAAATCCTAACGCGTTCAAACAGATTTCGGTAGACGGAATGAATATTATTCTCGGTTTTGGGCCAAAAGTTTACACGACGCCTTTTTCCCTGAAACTGGAGAAATTCGTCATGGAAACCTATCCCGGAAGTACTGCGCCCAGCGCCTACGAAAGTCATGTACAGATCATTGACCAGGGCAAGCAAACGCCTTATAAAATATATATGAACCACGTTTTGAACCACGGCGGCTACCGGTTTTTCCAGGCCAGTTTTGACCCGGACCGAAAAGGGACAGTACTTTCTGTAAACCACGATTTCTGGGGCACGCTGATTACTTATATCGGATACTTCTTTCTGTTTACCGCGATGTTTGTGGTCTTTTTCTGGAAAGGAACACACTTCTGGAAACTTAACGCCATGCTGAAAAATGTAAACCGCAAAAAAGCGGTGACGCTCCTGCTCTTATTGGTTACTTTAAATTTCAGCGCCCAAAAGATCGAAACGCACGGAACCGATGACGGCTCCGGTGCACAGATGCATTCCTCAGACGACGGACACGATCATGGTGCTGCAGATTTGTTGACCGCGCCGAAAGAAGAGCCGAAAAAAACGCAGAATTCTTTACGATTAAATTCACCCAAGCCAATCTCTGCCGATGAAATAATTGCCAGGAATAAAATCGATCACGACCACGCAGAAAAGTTTGCTTATTTGCTCGTTCAGAATTATGAAGGACGAATCGTGCCGATGAACACCCAGGCACTCGACGTTTTGCGCAAACTGTACAAACGCGATTATTTCAAAGGAAGCGACGGCAAAAGCATCACGGCCAACCAGTGGTTTTTGTCCATCAATACTGATACAGCGAGCTGGACAATGGTTCCGATAATAAAAGTAGGTACCAAAGGAGGGGACGAACTTAAGAAAAAGACCAAAGCCAACGACGAAGGTTACACCACCCTGATGTCGCTGTTTCCCGCCGACGGTACAGGCGCGCTGCATTACGTGCTTGAGGAAGATTACCAGAAAGCTTTCCGCAAGAAACCTGCAGACCAAACCAATTACGATAAAGAAGTGATCGCTGTGAACGACCGCGTGCAGGCTTTCAATGAATTCTTCAGCGGACAGTTCATGCGGATCGTTCCCGTAAAAAATGATCCGAACAGTACGTGGCATTCGTGGCTTGACCAGAACTTTGAACCGGACATGGAATCTCAAAAAGTGATGGGTCCGTATTTTTCTGAAGTTTTGGCCGCGCAGAAATCCGGCGATTGGTCTCGCGCCGATGCCGAGTTGAAACGTTTGGAAGAATATCAGAAAACCTGGGGCAAAAATGTTGTTCCTGCTGAATCTAAAGTAAAACTGGAGGTTCTGATGAACAAAGCGAATATCAATTTTTACCTGTTGATGTTCTATTCCTTAATAGGCGGTTTGCTTTTGCTTTTAGGTTTCATCGAATTATTTAAACCTAATAAAATTTTAAATAAAATAATAAAAGGATTGATTCTTTTTGGGTTGGTTGGCTATTTCCTGCAGTTTTTAGGTTTAATCGGCAGGTGGTATATTTCCGGTCACGCGCCTTGGAGTAATGGCTATGAAGCGATAATCTTTATTTCGTGGGTGGGTATTTCTGCGGGCTTGCTGCTGTACCGTAATTCGAACGCGTTGATTCCGGCGGCCGGCTTTATGGTGGCGGTAATTATGATGGGTTTTGCGCACGGTGGTTCTGCCCTGGATCCACAAATTACACCGCTGGTGCCGGTTCTTAAGTCTTACTGGCTGATTATTCACGTAGCAATTATTGTTTCCAGTTATGGCTTCTTTGGCCTTTCTATGGTAATCGCGATGATTGTATTATTCTTTTACATCTTCACCAATAAAAAAACCTATAAAATACATAACGAAACCACCATCAAGGAACTTACCATCGTTTCCGAAATGTCGCTGACCATTGGTCTGTATGCGCTTACGGTAGGTACTTTCTTAGGCGGTATCTGGGCCAACGAATCGTGGGGACGCTACTGGAGCTGGGATCCAAAAGAAACCTGGGCTTTCATTTCCGTGATGGTTTACGCTTTTGTTCTTCACATGCGTTTGGTGCCGGGTTTGCGAGGTAAATGGGCATTTCACGTCGCGTCACTGTTTGCAATTTCCTCCATTGTAATGACTTATTTTGGTGTGAATTATTATCTCACAGGGTTGCACTCTTATGCCGCGGGCGATCCGATTCCGGTGCCGGCGTGGGTGTACATCGGTACCGCTTTTATGTTGCTTTTGGCAACAGCCTCTTATTTAAAGTTTAGAAAACTTAAAAAATAATTAGATATAGTTTTAAATCCCGGACGACGTTCGGGATTTTTCTTTTTTAAATGTCGGAGACCGTAAATAATTTATTATCGTTAATTTTGTCTATTCAAACAAATCCACAACTATCTTGAGTACTTATCTTACGATTCTCGGCTATAATTCCGCAATTCCCACCATCAACTCTGCGCCAACCGCACAGTTTCTGGAGATGGAAGAACGCAGTTTTCTCATCGATTGTGGAGAGGGAACGCAGGTACAGTTGCGCAAGGCAAAAGCCAGATTTTCAAAAATCAATCATATATTTATTTCGCATCTGCACGGTGATCACTGTTTCGGTTTGCCCGGTCTTATCGCGTCCTTTCGGCTGCTTGGCCGGGAAACGCCGCTGCATGTTTATGGGCCGGTCGGTATTAAAGAGATGCTCGAAACCATTTTTAGAATTACAGAGACCCATCGCGGCTTTGAAGTAATTTATCATGAGCTCAGCAGCAAGCAAAGTGAGAAAATTTATGATGATAAAAGGGTAGAAGTGTTCACCATCCCATTGGATCACCGCATCTATTGCAACGGCTACCTCTTCCGGGAAAAACCCAAAGAACGTCACTTGAACATGGCTGAAATTTCAAAATACGAAGAAATTCAGACCTGTGGCTATCAAAATATTAAAAACGGAAAGGATATCGTTCTTTCGGATGGATATGTTTTGAAGAATGAAAAACTCACTAACGCGCCATCGCCGTCGGTTTCCTACGCTTTCTGCAGTGATACCCGATACAACGAAAGCATTCTTTCTCTTATCGACGGTGTCGATGTGCTCTACCACGAATCTACCTTTTTGCATGAGTTAAAGAAAATGGCAGAATATACCGGCCATACAACGGCTTTGGAAGCGGCTCATATCGCAAAAATGGCCAACGTTGGTAAACTCATTCTGGGACACTTTTCCAATCGTTATAATGACCTGGAGTTATTGCGTGATGAGGCCCGCCAAATTTTCCCTGAGACGGAACTTCCGAATGCGTTGGTGCCCCTAAAAATAGAATCGCATTGATAGAATCTGACCTGGCCATGGACTTTGCGACAATGAAAAGTTTTCTTGATGCAAATGCCGACCGTTATAATCAGCCGGATTTCATTGAAGTAGATCCGGTGCAGATTCCGCACCGTTTCTCAGACCGTCGCGACATCGAGATTGCCGGTTTCATTACCGCTACAATTTCTTGGGGAAATCGTAAAGCGATCATCAATAACGCTACGCGGATTCTGGATTGGATGCAGCAGACCCCGACAGATTTTGTTTTAAATTTTCAGGCTTCCGATCTGCAGTATTTTAAATATGATGCGGTGCACCGCACGTTCAATCGCGAAGATTTGCTGTATTTCGTGCTGGCCTTACAGCGAATTTATCGTCAGCATGAATCACTCGAAAAGCTGTTTTTATTAAGGCCGGAAGAAACCGACTTTTCGCACAGTATTGAACGGTTTCGAAGGGTCTTTTTTGACAATGACAGCAGCCACCGCAGTAGGAAACACGTCAGTTCCCCCTACAGAAATTCGGCTGCCAAACGTCTAATGATGTTTCTGCGCTGGATGGTACGGCAGGACCGGCGCGGCGTAGATTTTGGCTTATGGACAGAACTTGATCCTAAATATCTTTCCGTGCCGCTGGATGTACATACCGGAAATATTTCCCGGGAATTGGGTTTGCTTTCGAGGCAGCAAAACGATTGGAAAGCCGTGAAGGAATTGGATGCCACGCTGAGACACTTTGAGCCGAACGATCCCGCGAAATATGATTTTGCACTCTTTGGAATTGGCGTTAACGGCGCGTTGAAAAATGATTAAACTATGAAAAACCGCGATCATACTGCAACCGAAAAATTCGACGTTCTGGTACGCATAACCGACGGCGTAATGTGGTGGATCGGTTCGATTCCCTCGCTGATCGCGCATTCACTGGTGTTTATCGTTGCTTTTGTGCTTCCCGCTTTCGGCCTCGTCGCTTTCGATAAAATGTTGCTTGTGCTGACAACCGTGCTTTCACTGGAAGCCATTTATCTCGCCATTTTTATTCAAATGTCCGTTAACCGCAGCCAGGAGCATATAGAAGATCTGAAAGATGACGTGAACGAAATTCAGGAAGACATCGAAGATATACAGGAAGATATCGAAGAGATCAGCGAAGACATTGAGGAAATCAGTGAAGACATCGACGACATTCAGGAGGATTTAGAAGACATCGCAGAGGAAGACGACGAAATGGACGGTGCTGCAGCCCACGGGGTAAGAAATCCAATTTCCTCGCGAGAAAACGAAAATGCATTACTTCGGGCAAAAATCGTAGAGTTGGAAAAAATGATCGAACTCCTGAAAAAAACTGAGTAAAATTATATTTAATTTTTCCCGCTATGCGTTTCCCAAAGTTGCGTGAACGCGATGAAATCAGCCACCGATAATTCCTCCGCACGCTTTTCCATAAATTCGTGCGTTTTCAGTTCTTCCGGCAAGCCAATGGCTTTCAGTGAATTAGAGAGTTTTTTCCGCCGCTGGCCGAAGCCGGCTTTTACGATCTTTTTAAACAAAATTTCGCGTCCAGCTAATCCTTCTTTCGGATTACGAACCAACCGGATTACGCCCGATTTTACCTTTGGCGGAGGATTAAAAACATTTTCGTGAACGGTAAAAAGATATTCAACGTCATAAAGTGCCTGCACCAAAACGCTGAGGATGCCGTAATCTTTGGTGCGCGGAACTGCTGCCGTGCGCTCGGCCACTTCTTTCTGGAACATGCCCACCATCTCAGGCACGCGCTGATAATAATCAATAATCTTAAATAAAATCTGCGAAGAGATATTATACGGGAAATTGCCGATGATACTGACCTGATCTTCGAAATGCGCCGCAATATCAAGCTGTAAAAAATCGCCCACAAAATGCTCTTCTTTAAGCGCAGGATAGTTTTTCTTTAAATAAGTTATCGATTCTTCATCGATTTCTGCCAAATAGATTTCCGCATTCGTCCCAAGCAGGTATTTCGTCAGCACGCCCATTCCCGGGCCGACTTCCAGGACTTTCGCGGCGGGCGAAAGTGCTTTAACAATATTCTCGGCAATCGATTCGTCGGTCAGAAAATGCTGACCCAAATGTTTTTTCGCTCGTACGCTCATGCGGCTCTGTAGGTAATTTAGTAATTAGGCGTTCAACGCTGTTTCTACGCTGGCATTAGCCTTTTTTTAACACGCGTTTTTGCCGCGTTCCGGCAAATTACGGAAGTTTTTTTCTATTTTAGCAGAAATTTTTTATTTAATGGCTAAGACGGTTGAGGATTTTAACAAAAGAAGGCTGCGGTCCAGCAATATTACCGTTGTGGTGAGTATCGCTCTGGTGTTGTTCCTGCTGGGACTAATGGGTTTGATTTTGATTAATGCGCAGAAGTATTCGGATTATATTAAAGAGCAGTTGGTGGTTAATGCCTATTTTGATGAAAATTACGACGCCAAAGATTCTGTAAAAATTGCAAAAAGCGAGATGGAAACCTTTAAGAAAATCCAGACGCTTTCCTCCGTAAAACGTGCAACCTACATCTCGAGGGAGATGGCCGCCGAAGAAGCGCGCAAAAGTATGGGCATCGAAAGCAGCGCTTTGTTCGAAGAGAATATTTTTCCGTCTTCTGTTGAGGTAGCGCTGAAGCCGGAGTTTGTAGATCCTGCAAAAATCGACGCCGCCATCACCGAGATCAAAGCGACACCAGGCATTACAGACGTTAAGAATAACAGTACTTTAATGGTGGAGGTGTACAACAACCTGAACAATATCCTGAAGTGGATTCTCGGTTTTACATTCTTATTTTTGGTGTTAGCAGTGGTGCTCATCAACAATTCTATCCGGCTCAAAATTTTCTCGAAGCGTTTCATTATTAAAACGATGCAGCTGGTAGGTGCCAAGCGGCGCTTTATCCTGAAGCCTTTCATCAAGGAGGCCATGATACTCGGTCTTATTGGTGCGGTATTGGGTCTGGGCGTGCTTTTCGCCGCCTGGTATTATTTTATTACGCAAATTGGGACGCCTTTCGCACAGGATAATGACAAACTGATCATTCTAGTAGTGGCTATTTTCTTGGGAGGTATTTTTATCACGGTGTGCAGCACCATAATCGCCACGTGGAGATTCCTGCGATCTAATGTGGATGATCTTTATTATTCTTAAACATGGCCAAAAAATATAAAAATCAAGCCGAAGCACAGGCTGAAGCTCGCGAGACGACATCAGGCGTTTTCTATTTCGGCAGAGAAAATTATAAGTGGATGCTGATTGGTCTTGCTTTTATCCTCGTCGGATTTTTGCTCATGATGGGCGCCGATGCCAATACTGTCGATGGCAAATATGACCCGAATGTGTGGAACCAGGATATCTTCTCCATCCGCCGGATTCGCATCGCTCCAATTCTCGTCATCACCGGTTTTGTGATAGAAGTTTATGCAATACTGAAGCGGAATAAAAATTAATTTTAACGAAAAAAATTCTTAAAAACTTTGTCAGCGCAAAAAGCTCCGGCAAAGTTTTTTAATTAAATACTATGGATTTATTCAAGGCTGTTATCATCGCCATCATTGAGGGTCTCACCGAGTTTCTGCCCGTTTCTTCTACCGCTCACATGGGTTTTACCGCTGCTTTAATGGGCATGGAAGATACCGAATTTCTCAAGATGTTTCAGGTTTCCATTCAGTTCGGTGCCATTCTGGCCGTCGTTTTTGCGTACTGGAAAAAGTTTTTTGATTTTCGCAATCTTCAATTCTATTATAAACTGGCTTTTGCTGTTATTCCCGCGCTAATCTTGGGGTATTTGTTTGACGATAAAATTGAGGCCGTCTTAGGAAACCAGATCGCCATTTCTGCTGTCCTCGTTATTGGCGGTGTTGTCTTATTGTTTTCCGATTCGTGGTTTAGAAATCCGACCATTCAGGATGAAAAAGATATGTCCGTTAAAAAAGCCGTCATCATTGGTTTTTGGCAGTGTCTCGCCATGATGCCGGGCACCAGCCGCAGCGCCGCGTCCATTATCGGTGGAATGACGCAGGGACTTTCTCGCAAAGCCGCGGCCGAGTTTTCCTTTTTTCTTGCGGTTCCCACGATGCTGGCGGTCACCGTATATTCCATTTTCGTGAAAACCTGGGGCAAGGAAACGCCAAATCCGATGAAGGGTTACGAAATGATTTTATCATCATCCGACAATATTATCGCCTTTTTCGTCGGAAATGTGGTGGCTTTTGTGGTTGCGCTCGTCGCCATAAAGTCGTTCATCGGTTTGCTCAATAAGTATGGTTTTAAGCCCTGGGGCTGGTACCGCATCATCGTCGGCGTTTTTTTACTGATTTATTTTACCCAATTTAAGTAGTATTTTTGGGGCAGCTTTTTCCGCCCTCCGTTCCCGCTTCCGCCTCGGCGGAGAGCTCCACTCAGGTCGGGCTGCAGGACGGAATTTTTCACCCGATTAGTTTTTAATAATGACTGATACCGATTTTCTGGAAGGGCAGATCATACTGCTGGATAAACCGCTGGACTGGACCAGCTTTCAAGCCGTGAATAAACTTAAGTATAAACTGAAAAATGAATTTGGGCTGCCCAAAAAATTTAAAATCGGTCATGCCGGCACACTCGATCCCCGCGCCACCGGTTTACTGATTGTCTGCACCGGAAAATTCACCAAAAAAATACCTGAAATCCAGGATGCGCCCAAAGAATACGAGGCCGAAATAAAACTAGGCGTGCAAACCGAATCCTACGATACGGAAAAACCTGAGATTTTAGCTCAGGATATCACGCATTTAAAAGAAGAAGAAATTTTCGCCGCACTTCAGACGTTTGTCGGTGAAATTGACCAGACGCCGCCCGTATTTTCTGCCATAAAAATTGATGGAAAACGCGCATATGATTTAGCGAGAAAAGGGGAAGAGATAGAGATGAAGTCCCGCAAAACGACCATTCATTACCTCAACAATATCCGTATTGATTTACCTCTGGTTTCGTTTACCGTTGGCTGTTCCAAAGGAACCTACATCCGAAGTCTGGCACATGATATTGGTCAGGAATTGCATGTGGGCGCTTATCTGACCAATCTCCGGCGCACAAAAATCGGCGACTATTCCGTCGAAAGTGCCAATGCAGATTTCCTCAACGATGATTTTAAGTTCAATCCGTGTTGAAGAGAATCTTTTTTGTGCTTGTTTGCTTTTCAAGTTCGCTGATAAACGCGCAGACAGGAAAAAAAATAGGTTTTTACAGTACTCTTGACGCCAATCTCGCAACTGATCTGGTAGGAATCATCCAACCGGAGCCAAAAACGCCTTATAAAACAGAAAATGCCGAGGCGGGCAAATTCACTTACGGAGCCAGCGCGTTGGTTGGTTATCAGCCATTAAGTTGGTTTTCTGTGGCCGGTGGATTACGCTACAGTTATGTGCTTCCGAATTTTCATTTTATTTATTATAAACTGCAGACAAACTTTTATGTCGGAAGTAAATTTGAAGAAGATCTCACTTATATTTTTGCTAATTTTGGTGAGATAATTAATCGCACGGCCGTAGAGAGCGCGGGATTTTTCGGCTTCGGGGTAGGCAAAATCGAACCGCTTGGAAGCAGGTTCGGTCATCATTTTCAGCTGGGCCTGGATTTGCAGTCGGCCGGTGAAGACGCCGTAGTTTTTGTCGGTTTTTCTTACGGAATCATTCTTTTTAGCAATAAAAAATTTTAATAGAAATTGGAGCAAACACGCATAAATAAATACCTTTCCGAAGTTGGATACTGTTCCCGCCGCGAGGCCGACCGACTTTTGGAACAGGGCAGAATTACCATTAACGGTAAAATTCCGGAACTCGGAACCAAAGTTACCGACCAAGACGAGATTTTTGTAGACGGTATTTCAATCCGGAAAGATGAAGAAAAACACGTTTACATTGCACTTTATAAGCCGGTGGGAATTGTATGCACCACCGATACCAAGCGCGAACGGGACAACATCATCGACTTCGTAAATCATCCCAAAAGAATTTTCCCCATCGGCCGGCTCGACAAACCCAGCGAAGGACTTATTTTGCTGACGTCCGATGGTGATATTGTGAATAAAATTTTGCGCTCGCGCAACAACCATGGCAAAGAATATATCGTCCGCGTCGATAAACCGATTACACCCAAATTTTTGCAACAGATGCGTGGTGGCATTCCCATTCTCGGCACGATAACCAATAAGTGCGAAGTCGAGCAGATCGATACCTTGTCATTTCGTATTGTCTTAACGCAGGGACTGAACCGGCAAATCCGCCGCATGTGCGAATATTGTGGCTACGAGGTGAAAAAACTCAAGCGTATCCGCGTGCTTAACATCAAACTGGATCTGCCCGCTGGAAAATGGCGCGATCTTACAACAGCGGAACTCGAGGAACTGTTTCAAATCGTCGGAGATTCGAAGAAAACACACGAGAATTAATCTGTGTAATTTCTGCATTACAACGGCCTTTTTTTAACTTTAAAAGTTTTTTCCATTAGTAAACTACGACTGCTGGTCGAAGCTGTTTCACTTACATTTTAGTTTGAACTAAAGGTTTAAAAGCGGTAATAAATCAGTAAATGAAAATTACTTCTCAATTGCGACCTTATACTCCGGATCCTGCACAATATTTACGTCGATTACGGCGGAGGCATTTTCCAAAAGGCGGATGCAGTCCGCACTAAGATATTGCAAATGAACTTTTTTTCCGGCCCCGCTGTAGCGTTTTGTCAAATTGTTTAATGCGTCGATGGCAGACATATCGGCCACCCGCGATTCTTTGAAATTAATAATGATCTCTTCGGGATCCTGCGCTACGGTAAATTTTTCTGTAAAAGCCTGAACGGAACCAAAGAACAGCGGTCCGTAAATCTCGTAGTGTTTTACACCAGCTTCATCAACGTGGGTGCGCGCGCGTATTCTCTTTGCACTTTCCCAAGCGAAAACCAAGGCAGAAATAATAACACCGATAAGTACTGCCAGCGCCAGATTGTGCAGCAAGACTGTGATGACTGCCACCAATATCCCGACGAAGATGTCGTGTCTCGGCATTTTTTTAATTATCCGGAAACTAGCCCACTCGAAAGTCCCGAGTGCCACCATCATCATCACACCGACCAGCGCGGCCATCGGCAACTTACCGATAATCGGTGCACCAAAAAGAATGATGAGTAAAATTGTGATTGCTGCGATAATTCCTGAAAGTCTTGCGCGCGAACCTGCTGAGAGGTTTACCAGAGTTTGGGCAATCATCGGACAGCCGCCCATGCCAAAGAAAAAACCGTTAGCGATATTGGAAGTTCCCTGCGCGATACATTCCCGGTTGCCGTTACCTTTGGTTCCGGTGATTTCGTCTACTAAATTCAGCGTCAATAATCCTTCAGTAAGCCCAACGGCTGCGAAAATTAAAGAGTAAGGAAGAATCACTTTCAGTGCTTCTAGTGAAACGGGTATGTCCGGAATATGAAAAGGCGGAAAACCACCCTCGACCGAGGCGATATCCTGCACGGTTTTCGTTTCAATTCCAAATAAAACCACTAAAGCAAAGACCACAATAATTGCTACAAGGGTAGCCGGAATTTTCTTCGTAATTCGCGGAAAGAGAGCGACGATGGCAATGGTCAGTGCAACCAAGCCGATCATCATCATTAATGCGTCCCCCCGTAACCAAACGAGCGCGCCATCTTTTAAAACTTTAAACTGATCCAGCTGGGAAAGGAAAATAATAATGGCTAAACCATTTAAAAATCCGTACATCACCGGCTGCGGCACGAGGCGGATAAATTTGCTGAATTTAAAAAGACCAATAAGAATTTGTATCACACCGGCCAGCGCGACGGCGGCAAAAACATATTCCAAACCGTGGGACTTCATCAGCGCGATGAGCACGATGACTGTGGCGCCGGCTCCTCCGGAAATCATGCCGGGGCGCCCGCCAAAAACTGCAGTTACCAAACCCGCAATAAAGGCCGCGTAAAGACCGGTAAGTGGCGGAAACCCGGCGAGAATAGCAAACGACAGCGATTCCGGAATCATCGTCATAGCCACGGTAAGTCCGGCCAGAATTTCGTTCTTATAATTTATTTTTTGGGAAAAATCGAATAAATTGAGGGCTAGCTTCATTTATAATTGAAAAGTTTTACGCCGGTTTAGAATTCAGAAGAAATAAATAAATAGTTTGCCGGACGTTATTTTTTGAGTTCGCAAAAATACGAAAATAAGCGCGCTCACTCTTCGGCGGATTTCTTATTTTTAAAGTGCTGCACTTCTTCCAGCGCGGTATTACCGGAATTCCCATTTTCTTTTGTAATTACACTCATGTCGCCGGTTGGTTCCAAAATGATGGCTTTGATTTTAGAGAAATCAGAATGACCGGCTTCCCGGGCAGACTTGTGCAACTCGGATGCCGTCACCCTTTGCTGTCGCATAGCATTTTCCATGAAGTTATTTTCGTAATAAAGTAAAGTTGGCTGATTGCTGATGAGTATCCGGAACCGACTGCTTCGCGCAGAAATATAAGTGAAGGTGAATTGTAAAATGATCAGCAGTGTAATCCCCGTAAGTCCCTCCGCCAGCGGGATGTTCTTGTTGAGCATTACAGAACTCAGCGTTGAACCCAGGGCAATGGTTACGATAAAATCGTACGCATTCATTTTTGCCAAAGTTCTTTTGCCCGAAACGCGCAGTATCGCTACAATTAGTAAATAAGCAATTACGGTGGTGATAGCGATTCTCAGCACGCCGTCCCAACTGTCGAAGAAAATAGGTTCCATTTATTAAATTTATTTACATTTTAGTTATTCGGGTATCACTGCAACATTGAAATTAGTTGCTTTGCGGCGGGGCCGGCAGATAGAGGATTTTGACCTGTAATCAGCAGTCCGTCGGTTTCTACATGCGTGCCAAATGGCAGTAATGCATTGTGATAATCAGCACCTGCTTCCTTCAGAAGGTCTTCAAGCATGTAAGGAATTTCATCTGCTCTCAGAGCCAGTCTTTCTTCAGTATTGGAAAATGCCGTTACGCGCCGGCCTTTTAAAACAGAATTATCAATTTCAGCAGCTTTTAAAAGTGCGGCAGGACCATGACAAACCGCAGCAACCGGTTTTCCCGAATGTAAAAAAGCCACGATCAGCTCTCCGCACTCTTGATTCGACGCGAGATCGAAAAGTGGTCCGTGGCCACCCGGCAGAAAAACAGCGTCGTAATCTGCGGCTGAAACTTCGTCCAGTTTTCCGGTGTTGGCAAGTTGCCCCTTCGCATCAGCATCGTCCTGAAATCTACGGTTGGAAGCAGTAACGTTCTCTGTCAGCGAACTCATCGGATCGATAGGTGGCTGGCCACCTTTTGGACTTACCAGAGTGACTTCATAGCCAATATCAATAAATTTATAGTACGGATCGGTAAATTCACCAATCCAAAGACCCGTCTTGTTATCGGTGTTTACCAGATTTTCGTGCGAAGTGAGGATCATTAATATCTTTTTCATTTCCTGATTTTTAAATAAGTTATAATTTATTTTGAACTTAAACAGAAACTGCGGAAAGAATGATGCCAAATGAAGTTGTAAAGGTTTTAAAATAAACAGTTTCATTTTGAATGAAATTTAAGCCTCGTTTTCTCAATCGTAATTCCATTATTTTAAAAGCTTAATTAAATACAAAAACAATGAATATGAAATCTTTACTGCAAAGGTGGCTTAGAAAAATAACTTTTTTAGAAATTTTTGTAACTTAAAGCAGCTAAAAATTAATCAAAATAAATATGAACGATATCCATTCACTGCGAAAACATTTACATCAAAACCCTGAACTTTCGGGTAAAGAATATAAAACGGCGAAAACAATCGCTGCTTTTTTGAAGCAGTTTGAACCCGACCAGTTATTGGAAGGACTAGGAAATGGCACGGGAATTATCGCCATTTATGAGCCGGAAATAGAGCCGAAGCAAACTTTACTTTTCCGATGCGAACTCGATGCGCTGCCGATTCAGGAAATTAATGATTTTGAACACCGGTCCTCGGTGAACGAGGTTTCGCATAAATGTGGTCACGATGGACACATGGCGTCAATGTGTTTGCTTGCTAAAAAACTGCACGAAGTACCTTTGAAAAATACCAGAATTTTACTGCTTTTTCAACCGGCAGAGGAAAACGGGGAAGGCGCAATAGCAATTTTTAATGATGAACACTTTAAAGAATTAAAACCTGATAAAGTTTTTGCGCTCCACAATCTGCCGGGTTACGATCACCATGACATTGTAGTGAAAAATAACACGTTTACCTGTGCTGTGAATTCAATTATAATTAAATTAAATGGGCGCACTGCGCATGCCGGAGAACCGGAAAATGGCGAAAATCCTGCACTGGCGATCGCTGAAATTATTCAGGAATTTGATAAAAGAAATCAGCCTGACGCGAAAAAAGCTCGATTTACGATACTGACGCCGATTCACCTGACGATGGGTACGAAAGATTATGGAATCTCAGCGGGTTACGGCGAAGTGCATTATACCTTCAGGCGGGCTGCAAATTCGGAAATGAAAGAACTGGAGCAGGAACTGGAAACGATCGCCGTGAAAGCGGCAAATCGTTACGGATTACGTCCGGAAATATCATGGACCCAAAAGTTCAGCGCTAACGAAAACGATCCGGCCACCGTAGATTTTGTGAGAAAGGCGGCGAAAGAAAATAAATTTAATTTGATTGAACGCGAAGTGCCTTTCCAGTGGGGCGAGGATTTTGGCGTGTTTACGGAAAACTATAAAGGCGCGATGTTTGGACTCGGAAGTGGCAAAAATACGCCGAATCTGCATAACCCGGATTACGACTGGCCCGACGAAATAACGGCCACCGCCGCAGAAATGTTTTATAAAATTAGTAAACTGATTGATGCACAATAACTCTTATATCGAACTCGACCCCGAAGCTTTTAAAACTAATATTGAATTTTTACGGAAACATTTTCACAAAGGAGTTTTGATTTCTTCCGTGGTGAAAGGCAATGCTTACGGCCACTGCATCGAAAATTTTGTGAAAATCGCTATGAGTGAACATGTAAAACACTTTTCTGTGTTCGACAGCCATGAAGCGCGGCGGGTTCATTCCGTTGCCGGCGATAATGCAACATTAATGATTATGGGTTGGCTGAGCGCAGAGCACGATCTGCACTGGATTATTGAGAATAACGTCGAATTTTTTGTCTTTGAAAAAAACAGGCTTATTTCCGCATTAGCTGTTGCAAAAAAATTAAATAAAAAAGCAATTGTTCACATCGAAACTGAAACCGGGATGAACCGGACCGGCTTCGCCAATTCGGAACTGAATTGGGTGCAGGAATTTCTGAAAAAGCACGTGCAGCACATTGAATTTAAAGGTCTTTGTACGCATTTTGCGGGTGCCGAAAGTATTGCGAATTATTACCGAATCAAAAAACAAATTGAGCGTTATAATGAAATTTACGATCAGTTTTGTGCGCGCGGTTTAAAACCAAAACAAAGACACGCCGCCTGTTCTGCCGCTGCCATGATGTATCCGGAAACGCAGATGGATATGGTGCGGATCGGTATTATGCAGTACGGTTTTTGGTCGAGTGCGGAAGTGTTGGTGAATTATTATAACACGAC
>DKJL01000001.1:72686-73525 GCA_002454815.1 Flavobacteriales bacterium UBA6693
TGAATTATTATAACACGACGCGCAGGAAAGTTGACCCTTTGAAAAGAATGATCAGCTGGAAAACTGAAGTGATGAGCGTGAAAACCGTGAAACGAGGCGAATTCGTGGGTTATGGAACGAGTTTTATGGCTGATGAGAATATGAAAATCGCGTGAGTACCGGTAGGCTACGCGCATGGATACGGGCGAAGCCTAAGCAATGTAGGGCGCGTGCTGATCAAGGATGAACGATGTGTGGTGATCGGCACCGTTAATATGAATATGATGGTGGTCGATGTGTCGCTGCTTCCAGATGTAAAGCGTGGTGATGAAGTGGTGTTGATCGGTTATCAGGGAGATAAACAGCTTTCTGTGTCCTCCTTCAGCGATTACAGCAATCAGCTTAACTACGAATTATTGACGAGGATTTCGTCTGAGATCCCGAGGAAAATAAAAAAAGCTGAATAGGTAATTAGAGATTGGCTTTATGATTGTTGTAGCTGTTAACGTAAATTATATTAATCATAGTTAAATATTTCAATACTTAATACGGATTAAATTCAATTATTTCAATCTTCTTTCAGTACGTGTAACAGATTTATACTTTCGTTCTACAAAAATTCAATATTATGAAAAAAATTATTTTAATGTTCAGCGCAATTAGTTTATTTGCAGTTTCATGTTCTCAAAATGAACCGCCGGCGAGCACCGAACCGGCTGACTATGCCGAAACTTGGGATGAACTGATCCAAAACCCGGAAAAAGATTCTGCCGACAGCGACAGTGCAACAAGTGACAGTGCAGGCACAGCCATGCCGAACAGCGGTCAGCCACAGACTGCACCGGCGCAGCAGCAACCAC
>DKJL01000001.1:73718-115573 GCA_002454815.1 Flavobacteriales bacterium UBA6693
CAATAAATGCGCATTTTACGTTGATGCAAGTTGAAAACTGTCCGTGGGCAGTTTTTTTATTTTTTTATGGGCAACTCTCTCACCGTTGGCTTATATTTGTGGCGCCAAAGGTTACTTTCACGAGTATTAAAAGGGAAGCAGGTGAAAATCCTGCGCTGTTCCCGCAACTGTAAGCTACACAAATCTGTCTGCAACACTCGCCACTGTCGGATTCCGATGGGAAGGCTGCTGCCAGAATGCTTAGCCAGGAGACCTGCCTTTCGCATCAAAGATCTAATCCTCGGGTAAAGGAAAGATGGTTCTGTTGCACGCGCCGGCGAAAAGCTTCCGGCTGTGGTCTGCCGTCTTTCTGCTACCTAAAATTTAAATTAAAATGAACAGAGACGAACGCATTTTACAGTCAGAAACCCGAATTTTTAAAGCAGTATTTCCCAATACCACCAACCATTACGATACGCTTTTTGGCGGCACGGCGATGCAACTGATGGACGAAGTGGCCTTTATCACAGCAACACGCTATAGCCGGCAGCGCATGGTTACGGTCTCCAGCGACCGAATTGATTTCAAAAAACCCATCGCAGCAGGAACGATCATCGAACTGGTGGGTCGCGTAACGTATCTGGGTAATACGAGCCTGAAAGTGCGCGTCGATATCTTCACGGAACAAATGTATTCGCCGGAACGCGAGAAAGCAGTGAGTGGCGAATTTACTTTCGTTGCCATCGACGCAGAAAAACGTTCGGTTCCGATTTTAGTGTAATGCGAATTCTAAAAAAAATAGTTGACGGTAAGACTAAATATTTACAGAAAAAAATCCAGACTTTGGGTAAAGTCTGGATTGTAAATAATCTGAAGATTATTAGGGATGCATTGCCCGGACTTCATTAATAAAATCCACAATGTCATGACCGGAATAATCGGCCATTCCTTCCGTGATGTGAGCCATGTTTCCCTCTTTGTCGAGGATTACCGTAGTGGGCAGACGGCCGCGGAAAAACTCCGTCGGTATCGTTCCATAAGGATAATATACGGGCAGCGTAAGTTTCTTTTTGGTCAATAAACGGTCGGCTTTTTCTTTGTTGCCCTCCGCTTCCAAAATCACGAAAGCCACATCATCATTGTCTTTAAAGGTTTCGTACAATTTCTGTATGGACGGCATCTCTGCAATACACGGCGCGCACCAAGTCGCCCAAAAATTGATGAAAACCACTTTTCCTTTCAGGTCTTTCAGTGAGACAATGCGGCCCGTTTTGTCGACCACTTCCATTTTAAAACCTTCCGCAGGAAGTTTGGAAATTCGTGTAGAATCCTGTAGTTTTTCAATATTTAAATTTGGGTTAAACAGCCCTGTTTTCATTAATCCCTGTTGCACGGTTGCTTTGGCTTCGGGTACAAAAACGATGATGAGCAGGAGCGCGATAAACGCTATATTGGATATTCTTTTCATTAGTTTGGTATTCATAAGAAATAAGTAATTCAAATTAAAAATGGCATTTTTACTTAAAAACGCGCTGGAACGGAAAATGAATTACAGAATCAAGTTGGAGCGGAGCTGACGGTAGAGAATGTAAAGCGGTACGGAGTACTTCTTTACAAACGTTTTCCGTAGTGAAATATTTTGCTGAAAAGGAATAAATTTCGGAATTCCCGATTCTTCAGTTCTAGCATTTGTAACAGCTACCTTATTTGTGCAAACGACTTCTGCAACAGTTAGAAGTTGACAGAGTGAGGTGGCTTTGCTGTGAACGGGTGTGGTGGTTTCAACATTAAGAAGCTGCTGCAAAGAATTTTTTGCGCTGCAGGGTAGAACAAGCAACACCGATAATAGTGCGATGAGCAGAGCGCGTTTACCAGGCAACAAATTGCTTTTTATTTTCACAGTGCAAAATTACGTCCTTTAAAATGTCTTAGCGAGCATTTAACAAAGTTTATGTTTTTGTTGAATTTTTGATAGAGAATTAACACCTACCGACTCCAAAATTATATTTAAATATGTAAATAAAAAAAACGGTCCGCGACAAAATGTTGCGAACCTTTGCTATATAGAATATTACAATTCTAATTTTTTATATTATTTTTTCCTTTTTAAAGGTCGGAAAGAACAATATTATTTCAAAAAAAAATTACGAATTGAAGCGTTCTTTATAAAATCTGATGAGTTCCTTTAAAACTTCAATTTGCTCATCTTTGGATTCCAACAATTTTTCAAGCACTTGTTTATTTTCCTGATGCAATTGTTTGATTTCCTGGTACTGCTGTGCAAAATCCTTATCAGATTTTCCACTGTTTCCATTACTTTCGTATCCTAATAACTCTGTAGTGCTGCAATTAAGAATTTCTGCGATACGATCAAGTTTATCCAACGTAAGCTTGGCTTCGTTTTTCTCTATTTTGCCGTACGTTGCCTGAGAAACGCCAAGTTCTGCAGCCATTGCGCCCTGAGACATTCCTTTTTGCTTGCGCATTTCTTTGATTCGGTTGTTTACTTGTTCCATAACAAATTTATATGATTTATCTGCAAAAGTACAAATTCTCTTTAAAAGATTATGCATACTTTATTTTACACAAATATTTTTATCAAAGAAATGAAAATTTAATTTAAATAATTAAGGAGTGGTGAATAAGTTTCGTGGCGATTCATGAAAAAGTATTTGCTTCTGTGTCAACTCATTTAATACTACGGTCAGCCAAAGAGGAGAATAGGAAGAAAGGGCGCAATATTTTATTTATTTTTCGGGCGAGCAGTTACAAATTTTAGAAGAATTAGTGAACAAGAATGAACAAATATGCTACTTCATACGTTACGTTGACATAATAAATCGGTATTCGAATTGGCGGTTTTAAGGTGTACAAAATAAATTTAGAAATCAATGATATAAAACTAATGAAAGTGAAGAGGCAAGACATAAATTCAGATTTTCGCCAGCTTCTTTGGACAAACTGTTTAACGACTATAACAATTTGATGGGAATGCAGGAAAATATGGTTTTTTTGATTTGAAACATTTGTAAATACTCATACTAAAAAAAGAACGCCCCGATTTCTTGAGGCGTTTAAAACATAGAGCAAACTATTGCTAGTAAGATCCTTTTTCCACGAAATGGGCTGCAACCTTTTCCGTTAAGCCAACCACGTTTGGCATATTGGTGTATTTTGTAAATCTTCTTAAACCCGAAAGCATCATGCGCTGTTCGTCGCCTTCTGCAAAGGATACGATTCCTTCTTTTGCAGCAATGGTAATTTTTTCCACGGCTTTGTAAAGATTTAATCTCGCCATTGCTGCTTCTACAGAATCAGTATCGAAATGTTTTTCGGCTCTTAAAACTGCAGATTCTGCCATGTAAATTTGGTTCAGAATTTCAGACGCATTTAATAAAAGATGCTGCTGTTTTTCGATTTCCATCATGTATTTCTGGAGCGCCGCACCGGCAACCATTAAGAATACTTTCTTCAGGTTGTGAAGAAGGGCTTTTTCTTCAGACATATATTCTGAATAATCCGGAACTTCAAAAGATGGAATTCCCATCAATTCTTTTCCGATCGCCATAGCTGGTTTCAACAAATCAAGTTCGCCTTTCATGGTTTTCTTGATCAACATTCCTACCGCCAACAAACGGTTGATTTCGTTGGTTCCTTCATAGATTCTGCCGATTCGGGCATCTCTCCAGGCTGCTTCCATGGGCGCGTCTTCAGAGAAGCCCATTCCACCATAGATCTGTATTCCTTCATCTGCTACATGCTGCGTAAGGTCTGAAACGAAAACCTTAAGAATAGAACATTCTACCGCGTATTCTTCCAAAGCTTTTAATTCGGCTTCTTCGTGTTGCAAACCACCTGCAACCAGTTCGTTTATTTTATCCTCTACATTTTTTGCTGCACGGTAAGATCCGGCTTCGGATACGAAAGCGCCGGTCGCCATTTCCGCAATTTTCTTCCGGATAGCGCCGAAAGTTGAAATCGCCACACCGAACTGTTTTCTTTCGTTGGCATAATTAATACTTAACGACGTAATTCTTCTTTGGCCATCCAGGTTTGCGGCGGCTAATTTGATTCGTCCCGCATTCAAAGCATTTAAAGCGATCTTGAAACCGTTGTTTCTTTCGCCCAAAAGATTTTCCACCGGAATCTTCATATCATTAAAGAAAACCTGACGGGTAGAGGAGGAGCGGATTCCCAATTTGTGCTCTTCTTCACCGAAAGTCATACTGTTGGGATCTTCCAATTCAGACCTGTTGATCACGAAACCGGTGATGTTTTTGTCATCTTCGATACGGGCGAACAAAGTGAAAGTATCTGCAAATCCCGCATTGGAGATCCACATTTTCTGACCGTTGATGATATAATGTTTTCCGTCGTCAGAAAGTTTTGCACGCGTCTTTCCGGAGTTCGCATCGGAACCGGCGTCGGGCTCTGTTAAACAGTACGCTCCAAATTTTTCACCTGCAGCCAAAGCCGGAAGGTATTTTTGTTTCAATTCTTCGCTACCATATAATAAAATGGGTAGCGTCCCGATTCCGGTATGTGCGCCGTAAGCGGTTGCCAACGATCCGTTCGCACCGGAAACAATATCGCACGCCAACATGGTGCTCACGAAGCCCATCCCAAGTCCACCGTACGCTTCCGGCACGGCAATTCCCAGAATTCCCATTTCGCCCAGCTGACGCATGGTTGCCTCTGTTAAAGCATAATCTTTATTTTCGTAGCGCTCGCGTTTTGGAATCACTTCTCTTTCCATAAACTCATGGATGGATTCGCGGAGCATCTTTTGCTCTTCGGTCAGTTCTTCCAAACTGAATAATTCTGCTGCAGGAATATCTTTGATGATGAATTCGCCGCCTTTTAAAGTTGTTTGTGTTGTATCGCTCATGTCATTTTTTTATATAAGGTACAATGTACAAAGTACAGTGTAGGTTATTATTTTGTTACTCTAAATATCTATTATTTTGAAAGTCATCAAATACGTTTTACATTGTACATGATACATTGTACAATTTAAAGAAGTTCAAATATACTCGCTGCTCCCTGTCCCGTTCCCACGCACATCGTGACCATTCCATATTTCATGTTGCCGCGTTTGCGCATTTCGTCGAGAAGTTGAACAGTCAATTTTGTCCCCGTACAACCCAGTGGATGTCCGAGTGCGATGGCTCCGCCGTTTACGTTTAGGATGTCTGGATTTAAATTCAATTCTTTTTTCAGAGCCACGGATTGAGAAGCGAAGGCTTCATTCAATTCAATTAAATCGATGTCTTTTAATTCTAAACCTGCTTGTTTTAAAGCTTTTGGAACGGCGTATAGAGGGCCCATTCCCATTATGCGTGGCTCTAAACCTGCTGCTGCATACGCAACTAATCTTGCTTCCGGTTCCAACCCTAATTCTTTCACCATTTCCTCCGACATGACGATGACGAAAGCTGCACCGTCACTCATTTGAGAGGAGTTTCCGGCTGTTACAGATCCGCCGTTGGCAAAGACCGGACGAAGTTTCGCCAAACCTTCCAAACTCGTATCTTTCCGCGGACCCTCATCCTGAGCAAAATCGAACTTTTTGGTTTGCATTTTCTGGTTCTCGTCCAGGTAATTGTATTCAACCGGAATGGGAACGATCTGATCTTTAAATCTTCCGGTTTCATTGGCTTTCAAGGCTTTCTGATGTGAATTGAATGAGAATTCATCCTGTTCCTCACGGGAAATTTTAAATTGATTCGCCACTTCTTCCGCCGTGTAGCCCATTCCCCAATAATAATCAGGATTGGATTTTGCCATATCGCTTTCCGGCACCGGTTTGTAACCACCCATCGGAATGTAAGACATGGATTCTGTTCCTCCTGCGATGATGCAATCCGCCATTCCTGCCTGGATTTTAGCAGAAGCAATTGCAATCGCTTCAGATCCGGAAGCGCAATATCTGTTCACCGTAACACCGGGAACCTGATCGGTGTTTAAGCCCATTAAGGAAATTAAGCGCGCCACGTTTAAACCTTGTTCTGCTTCCGGCATTGCGTTTCCAACGATCAGATCGTCGATTCTGTTTTTATCTAACTGCGGCACTGCAGCCATTAATTTTTCAATAACGGTTGCCGCCATGACGTCGGGACGCGTGAAGCGAAGTGAACCTTTCGGAGCCTTTCCGACTGCGGTTCTGAACCCTTTTATTATATATGCTTGTTTCATATTTTTTGTATTATGTACGATGTACCATGTACAATGTACTTTAGTTAATTTTATAAATCTTTATTAATTTGACCAACATATTTTGGATGTGTTTCAGTTCTGAATGCAATAAATCATAATCTTGAACTTTTAAATATTGCAGATTGAAAGCAATTAAAATCTGCGTTTTAAATTCAAAAGAAGATGCTAATGCGATGCTTAAAAACTGAACAAATTGTTTGTCTGTCTCTCGACCGGCTCCTTCTGCAATATTTGAAGGAATGGAAACCATGCAACGACGAGCCTGAGAAGTAAGTCCAAAAAGTTCTTCTTTAGGAAAACTTTTTGAAATCCGATAGAAAGTTGTGGTCAACTCAATCGATTTTTTCCAAACTTCTAATTCTCTAAAATTATGCATGACTTAATTAAAACATTTTTGAGTATTACATCCCGCTATTTACATAGTACTTTGTACATCTGACATTTTACAAATTAATTCCTCAACGGTTTGCCCTTGGTCAGCATAAACTGGATTCTTTCCAAAGTTTTTCTTTCTCCACATAACTGCAAGAAAGTTTCTCTTTCCAGATTCAATAAATACTGTTCGGTGACGACCGTTGGTTCAGAAAGATTTCCACCGACGAGAACGTTGGCTAATTTATCTGCGATCAGTTTGTCGTGTTCAGAGATATATTTTCCGGTAAGCATTTGATCGGTTCCAACCAAGAACATTCCAAATGCATCGCGACCCATCACTTTTACTTCCTGCTCGATCGGCTGCGTATAACCGTGTTCCGCCAAACTTAAAGCAAGCATTTTCGCCGTTTTGATCTGTCGGTTTTTGTTCACCACTACAATATCTTTATGCTCCTCCAAAATTCCCATGTCGTAAGCTTCATAAGCGGAAGTAGCCACTTTACCCATGGCGATATTCATGAACATATCACGCAAACGGTTGATTTTGACATCATCTTTGTGAAAATCGCGGGAAACTCTCAAAGCCATTTCTTTAGTTCCACCACCGCCGGGAATTACACCAACTCCGGTTTCTACTAATCCGATATACGTTTCTGCGGCTGCGACAACGCGGTCGGCATGCATCGTCATTTCGCAACCACCACCTAAAGTCATTCCGTGCGGAGCGACAACAGTAGGAATAGAGGAGTAGCGAACGCGCATCATGGTTTTTTGGAAGTACGCGATTGCCATATTCAAATCATCCCAATCCTGATCGATGGCCATCATTAAAATCATGGCTAAGTTGGCGCCTACTGAGAAATTCGTTCCCTGATTTCCAATAACCAAACCATCGTATTCTTTTTCAGCCAAATCAAGGGCTCTATTTAGACCATCTAAAACTTCACCACCCAAAGCGTTCATTTTGGAATGAATCTCGAAGTTGATAATTCCGTCTCCCAGATCCTGAATGGAAGAACCGGAATTTTTCCAAAGTGTTTTATTTTTCCTGATGTTGTCGAGAATAATAAAAGATTCCTGACCCGGAATGTTACTGTAGTTTCCGGAATTTTGATCGAAGAAGATGCTTTGACCTTCGTCGTTTACTTTATAGAAAGACTCTACGGTTTTTACCCAATCGGAAACTTCGTAACCGGCTTCTTTCGCCAATTCAATTCCTTTTTGAACTCCAATGGCATCCCAAATTTCGAAAGGTCCGTTCTCCCAACCGAATCCTGCGCGCATGGCATCATCGATCTTATAAACTTCATCCGAAATTTCCGGAACTTTATGTGAAACATAGGCGAACAGCGCGCCGAAAGATTTGCGGTAGAGCTCGCCGGCTTTGTCTTTTCCACCGATCAAAACTTTAAAACGGTCGATAGGTTTATCAATGGTCTTGGTTAAAGCAAGGGTGGGGAATTCTGTTTTTCCTTGAAGTTCGTACTCCATAGTATCCAGGTTCAGTCCGTGGATCTCAGATTTTCCTTCAGCGTTTTTAATTTTTTTATAGAATCCCTGTTCAGATTTTGATCCCAGCCATTTGTTGTCAACCATCGTCTGGACATAATCCGGTAGTTTGAAAACATCGTAGTATTCTGTCGCTTCCATATTGCTGTCGCGAACTCCATTTGCAACCATCACCAAAGTGTCCAAACCAACCACATCAGCAGTTCTGAAGGTTGCAGATTTTGGTCGGCCGATCACCGGGCCGGTTAATTTGTCAATATCAGAAACATTTAAACCTAAACCTTTAATCTCATGCAGCAGATTCATCATAGAGAAAACCCCGATTCTGTTTGCGATAAATGCCGGAGTATCTTTCGCTTCTACGGTGGCTTTTCCTAAAAATTTCGCGCCATATTCCATGTAGAATTTAACGATTTCAGGATCTGTTTCCGGCGTTGGAATAATTTCTAGAAGAGGTAAATATCTTACCGGATTAAAGAAATGCGTTCCCGCAAAATATTTTTTAAAATCGTCGCTTCTGCCTTCAATCAAGAAATGAATCGGAATTCCGGAAGTGTTCGAAGAAACCAAAGTTCCCGGTTTTCTGAACTGCTCGATCTTTTCGTAAACCGATTTTTTAATGTCAAGTCTTTCAACCACGACTTCAATAATCCAGTCGGTTTTTTTGATTTTTTCTAAATCATCATCAAAGTTTCCGACCGTAATCCGGTCTGCAAATTTGGGTGAGTAGAGTAGCGCGGGGCTTGATTTCTTTAATTTCGCAAAATTTTCTGCAGCGATTCTGTTTCGTACAATTTTGTCTTCCTTCGTAAGACCTTTTTTTTCTTCCGCTTCGGTCAGTTCAAACGGAACAATGTCCAGCAGCAACACTTGTACGCCGATATTGGCGAAATGCGCCGCGATACCGGAACCCATAATTCCGGAACCCAGGACCGTTACATGTTTTATTCGTCTTTTCATGTGTAAACTTTTGTAAATTATATTTTGAGCGCACCGGAAGATGCACCTATTTTCTGTTATTCAGTTCGTTGGCAATCTGCAGGATATCGGACATTACTTCCTTGAAAGTGTGCAGTTTCTCAGGAGCGATTCTCTCCATTACACTTTTATTGAAATTCACCACGGCTTCCTTGGAAAGGTTGCGCGAATTGATGCCTTTCTCGGTGAGTTTAATAATTACCTCACGTTTGTCTGTCGTCGTTTTCTCCTTATAAATATACCCATTGTCCTCCAGCAGCTTGATGATTCTCGTGAGAGAAGTCGGTTCGATGGCCATCTTGGGACCGAGGTTGGTACTGCGTGTTCCGTCTTTCGGATCGATTTTTAAGAGAGTAAGGGCCTGCACGGCAGTGGCGTCATGGTCCTGCGCCAATTCGGAATACATCTTCGAAACAGCAAGCCATGTCGATTTCAAAATGAGATCTACATTCTCTACCTTATCAGTTGGTGTTTTATCCATAATTATTCTAAAACAGGTGAATTCAAATATAGAAAATATTATGCATGCATAGTATATCCAGCACGTTAATATTTTGTTAAATATTGAAAATCAAACTGTTAAAATATATGAATTGCATAGTATTATGCATGCATAGTACTTATAAAACTGAGTGTTTTTCAGTTTTTAGTAATAAATTCTGAAATATCTTCAAAAGTTTTGTGCTCTGTTTGTGAAGAACCGGACGTAATGAGCCAGGAATTATTAATATAATTAAAATGAAACCGAGACAGGTCCCGGGGGAAGTTTTTCTGCAGGAAAGAATACAGCATTTCTTTGTGAAGTTCCGGTGCCGTGATGACGGGCGGACGAAAATCACGGCCTAAATTGAACAATTCTGCATTCAGCAATTTGTCGTGTTTCAGCAGAATCTCTTCGGCAATGCCGGCGTGAATTTCCTTTTCATGCAGCAGCCAGATTTTGTCCGCGAATTCCTTAGCGAGGCGCCAGTCGTGGGAGGAAAAAAGAATCAGGCGGTTTTGTTCTTTCGCCAGATTTCGCAACAGCTGCAAAATCATAATCTTATTCTTTTCGTCCAGATGCGTGGTCGGTTCGTCAAGAATAATCATCGGTGAATCCTGCGCAAGTGCACGGCCAATGAAGGCTTTCTGAAGATTGCCGTCGGACAGTCTGTTCAGCGGAAAATCGATGTATTGCTCCAGCTTCAACTGTGCGATGATGCGCGCGACTTCTGTTTTATCTACCTCATTTAATTCAAAATAATAAGGATAATGAATGTATTTTCCAAAAGATACGAGATCGCGCACGGTGTAATTAGCCGGCACTGCAGCTTTTGAAAAAACAACGGCAGTTTCTTCAGCGACTTGCCGTCCGTTGAGTAAACTGAGTTTTTTTCCGTTTAAATATATTTCGCCGTGTAATAAAGGAAGCTGTTTCAGGATAGATTTAAACAAGGTCGTTTTTCCGACGCCGTTGTCGCCCATCAAAAGACAGATTTCACTTAAATGTAAGGAAGCATCGACCTGCTTGATCAACGGGTTTTGATAACCAATTGTGGCCTCGTGCAACTGTAAGAAAGGCGAATTATTTTTCACGGAGCATCATGGTTAAAATTACAGGTATGCCAAACAAGGACGTGATGACATTCAGCGGAAATTGGCTTAATTCAGAAAAGATTGAAAAAGTCTGTAAAATCAAGATCCCGAGCAACATATTGAGAATCCATTGGTGCCATAACTTCGACGGGTTGTACAGCATTCTGCTGAAGTGCGGCACCACAATCCCGATGAAAAGTATGGGACCCAGAAAAGCGGTGACCGACGCGGAAAGTAGGGAAGAAGCGACAATTACCAATATTTTCAACTGCTGTAGATTCACGCCGACGCTCACCGCATAAGACGTTCCGAATGCATTGCCAATCAACGGCTTAATGCTTTTAAAACTTAAAAATAATCCGGCCAGAATTAAAAATGTCAATATAATCAGCTGTCCTCGGGACACTTGGTTATTTGCGCCGAAACTCCAAAGTACATAATTTTTTAAACTTTGATTTTCTGCGTAAAACTGCATAATCGATATAATCGCGCCTGCCAGTGCGGACACAAGAAATCCGAAAATAATCAGAAAGGATTTGTCCCGAAAGCGCTGCGAAAAAGCCAACAGTAAAACCATTAACAGCAAACTTCCCACGACCGCGGAAAAACTGAGCAAGCTGTTCTGTACTACTTCCGGAAAAACGAAATCCGCTGAAACGAAGATATAAAACGCCACACCAAGACTGGCCACCGACGTGATGCCCAGCACCGATGGTCCCGCCAGAGGATTCTGAAAATATTCCTGCAAAAGAAAGCCGGAAGTTGGAATCGCAAGTCCCGCCAACAGCATTACCAAAACACGGTTAATGCGCAGTTGTGCGACTTGAGAATGTCCGCTGGTGCCGGAGAAAAAGTCAGTAAAACTTAGATCGACATACCCTATCTGCAAATTTACCGCAGCGGAAACTACGATTCCCAGCAGCAGAGCAGTGACGGCGATGGTAAATTTTTGCGGCATTACAATCGGCAACATGACCTTCTTATAAAGGCTGCAGTTGCTGGAACATTATTTAAAAAAATTGATTTTCTCGTTAAGCGTCTCGGCACTCATCATCCCGATGGTTTCATCCGTTTGCGCACCTTTTCGCATAAACGTAAACGGAATGGATCCGCCATCCCACTGCTTAAAATTAGAACTGAAAAAATCCGGTGACAAATTTTCGCCGTCCAGTAAAACAACATTTTCGGCGATGCCCTGCTCCGCAGCAAATTTTGGAACCAAATTATCCCAATCTTCTTTCGCATCAATGCTGACAAACGTAAATTTTACGGGCTGGTCTTTCAGCTCAGTCATTTTTTCCCGGAAGTGTGGCAATTCTCGTACGCAGGGACCGCACCACGTTGCGAAGAAATTCGTTACATATAAAGTATCGTTTTTTTGGTCACCCAGTAATTTTGATGCTTCTGCTACATTCCACTCTACTTTTTTAAATGGTTTTGCCGCATCTTCAGTGTGGCTGCTGGCACTGGCCGTCGAATCGGCATCAGTATGAAGTTCGGATTCACTTGTCTTGGATTCTTTGGTGCAACTCATCACAGCGAGCGCCATTATTGAAGCTACGAAAAACTTTTTCATATTTTTTTATTAATTTTGAGTGATTTTATGATATGGAAATTCTTTCACCTAAAGCCAGGCACCTGCGATTTCACCGGCTAAATTTAACAAAAAAGGAACGACTGACCAAAAGCACCTATGCGCTCGAATTCGAAATTCCGCCGGCGCTTGCTGCGCTCTTTCATTTTGAAGCCGGGCAGTACGTTACGATACAATTCGACTGGAACGGAACTACGGTGCAAAAAGACTTTTCGATGACTTCTGCGCCCTTCGAGAAAAAAATTGCGCTCGGGATCAAAACGGGAGAGCCTCGAAGTCCTGCACATGTACTTGTAGATTCTTTGTCCTTGGGAGATGAAGTGGTGATGTCCGAGCCCCGCGGTCGCTTCGTTGTGGTGGAAAAGCCTCATGAATTTCGTACCATTGTCGGTTTTGCCGGCGGCATTGGGATCACGCCGGTGCTGAGTCATTTTAAAAATATTTTGCACAACGAGCCGCGCACGCGTTTGTTTCTATTCTACGCTAATAAAAGCCGGGAGGATATTGCATTTTCTGTAGCGCTGGATGAGCTTGTCGCACAACATCCGGAACGTTTGCAGGTACATTATTTTTTTTCACGGGAGAAAATTGGAAATCCGCTGTACGAAGGAAGGCTCAATGCGAAAAAGGTGGCGCTCATTATCAATCAGTTTTTAATGCTGGACGATACCGATGAAGAAAGTACGCTTTGGGATGCCGTAGACGAAGTGCTTATTTGCGGCAAAGGCGAAATGATCAAATCGATCGCTAACGCTTGTTATCACCACGGAATTCCGAAGAAAAATATTCATTTTGAACTGTTTGAAGAATTTAACGAAGATATTTATCCGGTAGAACAGGATTTCCCGCTTATCGAAAATATCAATGTGAAGTTCAGGCTTTTAGGAGAAAATTATGCTACCGTTTTGTCCAATAACAGAATGAGATTGTTGCAGCAGTTGCTCATTCAAAAATTTCCGGTTCCGTACTCCTGCAAATCAGGCATCTGCGGCAGTTGCGAATGCACTTTAATAAAAGGAAAAGTGGAGCTACTGGAAAATGAGTATCTGACGGAAAAAGAAGTCGCCGCAGATAAAATTCTTGCCTGCATGTCGGTAGTGATGAGTGACGAAATTATCGTTGATTTTGATTGACCCTTGATGAAGAAAATTTTAGATATAATAAAAGCTTTCTTCAATCTCGTTGAGATTGCGCTGCTGCTCATGGTTCTTGCGAACGTGTGGGTATACGCCGTCACCAACGGGAAAACCTACACTAAAATATCGAAAATTCCACCGAGGGAAACGGCGCTTGTGTTGGGAACCTCGCCCAAAATGCTTTCCGGTGCCGCCAATCCTTACTTCACTTCCCGGATGAACGCGACTGCTTTATTATATCACCACGGCAAGATCCGAAAAATTATCGTCAGTGGCGAACGAAGCAAAGGCTACGACGAACCCAAAGCGATGAAGCGCTACCTCGTTTATCAGGAAGGTGTGCCGGAAAATATTATCACCGAAGATCCGTACGGTTTCAAAACACAGTCCAGCATAAAGAACTGCATTGAAGTGTACAATTGCAAAGATGTGGTGATTGTCTCTCAGGGATTTCATAATCTGCGTGCACTTTTCTACGCACGCAACAGCGGGATGAATGCGCTTGGTTTCGATGCTCAGGACGTCTTAGCCAACAGAAGTTATTACCGGAATCAGTCGCGCGAATTTCTGGCGCGCGTGTTGGCAGTGGTCTATTATGTCTTCAATATTGAGCAGCGTTCTTATTAATTATCGCTGAAGACCGCCGACGCGTTGTGCGCAAAATACTATATTTGCAAAAAAGATTTTATGCTTGTTATTGGTATTGCTGGCGGAACCGGCTCTGGAAAAACTACGGTAGTCAACAAGATTCTACAGCAGCTCAGCGCGGAAGGCGTCAATGTTCTGTCGCAGGATAATTATTATCACGATAACCAGCATCTTACTTTATCAGAGCGCGAAATGCTCAATTATGATCATCCGAAATCCATCGATTTTGATCTTTTGATCGAGCACGTTAAAACGTTGAAATTAGGCAAAAGCATCGAGCAACCGCTTTATTCTTTCGTTACCCATTCCAGGACGGGAGATCACGTTTCCGTAGAACCGAAAAGTGTACTTATCGTGGAAGGAATTCTGGTGCTTACGAACTCAGAATTGTTGAAGGAATATGATCTTAAGGTCTTTGTCCACGCGGATTCCGATGAACGTTTAATAAGACGCATTAAAAGAGATACACAGGAACGCGGCCGCGATTTGCAGGAAGTTCTGCACCGTTATCAGACGACGTTGAAGCCGATGCATCACGAGTTTATCGAACCTTCTAAAAACGAAGCCGATCTCATCGTTCCCAATATGAAACAAAATACGGTTGCCATCGATTTTCTGTCAACAGTGATCAATAATACTTTGAAAAAAGGAGAAATGTAATGGAAGATTTAATCAAAGAAATACAGCCACGCTCGCCGTTTTCGCGGTTTATGCGCAAGTACGTTGTGAACAAATATTTTGTAACTGTGTTCTTTTTTTTGATTTGGATGATCTTTTTCGACAGCACTTCTTTTTTGGTAATCAACGAACTGAAAGGTGAAATAAACCGGTACGAAGAACAACTGGAATATTATCAGACCGAATATCAGAAAAACGACGAGTTCTATAAAAAATTAATGAACAACAAAGCCGAAAAAGAAAAATATGCCCGCGAAAATTACTTTATGAAAAAACCCAATGAGGAGATTTTCATACTGGTGGTCGACAGTTCCGGCGCAAAAAAACCGTAGTTTTTTTCTTTTTTAATTATTAAAAGTTTGCATCATGTTCAATAAGACATCGCGCGAAGATTGGGAAACCAAAGTACAGCAACAACTGAAGACTGACGATATCTATTCCGTTTTGATGAAAGACAATTTGGAAGGCCTCACCGTGCAGCCGTACGAAGACGAAGTTGCCGTCCTGCTGCCGAATTTGCCAAAGGTGGAAGAAGCTACCCAGCTCGTCGCGGCGTACGATTCTTTGGCCGATGAAAATACTTTTGCTTTTCTGCTCGACCGGAACGTGGAAGATTTGCTGGAAAAAACACTCTTTATCAATAATGCTGAGCTCGCCGAACATATCTCGCTGGAAGAAAGCAACCGTTATCTTAGTTTGATCGATGTGTTTTCTGACGAAACTGACGGAGAACTCAACGTTGAGTTGGGCCGCGCACTTATCGAAAAAGATTTCGAGCGGATGATCGCCGTAGATGTTGCGCTGCACCAAAATTCGGGAGCTTCTATCATTCAGCAACTTGGCGCAGCATTGGCAAAAACGAAAGAACTGACCGAAGAATTCGGACCGGAAATTTTGAATAAAATGATCATCCGGATTGCGGTGGGAGGAAATTACTTTTTTGAAGTGGCTAAAATCCGGGCATTGAAAATTGTATTTAATACATTTTCGAAAGAATTTAACCTGAATGAAATTCCCTACATTTTTGCGGAAACATCGTTCAGAAATAAATCTTTGCATGATCCTGAAAACAATCTCATCCGTTCCACACTTGAACTTTCGGCTGCGATGATCGGCGGTGCGGATGCCGTTTATTCCAATGATTATCTGCTGGGTGGCGGCGGTAGGCTTTCGCAGGAAATATCGTTTAAACAACAAATTGTGCTTGCTTACGAAAGTATCATTAACGTTTTTGATGACGCGGCAAACGGCAGCTACGCCGTGGAAGATCTGACCAGACAAATTGCCGGCAAAGCCTGGGATTATTTCCTGGAAATAGAAGAAAAAGGAGGTTATTGTGCCGTTTTGCGAAACAAAACTTATCAGAAGCAGGTTTATGATCACGCGCTGGAAGAACAGCACTGGGCGGCGGAAGGAAAATTAAAAATAGTCGGCGCCAACCTCTATCCGCTGCGCCCCGCGACGAAAAAGGCGGAGCAAATGTATGATGCTGAATTGCTTCGCCCCGTTCGTTTGGCTGAGATGTTTGAATGATGACTTCGTTTCAGCGCATCTTATCACCTGAGGTTCAGGGTTTTATTGCCGAAAATCAAACCAGCGATCTGACGCAACTGCTGTTAAAAAAATCATCGTTTCCTGATGTTTCAATGTCGGAAATTGTACAGCAAATTAAAGGCAGAAATGTCGCACGCCGCAAGTTTCCCTTTCTGCTCGCTGAGGGAATTGTTTTCCCGCCCAACTTAAATCTGGAGCAAGCGTCGTCGCAGACCACGGCCGAGTTCAAAGCTGAAAAATACAGGGGAAAATCGTTTCTGGATTTAACGGCCGGCTTCGGAATCGACGCCTATTTCGTTTCCCGAAATTTTGATAATGTGACGCTGGTGGAGCAAAATTCGCAGTTGTTGCAAGTGGTGAAGCATAATTGGCAGGTGCTCGGCAGAAATGCAGATTTTATTACTGAGGATCTCAACATTTTTTTGGCGGAAAACACCGCGCATTTTGATTTAATTTATCTCGATCCCGCCCGACGCGACGAGCAAAAAAGAAGGAAATTTTTGTTGCAGGATTTATCGCCGGACATTTTGGAAATTCAGGGAAAGCTTTTGGAGCTAGCGCTAAAAGTAATGATAAAACTATCGCCTCTTATCGATATTTCCTACTTGATTTCTTTTTTAAAAAACTGTTACCGCATCGATATTATCGCTGTACGAAACGAGGTGCGGGAACTTATTGTGCATCTTAGCCGGCAGTCAACTGATCGGGTCTGTATTGAATGTCATAACCTGGAAAGCAATGACGCGCCGCTTGTATTTAATTATGAAGAAGAAAAAGTCAGTAAGGCAGAATATTCCTTGCCCCAGCGCTATATTTATATTCCAAACAATGCGGTCCTGAAATCCGGTGCATTTAATTTTATTGCCTCAAGCTTCGGATTATGTAAACTGCACGCCAATACACATCTTTACACTTCTGCCGAAAAAGTAGAAAATTTCCCGGGTCGTTGTCTGGAAATGGAGATGGTGGGCGCCGACGCTCTTTCTAAAGGCGAGCACTACAATATTATCTCGAAAAATCATCCTTTGAGCCCGGACGAAATTAAGAAAAAATATAAACTGCGCGACGGTGGAAGTTTGTATTTAATCTTCACCACGGCACTTGCGAAAAAAGTTATTTTGCGCTCAAGAGATAATGGTTGCTAAAACTTTGCGGAAAATAGTAATATTTCTTACTTTTGGAGCGGCTAATCAATTACAGATTTATAATAATCATCAATTAGATATGAAAAAAATTATTTTAGGGGTTGCAGTAGCGGGTTTGGTAGTGAGCTGCCAGAAAATCCAGGCAGGTTCCAACAAAGGTGTTTTACAGTTAGAAGACGGCGTGGAACGTTATAATCAAGATGAGATGACGAATACTTCGTCTACCACAGTGGATGCCGGTACGCAGCAGGTGTCGCTGCCTATGTTGGATACGCTCAGAACAGGTGATGTGCAGGAAGTTCAGATTAAGACTGAAGAACCTTCGACAAGTGCGGAGCCAACTGCAGAACCTGCCGAAAAAACTGAAAACTGATAGGTCTGCACTTATATAAAAATCAAATGTCTTGCTTTCGCGGGACATTTTTTTTATTTTTACCAGACAGCCGTTACTATTTAATAAACAAAAAGAAATAATGCAAAAAACCCTTACTTACATCAGTGAAAACAAGCAACGATACGTCGACGAACTTTTCGAACTGCTGAAAATTGCTTCAATCAGTGCTGATCCCGCCTACAAATCGGAAGTGCTTCAATGTGCAGATGCGGTAGCAAAATTCTTAACGGACGCTGGTGCGGACCACGTTGAAGTGTGTCCTACAGCAGGTTATCCAATCGTCTACGGTGATAAATTGATCGACAAATCGCTACCGACTATTTTGGTCTATGGTCACTATGACGTGCAGCCGCCGGATCCGCTGGAACTTTGGACAAAGCCACCATTCGAACCGTACATTGAGAAAACCGAACTGCATCCGGAAGGTGCCATTTTCGCAAGGGGCGCTGCTGATGACAAGGGTCAATTCTTCATGCACATCAAAGCTTTTGAGGCGATGATGAAAACTGATACTTTGCCGTGTAATGTGAAATTTATATTTGAAGGTGAGGAGGAAGTAGGCTCAAAAAGTCTGGAAGATTTCGTTAAAGAAAACAAGGAAAAACTGTCTTGTGACGTTATCTTGATTTCCGATACGCACATTTATTCCAATGAACAGCCGACCGTCACTACCGGTTTACGCGGTCTGAGTTACGTCGAAGTTGAGGTGGAAGGACCTAACCGCGATTTGCATTCCGGACTGTACGGAGGAGCGGTGCCGAATCCAATTCACGTGCTTTCCCGGATGATTGCGAAACTGATTGATGAAGACGGGCACATCACCATCGATGGTTTTTATGATAACGTAGAAATGGTTTCTGATGAAGATCGCGCTGAGATGAACAAACTGAAAGATGATCCGGAACACTTCAAGAAATCCATTGGTCTCAACGGTATCGAAGGAGAAAAAGGATATACCACTTTGGAAAGAACTTCCATTCGCCCAACATTGGACTGCAACGGTATTTGGGGTGGATATACCGGCGAAGGTGCAAAAACGGTAATTCCGTCAAAAGCTTACGCAAAGATCTCCATGCGCCTGGTCCCGTATCAAACTCCGGAAGAAATTACAGAGAAATTCACAAAATATTTTAATAAGATCGCGCCGGATAATGTGAAAGTTAAGGTAAATCCGCATCACGGAGGAATGCCGTATGTCTTGCCAAGTGATACTAAGGAATTCCGGGCAGCACGCAAAGCGATGGAGACAGCGTTCGGGAAAGAAGTGTTGCCGTACCGCAGCGGCGGAAGTATTCCGATTACCGCGATGTTCGAAGAAGTATTGGGCTCCAAATCGGTTTTAATGGGCTTTGGTTTGGATTCCGACGCGATCCACTCGCCAAACGAGCATTACGGACTTTACAATTTTTATAAGGGCATCGAAAGTATTCCGCTGTTTTTTAAAAATTACGCCGAAAAATAGTACTGATATCCTGCATAAAGTGACCGCCCCTGAGCGGTCATTTTTTTTGGTAAGATGCCGTTTACTACACCTTAATAATGAATGTAACTCCTCGTATTGCCAAGTGTTTTTCAGATCATTACAATAATATCAAAATCACTTATTAGATAATCTCATTTATCGTCAATAATCTTTATTTTTGCGCATAATTTTAAAATTTCTTTATGAAAAAAACATTTACTGGTCTAGCTTTAGCAGCATTGTTCACCGGATTATACGCTCAGATAGTTACTCAGAACGTAACTCCGAATACAGTAGCGGCTAAGGGTTCGGTCGCTTGTATTGGCAATGGCAAAACCTATACGGCGGATAATAATTATTCACGGGTATTTGATCTTGCAGATTTCGGAATTAATTACCAATTCAAAATCACGAAAATTGCATTTGGCGTAGAATCGGTTAACAAACCACTTCAGGTAGGCGTGCAAGTGTACCAATCCATTGGCACCTATCCGTTTGGAACCACCGCTTTACTGAGTAATTATGAAGTGGACGTAGTTCCTGCGGATGGCGGTAATATGGTCAGCACATCCGAAGGACTGTCTACAGTTATTCCGGCCAACGGGAAATTTGTTGTAGAGGTTTCGCATAACGGAAAGGCAAAGTTGGAAAGCTTTTTCATGGGAACACATGTAGGTGGACAAACTGGTCCTTCCTTTTTGAGTACTGAAACGTGTAAATTTGCAACACCTACTGCTACCGGTACAGGTCAGCTGGCGGCTTACCAGGATGCACAGTGGGTAATGACCATTACCGGTGAAAATAATTTGGGAGTGACTGAGATTATTAACTCAAAAAACCTGCAGGTTTATCCAAATCCGGTGAATGATGTTTTAAATATCAAAATGGGTAGCGGCATCAAGATGGAATCTGCAGAACTGATCGATTACACCGGCAGGCAAATCAAAACTCGCAGCGTAACCCCCGGAACCATCGATGTCAGTTATCTTCCAGAGGGAAATTATATTCTAAAAGTCCAAGGCAGCGACGGCAATACTTACATTCAAAAAGTTCTGAAGAACTGACATATTACAGATATTTAATTGAGGCACCACCTAAAGGTGCTTTTTTTTGATCTGATTTTTAATAGTCTTTGATCTGCTGTACTTTTATGGTGGATTATTTTTCTTTTTTTACCTTTATAGAAATAAAAAATATGGAAAATAAAGTAGCATACATCACGGGCGGCACAAAAGGCATTGGTCTTGGCATCGCAAAAGTTCTGCAAAAACAGGGAATTACAGTCGCTATTTCAGGGCGTAACAGTAAAGATGCGGTTCAGGCTGCTGAGGAACTAAGTTCCGAAGGCGCGGCCTATGGTATAGGTTCCAACGTACAAAATTATAAAGACGAAGAAAATGCTGTTGCGGAAATTGTAGCAAAATTTGGCCGCATCGATTACGTGATCGCAAACGCCGGCGTGGGTTATTTTAAGCCGGTTGACGAATTGACTTTGGAAGAATGGTCGTCCATGATCGACACGAATTTGACAGGAATTTTCCACACACTGAAAGCTACGGTGGGAGAACTTAAGAAAACAGAGGGATACTTTATTACCATTTCCAGCCTTGCCGGAACCAACTTCTTCGAAAACGGAGCAGGGTATAACGCTTCCAAATTTGGCGCTGTCGGATTTACCCAGGCTGCCATGCTCGATCTCCGAAAATATAATATAAAGGTTTCCACTATTATGCCGGGCTCAGTTGCCTCTCATTTTAACGGGAATGAGCCTTCTTCGAAAGATGACTGGAAGATCCAACCCGAAGATATTGGCGAAATCGTCGCTGATTTGCTCTCGATGAACCCGCGCGCACTGCCAAGCAAAATTGAAGTACGGCCGGCGCAAACGTCCAAATAAATATATGTAATCAATATTAAAGTTTGCATTTACTATGCATGCATAATATATTTTTAATTATCTTTATCAAAATTTAAACAATCAACAGCACATGAAAATATTAGTCTGTATCAGTAGTGTTCCCGATACTACGTCTAAAATTAATTTTACGGCAGATAAAACTGCATTTGATAAAAACGGTATCCAATGGGTCATTAATCCGCTGGACGAATTTGCGCTTACCAAAGCAATAAAGTTGCAGGCTGACGGTTCCACCGTAACAGTCCTGAATGTGGGAGAAGCTGTAACTGAGCCTGTGATTCGCAAAGCGCTTGCTATGGGTGCAAACGATGCGATCCGTATTAATACTGATCCTAAAGACAGTTTCTCCGTCGCAACAGAAATAGCGAACGTGGCGACAGAGGGTGGGTTTGACTTAATTCTTTGCGGGAAAGAATCCATCGATTATAACGGTGGTGCTGTCCCCGGAATGGTAGCGCAACTGCTGAACCAGCCTTTCGTAAATGCCTGTGTGGGACTTGACGTGAGTGGTGCTGAAGCTACTGCAGTGCGTGAGATCGATGGTGGACGCGAAAAAATTTCTGTAAAACTTCCTGCCGTCATCGCCGGTCAAAAAGGTATGGTGGACGAGAAGGATTTAATTATCCCAAACATGCGTGGCATTATGTCAGCGCGTGCCAAAACGCTGCAGGTTCAGGAGCCGTCGGCGACCGAAGTGAAAGTGGAAGCAGTTTCTTATGATTCCGTTCCCGCCCGTGCTGCCGTGAAGATGATTTCGCCGGATAATCTCGATGAGCTCGTCCGTTTGCTGCACGAAGAAGCAAAAGTAATTTAACAACCTAAAAGTAGAAGAAAATGGCTATATACGTATACGCAGAAAATATAAACGGTATTTATAAAAAAGCAGCTTTCGAAGCCGTGTCTTATGCAAAGGCGATCGCCGATCAGCAAGGCGACACCGTTACTGCAATTACCATCAATCCGACTGATGCCTCAGATTTATTGTACAAATACGGCGCATCTAATGTTATTAATGTAAAAGATGAAGGTTTGAAGAGCTTTAGTGCTAAAGCTTATGCCGAAGCGGTAGCGCAGTTACTGGACGGAAAAATAATTGTTTTCCCACATACTACCGACGCTTCCTCGATTGCACCAATGCTTTCGGTCATGAAAGGTTTTGCACTGATTACAAACGTTTTGGAGGCGCCAGAAAGTGTTCAGCCGTTTCAGGTGAAGAGACGTGCGTTTTCCGGTAAAGGGGTGATGCATGCAAAAGCGGATATAGACGGAGTGATTGTTACTGTTTCACAAAACGCTTTCGGTGTTAAAGAAAATGCTACGCAGGGTTCAGAAGAAATTAAGAACCTTTCTGTAGCAAATGAAGATACAAAAGTATTGTCTCACGAACAGAGTTCCGGTCAATTAGATTTAAAAGAAGCAGAAATCGTGGTTTCCGCCGGCCGTGGTATGAAAGGTCCGGAAAATTGGGGTATGATTGAAGATCTTGCCGGCGTACTTGGTGCGGCTACGGCTTGTTCCAAACCGGTTTCCGATATTGGTTGGAGGCCTCATTCTGAGCACGTTGGCCAGACCGGAAAGGCGATTGCGCCTAATCTGTATATTGCCGTCGGGATTTCCGGTGCGATTCAACATCTTGCAGGGGTTAATTCTTCTAAAACCATCGTTGTGGTGAACAGCGATGCAGAAGCGCCCTTCTTTAAGTCGGCTGATTATGGGGTGGTAGGTGATGCCTTCCAGATCATCCCGGAACTGACACAGAAAATCAAAGCGTTGAAAGGATAATTTAATTAAAATAGATCTCAGCTAAGCCCGGCTTTTTTAGACCGGGCTTTTTTATGATATTTATACAAAAAACTGCAGGTGTCGCGAGGATGTCGAAAATTCAATTATATTTGTACTTATGGATTATAAAAAGCTAACGATCCGCGGCATTTCCTACAGCCAGACACAGTCCGGCGCGTATGCTCTGCTGCTGGAACATGAAGAGACGAATATAAAATTGCCGGTAGTAATCGGGAATTTTGAAGCTCAGGCCATTTCGCTGGGGCTAGAGAAGGATATACATCCGCCGCGACCGCTTACGCATGATCTGTTTTCAAAGTTTATCACCTCTGCACAGTACGAGATTTCATCGGTCATTATTTATCAGATAATCGACGGTGTTTTTTTCTCGAACATAAATTTTAAAAATATAACAACCCGGGAAGAATTAATTCTCGATGCACGCACATCTGATGCGGTTGCTATGGCGGTTCGTTTCGCGGCTCCTATCTATACCACCCAGCAGGTCCTGAGTGAGGCGGGCATCCTGCTCGAACTTGAGGATGTGACGACAGATGGTGAAGTGGAAGATGCGGTGATTGCGGAGGGCAATTTGTCGGCGTTGTCGATGGAAGATTTGCAAAACCTGCTTGACGCTGCCGTGAAAGATGAGGATTTTGACGCAGCTTTAGAAATTCAGGAAGAACTGAAACGGCGCAAGCGTAAAATTGATTAATTTTTTGTAACCTTTTATATGAATCTAAAATTACGACTTACCGTTCTTTCCTTTTTACAGTTTTTTGTCTGGGGTGCGTGGCTTACAACTCTTGGCACGTACGGATTTTCCTACAAACAATGGAGCGGAACGGAATTCGGAGCCGTTTTCTCAACGCTGGGCATAGCCTCCATTTTTATGCCGGCGCTTATGGGAATCGTTGCGGATAAATGGATTAATGCCGAAAAATTGTACGGAATTTTGCATATTCTCTACGGAGTTTCTCTGTTTATGCTGGCAAAAACGGACGATCCGACTCAGTTTTTCTGGATTCTTTTAGCCGGAATGTGTTTTTACATGCCGACTTTGTCGCTGTCAAATTCCATTTCATATAAACTTTTGAAAGACAGTCATTACGACGTAATTAAGGTTTTTCCGCCAATCCGGGTTTGGGGCACAATTGGTTTTATCGCAGCGATGTGGATGACCAATATTTTCAGTGATCAACAATCGTTTTCAGAAACTGGAATCGCAATCGGAACAAAAATTTCCGCTTTCTTTGGTAATTCACTGAATGCCAACCAATTCTATTTTGCAGGTTCCACCGCGGCAATATTGGGAGTTTTTGCATTTTTTCTGCCACCTTGTCCGCCACCGCGTTTGATCCGTAAAGAAGCGGGGATCGCAGAAAAACTGGGCTTGGATGCTTTTAAGCTTTTTGCCGACCGCAAGATGGCGCTTTTCTTTTTCTTTTCGATGTTACTGGGAGCTGCATTACAGCTTACCAATATGTACGGCGATACGTTCCTGAAAGATTTCGGAAATGTGGCCGCGTACAAAGACAGCGCCGTCGTACATTATTCAACGATGATCATATCGATTTCGCAGATTTCCGAGACGCTCTTCATTTTGGCAATCCCTTTTTTCCTGTATCGCTTTGGTATAAAAAAGGTAATGTTAATAAGCATGGTGGCCTGGGTATTACGATTTGGCTTCTTTTCCTTTGGTGCTCCGGAAGGTTTTGGACTGATCCTTATTGTGCTTTCCAATATTATTTACGGTATGGCTTTCGATTTCTTCAATATTTCGGGTTCGCTTTTCGTGGAAAGCACTACAGACAGTAAGATTCGTTCTTCTGCACAGGGTTTATTTATGATGATGACCAATGGTTTTGGTGCTATTTTAGGCAGTGCCGTAAGCGGTGCCCTCATCTCGACTTACTTCACCGCCGCCGACGGCACGAAAATGTGGCATGACATCTGGCTGTATTTCGCGTTGTATGCGTTGATCGTGGCCATTCTTTTTGCGGTTTTATTTAAACATAAGCACGATCCGGATGCAATTCCGGAACTCAAACATTAATCAATAGAACACACTTTTCATGAGTGTGTTTTTTTTTGTAATTTGGCATCACAAAAATTATTAAATAAATTCAATATAATGAGAGAAGTATTCATCGTATCGGCCGCCAGAACGCCGATGGGCAGTTTTTTAGGATCGCTTTCGACGGTTCCTGCTACCAAGTTGGGATCCATTGCCATCAAAGGAGCTTTAGATAAAATTAATCTTGATCCTGGTACGGTTCAGGAAGTATATATGGGCAACGTTTTGCAGGCAGGAGAAGGTCAGGCGCCGGCTCGCCAGGCAGCAATGGGAGCGGGGCTTTCGAACACGACACCTGCTACAACCATTAACAAAGTTTGTGCATCCGGAATGAAGGCAGTGATGATGGCCGCACAATCCATCAAAGCCGGAGATCAGGACGTGATCGTCGCTGGTGGCATGGAAAATATGTCTTCGGTCCCGCATTATTACCAGGCGCGCAAGGCGACCAAGCTTGGTGATGTGAAAATGCAGGACGGTATGGTGCTTGACGGTCTTACTGACGTTTATGGAAATGTTCACATGGGCGTTTGCGCTGAAAAATGTGCTGCCGAGAATGGCCATTCCCGTGAAGAGCAGGATAATTTTGCCGTAGAATCCTACAAGAGATCTGCTCGCGCCTGGAATGAAGGGAAATTTAACGAGGAAGTAGTTCCTGTAGAAATTCCACAACGTAAAGGCGACCCAGTTATCTTTAAAGAAGATGAAGAATATAAAACAGTAAACTTCGACCGTATTTCCACTCTGCCTACCGTTTTCCAAAAAGAAAAAGGTACGGTGACGGCCGCAAACGCGTCTACTTTAAATGACGGTGCTTCCGCGCTCGTGCTGATGTCACGCGAAAAAATGGAAGAACTCGGCGTGAAGCCGCTTGCCCGCATTTTGGGTTATGGTGATGCGGCCGGTGAACCGGAATGGTTTACCACTGCTCCTTCGAAAGCGTTGCCCGTGGCTTTAAAAAAAGCTGGCTTAGAAATTTCAGACATTGATTATTTCGAATTTAATGAGGCATTTTCTGTCGTCGGTTTGGCCAATAATAAAATTCTTGGCTTGGATGCGGAAAAAGTGAATGTACATGGCGGCGCTGTTTCTTTAGGACATCCGCTTGGCAGTTCCGGCTCGCGTATTATCGTGACGTTGCTTAACGTTTTAAAACAAAACAACGGTAAATACGGTGCCGCAGCGATTTGCAATGGTGGTGGTGGCGCGTCTGCGATTGTGATTGAGAATCTATAAACTTTTATAACCTTTAAATATAAACCATTAAGCAGTGCTGAGTACAACTTCGCGGTCTTAATGGTTTTTTTGTTATTTCTTATCCTAAATGAACAACGCAATGAGCAGCAACGACCAGAAGCCGGTCAGGAACATCAAGAATAATCCGAAAATAATGAAAGCCTGGGCGCTTTACGACTGGGCAAATTCGGTGTATTCACTCGTGATTACGTCAACCATTTTTCCTATCTATTACTCCATCCTGACGACGAAATCGGAGAAAAGCGAATGGGTAGCGGAAACCGGTCGTTGGATTAAGGTGCCGGTGCGAAACATGATTACGATCTTCGGAAAAGAATATCAGCCCGATGCCATTTACGGTTATTCCCTGACCATCTCATTTCTTATCGTGGTCCTTTTGTCACCATTTCTCTCTTCGCTGGCCGATACGATTGGGAACAAGAAATCTTTTCTGCAGTTTTTCTGTTATCTCGGCGCCACCTCATGTATGGGGCTTGCCATGTTCACGGGAATGGAAACAGTCTTTTTGGGATTGCTTTTCAGTATTACGGCGAGTGTTGGATTTTGGGGCAGTTTGGTGTTCTATAACTCCTTTTTACCGGATATCGCCACCCCCGACCGTCAGGATGCGCTTTCTGCCCGCGGCTACGTTTATGGCTATATTGGATCTGTAATTTTAGTCGTGATCTGCCTGGTTTTAATTCAGGTTTTTGCGAAAGATGCTGAGCAGGCAAAAATTTACACGCGCGTGTCCTTCCTGATAACAGGTGCTTGGTGGTTTGGATTTTCGCAATATACCTTCAAACATTTGCCGAGATTTGGAAATATCAAAGATCAGTTACCAAAAGATCTGGTGCTGCTCAATTATAAAAATATATTTAGTGCACACGCCGAACAGGGTGGGGTTTGGGTAGTTTTAAAGGATAACATTAAATTTTATATCGACATTGCAAAGCAGAGTTTTCGGGAACTTTTTAAAGTGGGAAAAACTTTATTTAAAGACCGCAACCTGAAATTTTTCTTATCCAGTTTCTTCTTTTACAGCGTCGGCATGCAAACCATTTTTCTCATGGCGACACTTTTCGGAAAAAGTGAAATAAACCTGGATCAGGAAAAACTGATTCTCACTCTTTTAGTGATCCAGATTGAAGCTATTATCGGTGCGGTCTTTTTCTCCAGACTGTCCAGAAAAATCGGAAATAAAAATGTGATTTCCATCGCCATCGTTCTGTGGATTGTCGCCTGTCTTTCAGCCTATTTTTTAAACAAAGAAAACCCGAACGTGGAATATCAGTTTTATGCTATTGCCGCGATCATTGGTCTGGTAATGGGCGGCCTTCAGGCGATGTCGCGCTCAACGTATTCCAAATTATTGCCTGAAAACAGCATGGACAACACCACTTTTTTCAGCTTTTATGACGTGTTGGAGAAGATTGCCATCATTATCGGAACCTTCATTTTCGCAACGATGATAGAGAAATATCACAACATGCGGTTTTCAGCCTTATCAATGTCGGTGTTTTTCGCGATCGGATTAATATTAATTCGTTTCCTGCAGGTAAAAGTTTCAGAGAAGAATGAGGAATAAACACTTGTTTGTAGAAGACGTGGCGTGCATATTGATAAGTTATCGAGAAATGTTTTCCGTTAAATATTTCGTAAATTTGCACTACGGTTTAAGCTTATGACGAATCCACTTTTTTACGCGAAAATCCTGTTGTTCGGCGAGTACGGAATTATCGAAGATTCCCAGGGACTTACCGTACCTTACAGTTTTTACAAGGGCACACTAAAACATTCGGATTTGGCTACTAAGTTTGAACAGGATTCAAATTCGTCTTTGCTTAAATATGCCGAGTACTTGGGAACTCTTTCATTGCCCGAAAATTTTAAGATTGATGTGCCTCGTCTCGTTACAGACATTAAGGAAGGTCTTTTCTTTGATTCCAATATTCCGCAGGGATACGGCGTGGGAAGTTCCGGCGCTTTAGTGGCTGCCATTTTTGAAAGATATTCTTTCGAAAAACATGTACCCGAAGATATTTCCAAAGAAACCCTGAAAGAACTTAAATTGGTTTTCGGTGAGATGGAAAGTTTTTTTCACGGAAAAAGTTCAGGTATTGATCCGTTAATTTGCTACATGAACTTGCCGATCCTTATAGAAAACCGTGAAAATGTTGGTAAAGTCTCCATTGCAGAAGGAACGACCGGTCAGGGTGCCATCTTTCTGATCGACTCGGGAACCACCGGCGAAACTGGGCCGATGGTACAGATATTCTTCGAAAAAATGAAGACCGAAGGTTTCCGAAAAACTTTGAAAGAAGAATTTATTCGTTACAACAATGCCTGCATCGATACTTTTTTGAAAAAAGAAATGACGCCGTTCTTTCGTAATTTAAAAAGTCTTTCGCGTTGGGCTTACGAACATTTTAAACCGATGATTCCAGAAAGTCTTTACAAAGCCTGGAAAAATGGTCTCGACACCAACGCTTATTATCTGAAACTTTGTGGCAGCGGCGGCGGAGGTTATATCCTCGGTTTTACTAAGGATTACGCCAAAGCAGAAATTATGCTGGAAGGTTTTCAGAAGGAAGTTATCTACCGGTTTTAATTGATGCGCACACGCGCCAACGGTCTATTTTTTTAGCCAATGACGTTTTAACGCATGAAAAATCCACCTTTTTATCGGCTTACGCAATTCGTAGCGTTCCTGATGGGCGCTAAAATCTTCATGGTTGCACTTCTGACGTTTGCACTTTATGTGTCGACGTTTTTTTTGTTTAACCAAGAGGAAAGTCTTAGGAATTTTGTTTTTGATGTGAAAGTAAACGGCATCATTGGCTGTTCCGTTTTAAGTATTCTGGCGGGAGGTATCATTAATCAGTTTTATGACAAGGAAAAAGATCGGGTGACCAGACCTTTTCGGACACGTCTGCAAAATTTCCTGAAACAGAAATATTTTTTATATGCTTATCTATCTTTAAATATCGCTTCATTAACAATTGCGGCGGTGCTTTCCGAAAGGGTGTTTATATTTTTTCTCATCTATCAGTTTCTGATGTGGTTGTACAGTCACAAGCTGAGTAAAATGCTGCTTATCAATAACCTGAGTTTTGTCGGGCTTTCTTTGTATCCGTTTTTTGGTATGCTGGTTTATTATAAAACATTTTCCCTTTATATATTTCTACTTTCGGTTTTTATTTTTGTCATGCTTTTAATAATTGATATTACAAAAGATACGCTGACCAAAAACGCTGACCGTATTTTTGGTTACCGGACGATTCCCAATTTCTTCAGTGTCCGTACCACCAACGTTATTCTGATTTTTCTGCTCGCATCCGCCCTTGTCGTTTCCGGTTGCATTATTTATATCCAGGGCATGCACTTTATTATGAGCTACTATTTTGTTGTGGCAATTGTGATGCAGATTATCTCGCTATTTCTGGTTCTTAATCCGACCCGCTACAGCAATATCATCGTTGTTAATTTAATGCGCATTTGGATTTTCGTGGGAATTTTGGCGATGCTGGCAGATGGAGTTCTGGGCTATTTTTTGCGGTAGTAATTCAATTTTAAATTTATTTTTTATCGCTAAATGGTACTGCTTTCCTTGAGTGGTCGTCTGAAAACTTGAAAAAGTGGAAAAAAAATTAACGTATCTTTGCCGTTAAATTTTCATTCATGAGTCGAGACAACAGTCGCGGAAAAAAGCCACGCATCAGCAAGATATCCAATCCTGGAAACACCGGAAAACCTAAGGCGGCGCGGCCTGCGCGTGCGGCAAAACCTCGTGATGAAAAAAGCTCCGAAGAACGTAAGGAACCCAAAGTGCCGCGCGAGCCCCGCTTAATGTCTCAATCCGAAGCGCGCACTTACGAAAAATCTTTTGGCAAGCCGACCGGTAAGAGAAGCGGAAAATCCTTCGACTCACGCGACAAATACGAAAATGGCGACCGTAAAACAGGTCCGAAGAAACCATTTAAAAAAATATACGACCGACCCGATGAAGCGGAACGTACACGTTCTTTTGTCCAAAAACGCCGACTCGAAAAAATTTCAAAAGAAGTACCGAAAGAATCAATACGTCTGAATAAATATATTGCCAACTCCGGCATTTGTTCCCGTAGAGAAGCTGATGAACTGATTACGCAGGGATTGGTGCAGGTCAACGGACAGGTGGTAACAGAAATGGGCTATCAGGTTCAGAAAACTGACAAAGTGATTTTCGACGGACAGGGAATTACGCCGGAAAAACCTGTTTATGTTTTGCTTAATAAACCGAAGGGATACATCTCGACAACGAAAGATGAGAAAGCACGCAAGACCGTAATGGACTTGGTTTCAAACGCTTCGCCATACCGTTTGTTTCCGGTAGGACGCCTGGACCGCTCGACCACGGGCGTAATTCTGCTTACCAATGATGGTCACATGACGAAAAAGCTGACGCATCCTTCATTTAATATGAAGAAAATTTACCATGTAACTTTGGATCGCAAACTCGATCGTGCCGACCTGAATCTCATTGCTGAAGGTTTGCGTTTGGAGGAAGGTGTTGCAGAGGTGGACAGCATATCGTACATCGAAGGAAAGCCTAGAAACGAAGTGGGCATCGAGATTCACATCGGATGGAACCGTGTGGTCAGACGTATTTTTCAAAAACTCGGTTACGAAGTGGAAAGTTTGGACCGCGTCATGTTCGCCGGTCTTACGAAGAAAAATATTAAGCGTGGACATTGGAGAATTCTGACAGATCTGGAAGTGAATAACCTGAAAATGTTGTAAAGTAAACAATAAATAAACCCTTCTAAGATTTTTAAAAGGGTTTTTAAGTAAAAAAAAACTTCCCGTGCCTAACGGGAAGTTTTGCGTTATAAGTTGATTATTCAGATCGAGTTGATAATCTCATTTAGCGTGGTGGAAGGTCGCATGGCATGATCCGTTTCAGCGAAATCAGGTTGGTAGTAGCCACCGATTTCCTGAGCTTTGCCTTGTGCGGCGATAAGTTCCTCGTTAATTTTAGACTCATTTTCTTGCAGCTGTTTTGCAACGCGTTCGAAAGTTGCGGCCATTTCCGCGTCTTCTTTCTGTTCAGCGACGGCCTCAGCCCAGTACATCGCAAGATAAAAATGCGAACCCCTGTTGTCGATAGAGCCCACTTTTCTGGCCGGCGATTTATCGTTTGCCAAAAACTTCTCATTAGCAACGTCCAAAGCATCAGCTAATATCTGTGCACGCGGATTATCCTGCGTCTGTGCCAAATGCTCCAGGCTCGCCTGCAACGCCATGAACTCACCGAGAGAATCCCATCGCAGATATCCTTCGTGGATAAACTGTTCGATGTGTTTCGGTGCAGATCCGCCGGCGCCGGTTTCGAAAAGACCTCCGCCATTCATCAAAGGAACGATTGACAACATTTTTGCAGAAGTTCCCAATTCCAGAATAGGGAAGAGGTCGGTAAGATAATCACGCAGTACATTACCTGAAACGGAAATCGTGTCGAGTCCTTCGCGAATGCGCCCTAGCGTGAAGGTCATTGCATCTTCAATGTTCATGATGCGGATATCCAGTCCTTCGGTATCGTGATCTTTAAGATATTTCTCTACTTTTTTAATCATTTCGCGGTCGTGCGCCCGCTGATCGTCGAGCCAGAAAACTGCCGGCGTATCGGATAGTCGTGCTCTGTTCACGGCGAGTTTTACCCAGTCGCGGATCGGTGCGTCTTTCGCCTGACTCATGCGGAAAATATCTCCCTTCGCTACTTTTTGCTCCATCAGTGTTTTTCCGTCCGCGTCGTTTACTCTCACAGTTCCGTCCGCGTCGAGCTGGAAAGTTTTGTCATGAGAGCCGTACTCTTCCGCTTTTTGCGCCATAAGGCCGACGTTGGGCACCGATCCCATTGTTCTTGGATCCAGAGCGCCGTTCTTTTTCATATCATCGATGGCCGCCTGATAGAAACCGGCATAATTACGGTCTGGGATCATAGCGATCGTATCTTCTTCTTCGCCGTTCTTGTTCCACATTTTGCCGCCTCCACGGATCAGTGCCGCCATAGAAGCATCCACAATAACATCAGAGGAAACGTGGAAATTCGTAATTCCTTTCTCGCTGTTTACCATTGCGATTGCAGGACCGTTGGCAATCGTCGCAGCAATATCCGCTTTAATTTGCTCTTCTTTCGGATGACCGGCAATTTTCTCAAACAATGTAGAAAGTCCGAAATTAGGATCGATATCGAGTTCGCGGAAGACGTCACTGTACTTTTCAAAAACATCTTTAAAATACGTTTCCACGACGGCTCCAAAGATGATTGGATCTGAGATTTTCATCATCGTCGCTTTCAGGTGAGCAGAAATCAGCACGTTAGCGAGTTTGGCCTCTGCAATTGCGTCGGCCACAAAACCTTTCAGCGCGGAAAGACTCATCACAGAAGTATCAATGATTTCTCCGGCCAGTAAAGGCGCAAAACCTTTCAGTTCTTTTACTTTTCCATCGGCAGATTCAAACTCTATTTTATATTGAGAATCGTTTTCAATCGTGACAGATTTTTCGGTGCCATAAAAATCGCCGCCGGTCATATGTGCAACTTTGGTATTAGAGTCAGCCGACCATTTCCCCATCCGGTGCGGGTTCGCTTTTGCATAATTTTTCACAGCGCGCGGCGCACGGCGGTCAGAGTTGCCTTCTCGCAAAACAGGATTTACCGCACTTCCTAAAACTTTCGCGTACGTGTTTTTGATCTTCTTTTCTTCTTCATTCTTCGGTTCTGCAGGATAGTTGGGTACTGCATAACCATGTTTTTGCAGTTCCGCGATCGCTTCATTAAGCTGTGGAACCGAAGCGGAAATATTTGGTAATTTAATAATATTGGCTTCCGGCTTCGTGGCCAAGTGTCCTAATTCGGCTAAGGCATCTTCCTTTTTTTGATCCGGCTTCAGGTATTCTGAAAAATTTGCCAAAATACGGCCCGCCAGTGAGATGTCCTTGGGAACGATTTCTATGTCTGCAGATTTAGCAAATGCTTCAACCACAGGCAAGAAAGAATGCGTGGCGAGCATAGGAGCTTCATCTGTCCACGTGTAAAAAATTTTGGATTTTTCTGCCATTATGAATGATTTTTTGAGGTGTTATTGAGTTTAACAAAAGTAACGATTTTGCCGCAGATATAAGGCTTACTACCGTTTTTCAACGGCGAATTCGGCATTTTTAGTGACCTTCATTAATTACATTTAAAAGTTTTAGGAACATTAAAAATATTCCTGCAAGGTTTTCTTTTGTTTAAATGTAATTAGTCTGTCAAAATCGTTGCATAAAAAAAAGGACCTCAATTTCTTGAAATCCAAATTATATTTAATTAAAGAGATCCCGAACTTTGTCGAAAAAAGTTTTTTCCTGCCCGGAAGGTTCTGCCACCATTTCGCCGCTGCTGAGCTGGTTTTCAAAAAATTCGCGCTGCTCCTTTGAAAGGTGTTGTGGCGTCCAGACGTTGATATGTACAAACATATCGCCTTTGCCGTAGCTGTCGATGCTTGGCAAACCTTTACCTGAAAGTCTCAGGATTTTACCGGATTGCGTACCCGGATCTACTTTTATTTTTACTTTGCCGCCGACGGTAGGAATTTCTTTGTGCGTACCCAGCGCTGCTTCTGCGAAAGAAATGTATAACTCCTGATGAAGATTATCGCCTTCACGTTTGATCGTTGCGTCCGTCTCTTCTTCAATGACAACCAGCAAATCACCGGCAGCCCCGCCAAAAGGAGCATCATTTCCTTTGCCACGAACATTCAGCTGAATGCCTTCGCGTGCGCCTGCAGGAATATTGATGGTTACTTCTTCATCTTCTTTAATGAGTCCCTGTGCGTTTGCGCCGGCCGGAATCTTATCAGCTACTTTCCCGATTCCCTGGCAGGTAGAACAATGTGCCTGCGTCTGCATTTGGCCAAACATGGTATTCATAACTTTCACCTGGACGCCAGTACCGTTACACGTCGGGCACGTTTTGGAAGTTGCGCCCGCAGCCATTTTCATTTTCTTTACTTTGATGGTTTTCTGGGTCCCGCTTACCATCTCCGCCAGGTTTAATTTGATACGCACGCGAAGATTTGTGCCACGTGTCTGCTGACGCTGCTGTCCGCCGCCAAAATGTCCGCCAAAGATATCGCCGAACTGGCTGAAGATATCTTCCATATTCATTCCGCCGCCAAATCCACCACCACCGCCGAAGCCGCCATTGTCTACACCGGCATGGCCATACTGATCGTAGCGGGCTTTTTTATTGTCATCGCTCAGCACCTCGTACGCTTCGGCTGCTTCTTTGAATTTTTCTTCTGCTGCACTGTCGCCTGGGTTTTTATCGGGATGATATTTAATGGCCATCTTGCGATAGGCTTTTTTTATTTCGTCGGCCGAAGCGCTTTTCGACACTTCGAGGATTTCATAGTAATCTCTTTTTGACATAGTCTTTGCGTGGATTTTTCTTGTTTAGTGGTCGTTGTCGGTATTATATGTTTTAGCTGCCGGTAACGACTTTTGCAAAACGGATGACGCGCTCTGCCAGCTGATAGCCGGTCTCGATGACGTCGACAATCTTGCCTTTCAAATCTTCTGTCGGGGCCGGAATTTGCGTGACGGCTTCATGGAAATCGACATCAAACTTATCTCCGGGCTGTACTTCGATAGGTTTCAAACCTTTGTCGGCAAGCTTATTTTTGAATTTTTGGTAAATGAGTTCCACCCCTTTCAGGTCGGCTTCATTTCCGTTTTTCGCAATTTCTTTCAGTGCACGTTCGAAATCGTCCAGCACATCCAGCATGGCAATCATCATTTCCTGATTAGCGTACTGGAAAAATTCCATTTTCTCTTTAGTCGTTCTTTTCTTGTAATTTTCAAATTCCGCAAAAAGGCGAATATAGCGGTCTTTTTCAGCTGCAAGTTGATCCTGCGCATTATCACCCGCGGTTTCCGTTTGCTGCGTATCAGCAGAATTTTCTTCCTGAGTAGCATCGTGCTCGTTCAAAGCCTCTTCACTGGTATTATTCGTATCAGCCATAATCAATATTTTAATAGGGTTCTGTTCGCAAACATTTTGCCAAGTGTTGCATTAAGACATTTCGGCAGCATTGTATATTAAATTTAAAAATAAGACGTCAAATTACTGACAAATTGATTTGAAAAAGAAACGGACGACCACTCGGAGTTTATTCGAAAAGTAAATGTTATCATGTCGCATGCATTTAATTCAAAAAAGGGAATTATAAAATGTGTACATGACCTATTAAAATTAAACATAAAAAAAATCCCGGACGAAAATCCAGGATTTATTATTAGGTCAAGTTGGTTTTATTTCGTGAAACGGACGGCGATATCGCGGTCTTCTGCACGTTCTGCGTCACTTGCGCCTGCCGGTACTTCTGCAAACTTATTGGAATAACCTTCGGTTCCCGTAATCTGCGAGGCCACACCAAGTTTATCAAGCTCTGACTTGATGTAGGATGCACGTTCCTGAGAGAGTTTTTGGTTGATTGCGTCGCCGCCGGTATTGTCGGCATGTGCACCAATTTTAATTTTCGCATCGGGATATGCTTTTAAAATTTGCGCTAGATTATTAAGCTGATCCATCGAGCCGGAATTCATTTCGGTGGAGGAATTCATTTTAAAGTTGACATTATCGAATTCATACCAGTTATCTTTCAAAGCTGCGTCATCGGCTGCGTTGGCATAACCATCACTTTTTAAAAAGTTAATCATCGACATTTCGAGGCCGTTGTTATAACCTTTTAACGTGGTACCGTTGAGATCGATGTCGGTCATTGTTTGCGATGAAGATACTGCATTATCTGATATTTCCGTGAAAGTCGTATCCACCAATTCAGAGGTAACTACCGACGTATTGTTATCAACTGGCTTATTACACTGTCTCCAGAGAAACCACGCTGCCAAAAGTAGCAAAATGAGCGGCAGAAGCCATTTCCAGATAGAGCCTCCATCTTCCGATGCTACCGGTTCTGGATTTACATGAGTTTGCCCTGCGCGCGTTACATCGATTTTTTCTTCGGTATTTACCACAGGCTGCGCAGTTGTCGTTCCGTCGGTGTTATAAACTTCACCGATTCCCAATGAAGCCAGCGATATTCCTGCCGGCAGAAGCGTTGTAACGATTCCTTTCTGATCTTCCAGTAAGGTAGTTATACCGGATTCTTTTAAATTATTATCAGCTGCATATTTTCCGATGGAACCAAGCGCTGCGCCCGTCACGATATTGGTCAGGGCCATCGTAGAGTCTTCCTTCGTATTAGCAAAGGTTGAGGTCGAGTGTATAACCGTATTTAATTTATCGCCAAAAATAACCGATAAAACAGAATTCAAAGTTTCATTGCCCTGCGTATGGCCGAGAAGATTTCCCAGCAGATTGCCCGAAGAAGCGCCCGTAATGGAGTCTACCAATGTGGGATTCCCGGCGTGATTGGCCATTCCGCCCACCACGGCCGGAAGCAGTGCGCTGATTGCCTTGGAAACTGCCGACTCACTTTCGCCGAGCTGCACTGCAGTTTGTGCAACCAGCGCCGGACCCAGTTGTCCTTTAATTAGATCAATAATGTTTAGTGCCATAATAATTTAGTTTATTGTTATGCGGCCTACACATCAAAACTCAATCCAATCTCAGATAACTAGGTTCGTCTTTCCTATTCAGTAATATTTAAAATTATGTAAAATTAGTACGCTTTTGCGAAAATAACACGCTGCGCAGATGGCTTTCCGGAAACCATAGAAACGCCATCTTCCATCACATTATTTAACGGAATGCAGCGGATGGTCGCTTTTGTTTCGTTTTTAATCTGCTCCTCTTCTTCAGGTGTGCCGTCCCAATGCGCTGCGATGAAGCCGCCTTTTTCTTCCAGTACTTTTTTAAATTCTTCGTAAGATTCTACTTGGGTGATGTGCGAATCGCGGAAATCGAGCGCTTTTTTATAGATGTCCCGCTGAATGGTGTTCAACAGATCTTCGATATATTTTTCCACATTTTCAAGCGGCTGCGTTTCTTTACTTAAATTGTCCCGGCGTGCAATTTCCACCGTGCCATTTTCCAGATCGCGGGCACCGATAGCGACGCGAACAGGCACACCTTTAAGTTCGTATTCAGCAAATTTCCAACCCGGTTTATACTCCGTTCGGTTGTCATATTTCACCGAAATTCCGCTGGCTTTCAGCTTGTCCTGAATTCGGATGGCTACCTCGTCAATTTGTTTCAGCTGTTCTTCTCCTTTAAATATAGGAACAATGACCACCTGGATCGGCGCTAAAGTCGGTGGCAAAACAAGACCCTGATCATCGGAATGTGTCATAATCAAAGCGCCCATCAATCGGGTAGAAGTGCCCCACGAAGTTGCCCAAGGATATTCGATCTTACCTTCGTTGTTGGTGAATTTAACATCAAAAGCTTTGGAAAAATTTTGACCTAAAAAATGCGAAGTTCCGGCTTGTAAAGCTTTTCCGTCCTGCATTAAGGCTTCGATGCAATAAGTTTCATCGGCGCCGGCGAAACGCTCGGAAGCGGTTTTAATTCCACGGATTACCGGGATTGCCATAAATTTTTCTGCAAACTCCGCATAAATATCGAGCATCTGCTCAGTTTCTTCGATGGCTTCCGTTTTGGTCGCGTGAGCGGTGTGGCCTTCCTGCCAGAGAAATTCGGTGGTACGCAGGAACAGTCGGGTACGCATTTCCCAGCGTACAACGTTCGCCCACTGATTAATTAAAATTGGAAGATCCCGGTAAGACTGGATCCAGTTCTTGTACGTACTCCAAATAATGGCTTCGGAAGTTGGTCTTACGATGAGCTCTTCTTCAAGTTTGGCATCGGGATCGACGATGAGTTTTTTGGGATTATCGGGATCTGCTTTGAGTCGGTAGTGAGTTACCACTGCACATTCCTTGGCAAAACCTTCGGCATTCTGTTCTTCGGCTTCAAAATAACTTTTTGGGATAAAAATAGGGAAGTAGGCATTCTGATGTCCGGTTTCTTTGAACTTTCGGTCCATCTCATCGCGCATTTTTTCCCAGATGGCGTAGCCGTACGGCTTGATGACCATGCATCCGCGTACACCGGAATTTTCCGCGAGATCCGCCTTTACGACGAGTTCATTATACCATTTGCTATAATCTTCAGCGCGCGAAGTAAGTTTAGCCATAATAATCTTCTGTTTTATTTAACAATATAGCGCTTTTTACATCTAACGTAAAAAGCTTATTTTTACCCCCGTTGATTAACCTTAAATGGTATGCTTTTGGTGTAAAATGCAAATATAAATTAATTAAAACTTTCTCACTCTATCATGGAAAATATTACTTATAAAAAATTACTGAATCTGCTGCCTAAAGGCGCTTTTATGGCGATCGCGGGAAGCCTGATTCTTACTTCCTGTGGTGCGGCCTACATGGGTGGCTACAGTGAAACGGATGGCGTATATTATGACCCGTCGCGCGACACTTTACCAAGCGGAATGATCTCTCAGTCGGGGAATGGTATTGGCGATTATTATGATTATCAATATAATGAAGACCAGAATCCCTACCTCAACGTAGAAAACAGAAACCAGAACTGGCGCGATTCGCAATCTTCTGATTGGGGAACTTATACTGGAACAGACACTTATTATACCGATTATTGGAGTTCACCTTATGGCTTTTATCCATCATGGGGCTTAGGCATGAGTTTCGGTTGGGGCTTCGGAGGTTACTATAGCCCATGGTCGATAGGATACAGCCCTTTCTATGGTTATTACAGCCCGTATTATTATAATCCTTACTTTTCTTACGGACCTTATGGTGGATACAGAGGATATTATGGATCTCCATACGGTTATTACTCTCCTTATAACTATGGATACGGCTATAACAGCTATAACGCTCCGGGATTAACTTATAAACGCAGCGGTTCTACGGGCGGTTTCCGTGAAGGAAATACAAATGCGAATTCAGGACGCTACAACAATAGTGGCTTACGTAACGATACCCAGCGGTCCAACCGGCAGAACAACAGCTATCGTCAGGAGCAGCGCTCGACAACGCAACCGCGGTACCGTACTGCGCCGCAATCCACAACGCCCCGATACAATACACCTAATAATGACCAGCCGCGATATCGGAATAATACGGATAACGGTTTCCGTTCCGGCAATACCGGCGGATTTAACAGAGGATCGTCTAGCTCTAATAATACACGGTCATCAGGTGGTTTTAGAAGATAATTTAATTACACAGAAAATCTAATGATAAAAAAGTCATTTTTAGCGCTGACGATTTCAGCGACCTATTTTGTACAGGCGCAGGACGTCTCGACAATTCGCAATACTTCAGAGGTTTATTCCAATTCCTGGTTGCCGGGATCGGCTAAATATAACGCAATGGCCGGATCGATGGGCGCTCTTGGCGGAGATGTTTCCGTACTGAATTCGAACCCCGCAGGTGTGGGAGTTTATATCGCCAGTGAGTTTTCCGGTACACTGTCCGTTGACAGTAACAAAAACAGCACTTCTTTTAACGGTAGTTCTATCGATTACAACGTAAAAGATACGGATCTCGGAAATGTAGGTGGAGTTGCTGCTTTCAGGATTGATGGAAATTCTAACTGGAAGTTTGTGAATGTTGGTGTTAACTATTCCAACAAATCAATTGAAGATTACAGCGAGACGCCGGGAAATGCCGCAGTTGCATTTGATATTTATGACATGGATAATCAGCTGGTGGACAACATCCGTTTTGATGGTCATGCTTATAACCGCTACGGCCATCTTTCTAACATGAGTGTCGGCGTCGGAGCGAATTATGACCACCGCGTTTATGTTGGTGCGGGACTTAATTTTCACACCGCTGCAATAGATCAATATGATACAGCTGCTTTCTCGTCTGCTGCAAATAACAATGTTGGGGCTGAGGTTTATAACAAACAGTACACACCGTTTTCAGAAGCGTCGACTGGATTTTCGGCCACGATCGGCGCAATCGCGAAAGTAAGCCCGCAGTTCAGAGTAGGAGCGGCTTTGGAAACGCCTACGTGGTGGAACATTGCAAGAGTTTACCGCGAATACGATAATCCTCACGATGGTACTTACAACGAGGACCGAAATTTAGCCACGCCAGTGAAAGCAACGGTAAGTGCGGCCTTTGTGCCAAGCAAAAATTTTGCACTGAATGTCGATTATTCATTGGGATTAAGCAAACCGAAATACAAAGTGTATGGCGACGCTGAAACAGAACTGAATAATTTTTTTTCCGATCATTCAGCGAATATATCGGAGGTTAGAGCAGGAGCAGAATACCGTCTCCAAGGTCTTCGGTTGAGAGCCGGATACGCCTACGCGATGAATGCTTTTGATTCGATGGAGCTTTCTGCATTTAATAATCAGGGAACAGCAGCGACGACTGGTTTTGATAAACTTTTTAGCGGAGACAGATCCATTATCGGCGCAGGTATAGGATACGATTTTAAATCTTTCTTTATTGATGCCGCTTACCAAAATCTTACTTCAGAATATCAAAGTCCGTTCTTAGCCGGTTCACAGGCACAGAACACAGGGTATTTTTCTGATAATTATATTGTAGATACCAACAGCGCTGTGGTATCCAATGTAAAAAATGTACGTAACACATTTTCACTTACATTAGGATGGAAGTTCTAATCGTAAGCTGAAAAATGAAATAAAGAAGACCCGATAAGGGTCTTTTTTTTTGTTATGAATTAATGCCGATGAAATAAATGTCCTGCCATGGCCAGCATAACCCCGAGCATTACAAAACCGATTTTTCGCCAGTCTGTATTGTGGTTTTTACTGCTTTCAAAGATAATCACCGATGAGATATGTAAGAAAATACCTCCGACAATCGCTAAGAAATAAACTTCCAGTTTCGGATTGAAATATCCACCAAGTAAAACCCCGAGCGGCGAAGCCAGCGCGAACAGCGAAATAATAATAACAGAAAATGCAGAAAAACGCTTTTGCCGCACTAAGAAGGAGCCCAAAATAAAAGAAATAGGAATATTGTGTACGAGGATTCCCGTTAGATAAGGACTGAAAATTTCCGTCTCATTTGCCAGTGGAATCCCTTCCAGAAACGCGTGAACAAAAAGGCCGACTAACAAAGCTACAGGCAGAATATTCTTGCCTTCCGCAGGATGGTGAAAGTGTCCGTGTTCAAATCCTTTGGTCATGTTTTCCAACAACATTTGAAGCAGGACGCCACCGATCACCCACAGACCCAGATGTTCGCGCTCATCGGCATACACTTCAGGGAAAACTTCGTTGAGACAAATGGTAATAAGGAAACCGGCACTGACGATCAGTAAGCTTTTTGCAAACTTTTCGCGATGGCCAAAGTGCTTTCCCAGAATGACACCCACTACAACGCTCAATATCAGCAGTATTATGATCATGCGCAGAGAGTTTACTTAGAGGTCTTTTTTTGAAAAACATTAATGCATCGCGGAGACTTTTCCTCCACAAATTCATTTAAATGATAATCACCGTAAACCGCAATTCTTTCTAACCCAAATTCAGCAGCGTACTCCTCAATTTGTTCCATCGTGTGAAGTTTTACTTTTTCAC
>DKJL01000001.1:115621-199258 GCA_002454815.1 Flavobacteriales bacterium UBA6693
TGTGAAGTTTTACTTTTTCAAAATAATGATGCGACGCGCCGTGGGCAGAAAAAGTGATGTCTTTTATAACATGGCCTTTCTCAATTTTTTTATCAATGTGAAATTCTATTCCATCTTTTGTTTTCTTTTCATGCGGAATTAAAGAAGCTTTTACCCAATCAGCGTTCAGAAAATCCAAAACAAAATAACCATCTTCTTTTATCGCTTCGGAAATCGAGGCGAAAACTTTCCGGTCGTCCGCAGCACTTTCAAAATAGCCGAAACTCGTAAAAAGGTTAAAAACTGCATCTACGGGTTCTGAAATGACCGATGAAATCAGGCGATCCCGCATATCATGAACCGCAAATTTCAAAGTATCGTTTTCATACTTACGGTTGTGCACGATGCTTTGTTTCGATAAATCAACTCCCAAAACCTCAAATCCCATCTTATTTAAAAAAACCGAATGACGACCTTTTCCGCAAGCCAAGTCAATAATTTTTGCTTTTGGCTCTAAACCTAGCCGTGCCACAAGAAGCGTAATAAAGTGTTCTGCTTCCGCGAAATCCCTGTCTTTGTAAAGAATGTGATAATAAGGGGTATCAAACCATGTCTCAAACCATGCCATTCTGCAAAAATAACTAAATTTGCCGATACGTCGGCGCTAAACATTAGCTGCTTATCAGCTGCAGCCGACATCAATTTATGAATAAAGAAAATTTAAAAATTCAGATCAAAACGTTTTTTGGTCTGGAAGAAGTATTGGCCGAGGAAATCCGTAAACTGGGCGGGCAGGACGTTGAAGTAAAAAACCGAGCCGTAAATTGCGCCGGCGATTTGGGCTTTTTGTATAAAATAAATTACTCCGCACGGACAGCGCTGAAGATTCTTGTGCCGGTACTAACCTTTAAAGCTTGGGATGAAAACCGCTTTTATGATAAGCTTTTTGCTTTTCCGTGGGACGAATATATGACCGTGGACCAAACTTTCGCCATCGATACTACCATTTACTCCGAGCGTTTTTCGCATTCGCAGTTTATGGCTCAGAAGATGAAAGACGCCATCGCTGATTTTTTTAAATTTAAATATAGAAAGCGTCCGAACGTTGATACCGATCGTCCTGACATTAAAATTCACCTGCATATCGACCGCGAACTGGTAACTGTTTCGCTGGATTCGTCGGGTGATCCACTATTCAAGCGAGGCTATCGCAAAGAGCAGGGCGAAGCACCAATTAACGAAGTTCTGGCGGCGGGAATGCTGCAATTGGCGGGTTGGGACGGCAAAGGAAATTTTCTGGATCCGATGTGCGGCTCCGGAACTTTATTGATCGAGGCGGCGATGGTCGCTATGGATCTGCCTGCGCAGATTTTCCGCAAGAGATTTGCGTTCCAAAACTGGCTAAATTATGATGCGGAACTTTTCCAGACTGTTAAAGAGGCGCGCATCAACCGTGTCAAGGAATTTGATGGCAAAATCGTTGGTTATGATATTGATCCCGATATGCTGCATGCTGCGCGAGTAAACATCGAAACTGCGGAAATGGAAGAGGTGATTGAAGTAAAAGAGCAGGATTTCTTCGAATCCAAAAAAGAACTGTTTCCGCTGATGATTGTTTTTAATCCGCCTTACGACGAAAGAATCGTGATCAATGATGACGAGTTTTACAAAAAAATAGGCGATACATTCAAGAAAAATTATCCTAATACTTTGGCGTGGCTTATTTCGTCGGATTTGGATTCCGTGAAAAACTTAGGTTTGCGGCCTTCACGAAAGATAAAGTTATTTAATGGCAAACTCGAGTGCCGCTTCATGCAATACGAAATGTATGAAGGAACCAAGAAAATCCACAAGCTTGGGAAATAATTGATGACTGCAAATGTCTTTTTGTTTATGCTGGGAATTTAATTTTTATATAATGGAAGTAACTATATTAAAAAATATAAGTATTTAGATCTTCCAGATCCATCTAAAATAAAAATTATTGTAGGTTCAATGGGGATGGGTACTATTTTTACTATTTGGTTTTTTTTAAAAATTTTTGGATTTGTTTAATATTTTTTTATTTAAATATTCAACACTTAAGCACTACACACTCAAACCTTCAAACTTGTCAACAATCTCCATCATCATTGCCATTTACAACCGGAAAGAGGAGCTTTTCGAGCTGCTGAATTCATTATCACTTCAAACCGATAAAGAATTTGAAGTAATCGTGGTAGACGATGGATCGCCCGTTCATCTGAGGCCGACCACGGATTTGTTTGCGGACAGTCTGAAAATTGATTTTTACCGCAAAGAAAATTCGGGGCCGGGGTTATCCCGAAATTATGGCGCGCGCCGCGCAAAAGGTGACTGGCTGATTTTCGTGGATTCGGACGTGATCGTCGAGAATGACTATGTAGAAAACATCAAAAAAAATATTGTAGAAATTCCCTGTGAAGCTTTTGGGGGCGCTGACAAAGCGCACAAGGGTTTTAATTTGATGCAAAAAGCAATATCCTATTCAATGACGTCGGTTTTTACCACCGGTGGTATACGCGGGAATAAAAAAGCAGTCACCAAATTTCAGCCGCGCAGCTTTAGTATGGGCGTGAAAAAAAGTGCCTTCCTGGAAGTGGGCGGCTTTTCTGAAATGCGGATCGGTGAAGATCCCGATCTTTCGATGAAGTTGTGGGAAAAAGGTTTTACGACAGCATTTTTTGATGATATCGGCGTTTATCACAAGCGCCGCGTCGATTTTGGCAAATTTTCAAAACAGGTTTACCAGTTTGGTTGCGCACGGCCGATTCTAAACCAACGTCACCCGGATTATGTAAAAATTTCGTTTGCTTTTCCAACATTTTTCCTGCTCGGTTACGTGCTCGGTTTTATCGATTATTTTTGGTTTCACCGCGGTCTCATCCTTGGCTTTTACGGCATGTATACTTTTTTGGTATTTTTTCATGCGCTATATAAAACCAGAAATATCAGTACCGCAGCGATGGCAATCACAGCCACGTATATCCAAATGTTTTCCTATGGTTATGGGTTTTTAAAATCGTGGGTTTTGCTCAATATTTTCCGACAAAAACCGGAAGAAGCATTTCCTTCCCATTTTCACCGACCGTAGTTTTGTTGAGCAATGTAAAACTTCTTAATTATTTAAAACAAAAAAATCATGAATACATATTTAGAATTCAACTTTAAAATCAGTCCGCTTCAGCCCTGGAATGAAATTTTGATGGCTGAATTAATCGAGATCGGGTTCGACAGTTTTACCGAGGAATACGATGGAATTCTTGCTTATATTCCGCAGGCTGATTACGTAGCAGACGACCTGAAAAAACTGCCGATATTGCTGAATGAAGCGGTAACGATTTCGTACACGCATAAAGAAATGCCCAATATTAACTGGAACGAGGAGTGGGAAAAGAACTTTTCGCCCATTAATATCGAAAATAAAGTTTCAATTCGTGCGGAGTTTCATGAAAATCAAAATCTGCCACACGAAATTATTATACAACCTAAAATGTCATTTGGTACCGGCCACCATGCAACCACTTATCTGATGATTCAGCAGATGCTGGACATGGATTTTGCGAACAAAAAAGTGCTCGATATGGGCTGCGGGACGTCGGTCCTCGCGATTTTTGCCAAGCAGAGAGGCGCGGGGCATACGGTCGCGATTGACATCGATGAATGGTCGGTAGAAAATTCCGTGGAAAACGCACAGCGTAATAAGGTAGAACTTGAAATATCCCAGGGCACCGCGGAAAATCTGGGCAGCGAGAAGTTTGATATTATTTTGGCAAACATCAACCGGAACATTTTAATATCCGACATTCCCACCTATGTTTCTGTTCTTAACGACGGCGGAAAGCTGCTGCTTTCCGGTCTGTGCTTTTTCGATGTGGATGATATTCTGGAAGTTTGCCAAAAAGAAAAACTGACTTTAAAGAAGAAAATACAGCGCGAGGAGTGGGTGTCGCTTCTACTGGAAAAATAAAAAAAACCTAGCGAAATGCTAGGTTTTAGTGACCTCGACAGGATTCAAACCTGTAACCTCCTGAGCCGTAATCAGGTGCGCTATTCAGTTGCGCCACGAGGCCTTCTTTTTGGTGGTGCAAATATAAGTAAACTTTATTGTGATATAAAAATGAAACGGACAATTTTTTTATTTTTCCTCGCTTTTTTTCTTTTATCGTGTAAAAAGCAGCAGACAAAAAACACCGCAGATTGGGAATATATTTCTCAGAATGTGCAACTTAAAGATGATGGCGCTTCATTGAGCTTAAAGACAGGAAAGTTCAGTTATACTATTGCCAAATCCCGTCTTCCGTTCCGCAAGGCCATTTTGCTTAACGCGAGTTTGGTGGGTTATTTTACTGAATTGGGCATTGAGGGACGCATCATAGGAATTTCCAGCCCGGAATATGTCTACAGTGAAAACATTCGAAGCAAAGTTGGAGCGGGCACGATTGAAAACGTTGGCAACGAGCAGAAATACGATGTTGAAAAAATTATTGCCCTAAAACCGGAAGTCATCTTTACCAACTACATTTCTACATTCGAAAACACTTATGAGATCATCCGAAAAAACGGCATCGAAATTATTTTCCTTGATGAATACCTGGAAAATGAACCGCTGGACAAAACACGTTATTTGCTGGTTTTTGGTGAATTATTTGACGTGAAAGATCAGGCTGAAAAGCGTCTTAAAACCATTGCCGACCGCTATGATTCGCTTAAAGTTGTTGCAACCCAAACTACGGAAAAACCGCTCGTTCTGGCGAATGAAATGTACGGCAACCAATGGTTTCTTCCCGGTGGAAAATCGATGCTGGCAAAATTTATCGCTGATGCGAATGCAAGTTACATCAACGCGGACAGCGAAAGCAGCGGGGCTGTACCGATGAGTTTTGAAGAGGTTTTTGCCAAAGCCGGCGACGCACAATATTGGGTGAATGTGGGTAACCACAAAACCAAGCGGGAACTGCTGCAGATTAATCCGAATTACACGTCATTGCCGGTTTACAACGAAGGCCAGCTCTTTACTGTTACGCAACGGGAGCAGGTCCGTGCCAATGATTATTTTGAGGAAGGTGTGGTTCGCGCGGACAAAATGCTGGAAGATTATATCCGGATTTTCCATCCGACTTTACTGCCGCCCGGAGCGCTGAATTATTTAAAGGAATTGAAGTAAATATTATTCTATTTTTGCAGCACCGCTAATGTCGGCCGTATCTATTATGCTAAAAAAACTGAAGAGATTACTCCTGCTACTGATTATAGCAAACATCCTGTTTATATTTTGGGGAAAATTTTTTAATCCGCCGCTTACCTTTACGCAGATCGGTGCCGTAATGCAGTATGGCAAGCTGGAACGCAATTATATCTCGTCTGACCAAATGGGAAGCGCAGTAAAAAAAGCCGTCATAGCGGCAGAAGATCAGCGCTTCTTTGTGCACAATGGTTTCGATTATCAGGCGATTGAAAAAGCGCTGCAACACAACCAAAAAGGCAAAACGGTACGGGGCGGAAGCACGATTTCTCAGCAGACGGCCAAGAATGTTTTTCTCTGGCAAGGCCGCAGTTGGATTCGCAAAGGTTTTGAAGCGGTGTATACCTTCGCGATCGAAAAAATTTGGGGAAAAGATATTATCCTCGAACGTTACTTAAACAGTATCGAAATGGGTCGCGGGGTATTTGGAGTCGAAGCAGCGTCAAAGTATTATTTTGGAAAATCAGCGCTCAACCTTACGAAAAGTGAAGCTGCGTGGATTGCTGCCGTATTGCCAAATCCGAAAAAATATGATCCTAAAAATCCTTCTGCTTACCTGAAAAGAAAGCACACCTGGATTTTGCGGCAGATGAAAAATGTGCGCCTGGAATAATCTATCTTTACCGACATTATGATATTCAGATTTCGAAGTAACGACCGTTTCAGCACCATTCTGACTAAATATTTTAGCTTCAGGAACGAGACGCAATCCCTCGAGCCGCTTACGCAGATGCTGCACGCAGCACGGGAGGTTTCCTTCGGTGAAATCATCGGGTTTTTGCGCGATAATCCAGAAATCGCTGAAAATTTTGGCTATTACATCCGGAATATTTTTCACGGAAAACCGTTCAACCTTTCTCTTACAGAAGCCAATATTCTTTCGGAAAATGCTTTTTATCCTGAATTAAAAAAGCGGTTGCTGGACAAGATTCTTCCCAGCGTAGAAAATGAGGACACCGTTTGGTTCATGGTCGATACCATTTCGGTCCGGCCAAAAGCGGATTTGGCTTTCTTTAAAAATTTAAATGAAGAAGAGCTCAGCGAACTTTTCCGTTTACTGCAAATCGATGATCTGATCCTGAAACCTGCCGTAAAGAGAGAACTGTTGTTTTCGTTAAATATTCTGGCCTGGCGCATGATCGGTACCGCGTTGGATGTCCAGGTTGTCAATATGGCGCCGGAATACCGAAATTTTGACAATCCCTTCCTAGCACTTCAAAATGAGATCGATCTCCTGAATGCGAATTACAAAAACGACCCCGACTTTCATCTTACATCCAAGGATGTGAACTATAAACAGATACGCGTTCTCGTAAAACAGTGTCTGGATTTTGTGGCGCTAGCTTTTAAAAATTCGTCAAAGTACGGGATTTCCGGAAAGATCAATCAGTCTTTGTTGAAAGTTCGTCAGCAGCTGGAGCGGATGAAGGACATACTTTCCATAATGGTTTTTGACCGGGAGGAAGAAGTAATTCAAAATTCGAAAAAGCTGGTACTGAATATTTTAGAGTATAAAAGCCATAAAAACAACCTCCGCGAACTTTTCTACGACAGTACGACACTCAAATCGCATTTGATTACCAACCACACCGCAGAAACCGGCACGCATTACATAACCTCCAACCGGCGGGATTACATGAAAATGTTTCTGCGCGCCAGCGGCGGGGGTGTCATTGTAGGCGCACTCTGCGTGCTGAAACTTCTTTACAGCTACATCCCGGGCAGCGATTTTTCGCACGCTTTTTTGTACTCATTTAATTATGCGATGGGATTCATCATGATTTATCTGATGAATTATACGCTTGCGACAAAACAACCTGCAATGACAGCGGCGACAATGGCGAAAGTTTTGTCCGAAGGTCAGAATACGCAGAAAAACTACATCGACTTTGCCCATCTTGTATCTCGGTTGTTCCGCACGCAGTTCATCGCTTTTATGGGAAATGTTTTGCTGGCCTTTCCCATTGCGATGGCCATTATTTATGGCATTGATGTTATGTTCAAACAAAATTTTGCGATAGAAAAATCGGCGACGTTGTTGCGAGATTTGGATCCGGTAAAGTCCAAGGCGATTCTGCACGCGAGTATCGCCGGCTTCTTTCTATTTATTTCCGGAATCATTTCGGGCAATGTGGGCAACAGTTCGGTTTTTTTCCGTATTCCGAAACGCATCGAAAAAAATCCTTTTTTAAATTATTTTCTCGGGAAAAATGTGGCAAAACGGATTTCAGATTATTACGCGAAAAACTGGGCAGGGATCATTTCCAACTTTTGGTTTGGTATTTTCCTGGGAGCCACGGGGCCGATCGGTTTGTTCTTTGGTCTCGATCTCGACATCCGACACATAACATTTGCGTCCGGCAACTTTGCACTCGGTCTTTACGGCGCTGATTTTTCGGTTTCTGCAGCAACCTTCTGGACCGCATTTTTTACGGTCTTTCTGATTGGATTTTTCAATTTTGCCGTAAGTTTTGGTTTATCGATGATCCTTGCGTTCCGTTCCAGAAAGGTAAATTTTGGTGAACTGAAGAAAATTTACAACGAAATTTTTCGGTATTTTATGAAAAATCCGCTGCGGTTTTTTCTGCCCATCCGATCCAGATTGGATACCAGCGCACAGGAAATGGTGGACAACACGGTAATTACAAAACGAGAAGACCGTTAAAGTTTTCCTCGCCAAATTTATCCTGAAATTTCTGCAGATAAAAGCTTTTTCGCAGACGGAAATCCTGCTTCAATAGCGGAGACTTTACGCGTATTTCGATGATTTTATTGTTCAGGTTAACGGATTCAATTTCGTTGTAAAGGTCATCACTAAGGTACTCGTGCAGGAAATCTTTAATTTCGAACGCCAAAAGTTTATCCTCGAAGCCGTGGAGGCGTGCGAACGATTTTACAAGTTCTGAGGACTGATATTCTCGCTTTTTCTTTTTCATGCTATTTCGAAAATGCTGGAATGGTCGCTAATTTTTTTCACCACATTTTCAGTACGCTGCCGGTCGGTATCGGTAATGAATATCTGCCCAAAATGTTCCTGATTTACCAATGCAATCAGATGCGAAACCCGCGAATCGTCCAACTTGTCAAAAATATCATCCAATAAAAGAATGGCTGTTTTGCCGGTGATTTCTTTAATGCGGTTCATCTGCGAAAGCTTCAACGCAATCAGAAATGATTTCTGCTGTCCCTGGCTCGCTGTCTTTTTCATCAGGCTTCCGTTCATCTGAAAAACCAGATCATCTTTGTGAATACCTTTCGAGGTGTACGTCAGCATTCGGTCTTTCTCCAGACTTTCAGAGAGCAGATCGGCAAAGTCGGCCTGCAGTAAATCTGAATCGTAAACAACGGAAATCTGCTCTTTTCCGCCGGAAATTATTTCGTAGTAATGTTGTATCAGCGGTACGATAGCACGCGTAAATTCAAGGCGTTTGTGGAAGAGGGCTGTGCCATATTTATTGAGCGGCTCGTCGTATATTTCGAGACTTTCGGCGTCGTAATAACGGTTTTTTGCAAACATTTTCAGCAGCGCATTCCTTTGCTGTACCGTCTTTTGGTACTGAATTAAATTGTGAAGATAACCCGAATCCGTTTGGGAAATCATCGCGTCTAGAAAACGTCTGCGACTGTCGCCGGAATCCGAAATCAGATTCGAATCGTAGGGTGAAATCAGAACACTCGGCACGAAACCCACGTGGTCGGCCATTCTTTCGTACGGTTTTCCGTTTTTTTTAATGATTTTCTTGGAATCTTTCGCCTGCTGAATTCTGATCATAGTATCCTTTTCGCCATCATTCACTTCCGCTTCAATCGTAAAGAATTCTTCGCCGGAACTGATGTTGTTAAGATCTGAATTTCCTAAGAAGCTTTTGCCCACCGAAAGATAATGGAGCGCATCGAGAAGGTTGGTTTTTCCTACGCCGTTATTGCCCACAAAACCGTTGATCTGGGGTGAGAATTCCAGCGATTGTGTTTTATGATTTTTAAAATTGGTGAGCGAAAGGGTGCGAATTATCATAGTTCAAAAATACTTTAATAATATCACAATTAAAAGCGGAAAACCGCTGCATGTTTCTACCAAGACGGAAAAATAAGATTCATTGTTCTGTTCGTCCGAGAAATAAATCAGTATAAATGTCAACAGAGAAGTGAGCCAATAGGCTGCCGCAAACACAGGGGAAAGTTGCCAAACGGCGATCAGCAAACTAACAAAAATCAAAATGTAGGCGAGATATTTTGTTTTCTGAACGCCGATCAGCCTCGGAAAAGTAACCACGGTGTCTGAGGACCTGTCCCGAATATCAAATGGCAGAACCAGCGCGCTGACAAACAGCCAACTGATGGAAAATATGGGTAGACTGAAATCGGGCAGAATCAGCCACGAATTGATCAGTGCCCAGGTTAGTCCGACATAAAATATTTTTAACAAAGGAATTTCCCGTAGATAAAAGGAAAGAAATTTACTGTTGTAGAAAAGACCAAGCAGTACGATAATGCCCCATTTCAGCAACCGAATTTCGTTGTGATGATACAGAATCAACGCGGCTGAAGCGATACCTGCAATAATATTTAAAATTAAAACCCGGTAAAAAACCAACCCTGCGCCCTGATATTTGGTGTACAGATAACCACTGAAATACGTAATGAAAATAAGCAGGATGGTCGGTGTTTTGATATTGTCTTCTTCGTACATAAAAAAGACGGCCAGCAAAGTGCCCATCAGGGAGACATAAAGCTGGCTGCCGACAAGGTATTTTTTTAGTAATTTTAAACTGTTCATTTAGTGCAACCTTCGACGCCGTATCACGTGTGATTTTCCTTTAGTAATCAAATCTATGAAAAATAAAATTTTTGCGCTCTTCCTTTTGGTATTTAGTTTCAGTCATGTTTTCGCCCAGAAATACTATGAAGACCAATGGAAAAAAGTAGCTGAAAACTATAAAGCCGGAAAGTTCAAATCCAATTTGCCGTTAATTTTAGAAATCCAGAAGCAAGCCATGAAAGATGATAATCCGGTGCAACTGATCCGTTCTTTAAAAGCGGAATTTAGTATTATTAATCAGACAAATGATGATACTCAAAATGATTCTGCAACGCAATTTTTCACGAAATTATCTGGTTTAGATTCAAAACTGAAGGGTGATGAAAAGTTATTGTACGAAGTTCTGTTAGGAGAATTTTTCAGCGATTATTACAATGAAAACCAATGGCAGATCAATCAAAGAACCAATATAAATAATCAGGATCTGTCGCAGATTGAAACCTGGTCAAAATTAGATTTTAAAAATTATTTGATAAAGCATTTTCAGCGTTTAGAAGCGAAAAAAGCAGAATCACAGAAGATTCCAGTGTCGAAGTATAAATCGATCTTTGAAGGAGCCGAGGATTTGGAATATTTTCCTACTTTGTTTGAGTGGAATGCGATGAATGAAATTAAATTTTACAACAATTCGCAACTCTTCACACCGAATGAATTAAAAGTTAATCATGCGAAAATTTCCGGTTTGTATTCAGAGTTGATTCAAAAAAATACGGGAAATTCAAAACTGTATTTCCAACATCAAAAACTCAATGATGATTGCGAATTTTCAAATTGTAAAGACAAAATTCAGCAACTTCAAGATCTGGTCAATTCTTCTACGAAAGGCGATTATAAAGTTTTAGTGATTGCTGAAATCATTGCTCTGTTAACGGCGGACGATAAGTATTCAGAAGCACTGACTTTAATTAAAAACACGAAGCAGGAATATGCAAAATCGCAATTTTTAAACAATATTCTGAACAGAGAGAATTCTATTCTTCAACCGTCCTTAACGATTCATTACGAAACACATACGCAGGCAAATTTGCCGATTCACTTGGTTGCCGAAGCGAAAAATGTTTCTAAATTTTCTTTAAATATTTATGAAGTTAAGGATGATCAGGAAAATTTTCTGAAATATGTGGCAAATTCTTATGATAAAAACCGATTTTCCGCGGTGAAGAAAACGTTGGTTCGGAAAGAAAGTTTCGATCTGCAGAATTTACAAGATTTTAAAAATCATAAAACTTCGTTGGAAATAAAAGCACTTCCCTCCGGAATTTATCTTGCGGAATATGTGGTGGAGAATGCAATTCAGAAGAATTTTTATTTTATCACTACCAATTCCAGAATTATTTATAACAAAAAAGACGAGCGGAATGCGATTGACAATCAATTAAAATTGGTGAATCGCGAAAATGGAAAATCGGTTTCTCGGGAAAATCTGAAAATCTTCGAATTTACCAACGCTAAAAAAGCCACTTCTTTTACAGCAAAAACCGATCAATCCGCAGTATTTAAATTTCCTGTTTCTGCAGACAAGCAGTATTACCGCTACTATTTGGTACATCAACCTTCGACCAATGATTATAATTTAATGCAGGTTTACGGCGACAATCGCTTTAATGAATTTCCTGAAAGAAAATTGACACAAAACATTCAGATTTTTATTGATCGGGGAATCTATCGTCCCGGACAAATTGTTTATTTTAAAGTAATAAATACTGAATTGAATATAGATAAGGAGAAAGTTATTCCCAATTTAAAGCAGACAATTAAATTATTGGATGGGAATTTGGAGGAAATCTCCTCGCAAATATTTACAAGCAATGAGTTCGGGTCCTATCACGGAAGTTTCATTTTGCCTAATGGTAAACTGAATGGCGAATATTCTTTGAGTGTAAATGGTATCGAGGGTTTTGGTAATGCCAATAAGCCGTTCCTCGTTGAAGAATACAAACGGCCGAAATTTGAAGTGACTTTTGAACCCATAAAAGAAGAGTACAAATACGGTGAAACCATTGAGCTGAAAGGAAAAGCAATGATGTTTTCCGGTGTTCCGCTGAGCAATGCCACCGTGAATTATGAGATCAAAAAACAGAATATTCGGTGGAGATATTTCTGGTGGTATCCAAGAGAAAATGATAATGAAAACTCCATTTTAGGTGAAGCTAAAACCAATGAGAAAGGAGAATTTGTCATTAAAGTTGATCTTAAAAAAGATGAGACTTTAGAAGGAATTCAGATCGATAATTATGAGATCAATGCTTCTGTGACGGACATTAATGGCGAAACGCAATCTTCCACGGAAAATGTGAAAGTTGCCTCCGTTTCGCATTATATTAAAGCCGATGATATCAAAGACACTTTTACCGATGAACCGGTTAAAATCAAGGTAGAGACGAAAAATTACAATGACCAAAATTTAAAGAAATCTTATCAGGTTAAATTGTCTAAACTGCAACCCAAAGAAAGAGTTTACCGAAACAATTTCGAAAATCAGATTCAGGATCTGCCGAAATTTTCAAAAGCTGAATTTCATCAGAAATTTCCTCACGATTATTTTTCAAAAGAAGAAAAAGAATGGAAAGTAGAGAAAGTTTTAATTGAAAAAACTCAAGAACCAGGAACCGAGAATCAAGCTAAAGGCAAAGAAAATCTTGAATCTGATATCTTGAATCTTGGCTCTTTAAAATCAGGAAATTACAAACTCGAACTCTTCAACATTGAAGGAAAAGACACCATTAAAACGGAAAAAACATTTGCGGTTTATGATAAGCGATTTTTAACCGATTCTCACAAACCTTTCTTAAATGTGATTCAGCCAAAAGCCGGATTTAAACGGACTGAAAAAGCGAAAATCTATGTTTACTCCGCAGTTCCGGATGCGTTGGTACATGTTTATGTTCAAAACGGAAATGGCGAAACTTTAACCGAACAAAAGAAATTGAAGAACGGCGTTTTGGAATATGAAGTTTCTTTTCCGAAAGATGAAAGTATCGATCAGATCAATGTTCAGTTTCAGCTGGTTGCTTTTAATGATGTGCAGACTGAATCGGTCAATTTAAAGATCGCTTCTGATAAAAAACCGCTGCGCATTGAAACGGTAACTTTTAGAGATAAAATACAGCCTGGCCAAAAAGAAAAATGGACGGTAAAAGTTTTGGGTGAGGATAAAGAAAAGATCAACGCTGAAGTTTTGGCGAATATGTACGACAAGTCTTTGGATCAGTTTGCGGGCAACTCGTATTCTTTCCGGCAAATTTATCAAAGATCCTTCCTCCTGAATTCTTACGGAATTAATGAAAATCTGGCGCAGGAAAATTACAGCAAGCGAGTTCCTTATCTTAAACAAAAATTTGTGAATATCCCTGAATTCAATTGGTTCGGCGGCGGAATTTATGGTATTCCACGTATTACTCCTCAAGTGCAATCTGCAATGAGTGAGGCAGTAGGCCAATCGGAAGTTATGGGTAAGGTTTCGACAACCGAAGTTTACAGTGATGTAGAAGAAGTAGATAGTAATGGCAACATTATTAAAATAAATGGACAGCCAGTTAGACCAAGGAAAAAGGTTGTTGATGATAAAGCAAAAATGGACAAAATCCCAGTTCGTCAAAACCTTAACGAAACCGCCTTTTTCTATCCGAATCTTTTAACCGACAAAGACGGAAATATCACTTTTGAATTTACTTCGCCCGAAGCATTGACTCAGTGGAAACTCATGTTTCTGGCGCATACGAAAGATGCACGCGCCGCAACTTTGGAAAAATCTGTCGTTACGCAAAAGGAGTTTTCTGTAACGCCGAATTATCCTAGATTTTTGCGCGAAGGTGACGAACTGAACCTGCAATCGAAACTTTCCAGTTTGGTTGACAAAAAATTGAGTGGAGTAGCGCAACTGCAAATTTTAGATGCTTTTACCAATGAGGATATTTCCAGTAAATTCAATTTAAATGAAACTCAAAAATCCTTTGAATTGGCAGAAAGCGGAAACTCGGTAGTTAATTGGAAATTAAAAGTTCCAAATGATGTTTCTTCAATGATCATTAAAATCGTCGCGCAAGCCGGCAACTTCTCCGACGGTGAACAAAAAGCCATCGCCGTTTTACCGAACAGAATGTTGGTGACAGACGCTGTTCCGATCTTTGTAAAAGAAGGTCAGACCAAAACATTTATTTTAGAAAATTTAGCAAAGAATACTTCGACAACGGCAACAAATTTTTCCAATACTTTGGAACTGACGACCAATCCGATCTGGGAAATCATGTTCGCTTTGCCAAGTCTAAAAAACGATCCGAACAATTCTGCCGATGTTGTTTTCAATAAATGGTTCGCTGATGTTTTGGCTTCCGAAATCTTTAAAGCGAATCCGAAACTGAAAACCGTTTTTGAAGATTATCAAAGCAAACGTTTACTGACTTCAAATCTGGAGAAAAATCAGGAGTTGAAACAATTGCTTTTGGAAGAAACGCCGTGGGTTTTGGAATCTAAAAATGAAACCGAACAAATGGAAAAGCTCGCGCGATTATTTGATGCGAATAATATGCGAAATTCCATTAATGAAGATTGGAGCGAATTGCAGAAACTGCAAAATCCGGATGGTGGTTTTTCTTGGTATCAGGGTTATCCGAGTTCTTATTACAACTCGCTTTACATCTTGAAAAATTTAGGAAAATTGAATGAATGGCTGAAAGGAAATACAGCGGATTATCAATCTTCCGAACAGAAAGAAATGGTTGAAAAACTCATTAATTATGTTGATTCCGAAGTTTATAAATATTGGGATGTGAAGAAAGAATATGTCTGGAATAATTATGTTCTCGATTATCTCGACACCCGAAATTATTGGGAAAAAGATTTTCCGTTAAAAGGAAAAGGAGCGCAGTTGAAATCTCTCGTCATTCAAAAAGCACCCACTGCGAAAATTACGGATTTTACGTTCTTCGGTTTGCACAGAGCGGCGTTACTTTTTGATGATTACAAACTTCCGGTTTTATCGAAAAAACTACTGACTTATTTAAAGGAAACTTCTACCGAATCGGAAACGCAGGGAATTTACTGGAAACAAAATCTGAACGATTGGGGATGGTATTCTTCCAAAACCGTGAATCACGCTGGAGCTTTGGAAGCGTTCAATAAATTAACGCCGACCGACGAAAAATTCATTGAGGAAATGAAGATCTGGCTCATTACCCAGAAAGAAGTAAATTCTTGGCCCACGTCGCGCGGAGCGGCGGAAGTTATCTTTACGATCTTAAATTCCGGGAAATCCTGGACTTCCGCGGAAAGTGATAAAGCCACCATCATTTGGGGCGGCAAAGAATTGAAAGATCCGGATACGAAAGCAACAGGTTATGTGAAATCCACTTTAAAAGGAGAAAAGATCGACAGCAAATTAGGAACAGTGACCGTGACAAAACCGGGTCCCGGAATTGTTCAGGGCGGCTTATTCTGGCAATATTATGAAGATCTGGATAAAATAAGATCCTCCGAATCTTATATTTCCATCACCAAAGAATTGTACAGAAAAGTAAAAACCGTGTATGGTGAGGAACTAATAAAAATTACAGAAAGCACCCCGTTAAAAGTCGGCGATAAAGTCACGGTAAGAATGATCCTGAACACCGACCGAAATATGGAGTTCATTCACCTGAAAGACATGCGCGCCGCAGGATTTGAACCTTCAAATGTAATTTCCGGCTATGAATGGAAAAACGGTTTAGGCTATTATCAATCCACAAAAGATGCCTCCACCAATTTCTACATCGAGGATATGCCGAAAGGAAAATATGTTTTCGAATACGGTTACATCTGCAACGCATCGGGAACTTTCAGCAACGGAATTACGACTTTGCAGAATTATTACGCGCCGCAGATGAACGCGCATTCAAAGGGAACAAAGGTTACAATCACCGAATAATTTTCAATCCACGAATTACAAATCCGCTTCACATCGAAGCGGATTTTTTTTGTCCGAAAAATTCGTGTACAAAACACGTTTTTGACAAATATCAAAGGATTCGATCCCTAATCTCCGCAACTTTGTACCCACAAACAGACAACGAATATGAAAACGCTTAAAAATAATTTAGCCAAATTGCTGCTCTTTTTTCCGCTGGTTTTTTCTGCCCAACAGGCGCCGACTTTAAAGGAACTCATCGACAGTGCGCTACAAAACGATGGAACATTGACCCAACAAACGCTCGAAAATAAATATACCCAACTCGATGATCAAAAACTGAAAGATGTTTTTCTTCCGAAGGTTGAAGTGACAGGAAAAGCGGGTTATCTCTATACTTCTACACGCCTTAATTCGCCGGAAATTAATCTTCCCGCACTTCCACCCCTATTTCCCGGCGTTGTAATTCCGGAAGGTCAACTTTCAAATAATCTTAATATTTCCGGGATTTCAACTATGGCTAAAGCCGAAGCGAGTGTTTTGCTCTATTCTGGTGGAAAAGTGAAATATCTGAAAGAAGCCAACAGAGAAAAAAATATTTCTGAAAATTTATTGATGCAGAAAAGCCGGGATGAAATCATTACCGAAATTTCTAAAGCCTATGATCAAATGGCCTTGGTTCAGGAATCGAAAAAAGTTTTAGATCAAGCAAAAAAACGTTTAGACATTAATAAAAAAACAGCTGATAAAGCATTAGGTTACGGATTAATAACACCTTACGATTACAAAAAAATAGAATTGGCTCAAGCAACTTTGGATTCGAAATTAGTAGAATACGAAGGAAAAAAAGAATTGCTAATTACCCAAATCGAAATATTAAGCGGAATCGAAAGAAACAGAATTGCCTTAATTCAGCCACAACTACAAACCATTTCTTATGAGGTTCTTGATCACAATATTGAAAATAGAGTAGAGATTCAAGCCCTGGATCACGGCATCAAAGCAACCGATTATAAAATTAAAGCCGAGGAAAAATGGTGGGTTCCCAAAGTTCAGGCGCAAACTTCTGTAAGTTATATTGGATTGTTTAATGGAAACATTTCAACCTCAAAAGAATTGTTGCCAAATTCCGGGAAGAAACTGGATTTTAATCCATCAAATTTAAATGTGTTGCCTTTGGTTCAAGCCGGAGTTGGTTTTAAATGGGATGTTTTTGATGGTAATGAAGGAAAACATTTGGTTGAAAAAGCCAAAATTGAAAAAGAAATTTTAGAAAATAAAAAACGCGATGCTTCTAAAAAACTGAATCTGAATTTAGCCAACAATCAGACGAATTACACGATTGCAACTTCTCAAATCAAATTGAAAGAAAAATCCCGCGAAATTGCAAAACAAGGTTTAGAACAAGTGGAAAAAGAATTCCGATATGGAACGAAAACTTCTGCCGCTTTAATTGAAGCAGAAAATGATTTACAAAATGCAGAACTGGAATATCAGAACGCAATTTTCAATCAAAGAAGAAGTGCCATCGAACTCATGAAATCTACACAGAATTTACAGATTGAAAAACTTTAAGTCAAAAAAGAATAGACTTAAAGATAATAGATAAAAGACGGAAGAAAATTCCTTCAACAATACAACAACAAACAAACAATAGACATGAAAAATACTGTATTCACTTCTTTGGCTTTGGCAAGTGTTCTCGCACTTTCGGGCTGTAAAGAATCAAAACCTGAAAGAGAAATTGTGGGCAAAACGAAAAAGGAAATTGTTTCCTTCGCTCCGAAATTGACCGGAAGAATTCTCACCATTAAAGTAGAAGAAGGACAAACCGTTAAAGTCGGCGATACGCTTGCCATTTTAGATGTTCCGGAAGTTTCCGCGAAAATTGCGCAGGCAAAAGGCGCAACTTCTGCAGCCAGAGCACAAGTTCAAATGGCGAAAAATGGTGCAACCAACGATCAACTTCGTCAGTTAAAAGCCAAACAAAAAGGTTTGCAAGAGCAGTTTCAATATGCTCAAAAATCTTTTAACAGAGCAAAAAATATGTATGATGACAGTTTGCTTTCGCCTCAGAACTACGATGAATATTTTGCAAAATTCCAGGGTGCCAAAGCACAGTTAGATGCAGTTCAGGCAGAACTTCATGATGTTCAGTCCGGAACGCGCTACGAAAAAATTGAAATGGCGCAAGGCCAAGCCAATCAGGCAGCCGGCGCTTTGCAGGAAGCAAATATTGCGAATTCTGAAAAATACATCATCGCCACCAATGACATGGAAATTGAAACCATCGCCTTGAACAAAGGAGAATTGGCCACTGCGGGTTATCCGCTTTTCACAGGATATATTCCGGAAACTTCGTATTTCCGATTTACGATTCCCGAAAGTAAAATTTCGAAATATCAAAAAGGAATGACCGTGAAAATGTTCGTGAACTACAACAAAAAAGAATTTACCGGAAAAATTGTCGCCATCAAACAACTGGCGAAATATGCAGATATTACGACCGCTTTCCCTGATTACGAACCGGAAGAAGCGATTTACGAAATCAAAGTAGTGCCGGAAAATCAGAAGGCAGCGAAAGATATTTTGGTGAATTCTAATGTGACTTTAAAGTAATTTTTTAACTAAAAGTCACAAAATGAAACAGATCAAATATTTATTAAAAAGGGAATTCCGACTGTTCTTAACGAATAAGACATTGATTTCGGTTTTCTTTTTAGCGCCGGTTTTCTATGCGTTATTGATCGGATTTACCTATCAATCCGGGAAAGTAGAAAATATTCCAGTGATCGTGGTGAATCACGACAACACGCCTTTATCCAACCAACTTTTGGAAATGTTGCAGGACAGCAAATCCATTAAAGTACTGAGTTACATCAACGAACCGGCAAATCTGAAAGATGAAACCATAAAAACGGAAGCAGCCGCGGTAATTATCATTCCTGAAAGGTTTGAAGCTATGATGCTGCAGAAAAAATATCCGGAAGTGAATGTTTATGTGAACACTTCAAACGTCTTAACCGCCAATTTCGCAACGAAAGCCATTCAGCAAACCCTGGGAACTTTTTCCGCCGGAGCACAAATAAAAGCCTTGCAAAAAAAAGGAATGAATGCCGATTTGGCGAAAACCCAGTTCGAACCTTTCAAAGCGAATTACATTGCGCTCTTCAACACGACCAGCAATTACCTGATTTTTATGTGGCCGGCAATGATGGCGGTCGTTTTACAGCAGGTAATTTTACTCGCGATGGCAGTTTCATTTTCCGAGGAGTTTAAAAGAGAATCCTTCCTCAAAGATTTCGCAGGTAAGGAAAAATATGCAGTTGTCGTGATGGCTATAAAATGTCTGCCAATTTGGGTTTTCGCGAATTTCAACATTCTTTTCTTCTATCTGTGCAGTCTTTATTTCAAAATTCCCGTCCCGGATAATGTCTGGAATTTCTTTCTAATCACCGCAGTTTTTGTCGTCGCAGCAACGAATCTCGGTGTTTTGGTAAGTATTGTAATTCCGGATGCGCTGAAAGCAACTCAGTATTTAATGGTGATCGCGTCACCTGCGTTTATCATCAGTGGATTTACGTGGCCGACTTACGCCATGCCGGAATTTATCAAAAACTTCACGGCGATTATTCCTCTAACGCCTTATTTAGAAGCGCTAAAGATCATGGTTGTTCAAAACGGGTCTGCAATTCTGACTAAAAAATATCTGGTTCACTTGCTGATTTTAGGTTGGGTTTATTTCATTATCGGCTGGATCGCTTTGAAAATTAAAATCCATTTCCTATTCAAAAAATACAATATTTCAGAAGATTACGAGGAGCAAATTCCTACAGAAGAAAATCCGAATTTAATCATTGACGATGAAAATTTTCTGAAGTAAAATAGTACAGTTTTCATACTGTTTGTTTGTTGAGGACGTCCGGACTTCAGTTTGGGCGTTCTTTTTTGGCAGATGATGTACTTCGTTTAAAACTTCATCTTTATTTTTTTGGGCAGCTTTTTCCGCCTTCCATTCCCGCTTTTTTGTTACACTCCGTTCCACAAAAAGAGCTCCACTCAAGTCGGGCTGCAGATTTTGCTGCTTTCATCAATCCGGATTAATTGAAAGTTCTGATATTCAAAGCCATTCTTTTCATTAATTTTGCAAAAAGCAACTGAATGAAACTTCTCGACCAGATTTCGAAATACATCAAAATAGATTCGGTTACGGAAGAATTTCTCTACACCGAAGCCCAAACCAAAACTTTCGCAAAGGGCGAATTATTAAGCCATAAAAACACCTACAACCGCAATGTGTATTATATGGAAGAAGGTTTAGCGCGAACGTATTATTTCGAAAAAGGAAAAGACATCACCACCAATTTTTATTCGGAGGGAAAATCTTTTGGCAGCATCGACACTATTTTCAATAATGTCCCCAGCATTTACAATATTGAAACTTTGGAAGAGAGTACCATCACTTTTTGCGATTACAAAAAACTGGAAGAACTGTGTTCCGTTTCTTTGACTTCCGCAAATTTCAGTCGGTTTCTATTGGGAAATTTAATGACGCAAATGTCGAAACGGGTGAACTCTTTACAACACATGACCGCGAAAGAAAAATATGCCCAGCTTCTGGAGGAAAATCCCAATATTATTCTGCGTGCACCTTTAGGAATGATCGCATCTTATCTTGGAATTTCCCAGGAAACATTAAGCAGAATTCGAAGTGAAATTTAATGAAATAAGTTTCCGGAAATAATGATATTTTTGTCGCTTAAAACTACACCATGCAAAATGTTTTCGATGCTCACGAAGCACAGAATTACATCGACCGTATCAATAAACTTACTCCTTTTGCCACACCGATCTGGGGAAAGATGAGCGTTGATCAAATGTTGGCACACTGCAACGTGACGTATGAAATGGTTTACGAACCGCAAAAGCATAAAGCTCCTGGCGGTTTAGCAAAATTTATTTTGAAAAAGTTTGTGAAACCCAAGGTCGTCGGTGAAAAATCGTACGCAAAAAATTCTCCTACGTCACCTCAATTCAGAATTACACACCCGCAGGATTTTATTCTGGAAAAGAAGCGTATGATCGGTTTTATTCAGAAAACCCAGCAGCTTGGTCGCGAAGCATTTGACGGAAAAGAATCTTTTTCTTTTGGAAAATTAAAAGCCGGGGAATGGAACAATATGTTTGCAAAACATTTGAATCATCATTTGGAGCAATTCGGCGTTTAGCATGAAATACCTGATAATAGTATTCTTATTTTGTAATCTTTGCTCTGCACAAAATAAGGTGGATTTTACTGAGATAATTAAAAATAATGGCAATTATTTTGAAAGTGAAAAAGATGAAAGTCAGCAGGTGAAGTTTAAGTTCGACTCTGTTTACAGTACTTCTGATGATCTATATACTGTTGAGGGGGTGGCAGAAATTGGCGGGGAGCTATCCGGGGTTTCCGGAACAATTAATTTTAATAAGAACGTAACTAAGAAATTAAGAAATCCGAGCATATATAATTTTGACGTTCTTTTATATATTGGAAAGGAACCTGACTTAAGCAAAACTTTTAAAGGACAATTGAATATAAAAATTGTACCTAAACTTTTCAATGTCATTGTTTTCGAAGGAATATATCAAGAAAATAATCGAAAAAATCCCATTCATTTTGATAATTCTGAGCAAATTATGAAATTTTTGGAATCGTTCAAAAAATAGCCGGACCAACACCTTAGTTAAAAATCAGTTTATAGTATTGAATCTTTTTAGCACTGTTGTTTCTGTGCAAAGCTGAAAACTACGAGTGACAGACCTAACAAAAGATCACCGCCGTTTTTTTTGGTATCTAATTATAGGGGAGTTGAAATCCAGTAACTTACGTAATTTTAAAGAGTAGTTTAATTACGCTTTAAGTTGGATTTTGAATAATAAGAAAAGTATCCGAAAACTGCCTTTTTCACTCATCGGAAATAAGAAATTATAGCGACGCTTTGATTGAACTATGAACTTGGAAAATCAATATTAATAACAATAAAACTATGGCAACGGTTAACGCGTATTTAACTTTCGACGGTAATTGCGAAGAAGCTTTTAATTTTTACAGAGCCGTTTTTGGCGGTGATTTTCCAATGGTCGGAAAGTTTGGCGACATGCCGCCACAAGAAGGTATGTCGGAAATGTCGGACGACGTGAAAAACAGGATCATGCATATTACATTACCGATCTCCTCGGAAACGGTGTTGATGGGGAGCGACACCATACCGGGAACGAACGATCATCAAATCGGGAATAATATTTCACTTTCCATCGACACCGATTCTAAAGAAGAAGCCGACCGGATTTTCAACGGACTTTCTGCAGGTGGAAAGGTAACAATGGCGCCGGCGGAAACCTTTTGGGGCGCTTATTTCGGTATGTGGAAAGATCAGTTCGGCATCGACTGGATGATCAATTACGACGATCCTTCGAAAGTCAGAACTTCATAAAATTTTTGGAGCAGGAAGATTTTTGCTACTTTGAAAAATCGGTCCCGCTCTTCGCTGCAATTCCTCATTTCGGCGCTCGCTTCGCTCGCGCCTTATTCTGGGATTTCCACTTCGATCGGGGCTAAAATGTAGTTTCGGTTGTCAATTAAAATAAAAAAAATGGCTGAAAACAAGACCAAACCTACCGAAATTTCTGTGAATGAATTCATCAGAAATTCTGACCCGAAAAAAATCGACGACAGTTTCGAATTGGTGAAAATCATGCAAAAACTTTCCGGTGAACCTGCAAAAATGTGGGGCGCTTCAATTGTTGGTTTTGGATCGTATGACTATCAGTACAAAAGCGGTCATAGCGGAACGATGTGCAAAATCGGATTTTCTCCCAGAAAAACTGGGTTTTCACTATACATTTTAAACTGCGAATCGGAAAATCAAATCAATTTGGTAAAGGAACTCGGAAAAATAAAAATGGGAAAAGCCTGCATTTATTTCAATAAATTATCAGATCTGAACCTGGAAATTTTAGAAAAGCTCATCCTGGAATCTTTGGAAGAAACCAAAAAAATGTGGGGATAAGTTCTAAGCATTTTTATTTAAAATCAGAGAAAAAATGAAATTAACTTTAGAACAAATCAACGTAGCGAAAATAGAAAGCCAGTTTATTTTCCCTATTTATATTCAAAAATTAAAAAAATTAGGAGTCAATAATTTCATCACCTTCGTTTCTGACGGTCATACTCAATATTTCGATGCAGAAAATGAAAGCATTAGCGACGATCCAAAACAAAATTTAACGATTTCCGAATACATAAACAAAGAAAAGTTTATCGAGCGTTTGCAACTGCACCAAAACGGCGGAACAGATTACGCAACATTTTGCAAAGATTGTGCAGAAAATGGCATCGATAACTGGGTCGTAAATTTACCTGCAATGACCTGCATTTATTACGATAAAGCTGGAAATGAAATTTTCGCAGAAGAAATACCAGATTTTCAATCATAATTTATTTTTGAAGTACATTTCACCAATCACTAATCTTGAATTTTTATGAGTTCAAGATTTTTTTAGTCCTTAGAAAAGTCTAATTTTAAATTTTTAAAGTAAGTTATGCAGATATTGGTTGTTGAAGATGATAAAAGGATCAGCGAATTTCTCGTCAAAGGACTGAATGAAAATGGCTATTCTACCTCACTTTGTGAAAGTGCGGAAGAGGTTTTAGAGCAATACATCAATCTACAATGGGATCTGATTATTATTGATGTAATGTTGCCAAAAATGGATGGATTTCATTTGGTTCAAACGCTTCGTTTCAAGAAAAAATTTACGCCAATTTTAATGTTAAGTGCATTAAGCAGTGTGCAGGATAAAGTTTCGGCACTGGATTTTGGTGCAGATGATTATTTGACAAAACCTTTCCATTTTGATGAATTACTTTCCAGAATTAAAGCACTTACCCGTCGTCAACAGTTTAACAATGAGGCAGAAAATTCCCAGATTTTACAATTCGGAAGTTTAAAAATTAACATTGAACAATACAAAGTTTTCTTAGAAGATATTGAAATTGAACTTTCTCCGAGAGAGTTTAAACTCTTGCATTATCTTGCGGAAAATGCTGAAAAAACAGTTTCCAGAATACAAATTTTAAATGCGGTTTGGGGAATTAATTACAGCAGTCACACAAATGTTGTAGATGTTTATATTTATTATTTAAGGAATAAACTGGGGACTGAAGCACAAAAATTCATTAAAACAAGAAAAGGTGTTGGATATTTATTTTCAGCAGATTAAATAAGCGATGAAACTTAAAAACCGACTTGCTCTGTATTCTGTGACCATTTTTAGCGTGATTATTTTAGTCATTTGCAACCTTATTTATTGGTCTTATTACAAGCAGATCGAAGCGCGGGAAAATAATTCTTTGCACAGCAAAAATCTCCTGGCTGCAGTCTACTACTTAGAAAAAGACGAATCTTCGCTCCAGGAACATGAATACATTAAAAATCAATTGCTAAAAAATATATCTAAGAAAAATGTGTTGATTTTAAATACTTCTTACCAAAAATATAATGGCGAAATGGACAGAAATGAAACAATTTCTAACGTTTTTCTTAACGAAGTAAAAAAATCCGAACGTGCTTTTTTAAATGCTGATCAATATTTTTACAGTGGACTATTCTATAAAGACAACGAAGGTGATTTTTTAGTGATCAGCAGGGAATCTAAAAGTGAATTTCTCGCCCAAATGAACACACTTCTGGGAATTTTGGTTTCTGTATTTTTTCTGACCGTTGTTTTTATATTTTTCTTTTCCAGATACTTAGGTTTTCTCGCCTACGAACCGATCAACAGTATAATTTCTCAGCTAAAAAACCGAAGTCAGCATAATTTTACAGAACCGATTCAGGTTAAAAAATCGTATACAGAAATTGAAGAATTGGCAAAAGAATACAATTATTTTGTGAATGAATTGAACCGGTCGTTTCAGATTCAAAAGAACTTTATCGATTACGTTTCACACGAACTTCGAACACCGATTGCAGCTTTGTACGGAACTTTAGATGTTGCAGCTTTACAAGAAAGAGATGCTGCATACTACAAAAATGCGATTCCCAAATTAAAAAATTACACGAAAGATTTAGAAGATACTTTAAACCAAATGATGTTATTATCTGGAACACAAAATGAACTGGATTTTACTAAAGTCCGCTTAGATGAAGTGATTTTTGATTGTACGGAACAATTAACAATCGTCAATCAAGCACAAATCAACATTAGGTTTGAAGTCGAAAATTATGACAGTCTCACCATTGACGGTGATTTTAAATTGTTAAAATTAGCCTTTAAAAATATCCTCGAAAATGGGATTAAATATTCATCAAATTCGCCTGTAGATGTTTTGATTGCTGATGTTGACAATAAAATTCAGGTTCAGATCACGGATTCCGGAATAGGAATTCCAAATACAGAAATCGAAAAAATAACGCAGAATTTCTATCGCGCCGAAAATTCTCAGAATTTTGAAGGAAAAGGAATTGGACTTTCTTTGGCGCAAATTATTTTTAAACTGCATCATGCAACGCTTTCCATTAATTCTAAGGTAGGCAAAACCACCGTAAAAATTGTCTTCTAATCTAATTCTAATGTAGCTCAAAGATGGCATTAATATGCCGAAACTAATTTTGCACTCAAATTAATTGATGTGAAATTACGTACTTCCATTTTTGTCTTGTTAATGCTTACCGGTTTTTACAAGGCGCAAACCTATACTTTAGCCGATCTTGAAGATCATTTTCTTAAAAACAATTATTCGCTCATTGCCAAAAAGCTCAACATTAACCGTGCAGATGCAGAAATTTTGCAGGAAAAACTTTGGCCCAATCCAACGCTTAGTGTCAGTGAAGTAAATCTTTGGGCAAATCCACCCGTGGAAGAAATGCCGCCGTTGTTTGGGAATTATGGTCGAACGCAACAGATCACTGTGGAATTAGAACAGCTCATCATTACCGCCAGAAAAAGAAAAAAGCGAATTGATCTTAAAAATTTAGAAAAGAATAACTCATTGTACGAATACGAAGAATTAATTCTCAATCTCAAAAAAGAACTTCGGGAATCGTTTTATGAAATTCAAAATACCAATGAACAACTTTCGGTAATCGCCTCGCAACTGCAGCTTTTTCAGAATTTAGAACAACAGTATGCGCGACAATCACAACTGAAAAATGTTTCCAGAGTTGATTATTTAAGGATTCAAACCGAGGTGAAATCGCTTAGAAACGAAATGGTTTCTCTTCAATTAGAACAACAGGAAAACTTATCAGACCTCGAAATTTTAACGCAGATTCCTGCACTTTCAATCGAAAATCTTCAATTTCGAAAAGCCGAATTAAATAAGTCGATTCTTTTACCAAACGATATTGTTTCCACTTTTGAAAATGCAAATCCCTCTTTTCTGAATCAAAAAAACAGTTTGATGATGGCTGATAAATCTTATGAATTGGCAAAAGCAGAACGCGTTCCTGATGTGACTTTACAGGTAAACTACGATCGTGGCGGAAATATTATGCAGGATTTTATCGGTCTCGGTTTTTCCGTCGATCTTCCAATTTTTAATAACAACAAAGGAAATATTAAAGCTGCAAAATATGTTGCAGATCAAGAATCGGTACAGATTTCTGCTGTAAAATGGGAACTGGAAAGCAAAATCAAGAAAAATATTCAGCAATTGGTCGATTTAGAGAAAGCTCTAAATCTTTATTCGGATGAAGAAGTGGCTGAACAAAATACGATGATCGATAATTATCAAAAACAGTTTCAAAACAAACAAGTCACTTTACTGGAAATGATTGATTTTTTAGAATCTGTAAGGAACTCAAAAAACAGCCAAGCCGATCTGCAGGAAAAATATAATAAGACCTTCGAAGAAATACAATATTTAATTGGAAAAGATTTATAACGATGAACAATTTTAAAATGAGTCTGTGCGCGGTTCTCTTGCTTGCAATTTTTGCCTGTACCGAAAAAAAAGAAGAACAGAAAGCAGACGGCAAATTCTGTCTGAGTCAAGATTTAAAAAAAACCACAAAAATTCAGGGAATTTCTGAAGTTCCCATTGCTGAGGAACTACGGCTGAGTGGAAAAATAGAATACAACGAAAATGATTTGGTTGCCTTTCGCAGTTTGATCGAAGGTGTAGTGCAAACGGTACATTTCGAATTGGGAGATTATGTGAAGAAAGGTCAGGTTTTGGCGACCGTGAAATCCTTACAAATTCAGGAATTGATTCAGCAAAGAAGATATTTTCAGAACCAAATTAACCTCTTGGAAAAACAATCGCAATCGAAAAGAGAACTTTTGGAAGATGGTTTGGTTTCGCGCCCCGAAGTTCTGAAAACAGAATCAGAATTGCAAAGCGCCCAAATCGAACTCGAAAAAATTAATGAAAATCTGAAAATGTTCAACGCTGCAGGAAGCAATGTTTTTCAAATTTTGGCCCCGAAAAACGGTTATATTATTCAGAAAGAAATGAGTTCCGGACAAAGCATCACTTCAGATAATTCTCCGCTTTTTTCTGTTTCAAATCTGAATCAAATTTGGGCAATGGTGAATATTTACGCCAATAATTTGAAATACATCAAAGTTGGTGATGAAGTTCGCGTGACGACCATGGCTTATCCCGACGAATATTATTTCGGAAAGATCGATAAAATCTACAATGTTTTTGATGAAGATGACCACGTTTTGAAAGCGCGCGTCGTTTTAACCAATCAAAATTTAAAACTTTTACCGGGATTAAGCGCAGATATTTTCATTAAAAAAAGCAACGGAACAGCCAAAGCTTTCGCTATTCCAAATACCGCTAAAATCTTTAGTAATAACAAAAGTTATGTAGTGGTTTATAAAAACGATTGTGAACTCTCAATCCGCGAAATTTCTGAAATCTCTTCCAACGGTTCTTAAACCTATGTGAAAGAAAAATTTGCAGAGGGAGAAAAAATCGTGGAGTCTAATGCATTGCTCATTTTCGAGCAGCTAAATTCAAAATAAATAATGAAGAAGCTTGTTAATTCAGTCGTAAGTTTTTCCCTGAAAAATTCTACGATCATCCTGTTTGGAACTTTATTTCTACTTGTTGCAGGGATTTTCACCCTAAAAAATACTGCGATAGAGGCATTTCCTGATGTTACCAACACGCGAGCAAGAATAATTACACAATGGCCCGGAAGAAGTGCAGAAGAAGTAGAAAAATTGCTGACGTTGCCCATTTCAAAGGAGATGAACAGTATTCCGAACAAATCTCAGGTTCGTTCGATTTCACTTTTCGGATTGTCGGTGGTGACTGTTCAATTTGATGATAAAGTGGAGGATTTTTATGCGCAACAGTACGTTTCCTCCAAAATGAGTGGAGTCGATTTACCCGACGGAGCAGATTTTTCGATTGAGCCGCCATCTGGAGCAACCGGTGAAATTTTAAGATATATCATTAAAAGTGATCAACCTTTAAAAGAATTGACCGCGCTTCAAGATTGGGTGATCGAGCGTGAATTATTAGGCGTTCCCGGAGTTGCCGATGTAGTAAGTTTCGGTGGAGAAGAAAAAATTTACGAAATTAGAATTAATCCAACCGAACTTAAAAATTACAACCTTTTGCCTTCCGATGTTTTTGAGGCGGTTTCCAAATCAAATATTAATGTTGGCGGTGACATTATTCAGCAAGGCGATCAGGCTTTTGTTGTTCGTGGCGTTGGTTTACTGGAAAGTATTGATGATATTGAAAACATTAATATTCGGTTGAATGGAACTGCACCCGTTCTCATAAAAAATGTTGCAGAAGTTGTCGTAGCCGCTAAACCACGACTCGGACAAGCCGGTTTCAACGAAAACAATGATGTTGTGGAAGGAATTGTCATCATGCTTCGTGGTGAAAATCCCTCGGAAGTGGTACATTCTTTAAAAGAAAAAATTGCGCAACTGAACGAAAGAAGTTTGCCGCCCGATGTAAAGATTGAAACCATTGTCGACCGTTCAGAACTGGTGAACAAAACGGTTTCTACAGTTTCTAAAAATTTGATTGAAGGAATTTTACTCGTTTCGCTCATCGTATTCATTTTTCTTTATAATTGGAAATCTACGATTATTGTAGCTTCTGTGATTCCCCTATCATTTCTTTTTGCAATTATCATGTTGAAAATTCAGGGAATACCGGCGAACTTAATTTCGATGGGTTCACTTGATTTCGGGTTGCTTTTAGAGGGAACTTTAGTAATCGTGGAAACGGTTTTCGTTGCACTTGCCTCAGTTTCAGAAAGGGTCGGGAAGGAACGTTTTGCCAAAATGAGTAAAGTTGGATTGGTTCGAAGCAGTATCAACAGTGTTGCATCCTATATTTTCTTTGCATTGCTGATTTTAATTGTTGCTTTAATGCCGATTTTCTCTTTCCAAAAAGTGGAAGGAAAAATGTTTACGCCGCTTGCATTTACATTAGGTTATGCGCTTGTAGGAGCGTTGTTGCTGAGTTTAACGTATGTTCCGGCGATGTGTAAAATTTTATTTACCAAAGCAGTCGAGGAGAAAGAAAACTTTATCACTCGAGGTTTTCATCGCATGATTATGAATCTGTATCAAACGACTTTTAAGTATAAAAAAATCAGTCTTGGCGTTTTCATTTTAATATTTGTGATTTGTGGAATTAAATTCTCGAATTACGGTTCAGAGTTTTTACCAAAGTTAAATGAAGGCGCAATTTACGTGCGTGCGACATTACCTAACAGCGCAAACCTTGATCAGGCAACGAAACTCACGAAGGAGATGAAAACTTTAATGCTGAAAGATTCGAAGGAAATTAAAATGATTTTCACCCAAACCGGCCGTCCAAATGATGGAACCGACGCGACTGGATTTTTTAATATTGAATTTAATATTCAGCTGAAAGACGAAAAAGATTGGGAAAGAAAAGTTTCCAAAGACGATATCATTCAGGAAATTCGCGAAAAACTTAACCGTTATCCTGGAGTTAACTTCGGGTTTAGCCAGCCGATTCAGGATAATGTGGAAGAATATGTAGCGGGCGTAAAAAGTTCTTTAGTGATTAAAATCTTCGGGACCGACCTCTACGACTTGGAAAAATATGCCGATCAGGTTTCAAAATCAATTTCTAAAGTTGATGGAATCACCGATTTGAATGTCTATAAAAATATTGGTTTGCCTGAATTAAGAATTCATCTTCACGATTCAAAAATGGCGAAATACGGAATTAATACCGCCGATGTTCAAACTGTGATTGGAATGGCGATTGGAGGTGAAGCTGCTACCAAATTTTTCGAAGACGACCGCCAATTCGATGTCGTGCTGCGTTTTGAAAAAGAATACCGCGACTCTCCCGAAAAAATCGGAAACATTTTAATTACCACTCAAAACGGGCAAACAATTCCGCTGCAGGAAATCGCTACAATCGGTTACCAAACGGGTCCTGCATTTATTTATCGCGAAGGAAACAGCCGCTACATCGGTGTCGGATTCAGCATTGAAGGCCGCGATTTGGGAAGCACAATTGCCGAAGCCAAAAAAGTAGTTGATAAAGAAGTCAAATTACCCAAAGGTAATTATATGGAATGGGCGGGAGAATTTGAAAGTAAAGAGCGCGCCAGTAAACAATTAACGATGGTTTTACCGGTTTCATTAATCCTCATTATTTTGCTGCTGTACTTCAATTTTGGCAACATCAAAAACACAGCAATTGCCTGTATCACTTTGGTATTCGCATTTGTAGGAGGATTTTTATCTCTTTGGATGACGGGAACTATTTTCGGAATCTCCGCAGGAATTGGTTTTATCATTTTGTTTGGCGTCGCAACCATTGATGGAATCGTACTTTTAGGAGTCATCGAAGATAACCGAAAAGCCGGAATGAAACTTTTAGCCGCCATCGAAAAAGGCGTCGACAGCCGAATCCGTCCCGTCGTAATGATCGCATTAATGGGTTCCATGGGACTTTTACCTGCCGCAGTATCCACCGGAATGGGTTCCGAAATCCAAAAACCTTTAGCCATCATGATTGTGGGCGGATTAATTTTGTGTTTGTTGCTGTCTTTCAGTATTTTACCCATCATTTATTATTACGTACACCGCGGAAACGTTTCAAAAACAGAAGAATAAGGAGCGGTGAGTGGGGATCAATGTCCGAAGATTGTTACACGCTCTCATTCCAATCTTTTTCTTTTCCCACCGCCAAATCCTTGAAAAGGAAAAGGATTTTCCCTTCGATCGTGGCTAGAAGTTTATTTGTTTTGTTTATGAAAGAAATACAGCAGGAAAATTTCGTGCTGTATTTTTTTTTAAACATAATTTGCAATTTCGCTAAATCATCAAATCATCAAATCATCAAATCATCAAATCGAAAACGCCGCATTCTCCAAAATCACCGCATAACCCTGTCCCACACCAATGCACATCGTTGCCAAGGCATATTTTTTACCGGATTTCTGTAGTTCTAAAGCTGCAGAATACGTAATCCGTGTCCCGCTCATTCCGAGTGGATGACCGAGCGCAATTGCGCCGCCGTTTACATTCAAACGCGGATCGTCATTTGCGATTCCAAGCTCTTTCAAAACCGCAATACTTTGTGCAGCGAAGGCTTCATTCAGTTCGATAATGTCGATTTGTTCCAGCGTTAAACCGGCTCTTTTTAAAGCTAACTTCGTAGCATCAACCGGCCCGATTCCCATAATTTTAGGTTCTACTCCCACGACGGCAGAACAAACGATCTTTGCCATTGGTTTTAAATGATAATTTTTTACCGCCGCGTCTGATGCAATTATCACTGCCGCGGCGCCGTCATTTAAACCGGAAGAATTTCCTGCCGTAACCGACCCGTTTTCTTTTACAAAAGCCGGCCGCAATTTTCCTAAAACTTCTGCAGTTGAATTCGGTTTAATGAATTCATCTTTATTAATAACAAGGGCATCGCCTTTTCTTTGCGGAATCGTAATGTCGGAAATCTCTTCGGCCAAACGTCCGCTTTCCTGGGCTTTCGCAGCTTTCATTTGAGAGTTCAATGCGAATTCATCCTGTTCTTCGCGCGAAATATTATATTTTTCAGCGAGGTTTTCCGCAGTTTTTCCCATCGCGTCGATGCCGTACATTTTTTCCATTGCAGGATTTACAAAGCGCCACCCAAAGCTGGAATCGAACATTTTAGAATCAGTACCGAATGCTGACGCAGACTTTGAAATAACATAAGGTGCGCGCGACATTCCTTCCACGCCGCCTGCAATAAATAAATCGCCTTCATCAGACTTTATAGCTCGCATCGCCTGAGCAATGGAGCTCATTCCCGAAGCACACAAACGGTTTACGGTTTCGCCGGGCACTGTTATCGGTATTCCGGCCAGAAGTAACGCCATTCTTGCGACATTACGATTATCTTCTCCCGCTTGGTTGGCGCAGCCGATAATCACATCGTCAATTTTATCTAAAGGTAAATCTGGATTTTTTTTAATAAGACTTTTCAACACAGAAGCCATTAAATCATCAGTTCTTACTGCTGCTAAACTTCCTTTAAAATTTCCGATCGCAGAACGGGTTCCATCGATGATGTATGCGTTTTTCATTTTTTTAGTATTATCAGCGTAAAAATAACAAAAAAGTAATGAAGATAAAATTAGGCAGTGAATGCTTCTTAAATCAAAAAAAGGCTTAGTCAAATTGAGTCCACCACTTTTCATAATTATGCTCATCGTTCAGCCAAAAGACTTTTTCACCGATTTTGGGCGTAATCAGACGACTCCCACTTTTCTTATTAAGCTCCGACAGAGTTTCCAAAGGTTCTTTCCACGGATGGGGCGCCAGAGAAAACTTGGAATTATGTACCGGAATTATTCTTTTTGCATTAAGGTCGGCAGCAGCTTTAAGAAATTCATCGGGCATCATATGAATGTATCGCCAGTCGTGGTTGTATTGCCCATTTTCAAGAATTGCCAGATCAAATCCGCCATAACGTTCTCCGATTTTCTTAAAATGTTTCCCAAAACCCGAATCTCCGCCGACGTAAATTTGATGTTGTGCGGTAGACAGGACAAAACTTGCCCAGATCGCGCGGTCTCTTTTCAAACCACGACCGGAAAAATGACGGGCAGTTTCTGCGAAAACCATAAGCCCATCCTGAAAACAGTGCTTTTCTCCCCAGTCGAGTTCAATTATTTGTTCCGGCTTATAACCCCAATATTCGAGATGTTCGCCAGTGCCAAGACCGGTAATTACCTGATTTACTTTTGGTTGAAGCGCTGTAACGGTTTTGTAGTCCAGATGATCCCAGTGATCGTGAGTAATTATTAAATAATCCAATTCAGGAATATCGGAAACGGAGTAAAGATCTGTACCTGCAAATGCCTTCGTGGTAAAAGATACGGGCGAGGCGTTACCGCTGAAAACCGGATCGACAAGAATACGCCGGCCGTCGAGTTGCAGGTAATAGGAGGAATGGCCCATCCAGATGTAAACATTTTCGTCGGGGGACAAAGTCGATAGCTCAGTCTTGGTAAACCTCAGAGGTGACACAGGTCGCGTGTGGTGTTTCTTGCCAAAAAGGATGCGGTACATGACGGCGGGCATACTGGTATCTTCCGCAAACTGTGGCGTAATTTCTTGATTTTGAAACTTTCCATTTTTAAAATTTGGCGAGTTTTTTATTCGCTGAAGCCGTTGTCCGCTTGGAGCTTTGCCAAAGGATCGCTGGTTTAAAAATATAGCTATCGTGGCTGAAATAACAATTACAGCAAAAAACAAAATAGTCAACATAATTTTCAGTAAAATATGAACCGGTTACCGTCAAAAGTTGATTACGATCGGGACGCCTGTTCTTCTGCTTTTCTCTTTTCCACTTTTCTGAAAGTGTAGGCGCTCATCATAATACTGAATTCGTAAAGCAGTACGAGCGGAAAGGCAGCCATCAGCATACTGAGCACGTCGGCCGGGGTAATGATCGCGGCAACCACCATGATCAGAACAATCGCATGGCGGCGGTAGGTGCGCATAAATTTAGGTGTTAAAATTCCGATTGATGTCGTGAAGTAAACAATGACCGGAAACAGAAAAATGGTGCCCATGCCCAGTACAATCTGCATAAATAACATCGTATAATCGCTCAGATCAAAAAGTTGTGTAATGGAGTCCGAAACTTTAAATAAAAGTCCGAAGTTGATGGCAAAAGGCAGAATTAAAAAGTATCCGCACAAAATGCCGATTACAAAAAGAATCCAAACGAAATTGATTAAAAACACTGAATTCTTTCGTTCTTTCGGGTGCAGCGCCGGCGAAATGAAACGCCATAATTCCCAGATCAGATACGGAAAAGCTGCAACCAAACCGCCGAAAATGGAAACTGCCATCATCACGTTGAACTGCTCGAATAGTTTTTTCTGCTGCACCGCGAAATTGGGTGGCAGTGTAATGCTGTCTTGTCCAATAAGTTCGCGTGAGAAATGATTTACTACCCGAAAAGTGAAAAAATCATTACGCGTTGGACCGAAGAAAATATGATCCATAATCCAGTTTACATTAAATCCGACGACGATCGCGCAGATAATAACTGCGATCAGCGCGCGGATCAGGTGGCCTCTGAGTTCTCCGATATGTCCCCAAAAAGACATTTCTTTTTCTTGAATCACGTATATTTTTTTCTTAATTGTTAAACGCTGCGCTTTTTGCGGCAGTTTTTCTATGGCGAAAATACTTCTTTCTGAAATAATAGAAACTGCACAAATGCAATGCTAGTGCAATTAGTCAGGATTTTAATTGATACCTTCTTCCAATAATCGGTGAATATCAATAATTCCGTAGTAGCTGCCGTCGTCAGTAACGATGAGTTGACCGATGTTTTTATCTTTTAAAATCTGCATCGCTTCTTTCGCAAGCGCAGTTTTATCAATACTTTTCGGATTGCTGCTCATGATGTCTTTTGCCTGAAGGGCAGAAATGTCGGTGTCGCCCAACAGCATGCGACGTAAATCGCCATCCGTAATAACGCCTAGAATTTCCTCGCCCGAAGTGACAACCGTAATTCCGTGTTTGGAACTACTGACCGAAATAATCACCTCTCGTACTGATGCGCTTTCGGAGACTTGCGGCTTTTGTGCTGAAACGAACTGTGCTACACGGGCAGTAAGATTTTTACCCAAACTTCCTCCAGGATGAAATTTGGCAAAATCGTGTTCGCGAAATCCGCTAATTTCCATTAGACAAACTGCAAGTGCGTCTCCAAGTGCCATCTGGACGGTAGTAGAGCTGGTGGGTGCGAGATGGATGGGGCACGCTTCTTCTTCCACGGAAGTATCCAGGACAACATCAGAAAACTGAGCCAGTTTGCTGTCGCCTTTTCCCGTCATACCAATCAGCGCGCTCGCATAATCTTTTAGATAGGGCAGCAGCGCAACGATTTCCGGCGAGTTCCCGGAATTGGAAATGCACAGGACCACATCTGTTTTTTGAATCACTCCCAAATCACCGTGAATGGCTTCTGAAGCATGGAGAAATTGCGCGGGCGTACCGGTAGAGTTGAGGGTGGCAACAATTTTGTTACCGACGTGTGCTGATTTTCCTATGCCTACAATAATCAGTTTGCCGGCGGCCTCGTGAATTATATTTACGGCCCGTACAAAATCTTCATTGAGACGCTGCCGGAGTTTTTCGAGTTCTGAAATTTCTACTGCAAGTGCGCGGCGCGCCGTTGCTAAAATTTTTTGAGATTTCGCTTTCATACTTTGTTTTTCTATTCGGGCGTAAAGGCAAGAAATCGTCATCGGGAGAAAATATTTTTCTGCAATACGCGTTCAAGTTCTACAATTTGCCAGCCCGATTCTATATTGTGATATAATTTTTTTAACTTTGGTTACTGCGCAAATTTAGCAAACTATCTCCAAGGCGCGCAGTTACACGCTGAATATTTGCAAGCCACTGCGGCTGCGTGGTTACGCACGATAAAATTGATTACGCAAAAAAATGAATACATCTTACACCGATCTATCGACAGAGCTCAAAAAATATTTCGGTTTTTCTACGTTCAAAGGACATCAGGAAAGAATTATACAGACACTTTTACAGGGTAACGACGTTTTTGTTCTTATGCCAACCGGCGGCGGAAAATCGTTGTGTTACCAGCTGCCCGCATTAATGAGTGAAGGTACGGCGATCGTCGTTTCGCCACTGATTGCCCTGATGAAAAATCAGGTGGATGCCATCAACGGACTTTCACCAGTCGAAGGCGTTGCGCACGTACTGAACTCTTCACTGAATAAAAGCCAGACCAAACAGGTCTTCGACGATATACGCTCTGGCGTGACCAAATTATTATATGTAGCACCGGAATCTTTAATTAAAGAAGAATATCTTGAGTTTCTGCGGAAGGTGAAAATATCATTCGTCGCTATTGACGAGGCCCACTGTATTTCTGAATGGGGACACGATTTCCGTCCCGAGTACCGCAACTTGAAATCGATTATCGACAAGATAGCCGACGTTCCTGTGATTGCACTTACGGCCACGGCGACGCCAAAAGTGCAGGATGATATTCAGAAAACTTTGGGCATGGCCGGCGCTGTAGTCTTCAAAGAAAGTTTTAACCGCCCGAATCTTTTTTACGAAGTACGTCCAAAAATCAATATTGACCGTGAAATCGTTAAATTTATTAATACGAGACGTGGTAAATCGGGTATAGTGTATTGTCTCAGCCGCCGGAAAGTGGAGGAGTTTGCTCAGGTGCTGCAAGTTAACGGTATTAATGCTTTGCCCTACCACGCGGGCCTTGACCAGAAAACACGCGTTGCCAATCAGGATAAATTTCTGATGGAGGAAGCGGATGTAATTGTTGCTACGATTGCTTTTGGAATGGGAATCGATAAGCCCGATGTTCGTTTCGTTATTCACTACGATATCCCGAAATCACTGGAAAGCTATTATCAGGAAACCGGTCGTGCCGGACGCGACGGCGGGGAAGGCTACTGCCTTGCTTTTTATGATCCGAAAGACATTGAAAAACTCGAGAAATTCCTGGCACAAAAACCCGTTTCCGAACGGGAAATCGGCCTGCAACTGCTGAACGAAGTCGTCGGCTATGCGGAAACTTCGATGAGCCGGCGGCAGTATATTCTGCATTATTTCGGGGAGCAGTTTGACCCAAAAAGTGGCAGCGGCGCTGAAATGTGCGATAATGCCACTAATCCGCCTGCATTAAAAGATGCCACCAGAGAACTAAAGCAGGTGTTGCAGCTGGTGAAAGACCTGGAAGAAAAATTTAAAACAAAAGACCTGATTTCTGTAATTGTCGGAAAAGAAAATCCGGTGACGAAATCCTACCGTCTGGAGACCTCGAAACATTTTGCTTTTGGCTCCGGTGAATCGGAAAACTTCTGGAAAACGATCATCCGACAGGCAACGGTGCAAAATTATTTGCAGAAAGATATAGAAACGTATGGCGTGCTCAAACTCACCGCCAAAGGACAAGCGCTTCTCGCCAATCCGTCGGAGAGCAAGTTTTTGGTTGCGGAAGACCGGCAATATGATTTGGAACAAGCTAAAGCTCAATTCGAAAAATCGCAAACGCAGGCCGGTTCTGCGATGGACAGTGCGCTGTATGCGCAGTTGGAAGCTTTGCGAAAAGCCGTAGCAAAGCGCCAGGGTGTGCCACCCTACACCATTTTTATGGATCCAAGTTTGGAAGATATGACCGTGCAGTACCCCACTACAGTTGAAGAAATGGCTAATGTGTACGGCGTAGGAGATGGAAAGGCAAAGCGCTACGGGCAGGAATTTGCCAACTTAATCAAGGAATACGTTGCGGAAAATAACATCGAACGCACGCAGGATATGGTGATGAAAACGGTTGCCAACAAATCCAGCCACAAGGTTTTCATCATTCAAAGCACCGACAAAAAAATCGACCTGGAAGACATTGCTAAAGCCAAAAATCTTTCCATGGACGATTTGCTCAAGGAAATGGAACGCATTGTTTATCAGGGAACAAAACTTAATATTAATTATTATATCGACGAAAATTTTGACGAAGATATCGTGGCCGATTTCATGGATTTCATGGGCGAAAGCGAGAGCGACAGTATGAAAGTTTTGTTGGCAGAATTTGGTGATGACCTCAGTGACGAAGAGGTAAGAATGCTTCGGATCAAGTTTATTTCGGATGTGGCTAATTAAAAATTGCAGCGATGGAGAAATCAGTGATAGACCTAAAAAACGAACTCATCGAATGGATTGAAAGTACTTATGATTCAGAGCGTCTCCAACAAATGCTGGAAATTAAAAATTGTGCAGGTTCCTCGTCATTAATTGCAAATATCAATTCTGAAACTGTAATTCAAGAGGACTTCGATCAGCAGTTTGCGGCAGGCATGACTTCTGATGAGCTGTTGGAAAACATCGCTGCTCACATTAAGACCATCAATTCGGAAGGGCTTTCCTCATAAACCTTAGGCAAGTAATCAAATAAGAATTTATGACATTTAATGATAGGTCTACAAGAGGTTCTATCTAAAAAAACGTGCTATGTTTTAAAATAAATATTGCCGGTTTCTTTTATCAATTTGGTAATCTGAATATTTAAAAGTTATTATTTTTTGTACACTTTTTAAATTTCAAAAAAATTTTTAAGTTTAATAATCAACAGTTTACAATTTACTTTTTGTAAACTTTTTTTTGTTGCCAAAGACTTGTCTATATTTATTTCGTCAAACGAAGATAAATATGGAAGCAACAATTACAGCACAAAAAATAAGAACATACACTTTCGATGAAGCTTTGTCGGCTTCAGTCAAATATTTCAACAGTGATGATTTAGCCGCGAAAGTTTGGGTGAGTAAATATGCCTTAAAAGATTCAGAGGGCAACATTTACGAACAAAATCCAAACGATATGCATCATCGGATTGCGTCGGAAATTGCCCGGGTCGAAGCGAAGTACCCAAACGCTCTCTCGGAAAAAAAGGTCTTTGATCTCATTAAAAAATTCAAATATATTATTCCGCAAGGAAGTCCGATGACGGGAATTGGGAATCATTTTCAGATTGCTTCGCTTTCAAACTGTTTTGTAATCGGCAGCGGAACCCAAAGTGATTCTTACGGAAGTATTATGAAGATTGACGAAGAGCAGGTTCAGTTGATGAAACGCCGTGGTGGAGTAGGTCACGACTTGTCAAATATTCGTCCGAAAGGTTCTGCGGTAAAAAATTCTGCTTTAACTTCAACTGGTTTGGTTCCTTTTATGGAAAGATATTCCAACTCCACGCGGGAAGTTGCGCAAGATGGACGTAGAGGAGCTTTGATGCTTTCTGTGTCTGTCAATCATCCGGATTCTGAAGATTTCGTAGATGCGAAACTGGAGCAGGGGAAAATTACAGGAGCCAATATTTCGGTGAGAATTGATGACGAATTTATGAAAGCAGTTGTTAATAGCGAAAATTATATTCAGAAATATCCGATTCACAGTCAAGACCCGAAGTTTCAAAAGGAAATAAAAGCAACTGATCTTTGGGATAAAATTATTCACAATGCTTGGAAATCTGCGGAACCGGGAATTCTTTTCTGGGACACGATTATCAATGAATCTTTGCCGGATTGTTATGCTGATCTTGGCTATGAAACAGTTTCTACAAATCCGTGTGGTGAGATTCCTTTGTGTCCCTATGATTCTTGCCGATTGTTGGCGGTGAATCTTTTCTCTTATGTGGAAAATCCGTTTACGAAAAAAGCGAAATTTAATTTTGAATTATTCAAAAAGCATGTTGGTTACGCCCAACGAATGATGGATGATATTATCGATTTGGAAATTGAAAAGATCGATGCGATTCTGTTGAAAATTGAATCTGATCCGGAAGGTGATGAAATAAAAGCAACAGAGAAAAATCTTTGGACAAAAATCCGTCACAAAACAATTGAAGGAAGAAGAACTGGAGTTGGAATTACGGCGGAAGGCGATATGTTGGCTGCTTTGGGAATTCAGTATGGAAGTGAAGAAGGAAATGAATTCTCTACTTTAGTTCATAAAACTTTGGCCTTGGCAGCTTATCGTTCTTCGGTAGAAATGGCGAAAGAAAGAGGTGCGTTTGCAATTTATGATGCTAAGAGAGAAGCGAAGAATCCTTTTATTTTAAGACTGAAAGAAGCCGATCCTGAATTGTTTGAAGACCTAAAAAAATACGGACGTAGAAATATCGCTTTATTGACGATCGCACCAACAGGAAGTACATCGTTGATGTCGCAGACTACGTCCGGGATTGAGCCAGTCTTTCTTCCGGTTTACAAAAGACGCAGAAAAGTAAATCCAAATGATCAGGATGTTCGTGTGGATTTTGTAGATGAAGTTGGTGATTCCTGGGAAGAGTATTTGGTTTTTCACCACCGTTTCAAAGAATGGATGGAAGTTCAGGGAATCGACACCGATAAAAATTATTCGCAAGAAGAATTAAATAAATTGATTGAGCAATCGCCTTATTATAAAGCAACTTCCAATGATGTAGACTGGTTGAGCAAAGTAGAAATGCAAGGTTCAATTCAAAAATGGGTAGATCATTCGATTTCGGTGACGATCAATGTTCCGAATGATGCGACGGAAGAATTGGTGAATCAACTCTACATCAAAGCGTGGGAAGTGGGTTGCAAAGGTGTGACTGTTTATCGCGACGGTTCTCGTTCGGGAGTTCTGATTTCGGCAGACGATAAAAAAGAGGAAAAAACAGAAATGATAACATCTGTTTTCCCAACGAAGAGACCGCACATTTTAGAAGCCGATGTTGTTCGTTTTCAAAATAATAAAGAAAAATGGATTGCTTTTGTTGGTTTAATTGAAGGCAAACCGTACGAAATTTTCACCGGTTTGGCTGAAGATGAAGAAGGGATTTCCGTCCCACGTTGGGTCAATGAAGGCGTCATTATAAAAAATCGCGATGAAAACGGAAAGTCACGGTATGATTTCCAGTTCAAAAATCAGCGCGGATACAAAACAACGATTGAAGGGCTTTCACATAAGTTCAAACCGGAATTCTGGAATTACGCAAAATTGATTTCGGGAACATTCCGTCACGGAATGCCGATTGAAAATGCAGTGGAACTGATCAACCGTCTTGAACTCGATTCGCAATCCATCAACAACTGGAAAGCCGGCGTTGCACGGGCGCTAAAACGCTACATCGCTGATGGAACTGAAGCTGCCGGCAAATGTTCCAACTGTGGTTCTGATCAGGTGGTTTATCAGGAAGGTTGCCTCACTTGTAAGAATTGCGGAAACAGTAAATGCAAGTAATACTCGTTTCATTAAACAATTAAAGACGCATGGTTTGCGTTTTTTTTTTTTAATGTATTTTTAGTAAAGTCCGTTGAACGTAAAGATTTCATTTCTACCTTAAAAGTGGATTACAAGAATTATCCTTCTTAAATCCAATTAAAAGTCCTACGAAAAGTTCTGAATCAAATTTTGCATTATCTCCGGAAACCAGGAAATCTTTGGCTTTTATTTGGAAGTTAAATTCAATTCCAATGATTTTTTTAAAATTAATGCGCTATTTAACTGAAATTTTAAAATAACTTCTGGAGGTAATTTACATTTAACTGAGAGAAAAAGTTCGCTGATTTTAATTACTTGGTTAAGTTTTGTCATAAAAAAAAAGCCGCATCACACGGCTCATGTTTTATTTATTGAATTATTTAGTAGCGCAACGCTGCAGCAAAACCATTGAATTTCTCTAGGTAGCCATCGGGTAAAAAGACGGCTTCTCCGCCTTGTTCGCTGTTCATTTCGATGAGTTCCGAGAAAATATCGTCTACAGCACCCGCAGGTTTTTCGTCGTTTTCACTCAAAAGTGTAACAGAATTGTCTTCAATCACCGCCGGCTGGAAGAGTCCTTGCTGCACATAAAGTGTTGCAACTCTGCCTTCCTTGACGGCCAATCTAACCTCGTTCACGTCGCTCAAAAAACGGCCCGCATCTACCGCTTCTTCCAGATTTTTTCTGCGTTCGTTATTGCGTTTTTCAACTTCGTTTTTTACCATTTTCCAGGCTTCGCGCACAACGTCGGCGCCTTTTCCGTCCTGATGATTACCGTTCAGGTATGTTTCAAAAATACTCTCTTTTTCATCCGCAACTTTTAGATATTCATAAAAATTGCTTTCTTCCGTAGCGATAAAGACGGGTTGAGGGTTTGTCGTGCGAATTTCGTTCACTGCTTTGTCGACGCGGTTGAAGTACTCAGCGATAAGATTGGTCTGCCGGCTCGCATTCGATGCTTCTGCAGCGGAAGTGGGATGCAGGTCGGTGTTTTCCATCGGGAAAGGATCTCCAAATTCTTTGAGAAGTTGGTCGTTATTGGCTTCCAGCAGCCGGGTTTTTTGTTGGCTCAGCACCAATACATAATAATTGGAAGTGAGTTGCTGGGCGCGCAACATATCACGCGTTGCGAAAGAATTACTAACGACTGCGCGATCACTGACGGCAATCGGAAGACGCACATATTCGGCAATGTTTTGTTCCGCGTTGACAAAAACGAGCAAACTTTCCAGATTATAATTGTGGTCGATTTGTCCGATAACTGAATTCATTTTTTCTATCGTCGCACTTGCTGTTTTTTTGTCTGTCGTTTCGTTCAGTTTTTCCTCGGCCTTCTTCGCCAGATTTTTTAGCTTGATGCCGTCCTGCTGATTGTCTGGTGCGGTGCGATGGGTATTCAGGATGAGGGTTACGCAGTTTTCCGCATGTACTTTTCTTAGTTGCTTTAATTTTTCGTTCATATTTTTATTTTTAAAGGTGATTTTTGCGCGTGCTGTTGATCAATTTACAGAACTTGACAATAAGGAAACCGATATTCGTGTTTTTATGTTCATTTTTTGATAACATTAATATAAGGAAATTTCGGGCCATTTCCTAACCTTCCAGTTTTTCAGTTTTTCGCACGCATTTATTTTAAATTGAATTTCCCGCGCAGCAATACAATTTGGCGAATAAATCTTTTGTAAATTCGCGTAAGTTTAATTTAATCATAAAAAGATAAATATGAGTCAATTCGATGTTGCCGTAATAGGTTCCGGTCCTGGTGGTTATGTTGCTGCAATCCGCTGCGCGCAGTTGGGTTTGAAAACAGCCATTATTGAAAAATATCCTACCATGGGCGGAACGTGCCTTAATGTAGGCTGTATTCCCTCCAAGGCATTACTCGACAGTTCTGAGCATTTTGAAAACGCAAAACATAATTTTGCTGACCACGGAATTATCATCGATGAGCCTAAAGCAGATCTGGCGCGCATGGTAGCACGAAAAAATGAAGTGGTAGACCAGACGACCAAAGGAATCCAGTTCCTGATGGATAAAAATAAAATCACAGTTTTCGAAGGAGTGGGAAGTTTCGAATCGGCTACTCAGGTGAAAATCACCAAAGCTGACGGCGCTTCTGAGACCATCGATGCAAAATATACCATCATCGCAACGGGCTCCAAACCGAGCAATTTGCCGTTTATCAATTTGGATAAAGAAAGAATTATTACTTCCACTGAAGCTTTAAACTTAACAGAAATCCCGAAACACCTCATCGTTATTGGCGGCGGCGTTATCGGTCTGGAGCTGGGCTCAGTGTATAAAAGACTGGGGGCAGAAGTCACAGTGGTGGAGTTTATGGATAAAATTATCCCCACCATGGATGGTGCACTTTCGAAAGAGCTGAATAAAGTATTGCGCAAGCAGGGTATGCGTTTCAACCTTTCTACCGGCGTACAATCGGTGGAGCGTAACGGCGATACGGTGACCGTAACGGCAAAAGATAAAAAAGGCGAAGAAGTGGTCTTCAAAGGAGATTATGTATTGGTCTCTGTAGGAAGAAAACCTTATACCGAAGGGCTTGGTCTGGAAAAAGCCGGCGTCGAACTGAACGAGAGAGGAATGGTGAAAACCAACGAACATCTACAAACCAACGTATCAAACATCTATGCGATCGGCGATGTAGTTGCCGGCGCAATGTTGGCACACAAAGCCTCGGAAGAGGGAACGATGGTGGCCGAAATTATTGCAGGTGAAAAACCACACATTAATTATAACCTGATCCCTGGTGTTGTTTATACCTGGCCGGAAGTTGCTTCTGTTGGGAAAACCGAAGAGCAGCTGAAAGCTGACGGAGTTGCCATAAAAACCGGTAGTTTTCCCATGCGCGCATTGGGTAGAAGCCGTGCCTCAGGAGACGTTGATGGCTTTGTAAAAATTATTACTGACGAAAAAACCGACGAAATTCTTGGAGTTCACATGATCGGTGCACGTGCAGCAGACCTGATTGCAGAAGCCGTTGTAGCGATGGAATATCGTGCGAGCGCCGAAGATATCGCCAGAATGTCGCATGCGCATCCAACCTACGCGGAGGCGGTAAAAGAAGCTGCGCTGGATGCTACGGGCAAACGGGCACTGCATTTTTAATCAAAATAAATGACACGGAAAAGGAGCTTTATGGCTCCTTTTTATATTTAAACTAAATTTCAGATTAGGTTTATAAATCGCTTTTATTTAACTGATTACGGGTTTCAATTGAAGCTTTATAAATCTCGCGTCGGATGGTTTGAATTTTTCCTACCGGCTGCAGCTTTTCGGAATTTTCAAACGGATTGAAGTTGAGATTTTCAATTTCCGGAGCATCGGAATTGAGGAGATTACCCGCCGGTAGATGTATGGTGCCCAATTCATAGGTCGGCGCGTTTCTCCATTTTTTCTGAAGATTGTTAATTGGCTGCTTGTGCAGGTTTTCGCAGAGTTGCACTACCACCTTAAAACTGGTTTCATGTTCTTTTAAATATTCTGGTATCGAGTCAGTTTGTGCTTCGCCAGCAGCAAAATCAACTGGAATATTAACCGGTTCTACGTTGATTTTCATCATATGATTCCCGATGCGGTAGCAACCAATCCCATAAAAATTCATGGACAAGGGAAAGTTTTTTCGTCGTCGTACATATTTCATCGCTTCTATCAGCAAGTCACGAGACAGCGTATCAGCAGTTAATTTTAAACTGTTAATCAGCAAAGCCGGAATATCCATCACAGCAACCAGGAAGTTATCTGCTTTTGTCACCAAAAAGGTATTTAGTGAATTAAAAAAGTCAAGAAAAGCAATGGGTTCGTTGGTCGGAAACAACGGAAAATTTGCCATTGGGAAATTCGCGTCGTTGGCGGCGACATCTTTTATTTTTAACGACAAACCGTAAGCGGGGACATTTTTTTTGCTTTTACTGATCATCACGTTCGCGTTAGAAAAACGAACCATGACCTCATATTCCTTTTGGTCGAAAATATCTCGGAGCTCTACCGGAATATCATCATTAATTTCTAGAATACCCAACGTCGTTGCATAGGTCTTTGCATGAGCGTCGCGTGTTGCATAATTAACCTTGCTGATGTTTTGCGACGATTTTACGAATGCTCTGGTAGAAACTGCAGCTTTTGCGAGCGCGCGCCGTTCTCTTTCTGAAAGTGCATTAAACTTCGGATTGTACTTGATGAAATTTCGCATGCTTTTTTAAAGTTGTGCTGCAACAACCATTCCTGAACGTGCAAACGAAATACTGTATCTTTGCGCTAAGAATAATTCAAATTACTTTCTCATATGAATATTGGTAAAACGCAAACGCTAAAAATTGCAGAAAAAAATTATTCCGGCTTATTTCTGGAAGATGAGGACGGAGTTCGCGCATTTCTGCCCAAGATTTTTGTGTCAGAAGATGCAGTGATTGGTGATGAGATGGAAGTTTTTGTGTACCAGGATGACGACAAATTAAAAGCTACGACCGAGAAAGCCAACGCCGAAGTGGGAGAGTTTGCAGTGATGAGTTGCGTGCAGAGTTTGCCGACCGGCGCATTCATGGACTGGGGAATTATAAAAGATCTGTTTGTTCCCTACAAGCAGCAGAAAGCTAAAATACTCGAAGGCAAGCGCTATCTCGTTTACGTTTATATCGATGAGATTTTAGGCTTAATTACCGGTACTACACGTTTTAAACGTAATCCCCAATATGAAGATTTACCGTACAAGCCCGGTGACCGTGTACAGCTTATCATTATGGGAGAAAGTGAATTGGGTTGGAACGTGGTTATCGATAAAAAATATATCGGACTGGTTTATACGTCAGATGTCTACAAAACTTTATTCCCGCTTTCTGAAGAAACCGGCTACATCAAAGCGATGCGTGAAGACGGAAAAATTGATGTTTCGCTGCAGCCACAGGGTTACGAGAATATCGACGAATTTCAAACCGTCATTCTGGAAAAACTGAAGCTGAACTACGGTTTGCTGTACCTTTCCGATAAATCGACGCCCGAAGAAATCAAGGAAGAACTGCAGATGAGCAAAAAGAATTTCAAAAAAGCCATCGGCGGACTGTACCGTGACAAAATGATTGAAATTCTGGAAGATAAAATTCGTCTGATTGACAAAGATTAATACTAAACCCAGAAAAAAAAAACATTAAAAAAGCAGAACCCTTCGGATCTGCTTTTATTTTTTGTCGGGATGACTGGATTCGAACCAGCGACCCCTTGCACCCCATGCAAGTACGCTACCAGGCTGCGCTACATCCCGTTTCGACGCTGCAAAAATAGCAATTCTTTCCACATTGGCAAAATCAGTTTTGAGATAGTAAATTGTTAAAATTCCAAGTGCGCAGCATTGGCTGCATGGTATTTCGCGCGCAATAAAATCCAGGAATTGCGGTGACCGCGATTTACTCTTTCCTCACAAGCAAAATCCAGTCGTCCTCGAGAAACTTGTAGCCTATATCGTAGACGAAGCGGTATTCCGCGCCGTTCTTATAAACTTTTAATGACGTGAAATAATCGAAAACAAAACCTTCAGAAGTTAGTCGCACGCGCGTAGTTTTGGCTTTACCTTCAACAAATTTTTGCTCCGAAAGCACACGGTGATTCTTACGCAGTTTATTGTTGATGTTGCGCATCAGGTTCGAAGAATCTTTGTTGTGCTTATTATTATAGGTATTGCGGCAGCCGTCATTGCAAAACTTTTTATCGCTTCTGCCTATGATTTTGTCGCCACATTCCAGACAGTTTTCCATCAGTGTACGTTTAAATTAAAAATAAAAAAATAACCAGTTTTAATTTCGATACAACACAGGACAATTACCTTGTTTTTTATTGAGAATCATTTTAAAAAAAACCAGAACATCAGCAATGTTCCGGTTTTTTAGTAATTTACTCCTTATGCCCGTACATTTTCTCGTAAAGATCAAGAAAACGCTCTTTCACTGCTTTTCGCTTCAGTTTTAATGTAGGCGTCAGCACTCCGGTTTCGATGGTCCAGACTTCCGGCGTCAGCTCAAAGCGCTTGATCTGCTCCCAATGCCCCAGTTTCGTATTCAGATAATCGATCTCCTTACCGATTCTTTCCGTCAGTTCCGGACTTTTTGCGATTTCCTCCGGTGTTGTTCCCATGGAATAATTTTTACGTTCTGCCCAGTTTTTTACGAAAATAAAATCGGGTTGAATCAGGGCACAAGGCATTTTTTCACCGTCGCCGACTACCATTACCTGCTCGATGAATTTGGATGCTTTGGCCAGGTTTTCAATAACCTGTGGCGCAATATATTTGCCGCCGGAAGTTTTGAACATTTCTTTTTTCCGATCGGTAATGTGCAGATAACCTTCATCGTCGAGATGTCCGATATCGCCTGTTTTGAAGTAACCGTCGGCCGTGAAAACTTCAGCTGTCATTTCATCATTTTTAAAATAACCTTTAAAAACGGAAGGACCTTTCACGGAGATTTCGCCGTCTTCCTGAATTTTCACTTCAACATTATCCAGCGGATGCCCTACAGTGCCTATTTTTATTTTCCCAAAACTGTTCACCGAAATCACCGGCGAGGTTTCCGTGAGGCCGTAGCCTTCCAAAATAGGAATTCCTGCATTTTGGAACATTTTGTTCAGCCGAGCCGAAAGCGCTGCAGATCCCGAAACGAGCGTAATAATATTGCCGCCCAATCCTTCGCGCCATTTTGAAAAGACGAGCCTGTCCGCTATGATTTCCTTTAAGCCACTGGGCTTACCGATGTTCATTTTCGCTTTGTTCACGCCGAGTGCCCAAAGGAATATTTTTGATTTTAATCCACCAGCGCTGGTTCCGGTATTATAAATTTTATCGTAAACTTTTTCGATCAGTCGGGGCACAACCGACATGATGTGTGGCTTTACTTCCTTAATATTTTCGCCCATTTTCTCGATGCTTTCTGCAAAATAAATGGCGTAGCCGTTGTGCTGATAAAGATAAAACAGCATCCGCTCGAAAATGTGACAGATCGGTAGAAAGCTTAGAATTTTAATTTCACTGTAATCCATTCCTTTCACCTGCGGAATTCGGGGATTAGATCCCAGCACATTGGAAACGATATTTTGATGTGTCAGCATTACGCCCTTTGGGCGCCCCGTGGTGCCAGATGTATAAATAAGCGTTGCCAGGTCTTCCGAAGTAATGCCGGAGCGAAGATCCTCTACTTCGTGCTGCAATTTTTCATCGGTGCCAAGATCGAGTACTTCCTGCCAGTTGGCTGCTCCCTTTACTTCTTCAAAGGTAAAGACCCCTTGCAGAGTTTTGACGTTCTCTTTAATTTTTTCTATTTTCCTGTACAGCTCTGCATCTGAAACAAAGCAGTATTTTACTTCGGCATTACTGAAGATAAAATCATAATCTTCAGGTGAAATACTGGGGTATACCGGCACCGAGATCGCGCCAATCTGTGAAATCCCCAAATCCATCGCGGCCCATTCCGTTCGCGTAGCCGTTGTAATGAGCGCAATTTTGTCACCCGGCTGTACGCCAAGTTTCAACAAACCCCGCGAAACCTTGTTTCCCAGCGAAACAAATTCGGCAGTGGAGGTTTTTACCCATGTGCCGTTATATTTTGTCACAAACATATCTTCCCGCGCGTACTGCGTAAGAGCGTTGTGGGCAAAATCAAAAGTTCTTTTTACTGACATATCTTATACATTATCAAGGATTACTTGCAGAATACGGAATAGGTTCTGCGTTTCGTGTAAAAATATCAAATTATTTTAATTATGCAAGAATGCGCTGCATACAATTTGTATTAAAATTTTTTCTTTTTTAGAAATATTGTATTTTTACAGACAAACAATTTTTAATTTTTATGAATTTTAATTTATCTGAAGAACAGTTGATGATTCAGCAAGCAGCAAGAGATTTTGCGCAAACTGAACTTTTACCCGGTGTGATCGAACGGGATAACGAACAAAAGTTCCCGTACGAACAGGTAAAGAAAATGGGTGAACTCGGACTGCTCGGAATGATGGTAGATCCTAAATACGGCGGCGCCGGTATGGACAGCGTTTCCTATGTTCTTGCAATGGAAGAAATTGCCAAAATAGACGCTTCTGCCGCGGTAGTAATGTCAGTGAATAATTCACTCGTTTGCGCAGGACTCGAAAAGTTCTGTAACGAAGAGCAGAAAATGAAATACCTAAAACCTCTTGCCAGCGGGGAAGTGATCGGAGCTTTCGCGCTTTCCGAGCCTGAAGCAGGATCTGATGCTACGTCGCAACAAACGACAGCCGTCGATAAAGGAGATCATTACATTCTTAATGGTACCAAAAACTGGATTACCAATGGCGGGAATGCAAAATATTACATCGTAATTGCGCAAACCGATCCAGAGAAAAAACATAAAGGAATCAACGCTTTTATTGTTGAAAGAGACTGGGCAGGGTTTGAAATCGGACCCAAGGAAGATAAACTGGGAATCCGCGGCAGCGACACGCATTCACTGCTGTTCACCGACGTGAAAGTACCAAAAGAAAATAGAATCGGGGAAGATGGTTTCGGATTTAATTTTGCCATGGCCGTGCTCAACGGAGGCAGAATTGGAATTGCGTCGCAGGCCCTCGGAATTGCTTCCGGCGCTTACGAACTTGCACTGAAATATGCTAAGACACGAAAAGCCTTCAAAACCGAAATTATTAATCACCAGGCAATTGCCTTTAAGCTTGCTGATATGGCTACGCAAATCACGGCAGCACGAATGTTGTGTTTTAAGGCGGCTACAGAAAAAGATGAAGGCAAAGACATTTCCGAAATTGGCGCTATGGCAAAACTGTACGCATCTCAGGTGGCAATGGATACTACTGTGGAGGCGGTGCAAATCCACGGCGGCTACGGATACGTGAAGGAGTATCACGTGGAGCGCATGATGCGGGACGCCAAGATTACGCAGATCTATGAAGGAACTTCTGAAATTCAGAAAATCGTTATTTCCCGAAGCATCGCAAAAAACAGTTAAATGGAAAATACCACCGCCAGAAAACGTGTCTTGATTATCGCGGCAGCGGCACTGCTGATTGTCGCCGGCTTCATATGGTACAAATACTTCTTTGTATTCGCTGAAGGCGTGAAATCCGGTTACCTGAATTATGCTACCAAAAAAGGCTATATTTTTAAAACATACGAAGGGAAACTGATTCAGGAAGGATTTGGCCGCGGCAAAACCGGCGGACTCACAAGTTATGAGTTTGAATTTTCCATTGAAAATCAAGCGGTTTTCCAGCAGATGGAGCAGAACAGCGGAAAGCATTTCGACCTTCATTACAAAGAATATAAAGGCGTGGTGCCTTGGCGGGGAAATACTAAGTACGTTGTCGACAAAATCGTCAATATGAAATAAAGAAAGATCCTTTCAGTATTGCTGAAAGGATTTCTTATTTTTAACGCATGGAAAATTTTAATCAAAAGCGCAGCAGGATCTTTCACTTCTTGGCGCTCGGCGCGGTTGCCGGCTCCGTCTTCCTCCAGGATCCGACGCAGAAGATCGGCTTACTTCTCTTGGGAATTGGCGTCCTTGCTTTCATCGCGTTCAGCAAAAAGCAGCACTTGCTTTTCACTGTTTATATTGTCCTGTTTCTTGCAGCTGTAGCTTTTTACTTTTTCTATTTAAGACGCGATCTTGCGCTGCCTTTCACTGTTTGAATTTAAGCGCTTTGCCTTTATTTTTTAGGCATGTACTTCGAATAATCGCTAGCCTCGTCTTCTTTGGCGATTTCCTCTTCCATGGTGCGGTCTTGCGGGCGCACATCACGCTCTTCGGCCGGCTTTTCCACATCGATGTAGCCTTTTCGTTTATTGTTGTGCCCTTTGATGACCAGAATTATAATGACGCACAGTAAAAAAAGCGGCAAAAACGGCAAAAATTTCGCCAGCGTGGATTCAGTTTCTGTAGTGGGTTCTACCGCGATTTCCTCCTCTTCCAATATCTTTTCCCGATCCGGTGTATCAGTGGTCACGTTTGAATAAGTGCTGATGGTTTGCTCGTTTTTTAAAATTAGTTCAACTTTCGCAATATCGTTTTCCTCACCAATGACAGAGCCCTGGCTAATGTCTTTTGCTTTTACATCGCCGATTCCCGAACTGAGTTCGTCAACGAACGCCCGGAAGTTTGCAGAAGGTACTTCCATTGAAAGCTGTTCTTTTTGGATGTTTTCTACGTTGCTGTATTTCTCTGTTCGAATATTTGCATCGTAGTCTCTAGCCGCGCGCAATACGAGCGATTTTGCTTCCGGGAGATCATCGACATTTATTTCCAGCCGCGCTTCTTTTTTAGCCGAATTTTTTCTGAATTGATTGTTTTCCCGCGTAGTGCCGACAGTGTCCGAAGTGCTGTTTTTTAGCTCGCGACCCGTGGCGATATTTTTACTTTGATTTAATATTTTGTCCGCCGTTTTGCTGAGTACTGCAATGGCATTTTCTCCATTCCGGATCATTTGTGAAGCAGAATCAAGTGTTTTGGCAACGTCACTTCCTACCTTTACATTCTGCGCTACTTTATTTATTTCTTTGCGCATCGAGTCGAGCTGCCATTTGCCTGAACTCAAAGTACTGTCGATTCTTTTGGTCTGCTGACGGATTTTTGGTGCCAGCACTTTTCTCGCCACCCCGTTTGAATCGTTCAAACGTTTCGAAATGGAGTCCAACGTTTTCAAGCCGTCGTTGGCTTTCGCAAATAAACTGTCGGCCGTATTCAGCGTTTTTTTTGCTTCGCTGTATTCCTGCTTGCTGCAGGAGAGCGCAAAAAACGACAGGAAGAGTAGTGGTATGAGGTTTTTCATCTTGCTATTTTGCCGCGATTATATCAAAATGTATTCCTTTGCCTGGAAATGAAAAGACAGTTTCACCAAAGAAACTGTCCTATTAAGTCAAAAAAAGTACTTACAAAAGGAATTTTAGTTGTCGTTAAATTCGCTGATGAAATGCAGTTTCACATTGGGGAATTTTTCCTGCGTCATATGAATGGTGAACGAGGAATCCGCCAGAAAAACCAGCTGACCATATTTGTCTCTCGCCATAAAACGCTGTTTCAGGCGCGAAAATTTTTTAAATTCTTCAGATTTTTCATCCGCTTCCACCCAGCACGCTTTGTGAATAGAAAGAGGTTCGTAGGTACATTTTGCGCCGTATTCATGTTCCAGACGATATTGGATGACCTCGTACTGCAGTGCACCAACGGTACCGATTACTTTCCTGTTGTTCATTTCAAGAATAAACAATTGCGCTACGCCTTCGTCCATCAACTGGTCAATTCCTTTTGCTAATTGTTTGGCTTTCAGCGGATCGTCGTTGTTAATGTATCTGAAATGTTCCGGGGAGAAATTCGGAATTCCTTTGAAACTCATTTTCTCGCCAGTCGTCAGCGTATCTCCGATCCGGAAATTTCCCGTATCGTGAAGACCCACAATATCGCCTGGAAAACTTTCGTCAACCACTTCTTTCTTGTCGGCGAAGAAGGCATTTGGCGAAGAAAACTTCATTTTTTTATTCTCGCGCACCAGCAGATAATTTTCATTTCTTTTGAAGGTGCCCGAAACAATTTTTACAAAAGCCAGACGGTCGCGGTGCTTCGGATCCATATTGGCGTGAATTTTAAAAACAAAACCACTAAAGTCTTTTTCTTCAGGTTTTACCAGGCGTACGTCGCTTTCTTTAGGTTGCGGGTTTGGAGCAATTTCAATAAAAGCGTCCAGAAGTTCTCTTACACCGAAATTATTCAGCGCCGAGCCGAAAAATACTGGCTGAAGATTTCCGTTCATGTAATCTTCACGGTTAAACTCGGGATAAACTTCCTGCACCAATTCGAGTTCCTCGCGTAGTGTAGCGGCGGCTTTTGCGCCGATTGCAGCATCAATCTTTTCATCGTTGATGTCATCAAACTTGATTGCTTCGCCAACACGCTGTTTCTTTTCTTCAAGAAAAAGCTGAATGTTGTGTTCCCAGATATTATAAATGCCCTGAAACTCGCTACCCATACCAATCGGTAAGGAAAGTGGCACTACGGTAAGACCGAGCTTCTGTTCTACCTCGTCCAAAAGATCGAAAGCATCTTTACCTTCGCGGTCCAGTTTATTAATGAAAACAATCATAGGAATGTTGCGCATCCGGCAAACCTGCACGAGTTTTTCGGTTTGTTCCTCTACACCTTTGGCAACATCGACCACGACGATTACTGAATCTACCGCAGTTAAAGTTCGGTACGTATCTTCCGCAAAATCCTTATGGCCGGGTGTATCCAGAATGTTGATTTTGTGCCCTTTATATTCAAAAGCAAGAACCGAGGTAGCAACAGAGATTCCACGCTGGCGTTCAATTTCCATAAAGTCGGACGTCGCGCCTTTTTTTATTTTGTTGGATTTTACCGCCCCTGCCTCTTGAATTGCACCACCGAAAAGGAGCAGCTTCTCGGTAAGTGTCGTTTTTCCGGCATCGGGGTGAGCGATAATTCCAAATGTCTTTCTTTTGCTTATTTCTTTCAGCAGATCTGCCATATTTAAATTTAAGAATGCAAAAATCGGTTATTTTAGTTTAAAATGAAAATTTGACTCTTAATCATTTATAAGGCTTCCAAACGAGGTCAGATTTTCTTTTCCTTGAATATTTAAATTTTATATTTGTTCAAAATAGACAATGGAAAAAACTGTTACACCTCAATATGGCTTTGGTTTTCGTGGCGCCGTTTGGCTGGTAGTCGGTATGTTGGCCGGCACTACTTTGGTTTCCGTTACAAGTGCTATAGTTCTGCTGTTATTTAATATCAATTGGCAGTACACTCCGCTATTTACGCTGACTGCCAACGCATTGACTTTCGTCGGTGCGATCCTGGCCTTTGATCTTTTTGTGTGCCGGCCGACCACCGGCCGAAAACTTAACTTTAATTTTTCTCCGACAAACGTAGCCACTTATGGATTAATTTTGCCAATGATGTTTGGGATGATGCTCATCGCGGAATCCATTACTGCACAAATTCCGACCTCGGGACCGTTCTTTGGTGAATATTACGATTACTTCATGCGGCTAATGGAGCAAATGACTTCTGAGCCGGCAGCCTTGGTCATTCTTGCGGTTTTTATGGCACCGTTGTTTGAGGAAATTGTCTTCCGCGGTATCATTATGAAAGGGATGATCAATGATGGTGTGCGGCCTCCTTTGGCAATATTTGTTGCAGCGCTGCTCTTTGGTTTGGTTCACGGCAATCCCTGGCAATTCGTCGGCGCTGTTTTGCTCGGCTGCGTCTTGGGATTGGTTTACTATAAAACGAAATCTTTGCTGTTGCCGATTCTTCTGCATGCCTTCAATAATCTTTGTTCAGTTTTGCTGATTTTTATGACCGATAAAGAAAGTTTCGCGGAGGCTGCGTTGCTTCCGCAGTGGATCATCTTTGCCATTGGAGTCATTTTATTTACCGTTTTTTATCTGATTTTTACTAAAAGATACCGGGTCCACTATACCGAACAATAGAGTTTTTAAATAAAATAAAAATATAGGATATGAAGAACGAATTGCTCGTCGCCACACACAATCAACACAAAAAAGAAGAAATTCAGCAGATATTGGGAAGCCGCTACAAAGTAACTTCTCTGTCCGATTACGGTTTGAATGAAGAAATTGTGGAAGACGGCGAAACATTTCATGAAAACGCCCAGATCAAAGCAGAATATTGTTTCGAAAAAACCCAGCGCGCCAGCCTTGGCGACGATTCCGGTTTGGTGATCGAAGCTTTGGACGGCCGGCCCGGAATTTACTCCGCGCGATACGCCGGCGATCACGATTTTGACAAAAATATGGATAAAGTGTTGGAGGAACTTTCTGGTGTGCATAATCGCCGAGCTTATTTTGTTACGGTTTTATGCCTGGTAACCGCGGATGAGACTACTTTTTTTGAAGGTCGAGTTTATGGCACTATTACCAAAGAGCGCAGTGGTGCCAAAGGTTTTGGTTATGATCCTATTTTCGTTCCGGATGGTTATGAAACCACCTTTGCGGACATGAGCACTGAGTCGAAAAATAAAATCAGCCACCGCCGTCGTGCGCTGGATGCTTTTCTGGAAGCCGGCCAATAATTGAATCTTTAAAAAGTGCAGTGCACTGCGCACGTTTTTTTGCCTTAAATATCCTATTTTTGCACTTACTTATATTAGATAAATGTTAGAAAAGATTGACGGGTTGCTGGCAGAAGTTGCAAATTTCAGTTCTAGTGATAAAGCCGAAATTGAACAGTTTCGAATTGCCTACAGCGGCAAGAAAGGTATTTTAAATGATCTTTTTGCACAGTTTAAAAGTGTGCCTAATGAGCAGAAAAAAGAATTCGGTCAGAAAATCAATTTGCTGAAAGAAGCGATTGAAGAAAAACTTTCTTCGCTGAAAAACTCCGGCGATACAGAAGTGAAAAAGGATTACGATGATCTCACCAAGCCCGGATATCCGTCGGAACTGGGGTCGCGTCACCCGATTAATCTAGTCAAAGGAAAAATTATCGATATTTTCCGGTCTATCGGTTTCGCTGTTGCAGATGGACCGGAGATTGAAGATGACTGGCACAATTTCACCGCACTGAATTTACCGGAATATCATCCCGCACGCGATATGCAGGACACCTTTTTCATCGAGACCAATCCGGATTTGATGCTGCGTACACACACCTCGTCGGTACAGATCCGCTATATGGAACAAAATGAACCGCCGATGCGTATTCTGTCGCCGGGCCGCGTTTTCCGGAACGAAGCGATTTCCTCGCGTTCGCACTGCATTTTTCATCAGATCGAAGGTTTGTATATTGATCAGAATGTCAGTTTTGCAGATCTGAAACAAACCATCCAATATTTTACGACCGAGCTATTCGGCAAATCGAAGATCAGATTAAGACCGTCTTACTTTCCCTTCACGGAACCAAGTGCAGAGGTAGATGTTTATTGGGGTTTAAATTCAGAAACTGATTATCGTATCACCAAAGGCACCGGCTGGCTCGAGATCATGGGTTGTGGGATGGTGGACCCGGCGGTTCTGTCGAATGTTAATATCGATCCGGACAAATATTCCGGTTACGCCTTCGGGATGGGCATCGAAAGAATTGTAATGTTGCTTTATCAAATGAGCGATATACGGATGTTCTTTGAAAATGACAAAAGAATGTTGGAACAGTTTAAGAGTCTTTAAATCTATTTTGGTTGATGCAAAACCACCAACTGATAAAAAAACTTTCGGAAATCGTCCGAAAGTTTTCTTGTTTTACAGGGTCCAGTCAGTTTTTTATTCCTTTTTTTTGAACCAGTGTTTTGCCTGATTATAATCCAGATAGTAGGTTAATTTTAAAGAAATACTGTTCACCATTTTCTCATTAAATAAGGTGGTAAAATTTTCTTTAAATCGCATTCGCGAGATTCCCAGATAGTCTTCCACAGCGTTGCGGTAAAGGAGTGTAAGTTGGCTGCCCGGCGCAAACCACCACGAATATCGCAGATCGACATTCCAGGAGTTGTAAGTGCCGTTCAAATTATCGCTGAAATTATCGGTGGGATACAAGGTCCCATCTTGGTTTAAAGTATAAAAACTTTTATAAGTCACATCTGAAAAATAGTGGCGGAAGGCGAGTGACAGCGACATTTTGTCATTAAAAGTATATTGTGAGGTGAGGCTGTTTTCATAGGTGTTGCGCTGTCTTCGCCCGACGAAAATAGCACTGTTGTCTTTCCCGGCAAAACCGGTTTCGTTATTGCTGAAGGTGGGATTGAAACTCCAGACAGCTTTAAACTGATCCGAAAAACGGTATCGCAAATAAAGTGAGGGACGCACGAGATTGCGCCCTTTCTCGCCGTAAGCGTAGTAATCAAAATTAAGATTGTACTGAAGCTTTTTCCGGTTGTCGCTCTCTGTCCAGATCCAGGAATTGAAATAGCCGGGCACTTTTAAAAATCGCAAATCCGCGCGTGGCTCGTAAATATCGTTTTCGCCGAGAGGTGTAAATTCAAATCCTGCACCATAGCTTCGGTAGTTTTTTGTCGTAAACTGATTGTTGTGATTGATGATGAGATTCGTGAATAAAAAAGGTTCCAGGCGATGAGAGTAATTCGCAGTAAAATTTAAATAAATATTGTTGAATCTTTTTGTAGGTTCCAAGATCCGATAGCCGTAAAAGCCGTTATAACTCGCAAAATTGGTGGTGGTAGAAAAGCCAAGATCGTTAATATCCCAATCTTTCGTAACAAATGTTCCGTTAAAACTATATCGGTTTTTGCCGGAAGTTTTCGCAAAACCTGCATCGCCCTTTGAGCCGAATTTTGTTCCGTTGTCCATCACCCAGCTTCCTTTCAGGCTTCCGGAATAATTGAAGACATTTTTTTTGTCGTTAATATCCCACAGAATTCCGCTCGTGTTCGCGTCCCGGAAATTACCTTCGCGGATAACATTCGTGTTGACCAGGCTTACCGACGAATTTCCATTAAAGCGCTGATCGAGCACCAGAACATTATAATTGGACCACGGTTCTACGACTTCATTTCGAATTGCGCCGGTTTCAATATTTACGATTTGTGCTTCCATTTTTTCGGTGATTCCATTAAAAAAACCAATGCCTAAGCCTTTATTGGTTCTGCCCGAAATTTTAAAAGCGTTGAATAAGTTTACTTTTGCCGGATAATTTAAAACCCGCTCTTCACCGGAAACGTCAGGATAGCGCGACGGGCTGCCGCCAACCCTTCGGGAATAAAACAGATTTCCTTTGCTGAAAAGTTCCGTTCCCTCAGTGAAAAAAGAACGCTGTTCTGCGTACTGCTGCTCGAAAGGGGTGAGGTTCAAAACAGAATTATCAAAACTAGCCTGCCCAAAATCCGGAATAAGTGTTAAATCCAGCGTAAATGCATCATTGATTCCATATTTTACATCCATTCCGCCATTGAAATCAGCGGTGGTTTTTCCGTCATAATGATTAATGTAAGAGGAAACGTAGGGCGTGAACGAAAGCCGTAGAGGCGGCTTAATATTCTGGATGCCGTCGAGAATTCCGTCGTACATCAGATAAGTTGCTTTTTTATTATCGACGAAATTCCAGGTTAGATTTTGATTGGTTTTCTGGATGATCCGCATGAAGTTGATTCCCCAGGTTTGCACGTCTTTTTTCGGAAAACGAAGTTCGGAATAAGGAATTTTAATTTCGGCAGTCCAACCTGTTTCCGTAATTTTTACCGCGGAATACCACACCGCGTTCCAGCTAAAATCGTCGTTCATGTTGGAGGCAATTTTGGCGTCAGCCTGCACACCGCTTGCCTGTACAATGAAAAACAAAGCCTGCTGATGATCGTTGTACCCATTGATGGTAAGGCCAAAAATATCATCATTCCCCATATCATCTCTTTCCGTCAGTTCTTTCCTAATGTTAGCCGGATTTGGATCGTACATCGTGGCGCCAAAATAAATTCCGGTATCATCGTACACCACTTTTACGGTTGTTTTAAAATCGTCCGGTTCTTTCTGTCCGTTTTTCGGATTTCTCTCGATGAAATTTTGCGCAACTGGAGCATTAAGCCAGATTTCTTCGTCCAGAATACCGTCAATTTTTGGCGACTGCGTGATTTTTTGAATTGTTAAATTTTTTCGTGCAATACTGTCTTTTTCAATATTTTGAGAAAAGACGAAACCGAAAGACGAAAAGAGAAGAAGAGCGCCTAATGATAACTTCATCGATGATTTTAAAATAAGACATGCTGCCAGCTGTTTTTGTTACATCGTGAATTAGTATTTACGAAAAAAAACGAACCGAAGTCCGTTTTTTAAGTTTATTGTTGCTCAAATTCTACAGATTATTTAATGAAAGTCAGCGGATATTTTACATTAGAAAAGGAGTCCAGTGACGCCGTCAGCGAACCTACCACCAACTCGGCACGAATTGAAACAGGGACGTGGTTGCGGTCGTTGCTAACATATAAGGTCACGCCTTCTTTATCTTTAAATACGCGTCCGCTGATAACTTGGGGAATAATCTTAAGGCAGTTCACGTAGCCGAAACGCGTTTTCACACGTTCTGTTCCTACAACGCGAAGCTGAAATGGAAACATTTCATCATCAATCCAAACGTTCAGTTTTCTCACTGTTCCTACGCGAAGTTCCGAATCGTCCAGCGTTCGCAGGAAATAAAACGCTGAAAGCATATCCTGCATTCCGCGCACCGATTTCAGTTGTTTGGTCGTGTTTTTCTCCCGATCCGTCAACAGAAGCGTATTGTTACCGTGGTTAAAGGCAGTTTCCAGATGCTGTGTATAGCCACCTTCCTGCACATTCCTTACATAAAAGCTCGGCAAGCCATTGTTATAGTTGATGTAACTTTCGTAGTGATCTTCCACTTTAAAGAAAGCCCGAACGGCGCCCGTCGTGCGTCCGTAGCCTTTCACATAAAGGTGGGGTTGGCCACGGTAAGTGGTTTTTGTGGCGGTCAATGTAGCGGTTCCGGCATTTAGAAGGCCGTAGTGAATCCGGTAACGAAGGGTTTCTCCCGACTGTATATTAGTAAGTTTCTGCCCATTAACGATAGCGAGGATGGACAGGGTAAATAACATTAAAATCTTTTTCATGACGTACGTTTTGCAAATAATTTGCCATTGTAAATAAAGTGATTCGAACTGACATTCAGGCATGAGATTAATCAGGAGTGTGTACTATCCTTTTCCTTTAAATTTTGTAAATTTGTGAGATTGTTTTTTTAAATACAGCTTAATGATTACAACAGATATATTGATTATAGGAGCGGGCCCCACAGGTCTATTTGCCGTCTTCGAAGCGGGTTTATTGAAAATGAAATGTCACCTTATCGACGCACTTCCACAACCTGGCGGCCAACTGACAGAACTTTATCCGAAGAAACCTATTTTTGATATTCCCGGATTTCCTTCCATCAACGCCGGCGCTCTTGTTGATAATCTGATGGAACAGATAAAACAGTTCCAGCCTGGTTTTACACTCGGCGAAACTGCGCAGACACTGACAAAGCTGGAAGACGGAACTTTCGAAGTTATTACCAATAAAGGCACAGTACATCACGCGAAAGCGGTGGCGATCGCCGGCGGACTTGGCACCTTCGAACCACGAAAGCCAGCGCTTGAAAATCTCGCTCAGTACGAAGAAAACGGTGTAGAATATTTCGTGAAGGAACCGGAAAGTTTCCGCGGGAAAAAAGTAGTGATTGCGGGCGGTGGCGATTCTGCGCTGGACTGGAGTATTTTCCTGGCGGACATCGCAAGCGAAGTCACTTTAATTCACCGAAGAAATGAATTTCGCGGCGCGCTGGATTCTGTTGAAAAAGTCCAGATTTTAAAAGATGCCGGAAAAATCAATCTGGTAACGCCGGCGGAAGTTACTGCCTTGAACGGTGAAACCAATTTATCGTCCATCACGGTTCAGCGTGAAGGTGAAGTTTTCGACATAGAAACTGATTATTTTATTCCATTATTCGGGCTTACGCCTAAATTGGGAGATATCGCCAACTGGGGACTGGAGATCGAGAAAAATGCCATTGTCGTGAACAATGCTTTGGATTATCAAACCAACATTCCAGGCGTTTATGCCATCGGCGATGTCAATACCTATCCCGGCAAACTGAAGCTAATTCTTTGTGGTTTCCACGAAGCGACGCTGATGTGCCAGAGTGTTTACAATATGCTGAATCCCGGCAAAAAATATGTCCTGAAATATACCACAGTGAGCGGCGTCGACGGTTTCGACGGCAGTCGTAAAGAAGCCGAAAAAGCAGTCGTAAAGAAAATTGACTAGCCACCGGATTGCTGTCAAGTATATTTAAATCAATACAACAATGCAGGATATTACGCTGAAAATTACCGATCGCGACGGAGTTTTACATGAAGTTATAGCGCCCACGGATATGTCGATGAATCTGATGGAAGTCATTCGCTCCTATGAATTGGCGGAAGAAGGAACCATTGGCGTCTGCGGTGGTATGGCGATGTGCGCCTCTTGCCAGGTTTATGTTGTAGGCGGAGCAGATCAACTGACCGATATGGGCGATGAAGAAGATGCCATGCTTGGTGAAGCGTTTCACGTTCAGGAAAACAGCCGTCTCGGTTGCCAGATACCGATTGATTCTTCTATCGACGGTCTGGAAGTGCAGATTGCGCCTTATCCATAAGCGTTTGCTTAATGTTTGAAACCAAAAAGGATATTTTTCCTACAAGGTGATTTCCTCTCGCTGACGTCTGTTCGTTCTTTACAGTGATTTATTTTTAATTAACTTTAATAAAAATTAGTCATATGAAGATTGCGACCTATAATGTTAACGGCATCAACAGCCGGCTGCCTGTCCTTCTGCGTTGGCTGGAAGAAACTGAGCCAGATATTGTTTGTCTGCAGGAACTCAAAGCGCCTCAGGAAAAATTTCCCTTAGAAGAAATAAAGGGTGCGGGTTATCACGCGGTTTGGGTCGGACAAAAAAGCTGGAACGGCGTCGCGATTTTATCTAAAACGGATGCAAACGTTGTACGCACCAGTTTGCCCGGTGACGATTCCGACGAAGCCAGCCGTTATCTGGAAGCCGTTGTGAGCGATCTAACGGTGGTCTGTATTTATCTGCCGAACGGAAACCCGGTTCCCGGAGAAAAATTCGACTACAAAATGAATTGGTTTCAGCGTCTGCAAGCGCAGGCAGAATTGCTGATCACTTCCGGAAAAAAGGTGATTATTGCAGGAGACTTTAATGTTATCCCCACAGATTTCGACGTCTACAAACCGGAAAAATACAAAAAAGATGCTTTATTTCTTCCGGAGGTTCGGGAAGCTTTTCATGAGTTGATCGGGCAGGGTTGGACGGACGCACTGCGCAATCTATATCCCGATAAAGTTATTTATACTTTTTACGATTACTTTCGTAAAGCCTTTGAACGCGATGCGGGAATGCGCATCGATCACTTTCTGCTTTCTCCCGAATTACTGCCGCAACTTTCTGCAGGCGGCGTCGATAAGGAAGTTCGCGGTTGGGAGAAATCGAGCGATCATGTGCCGACCTGGATTGAAATTAAATAAAAGGTGACTTAATATTTTTTCTGAAGTTTCTCAACGACAAAGGATTTTCGCTTGATTTTTGGCGAAACAATTACTGAGATTTCTTCATTTTCAAATGTTTTCTTCTGATAAACTGCGCAGGATTGTTTCCACTGTTTTTCAGCGATCAGCTGCACCGATGCTTTAGAGAAGTTCTGAATATGTTGAAGAAGCTCGCTCACTTTTTTGGTCGGAATCTGTTTTACGATACTTTCTGGATGAATTTTCGCCAAGAACAAAACTTCATTTCTTATAATATTTCCCAAACCGGGAAAAACATTCTGATCCAGTAAGACGTCACCAATTTGTTTTTTTGGAAATTTTTCCAGCAAGAGTTTTCTCGTTTTCGAGAGTTGGTATTGTTCAGAGAAAACATTCAGTTCCTGATCAAAGGTTTCGTCGTTCGCGAATTTTTTAAGTTTCACAATATAAAAATTAACGAAGTCTGAACCAAAAAATAAGGAGAACGAGGCGTTTACTTTTTTTGATTCGTTTACCAGAAATGAGCCGAATAAACCAAAATGTACAGTGATGGTAAAATCGTTGAATTTTAAAAGTAAATACTTACCGTAAGTGTCAATATTTTCTAAAGTTTTCCCCGAGATTTCTTCGGCAAACGGATTATTGTACCCACCACTTTCTGTTACTTTTTTGTGTTCGAACTTCTGCAGCTTCTCTTTGAACACAACGATGGTCGGACCTTCCGGCATTACGGTTTTTCGTTTTTTAAAATTTTCATCACAATTTTTTCTTCTGAAGTCAAGCCGGATTTTCCGTCGTCTTCTTCGATGTCATCCAATTCTTTCAGATAATCTGAAATAGAATCTGATTCGTACAGATTAATGACAAGCGGGTGAATATAATATTTTCGGCAAACAGCGCTGGTATTTCCAAGTTCGCAGGCCACCATTTCTATGGCTCGTTTTATTTTGTCTTTAGTTTTCGTCGCCTGCTCCAAATTCTCATCATTCTCGATTTCTTTAAAAGCAATAAGCGCATTGACGGTGCCCGACCAGGTTCTGAAATCTTTGGCAGTAAAATCTTCACCGCTGATCTCCTTGATGTATTCGTTGACCATACCGCTGTCGATTGGATGCCGTTTTCCGTCGCTGTCGTAGAACTGAAATAATTCTTTTCCCGGAATATCACGGCAGTTTTTCACCGCTTTTGCCAATTTGCGATTTTTCAGATCGATGTCATGGCGAACGCCTTTTTTTCCTTTAAATGAAAATTTTACCCGCTGACCGTCGATGTGGACGTGGCGATCTTTTAAGGTGGTTAGACCGAACGACCCGTACAGTTTTTCATAAACATTATTGCCAACGCGGATGTTCGTGCGCTCCATCAAGCTTACGACAATGGCAAGCACTTTACGTTTGTCCAACTTACTTCTGGAAAGATCTTTTTCCAGCGCTAAGCGGATTCCGGGAAGTGCTTCACCAAACTGCAGCATTCGGTAAAATTTGGTATGGTTGCGCAGGGCGGTCCAAAGCGGATGGTAACGGTATTGTTTGCGTCCTTTCGCGTCGATGCCGGTAGCCTGCAGATGGCCATCTTCCAATGGACAAATCCAGACGTCGGTCCAGGCAGGCGGAATTGCCAACGATTTGATTCGCTGCAATTCCTCCTTGTCTGTAACTTTTTCATCACCCAAATGATACGAAAAGTTTTTCCCCCGTTTGCGGCGGATAATACCTTCTGTTTCGCCATCATTCGTATAAGCGAGTTTTACCGCTTTCGCCGACTTCACCGGATCCTTCATGATCTTGACGATGCGTGAAGGTTTGATGCGCTGAATAATTTCGAGATTGGGTACGTCGGCACTCATAACTTATTTTCTACCACGGGAGAACAGCCAGATTATTACTGCGATTACGGCGCCAATGAGGAAGAATGCCCACCACATTCCGGCTTTAAAGATTGTGCCGATAGCGTCGCATGAAGTCAGCGTCATCAATGCAAAGACGGCCAGGAAGAGAAATGTAAACTTTTTCATAATACTTATTTTTAATGTTTAATAGTTTCTTTTTTTTAAACCCGATGGTGATCAGGATTCCATGTCGTGATGGATTTTTTAATTTCGTCGCCGGAAATTTTTTCGTTCAGTGCACGCTTCAGTAAGGTTTTGAACTCATCATCTTCTGCAAAACGCAGTGCCGCGATCTGGTCGAAAGAGAGCTTCTCAATAATTTTATCGCTTCTTTCGTTGAATAATTCGAAGTAACGCTGTCGGAATTCCAGGCGCAAAATCCGGTTCTGATTCCCCAGGGCATAATGTTGCCTCATCATAACTACCGCATAAAGCAGCAGGAAAATCACTAAAGAAAAAAGCCGCCACATGAGCTGATTTTCATTGTTGCTAAATCCGTTCCAAAGTCCGTAGATGAGTAGGACCAAAAGCACGGGCAGCAAAATAAAATGATGCGGAGCGTAAAATTTTCGATGGTTTTGGTAATTCTGTTTTTGCATGACTTTGCACTATCAAATAATTAACCATACGAACGTAAACGCGGGAAATTATTTAATTAAATAATATCAAAACAAAAAACACCGCAAGCCAAATGACTTGCGGTGCAGTGTTTAAAGGATATCTTAAGTTTAATCCAAACCACCTTTTCTGGTCGGTTCACGAAGTTCAGGCCATTTCATCGGCTCGCCGGTCCGCTCATCGATTGGCATTACAATACGTTCTGCCGAAGCTTTCTCGGGATCTTCACTCGCCATATAGGTAAGAATTGCGATCGTGGCAACATTGCTTTTCACATCATCAAAAACAATCTTATCATAGGTGTCGCGGTTGGTGTGCCAGGTGTAAGTACCGTAACTCCAGTTGAGTGAACTCAACATAAAAGCCGGAACGCCCGCTGCAACAAAAGATGCATGGTCGGATCCACCGCCGCCCGGATATCCCGGGAATGAAGTTTCAATATCTTTTGTCAGTTCACGGGGTACAGCACGCAACCATCTTCCAAGATAATTGTACGAATTCACGAAGCCCTGACCGCTGATGTTTGCGATGCGTCCGGTTCCGTTATCTTGATTGAAAACCGCCTGTACGTTCGGCATTTTGTCTTTATGCATGGAAACAAAACCGCGCGAACCGTTCAGCCCCTGTTCTTCGCTGCCCCAAAGACCAACGATGATGGTACGTTTCGGATTCGGATAATATTTTTTCAGGATACGCGCTACTTCCATCATGGTGATGGTGCCCGTACCGTTGTCTGTGGCGCCCGTACCGCCATCCCAGGAATCCAGGTGAGCGGAAAGGATAACGTATTCATTCGGTTTCTCAGAGCCACGAATTTCCGCAACGGTGTTAAAGGTTGGCGCAGTACCGCGGTCTTTTGAGTTTGCAACGATTTTTACTTTCGGTGTGGTGCCGTGCTGAATCATACGGTACAGCTGACCGTAATCTTCCAAGGCAATATCAAATACAGGTGCTTTCTTAGTTCCGGCCGAGAAAATTTTATTTACACCAAAACCGCGGGACCAATAAGACGATAATATTCCGGCAGCGCCGGCCTGCTCAAGCTTTGTATTTAATGAACGGGAATTTTCTCCCGCTGCAGTCAGTGATTTTCTCCACTCTTCACCCGCAGTTTGCGCTTCTTTCTTCATTTTTTCGAATGATTCCGGCGTTGCAAATTCTTTCCAGTTATACTCCGGCCGGCCGGTAGGCTGGTATTGCGAAACCATTACCAGTTTGCCTTTTACCGTGGGCAGCCAGGCAGCAAATTCTTCTTTGTTTTTAAAAAGTGGCATCATTACCACCTCTGCGGTAATGCCTTTTGCCGGTGTGGCTGGGCTCCACGCGAGCTGCGTTCCTTCAATCGACTTTACGTATGGATGAATCATTTCCACGGAAGAAGTGCCGCGTTCCCAGGCTTTCCATTCTCCCCATTGTTCATTTTTCGCAGGGATTCCCCAACCCTGAAAGCGTTTCACTGCCCAGTCGTGTGCCTGCTGCATTTTTGGTGTTCCCACCAATCTTGGCCCGATGCCATCCATCAGTTCGTAAGCCAGTGTCTCCAGCTGTGAATTTTTGTACGTTTCGTCCATGATCGACTGTACCATTTGGTCTTTTGTCTGTGCATTCAGCGTGATTGCAAAAACGGTCGAGACCATAAAAACCTTAGCGTAATTCTTCATTGAATATAAATTTGGCGATGAAGATAATAATTTAACCCGAAAAAAGCATGAAATATGAAGTTAAAAGACAGTCTGTACAATGAACCGGGTTCCCAAATAATTGTTATTTTTATAAAAAAAATATGATGCGTTTAATTATGAATTTGCTGGTGACTGCAATCGTCGCCTTTTTCCTGACCAAGATCTTATCCGGGGTTCACGTTGACTCTTTCGCTACTGCACTTATATTTGCACTGGTTTTGGGCATTTTAAATCTTATCGTCACACCAATTCTGAAAATTCTTGGGCTGCCGTTAACGATTATTACCCTCGGTCTTTTCTCGCTGGTCATTAATGCGCTGGTGGTGCTTCTTGCGGCAAATTTCGTCGGTGGTATGACAATCGACGGATTCGGGTGGGCCTTTGTTTTCAGCATTGCTCTCTCTTTTATAACGTCGTTGGTCGGCTCGGTGGTTTCTCCAAGTTCGTAAGATCGTATTTTCTTAGAGCCGCACTTCTTGGCTTTTACTTTTATATTTGAAATAAAATAAAATTCACTTTAAATGAAATTAAAACACACTCTCGTCGCTGTGGTAGCGCCCATTCTTATGAATGCACAGAATGTTATGACGCCGGAGTTGCTCTGGACACTGAATCGTATCGGCGTGTCGGCTGTTTCGCCAGATCAAAATTCGTTAATTTATACCGTTTCAAAAACGGATCTGAAAACAGAGAAAAGTAATAAAGACGCGTACTTCTTTAATATTAATAAAGGACAGGCCGCTGTAATGGACCTTGGCAAAAAAAGCCTGGTGCAGTGGGATAAAAATGGCCTTTACGCTCAGGAAGGAGAAAAACTGTACCGCTCTCAGGATGCCGGAAAAACCTGGGCAGAATTTTATCTCATCGGTGATGCAGATAATATCGTTATCTCACCGGACGGGCGCAAAGTGGCCTTCAGCAAGCAGGTGTTGGTCGAGAAAGTGATGGGAAAAGATAAATATGATGACGTGCCTAACACCACGGCGCAAATCTACACTGACTTAAATCATCGCCACTGGGATTATTTTAATGAAGGAAAATACAACCACGTGTTCGTCGTGGACGTTTCTGGCGACATTACCTCCGCAAAAGATTTGCTGGACGGAAAGCCATGGGACTCGCCGCAGCGACCTTTTGGCGGAGGCGAAGATTTTGTGTGGAGCCCAGATTCAAGTGAGCTGCTGTACGTGACCAAAGCGCTAAGCGGACTTAAATATGCCACTTCTACCAACACCGATATATTCGCTTATAACGTTAATACGGGCGCTACGCGGAATCTTACCGCCGACAACAAAGGCTACGATATGTCGCCGGCTTTCTCCCCAGACGGGAAATTTCTTTTGTGGACGTCAATGGCACGGGACGGCTACGAAGCCGACAAGAATGATATCAAAATAATGGACTGGAAATCAGGCGCGGTGCGAAATCTCACTCAACCATGGGACGAAACGGTTTCAGGATCAATTTTTTGGGCAAAGAATTCTAAAAATATCTATTTCACGGCAGCGTATCGCGGAACGAAACAACTTTTTTCTGTGGATGTGAAAAAGGGTAAAATACAGCAACTCACGCACGGAGACTTTGATGTGAACGATATTTATGCGGACAACGAAAAAACACTTTTGGTCTCGCGCACGGACATGAACCATAATGCCGACTTGTTTTCAGTCAATCTGAAAAACGGTAAAATGGACCAGGTTACCAAAGTCAACGCCGAAAATTATTCCCTCATAACACCTTCCCGCACCGAGTTGAAAATGGTGAAGACGACCGACGGAAAGGAGATGGGTGTTTGGTTTATCTATCCGCCAAACTTCGATGCAACCAAAAAATATCCTACTTTGCTTTATTGTCAGGGAGGTCCGCAGTCCGCATTGACGCAAACTTTCAGCACGCGTTGGAACTTTGCGCTTATGGCGGCCAATGATTATATTATTGTGGCACCGAACCGCCGCGGAATGCCGGGGTGGGGAACGAAGTGGAATGAAGATATTTCCGGCGATTGGGGCGGACAGGTGATGAAGGATTATCTTTCTGCAACTGATTATGCACGTACCTTGCCTTATGTGGACACCGACCGGATGGGCGCAGTAGGAGCAAGCTTCGGGGGATATAGCGTCTTTATGTTAGCCGGAATTCACGAAAACCGATTCAAAACATTTATTGCACACGACGGTTTATTTGATATGAAATCCTGGTATCTCACCACCGAAGAGCTTTTCTTTGCGAACTGGGATTTGGGCGGTTCTCCGTACGATAAGCCTACACCAAGATCATACACCGATTTCAATCCCTCCAATTATGTGGATAAATGGAACACGCCCATCATGATTGTGCAGGGTGGTATCGATTACCGTGTACCTTACGAGCAAGGGCAGGAAGCTTTCCAGGCGGCGCAGCTGAAAGGAATAAAATCTAAATTTCTCTACTTTCCGAACGAAAATCATTGGGTGCTGCATCCGCAGAACGCCCTCGTTTGGCAACGCGAATTTTTCGGGTGGCTGAAAGAAACGCTTTAATAACTCAATCCGGATTCGTCCGGATTTTTTTATTTTTAAATTTAAACTTTTGGAAATATTTAAGCTCGCCTGAAAGGTTTTGCTGCCGCAAAAGTTTTGTTGTAATTACATTTTTAATATTAACCAAGATGTAGTTTTATTTAATTTAAAAAATTACTAAAAAAGGCCCTGATTTTTGTTCGATAGAACACTGAAAAGACTGCACTTGACAAGCGCCTTCAAATATCGTATATTTGCAGACCGAAAATGCTCGATTTTCGGCTAACTTTTTTTAAACCGTAATTTGAGAAAAATGAAAACCTCCGATTTTAATTTTGATCTGCCAGATGAGCTACTGGCAGAACATCCTGCTGAGCACCGCGATGATGCAAAACTTATGGTTTTGAATCGCGAGAAGCAGACAATCGAGCACAAGCAGTTCAAAGATGTGGTGGATTACTTTGATGAAAAAGATCTTTTCATCTTTAACAATACCAAAGTATTCCCAGCGAGATTGTATGGCAACAAAGAAAAAACCGGAGCAAAAATTGAAGTTTTCCTTTTACGCGAACTCGATAAAGAGACGCGCGTATGGGATGTGTTGGTTGATCCTGCACGTAAAATAAGGATCGGAAACAAGTTATTCTTCACGGAAGATGAAGGGTTGGTTGCAGAAGTAATCGACAATACAACTTCCCGTGGTCGCACACTGCGATTTCTCTATGATGGCTCTTATGAGGAATTCCGTGCGAAATTGAAAGAACTCGGTGAAACACCATTACCGAAGTATATTAAGCGCGAGGTGGAAACGGAGGATGCCGAGCGCTATCAAACAATTTACGCAAAACATGAAGGTGCCGTAGCAGCACCCACTGCAGGTCTGCACTTCTCAAGACATTTGATGAAGCGCCTGGAGATTAAAGGAATCGACTTCGCGGAGATTACGCTTCACGTTGGGTTGGGAACATTTAATCCGATCGAGGTAGAGGATCTTTCCAAACACAAAATGGAGTCTGAGGAGGCGATCATCACGCAGGAAAATGCGGATATTATCAACAAAGCAGTGGAAGAGCAGCGACGCGTTTGCGCCGTAGGGACGACCACTATGCGAACACTGGAAACCTCGGTTTCGTCCAACAAAAAAATTGGACCTTACCATGGCTGGACCAATAAATTTATTTTTCCGCCACACGATTTCGGTGTTGCCAACTGTATGATCACCAATTTCCACACGCCCAAATCAACATTGATGATGATGGTGGCAGCGTTTGCGGGTAAGGACTTTCTGATGGAAGCCTATGAGGAGGCCATTAAACATAAGTACAAATTTTACTCGTACGGCGATGCGATGCTGATTATTTAATTTTTTAATTGTAAAAAAAATGACAGAATTTTAGGCTCAACATCACTCGTGCTGTTAGTCTAAAATTTGTCGTTTAAAACCAAAGGTATTTTGAAAGACATCCGAACGCTTTCACTCGATCAGCTGAAAGAGTATTTTGTATCACTGGGCGAAAAATCTTTTCGCGCAAAGCAGGTCTACGACTGGCTTTGGAGCAAAAACCTGCACTCGATCGATGAGATGACCAATCTTTCGAAAGAGTTGCGCGAACGTATCGCTGAGGAATACGTCATCAATCCGATATCCGTCGATCAGCTCCAAAAATCCGTGGATGGAACGATAAAAAACGGCGTTAAGCTCCATGATGGATTGCTCGTGGAATCAGTTCTTATTCCAACCGAAACACGTACCACCGCGTGTGTTTCTTCGCAGGTTGGCTGCTCGCTGAACTGTGAGTTTTGTGCTACGGCACGCCTGAAACGTATGCGAAATCTGGAAGTTGCCGAAATTGTAGATCAGGTGGCGCTGATCGACCGGCAAAGCAAATTATACTTCGATCGGCCGCTTTCCAATATCGTTTTTATGGGAATGGGCGAGCCGATGATGAACTATAAAAATGTGGTGGAATCCATCCGGAAAATTACCGAGCCGGAAGGTTTGGGCATGGCACCACGCCGAATCACCGTTTCGACTTCCGGAATTCCGAAAATGATCAAGATGCTGGCAGATGAGGAGTTACGGGTAAATCTCGCACTTTCACTGCATTCCGCAATCGAGAAAACACGGAACGAAATAATGCCTTTTTCCAATAAATTTCCGCTCACCGATATTATGGATGCGCTCAAACATTGGTATGAAAAAACCGGGAATCCGGTGACATTCGAATATTGTGTTTGGAAGGGTATAAATGACCAGGACGAAGATATCAAGGCCTTGATCCGATACTGTAAACAGATTCCGAGCAAGGTTAACTTAATTCAATACAATCCGATCGGCGATGGAAAATATGACCGCTGCAATAAAAAAGCGGAAGAGGAATATGTGCGGCAGTTGGAAAATGCCGGAATTACAGTGCTCATCCGTCGCAGCCGCGGTGGCGATATTGATGCAGCCTGCGGACAGCTCGCTAATAAAAGCAGTGAATAGTGTTTTCGCACGTCGGTAAAGCGCGTACGGCGCGGCATAACTTCGCCATCGCGATACTTCTTTCATTCGTGGCGGGGTTGGTGAACGTTGTAGGTTTTTTCACCATCAAAGTCCTGACGACGAATGTCACGGGACACTTCGCTTTTTTTATCGATGAAGTTTTCAAGCTGAATTTTTATGGCGCGCTTCATCTTGCGCTGTACGTTCTCGCCTTTTTCCTCGGTGCTTTTACGGCAAATCTCCTGGTGGAAACCTCTTCGCGCATTCGTGAAACGGAAACCTACATTTACCCCGTGCTGGCAGAAGCTTGTATTCTCGGTATCATGGCGTTTTCCGGTTTTTTTATTTCGCAAGAACACGCAGAATTTATTGCATTCAGTTTACTTTTCGCCATGGGAATGCAGAATTCCCTGGTTACCAGCATTTCCAATAACATTGTCCGAACCACGCATCTTACCGGCCTTTTCACCGATATGGGTATCGAATGTTCTCAATTGTTTTTTTACCGCGATCCCGAACGCCGCCGTCAGCTGCTAAAATCGATTCGACTGCGGTTTGCCATTATTTTATTCTTTTTTATCGGTGGTGTCTGCGGGGCCGTAATGCATACGAATTTCGGGTTACGGTCTCTGCTGCTTGGTTCCGTTTTACTGCTGGGAGGCTTGCTGTACGATTACCTCAAAATTAAATTTCTCTTAGTACTGAAAAAATGATGAGGAACCCATTTGCTTTTATATTACTCTTTCTTTGCTTGATCAGTGTTAATGGGCAGCAGAAACTGATTTGGTTAAAAATCAAGCGGTTTCATGTTGCTGATCTGGAACGCCGGTTACATGAAAATTCGGGTTTGGCATTTTTGGACGGTAAATTATTCTCGGTAAACGACAGTGGAAACAGCGCGGAGCTTTTTCAGTTGAACAAAAAAAACGGTGCGGTAGCGCGCGTCTGGCAGACCGGTTTGACAAATATCGACTGGGAAGCACTTACCGCCGGTAATGATGAATTGTATATCGGTGATATCGGCAATAATTCCGGCAGCAGAAAGCACCTGTCGGTGTATAGAATAAAATTCGGGAAGGACAGCATCATCACCCGGGATTCACTGCAGTTTTACTATCCGGAACAGACTGATTTTTCAGCGCCGATGCTCCGTACCAACTTCGACTCGGAGGCGCTTATTTTTGCAAATGGCCAACTTCATTTATTCACGAAAGAATGGCTGTCAAAAGGCACTACTCACTATATTATCGATCCCAAAAACAGCGAAAATCAAAGTGCGCAAAAAGCTGAAAAATATACTACGGGCTTTTTTGTAACCGATGCAGCTTACTTTGAGCGAAAGTTGTATTTGGTAGGGTATACCAAGAATACTGATGTTTATTTAAGCGTTTTTAGTAAATCGGAACAGGGCATTTTCTTTCGGAATCCGCCAAAAAAGTACTATTTGGGCAGTGCAATCAGTATCAGTCAAATCGAGGCAATTGCGGTCGATGCGGAAGGAATTTATCTTTCAGGTGAGGGAATTGATGTGCCGCTGCTGAAAATCCGCCCTAAATTTTACTTCATTCCTCATGCATTTTTATACCAGAATTAATAGCGCACTGCACCATATTCTTTCCGTATTTTTATAATTATATTTGCAGCCTAACATCGTCCGAAACTCTATTCCATATTTGCGTGGCCAACATAGTAAACGAAATTAAAAATCCCATCAATACCGAAATGAAGCTTTTCGAGCAAAAGTTTTATGAATCGATGCGGAGCAATGTGTCACTTTTGGATAAAGTCACCCGTTTCATTGTAACGACAAAAGGGAAGCAAATGCGCCCAATGTTTGTTTTTCTTTGTGCAAAATTGGCCGGAGACGTAAACGAAAAATCGTTCCGTGGCGCGTCGATGATTGAGCTTATCCATACTGCCACGCTCGTGCACGACGATGTTGTTGATGAAAGTTTTAAGCGTCGGAATTTTTTCTCAATTAATGCCTTGTGGAAAAATAAAATTGCCGTCCTCGTAGGCGATTATCTTCTTTCGAAAGCGGTGCTTTTGTCCACCGACCACAAAGATTATGATTTGCTGGCGGTAGTTTCCCGCACCATTCGGGAGATGGCCGAAGGTGAATTGTTGCAGCTGGAAAAAGCCCGCAAACTCGACATTACAGAAGAAGTTTATTTTGAAATTATACGCCAAAAAACGGCTACGCTGATTGCCGCGTGCTGCGAAATCGGAATTCTATCAACTTCCAGCGACGAAAAACTGGCGCAGAAAATGATGGAATTCGGCACCTATACCGGCATGGCTTTTCAGATAAAAGATGATTTGTTCGATTATCTCACTTCAAATATCATCGGTAAACCAGTGGGGATTGACATCAAGGAAAAAAAGATGACCTTACCGTTAATTCACGCACTTAAAATCGCTTCGACAAGAGACCGCAGTTATTATCTCAACACTGTAAAACGTTATAATACCGACAACAAAAGGGTGAAGGAACTGATTGGATTTGTAAAAGAGTCCGGCGGTTTGGATTACGCGATTTCCGTTATGAAAGCATACCAACAAAAAGCCAAGGACATCCTTGAAACCTTTCCGGACTCAGAGGCGAAAACATCCTTGGGACTAATGTTGGACTATGTGATTGAACGAAAGTTTTAATTAATCCACTTTCAGGCGTACCCTGTTCAGGCGCAGCGAGTTCAATATTACAGAAACAGAACTGAGGCTCATTGCGGCCGCTGCAATCATCGGGCTTAATAGAATTCCGAAGAAAGGATAGAGCAGGCCGGCTGCTACGGGAATACCTAAAGTATTGTAGATAAAGGCGAAGAAGAGATTTTCCCGGATATTTCTCAATAATTTTTCACTCAGCATTTTTGCTTTCGCCACACCCAAAATATCTCCCGTCAGCAAAGTGAGTTCTGCACTTTCGATAGCGACATCATTTCCGGTTCCCATTGCGATACCGACATCGGCCTGTGCAAGTGCGGGCGCGTCATTAATTCCGTCTCCCGCCATCGCCACTACTTTCCCTTTTTTTTGTAAGTTTTTGATTTTATTCAATTTATCTTCCGGCAGACAGCTCGCGTAATATTCTTTAATCCCGAGTCCGTCTGAGACCGACTTTGCAGTTTTTTCATTATCGCCGGTCATCATTATAACCTCCACACCCTGATCCTGCAGATTTTTTACAGCCTGTAAACTGGTGGATTTAATTCGGTCCGTGAAGCGAAGTATGCCGATAACCTTATTATTTTTCGATACATAAGAAATCGTTCCGGCTTCCAGGTTTTGCTTGTTTTGAAGTTCGGCAGGTAGATCATTATTGAGCTCAGTCATTAAAGCCAGATTTCCGACAGCAATCTTATCGTCACCGATTGAGCCTTTTAGCCCTTTAGCGGTAACGTTTTCAAAATTTTCGACAGCGGGCAAAGTTTCTTTGCTTTTCTTCAATTCATTCAAAACGGCAGAAGCCAGCGGATGCCCCGAATTTTGATTCAGCGCTGCGCCGATGCGTAAAACTTCCTCCCGCGTTGAATTGGATGCTGCGATGATTTCATCGACAACGGGTTTTCCTTCAGTCAGCGTACCGGTCTTGTCGGTAATCAGCACGCTAATTTTATGCATGTGCTCGATGGCTTCGGCATTTTTGATCAGAATACCATTTTGTGCTCCTTTCGCAATTCCCACCGTGAGCGACATCGGTGTCGCCAAACCCAGCGCGCACGGGCAAGCTACGATAAGAACTGCCACCGCATTTACCAGACCGTAAAGAAGTGTATTTTCTCCGCCGAAAATTTGCCAAAATATGAAAGTAAGTACAGAAATCACCATGACGGCCGGCACGAATACTTTGGAAATTCGGTCGGCAAGTTTCTGTATAGGCGCTTTACTTCTGGTTGCGTCGTTGACCATTCGTACAATTTGCGAGAGCAAAGTATCATTTCCAATTTTTTCGGCGGTCATTATAAAACTTCCGTCTCCGTTGATGGTGCCGGATGTTACCCGGTCTCCTGCGTTCTTTTCTGCAGGTATCGGTTCGCCGGTGATCATACTTTCATCTACCGCGGAGGATCCTTCTTCCAAAATACCGTCCACGGGAATCTTACCACCCGGTTTTACCCGGAGACGGTCGCCTACCTGTATTTCTGAGAGCGGCACAGTTATCTCCGCACCGTTGACGATCTTGTGCGCTTCGACGGGAGATAAATTCATCAGTTCTTCAATCGCTTTTCCGGTTTGCTGATGGGCCTTGGCTTCCAACATTTGGCCCATAATGACTAAAGTAAGGATTACAGATACCGATTCGAAATAATAAGGAGCATTGTCGCCGTGCGAAAGTTCATGTGGCAGAATCGACGGATATATAAGAGCAACCAAACTAAAGAGGAAGGCTGCGGCGGAACCCAGAGCAATAAGAGAAAACATATTAAGATTCCAGGTTTTGAAGGAAACCCAACCCCGTCGCATCAAAAACCAGCCCGCATAAAATACGATCGGGATGGATAGAACTAATTCTATAATGCCGTGCAGCTGATTCGAGATGCCCCAATTAACCCACATTCCGCCCATTGAAAGAATAAAAATCGGCACTGTAAAAATAACGGCAATAATGAATTTTTTACGAAGTTCGCTGTACACGTTGTCCTGCGCGCCCTCGTCGCCATTTCCGGGGATTCTCACCAAATCCATACCGCAAACAGGACACCCGACATTACTGTCGTACACTTTGTCTCCCTCACAAAACATCGGGCAGTAGTATTTGCCGGCATTTTGCGTCGAATTTATTGCATCAGGGGTGGTTTCAGTTTCCGGCGCGGCGGCAAGTCCGGTTTGCAGAAGTTCCTTCGTAATCGGCTCCAGATGCATGTGACAAACCGGACAGCCTACATCTTCGTTATACGTTTTATCTCCTTCACAAAACATCGGACAGAAAAATTGTCCTTCTTTTTCCTGAAAAGAAGCCGGAAGATTGTTTTTCGAATAGGTTTGCGGCTTGTCCTGATAATCAGCGCGTTCCTCCACAGGAACCAGATACATATTGCAGACGGGGCAGCGCTTGCCGGGCTCGAAGTATACTTTTTCGCCCTCGCATTCCATGGGGCAATAATAAACTGAACTGGGAGAAATCCTTTCGGATGGTCGTATTTTTGAAGCACACATTTTATAACTTTTTACAAAATTCTAACTTTTACCTATAAAAATATTATAAATTTAAGGAAGAATGTTATAAAAATCTGCGCTCCACAGGAATGAAATGATCAAATCTGATCAAGCGAAATGCGGTTCTTGCTTTTAAGTTTTTTAAAAGAAGAAGGAGTGAAGCCGGTAGTATTTTTGAATTGCGTGGATAAATACTGGACGCTTTTGTAGCCCAACTGGTGTGAAATTTCGGTAAGTGTCAACTCATTATAAAACAACAGTTCTTTCACCTTTTCAATTTTCTGAAGAATAAAATACTGTTCCAGTGTTACGGTTTCATTTACCGAAAAAGATTTTGAAAGCGAGCTGTAATCTCTGTTGAATTTTTCGCTGATAAATTTCGAAAGCACAAAGTTTTCCGGAAGGTCGAGTTTATTAATTTCCAGAATAATTTCTTTTTTAATTTGCTCAACTTGAGCTTTTACGGCGTCTTCGAGGATTTCAAACCCCCGTTTCCTGAGAGAATAGTCAAGCGAATCCAATTGTTCCTCGGAAAGCGGGTGAAGTGTTTCCACTTCGCCAAGTCCGACCGATGAAATGTTGATGTTTAAATCTTCAAAAATGGCGCGCACCGCGGCAGTGCAGCGGTCGCAAACCATATTTTTAATATTGATTTTCATCCTGATTTCTCAATCGGTCTTTTATGAATTCGATCTTTGTTTTCCCGTGCTTGGTGGGTTTTCCTTCCAAGTCGACACCAACGAAAACAATTTTGTCGATCGTGATAATGGTTTGCCTTGTCATTTTATTGCGAACCTCGCAACGCAAGGTGATCGAAGTGGAGCCAAAATCTGTCGCCAAAATTCCGATCTCGATGATATCGCCTTGTTTCGCAGAGCTCACAAAATTTATTTCTGAAATAAACTTGGTAACGCAGCGCGGCGTTTCGAGTTGGATTATCGCGTACAACGCAGATTCTTCGTCGATCCACTGCAAAAGGCGGCCGCCAAACAAAGTTTGGTTCGGGTTTAGATCTTCAGGTTTGATCCATTTTCTGGTGTGATAATTCATCATTTTACTATTTTGTTATCGGGTAAAGACAAGTTTTTTATCGGTCGAAAGTTCGTCGTCGAGCAGATAACCTTCATAATTAAAAGCTTTTACTTCGTCCAGCGTTCTGATTTGGTTTTCCGCACAAAAACGTACCAGAAGCCCACGCGCCAGCTTCGTATATACGACAATGGTTTTCAGTTTTCCGTCTTTGTATTCGTGAAAATCAAAATCGATCACCGGCGCTTTGAGTTTCTTGCGGTCAAGCACTTTGATGTATTCTTTGCTGGCAAGATTCAACACAAAGTCGTTTGTGGTAAATTCGCTGTTCAGCTGGGCAGTGACTTTTTCCGTCCAAAATTCGTAAAGATTTTTATACTGTTCGAAAGAAAATTTTCGACCCATTTCGAGACGGTAGAGCATCACGCGGTCTGATGGCTTAAGCAGTCCGTAAAGTCCGGATAACATGCGGAAGTTTTTCTGCAGATAAATGATTGATTTTTTGTCTAAAGTTTCTGCGTTCAGACCACGGTAAACTTCTCCGGTAAAGGCCATCATGGCCGCAGTAGATTCCTTATCCGAGGGTTTTGCTTTCCAATTTTGGTTACGGTGCCAGTTATCATCGGCAAGTTTAGCCGATATTTCCATAAGCTCAGCAAGAAATTTCGGTGATTTTTCTTTTAAATAAGACTGGAGCAGCGCCGCATCACCAATGAATACCGGCGTCGTAGGTTTTAGAAACTCCGATTTCCTGTCGATATTCATCAATTTTGCAGGAGATGTTATAATTTTCATGCGGAAAGTTTGTCGTTTGTATAATTGTCCGTCGTTTTATTGATCGCGCGGCCTGCGCCCCGACCTGAGTGGAGCTCTCCGCCGCGGCGGAAGCGGGAACGGAGGGCGGAAATGTGCGCCAAAAAAAACATACACATCGTAGCGGGGCCAAAAAACTCCTTAAATTAATCTAAATTTCGCCTTTACCCTGCCGCAGAATTTCGGGTTCGCCGCCGGTAAGATCCACTATTGTGGAGGCCACGTTGTCGCCGTAACCCGAATCGATGACGATGTCCACGAGATGATCGTATTTTTCGGCGATAAGTTCAGGATCGGTAGAATACTCGAGGACTTCATCCTCATCTTTTATGGACGTGGAGGCAATCGGGTGACCGAGTTTGGTGACGATGAGCTGCGGTATGATATGATCGGGTACGCGGATGCCGACGGTTTTCTTGCCTTTGTAGGCGAGGGGCAAACTCTTATTGGCTTCTAAAATGAAGGTAAAAGGACCGGGAACATTGTTCTTTAAATAGCGAAACGTACTCGTGTCAATAGGCCGTGTAAACTCCGAAAGATGACTGAGATCGTTGCAGATGATGGAAAAAAAAGCTTTGTCGAGTTTTACTTTTTTTATCTGGGCAAGTTTTTCCATGGCGCGAATATCAAAAATATTACACCCCAAGGCGTAAACCGTGTCGGACGGATAGATGATCAAACCGCCGCGATCGAGCGTTCTGACGACCTCATCGATGAGGTTTTCCTGTGGATTGTCGGGATATATTCTGAGGATTTTGGCCATAAACAAATTTAGGAAAAATTGATTGAATAAAGAATTGTGAGAAAATATTTGGAAGGGAAGAAAATTGTTGTATATTTGCACCACAATAACGCGGGGTAGAGCAGTAGGTAGCTCGTCGGGCTCATAACCCGGAGGTCGCACGTTCGAGTCGTGTCCCCGCTACTAAGCAAAGAGAATCACAGAAGTGGTTCTCTTTTTTTGTGGAGTCCGAACAACTGAGATAGCACTTTTGTGGTAAACAATATTTCTTAAACCAACTGGCTGTCAATTCGCTGCATGATCAATGTTGTAATCCGGCGGTTTACTTCTTTGCTGTTAGTGTTATAATAATCTGCTTCGCCGCTGGTCAACATCCCTATTATGGTTCCAACCAGCAGATTTTTGAGTGCGGCATCTTTGGAAATCGACTGTTGTATCAACAAAGTGCGCTTTTCCCGAGAGACCGAAAGTAAATTAAGGTTGTGCCGTAAAGCGTATGCCTGAAAAAGTGATAAGAGCAGATGGTTTTGTAGTTTTAAAATGGGGCGCAGCGTTTGATTTTGAAATTGTTCAATCAAACTCTGATTTTCCCCGATAACAATATCCAGTTGTGGCCGCAGATTTATTTTGTCTTGCATATTTGTTTTAAATTTTGAAGTTAAAGGTATTTAAATTAATATTCCTCACAATCTTCGATTGCAGCATTTTTTTCTGTAACGCAATTCCTAAAATAAGATGTTTCCACTTTGCGGTCCTCGTAATAAAGAGATGAGCTGGATCTAAATAATTTTAAAAGTGCCATATCTTTCTTAACTTTGAATATGAAAATTTTGCACACCGCCGACTGGCATTTGGGAAAACGGCTTGACCGTTTCCACCGTCTGGACGAGCAGATTCAGGTCATGGCGGAAATCACCGAAATTGCCGACCGGGAGCAGGTTGATATGGTGCTGATTGCGGGCGACCTGTTCGACAACTTTAATCCAAGTACCGACGCTACTGACTTATTTTATAAAACTTTGAAGCAACTTTCGGCTAACGGGAAGCGGCCGGTTATTGCCATCGCCGGAAATCATGATTCACCCTCCTTCATCAATGCACCGAATCCGCTGGCGCGGGAGTGCGGTATTATTCTCATTGGTTCACCGGCCGCAGTGGTGCAGCCATTTGAGCTGGAACACTTTAATATCAGCCAGACAGATGAAGGTTTTTTGGAACTGACCTTAAATCATATTGAATTTCCTGTGCGACTGCTACACACCGCTTATGCCAATGAAACACGGCTAAAGGAGTTTTTGGGGGAAGATAAAGAAGCGGAACTGAACCGCGTATTGGCGGAACGTTGGAAACACCTGGCTGACACGTATTGCGATACCGATGGCATCAATCTGCTGATGACACATTTATATATAAATAAAAAAGGAGAAACACTACTGGAAGAGCCCGATGGAGAAAAACCGATCCGCATCGGTAATGCTGATATGATCTACAGCGAAAGTATTCCGGAAAAAATACAATATACAGCGCTGGGCCATTTGCACGGACATAAAAACATTGGCTCGGCAGAACGGCCGGTCGTGTACGTATCCTCTCCCTTGCGCTACAGTTTCAGTGAGTCCGGACAGAATAAATATGTTTGCCTCATCACCGCGAAACCGGGCGCGAAGGCAACTTATGAAACAATACCCTTGACTGCCGGAAAACCGTTGTATCGCAAAACGTTTCTTTCCACAGAAGATGCTCTTTTGTGGCTTGGGCAAAATCCTGAATGCCTGGTGGAACTTACTTTGGAAAGTGATACTTTTCTGCCGGCGGCAGACCGTAAGCAGTTGTATGAAACCCATTCCGGTATCGTTCATCTGATTCCGAAAGTGCGCCACACTTCCTCAGCAGAAACTTCTGCAGCAACTATAGATCTGAATCAGGAACTGCTGCCTTTATTCAAAGACTTTTTTAAACACAAAAATGCAGGCCAGGAACCCAATGAGGAACTGGTGCAGCTGTTTAATGAAATTATAAATTCCTAACAACCAAATGATCCCGCTCAAGTTAACCATAGAAGGACTGTATTCTTATCAGCAAAGACAAGAGATTGATTTTACACACCTGACGTCGGCTGGACTTTTCGGTATTTTCGGGGGAGTTGGCTCCGGTAAGTCTTCGATTCTGGAAGCTATTTCCTACGTCCTATACGGCGAAACCGAGCGCATGAATAACCGGGAAAACCGCACGTATAATATGATGAATCTGAAATCATCGCGGTCTTACATTGAACTGGATTTTCTGAATTTTGAAGATGATAAATTTCGGGCAACGCGTGAATTCCGTCGCAATTCGAAAAACTTTGAGGAGGTTCGAACACCGTCGGTAATGCTGTATCAATGGAAAAATGAGGGTTGGCAACCTTTGGAAAGCAGCAAGGTTGATGATATTGTAGGTCTGTCTTATGCCAACTTCAAACGTACCACCATTATTCCACAAGGTCAGTTTAAAGAATTTCTGGAATTAGGCGGGAAAGACCGAACCACGATGATGATGGAGATTTTCGATCTTCAGCGATTTGATTTACAATACAAAACAGCCTCATTGCAGTCGGCCAACCGTACCGTACTCGACCAACTTGCCGGAGAACTGAAAGGCTTCGAAGAAGTGAATGCAGAACAAATAGCGACATTAAAAACGGAATTAAAAACATTTCAGCAGATTTTTGTTGAAGCCGAAAAGAAACATCAGACGGTGCAACAGGAATTTCAGCATTATCAGAATATAAAGGCTGACTTTGAAACTTTAACCCAGAAAAGGAATCACTGGAACACTTCACAGGAAAGGCAACCGTACTTTAAACAACTTGAAGCAGCAACTGAAGTATATGACCGCTTGCAACGAACTTTTTCATCCTTGCTTCAGCAGCGCGATAAAACGTCGATTGCCTGTACAGCCAAAGAAAAAGAATGCACTGAAAAGCAAACGAAAGCAACTCGTTTAGCAGCACAACTTCAGCAGGTACAAAAAGATATTAAAACTCTGAAGCCTGAATACGACCAGCTGGAACAGCTGAATAGGAAAAGCGCGGATTTAGCTTTGCTGCTTCAGATAAAAGAAAAAACAACTGCTGCTGCCACGCTGAAAGAGAGAACAGCCAAGGGCAAAAAACACATCGAAGAATTAGAAGCCGAGAAAGACAGGAAAAAGACCGAGCTTGATTCAGTCAGGGCAATAATTGTCCAACTACAGGAAGAACAGCTGGATCCTGGCGTGTTGCTTGCTGTGCAGAACTGGTTTTCCATGCAGAAAAACCTGGAAGAAACGCTCCGGCAAATTCAAAAAAATCAGGCAGATGGCGAGCAGGAATTGCAGATCATCAAAGATGAATTTAAAAAACTGAACTTTAATTCCGGTGAAGCTGAAGTTTATTTTCAAAAAGAGCATGCACAAATTGACGACCTAAAGAAACAACTTACCGACAGGAAAAACGAATTACTGGTACAGCAGAAGCTCGCACACTTTGCTGACACGTTGCATGACGGTGCAGCATGTCCGCTCTGTGGTTCGCCGGACCATCCGGAAATATTAGAGGCGGACCATGTTGATGCTGATTTGCTTGCGTTGCAAACAGAGCTTTCGGCTCTTGATCAGCAGTTTGTCAAGCTGCAGGATTTGCGCCGGCGTACCGATCGCCTGCTTGAAAAACATAAACTGATTCAGCAGCAGCTCGGCGCCGAAAAAAGTAAAGCTTTAGCAACTGAAAAGCAGATTCAGCAGCATCTGAAAGACTTTAATTGGCCTCAGTTCCGAGCGGATGATGTGAAAGGTTTTGAACAGAAGCGAAAAGAAGTCCTCGGACAAAATGAAATTATAAAAGAAAAAACAAATCAATTCCACGAAACCCAACAGGATTTCGATGTGCTTTGCAGTAAAATGGAGCGATATGCAAAAACCCTGGCTGATTTTCGTGTGGAAGAACATGCAGCAATCACTGCCGGCGAAATGCTGAAAAACCAGTTGCAGCAATTGGACTGGTATGCTTTCCAAGATGTAACTGCAGACGAAATCAGTGCACAACGTACAGCTTGTGACGGAAGGCTCAAATCGGTCTCGGAGAAATATGAAAACCTGATGGCGCAGGAACAATCGCTGGTTCCACTGATGGCCACGGCAGCGGCAGAACTGGCAGATGTGAAACGGCGTGCGCAGGAATTACATGATGAATTAAATGCAACACATCAGGCGATCGAGGCAGCTTTGGTGTTGGAAAAATGTTCCTTGCCGGAAATGGAGAACGTGCTCAAACAGGAAATGGACGTCACCCAAAACCGCCAGCAGATTCAGCAGTTCCGGATTGAAACAGAAACCCTGCAGCATGCCATTCGTGACCTGGAAATAAAACTGAAGGGGGTCGAATTTCACCCCGAAAAATTGCAGCAATTGG
>DKJL01000010.1:0-261971 GCA_002454815.1 Flavobacteriales bacterium UBA6693
ACATTTAAAGAACATTTAAAGTTTGTTCTTTAATTTTTTCCAGCTCGTCTTTCATCTTTACCACCAGTTTTTGGATCTCGGCGTGGTTGGCCTTGGAGCCTAAGGTATTTATTTCGCGCCCGATTTCCTGGGAAATAAACCCGAGCTTCTTGCCGTTCAGCTCTTCCGTCTGCATCACCTCCAGATAATAAGAAAGGTGCTGCGAGAGGCGCACTTTTTCTTCGGCGATGTCGAGCTTCTCGGTGTAGTACGCCATTTCCTGATAAAAGCGCGTTTCGTCCAACTGATCAAATTCGTTCAGTGAATTTCGGTAACGTTCCTTCACGCTGTCCATCCGTACTTCTTCGTAAGGTGCTACAGCACTGAGGCATTCGGTGATATTCGCGATATTACGCTTTAGTTCTGCTTCCAGAATGGCACCTTCCGTGCGGCGGAAATTTTTAAAACGTTCCAGCGCCTCGCCCATAAGCGTTATGATAAACTGCCATTCTTCTTCGGTAAGTTCTTCAGTTTTCGCGGAAATGGCATCGGGCATCCGCAGGGCCATTTTCAGATATTCGAATTCCGGACCGTCGGGTGCCAGCCGTTTCAGTTCCGTGATGTAAGTATGTATAAGCGCTTCATTTAAAGCGGTTTGTGAAGCTTCGTTGAGCACTTCTATATTCACGTAACAGTCTACCTTACCACGCTGTGCACCGTCGTTGAGTATCTTGCGCAGTTCAAACTCTTTTTCCTTATAACGAAACGGAAGTTTAATGCTGAGATCGAAGGACTTGCTGTTGAGCGATTTCAGGTCGATGGTAATTTTTTTACCTTCAAATACACCTTCACTACGGCCGAAGCCCGTCATTGATAAAATCATGTATTGTCTTTAGTTAAGCAAAGATAATTATTTCCCAACGTCCTGGCATTACTAAATTGGGGGGGCGGTTTTCCCGAAATTGCAGAAAGATTATTTTATATATTTGCATCTACAATAAAAAAAGAATCAGAAACATGCTAAAATCGCTGTTCCACTGGAAGGTTTTCGTCAATTTACTCTTAGCAGCAGCTGTTTTTGTGGGAGCCGTCTGGCTCACGTTACGCTGGTTGGATGTGCACACCAACCACGGCCGCGAAATCCCGGTGCCGAACGTGGTGAATAAATCGGTACATGATGCCATCAAGATTCTCGACGATTCCGGACTCGAGTATGAGGTAGACAGTTTTAAATTTGATCCGAAATACCGTCCTTTTCAAGTTCTCCAGATATATCCTTCTCCGGGCTCACGTGTAAAAGACGGCCGAAGCATTATGCTGAAGGTAAATCCCCGAACCTATGCGCAGGTTTCTGTGCCTGATATTTTGGATCGCTACAAGGGTCTTGCATTTCGTCAGTTAGAACAGGTCGGCCTGAAAGTAGGAGATACCATTTTTGAACCAAGCATTCAGCGCGACGCTGTACTGCGTATGCTTTATAACGGTACAACGCTGAAGCCCGGCGCCTTGCTGCCGCGCTTTTCCACCATCGATGTCGTTATCGGCGCCGGCCCGCGGCGAGATATTACGGTACCCAATGTAGTCGGTCTTACCGTGCAGGAAGCCAAAGCCATTATTCGCCAGAATTTATTTGAGATCGGTCTTGTAGAATTTGAAGACGGTGCAGGCGAGGAATCAGATATTGTTTATTATCAGGATCCTGCCGGCCAGGATCTGCGCGATCAGGGAATGCAGATTGACCTGTGGGCCTCGAAAAAAACTCCCGCGCAGATGGGGGCTAAAATTTCTCAGCTGGATGCCATGTACCGTATCCGCATCGACACCTCGGTGCCGGCTTATGAAGATGTGCCGGTGTATCGCGAGCCCGTTACCATCCCTCGTGAACCTGCTGGCGAACAACCAAAACCTGCTGCGCGAAAACCGGAATCTCCGGAAACAAAAGTGAAAGCGCCTGAGCAGAAAGCCGGTGAGCAAAAAGACAAACCGGAAACGAAGCCGGCCGAGCAAAAACCCACTGCTCCAAAAACGCCGGTTAAAACGGAGGAGAAGCCCAAAGCACGAAAAGTAATCGTAGAATAAAGCTTCTTATTTTAAAATTATAAATGCTTCAACTGCGCGTTGGAGCTTTATTTTTCAAATCACATGACAGAAGATAACGAATACCTCAATGATCCCGAACTTCCTGACGCGGAGGAAACTGCAGGTCTTTACGAACATTTTTCGCTGACGGCAGACCGTGGCCAGGAACCGTTGCGTATCGATAAATATCTGCATCAGTTTCGCCAGAACTCCTCCCGTAATCGCATTTCGCAGACCTGCCGCGCCGGAAATGTTGTGGTGAATGGTGCCGCTGTAAAACAAAATTACCGTGTAAAACCCGGCGATCACATCGCGGTATTACTCGCACGGCCGCCGCGTGAAAACGTTATTATTCCCCAGGATATTCCTATTAACATTGTCTATGAAGATGATGAAGTTCTCGTGGTAGAAAAAGCTGCAGGAATGGTGGTGCACCCCGGTCACGGAAACTGGGATGGCACGTTAGTCAATGCGCTTGCCTGGCATTTTCAGCAGAGCGGACAGAAATCTGATCTCGACCGCGTCGGTTTGGTGCACCGTATTGACAAGGATACTTCCGGACTTTTGGTAATTGCCAAAAGCGAATATGCCCTGAGTTTTCTGGCAAAACAGTTTTTTAACCGTAAGACCAGCCGTCTTTACTGGGCTTTCGTCTGGGGAAATGTCACCGACGATGTCGGCACGATCACCGGAAATATTGGGCGGCACCCGAAAAACAGGATGCAGATGTCGGTTTACGAAGACGGCAGCGCCGGAAAACATGCGGTGACGCATTATAAAGTGTTGGAGCGGCTTCGCTACATTACTTGGGTTGAATGTAAACTGGAGACGGGGCGCACCCATCAGATCCGGGCACATTTTAAACATATTGGGCATACGTTATTTAATGACGAACGTTACGAAGGCAATGAAATTCTGAAAGGCGTTAACTTACCGAAATACCGCCAGTTCATCAAAAATGTTTTTGAAATTCTTCCGAGACAAGCCTTGCATGCACACACGCTAGGGTTTATTCACCCTACCACAAAAAAAGAAATGCACTTCGAAAGTCCGATGCCTACGGACATGCAGGAGGCGCTCGAAAAATGGCGTAACTATCTGGTAACGTAAGTCGATAAACTTTTTTATCTTTGCAAATTCATTACAAAAAATTTATGAGAAAAATAGTTTTTTTACTTTTCGCAGTCGTGTTTTCGTTTGCGCGGGGTCAGGAAACACTGCCATATTATCAGCAATATCTGCTAGACGGAGATTTCCTTTTTAATCCTGCGCTCTACGGTAAAACGGATGATGTAGTACTGAACCTGAACTACCAAAAACAATTTGCCAATCTTGCCGAATCGCCCAACGTGCAATCGATCGGACTGCACGCCAACATATTCGACCGTGTGGGTGCCGGCCTGACTTTCTTTAAAGACCAGAACGGACCGATTTCGTCCAATGGCGTCACCGTCGGGGCTTCCTATTTTATTCCACTGGATGACGATGGGGAACGCAAAAGCCAGTTTTCCTTCGGTACAAATGTGAGTTTTTATAATATGAACATTAATTTGGCGCTGCTGAATCCGGCGGATGGCAATGATCCGCTGCTGAGCGCCGAGTCCATGTTTCTGGCTTATACAAACTTAGGTTTGGCGGTCACGTACCGGAATCTTTTCGCCGGCGTTTCCGTTAACGATATTGCGATAAGCAACGATATTCCGATCGTGAACGGGGTAGAGCCGGAGCCTGCAAAGTACATCCTGAACGCGGGTTACGATTTCCATCTGAGCGAGCAGTTTTTTATCACGCCTTCGGTCTTGCTTAATTTAAATACAAATTCATCGAAACTTTTGGATTTGAATGTAATGGCAACCGTTGCTGATGACGAAAATTCTTTTGCCGCGGGCGCGAGTTTCCGTACCTCAAGCAATAAGTTTGGCAATCAGAGTGTGGCGCTGTCGCCTGTTGTGAAAGCCAGTTTCAGCAATTTCTTTTTTGGAGCTGCCTACAACTTCGGATTATCAGATTTGCAGCAGTATTCGGGCAGTAGCTTTATGCTTAGTGTAGGCTACAATTTCGAGAACTTCATCAATTCGCGCGGCTTCCGATACTAACATTAGCGGCGAAAACGGCAATGTTCCGGCGCAATCCGTCAACGGGTTGCGGGTGGTGATTCTTACTCGTCTGCAATTCATTAAGAATGATTTATATCCACATTCCGTTCTGCAAGCAGAAATGCAGTTACTGCAATTTTCACTTTTCAACCTCCCTGCAACACAAAACTGATTTGCTTCACGCGCTGGAAAAAGAACTGGAGTTACGGCATCACGAACTTGAGTCAAAAACAATTTCCTCCCTCTACTTTGGTGGCGGTACGCCGTCGTTGCTTTCTGCCGATGAACTCAAACGGCTGATGGATGAAGTTGCAAAATATTTTTCATTTGCTCCGGATATAGAAATTACGCTGGAAGCGAATCCCGACGATCTGCACCGTGGATTTGTTCGCGAACTTGCCGGCACACCAATCAACCGTCTTTCCATTGGCATTCAAAGTTTTTTTGATGACGACCTTAAACTGATGAACCGCGCGCACAACGCCGTAGAAGCAGAATCTTCGATCAAGAGCGCCCAGGATTTTGGCCTGGAAAATATCAGCATCGATCTTATTTACGGTGCCCCAACTTCCACGTCGGAACTTTGGAAACAGAACCTTTCCACAACCGCTGCGCTCGGTGTGCCGCATATTTCTGCTTATGCACTGACCATTGAGCCAAAAACAGCACTTAGCAGCTGGGTCGCCTCAGGGAAAATTGCAGCGCCGTCCGAAGCGGTACAGCACGATGATTTTCTTTACATGGTGGATTTCCTAAAAGAGCAGGGATTTGATCATTATGAAATTTCAAACTTTGGTAAACCCGGTTTCCATTCACGTCACAACACGGCCTACTGGAAATCTACAGAATATCTGGGTCTCGGCCCGTCTGCCCATTCCTACGACGGGGCCCGGCGGCGCAGCTGGAATATTGCCAATAACCGGCGTTATATTGAGTATTTAAATCAAAATATACCGCCCACGGAATCCGAGATTCTATCTGCCCGCGATCAATTGAACGAAATGTTGATGATCGGCTTGCGCACGGAAATCGGTGTGGATCTGGCGCGGTTGTCTGCTGTTTTCAATGATGAGATTTTTTCTAAACTTCAGTCCGATTGGCAGCAGAAACTCATCGACGGAAAATTAATCATTCAAAACAATTATTTGAAGATTCCGGAAAACCACTGGTTCTTAGCTGACGGTATCGCGTCGGATCTTTTTCAGTTAAATTAAAAAAGAACAAATCACGAAAACCTTCTGCGCGAAACTCCGGTTATAAATGATCCTTTAACCGAAATTCGTATTTTTGCACAAATTTCTGCTCTTTTGAAAATAAAAAAAACCGGGTACGGCACGCTCTCCGCTGAGCAGCCAATAGGCATTTTCGATTCCGGCGTGGGAGGTCTGACTTTCGCGAAGGAAATAAAACGGCTGCTTCCCAATGAGAATATAATCTATTTCGGCGATACCAAGCATTTGCCCTACGGCGAGAAATCCCGCGAAGCAATCGTTGGTTATTCAAAAAAAATTACGGAATTTCTGCTGGAAAAAAATTGCAAGGCAATTGTAATCGCGTGTAATTCTGCGACCGCTAATGCTCTAAAACAAGTTTTGGCCTTGGTCGATCATCGAGTGCCGGTGATTGATGTGATCAATCCCGTAGCGGAAAAAGTAGCTTATGAAATTCATAGCAATATTGGTGTTATCGCAACCAAAGCCACGGTAAGTTCCGGCCTTTATCGTAAAACCATCCGTAAGCATAATAAATTTATCAAAGTAGATGAGCTTGCGACGCCTTTGCTGGTGCCGGCCATTGAAGAAGGTTTCCGGAATCATCCGATTACGCATGCAATTGTTTACAACTATTTAAGCAACAATAAATTAAAGGATATTGATACGCTCATTTTAGGTTGTACACACTATCCTTTATTGCTGAAAGAAATTCGGCAGTTTTATGGCAATCGTGTCCGCATCATCGATTCACCCAATATTGTAGCGAACGAGGTCAAGTCGATATTAGAACGGCATGAGCTATTGCGCAGTGAAAATAAAGACGTGAGCTACGAATTTTATCTTTCTGATATCACTAAAAACTTCGAAAAAATTTCGAAAAAGTTTTTTGGAAACAGTATTGCGCTTCAGTTGGCTGTACTTTAAACTTCTTCAGCAATATCTTCGGCCGTTTCCGGCTTCTGAAAAAAGGAGAAACTCACGTTGCCGTACTTGCGCGTATCGAGCAAGCCCCGATGTTGCGGTTTCGCTCGGCTCTGATGTTCGAGCACGAAAATGCCGTTTTCTTTTAAAATTCCACTTCCGAAGATGAGTGAAGTGAGTTCTTCGTACCGGTCCGCTTCGGTATTGAAAGGCGGATCTGCTACGATAAGGTCGTAGGCTTTGCCTGCGCGGTTCTTTTTCAAGTATTCAAAAACATTGGCGCGCTGCACGTTCACTTGTAAAGCCATATCCAGTTCGGCGGCAGTGGTGCTGATGAAGGAAGCGTGCTTGGCATTCATTTCCACCGCGGTAATATCTTTGCAGCCGCGCGAGGCAAATTCGAGCGTGAGCGAGCCGATACCGGCAAACAGATCCAGGACGGAAATCGATTGAAAATCATATCGAAAACGGTTCTCCAAGATGCTGAACAGCGCTTCTTTGGCAAAATCTGTGGTGGGACGGACGTCGAAGTTTTTCGGAGCGGAAATTCTTTTGGCTTTCCACTGGCCACTGATTATTCTGTACATAGCGTGTCGGTATTTTGGTGAAAGCAGCGTGCAGGGATTATTGCAGGAGCGAATTGCCGTCGCAAAAATTCAAAGTCTGAAGTCTGGAGATTCCGCGCTTTCTTATTTTATGTTTAAAATAAAGTTTTTCTGCGGAATATTATCAAAAACTATTTTTAATTTTTTCACAAACTTTCGCAACTCAGAAATAAATGTTTCGTTTTCAGTAGTTTCCCCGTAAACGTAAAACTGGGTTTCGTTCAGTCCGAAGCCTATTTTGCTGATCGTGAACATAATGAAATACAGAAAATCGACTTCCGAGGAAACATCGAGGTTGTTGTACAGCGTCACTTTTCTGCGGTCCAGCGCAACAAACTCGCATTGCTGGCCGTAGAGATTGATGTGAATTTCTTTCTGGTTGCGCGTACGGATTGAATTCAGAAACTGCTCTCCGGAAAAATTAAAAGAAGCGGGGATTTCCGGTTTTTTAATGACTTCATAAAATGCATTCGGAAAAGCGTAATAAAACTGCACATCAAACTTTTTGTTGATCGCCAGCATCAGTTGCTCCTGCTTTTTATCAACCGGTGCATTGAGTGCAATAAGATCAAGACCCAGCTCATGTTCTTTGAAGCCGGCGGGCATCATGGTGAAATGATTCAGCGCCGAGATGACACTGATCTTTTTTAATCCTTTGGTTCCGACAATTTCTGCGAGGTGTGCGGCGCGCGCTTCAGCGGTTTCTTCGTCATTCCAAACCAGCGTTCGTTCTGAGGTAACGTTCTTGCCGCGGCAAAGTTGGTGCTGCAAGCCGTCTTTGGTAAAAAGTAATTTGAGGTGTTCCATCGTTTCGCTCACAAATTTATTAAAATTAATCGGCTTTCGGAATAAATGCTGTCTGCGTCGGCTGACCAAAGTCAGTTCTGTTGCGACCGATAAAAGTATAACTTTACATCAGTGAAAAACAGCGCTTAACAACTGTTTGCATTATCATCATTAATAGAAAGTACAATGAAAAAAATTCTTTTAGCATCAGCGCTCATGTTTTCGGTAGCTGCGGTCGCCCAAAAAATTGACAACCGCCTGGTAGAAGCCGGCTGTGGCATGTGTCAGTTTAAAGTAAAAAGTGAGAAAGGCTGCGCCATGGCAGTAAAAATTGACGGCAAGATCTACAATGTCGAAGGTTTGGATAAAAAAACCTACGGCGATGCGCATGCTGCGGACGGGTACTGCAAAGTCATGAAAAAAGCGGTGGTTTCAGGTGAAGTAAAACGGGGGAAATTTCGCGCAACTGCTTTTCGCTACGCTGATTAAAACCCAAAGTTAAGTGTAAGGAAAGCGCGGATTCGCAAGGGCTCACTGCTTTATTTTTATTTTAAATAAACCATCACCGCACCCGACTGGTGGTGCAGTATCTCCTTGTCGTGGTATTCCAGATTCGTCTGGCTGTCAAGCACGTCGTACACCATTTGCTGTAGGACGCCGTCGCCGATACCGTGTACGATTTCCAGTTTTTTCAGGTTATTGCGGCGGCAGAAATCTATGGTTTCAACCAGTTTTTGTCTTTGCATGAAAAGCCTTTCAAAAGCGTTATATTTTTTACTACTGCTTGGAACCAAATTGTCAAAATGGAGGTCCAGCATCAAAGGCTGATGATTGTGCTTTTTCGAGGACGCTTTCCTGGGCTCTTTTTTGGGGCGTATGGGCACATTTTCATATAAGTCCTTGGCGCGCGGCACCAGTTGCGCGGCAGAATACTGATAGCGGAAGCCGTGCTCGTCTTCAATCGTAAAGAGCCTGCCCTCCGCAGCGACAATAATGCCTTGCAGCAAATCGTCCACAACAGAAACCGCGTCGCCAATTTTCATTTCCATAATGAGGCGAAAATACAAATTTTAAAAATTTTCCCTGTCAGTGGTATCTCTAAATATAAACTGCACGCGTGGTGTCTTTTGGTAAAATTCTTCAGTAAAATTTGCATAAATTTGAATCTCAGTAGAAAACAACCTTTAAATTATCAATAAAAAGTATGGATCCCATTTTTGATCTGATTGAACAGGAAAAACAAAGACAGTTGCACGGTTTAGAACTTATCGCTTCCGAGAACTTCGTTTCCGAGAATGTGATGAAAGCCGTTGGCAGCGTGCTCACGAATAAATATGCCGAAGGTTATCCCGGTCGCCGATATTATGGCGGTTGCGAAGTGGTCGACAAAGTGGAAACATTGGCCATCGAACGCGCAAAACAGCTTTTCGGTGTGGAGTATGCAAACGTGCAGCCGCATTCCGGATCACAGGCCAACGCCGCGATCTACCTTTCGATATTAAAACCGGGCGACAAAATTCTGGGTCTGGACCTCTCTATGGGTGGGCACCTTACTCACGGATCTTCCGTTAATTTTTCAGGTATTCAGTATAATGCTAATTTTTACGGCGTGGACCGCGAAACCGGTTTGATCGATTATGACGCCATGCGCCGCAAAGCTTACGAAGTGCAGCCAAAAATGATCATCGCAGGTTATTCTGCCTATTCTCGAGATATTGATTTTGCCCGGTTCCGCGAAGTGGCAGATGAAGTTGGCGCTACACTTTGGGCAGACATTGCTCATCCAGCCGGGTTAATCGCCAAAGGTTTGCTGAGTTCACCCTTCGAACATTGCCACGTCGTCACTACAACGACGCACAAAACGCTGCGCGGCCCACGTGGCGGCTTGATATTGATGGGCAAAGATTTCGAAAATACCTACGGTCATAAAAGTCCGAAAGGCGAAACGAAAATGATGAGCCAGGTTCTCGACAGTTCAGTTTTTCCCGGCGTACAGGGTGGGCCGCTGGAGCATGTGATTGCCGGTAAAGCAGTGGCCTTCGCAGAAGCATTGGATCCGCGTTTCGAAACGTATGCAAAACAGGTCGTGGCCAACTCGCGCGCACTGGCGGCGGCAATGATGGATCACGGTTTCGACATCGTCAGCGGTGGAACCGACAATCACTTGATGTTGGTCGATTTGCGGAATAAAAACGTGAACGGAAAAGAAACTGAAAAAGCACTGGTAAAAGCGGAAATCACCTGTAATAAAAACATGGTTCCGTTCGATGATAAGTCGGCCTTTACCACCTCCGGAATCCGTCTGGGTACCGCAGCAATCACGACGCGTGGTATGAAAGAAACCGACATGCCGGTCCTGGCCGGATTGATTAATGAAGTCGTGGAAAACCTTAACGATGATAATGTGCTGACTTCTGTCGGAAAACAAGTAAATGAAATAATGGCAGGCCGGCCGCTTTTCACTTTTTAACAGGATGAATTAAATGATAATAAGCCGCCTTAACGACAGGGCGGCTTTTTGGTTTTTTATCACTTAAATAACCTCAATCCGGATTTAAACGGCATCTGACGACGTGTGGTCAATCGCCGCATCGCGCGTTGCTTCCGTTTCTATTGACTGTCGTTCACGGATGAGCGCGGCAATTTTTCGGTAATCTTCACTAAAAACCACAACAAAATCTCCCGCCTGCGCAATCGTGAGTGCGTGCAAAACGGCTTCCGCTTCATCGGTGATCAGTTCGTAAGCAATCTTGTGTTCGGACAATGCGAGTCCGGAAATAATGAGTTCATGGATTTCTGCACCTGTGCGTCCGCGCAGATCACGTTCCAGCCGGATAATGACATGATCAAACATTTCCGCGGCGATGGCAGCGTTACGGCGGATGTCACTAGCTTTTCGGTCGCCCACCGCAGTAATCACCCCGATTTTTCGCGCCGCCTGCACATGCTGCAGATAATCTTTCATACCGAGCAGCCCATGTGCGTTGTGCGCATAATCGATCAGTACATGAAAACCCTGCAGTTCAAAAAGGTTCATCCGGCCGGGCGAGAGTTCAAAAGTCGGAATAAAAGACTCTAAAGCATATTTAATTTCAGTGATGCCAATGTTCTGGGCATAAGCCGCACCTGTTGCCGCCAAAAGGTTGGCAATCATGAATTTAGCGGTGCCGTTCAGACTCAGCGGCATCGCGGTTACCGCGCCCAGAGAAAATTTTTGATTCTCAGCGTAAACTACGACTTCATTATTTTCAAGTATAACCGCCGTGCCGCCTGCATCGATATGTTTTAAAACAAGAAAATTCTCGGAATTAAGCGAGAACCAGGTTATTTTGCAGATCAGCTTCAGCGCAAGGTGCACGCAGAGTGGATCATCAGCGTTGAGTACAATGGTGCCCGAGTCTTTCACGCTGCGGGCGACCACGGTTTTTACTTCCGCCAGATCTTCCAGCGTATCAATATCAGCCAATCCGAGATGGTCTTCCTGGATATTGGTAACCACCGCAATGTCGCACTTTTCGAAAGCCAGCCCCGACCGCAGGATGCCGCCGCGCGCCGTTTCCAGAACAGCCAAATCGATCATCGGATCCCGCAATATCAGCGCGGCGCTCAGTGGTCCGGATGAATCTCCGCTTTGTATTTTAAAATCTTTTAGGTAAACGCCGTCTGTCGTGGTATAGCCCGGCGTAGAGCCATTCAGTCTGGAAATATGCGCCAGCAGTCGCGTAGTAGTGGTTTTCCCGTTCGTACCGGTGATGGCGATAATCGGAACTTTGGCTGGTTTTGCCGGAAAAAAGGCGTCGATCAGAGCCACCGAAATATCCGCCGCTGACTTTGCATCGCAGTAACGGATAAAATCCACAATGGGTTCTTCATTTACGAAGATCACCTCGCCCTTCTCTTCTGCAAGCGGAATTGCCAGATCATTGGTCTTGATCTCAACGCTGCAGAAGTCCAGCTCCAGCATTGCCGCGATCCGCTCGGCGAGAAAACGATTCGCCGGATGTATTTTTTCTGCAAATAGTTTTGCATTAGCGTTAGTTACGGTATTTGTGCAGGAAATTAAGTGAATGTTCTGCCCGCTCTCCGGAATGCTTTCGTAGCGAAGTCCTGCATTTTCCAACTGGAGGTAAGTTTCACGCCCGACCGCAATTTTAAAATAATTTTCGTCACCCAACGTACTTTCTAGATCGTTGAACTTATCGATAAGTTGTTGAACGGAAGAGTGGCCGTTTCCTGTAATGACTTTTAAGGTAAATTCTGCCGCAGCGAGCAGTTTTCCACCTACCACCAGAAGCCGGAAATCCCGACCGTTTGTTGTAATTTGATCAGTTCTGTTCTGATGATTTTCGCCGATAAAACCTGCTTTTTCCGCTAAGTCCGGTCGAAAGGTTTTTTCCGGAACAGGGATTCCGGAGTCTTCTAAAAAAGGTTGGGTGAAATGAGAATATTTCCTGAAGTCGGCTGTGCGAGACTCTTCATCGTAGTTTTTTGTGCGTAACGTCCGACGGTATTTGCCGTAGCCTAAAATAATCTCATTCTCCCGTAACGCGACCGGAATTTCGCGCAGGCGCGCTTCCCGTTTTAAATGCTGAACAAATTCACCGGGGCCAAAGGAGTAGAAGAGAAGATGTAATTCATTGACCGCTTGCTGTACATTATAATGATTGCCCTGCTCAACACATTTAAAAAATTCCTTGACGAGGTCGACTGTTGTTCTGCCAATTTCTTCGATTTCGTACTGAAAAACAATATTAAAAATACCGTCAAAAGAAGTTTTTCGCACCTCGAAATGTGTTACCTGCATCCCGGCAAGTTGCTGAAAACGCAAAGCAACCTGCGCAAATAGAAATGGAATTTGCGTATCGCAAAATTCTGTACGGTCATCGGTTTTTAACTGGGAATTTTCATCAGAGTTTTTGTATAATGTTTCAGATTTAGGCAGATCTTCCAGTAAATGAAGGAGATGTTTTCGCTCCTGAGTCTGCAGTTCTTTTATTTGCACACGAGTTTGAATCAGCTGGTGTACTTGCGAACTCCAAATATTGGGTCCGCGAAGAATCTGCGTTTTAAGTATTTCAATCACTTTAATATAGGGTGTAAGTTCGTTTAAGTAAAAAGTGCTCGTTCGTTTTAATTCTATTTAATTATAATCAGGCGCCGGCCAAAGAAAAGTTCGGCGTGAACCTTTCAACAAATTATCTTATTGTAAAAAGGAGATATAAACTGCTGTACTGTAACATTTTAAAAATATTATATTTAAATATTTAACAAGCGGCCGGCTGACCTCAAATGTAAAACAATTATCGAAAAGTAGATGGATATTCGCCCGTTCGGCGGAAAGAATTTACTTTTGTAGCGTGCAAGCAGAAAAAATTATTTTAGGTATTGATCCCGGGACCACGATCATGGGTTTTGGTCTTATTTCGGTGAAAGGCGAAAAAATGGAACTGTTGTCCATCCATGAACTTATTTTGAAGAAATACCCAAACCACGAAACCAAACTCAAATATATTTTCGAGCGGACGCTTTCGCTGATCGACGAGTTTCATCCGGACGAGGTCGCTCTGGAAGCGCCTTTTTTTGGGAAAAATGTACAATCGATGTTGAAGCTGGGCCGCGCGCAGGGCGTGGCAATGGCTGCGTCGCTTTACCGCGATGTACCGATCACCGAATATTCGCCGAAGAAAATTAAAATGGCGATCACCGGAAACGGAAATGCCAGCAAAGAACAAGTGGCCGGCATGCTGAAAACGCTATTAAAACTGAAAGAATTCCCTACCAAATATCTCGATGCTTCGGACGGACTGGCGGTGGCGGTTTGTCACCATTTTAACTCCGGAAATACCGTGGCGGACAAGAGTTATTCCGGCTGGGACAGTTTTTTAAAACAAAACCCGGACCGGCTGAAGTAAGCAGATTATTTTATTATCACAGTTGAACTTAGAATTAAATAAAGTCAACATTCATTGGCGATGCTTGTATATGATCAACGTGGGCTTATAATGTATTCCGATTCTTTTCTTAAAAATCTATTACTCTGTATAACCAAATACTATCCGTAACAAAGTTGCGTTTATAAAGACTTATCGTATAAAAGTTTTCAGATGAAAAAGTCTTTTCAGTCGCAAACGCGCATCAATCCGCTCCAACTTTTCCTGCTGATGTGCTCCGGCAGCAACATCCATCAACTCAGAAAAGTACCTACGGAATGGAATAAATTTGCCGGCATTGGTGGTGTTATTCTATTTACCGCAGTTTTTGCTACGCTGTCCGCAGGCTATGCAATTTTCACCGTTTTCGACAATCTGTGGATTTCCGTGGCTTTTGCCGTTTTGTGGGGTTTAATGATTTTTAATTTGGACCGCTATATCGTTTCCTCCATTAAGAAAACCGGAACGTGGTGGAACCAAATCCTGATGGCGGTGCCCCGCCTGATTTTGGCCGCGTTTCTGGGAATTATTATTTCAAAACCTTTAGAATTAAAGATTTTTGAGAAAGAAGTGAACAAGCAACTTAATACCATTATTCAGCGCAACAAAACTCAATTGCAGTCCGAAATGAACGGCCGTATCCTCCAACAGGCCGCACCTTTCGAAAGCGAGAAGAAGAACCTTTTGGCGAAACTTGAGGCTTACCGTATCTCCTATGATTCTGCCGGCGTGGAATTGGAGAAGGAAATATTAGGAAAAGAAAGTGGACTAACGAGCGGCAAAGCAGGCTATGGCACCAATGCCAAACGAAAGGCAGAACTAAAGGAACAACGCCGCACCGACGTGCAGCAATATCAACAACAAATCGCGCCACGACTGAAGTATCTGGATGATGAGATTTCAAAAGTTTACACCAACATCGAAACAGAACGTGCCAAAACGGAAACCTTCGAGGACCGTTTCAATGGGCTGGCCGCAAGGTTGCAGGCGCTGGACGAACTCGGCAAGAACGCTCCGGTGATGGCGCTGGCCGCCTCATTTATCATGGGGCTGTTCATTAGTCTTGAAATTGCGCCGGTGCTGGTCAAACTCATTTCCGCCGTTGGTCCGTACGATTATCTGCTGGAAAAAAGCGAGAATGAGGTGCGGCTTTACGCTTCGGAAAAGATGCAGAAAGGGGAGATGCTGACCTCGCACCGCATTGAAAGATTTCGGGACGAACTGAACCGGAAATAAAAATGCCCGCACATCAGGCGGGCAACACATCAATTAACGATCATTTTATTTCAACTCTTCCACGGCTTTCGCCACTTCTTCAGATTTTACCGTGCCTTCCACCTGTTTTACCATCTCACCTTTTTTATTAAAAACAGTAATAATGTTGGAATGTGAAAAAACAATGGGTGAGATTTTTTTGTATTTCACCGCCAGCACATTGGCCAGCTCGCGCACCGATTCTTTGTCGCTGCGCAGGAAAAGCCAGGGTTCTTCATTCATATTATTCTGAATGGCGTATTGCTTCAGCACTTCGGGCGTGTCATTATCCGGGTCAATGGAAATAAGCACCATTTGGGTTTGCTTCAGTTTTTTAGGGTCAATTTTCGCGGCGATTTTCTGCATATCAGCCACCAGCAGCGGGCAGGCCGTTTTGCAGCTGGTGAAGATCATGGTCACCACGATATTTTTTCCTTTCAGATCGCGCAGCTGCAATTCTTTTCCGTCCTGCGTCTGCCACTTGGAATCGAGTAGGAAGATCGACTCGTTCAGTTCGGGGGTGGCTTCCGCTGTTTTTTCAGTACAACTCAACAACACAATTGCCGAGAAAAGAAGGATAAGGATTTTTTTCATTTTATTTAATTTTGAGCATCCCGCGCACAGCGGAAACCAAGATTTCCAACGGTATAGTTCGCTTTCAGGCTGGCCCGGAAGGCGTAACGCATGTACGAGGCGTAATTCAGCACATCCGTCGTCGTTGTTGCGGCCGCGGCGCAGAACAAACCTTTGTCATCAAATTCTATAGTTCGGGAGTCGCTGGTGGTCATGATGGAATTAAAATCTTCCGTCCATTCCCAAACAACATCGAACATATTATAGACGCCCCAGTAATTGGGTGCCGTTTCTTTTGTTTTGTGCAGCTCTCGTTGCTTCTCGTTGTAGAGATTGATGAGGTGCGCAGAATAAGTGGGTTTGTCGCGGGCGTTGGGCGTTTCTTCATCGGCCATGGCGACATATTCCCATTCGTCCATTGTGGGGAGTCGCTTACCGGCGCTTTTCGCATAGGCTTTAGCGGCAAACCAGGAGACGAAGGTTACCGCAGCTTCCGGATGGGCACCTTTGGGCAAAGTTTCATCGTCCTGCCAATTTTTCAGATAAGTATCATCGGCAAAAACGGCTTTCACGTTGCTGCGTTTCCACTTGGGATTTTTCTTCACAAAGTCCAGAAATTCAGCATTGGTAACGGGGCGCTCGTCGAGCAGAAAATCATCAACGCGGACCAGCGTACTGTCTTCACCATAAAAAGGCTGATAGTCGCCACCTGTTATGGCAATCATCTTCACGTCGGGTTGTATGCTCACTTCCGTGTTCTGAGTGGCGGTCGCTTCTTTTACTGTTCCGGCTGCGTCGTTCTGGCAAGACTGAAACAGAAAAAAGAAACTACCGCTGTAAAGAATTGTTTTGAACAACTGATACATGGCAGTTTCTTTTAAAATATTAGTAGTAATGATTATTGTACTTTTTTGAAAATCTTAGCGTTTTCTTCGCCGGTTACTTTAAGTTTACCAATAGCTCCTTTATTGAAGGCGCGGAAGATCGAGTGGTCTACCAGAATGTAATCTCCCGGTACGTCGACTTTAAATTCTACAATGGCTGCACCCCCTGCCGGAATTACCGTGGTCTGTACATTATGATTGATGGTGGAGCCACCCTCCACGTACACTTTGTCGAAAATTTCGCCAATAAGGTGGAAAGAAGACACGAGGTTGGGTCCACCGTTTCCGACGAAGAAACGAACCGTCTCGCCGACTTTAGCTTCCAGGGCATCCGGTCCCATCAGTGCGTTTTTCTTACCGTTGAACACCACGTAGGTAGGTTTTTCGTCAACACCTTTGTCCTGGTCGAATTCCTGCAGTCCTTTTTCGTCAGTTTTTCCTTTGGTGTAGAACTCGCCTTGCATGATATAATATTCACGATCTACTTTTGGAAGTCCTCCTTCCGGTTCTACCAGGATCAGCCCGTACATTCCGTTAGCAATGTGAAGCGGCACAGGAGCAGCGGCACAGTGGTAAACGAAGAGACCCGGATTTAAAGCTTTAAAATTAAAGATTGCTGTTTTTCCCGGTGCAACGTTCGTCGCTTCAGCGCCACCACCAGGTCCGTTCACGGAGTGAAGGTCGATGTTGTGCGGCATTACGCTGTTGCTGCGGTTGGTAAGGTGAAGTTCGACTTCATCGCCCACACGGACACGGATAAAGGTACCCGGCACGGTGCTGTTGAAAGTCCAAAACTTATAGGTTACGCCATCCGCTAGTTCGCCCTCCTCTTCGGTGGCTTCCAGGTGTACGACTACTTTTTTTGCAGCGCGGTCGCCGATAGCAGCGGGCAGCATGGGCGGATTTACATTCTGATGTTTCAGAGCATCGCCGCTTACCTGCATTTCCAGGGCGTTATTGGTGCTCTTTCCGGCGGTAGTGTCGTCGGTAGTTTGTTTACATGCTTGCAGTGTCAATAGGGCTAATGCAAAGCTCATTACAATTCGTTTCATTCTGATTTTTTTACTGTTTTTTTAATAGGACAAAGTTATCCTATTTAATTTATATTCAATTATACGGGTGCATGAGTTTTATCACGAAATCCTTCGAGGTGATAGAATTTCAGCCGTTAAAATTTTTAATAAGTGAAAAAGATATAAAAAATAACTTTATTATAAAAACTCAACCTGCTGAAAGTTTCAGAATTAACGGTTCTGTCACGCGTTTCTCGGCACGGTAGGTGGCACCACAGAGTGTGGAGCGCAGGCTGTAATTCCCTTTTTCGATGACAAACTGATTTTTCGAATTTCCTGCAATCGGCAAGTCGTAATCCGGTGTGCTCGCGCTGCCTGTAAGTCGTAGAATAATATTACAGCCAGAGGTATTTTCGATGACGATAGCAGTGTAAAGTTCGGCCGGATCAGGATCATTCAGTAGATAGGTGAGTACCTCGGCATTGGTTTTTTTCTTATTGATCTGATCTTTTGCCATCAGATTTTCAAACTCACTGCGCTCAGAATTTGCAGCGGGAAAACTGCTTCCCGCCGGAATGCGCCGATAGATTGGCGCGCTGGTCGGTAGAATGTCACAACTGAACAGGCAAAGAAGAAGAAAAACGGAAACAATTATTTTCATTATAAACCGATGAATGGTAAATATAAGAGAAAAATTAGAAAGTGTAAAAACCGTTTTAGTTTAAATATAGGTGTATTGTCTTTAAATTTAAAAAGAAATCTGCCGTGGCCGGAGACAAAAAACGTAGAATACAACACAAACAAAAAATGCCACAGCAAGGGCTGCAGCAAAAATATATCGGGAGGTGTTTTACGAAGGCTCAGTCGATGGATGAAACTGTTTTTATAAATCCACCGTCCCCGTTTGCAAAATCGTATCACAATCAGTAATCCTGATGTTTGCAAGTGGGGAGCAGTAGAAACATGAGTAATTATGGTATCATGCTTATTAGTTTGTCCCAAAATTAGGCCGGCTGAACTTGTTCTGCAATACCCAACAGTGGGTATTTTTAATCCTGCGGAATGCCTTTATTTGTTAAACAGAATAATTCGGAGCTTCCTGCGTGATAATTACGTCGTGCGGATGCGATTCTTTCAGGCCATTACCGGTGATCATCACCATTTTGCCGTCATTTTGCAGCGTCGTGATATCAGGCGTTCCGCAATAGCCCATCCCGGCGCGGACACCGCCTGTCAGTTGGAATATAACGTCTTCCAGTTTGCCTTTATGCGGCACGCGGCCTTCGATTCCTTCGGGTACAAATTTTTTCGCCTCGCTCTGGAAATAGCGTTCTTTTCCGCCGCGTTTCATCGCGGAAAGTGAGCCCATGCCCTGATAGGATTTAAAAGTTCTTCCCTGAAAAATGATTTCGTCTCCGGGTGCTTCGTCAGTTCCGGCGAGCAGCGAACCAAGCATTACGGCACTTGCGCCTGATGCCAGCGCTTTTACAATATCACCCGATAACTTAATACCACCGTCAGCGATCACAGCGACATTCTGCGATTTCGCATATTCGAAAACGTTGTAGATGGCAGAAAGTTGCGGAACACCGACACCTGCGACGACGCGCGTGGTACAGATCGAGCCCGGACCAACACCGACTTTCAGAATATTAGCGCCCGCGTCGATAAGATCTTTCGCTGCTGCGGCAGTCACGATATTTCCGCCTACAATATCCAGATCCGGAAAATTGCTGCGGATTTCAGCAATTTTATCCAGTACCCCTTTAGAATGTCCGTGAGCAGAATCGACCGCGATAATGTCGACACCGGCTTTTACCAGCGCTCCGACGCGTTCTATGGTATCTTCGCCGACGCCCACGCCGGCGCCCACCATCAGACGTCCGTCGTTGTCTTTATTGGCGTTGGGATATTCCATTTGGTTGTCGATATCTTTGATGGTGATCAGTCCCACCAGTTTAAAATCTTTATCAACAATAGGAAGTTTCTCCACCCGGTTTTTGAGCAGAATTTCTTTGGCTTCGTCCAGGCTGGTGGCTTTATCGGAAGTGATGAGTTTTTCTGTCGTCATCAGTTCTTCTACCTTTAAGGCTAAGTTTTCCTGATATTTCACATCACGGTTGGTGATGATTCCGATTAAAGTTTGTTGTTTATCAACCACCGGCAGCCCGGAAATTTTATAAGTTGCCATCAATTCCTTGGCTTCGGCAAGAGTATGATCTTTGGAAAGTGTTACCGGATCGGTGATCATTCCATTTTCCGAACGTTTTACACGAAAGACCTGCTGAGCCTGTTCTTCGATGGGCATGTTTTTATGGATGAAACCCAAGCCGCCGACACGTGCCAGGGCAATCGCCATCTCAGCTTCCGTTACCGTATCCATCGCGGCGGAAACAATAGGCACATTGAGCGTAATTTTATCGGAAAGTCGGGATTTAAGAGAAACCTGATTCGGCAGAACTTCAGAATAAGAAGGGATGAGCAGAACGTCATCAAAGGTAATGGCCGTTTCTACGATTTTGTTGTGAATAGACATCGTTGCTTTCTGTGCGAAATTAAGGAATTTTTATTTAAAATAAAAATAAGCGGCGTTCGTGCACTGAACTGCTGTGTCTCAAATCAACATAAGAAGATGGAAACCCCGATCTTTTTTTATTCAGAGACCATCTTTTTGACGTCATTCTTCTCCGAATAATTAATCAGCCGTGAAATATCATCGGCGGTAAATCTTCCGCTGATGTCCACGTAGACCAAATCTGTTCCCGAAGCGATGGTGATAAGAAGTTTACGGATCTGTTCGCCCTTCTGCTTCGCCTGGAAGTTGATGATTTCCTTTTCTTTCCGCACTGTCATCCATTCCTCAAAATTGTTCCTGTTCAGGTATTTACCATAATCAGCGGTCATCTTTTCGTTACCGTTCTCGACGGTCATAATTTTGATAGCTGAAATTTTTCGGAACAGCTGAAGCATGTCATCGCTTTCCCCGTCCTCGCGAAGCGCTTTTTTGATCATCGGCCTGGCGAGAAACATTGGTACATTAATGCTGGTAAATTTTGCGTCGGGATGCTGGTGTCTTGCCTGATTAAAAAATGCCATTTTCGGTTTTTGCGAAACCATACACGACTGCAGTGAAAGAAGTACGACGCCCAGTGCGACCAGATAGGATAGTTTTTTCATAGTATTTAATTAATAGTTTTTATGCTTCCGCCGCTGGACATTTTCAGCGCACCGTTCGAAGTATTGGGATTTCCGCTGTAGCGGATGGCAGCGCCCGAGCTCGCTGTGGCCGCCAAAGTCTGCGTTGCATTCAGCTTAATATTCGCACCGGAAGAGGCGTCGGCGGTGACGCTCCGGACAGACAGGTTTTGCGCATTCAGCGAGGCCGCGCTGGAAGCTTTTACGGTACTGGTTTCCGCGTTTCCCGTTATGGTTGCCATGGAGCCGCTTGTAGCGGCGAGGTAAAAAGCATTGGTGGTCACATCCATCCGCATGGACGAACCCGAACTGATGTTTACCGACGTTTTATTTGCGATATTGAGATCCGCGTTGAGGTTAGCGCCTGAAGAAATATCGGCCGTGAAGTCGCGTTCCGTTACCCGACTCACCGTTGTGAAATGGGAACCTGACGAAACTTTTACCGAAGCCAAGCGCGGGGCTTCTACAGTCACAAGCAGTTTCTTGAAGTTGAGTTTTTTATTTTCGGTGTTTTTAAGGCTGATCACCAGGATGCCATTCTGCACTTCAGTCGAGACATATTTCTGCATATTCGGATCGGTTTCTACGACGACGGTCTGATGATTCCCCTGGGTAAAATTTACCTTGATTCCGCTGGAAGCAGAAATTCCGGTGAACTTCCCCACATTCCGCACTTGCGTAACGCCATCTGGTGTCGTATTTTCGGTAGTAACGGAACTTTTCAGCGAGGAGTTTTGGGCTTCGTTCACCAAGGTGTTAACATCGTCCATCGAGATTTTGCCATCCAGCATCATCAGCACCGTATTGCCGTCAGCACTGATGTTCAGCAGCAAATCTTCCAGGATGCCGTTCTTCGCGTCGGAGGACAGAAATTTGATCTTGTTGTCTTTGCTGTTTACGGTGATCAGCTCTTCGTACTTCATGTTTTTTAAAGAAAGTCCGATGTCATTCTGTACCTTCTGAAAAAGATTCCGCTGATTTTGGTCCGCTGCTGCAGCGCCTTCCGGTTTCTCCAGAATCAGGATCTTCAAGCTGTTGATTTTGCTGAGCAGTGGCTTGATCTGCGACAGTTCTTCATCAGCAATATTCAGCTTATTCAGCATGTTGAACATTGGCTTCGCGATCTTGATGGAAGTGACGCCGTCGGTCTCCTGGTATTTTTCAAAAAGCTGGTCGAGTTTCTCTTTCTGCGCATTCATCTGAGAGAAATAGGAAAGAGTAAGGGCGAATATTAAAAGTAGTTTTTTCATGATAGGTAAATGCTAATAATCGTTGTTATAGTTTTGGAGGACGTCGGTTTGCGCCACCGTTTTGGATACATTTTCCGAAAGGATGCGGAAGGAGTACTTCGTCAAGTCGATCGCTTCCTGTTCGCTTTCTATTTTCTGGCCGTTAATAATGACGTACGTGGACTGATAATCGATATCGTTTTTTGTATTCTTTGTTTCGCTTTTGGGCGCTTCCTCGTTCGCTGCAAATCTTGGACGTGTTTGTTTTCTGATGCGTCCGCGGCGGGGTAGGATCTGGTCCATAATATCACTTTCACGAACGGGTTCCAGGGCTGCGGCAGAATCGGCAACGAGGCTGTCCGATTTTACCTTTGCGCTGTCGGCCACCACTTTATTCAGTGCAAACTGCGACTCGTGCTGCAGACGGTTTTTTTCCTTCATGATCTCGGTTTTTACCAGAAGATCTTGGTCGGCTGTGGTAGTGCTGTTGCCGAACTTTAAGACGAATCCTACGGCCAGCAAAATCACAGCGCTCGCAGCCAGCCAGAAATTCCGGGAGTTGCGGCCCAGTTTGGGATGCGGCGTTTCTTTGTGCGGATTTTCGGTTTTAGTTTTTTCCAGGAAGTCCTCAAAATCCCAGTCCATTTTTTCCTCCTTCAGTTTCCGGACGGTTTCTTTATATGGGTCGTGTTCTTTACTCATTTCGGTAAAATTAATAATGTCCAATCAACCTGTTTTCGTAATCCATTAATTTCTGGATTTGTTCTTTCACTTTCTGGCGCGCGCGCATCAGGTTTACCCGCACGGCGTTTTGTTCCATTTGCAGGAGATCTGCGATCTCCGCGACGGCGTATTCCTCCACATCTTTCAGGTGAATCACTGCTTTTTGTTTCTCCGGCAAAGCGTTGATAAAGCCCACAATATGTTCTTTCATATTATTTTCTTCCGCGGTGTGGGGTTCCGTTCTGTGCAGCTGCAGATCCGCGAAACCTCTTTTCACTTCGTGATGTTTCAGGCGGTTCAGGCATTCATTTTTCACCGCTCTCATGGCGTAGGACTTCAGATTTTCAAAGTCGCCAAGTTCCTCTTTTTTCTGCCAGAATTTCAGCATCAGATCCTGTACAACATCTTCCGCTTCGTCGCTGCTCACCACAAATCTTTTCGCAAAACGGTACATCTCATCTTTGAGACAGAATACCGTGCTTTTGAATGTTTCGTGGGTCATAGCTTTGCTTGTATAGGTAAGACAACCAATTTCCGAAATATATTACATCAACATAAAAAAAACTTCAAAATAATTGAAGTTTAACAAACTGAATGTTTTACCGCTAAATTTTTTGCGCAGACATTTGGCGAAGCCGAATCTTTATTTTCTATTGTTTTTTATGGCAGCGATTTCCGCCTTCCACTCCCGCTTTTTTTGCGCCACTTCGTTTTGCAAAAAAGAGCTCCGTTCAAGTCGGGCTGCGACGGGTGTTATAAATCGGTCACTTTTTTGTTGATCTTATAAACGGTTCCGCGGAAGCTTGCCACCAAAACTCCGTCCTGGTTTTTTATGGAAATATCATAAACTCCGGTTTTTCTAGTATCGGAAATAAGAATACTTTCAGCTGTTAAAGTATCACCCAATCTCACCGCTTTCGTAAAATTCATGGCACAATGCAGCGCCACCGAGGCTTCATCAGTATTATTACTCGAAAAAGCCAGCGCCGAATCTGCAAGGGAAAAAGTAACGCCACCGTGAACTGTTCGTAATCCGTTGAGCATTTCCTGTTTTACAGGCATTTCAATCAGGCAATATTTCTCACGAATTTCGATGAGTTTTATTCCCATCCATTGTGAGAAGTGATCCTGATTGAGCATGTATTGAGCGAGTTCGTGCGGTGTCATCTTTATTTTTATTTACCGTTTTATGGGTGTGCAAATTACCGATCTAATAATTTGTGAATAAGAAATATAAAAAACTGTTACATTCTTATATTGATCAATTTTTACATTTTGCGAAGTAACGGGCTTTGTCGGTATCGTTCTTCCTGATATTCGTCGTAAAGATTTTTAAGCGTTTCAGAAATGTTATCGAACCCGATTTCTTTTCCCCACGCGAGCAAACCTTTTGGATAATTAACGCCTTTCTGCATTGCCAATTCTATTGCTTCATCATTCGCAATTCCAAGTCTTTTTGCTTCTACCGCTTCATTGATGAGCATCGAAATGATCCTTAAAAATATTTCTGCGTAAAGCTGGTCGTCTTTTATATCTTGGCTCTTGACTCTTGACTCTTGCGTCTCTCCCGAATAATCATAAAATCCTTTTCCGGTTTTTCTTCCCAGTAATTTTGCTTCGCTCATTCTTTGTTGAAGCAAACTCGGTTTGTATTTCGGATCGAAAAAATAATCGGCGTAAACGGTTTTCGTGACGGCAAAATTGACATCAATTCCGATCAGATCCATCAGTTCAAAAGGTCCCATTTTGAAATTCCCCAAAGTTCGCATCGCGTCATCAACCTGTTCGGGCGTGGCGATGTTTTCTTCTACGATTCTTAAAGCTTCGCCATAAAACGGACGCGCAATTCTGTTTACGATAAATCCGGGAACGTCTTTCGCGATCACTGGAGTTTTCCCCCAGGATTTCATTAAATCAAAAATAATTTCTGCTAAATTTTTATCCGTTAGCAGTCCCGGGATCACTTCCACTAAAGGCATCAAAGGCGCCGGATTGAAGAAGTGAATTCCAATAAAACGCTCGGGTTTTTTCAGCTCTGCAGAAAGTGAGGTGATCGAAATAGAGGAAGTATTGCTGGCAATAATGCAGTCGTCGGAAACAATTTCTTCCAGATTCCGAAAGACATTGGTCTTGATTTCTTTATTTTCGATGATCGCTTCGATGACCAGGTCGCAGACGGCAAAATTCTGGAGATTGGGGCAGGAATGTATTCTGCTGATAATACCGTTGCTTTCTTCGTTGCTAAGCTTTTGCTTTTCGACGAGCCGCGCCAGTATTTTGGCCAGCCCGTCCAATGATTTTTGCGTTTGGGCGCTGTTGGTATCATATAAAAAAACCTCGCACCCAGCAGTTGCCGCCACTTGTGCAATCCCTATTCCCATGGTGCCAGAGCCGATAATTCCAATTTTATTCATGTTGTACAGTGTAAGAGGTACAATGTAAAATGTATTTAAAACTTCTGTTGGTCAACGTACTTCGTACTTTTTACATTGTACCGTTTTATTTCCCTTTATATTCCGGTGTGCGTTTCCCTAAAAAGGCAGAAACTCCTTCCCTGAAATCTTCTGATTCCGCGGCTTTTTGCTGCAGTATTCCTTCCAGATCAAGTTGTTGACTCAATGTATTATCGTACGATTCGTTGAATGCTTTTTTCGTTAAAGAAATTGCTGTCGTCGGCAGATTCGAAAGCTGCGTCAGCACCGCCATTGATTGCTCAGTGAAAGCTTCGTCCGTAAAAACGTCGGCAATCAGACCCAAATTTTTCGCTTCGGCCGCCGAAAGTTTTTTGCCGGTAAAGGCCAGATAATTGGCCTGTTGTCTGCCTAAAAGTTTCGGTAACCAATAGGTTCCTCCCGTATCTGGGATTAAACCAATATTGACAAATGCCTGGGAAAAATAGGACGATTCCGTTGCCAAAGTAAAGTCACAAATTAAAGCCAACATCGCACCGGCTCCCACCGCCGCGCCATTGACCAAAGAAATAACCGGTTTTCTGGCATTGGCAATTTCTTTCACCAAAGGGTTGTAATAATCGATGACTATTCTTTGGATCACGCGCTCTTCTTCCGGATCACTGAATGACATGGCGTCTTTCAGATTCTGTCCCGAGCAAAAGGCTTTTCCGCGACCTGAGACCGCCAGACACCGCACCTTTTCGTCGCGACTGCCTTCGCTGATGAAAGTCTTCAATTCAGAAAGCAGTGTTTTATTTAAGCTGTTATAGGTTTTTTCGTCGTTGAGATAGGCGATCTGCAGTTTTCCGTCGAGAAAAATTTCTACTTCGAGTTGGGTGTACATATAGTAATGTGTTGATTATATGATGTTTTAATGTGACTGTGGTTTTTAGTTTAATGACATTTAAAATAATCGAAAGGTTCCAGACAGTCGTTGCACTGGTAACTGGCTTTGCAGAGGGTAGAGCCAAAACGGCTGATCTGTTTGGTGTTTTCTGATCCACATCGCGGACATTTTTTTGGGATGTTTAAATGATCTTCGTGATTCCCTTTTTCGGGCGGTGTAATTCCGTAAGCGCGCAGTTTTTCCCGCGCTTCATCGGTGATCCAGTCGGTGGTCCAAATCGGAGAAATTTTGGTGATGACTTTTGCCGTAATTCCTTTTTCCTTAAAAAGTTTGATGATATCTTCTTCAATATTAAACATCGCCGGACACGCCGAATAGGTTGGTGTAATCACAATTTCCGCTTCGGTTTCGGAGACCATTTTTGCTTCACGCACAATGCCGAGTTCCACGATATTGATCACGGGGATTTCGGGATCGGGAATCTGGGATAATATTTCTAAGAGATTCTGCATTGTTCTTTTTGACTGATTACGCGGATTTAGTCATATTTTTCAAAAAAGTGATCTTTGAAATCGGTGGAATCTGCGTTTTAAAAATTTACCAGGCACAGTTTGGATAGGTCCTCTGCATATACTGCAGTTCACAGAGAATATAGCCAAAATATTCGGTGTGATAACCGGTGCGGGAACCTTTCTGCATGAATTCACTTTCCGGGATTGCGATGCCGAAATTGTGGAAATCACCTTCGATCGTTTTTGTCCAGATTTCATACAGGTTTTTGCTGTTTGGAACAATATCGAGTTTTGCCAGATCTTCTTCGCCCAGCGTTTCAGCAAACATTCCGCCGGTATATTCCCAAAGATTGTCAACTGCATTTTTCACACGCGTTTTACTTTCTTCAGTTCCGCCAGCAAACATTTTGATCCAGGTTGACGTGTGCGTGTAATGGTATTTTACTTCTTTCAGAGATTTTTCAGCGATAGCTGCAAGCTGTTCGTCGCTGCTTTTCATCAGTTCCGTGTAAAGGAGTTTCTGATAAACCGCAAAAAAGTAAACTTTCAGGATCGTATTTGCGTAATCACCATTCGGAAGTTCCGACAGTTGGCAGTTCAGGTAGTCTTTTTCAAGCCGCAGAAAAGCCAGGTCATCCTCTGTTTTCCCCAAATCCTGAATCTGTGCCGCGTATTTGTAGAAATTATTCGACTGTCCCAGATAATCCAAAGCGATATTCGTCAGCGCAATATCTTCTTCCAGATACGGCCCCTGTCCGCACAATTCACCCAGCCTTTGACCGAAAATCAAGGTGTCATCAGCTAACTTCAAGGTATAATTAAAAAGTGGATTCATTTATTTTTTTTGTATAAAGTAAAATGTACAAAGTACAATAATGATGTCGAATTGACATTGTACATAGTACAACCGACATAGTACGATTTACATGTTTTTCACATCATTCGGGATCGCGTAGAAAGTCGGATGGCGATATAGCTTATCATCTGCCGGATCAAAAAAAGCTTTCTTATCAATTCCCTCAGAAGTCACCAAATATTTACTCGGCACCACCCAAATCGAGGTTCCTTCCATTCTTCTGGTATATACATCTCTTGCCGCCTGCAGCGCCATTTCTGCGGTCGCGGCCTGTACAGTTCCGGCGTGTTTATGGGAAAGTCCGGGTTTAGTCTGTATAAAAACTTCCCATACGTCTAAGTTGCTCATTAAAGTTTAATTTAGGTTTTAAAGATAAAGATTTTTTTAAACTTTTTCGCCATTGATATACACCGACTGTGCTTGCAGACTTCCCTGATGGTAAAGAACATTGTGGAAATTATCAGTTTTGAAGGTGACAAAATCAGCTTTCTTTCCTTCTTCCAAAGTTCCGCGGTCGGATAAATTTAAAGCGTGCGCCGAGCGGAAAGTGATACCGGCCAAAACTTCGGCGGTTGATAATTTCTCGAAAGTCGCCAAAATCGAGGCTTGTGTAATTAAATTGCCCATCGGTGCCGAACCCGGATTCCAATCAGAAGCGATGGCGAGAATTCCGCCTGCGTCCAGAATTTTGCGGGCTGGCGTAAATTTTTCACCCAAACCTAAACTCGCGCCCGGAAGCGCTGTTGCAACGGTTTCGGATTTCGCCAGAAACTCGATATCTTCATCAATGGTCGCTTCGAGATGATCCGCAGATTTTGCGCCCACTTCGACCGCAATTCGCGAGCTTCCTGACGTAAACTGGTCGGCGTGGACGGTAATTTCAAAGCCTGATTCTTTCGCTTTCACTAAAAATTCTCTGCTTTCATCAGGTAAAAACGCAGATTTTTCAATGAAAATATCAACGCGTCGCGCAAGGTTTTCTTCCTTAACTTTCGGCAGTATTTCTTCCAAAATAAAATTTAAATATTCCTGTGAACTTCCTTCAAAATCTTTTGGCTTTGAATGAGCCGCAAGACAGGTCGGAACCAAAGTCGCTTTGGTGAAAGTTTGTGCTTTTTTGATGACGCGCAACATTTTCAATTCATTTTCTACATCCAAACCATAACCGGATTTTATTTCAATCGTTGTAATTCCCAGCGAAATCAGGAAGTTAATTCTTTCCAAAGTTGTTTTCAGCAGTTCTTCTTCACTCGCAGCTCTCGTGTGCTGTACGGAACTCCAAATACCACCGCCGTTTTCCGCGATTTCCAGATAGGTTTTTCCGGCATTTCGCATCGCAAAATCGTTGGCACGGTTTCCACCAAAGCAAATATGCGTGTGGGAATCGGTGAACGCAGGCAGGCAGACCTGTTCATTTTCAATATTTTCGACTTCAATATTTGGATATTGTTCTTTTAAATCATGAAAATTGTTGGCATCTGCTATTTTTCCATCTTTAATTAAAAGTCCGCCATCCTCAATGATTTCCAGTTGTTCATCAGAAATTTTTCCCCGCAACGGAAGATGGGCAAGCGTTACAATTTGTTTGAAAGGACCGATTAACTTCATGGTGATTATTTAAAATATTAAAAAAATTGTGAAAAAAATGCTATTCCCATTTTTTCAAGTGATCGAAAACCATTTTCGAAAGTGGAATAAACATCAATCCCGCAAGAATGAAAACGACAAATGCCCGCTGTAGGCCAAATGCACTGGCGAGATAGCCAATGATCGGCGGCCCCAGAAACATACCCACGGTAGAATAGGTGCCGATGATCGACATCACAATACCGACCGAATATTTCCTGGCTTTCCCGGCGAGAATATACGTCATGGGATAAAGTCCGGAAACTCCAAAGCCGACCATCCCAAAACCAATAAGAACGGGATAAAGATAAGGGAAAATTGTGGCAATGAGTACGCCCGAAATAATGAGTAAAGAACCCGCGATATACAGTTTCTGCATACCGAAATGTTCCATCAGTTTATCGATGCTCAACCGTGAGATGGTCATGCAGATCATTAAAAGCAGGTAGCCGTACGTGAAAACTTCCTGCTTCACAACCTGTTGCAAATAAACACCGTTCCAGTCGTACATTCCTCCTTCGCAAATCGCCGCAAAAAAGACAATGAAACCTAAAAGCGAAATATATCGGCTCGGTTTTCCCAGTTTGAATTTGCTTCCAACCTTTGATTTATCACCTTTAATGAGCATCGGGAACATAAAAACCGTGATCAAAAGACCAAATATCGTGACGGACAGAAAGTGCCAGAAAATCGAGATTTCATTTTCCAACATAACGGTTGAAAAAAGTACGCCCAGAATTCCGCCAATGCTCCAAATGCCGTGAAATGAACCTACGATCTTCTTTTCAAATTTTTGCTGTACCGCAATCGACTGCGTGTTGATGGAAATATTAATGGTTCGAAGCGCGATGGAAAAGAAGACCAGCCCTATTGAGATTCCAAGGAGCGAAAAACCCCAACTCAGCGAAAAAAGCGAGATTAGGAAGAAAATGCTGGCAATCTGCATGGGAATTCTGCTGTCGAATTTGGCGACGAGCCAACCCGAAAGCGGAATGCCGACGATCGCACTTGCAGGCAAAATCATTAAAAGATTTCCTAATTCTCCTTCGCTTAAATGATAAAGTGTTTTGAGTGTCGGAATTCGGGAAGCCCAGGAAGAGAAACAAATTCCGGAGAGTAAAAAGTAGGCAGAAAGCGCGATCCTTTCCTTTTGAGCGGTTGAAAACATATGCGGCAAATTTATAAATTTACAGCCCGTTGAGATGCTTCTTGGGCATATGATTTTTTTTAATTTTGAAGCCTTCTTGGGGTTTTATTTGTTAAAGACGACGGAAATTTGTCCCTCTAAAAATTTCTATCTTTGACTAAATTTTAAAAATGCCGGATTTCCTACATCCAGACCAAGATAATTATTCCGAAGAAGACCTCAGTCTCGAGCAAAAGATCCGTCCGCAGAGTTTTCAGGATTTTGCGGGACAGCGGAAAACCCTGGATAATCTGGAGGTTTTTGTGGCAGCGGCGAAAAATCGCGGTGGCGCCTTGGATCACGTACTTCTACACGGCCCACCAGGTTTGGGGAAAACGACTTTAGCCCATATTATTGCAAACGAATTGGGAGTGGGCTGCAAAATAACGTCGGGTCCGGTTTTAGACAAGCCCGGAAGTTTGGCCGGTTTGCTCACCAATCTGGAAGAAAATGATGTGCTTTTCATTGATGAAATTCACCGGCTTTCGCCGATCGTGGAAGAATATCTGTACTCGGCGATGGAAGATTATAAGATCGACATTATGCTCGAAAGCGGGCCGAATGCCAGAAGCGTTCAGATAGGTTTGAATCCTTTTACGTTAGTTGGCGCCACCACCAGAAGCGGAATGCTGACGAAACCCATGTTGGCACGCTTCGGAATTCAAAGCAGACTCGAATACTACACCATCGAACTTTTATCGATGATCATTGAGAGAAGTGCGCGTGTTTTGGAGGTTAAAATTTATCACGATGCAGCGGTGGAAATCGCCAGAAGAAGCCGTGGCACGCCAAGGATTGCCAATGCGCTTTTGCGTAGGGTTCGGGATTTTGCGGAGATCAAAGGAAACGGCGAGATTGAAATTGGTATTACTAAATTTGCTTTAAATTCCCTCAACGTGGATGAATTCGGGTTGGATGATATGGACAACCGAATTATGCGCGTCATGATCGAGAACTTCCGAGGGAAACCCGTTGGGATCTCAGCCTTGGCCACTTCCATTGGTGAAAATCCCGAAACTTTGGAGGAAGTTTATGAACCGTTTTTAATTCAGGAAGGCTTCATCATACGAACTCCGAGAGGCAGAGAAGTGACGGAGAAAGCGTATAAGCATTTACAGATCGCGGTTCCCAAAAGACCGGATGAGCTTTTTTAATTAATAATTAAAAAGTAATGATGAATAACTTATATGGAAACTAATTTTCAACAAAAGGATAATATCATTAGGAGTAAATCATTTGATTTTTCTGTTAGAATTGTCAACTTGTACAAAATCCTGTATGATGAAAGAAATGAAAAAACCGTTTCCAAACAGTTGATAAGATGTGCTACGTCGGTCGGTGCAAATATTGAAGAGGCAATTGCGGCATTTAGCAAAAAAGAATTTATATTTAAACTTCAAATTTCTTACAAAGAAGCGTTCGAGAGCCGATATTGGTTAAAACTTCTTTTTAAGACCGAATATATTAATCAGGCAGAATATGAGTCGCTACTTGCTGATATTGAGGAGATCATCAAAATTATGACCGCAATCTTAAAATCATCAAAGGAAAATCAGTAAGTTTTACTGGATATTGTGCCGATGCTTCTAAGCCATTATTTATTAATCATTAATTATTCATTTTTAATATGAAACTATATCCGATCCAGTGTGGGAAATTTAAATTAGATGGTGGTGCCATGTTTGGCGTAGTGCCGAAAAGTTTGTGGCAGAGAACCAATCCCGCCGATGAGAAAAATTTGATCGAACTGGGAACGCGCTCCCTTTTGGTGGAAGACGGTAAAAAACTTATCCTCATCGACTGTGGCCTCGGCAATAAGCAGGACGACAAATTCTTCGGTCATTACTCACTTTGGGGCGATGATACCTTAGATAAAAACCTCAAAAAATATGGTTTCGTGAAAGAAGACATCACCGATGTTTTCCTCACCCACCTCCATTTCGACCATTGCGGTGGGGCGATCGAGTGGAACGCTGAGCGGACCGGCTATCAACCCGCTTTTAAAAATGCGCAGTTTTGGACCAATGATGATCACTGGAAATGGGCAACCGAGCCCAATGCAAGAGAAAAGGCAAGTTTTTTGAAGGAAAATATTCTGCCGATGCAGGAAAGCGGTCAACTCAATTTCTTACCGATCCCGCAAAACGGGAATTATGGTTTTGCACCCGATCTGAAAATGGATGTTATCTTTGTCGATGGCCATACCGATAAGCAGATGCTGCCGGTGATTCAGTATCAGGAAAAAACCATTGTGTTTGCGGCAGACCTCATTCCGACCGTGGGCCATATTCCCCAGGTTTATGTGATGGGATATGATACGCGCCCGCTTCTGACGATGGAAGAAAAGGCAAAATTTTTAAAGCAGTGTGTGGACAATGAATATCTGCTCTTTTTTGAACATGACGCGCACCACGAACTGGCGAGTCTGAAAATGACAGAAAAAGGAGTCCGCCTCGACGAAACTTTCACCATGAATGAAGTCTTCGGATATTAGAAAAAAGTAAACGATTAAATATGAGTAAGGACGAACCCGAACCCAGGGTCAGCACAAAAGTTATTGGAATTACCGGCGGGATCGGCTCCGGAAAATCAACCGTGTCGCAGTTTATAGAAGAAAATGGCTACGCGGTATATTACTCCGATCAGCGCGCAAAAGATATTGTAAACGATGATCCTCAGCTGAAAGAAAAAATTACAGAACTGCTTGGCGTGCATGCCTACGACGGGACCGGCGCTTATGACCGCAAGTACGTGGCCGCGGCGGTCTTTGCAGACGAAGCCTTGCTTCACCAATTGAACGGCCTCATCCATCCGGCCGTAAAAACGGATTTTCAAAAGTGGGCAGACGCCCAGGAAGCACCGCTTGTCTTTAAAGAAACCGCACTGCTTTTTGAACTGAAATTAAATGAAAGCTGCTATAAATCCCTGCTCGTAACTGCAGACGACAACTGCCGCCTCAAGCGCGTAATGGACCGCGACGACAAGACCTACCGCGAAGTAGAAGCCATCATGCTGCAGCAAATGCCGGAAAAAGACAAAGTAAAACTGGCAGATTATGTCATTTACAATAACGGTACACTGGAAGAGCTCAGGCAGCAGACCGAGCAGACGCTGAAAGAAATGATAGGAATTTAACCTCCTGACTGATGATAAAAAAACCTGAATCGATTGAATTCAGGTTTTGTTTTTTTTAATCTCTCTGTTTCAGTAAAATCCAGCCTTTATGCTGCGTACGGATGGTTGTCTTGGGCTCGGTCCACTGCATCACATACCAGTAATTACCGGTCGCGTTTTTCCTGCCGCCGGTAGTGCCGTCCCAGACAAACCGGTTGGCCGAGCTTCCCTTGAAAACCACAGCGCCGTATCGGTCAAAAACTTCCAAATAGGGCTCCTGTTTCGTCAGCAGACTGCTGTAATCCAGCACATCGTTTTTGCCGTCATCGTTGGGTGTGATGACATTCAGGATCCGGACAATGCTGAACCCGGCCGTCACCGGATCGCAAAGTTCTTTGGACCGCACGTACACCGTATAGTCGCCCGAAAGGACGTTGTAAAATACATTAGAAGGCTGATACTGCTTGCCGTCCAATGAATATTCATACGGCGGATTTCCGCCCGATACCAGAATGGTGACCGTCCCGTTCTGTATTTCCACCGCATCGATCTTTGGCAGTGCTGCGCCACTTACCGTAATATTCTGTCGGTACGTGCAGCCGTCGGCGGTAAGCTCAACCCAGTATTGGCCGGGTGCTGCAGAAATGCTTTGCGTTTGGGACCCGTCACTCCACAGATAGGTGGTGAACCCCGGACCTGCATCGAGCCGTGTAACAGCATTAGGGCATATTTCCACCTTTTCGGGAAGTGCCGAGATACGCGGAATTTTAATCCTTACTTCCAGCACGCCGACCGATGCGCAGGCTTCTGCATTGGAGAACCGGAGGTAGAACGTTCCCGTTTGTAGAATGTCAACGGTTTCATCGTGGATCGGATTGGCATTCTGTTCTGCGTCCGCACGCGTACGGTGATAAGTTGCGCTGACATTCGGATCACCGGTAAACGCCGACTGATAATCTTTTAGCCGGACTTTCCTGCTGCCGTCCAGATCATCGTCGCACACCGTTACTGAAACTGCGTTCGTAATGGCGAGCGGTTCATTAATTTGTAGTGTAATGGCTTTAACCACTGCCGGACAGCCGTTTTTTGGCTCTGCCCGGATCCAGACCTTATTGCCGGCCGCAGAAAAACGGTATACACTTCTGAGGTCATCTTGCAGGCCGGCGTTGGCTTGCGCTTCGTTGCTGTAGTAGCGGATCGTATAATCGCCGGGACTTTCCACTACAGAAGGAGTGACGGTATTTAAATTCACGTTAAAGATACCATCGATCACGCCGTCCAGGTCTTCGTCGCAGTGCAGCTTGGTGTATCGTTCCGGATAAACCCGGCCGTTTTGTTTGGCCACCAGTTCGATTTTTGAGAAGGCCACGCATCCAAAATCATTTTGCATCCGCACGAATACCGATCGGTTCTGCGTAGTGAAGTGACTAAAATCCCTGATGCGTTCTGCTTCATTTTGCGTTTCTGCTGCCGTCTGCGACAGATAGTAGGCTCTGCCGGTCACCGCATCACCGGTTACATCGGCCTGAGTGAGGTCGTACATCGCAGTATCACTGTCCGTACAGCTGTACAGAATGGCGTCGCGCGGCACGATTTGTTTAATATGCACCGTAGCCTGTGCTTTTTCGCAATCGGGGATATTGCCGGTACCACAGAAACTGTAGCTGAAAACATCGGATCCCGCCGCATTTGGCGCTGCGGTGTAGACGATCTCGTTCCCGTTTTCAATCGTGACCTGGCCTTTCTTTGGCGCTGCATCAATCTTCAGGGTTCCCGTTTTTATCGTTTGGGAACTCAGTGAAAATTGCGGCGTTATCCTGACTTCCGAACAGGCTTCATAATTGGTATTGGTAAAACCCGTACAGTTGAAGAACTTAAAATCCGGCGTCCGGAGCTGCGTACAGGAACCCTGCTGTACTTCTACGGCATAAATTCCGGCCTCAGTAGGCTGATAATAATAGAGATGGTTAATCCCCGGTGCGTCAACATAATTATTGCCTGTTTTCAGCAGCCAGCGGTACGATTTAAAACCTTCAATAACTCCGAGCTTCACCCTGGGAATACATTCTCCCTCGAGTTTCACGATAAAAGGAATAGAGGAGAAGCCCGCAAAAAATCCTCCGTAGCCGACGGAATTGTTACCGGCAGAAATTCCGGCAGTAACAGCATTTGTGGAATAGATGGCTACATTGCCGCGGATGTTCGGCACGGAATAAGTCACCCAATTCGGATTTCCCGCCACGTCGAACGGTCCGTTTGCGGCGCTCAGAGCCACGGAAGTGCCGTTTTGCTTCACCTCAACGGTCGCCCCGCGCTCTGTGATAATGTTCAGCTTTGTCGGCACTGTTGCTTGGTAGTACTCATTATTTGAAGAGTATTCATTCTCATCGATTCGGCCAATTTCATCAATTTTTTGTGGCAGATAGCAGTTCAGTGGCGGGATATAATTAAATCCCCCCGTCGCATTTTCTGATGTAGATGCTGCACCTGCGAGCAGCTGATAGACATAAGCGTTTTTGCTGGTTTTAATGCGCATATTAAAGTGACCGGCACCCCGATCGCTGTATGCTGCAGCGTCTGTCAGATAAAATTTGCCGGCATTTAAAACTGCTGCAGGACTGCTTGCATCATTAAGGTAAATTTCTGTATCGTCCTCTGTTGCAACGATGATGGCTCGTTCCATTCCCGAAATCAGAGATCCGTTCCCTTTTACCAAAACAAATTCCTGCCCCAGCTTATCGATCGGGACACCCTGGTCCATCAGAATATCTGAAGAATTGATAAAATCGCCTGAATATTGCCCGTTAAAATTACCGTTGGCGATAATAACAGGTTTATCTGCTTTAATTTTTGCTCCGATATATCCCGTGAAGTTGGCACTCATGTCGCCGGCGCCATCGATCAGGTAAGATTCTCCTTTGTTTAAAATGAAATCTATTTCGCTGCGTGCAACGCCGTCGGAGAAGACGGTGCCCGGGTCGAAGCTGCTGATGATTACGCGGGTGCTGTCTTCGGTTGCCATAACGCTGTTCATAAAGTTCAGGATAGGGTTCTCTACTGAAACAGGGGCCATGACGGCGCGAAATTCTTTCCCCAGTGCCGCCGTACCTTTCGAGGTCTGGATTTCACTATGGTTCAAAATTGAGAAGCGCAAACTGGCGTAAAAGGGTTTTTCACCTTTCAGATAAAGACCCATCTTCACGGGACGGAAGAGGTCTCGTTGCTGCGTGGTAATAATCCGTTCACGCTCCCCGTACGGAATCGCATATTTTACAGGATTGTTCTTGCTCACCGTTACCGTCTTGATGATGACATTATTATGGTAAATATCTATGGCGAACGGCACCGTTTCGCTCGTAGAGAGGTAAATGGACTGGTACTGACTGCTGTTGCCGACGCGGTCAAACATAGGCGCAAACCAGTGTTCACGGTCAACCTGCGCAAAGGCCAGCGAATTAAGTGCGACTAAAAGCAGAAAAAGTAGTTTTATTTTCATAGAAAAATGATAGCGCACAAATGTAGCATTTTACTCATTAGTTCATATACGTGCACAGCGTTTTTACGTACTGAAGTTTTAAGATTAACTTTGCACTTATTTCCCTACTTCATGAAAAAAATGATGCTGCTGGTCTTTGTAGCCCTCTCTTACTTTATTTCAGCCCAGGTGGACACCGCCCAGGTCGTTGTACCCAACCGGTTTAATTCCGTGCCTGCACAGGAAAAGCCCTACGTAATAATGATTTCCGCCGATGGTTTCCGCTACGATTATGTCGAAAAATACAACGCGGTCAATTTGCGGAAACTGGCGCAGACCGGGGTGGCTGCCGAAGCATTGATCCCCTCCTTCCCGTCGATCACCTTTCCCAATCACTGGAGCCTGGTCACCGGTTTTTATCCCGCGCACCACGGCGTAATCGACAATCATTTCTACGATAACAAACGTCAGAGCTTCTATTCCATGAGCGATGCGAAGGCGGCCGAAGATGGCACCTGGTACGGCGGTACACCGCTTTGGGCTGTGGCCGAAAAGCAGGGGCTGCTCACCGCCTCGATGATGTGGGTGGGCTCGGCCAGCGACGCCGGCGGCACAAGACCTACCTATTACTATCATTATCACGAAAAATTCACGCCGGCAGAAAAGGTGAGCAAAGTCGTCGACTGGCTGAAATTGCCCGCCGACAAACGTCCGCATTTCATCACTTTATATTTTCCCGAAGTCGATGGAGCCGGACACCGGTACGGACCCGACAGCCCCGAAACCGAACGTTCTGTGCGCCTGCTGGATGAGACGATTGGAGATTTGGTTGAGCAGGTAAAGGCTTTGAGTCTCAAAAATGTTAATTTTATTTTCGTCGCCGATCACGGCATGATTTCCGTGGACCGTGATAACCCGATTCCCATCCCACCGGTTCTGAACGATAAAAATCGGTTTCAATATTATAACAGCCAAACCTTACTGCGGATTGTGGTTAAAGATCCGGCAGAAACAAAAGCGGTGTACCGCCGGTTAAAGAAAGATGCCGGCGACGATTATAAAGTTTATCTGACGAAACGTTTTCCGCGCAAACTGCATTTTGCCCAGCGCGACGATCGCTACCAGCGCATCGGCCAGATCGTGCTTCTGCCACGCGCGCCAAAAATATTCCTGGAGAAAGACCGCAAAACTTCGCCCGGCAAACATGGCTACAGCGCTTACAGCACGCCCGAAATGAAAGCCGTTTTCATCGCTTTTGGTCCTGCCTTTAAAAAAGGAACAACCCTCGGTGCTTTCGAAAATGTGCACGTTTTCCCCGTAGTAGAAAAGATTTTGGACTTACAGAACGCGCCCGCCATCGACGGTGACGGCCGTGTTGCCCGTAAAATTCTTGAAAAGTAAACCTAAATCCGGCTGTACAGCAGCCGGATTTTTATTTTAAGATAAAGCACATCAAATCAAAGCGAGGCCATATCGATCACGAAACGGTAGCGGACCTCGCTTTTCAGCATCCGCTCGTACGCGTCGTTGATGTCCTGCATTTTTATCATCTCAATTTCCGGCAGGATGTTATGCTCCGCGCAAAAGTCCAGCATTTCCTGCGTTTCTTTGATGCCGCCGATCAGCGAACCGGCCACGCTGCGGCGCCCCATGATCAGTGGCGGCGTCGCCAGCGGCGGTTCCATTTTTCCGATAAAACCCACCAGCACCAGCGTGCCGTCTGTGCAAAGGGTCGCCAGATAAGGATTGATATCGTGGTCATAGGGAACGGTGTCGATGATCAAATCAAACTTACCGTGCGCGGCTTTCATTTCGTTTTCATACGTCGAGATTACCACGGCGTCTGCGCCCAGATCCAGCGCGTCCTGTATCTTGTCCGGGCTGCGCGAGATCAGCGTCACCTCCGCGCCCAGCCCTTTGGCGAGTTTAATCGCCATGTGTCCCAAACCGCCCAGACCGACCACAGCTACTTTGCTGCCGGCCTGCACCTTCCAGTGTCTCAGCGGCGACCAGGTCGTGATCCCCGCACAAAGCAGCGGAGCCACCGCTTTGAGATCCAGATTTTCCGGGATCCTCAGCACAAAATCTTCGTTCACGATAATTTTTTCGGAATAGCCGCCAAAAGTCTGCTGGTGAAGATGTCGGTCTTTGCCGTTATAGGTGCCGGTGGAACCGTTGAGGCAGTACTGCTCATGGTCGTTCCGGCAACTCTCGCAGTCCCCGCACGAATCGACCATACAGCCGACACCTGCCAGATCGCCGGTCTTAAATTTTGTGACGTCTTCACCGGTTTTCGTGATGCGGCCGACAATCTCGTGGCCCGGCACTGCCGGATATTTCGTGCCGCCCCAGTCGTTTCTGGCCGTGTGCAGATCGCTGTGGCAAACGCCGCAGTACATGATTTCAATTTCAATATCGTCGGGTTGCAGGCTGCGCCGGTCGATCTCCATTTCCCGCAGGGCTTCATCTTTCGAGGGAGTTCCGTACGCTTTGATACTGTCGCTCATAAATTGTATTTTAAAAGAAAACAAAGATACTGCCTGCAGCGCTGACTCTGTGTTAAGAAACTGGTAAATTTATTTTCCCGCTGACCGGCCGCCTTTTAATTCATCACTCCGCCGGAACCCAAACCGAAACATTGCCGGCCGGCACCGGAAAACGGCCCCAGCCGTTTTCGTCGATGGTCACCTGTTCTTCAAACCAGCCGATATGATCGCAGAAGCTGCACCCGGCATACAGGACACCGACCTCCATCGCTTTTTCAGACGCATCTTTATTGCTCAGTACGACGGCGCAGGCAGCATGCTCTTCATCGCCGGTGCGCACCCAGCCCAGGCAGTTGGCATCTTCGAAATAATCGTGCTGCTCTCCGTAAGCATACCGTGTGCGCGCCTGCAGGAGCTTCTCGATATTCGGTACTTTATCCAGGAAAATTTCCTGTTCATTGCCTTCTTTATCCGTGTCGGTGTAATGAGCGCCAAAGAGGTCGGGGTAGAAGACACACGGATAGCCATCTTTGCGCAGAAGGATCAGCGCATAGGCGAGCGGCTTGAACCACTTTTCGACCGGCGCTTCCAGTTGTTGCAAAGGCTGGGTGTCGTGGTTCGCGACCAGCGTGACCGACAGCAGCGGGTTCGCCGCCGTCAACGTCTCATCAAAAATGGTTCGGAGATCATAAGCCGCGCCGGAGCGTGACGCGAGATGGAAATGCCACTGCAGCGGCGCATCGAACAGGCTCATGGCACCTTCTGTTACTTCGATGTATTTTTCGAGCAGCGGAAGTGCGCCCGGCGTCCAGTATTCGCCCACGGCAAAAATATTTTCACCCGTATTGGCGCGCAGCGTGTACAGCCACTCGCGGTAGAAGTCGGGCGACTGGTGCTTCACCGCATCCAGGCGTACGCCCCCAAAGCCGATCTGGTCGTGGTACCATTTTCCCCACGCGTTCAGTTCCTCACGCACAAAAGGATTTCGGTGTTCAATATCGTTGTGCATTAAATAGTCATAATTGCCCAGTTCGTCGTCAATCATTTCTTCCCAGCCTTCACCGTGGTCGTTGATGATCTGGAAAATACCATTGTGCAGACCGACCCCGTGATCAACGCCGGAAAAACACTGGAAATCCCAGATGAAATCCGAGTAGTTTCCCGCCCTGCCCGGGAAGGTGAACTTGGTATAAGCTTCGATCTCAAAAGGGTCGGAGATGGGCTCCAGCCGGTTGTCGGGATTCACCTCGATGACGTTGAAGCGCTCCGTCTCATCTCCGCCGCCTTTATGGTTCAGTACAATGTCGACGATCACTGAAATGCCGTGGTCCTTCAGTGCCTGGCAGGCTTCGGTATACTGCGCTCTGCTTCCGTATTTGGTAGGCACCGTTCCTTTCTGGTCAAATTCCCCCAGGTCGAAAAGGTCGTACGGATCATAGCCCACGGACAGCGCACCGCTCGCACCTTTATACGCCGGTGGCAGCCACGCTGCCGTAATACCCAGCTCCTGCAGATACGGCGCTGCGTCTCTTACTTCGGGATAAAAGGTCTGGTTTCCTTCCGAATACCAGTGGAAAAACTGGATCATGGTATTATTCATCGTTAGAGGTCTTTAGTGTACTGCCGGAACTGTTGCCCCCGGACTTTCGCGGTGGGCAGCGGTACGGCGTTGCTCAAATTTAATGATAAATTTTAAAAGTCTTTACCGCCACCGCTTCGGCGCTCCTGTACTGAGCGCAGAGGAATGATCAGTCCTCGAAGGGTATTTTCAGCTGTACCGAAACCTGTCTGTTTTCCTGGGTGTTCAGGCCCGACAGAGAAAGGCCCAGCAGCCGGACTGCTTTATCAAACGGCCGCAGACTCCAGAGATGTTGCGCTGTGGTATACAGTTCCGCCGCCCCGGCGAAATAGTCGCTCCGGGTAATGCTGCGCGTATAGACCGCAAAATCTTTATATTTAATCTTCAGCGTCAGGCTTTTCCCTTTAAGGTCTTTTTTTAAACTTCTTTCCTGCAGCTGCTGACTGATTAGACCCAGCTGCTCGAACACCGTTTCCTCATCCACCAGATTTTCCCAGAACGTTTCTTCCACCGCCACGCTTTTGGGCACGCGGTGCGGCTTCACTTCGCTGTGATGGATGCCGCGGACCACATGATAATAGTACTGCCCCGACTTTCCGAAATGCTGTACCAGTTCCTCCAGTGTCTTTTCTTTCAGTTCTTTGCCGGTATAGATGCGCAGCTCGTGCATTCTGTTGGCCGTAACCCTGCCGATTCCGTAAAACTTTTCAATCGGCAGCCTTTCCATAAACTCCAGGATCTGCGTGGGATGAATGGTTTTCTGGCCGTTGGGTTTGCGGTAATCGGAAGCCACCTTGGCCAGGAATTTATTCACCGAAATACCGGCCGAGGCCGTAAGTCCCGTTTCTTCAAAGATCCGCTGGCGGATCTGCCTCGCGATTTCCTGTGCGGAGTCGAGGTTCTTTTTATTTTCCGTCACGTCCAGGTAGGCCTCATCCAGCGAAAGCGGTTCCACCAGATCGGTAAATTCATAGAAGATTTGGCGGATCTGCTGCGAAATTTCTTTGTAACGCTGAAAGCGCGGTTTCACCACGATCAGGTGCGGACATTTCTGTAGTGCCGTCCGGCCGGGCATGGCAGAACGGATGCCGTACTGGCGCGCCTCATAGCTGGCCGCGGCTACCACGCCGTACATGCCGCCGCCCACACAGACGGGCTTTCCGCGCAGTTCCGGATGGTCATGCTGCTCAACGGATGCATAGAAGGCGTCCATATCGACGTGAATGATTTTTCTCTGCGGATGCACCCTGCAAAATTAGCAATTGCGCGCGGGATATCAGCACCTCAGTACTTTTAATTGAAATGATGTAAATTTGACCAAAGCGTGCGCCGCCGTGCGCCGTTTTTCTAATTTAAAATAATCTACAGAATGGCCGACGATAAACTTGCTGTACTCATCGACGCAGACAATGTGCCCTACGCGAATGTGAAAGAAATGCTGGAAGAAATTTCCCGCAACGGGACGCCTACCATCAAAAGAATTTATGCGGACTGGACCAAACCCACCGTTTCCGGCTGGAAGAAAGTGCTGCTCGAAAATGCCATTACACCCATCCAGCAGTACAGCTATACTACCGGCAAGAATTCCAGCGACAGCGCACTGATCATCGATGCCATGGACATCCTGTACTCCGAAAAGGTCAATGGCTTCTGCATCGTTTCCAGCGACAGCGATTTTACCCGGCTCGCCACGCGTCTGCGCGAAGCAGGCATGACCGTCATCGGTTTTGGTGAAAAGAAAACACCCAAACCCTTTATCTCGGCCTGTGACAAATTCATTTATCTGGAAATCCTGACCGATACCGACGACGCGGAGAAAGAAACCGACAAAACTTCGGACGTCACGGAAACCAAAAAGACCGCAGCGGGTCGGCCGAAAAAAGAACCGCTGAGTAAAGTGGATGCACGGACCATCAGACTGATTACCCAAAGCATCAACGATCTGGGGGACGACGAAGGCTGGACATTCCTCGGAAATCTCGGCAGTTTCATCCTCAAGAAAAAACCCGATTTTGATCCCAGAAACTTTGGTTTCACCAAACTGTTGCCGCTCATCAGAAGCATCGGTACCATCGAGATCGACGAGCGCGAAACCGGGGTGCGGAACATACGCCACATCTACGTGCGCGTTGCCAACGGAAATTAAATAACAGCCAATAAAAAAGTCTCCGAAGCGGAGACTTTTATCTTTTCTTTACGACGGATAGTTGCGTACCAGCCCTTTCACCAGTTGGATGACGTTGGGCATCGCACGGTTGGCCGCCTGCAGGACTTCCTCATGCGACACGGTATGCGCAATATCCGGCCCGCCCAGATCGGTAATGATGGAAATTCCAAAACAGTCCATTCCCTGGTGTTTGGCCACGATCACTTCCGGCACCGTGCTCATACCGACCACATCACCGCCGATGGCGCGGATCATGCCGTATTCGGCCGGAGTTTCGAAGGTGGGTCCCTGCAGGGCCACATAACAGCCTTCATGTACCTTGATGCCCTTTTCAGCAGCCACTGCCTGCGCCACGGCGATCATTTTTTTATGATAAGGTTCGCTCATATCCACAAAGCGCGGGCCCAATTCATCGAGGTTTTTACCGCGCAGCGGATGCTCCGGCATCATATTGATCTGGTCATTGATGATCATGATGTCGGCCACCTGAAAATCCGGATGCACCCCACCGGCTGCATTGGACAGGATCAGGTTTTTAATGCCCAGCAGATGGAATACCCGTACCGGGAAAACCACCGTGCGGATGTCGTGTCCTTCGTAATAATGGAACCGGCCGCTCATCAGCAGCACCTTCTTTCCTTCCAGGGTTCCGTAGATCAGTTTTCCACCATGGCCGGCCACCGTCGTCTGCGGGAAGTTGGGGATTTCAGTATAATCGAGTTCGTAGAGCGCGGTGACTTCATCTTTAAGTTTCCCCAGGCCGGAACCCAGGATAATGGCAAAGTCGGGCGTTTCACGGATGACCGCCTGAATAAAAGCGGCGGTTTCTTTAATTTTTTCGAACATAATCGAGCAGGATTTTATTGAATTTTTCAGGCTCACCAATGGTCGCATTGATGGGCCAGTAGTAAACAAGATCCCGAAGGTAATCAAAAGTATTCAGGCGCACATAATCCTTCTCGGTCGTCAGCAGCAGCCTGTACTCGCCGAGCTGATGATAGTCTTTCAGGATGTTTTTGATGTCTTCGTCGGTAAAGTTATGGTGGTCGCGGAACTTCAGATGCTTCACTTGGTCCGAGAAGCGCGAGAGGTGCTTCAGCAGCGGCTTGGGGTTCGCGATACCGGTTACCAGCAGGATGTCATAATAGGCGAGGTTGTTGTCCGGCAGCGAGCGGTCGTGGGAATAGACGTGTTCATCATAGCTGATGCTGGAGAAGAAGACGGCCTGATCCGGGCGTGGACGCAGACGGGTGCGGTAATCCTGTTTCTGCTCGTCGGTCAGTTCCTCGGGACATTTGGAAACCACGATGACATCGGCACGCGCGGCACCGCTGCGGCTCTCACGGAGATCACCTGCCGGCAGCAGATAGTCGCGAAAATAAGGATCCTGGAACTCCGTCATCAGGATCTGGAATCCGGGCTTGATGGCACGGTGCTGATAAGCATCATCCAGTACGAGCACGTCCAATTCCATATCGGCGATCATTTTTCGGGCGCCCGGCACCCGTTCCTCCGAAACCCCGATCACAAAGCGGTTTTTAAACCGTTCGAACAGTTGCATGGCTTCATCCCCCACGGTTTTGTAATTGCTTTCGTAATTGGTGATATGATAGCCTTTGGTCAGGCGGCCGTAGCCGCGGGACAGCACGCCGGTCCGGAATTCGCGCGAGAGCAGCTCCGCGATATACATCACCATAGGCGATTTTCCACTGCCGCCCACCGACAGGTTTCCAACATTGATGATGGGTGTTTTAAACGCGGCCGAACGGAAGATTCCCCAGTCGTACAGCAGGTTCCGCGTAGCGGTGACCCAATGATACACCAGAGAAAAAGGGTAGAGGTACCATCTTTTCATAGCGGGCAAAATTACGATAATTTGATTCGACTGAAAACAAAAACTGCCTCCGTCCTTACCGCAGACTACGGCAACAGTTAATTGTTGCCCGGCCCATAGGGGCAATGAAACTATTTGTTTAATTTTGCCCTACAGTTTTGCTTTATGAATAAGAAAAATATCGCCGTCGTCATGGGCGGATATTCCGACGAATACAAAGTCTCCCTGAAAAGCGGGCAGCTCATTTTCGATTCCCTGGATCGGGAACGCTACAATGTGTATAAGGTGATTATTTTACAGGACGACTGGTATTTTCTCGACGACCGCGGTAACAAAGCCCCGATAGACCGCGCCGACTTTTCCGTCACGCTCAGCAGTGACTTCTGCGTGAAGTTTGACGTGTGTTTCAATATTATCCATGGTAAACCCGGTGAAAACGGTGAACTGCAGGCCTACTGGAACACCATCGGACAAAAATATACCGGTTGCGATTTTTACCAAAGCGCGCTGACCTTTAACAAGAAAGACACGCTGGCCGTGCTGTCCAAGTACGGAATACCGTCCGCAAAAAGTATTTATCTGCGCCGTGGCGAACACTGTGATGCGGAGGAGGTCGTCGCTGCGCTGGGCCTTCCTCTTTTTGTTAAACCCAATCAGTCCGGCTCTTCCCTCGGCATCACCAAAGTAAAAGAACCGGCAGAACTTGCGCAGGCGCTGGACTTTGCCTTTGCTGAAGATGATGAAATATTGATCGAGTCCTTTCTCGATGGGATGGAAGTTTCGGTCGGAGCCGTTGATTTTAATGGTAAAACGACGGTACTCGGTATAACGGAAATTGTCCCCCACACCGAATTCTTCGATTACGAAGCCAAATATGAAGGGGCTTCTGAGGAGATCACGCCGGCGCGGCTGGACGAAGCCACGCGGCTGAAAGTCGAGGAAATCACCAGGCGCGCCTATGATGCCCTGGGGATGAGCGGCTTTTCACGCAGCGAATTCATCATCATGGACGGTACCCCCTATATGCTGGAAATGAATACCAACCCCGGCTTTTCACCGGCGTCCATCCTGCCGCAGCAGGCCGCCTGGCACGGCATTTCAATCCGGGAACTCTGTGGCAACGAAGTGGAGAAAGCCCTGGCAAAAAATTAAACCGCGCTGCCGGTGGCAGCGTCAGTCCTATTTAAATAACAACCATAATGAGAGTAGCCGTTTTTCCCGGTTCCTTCGATCCGATCACCCTGGGCCATTACGATATCGTCGAGCGTGCCTATCCTTTGTTCGACCGCATCATCATCGCGATCGGACAGAATTCGCAGAAGAAATACATGTTTTCCCTGGAGGAGCGCATGCAGTTCATCCGCCGGACCTTCGCCGCGTTCCCTAATATCGAAGTCGATCATTTTGAAGGCCTCACCGTCGACTATTGCCGCAGCAAGAACGTCAGTTTCATCCTGCGCGGTCTGCGCAATCCGGCCGACTTTGAGTTTGAAAAAGCCATCGCCCAGACCAACCGTGAGCTCACGCGCGACAACAAGGTGGAAACCATCTTCCTGCTGACCTCAGCCGGAAAATCATTCATCAGCAGCAGCATCGTACGCGAGATCATCACCTTCAACGGCAATTACGAGATCCTGGTACCGGAACCGGTACGCATCGGCATCAAAAACGGCTTGTAGTGGAAGTACAGCAAAATTTCAGTCTCGCCATCGAGATCCTGGGCACGGTCGCCTTCGCCATGTCCGGCAGTTTTGCCGCGATGCAGAAACGCTTGGATCCGTTTGGTGTGCTCATCATCGCCTTTGTGACGGCTGTTGGTGGCGGTACTGTGCGCGATGTGCTGCTGGATGTGCCGGTTTTCTGGATGCACGATATGGTGATCTGCGGCGTGATTTTCCTGACCTGCCTGATCTCCATGATCTTTAAATCGGTGGAAAGCCGGTTCAAGGTCACGCTATTCATCTTCGACAGTTTCGGCCTGGGCCTCTTCACCATCGTCGGCGTCCAGAAAGGCCTCAATGCCGATCTGCATCCGCTGGTCTGCATTACCCTGGGCACCATCACCGGCTGCTTTGGCGGGATCAGCCGCGATATCCTGCTGAACCGCATTCCCCTTATTTTTCGCAAGGAAATTTATGCCACGGCCTGCATCGTCGGTGGCGGACTGTTTCTGACTTTGGTAAAATACACCACTTTGACCTACGCGTTCATACAGATCTCTACCATTCTGCTCATCGTGCTCATCCGTACGCTCGCCGTGAAATACCAGTGGCAGATCCCGAAGTTCTATGGGCGCGATACCAGCACGGAAATGTAAATGCGAAAGGCGGATTGGAGGGAAAAGAACCAAGAGTCAAGAGGCAAGAGGCAAGAGGCAAGAACCAAGAGCCAGGAAGCAAGAGCAAAGATCAAAGAGCAAAGATCAAAGACACATAATTCGACCTTTAAAATTTATGATCCAACATTCAGGAACCACACTGTAAAGTTACAGATAATAAGTGGAGGCACCCTGCTATGAACAATGAGTAGACAGAATGAGCAAGACTTATAACAAAATTGGTTCACTCACAACTTTAAAATTACATTTAAAGGAACGTAATATCGATGACTTCAAATCATTGAAGGAAGTGATGGATTTTCAAAGCTCCTATACAACGCTTCGCCAAGAATTAATCTTACATCACGAAAACCTAATTGAACAGGAGAAAAACACTCTCAAAGCTGAATTACAGAGTTTAGACAATTTAATAGATATACAAAGACAGCAAGCAGAACGGATATTGAAAGATGAAATTAATGAACTGAAACGTCAACTTTCAAGATTGACAAACCAAACACAAACCAACTTTTTTCATAGACTGGCAGGAGATTTTAGACATTGGAATTATAAAAGAAAAATCCAACTAAAAGAACAAGGTTTTGATAACAATGTGAAGAACTCAATTAGCAGACTTGTTGACAGCTACAAAGTTAAAAGTAATCGCTATCAATTTATATCTTCAAATACTGGAGCTGCGGTAACCCAGAGTGTCAAATATCCTTTATCAGAACTTGAAAGAAAGAAAAGTGCAATTGACAGATTGAACAGTTTTATTTACGGTGCTCTAGGCGAACAAAAGGTTGTAAAGACATTAGAAAATCTGTCGGATGAATACTATTTGATTAATGACTTTGATATTTCATTTTCATCAGCAATATATTACAGACAAGGAAATGATTACATAAAGTCAGTTCAAATTGATCATATACTTGTTGGACCTTCCGGTATATTCCTGATTGAAACCAAGAATTGGAGTAAAAAATCGTTAGAAAATGTGAGTTTACATTCACCTGTCCAACAAATAAGAAGAACAAGCTTTGTTCTATTTAAATTGCTTAACAATGAAATGAGTAACGATCATCTTTGTATCGACAGACATCATTGGGGCGACATAAAAATACCCGTTAAAAACCTCATTGTTTTCACCGGTACAAAGCCGAAAGAAGAGTTTCAGTATGTGAAAATTTTAACTTTAAACGAGCTTCTTGAATATGTGAACTATTTCACGCCGACATTTTCAGGTGATGAGACCAAGAGGATTGCTGATTTCATATTGCGTATAAATAAACAAAAAGTTATTCAAACGAGATGACAAACAGAAATCCACTGCCTGTAACACAGGTTTTGCGTCAGGCTGGGTGCGCAAACGTGGAACTCCATGCTTCTGCTCAAGTTCAGTGCTGGTTGATGCTTTTGTGCTCCGAAACCCGCCCGAACCTAAAGCCCGAAACTGTTCTAATTTCTAATTTCTAAATTCTAACCTCTAAATCAGGTGCAAGAATCAAGAGTAAAGAGTAAAGAGTAAAGACTCAAGATTCAAGATCTAAGACACCTGATACAACCTTTAAAAGTGAGGATTCAGCATTCAGGAACTGCGTAGTACATTTCTAATGTCTAAATTCTAACTTTTAAATCACGTGCAAGATGCAAGATGCGAGATGCAAGATTGAAGATGCGATACGCAGGACTCAAAATGCGGGCTGCAGAGGCGGGAACAATCTAAAATATAGAACCTAAAATTCAAAATCCAAATTCTAGAATTTAAAATCTAAAATTCAAAATTTAGAATGCAAAATCCAGAATTTAGGAAAACTTCCCCCGCTGACGCATATGCGGATTATGCATGTGTTTCTGCATCGACGGCATCTTCAGTTGGTCGCGCAGCATCTTGATCTGGTCTGTCATCATGCCGGCGGAATCCAGGCGCTTCGCTTCCTCGAGTAATTTCTGGGCTTCCTGACGGCGGCCTTTCTGTATGGCGCCGGCCGCGATATTCAGCGTCGCCATCGCGCGGTCGTGTTTCATGTTAAGGCCGTATTCCAGCGCTTTCTTCATATAGGGTTCCACTCCGGACGGGTTTTCCTGCGCCAGCGTCAGCCCCTGCAGATAATGGTAGTAGCCGTACTGCGTGCGGTGCAGCTGCGCCCGATAGTCGGTGATCTTCGACAGCCAGGAAGCTGCCTTTGCCATATTCTGTTTGCGCAGAAACCAGAAAGCCAGCAGGATGTATTCATTTTTAAAGAAAAGCAGTATCGGAAGGGCCGACAGAAGGACGAGCACGATGCCCCAGCCGATGTTCCGGTTCATCATCAGGTACACGCCGGCGGCGATGATCAGCGCGGCGATGACGAATTTCAGGTATTTATTCATGGTGTATTTATTGAGGTGCAAAGATACAGTTTTAGCGGAAAACCGCAATCGGTCCGCTGTTATCCGGCAGTCAGCGGGGTGATCCGTTCATAGGTCTGAAAACAGTATCCGTAGGCATGCTTTTCATCCGCTTCGTGGCAGTTTTCTTCTGTTTTTCGCCAGATTTCGGGATTGATCTTCGGGAAATAAACATCAGCCGGGCGGGTGGTCTCCACCAGCGTGACCTCCAGTCGGTCGGTCACCTCCAGCGTTTGCTCATAGATATTGCCGCCACCGATGATGAAGATCTGTTCATCGATTTTTTTGGCAAATTTGAGGGCTTCCTTTACACTGCCCACGATCAGGATGCCTTCTTCGAACCAGTCCCGGCGGCGGCTGATGACGATGTTGGTGCGGTTCGGCAGGGCCTTGCCGATGCTCTCATAGGTCTTGCGGCCCATGATGATGGGGTGTCCGGTGGTGATCTCCTTAAAGCGGCGCAGGTCTTTGGGCAGATGCCAGAGCAGTTGATTATCAGCTCCAATTTCATTTTTTAGGCCCAAGGCTACAACGGCAGTGATCATTTTGTTTAATTTTCCACAAATTTAGCACATATATTGTATATTTGGGAAGCAAATAAATAAAGACAATCAACTATGAGAAACAGAGGCTGTATGAGCGCCGGTACCATCGGTATCGCGTTAGTGGTAATCGGGGTCGTGCTGTTCTTTTGGGGCAAGAACGGCTATAATTCTTTTGTCACCAAGGAACAGACCGTCAATACCAAATGGTCGAATGTGGAGACCGTGTATCAGAAACGCGCGAACCTCATTCCCAACCTGGAACGTACCGTAAAATCCTATGCCCAGTTTGAACAGGAGACCCTGACCAAAGTCATCGAAGCGCGCTCCAAAGCCACCTCGATCACCGTGGACCCCACGAACATGACCGAGGCCGATATGGCCCGCTTCCAGGCTGCCCAGGGCGAACTGAGCGGTGCGCTCAGCCGGCTCATGGCTGTGGTGGAGCAGTATCCTAACCTGAAAGCCGATCAGCAGTACACCAATTTCCAGCGGGAATACACGGCCATTGAGAACAGCATCCGCAGCGAGACCGTTTATTATAACGAAGCCGCACAGGACTACAACACTTCGATAAAAACGTTCCCGAATAATATTCTGGCCAATTTCACCAACTTTAAAGAAAAACCGTACTTCAAGGCGGCCGCCGGTGCCGAGCGTGCGCCCGAGGTTTTCACCAACTAATGAGCAACTACCTCACAGATCATGAAATGGCTTCTCTGGTGGAAGCCATTCAGACTGCGGAAAACCATTCCACGGGCGAGATCCGTATTCATATTGATTCGCATTCGGATGGCGACAATGCGGCCATTGCTTTTGAGGTCTTTAAGAAAATGTGTCAGGGTCAGACGGCCGAAGAAAATGCCGTGCTTTTTCATCTTAATTTTGATCAGCAGTACCTCACCATCATTGGCGATACCGGCATCCACCGCAAAGTGAAGCAGGGATTCTGGGATGCCCTGCACGACCGGACCACCCGGTTCTTTGCCCGGGGTGACTATTTCTTAGGTCTGGAACAAGCGGTCCTGGAAACCGGCCTCGAGCTGAAAAAACATTTCCCGGTGACGGGAGAAAATCACAATGAACTGTCCAATGAGATCACTTTCTCGTAGCCTTTTCCTGATCTTTTTCCTGCTCGGGTTCAGCCTCACCCTGTGGGGGCAGCAGGTCCCCGAAAAACCTGCGCTGCTCTATCCGGTCACGGACGGCGTGGGCCTGCTCACCGTGGCCGAAAAACAACAGCTCAACCAAAAGCTGATGGCGTTTTCCGATTCCACGTCCACCGAAATTGCCGTCATCATTATTCCGACCACGGGCGGCGAAGACGTCAACTACCTCGCCACCATGTACGGCGAGAAGTGGCAGATTGGCCAAAAAGACGTCGATAACGGGATTGTATTCCTGATCGCCACCGAAGACCATACCATGTCGATCCAGCAGGGGCGGGCCGTAGAGCAGTACCTGACGGCTTCGGTGGCCGGCCAGATCATGGACTATATCGTGACGCCCCACTTTAAACGCGGTCAGTGGTACGAAGGCATCAACCGCGGCACCACCGCCCTGATGGAAGCGGTCCGGGGGAAATTCCGCCCCCTTGCGAAGGATTCAGGGGGTGAAGAAGGGCTTTCGCCGCTGCAGATGATGCTGGTCGCTTTTTTTGTGCTGATGATCCTCAGCATGCTGTTCAAAAACCGTGGCGGCGGTGGCGGCGGTGGCGGTGAGGACGTCGTCCTGTCCCGGCGCGGCCGGCGCTCCTATCCCGGCGGTTTCTTTCCTTTTCCCGGCTCTTTCGGCGGCGGCTTTGGACGTGGTGGCGGCGGCTTCGGGGGTGGCGGTTTTGGCGGTTTCGGTGGCGGCGGCAGCTTTGGCGGAGGCGGTGCCTCCGGGGGCTGGTGACACCCAGAGAACGTTATGGTTCAGGCACGGCGATAGCGCCCTCCCGAAGCCAAACACTAACGGCATTTTAACAGAAATCAATGTAGCGCCGACACAACGATGGAAAAAAAATCCTATACTTTTCTTGAAATTAAACAGAAGATGGCCCACTACTGTGTCTATCAGGACCGCTGTCATCAGGAAGTCGAATATAAAATGCGCGATTTTCTGCTCGTGCCTGAAGCCAGAGAAGAGATTTTGCTTTACCTCATGCGCGAAGGGTATCTGAATGAAGAGCGCTTTACCCGCAGTTACATCCGCGGTAAATTTTATATGAAGTCCTGGGGGCGCACCAAGATCCGGCTTCACCTTAAGTCCAAAGGAGTACCGGAAAAGCTCATCAGTCAGTGTTTTGACGAAATCGACGAAGCCGATTACCGCAAGGCGATCGAAAAATTGTACACCGACTATGCCGGCAGGCTGAAAGGCCTCCCGGACTATCAGCGCAGATCCAAGACCGTCACCTACCTTTTGGGGAAGGGCTATGAATATGAGGAGATCCGCGCCTGTCCGGAATATACTGCAGGTCTTTAGTGCCTCTGCCGGCCGCGCATCGCTTCTTCCTCGGCGCATTCTCCTTCATTTTGGCGAATTTTTCGCCATCGTCCGGACGGTCTTTCTGCTTTTTCATTATTTTTACCTAATTTTGCGGCAGAAAATGCCGTTCTTCCGGAACCGCTTCAAAATACAGCTATGAAAAAAACTCTTGTCCTTTTGGCGTTCTTTACGCTCGCCAGCCTCGGCGCTCAGTCTATTAATTATGGGGTCACCGGCAATTTCCACCGCGGTTCTATCGTGGGGGTGCATGATCGGTCCATTGGCCGTTACGGTGGTGCCATCGGCGCTTTCGTACAGTTTCCACTCGTGGAAAACGATATTTTCAATTCTGCCTGGCTGTATCTGGTCCCCCAGATAGAGTACAGCATGCAGGGCGAAAATGCCAAAGCGGAAAAAGAGCGCTATGGTCTGCAGAAGTTCCATCATGACTATGTTGCTGCCCAGCTGTATGTAAAATATTTTGTCAGCCGGTACGGTTATAAGACCAATGTTTTTGTTTTCGGCGGCCCGCGGGTTGAATTTTTGGTGAACGAAAGCCGCAAGGTGGATCCCGCTTACGACGCAGCCTATTATCAGTTCAACTACGACAAGACGCTCACGAAAACCAGTTTTGGCGCTTCCATTGGCGTGGGGATGGTCATCAACGACCACTTTGAAGGGTTTGTGCGCTACGATCAGGGCGTCACCCGCGTCTATCCCGACAACACGTTCAGAAACACGTTTAACCGTCAGCTGGCGATCGGTCTGAACTACCTCATCCTGTAAGCCAGATTGATTGGCCTGCATAAGCATTCCACGGGTGCCTCACCGCTCCAATATCCCATCATGAAGAAATACGTTCGCGCCGGCCTCCTGATACTGCTCCTGGCAGTGCAGTCCTGCAAACCCAAAGAGAACATCGTCTATCTTTCCAATAATAATTTCGGGCAGGAGGTTTCTCAGGCCAGATATCAGGGCCTCCATATTCAGGAAGGTGATCAGCTGCAGATCCTGGTTTCCGCTTTTGATGAGATCGCGGTGCGCCCCTTTAATGTCCCGACCATGACCAAAACGGGCACCGCGGGCACCGAAACCGGCAGCAGTTCCACCTCATCCGGTACCGCCAGCGAATATATAGTTACCGCCGATGGGACCATTAATTTTCCGGTCCTGGGCCGCATTTACTGCAAGGGAATGACCAAAAAACAGCTGCAGACAGACCTGGAAAGCCGGCTGAAACGCTACCTGACCGATCCTATGGTGACAGTCAGCCTCAGTAATTTCAGTTTTTCCGTTTTGGGGGAAGTGAAAAATCCCGGCCAGAAAACCAGCACCAACGAAAAGGTGAATCTTTTCCAGGCCCTCGCCCTGGCGGGCGATACCACCTACGATGCCAATAAAACGGATATTAAACTGATCCGGTATTCAGAGGCCACCCAAAAAGATGAGATCATCTCTCTGGACCTGTCCGAGGCGTCGGTCATGAATTCTCCCTACTATTATTTACAGCAGAATGACATCCTCTATGTAGAGCCGGACCGCAATAAGCAGATCGCTGTAAAAACCAACTCGACCGTAGATCAGTGGTTGAAATACGGCGGCTTAGGTTTAGGTATTCTGACGGTGATCATTACGCTAATCCGTTAATAATTTCCATGGAACTTTTAGAAAACGCAACCGCTTCCCGCAAAACACCACCGGTCAACTTAAAAAAAGAAATTGGCCGCTACCTGCGCAAATGGCCCTGGTTTTTGCTGAGCATGGCCGTCTTTTATACGGTCGCCAAAGTCTATCTGCGGTACACCATCCCCCAGTATTATACTACCGCTTCGCTGAAACTGCAGGAGACCAAGAGCAACAGTTCCGCAGCGCTCAGTGATCTGAAAACCCTGGGCGTCGGGGTCAGTGGCGACAATGAACTGCAGGGCGAGAAGACCGTCATCGTGTCCAAACCGATCCTGCGGACGGTCGTCGAAAACCTGAACTTACAGGTCAGTTTTTTCAGTGTCGGCACCATCAAGGAAGTGGAACTCTACCGGGACGCTCCACTCTCCGGCAAAATTATTTCGCTCAACAATACCGAAAACTTTTCTGCTGCCGCCTTCAAGCTGCAGCCGGCCGGTACCAATTCCTTTAAAGTGGAAGGATCTCCGGGCCTGCACCGCTTCGGCGTGCCCGTGAAACTGCCTTTTGGAGTGGTACAGCTGGACGCTAAGCCGGGCGTTCGTTTTACCGCACCGCTCAAGGTGATCTTCCGCTCGGCGGCCAATGCCGTCGCCAACTTGGAGGGACAGATCGGAGTCAGCCTGCCCCCTGACCAGGGACTGCTGATGAACCTCTCATTCGTGGGTCCGACGCCACGGAAATCGGAAGATATTTTAAATGAAATGGCCCGGCAGTACAATATTGACGGCATTAAAGATAAAAATCAGGAAGCGCAGAACACCCAGGATTTCATCAATGACCGGCTCGCCATCATCAGCGAAGACCTTTCCGGTATTGAAGGAGAGAAAGAACGCTTCAAGCGGACCAATGAAATTACGGACCTGCAGGCCCAGGCCGGGATTTCTCTGTCGAACGTGGAAGACAATACCAAGATCATCCTCACGCAGACGATGCAGCTGGATCTCGTCAATTCTGCCCTGGCCGCTTCCGCTTCCAATCAGTTGCTGCCTACAGGATTAGGCTTGCCGGGGGCTGCCGAAACCTATATCAGTGAATACAATGATCTGGTGCTTACCCGCAACCGGGTCCTCAAACAGGCGACGGGCGAGAACCCGGCCGTGGTGGAAATGAACAAGCAGATCGCCGCGCTGAAGAACCTCATCCGGCAAAATCTGTTGGAATCCAGAGAAACCTTGCAGCTGCAGATCGCGCAGGCCAAAGGACAGCTGAATATCGCCAAAGGAAACATCAGTAAATTTCCGACCCAGGAAAAAATGTTCCGCAGCATTGACCGGCAGCAGAACCTGAAAGAACAGCTCTACCTGTACCTCCTTCAGAAACGCGAAGAGAACGCCATTACCCTGGCGGTGACCGCGCCCAAGGCCAAGATCGTCAATCCGGCGTACACCACCGGCATCGTGAAGCCCAATGCGAAACAGATCATTTACGGCGCCCTCGCCGCAGGCTTTCTGTTGCCGCTGCTGCTTTTTGTAGGGGCGCAGTTCTTAGACGTCCGGGTGCACACCAAGCAGGACCTGCTCGCGCATCTGCCCGACGCCTCCGTCATTGCGGAGATCCCCTTTAAAAAAGACGAGAATGCCGTCGTTAAGACCAATGATTTTTCGGTCTTCGCCGAATCCTTCCGCATCCTGTCCTCGAACCTGAAGTATCTTCTGCGGGTCCGGGAACTCACCGCCGGCGGCGTGGTCCTGGTGACGTCCTCCGTGAAAGGCGAGGGTAAGACCACCGTTTCCATGAATCTGGCGCTGACATTATCAGGCAAAAGCCGCGTCATCATTGTAGGGGCCGACATCCGCAATCCCCAGCTGCACCGCTTCGTGAGCGGTGAAAATGTGGGTCTTACCGACTTTCTGGTTTCGGAAGAATCGGACCCGGCCTCCTTCATTGTTCCCTCCCGGCTCACCCCGAACCTGGATGTGCTCTTCGGCGGACAGATCGCGCCCAACCCCAATGACCTGCTGGACATGAAAAAGTTTGATACGCTGATTGACGGGTTAAAAAACCGCTATGATTATGTCATCCTGGACACTGCTCCGGTCATGTTGGTCAGTGATACCCTACATTTGGTGGAAAATGCGGACGTCATCCTTTATGTGGCAAAGTCAGATTTCACCGAAAAGGAAATGCTCAGCTTCGCCGACAATTTTCAGACCGATAACGGCATCAGCAATATGGCCTTCGTCCTGAATGGGGTGAAACCTGAAAATACACGATATGGTCAGAAGTACGGCTACGGCTACTATTCCTATACCCATGAAGAAGAACAACCAAAATGGTGGAGAAAATGGATTTAAAGAATACGAAAATTTTAATCACGGGAGGCGCCGGCTTCATCGGGTCCAATCTGTGTGACTATTTCATTCAAAGAGGTGCGCTCGTGACCTGCCTGGATAATTTTGCCACGGGCTTTCACCACAACATTGACCATTTAAAGGAGCATCCTGACTTCACGCTGATAGAAGGCGATATCCGGGATATCGGCACCTGTCACCAGGCGTGTGCGGGTATGGATCATGTCCTGCACCAGGCGGCGCTGGGCTCCGTGCCGCGGTCGATTAATGACCCCATTACGAGCAATGACGTCAATGTGAGCGGATTTCTCAATATGCTCGTGGCCGCGCGGGATGCCAAAGTGAAGCGTTTTGTCTACGCCGCAAGTTCCTCCACCTACGGCGATTCCGAATCTTTGCCCAAAGTGGAAGACGTCATTGGAAAACCCCTCTCGCCGTATGCCATTACCAAATATGTGAATGAACTCTATGCCGACGTGTTCAGTAAGACCTATGGGCTGGAATGCATCGGCCTGCGCTATTTCAATGTTTTCGGCCGGCGGCAGACACCGAACGGGGCGTATGCGGCGGTGATTCCGAAATTTGTGATCCAACTGATGAATCATGAAAGTCCCGTCATCAATGGTACGGGTGATTACTCGCGGGATTTTACCTATATCGACAATGTACTTCAAATGAATGAGCTGGCCCTGCGGTCGGAAAACATGGAATCCCTTAATACGGTGTACAATACCGCGGTGGGAGACCGCACGACCCTTAATCTTTTGGTCAGCTATCTCAAAGAGTATCTGTCCGCCTACGATCCTGCCATCCGTGACGTACCCATCATTCACGGTCCGCAACGCCCGGGGGATATTCCCCATTCCTTGGCTTCCGTAGAGAAAGCCAAAAAGCTCTTGGGATACGAGCCTACGCATGATATTAAAGCAGGTTTGAAAGAAGCAGTGGAGTGGTATTGGACGCATTTGAAGTAGGGTTCTGAAACAGGTTCCATTTGTTGGGCTGTGCAAAATCACCCGACCTGACGGCCGTCAGTCTGTTGCCACAAATTTCTTTTCTTTGTCACATCGATTAACTTTACGGTATTCGTCACTTATAGTACGGCAACGGTATTCGTCACTTCGAGTAGCGGAATGGAATGGAGCGTATCGAGAAGTCGATACAATTTTCCTTCGCTCCGCTGCGGAAAATCACTCGACCTGACGACAGTCAGTCTATTGTAATAAATTCCCCCGCTTCGTCACTTCGAGTAGCGGAACGCAGTGGAGCGTATCGAGAAGTTGATAATTGCATTATGCTTATTTACCTTTTCTAATGTCCTTTTGCCTTGATGCAAAAGAACGAAAAGATCAAGACTTGGATCTTTTTACTAAAAATTAAGATTTCTTCTATCAAAATCTCCAAACTCGGGCGGAAATAAAATTAGTCTTTCGAATATATCTTTTTGCCGCCACTCAAACACTGGAGATTTTTGGACAGTGCAAGTTAAAAGCCCAGAACTGAAGAAATCTTAATTTTCTTAACGTAAAAATCTCCGAAGTCGGTTACTCCGATCTATAGTTAATTAGCGTCACTTCGAGTAGCGCAACGCAGTGAAGCGTATCGAGAAGTCGATACAATTTTGCTGTCGCAAAACCACTCGACCTGACCACGGGCCTGTATTCTAAACGACCATCACCTCAGGCAGCAGTATTCGTCACTTCGAGTAGCGGAACGCAGTGGAGCGTATCGAGAAGTTATTCGCGAGTTTTCTTTTTTGAAAGGTTGGGCAGATCGTCATAACGTCCTTCAATTAAAGCTAATTTTTTCGACTTGGACCATCTCTTAATTTTCTTCTCGAACTCGATAGCGATAGTAATGTCCGTAAAAGTATGATAATAGACCAATTGGACAGGGAGTCTTTTTTTGGGTGTAAGAGCCTACGTATAATCCTCGCTGATGATCTTGAAATCTTTGCTCAATATTGGAGGTAACTCCTGTATAATAGGTTTCGTCTGCACACTTAAGAATATAGACGTACGAAAGTGCCATTATAATAATTTTTCTTAAAATTACTAATTATAAAAGGTCTCGATACAATTTTCCTTCGCTCCGCTGCGGAAAATCACTCGACCTGACGACAATCGGGTACCAATACTACGGTAGATTCCATTGCTTCGTCACTTCGAGTAGCGCAACGCAGTGAAGCGTATCGAGAAGTCGATACAATTTCTCTCCGCTTTGCGTTGAAAAATCACTCGACCTGACGGCGGTTAGTCTATTGCCATAAATTTCTTTGCTTCGTTACTTCCAGTACCGCCACGGTATTCGTCACTTCGAGTAGCGCAACGAAGTGGAGCGTATCGAGAAGTCGATACAATTTTGCTTTCGCAAAATCACTCGACCTGACAGCAACCCCAAAAGCTGACTGTGATAAAATCTACTATTTCGTCACTTCGAATAGCGTAACGCAGTGGAGTGTATCGGGAAGTTTACAGCTTCCCAAAAAAATGATGCTGCGTCTCATAATAATGCTCTACTTCAGGCAGAGCATCTGCGTTTTTCAGCAAGATCTCAAAGTGATGCAGAAAAGTTTCCTGGGAACTGTATAAAAATTTAGCAAGGGACGAAGTAAAAAATACATCATCCGTATACGTCACCTCCTTCATATCATGCAACCACTTTGTTAAAACGCCCTCATTTCCTTCAAGATAATTAATCGTTTCGGACATGATGCTGTCCAAATGCGACTGAAGTTCCGCGGACTCGTATTTTATCGATTCATCGTCTTCACCCCGTCCTTCCTGCATGCGGAGTTTTCGCACTTTATGGGCGTACCTTTTTAAAGGATCGACCAAACGCAGTTCGAAGGTCTGTTTAACAGCTTCCAGCATTACATAAATCTCATAGGCTTCTCTGAATATTTCCGCTTTGGCGCGATCCGGATATTGGTCAACTACTTTTTTAACCAAATCGTCCAACAGTAAGGTGTTGTACCTCAAGCCGTAGTAGTCATCATAGAATTTTCTGATTTTTTGAACCTTATCTCCTAATTCTTCCGTATTGTCGAAAGCTTTAGGCGAGGGCAGCGCCGCAGAATTAAAAAACGAATTGATGTCCACATCATAATGGTCAATGAGTTTTTCCAGTACATCATAGGAGGGTCGCGTATGTCCGGCTTCCAATTGCGTTAGTGCACTGCGGCTCAGCCCAATGGAGGCAGCAAACTCACTTTGGGTCATTTGGTTTTCCTGCCTGATCTGCTTTATTTTCACTCCGGTGTCCATTTTGTAAAACTTTTTAATAAAATTGTATTTAATTCAAAACAAAGTATTATATTTGTCTGGATGTAAAGATATAAATTATAATTTTAAATACAAAATACACTATGATTGTTTGAATGAAGTTGTTTCAATACCTGAACTTCACCCGCCAAAAGCTTCGTCGTTCTGCAGAACCGGGAGGGCGATCCCAAAATGCTTTGAATTTTGGACAATTTTAATTAATTAAATACAATTTGTTATGATAACATTTAAAGCGATCGAAAGACGCAACCCTAAACTTCCGGATGATCCGAAGAAGTTTTATCCTTTGGTGAAGAGCACCGGGGTCATCGATGTGCGGACCATTTCCGACGAACTTTCTGATGCTTCCACGCTGAACAGTGTAGATATCCGTGCCGTCCTCTTTGGCCTGGAGAAGAGCCTGCTGAAATATTTACAGGAAGGTTATATCGTGAAATTCGGGGATCTGGGCACCTTCCGTCCCTCTGTCAGTGGCACCGGCGCGGAAACAGCGGATGAACTGAATGCCGGCAATGTGAAAAAAATACGCATTGTCTTCGCGCCTTCTCCTATTTTGAAACGAACGGTAGCTTCGGCGCCCGTCAGGAAAATTCAGGCCTCCTAGACCCGGGACCTGAATGAAGTGGAAAGAAGATCCGGTTGGCAGACCGGGTCTTTTTTTGTGCCCTAAAGGTAGGAAATTTGGCGCAATTTCATCCTGATGAAAAATATTTTTGTCCGTATGAATCTGTATTTTCATCCTGTGACACCATGAAAACACCTTGAAGGAGCGATTTTCATCCCTTCAAAGCTTCCGAAATGAGTGTTGAAGGGGTACTATCCTAGAAAAATGGGGTCCTATCTGATGCAGAAAGGCGAAAAGTCCTTATTTCAAGTACGGAATCAGCGATGGTTATCCTATTAATAACCTGCTGGTTTAAAGCGATTTAAATGTATTTCAATAAAAATCAGTAGGTTTTAATTGCTGCTGAAATTTATCCAAAGCAGCGTTCAAACATACTGTTTTTAGCCTCAAAATTCAAGAGATTTCTGATCATTACAGCTTTTTATTTCATTAATAAAAAAGTAAGGGAGTTATAAAAATTCTTTTTTAGGGCGGAATTTTCTTTCATCCTGCAGCTGCTCTGAAGCACACTAAAAACAGGTAATTCGGCGTTTCAGTCGTCTGATACCTGCGGTATTCTAAAAAGTTTGGCAAAATAATAAGGGGTGCCTTCTTCGACCAGTTTAAACGCAGATCACTGCTTTGCTGATTTACGGTCCGCTCTTTAAATTACTTTTCTTACTTTTGCAGAATCAAAAAAGGTCTTCAATTCTTCCGGACCGTATTAAAAATAATTTCGTCACCCATTTCCCGATGAACCACAAAATTGCAATTATAGGACTTGGATATGTTGGACTTCCCTTAGCCCGACTCTTCGCCACCAAATATCCCGTGGTCGGTTTCGACATCAACCAAAAAAGAGTGGAGGAACTCAATGCCGGACACGATGACACTTTAGAAGTTTCGGATGAACTCTTGGGTGCTGCCCTGGTGACTGCCAACCCTAACAAGGAGGAAAAAGGGCTTTTCTGTTCCGGCGATCTTCAGGCTATTGCCGACGCGAACACCTATATTATCACCGTACCGACGCCCGTGGATAAAAACAACCGGCCTGTGCTCACGCCTTTGATCAAGGCGAGTGAAACGGTGGGGAAGGTCCTGAAAAAAGGAGATGTCGTCATTTATGAATCCACGGTGTACCCGGGCGCGACTGAAGAAGAGTGCATTCCTGTTCTTGAAAAAGTGTCGGGTTTGCGATACAATGTAGATTTCTTTGCGGGCTATTCGCCGGAACGCATCAATCCGGGCGATAAAGAACATACGGTAGAGAAAATTTTAAAGGTGACTTCCGGGTCCACACCCGAAATCGGTAAAACAGTGGACGACCTGTACAAATCGGTTATTACCGCCGGAACCCATCTGGCACCCACCATTAAAGTGGCTGAAGCTGCAAAAGTGATTGAAAATTCCCAACGCGACATTAATATAGCTTTCGTAAACGAACTGGCGAAGATTTTTAATCTCATGGACATTGATACCCGTGCCGTGCTGGAAGCCGCCGGTACAAAATGGAACTTTTTGCCTTTTAAACCTGGCTTGGTGGGTGGACATTGCATTGGCGTTGATCCCTATTACCTCGCCCAGAAAGCGCAGGAATACGGCTATCACCCGGAGATCATCTTGGCCGGCCGCAGGTTGAATGATTCCATGGGCAGCTATATCGCCTCACAGGTGGTGAAAGCCATGATCAGGAAAAATATTGCAGTAAACGGTGCGCGGGTTCTCATGTTAGGCATAACCTTCAAAGAAAACTGTCCTGATGTGCGCAATACGAAGATTGTGGATGTAATTGAGGCATTAAAGGACTATGGCGTAAAAGTAGAAATTTACGATCCTTGGGCAAATCCAACCGAAGTGAAAAATGAATATGGTTTGGAAGTTTATAATGAAGTTCCAGATCAGCGGTATGATGCCGTTGTTTTAGGCGTGGCGCATCATGAATTTCTTAGACAGGATATTGATTCTCTCAAAAACGATGCCGCTATAGTGTATGATGTGAAAGGTATTTTGGGACACTGTGATGCGAAACTATAAATGTCTCTAAAAAAACAAGCGCTCTCTGGGATGGTGTGGACTTCCATTCAAACGTTTGGAAATCAAATCGTAGGTTTTCTGGTGTCTATAATTTTATCACGTTTACTTCTTCCGGCTGAATTTGGTTTGATCGGCATGATCGGTATTTTTATGGGAATTTCTGGCGCTCTAATTAATAGCGGATTAGGTGCTTCATTGATCCGTACGGATGCGCCCTCCCAAGCAGACTACTCTACTGTTTTTGTATTTAATATGCTGGGTAGCATGATTCTTTACATAGTTATGTTTCTGGCCGCTCCTTTCATATCAGACTTTTTTGAGCAGCCCTTGCTAGTCTCAATTACTCGCTTATATTGTAGTGTTTTCGTTATCAATGCTTTTTCTGCCGTTCAGGTAACACGCCTCCATAAACTTTTGGATTTTAAAACAGAAACGACAGCATCGTTAACTGCAAATTTTTCTTCTGCGATTGTTGGTATTGTTTTAGCGTACTTGGGTTTCGGCGTGATGAGTTTAGTGTGGATGGCTATTGCAGCGGCAGTGGTAAATAATGTTATGCTGTGGGTACAGTCGGGATGGAAACCATCGTTAATATTCCATAAAGCAAAATTTCGTTATCATTTTGGGTTTGGAAGTAGGATGATGGCAGCGGGAATTTTAGATATAATTTTTAATAATGTTTACGTCTTAATCATTGGGAAGTTTTACAGCGCCACTCAACTGGGATTATATAATAGAGCGGATTCTCTAAAGCAGTATCCTGTAAGTACTCTTTCATCTATATTAAGTAAAGTGACCTATCCTCTTTTTGCCGAGGTGAAAAACGATAATGAAAGACTAAAGTCAATTTATAAACAAATTTTGAGAATGGTCATTTTTATCATCGGGCCCGTATTAGCTTTAATGGGAGTATTAGCGGAACCTATGTTTCGTTTCCTATTTACAGATAAATGGCTTCCAGCTGTTCCCTATTTCCAAATATTACTTATTAACGGACTGCTTTTTCCGTTACACAGCAATAATATTGGGATTCTTAGTGTCAAAGGAAGGAGTGATTTAATTTTACGTCTTGAAATCATGAAGAAGGTGTTGTTAACCCTTATTCTTGTTGCTTCTTTTTCATATGGAATTTATGGTTTATTGTGGGGACAGGTATTATTTTCTATCATAGCATTTTTTATAAATACCCACTTTTCCGGCAAGTTTATCGGCTATAATTCATGGCAACAGCTTCGTGATGTTATTCCTCCGATCTTTCTAAGTGCAAGTATGGCATATATAGTATTTATAATTGATAGCGTGATCTCATCTCAGCCTGATTTTTGGCGACTTCTGATTGGCGGTTTGGGAGGCGTTATCTTCTTTCTTACCTTTGCAATTGTCCTGCGGTTTGAGACCATTAATACTATCGTTGACTTGGCTAATAAAAAGTTGCCTTTTTCGATACCTTATAAAATTAAATAAATGCAACTCTATCGGTGAATAGAAAGTATTTAAATAGTTGCCAGAATTTAATTTTTGCAATTTAAATACAATTAGTTATTAACTATAGCATTATTAAGGTCTAATTCAATTAAAAGTATACATGGATATTACAATAAATGATTTTTTAGTCAGAGCATTTCAAAAAGTCTCGCGTTTTCTATTTAATAAAAAAAAACAAAATACTCCCTTATTTTTCACTAAAGAGATTTTTGAGGGTTACAAATATATAATTGGAGAGCATACGTATGGAAGTCCTAAAATACTATTCGAAAATGAACACTCTAACTTATTCATCGGTCGATATTGCTCTATTGCGGAAGGTGTGGTTATCTTTTTAGGAGACAACCACAGAACTGATTGGATAACAACCTACCCCTTTAATACTTTGCATCAAGACTTATTAGATTTTGAAAAAAAATCAGCGACAAAAGGCAATGTCGTAATAGGTCATGATGTTTGGATAGGATTTAACGCGACTATTTTATCAGGTATTACGATTGGCAATGGAGCAGTCGTTGCCGCTGGCGCAGTCGTTACGAAGAATATTCCGGAATATGAGATTTGGGGAGGTAATCCTGCTAAGTTTATTAGATCACGGTTTACCAAATATCAAATTCAACGGCTATTAGAAATTGAATGGTGGCATTGGGATGAAGAGAAAATAAAAAGGAACCGTATCAACCTTTGCGATACAAATGTTGAAGATTTTCTTTCTCATAACATGATAAGAGACAGGCGATAAAGTTGAAACTTAGTTAATTTAAAAATGACTTTGATAGTTTTTATTTATGTTATGGCTAAGTCACTTTTTAGTTATACTATGTAAGTAGTCCTACCTGGTCAAGTTAAAAATAAATTATAAACGCTTAATAAAGCAGCTTCAAAAAATGGAACAAATTAATACAGTAGTAATATGATTCCCGTCACCAAACCATTTTTGCCTCCAGAACAAACTTATCGATCATATCTTGATGGAATTTGGCAACGTCAGTGGCTGACTAACATGGGACCCCTCGCCAGCCAATTGGAAATGGAGCTAAAGAATCATTTGAATGTTTCCCATCTTCTTTTTGTCACCAATGGTACAGTTGCCTTACAAATGGCAATCAAAGCTTTGGATCTGAAAGGTGAAATTATTACCACTCCTTTTTCTTTTGTGGCTACCACTTCCAGCATTGTGTGGGAAGGATGCGCTCCGGTTTTTGTAGATATCGATCAAAATTCGCTCAACATCGATGCTGCCAAAATTGAATCTGCCATCACAGAAAACACCTCGGCTATTTTAGCGACTCATGTTTATGGAAATCCTTGCGATGTAGAATTAATTGAACAAATTGCAAAAAAACACGATTTAAAAGTTATTTACGATGCAGCACATGCCTTCGGTGTGGAAATCAACGGCAAATCTATTTTTGAATACGGTGATATTTCAACCTGTTCTCTGCATGCCACCAAACCTTTTCATTCCATTGAAGGAGGATTGGTCATTACCAAAAGCGCTTCTCTTTTAAAGAAGCTCGCTTCCATCCGTAATTTTGGAATTTCAGGCTATGATAGTTTTGATGAATTGGGATTAAACGGAAAAAATTCAGAATTCCATGCAGCCATGGGATTGGCTAATCTAAAATATATTTCAGAAATTTCTCTAAAGCGAAAATCACTCACCCATCGGTATGATGAAAAATTAAAAAATGTCAGAGCCTTTAGACCGCAATGGCATAAACATTCTGAAAATAATGCCGCCTACTATCCCGTTGTTTTAGAGTCGGAAGAATTTCTTTTAAAAGTGAAAGACGAATTGGAAAAAATGGAAATAGGAACAAGACGGTACTTTTACCCAAGCCTTGCATCTGCTCTTCCTTACCTGGAACCCAAAAAATTTGAAATCACCGATACTACATCCAAAAGAGTATTGTGTCTTCCTCTTTATTACGACTTATCCTTTGAAGAAGTGGATTTAATTTGCCGGGTGATTTTAAGAATTCAAAATAATTAGAGATGTTGATTATTGGGGCGAAAGGATTTGCAAAGGAAGTCTTGGAAATTCTTCATCAGAAAAACGAACTGCAAGGCTTGGCATTCTATGACGACATCAGTAAAGATTTGCCACAAATGCTATTTAATCAATTTCCAATTTTGACTAACGAGAATCAAGTAAAAGAACATTTTTTAAAATATGGAAATTCCTTTACTTTAGGTATTGGAAATCCATATTTACGTGAAATGTTATATACTAAGTTTTCAGGTTTAGGGGGAGAGTTAATCTCCACCATAAGCAATTTTGCAGAAATTGGTAGCTTTGACGTAAATATAGGCGACGGTTCCAATATATTATCTGGCGCAATATTATCAAATAGTGTTCATCTGGGCTTGGCTAATATTATATATTACAATTCCATAATAACCCACGATGTAAAAACCGGAGATTTTGTGGAAATTTCCCCCGGAGTAAAGCTTTTAGGCAGATGCTCAATCGGAAACTATTCTCGAATTGGAAGTAATGCAACAATATTACCTGATATTAAGATCGGAAACAATGTTATTATAGGGGCCGGTGCCGTTGTAACTAAAGATGTTCCCGATAACAGAATAGCTGTTGGCATTCCTGCAAAAATCAATAATGTGAAAGAATGAAAAAATATCCTAAAGTTAGCGTCATTACTATAACCTACGGACATGAAAATTATATTAAGGACACCTTAGATGGCGTTTTTATGCAAGACTATCCGGGTGAGATAGAATTTATAATTGCTAATGATAAATCACCGGACAATACAGATTCTGTAGTCAAAAACTATTTAGAAACAAAAAATATCCCATTTAATTTTGTTATAAAATACACAAAGCATAAAGAAAACAAAGGAATGATGTCCAATTTTATATGGGCATTAAAACAAGCATCAGGGAAATATATTGCGTTATGCGAAGGAGATGATTACTGGACTGATCCCTGTAAGTTGCGGGAGCAGGTTGGTTTTCTAGAGAAAAACGAAAGCTATGTGCTGGCTTTCACTAACAGAGACATTCTGGAAAAGGGAATACTTAAGATAAGTAAGCCTTTATATAATAAGACCACATTCGATAAAACAGAAATACCTTTTAGATATATTCCTACCTTAACAGCTGTTTTCCGGAACGTGGTGAACGCAATCCCCTCTAAGATTAATAATTCATTGATCGATGCCTCGTTGTTTTTGTTTCTGTCCCAATATGGATCATTCTATTATTTTGATAAATCAACAGCAGTTTATCGTATACATGAAGGAGGAGTATGGAGTGGAAGTGCAGAATTGGTCAATCGCACGAGAAGCATTAATGCCCGAGTATCAGCTTGGATTTGGTTAAAGGATATTGACCGCGTTGCTCTTGCGCACGTTATAAAACATCATCTGATACTTAAAAAAAATTTAGAGCTCGAAAATAAAAAATATTTTTTAGTCTTAAAAACATTAACCATTAACAGTTTATTCGATTTATTTGTTAAGTGGCAATTAGTTAGGCGAAAAATAAACCTTTGATGAAAAAATGACAACAGTAAATATACTTGTTAAAAATTTTATAATTAATAACAAATTCACAAAATGAACAATCCACTTTTCTCTATACTTATCGCTCAATATAATAACGGGAAATATTTTGAAGACTGTTATAAAAGCATTATTGCACAGACCTATCAAAATTGGGAAGTTATCATAGTAGATGACGGATCTACTGATGATTCTGTCATGCTAATGAAAGAAAGAATTGGAAAGGATACACGTTTCTCGATAACAAGCAATGACGAAAATAGTGGATGCGGATTTACTAAAAAAAAATGCGCAGAACTCGCAAATGGCGAAATATGTGCTTTTTTAGATCCGGATGATACAATAACTTCAAACGCGCTTATGGATATGGTAACTGAACATAAAAAGTACCCGGAAGCATCAATGATTTACTCGAAACCATTTTGGTGTGATGAGCATTTGCGTGCACAATACGTGAGAGAATCCGAACAGGTAGAAAATGGTGTTTCCAATTTTTTTGACTTAGATGGGCATTTATTTGCATTTCTTTCATATAAAAATAATTCCTATAAACAAACCGAGGGAATTGACGGTTACCTGCAGCGGGCAGTCGATAAAGACTTGGTCTTAAAACTATATGAGACAGGTCCAGCGCACTTTCTGGATAAGGCGCTGTATAATTATCGTGTTCACCCTAAAGGTATTTCAACCAACGCAAATGAGGACAAAGCGTATTTTTGGTATTGGGTTACTATAATTGATGCCGCTAGGCGTAGGAACATAAATATTGAGGAATTATTTGTTAACAAAGCTTTACTTAGCCGGCGGGATTTTGCATTGCAGAAAGAAATTGATACATATAACAGATCAATAATTTTCAAAATTTTGCGTAAACTCGGTATATTTAAATTGTTTTAAAACAATAAAAACTGCAGCAGAAAACGGACTTGCTTTTTCATTGTCCATCAGTTAAGAAGAAAGGAAATCATTTTATATGAAAAGAATTATACATTCAGCTCCCATCATTGGTTTTGTACGGTATTCGCAAAAAATAGAATTTGGTAAAAAAACACGTGATGTTTTCGAACCGGATTACTTTGAATATCGCTTCAAAATATTTCAGGAAATAACCTTAAAAAGCTTTCAACAGCAAACCGAAAAAGAATTTATCTTGTTACTTTTGCATTCCGCGGCGATGCCGAATCATCTAAAGGAACGGTTTTTAGCGCTGGAAAAAACAAATAACTTTTTACGTAATGTCTTTATAGAAGATAATTCTGCTTCTTTTGCCATTGCGCTGAAGAATAGCATTGAATATGCAAATTTTCAAAAAGGCGCAGTAGTTACATTTAGAGTTGATAATGATGATGCAGTGCCAAATAATTTCATTGCAAAATTAAAATATTTTTTACGTGAAGACTTAATTGGGTATGCTATAAGTGCGCCAACAGTCGTTATCGTTAAAAGGATTTCAAATCAGATGGTTTTGATGCAGCAAAAGTATTATCCTTCGAACTCTATTGGCTTGGCTTACGTTAGCGGTCTGAATAATTTTAAGACAGTGATGGATGCGGCACAGCATCATCAAATAAACCACAATAATCCAATGGTATTAACTGCTGGAAATGTAGTAGGAGGACTAATGACTATTAATGGTGCCAATGCAATAAATTTTATTGATCCATCTCACAGCCAAATCGCAAGCAATGAAGAGATTAAAAAGTATATGGCCGATCACCGATTTGGAAACTTAGATCTGAATTGTATGAAAATCTTTGAAGATGCCAGTAGCAATAGCAGAAGCTATTTATCAAAAATCGTACATTATTTAACACCACCATTATTCCACATTATTTTACGTAAAAAAAAATCTTATTTATAATCTAGAGGCTCACTTTGGAAACGGTATATACGCGGGCCTTTCAAGTTGTCAGTATTTGAAACCGAAATAAATCCAGTCACCTCGATTAATCACAGCCCAACGATTAATATCATTAGATAAAAACGCCATGAAACTGTTACAGATCAAAACAATTCTTGTTAATCTACATAAAATTAAATGGAGAAATATTTTCTTTATGCTTTATACTGCTGGAAATCGAAATGACAAAGGGATGTTAGTTGCGTACGGAAACACGTACTGTGAATTAGAGGCGGATAGTAAAATAAATATTAAGAATGGTTCGTTTCTTATAAACACAGACTTTATTGAACCGAATCCTTACATTGGCTATTTGAAGATGAATACAAATTCTGTAATAAATGTTGATGAAACTTTCGCTATTCATTCGGGTTGCCATATCTTAGTAAACAGTAATGCAGTTCTTTCTTTAGGAAGTGGTTATATTCATCGAAATGCTAAGATTAGATGTTACAAAGATATAAGTATAGGTTATAACGTTACAATATCTGAAAATTTTACAATTTGGGATACAGATGTCCACAGTATTAAAGGCAAGGAAAACGACATGACGAAGGCAGTTAAGATAGAGGATAATGTATGGATAGGAAATAATGTGACCGTACTCAAAGGAGTTACGATCGGTAAAGGGTCTGTAATCGCAGCAGGAGCAGTAGTTACTAGAGATATTCCGGCCAACGTATTAGCGGGGGGCGTCCCTGCGAGAGTGATTCAAGAAAACATCGAATGGAAATAATATCTGAGATATAAAATAAGAAACGAATTTAACAGCTTTTATATTGGAAGCAGTTATAGAAAATATATGTTATTATATGGACAAAATCCTTTTTCTCATTCCGAATTTAAGACATGGCGGTGCTGAGAAAGTGTTAGTGAATTTGGTAAATAATCTCGATCAGTCGAAATATGAAATTACTTTATATTCTATTTTTGATGGTGGATTTAACAAAGAATTTTTAAATAAAAATATTAATTACCAGTTTAAATTTAAGAAGATTTTTCGCGGAAATTCGCAATTAATGAAATTGTTTCCACCCAAAGTATTGTATAACTTCTTTATCAAAAAAGAGTATGATATTTTGGTGTCGTATTTGGAGGGCCCCACTGCGCGGATAATTTCCGGGTGCGATAGAATAAAAACAAAGAAAATTGCGTGGATTCATATTGAACTTAATGATAGAAAAACAGCCAGCGTTGGCTTCAGAGATTGGAACGAAGCGCTAGAGGGTTATTTGAAGTATGATAGAATCATCGGCGTATCCGAAAATGTCATTGACTATTTTAGAAAAAATATTACCGATAAGGTACCGACGACTGTATTATACAACACTAACGAAACAGAAGCGATAAGAAAATTAAGTCAAGAGCCTATCAATATCACATTTGATAGAAAAGAAATCAATGTTTGCTCCGTCGCAAAAATCATGAAAACTAAAGGATTCGACAGGCTTATTGAAGTCCATAAAAAACTTATTGATGAGGGGTTTAGGCATTATATAAATATATTAGGAATCGGAGAGGAACAGAAAAAGTTGGAGAGCAGAGTAAAAGAGTTAGGAGTGCAAGACACCTTTACATTTTTAGGTTTACATAAAAATCCATATAACTTAATGGTTAAAAATGATTTGTATATATGCTCATCACGCCGAGAAGGCTTTAGTACAGCAGTAACTGAAGCGCTTATATTGGGGATGCCTGTAGTGTCGACTGAGGTTTCCGGCGCTAAAGAATTACTTGGGCAATATAATGAATATGGAATCGTGACAGAAAATTCTGCGGCTGGAATATATGAAGGATTAAAAAGCTTATTGTCGGATCATAGCTTGTTAGCGCATTATAAAAGACAAGCCGAATTGCGTGGACAGCAATTTTCTAAAGAAAAAACCGTTGAGGCTGTCGAACAATTATTGGATTCCCTGCTGAATGAATAATCTGATCAGTGTTATAATACCGGTGTATAATAATGATAAATATTTGAAGAGATGTTTAGAATCGGTGTGTGGTCAAACGCATCAAAATCTCGAAATTATTATTGTGAATGATGGTTCAGAAGATAATTCAGCAGAAATTATCGAAGATTTTTCTTTACGAGACAAAAGAGTGGTCGTATTTCACCAGGAAAATCAAGGTGTTTCCGCCGCCAGGAATAAAGGTTTACATCTAGCGAAAGGAGACTGTATTGGGTTTGTAGATGCAGATGATATTTTATATGAGGATATGTACGAATTTCTGTTCCAAAATCTAGAGAACTATAATGCCGATATATCTCACTGTGGATTTGAATTGGTAAAGCCCGATGCAACGATACGATTTCACGGTACAGGGGATATCTTGATACAAAATAAATACGAGGCACTAATTGAAATACTTTCTGGTGTCAAGGTCGAGCCGAGCGCCTGTACTAAATTATATCGTAAATGTGTGCTGAAGAATGTCTTTTTTCCATTAGATATAAAAATAAATGAAGACTTACTATTCAATGTAGAAGCTTTTCATAAAGCGCATAACTCAGTATTTAAGGACACGATTAAATATAAGTATTTTAGTAATCCCTGTTCGGCTTCACGCTCCAAGTTTACCCAAAAAAAAGCAACAGATTTGTATGCAGTTGCGGTAAGAATATACGACATTTTAAAAAACACACCGATTCGTGAACAAGCAGAGCTGTTTTACGTTGAAAAATTATTAACCATTCTACAGGCGCTACAAAGTAATAAACTTCAGGGTGTGAAGATTTCCAAAAAACTGAGACATGAAATTTCTACAATCAATGTGAGGTCTATGGGAATTCGGATTTGCGTTTTAAAAACGTTGTTGCTAGATTATAGCATCTTCTATCCCGTTTTTCGTTTTGTTTATGACCTATTGTTTATGAAAAAACAAAAATGGAAAAATCATTAAAAATGTGCTAAGAAAATAACGAATGACAAAATATAAAATTTATGTTGATGCTTCAAGCAATCTTCTCTATTCCTCCTACTACGTGGAGGGATTTTACACGACATTTGGCAAAAATAATGTACACTTTTCCTCAAAACATTTTAAAGATCTTTCAAAAAGAGACGATGAATGGTCTTATGATTCATATATGGCGGTAAAGATAGTAGAGAAGCATAAATCCTATAAAATTATTATTGATTTTGGAGATGATGTTCCTATCAGGAAATATGCATATGCTTGGTGTGATGTGTACGCTAAAATTAATTATAATCCCCGTATAACAGGTTATTTTGATAAAGTGCATCCTATTGCCCCGGGTTTTGGTATTAAAATTTGGAATTTACTGCAAATAAGTTTTTTCAGTATTTCCAATCTCATAAAATTAAATTTGAACCCACAAATTCCTTTGTTGAAACATTTCCATAATTATTTTTCTCAATTAAAGTTGCATAGGATCGAAACATTTGCAGAAAGTTTAAATTCAGAGGTTAATGGTGATTATGTTTTTTTTATTGCGACACTTTGGCCACACCAAAATTGTCTTACAGGTACCAATTTGTTGCGTCAGAATTATATGGAAGCTTGCAAAGATGCAAAAGTGAACTTTGAAGGTGGCTTCTTTCTTCCTGACGATGCGCATCCGCAACGAGATCAATTCTCACATCTAATTTTTAAAAAAAGATATCTCTTGCGAGAGTTTATTCAAAAAACGAAAAAGTCAGCAATAGTTTTTAATACACCTGCTGTACATAACTGTCATGGCTGGAAACTAGGACAATTTTTAGCAATGGGAAAAGCAATCATTTCTACTACTCTTGAAAATGACTTGGAGCCGGAACTTATTCATGGGCAGCATATTCATTTCATTTCAGATGTCAAAGAACTTAATGCGGCAATAATTAAACTTCTTACTGATGATGTGTACAGACGGCGATTAGAAGATGAAGCAAAATCATATTATGCAAATTTTGCTCAACCCAGTGCTGTAATCAAAAGTATCTTACAAAAAGCAGATATAAAAATTAATTAATGGAAAACATTATAAGTATTATTATCCCCGTGTATAATGTTGAAAGATACTTGCGACAATGTTTAGAAAGCGTCATAAACCAAACATATACGAACCTTGAAATTATTTTGGTAAACGATGGTTCATCCGACCAGTGCGCAGAAATCTGTGATATTTATGCAAGCATAGACGCAAGGATCGCCGTGATTCACAAAACCAACGGAGGATTGTCAGATGCGCGCAATGCGGGATTGAAAGTAGCAACTGGTGACTTTATTTCTTTTGTTGACAGCGATGACGTAGTATCTGTAGAATTTTACGAAAAATTATTAAAGTTAGCATTGAAATTTAATGCAGATATTGTCGAATGCAATTATTTAAAATTTGCACAGAATGAAGAAATTAATAATGCTGGTAAAGACTCACAAAGTAAAATTGAAATTTTTAATACTCAAGATGCAATTAAGCTTTTGATGGATGAAAAATTGAAGCAGGTGGTTTGGAATAAATTGTATCGCATTAAATTGGTGAAAAATATCGAATTTCCAATAGGCAAACTTAACGAGGACGAATTTTGGACTTACAAAGTTTTTGGAAACGCGAAAAAAATCCTTAAATTATCAGATGTTCTTTACTACTACAGGCAACAGTGTGATAGTATTATGGGCAAGGCATATAATAGTAAACGTCTTGACGGTCTAGAAGCCCTTAAAGAAAGGATCTATTATATGGAGAAACACTTTCCCAAATTAAAAACACATGCGTCAAAGGTTTTCTGTTTTGCATCAATGTGGCACTATCAAAAAATTTCTCTTCACCCAGAGATTGATGAAGATGTAGCTCTCAGAAATAGAATATCAAAAGAAGTGAAAGAATATAATGGATTTGCTCTAATTAAAAAGTTATCACCTAACGAATTGGTCTGGTTTCACTTCTTTCTTATTTTTCCCCATGGATATGCCAACATTAGAAATTATTTTGGCATAGGTATATAGTTAATAACGGATAAACTTTCACTCTTCTCTTCATCGGATAATATGAACAGGAAAAAGTTCACCGCTAAATAAGCTAAATGAAATATAAAATTACAATCTTTACTCCTACGTATAATAGGGCCCATACTTTGGAAAGGCTATATAAATCTTTACAAGCGCAGTCCTTCAAAGATTTTGAATGGCTTGTGATCGATGATGGCTCATCTGATGGCACGAAAACACTTTTTGAGAAATGGAAAAGCGAAGAGAATTTTTTTCCTATTCATTATTTTTTTAAAACAAATGGCGGTAAACACAGCGCAATAAATTGTGGACTAGATAAGGCAAAAGGTGAATTGTTTTTCACAGCTGATTCAGATGATTACTTGACGAACAATGCTTTACAGAAAATAACGGGGTGGGCAAATACTTTACCGGTGGATGAAAAATTTGCTGGGGTGGTAGGTAACTGGGGTAGTACTCCCAATGAAACCGTAAATACAATTTTTAACGGAAAGTATCGGGATGCGTCACTTTTAGAACGATATCCTGAAATGACAGACGTGCCAATAGACGGTGAACGAGCTTTCGTTTTTTTTACAGCTATCCATAGAAGATACCGTTATCCGGAATTTGAAAATGAAAATTTCATGACCGAGGCCGTTGCGTGGAATAGAATGGCTTACGATGGTTATAAAATGAGAGTTTATAATGACATCATATATGTATATAAATTTTTACCCAAAGGCTTGACTTTATCTGGGAGTAAAATATTTATTGATAATCCTAAAGGTTATGGTTTATGGCTAAAAGAAAAAGCTGCATTTTGTAATTACAGCGTGGGTAAAAAAATTATAATGTATTATTCCTATTTTTCTACGCAGAATAAAAGAATATCTTCGAAAGAAATTGCTAATAACATAGGCACTACCAGGTATGTAATTTCAGTATTGGCTATTCTATACGCACTAAAGAACTTTTATAATCTAAAAATAAAAAAAATTTTTAGATAAAGTTTTTTCTAAGATCAACAAATTAGAAACAATTATATTGGCGTGTAAAATCTTTTTTCAAACAATTTTTACGAGATCAATCAGACTCAGAAATTATGCATAGAATAGTATAAAAGCAGATATTAATAAACAATTGCTGTAACACCATATTTATATTTAATTGATTAGTTGGATTCCCATAAGCATTTATAGTGCTATTCATTACCACGTTATGATGATTTTTACGCTCATCACGCTTTATCATGCATTTACAAATGATTTTTTTGATGGTTTTACAAAAAGGTTTTCTTCAATAATGGGCCTTTTTATATTGTTTTTTTTTATTTTTTATATGGGAATGCGGCCAATAAGTATATTCTTCCAGGATATGGCAGCTTATGCCGAGATATATAACTTGATACAAAATGGTCGCGAAATGACGGTGAATAGCGACTACCTATTCCATTATTTTATGGTTTACTCAACTAAAATTATGAGTGATAAATTGTTTTTTTTTATATGCAGTTTATTTTATATTCTCCCATGCTATCTCTTTTCCAAAAAGTACGCCGGTACATACTGGTATTTTGTCTTTCTGATTTTCGTCGGATCCTTTCAATTTTGGCCGTATGGTACGAATGGTATTCGAAATGGCATGGCAACGTCCATGTTTATACTAGCACTGTATTTTTACGACCGCAAAATCTTGAGCTACCTGATAATGGCAATTTCGTTAGGTATACATAGTTCTTTAGTTATCCCTATTATAGCTTTTGCTGTTTCCGGAATATATAAAAGTCCAAAAGCTTATTTGTACATTTGGCTTGCTTCAATCCCACTATCACTAGCTGGCGGCAGTGTTTGGGAGAATTTATTTGGTGGGCTTGGTTTCGGCAATGATACTCGTAGTCAAAGTTATCTACTTAAAGACAATATTAATAAAGAGATATTTGCTTACACTGGTTTCAGATGGGATTTTGTATTTTATTCGTCCTTTGCCGTTTTTGCAGGTTATTATTACATTCTCAAAAAAAAGGTTAAAGATAAATTCTATATCCACCTTTGGGGAACGTACATGATTGCAAATGCATTTTGGATATTGGTCATTCGAGCAAATTTTTCAAACAGATTCGCCTATCTGTCTTGGTTCTTGATGGCACCCGTAATTGCCTATCCACTTCTTCGTTATAAACTATTTCCAAACCAGTATCGTGTTGTTGGTGGCGTGATAGCAGTGTATTATTTATTCACGTATTTAATGTTTTTAAGAGGATGATGAAAAAGATAATTTCTATAATTATACCGTGTTATAATGTTGAAAAATATATAATAACTTGTCTGGATTCCGTTTATTCAAATGGATTAGAAGAGGAGTTATTTGAGGTGATTCTTGTAGATGACGAATCCCCTGATCAAGTTGTGAAAATCGCCTCTCAATATTTGAAATCCAAAATAAATTATAAAATTATACGACAAAAAAATATGGGCTTAGGCGGTGCACGAAATACGGGAATGAGAAATGCTGTAGGTAAATTTATTGTTTTTTTGGATCCAGATGATACGCTGGTGTTACAATCCTATAATTTTTTAGAAACTAGTAATTCTCAAATTATTCAGTTAGCCTCCGAAAATATTTCTCCTTCTGGTCAAATAATTTCAAGGTACCAGCCGCCAAATATTACGGGAGTCACAGGCAGAGATTTTTGGCTAAAGCATCTGGTGATGCCTTCTGCTTGTAATAAAATTTACCGTAAAAGTTTTCTTAAAGAGTATAATTTGGAATTTAAAAACCATCTTTATAGCGAAGACATCGAATTTAATGCACGCGCATTTTTCTTTGCCAGAAATGTAACGGCTAAAAATATTTTAATACAGCGTTTCTTACAGTCACCAAATTCCATAACAAGGAACAAAAGTGTCGCAAGCCGTAAAAAGCTTTTTGAAGATCTTGTTCAAATTATCAAATATCTCGTGCAATTTAAAGAAGAAAAGTCAGAGTCAAAAGAGGATGAAAGATTTTTTGATAAGATTATTAGCGACATCGGTTTGGGAGTAATAAATTTTGGGTTGCGCAACCCTGTTGATAAGTCCCAAATTTATCAGATCAAGAAATTCCTTTTAGATAATAACATCCCTATCTTTTCTATTACATACGATAATAAATTTAAAAATTTGTTTAAATTTTTTTTGCGATTCCCTTATTCAATCTTAATGCTAAAGACAATACTATACAAATGAAAGTACTACAAATAATAGATAGTTTACCAAATACCAGCGGGGGCGCAAGATTTGTAGTTAATTTGACAAAACAATTATTGAATCGGAATATTATGTGCGATGTTTTACTTATAGATGGTAAAAAATCACATTTTTTTGATGAACTAAACGCTATTGGTGCCAATGTAATTATACTCGATAAAAATCAGAGAAGCAGATATAGAGTTAAATATGCAATTCAAATTTCAAAATTTATGAAAAATTATGATATCGTACATGTGCACGTTTTTCCAGCTTCTTATTTAGTAGCCTTTGCCACATTTTTTTCAAAACACCAGTCAGTAGTTTTTACTGAACATAGTTCATTTAATAAACGAGCAGCTCATCGATTTTTTCGAAATGTAGAGAGACAGGTTTACGGAAGGTTTCAAATTATTGTCTGCCTTTCTGAGCAAGTTTTTGCGTTTATAAGAAAGAATTTAAATACATCTGAGCTAAAACTCCGTATAATTGAAAATGCAGTTGACGGTGACGCGGTCAGTCAAGCAGTTCCTTATTCAAAAGAAGTTCTAGGTTTTAAGCAAGACGACTTTTTGGTGTTAATGAGTTCTAGACTCGATCCCGACAAGCGACATGATGTATTGATTGAGAGTTTGAAGTTGCTTGATGATAATGTAAAGTTACTATTCGCAGGCGATGGTCCTACAAAAAAAGAACTACAGCAACTCGTTAAAGACTCCAATTTGTGTGAAAGGGTTTTTTTTCTCGGAGCACGTCAAGATATTTTCCGGTTAATGAAATCAGTAGACATAAATATTTTGGCATCAAACTTTGAAGGATTATCACTAGCTGCTCTTGAGGCGATGTCTGCCGGAAAACCCTTTATTGCTTCGAACGTTGAGGGTTTAGACTTCGTTGTACAAGAGGCACGCCTACTTTTTGAAAATAATCCCGTTAGTGCCGCGAACAAAATACGTCTGTTATATATGGATAGAGTCTGGAGAAAAAATGCTGCTGAGATTAGTATCCAACGTTCAAAAGATTTTGATATAAAGAGGATGACCGATAAATATATTAAAGTTTATGAAGATATTTTAAAAAAGTAATGTGGAATAAAAAGAAACTATTTATTGTCACCACCGTTCCTATGTCTTTTATTTTCTTTAAAGGACAGCTTCTGAAATTACGGGAGAAATTTGACGTTACGCTAATTTCATCACCGGAGCGCGCGCTTTATGAAACTGCCGATTTTAATAAAGTAAAAAGCCACGGGATAAAAATGGCCAGAGAAATTTCATTATTATCTGATTTGATAAGTCTTTTTAAGCTAGTGATTTATTTCTTTAAAAACCAACCAGACATTCTACATGCCAATACTCCAAAAGGAAGTTTATTGTCGCTTACAGCAGCGCGGATATGCAAAATCCCTACCAGAATTTACTATATTCACGGTTTACGATATCAAGGAACAACAGGTCTTAAAAAAAGACTTCTAATGGTCATGGAAAAAATTTCCTGCTATTTTTCGACCGAAATTATTGCTGTGAGCAAAGGAGTCCGGGACGTTTTGCAAAATGACAAAATTACCAAGAAAAAAGTCACCGTCATATGGAACGGGAGCGCAAATGGCATCGATCTTAATTATTTTGATCCAAGCCATTCTGATGTTCAGGATATACGGCCGGCGTACGCGATTGCCGAAGATGAATTCGTCTTTGGCTTCTTAGGAAGACTGGTGGGTGATAAAGGCATCAATGAACTTGTCGAGGCATTTAATCAATTAAATAGTGAGTACCCGAAAATTAAATTACTGTTGGTCGGTAGTTATGAAGACCATTTGGATCCATTACGGGAAGAAACGATTTCAATAATTAGACGAAATGGTAATATCATTGAAGCAGGGGTGCAATATGATGTTAGGTCTCATATAAAGACTATGGATCTGTTAGTATTTCCATCCTACAGAGAAGGCTTTGGAATTGTCTTGATGGAAGCGGCCGCGATGAATGTGCCTGCAATTTGCTCTGATATCATAGGCTGTAACGAAATTATTGAAGATCATGTAAACGGTTTCTTAATTCCTCAAAGAAATCAAAAAGCTCTTTATTCAAAAATGAAGTATTGTTTAGACCATCCCGCACAAGTTTCGCAGATGTCGAAAGTGACAAGACAAATGATAGCAGCTAAGTTTGAACAGGAGAAGCTGTGGGCAAAAACGATAGAGTTTTATGAATCCATTACGTCGTAGAACTTTGCGTTTAAAAAAAATAGCGATTTACTGTTAAAAAGTTTAGATGGTTATACTTATAGCGCGCACTTTATATGTAAACAAAAAACCGCCCCTCAGGCGGTTTACTCTTCTTAAAAGCCGGTCTTACTCGGCTGCCAACACGCTCATTGCATTAAACTGGCGGTTCTTCAGTGGATACCGCTGCCCGTTCAACTGTTGGTAAAACTCAATCAACAGCAGATAAAGCAGCACGCCCTCTCCGGCCGGTACTTCACTTACCGTTAGCGTCAGGTCCTCTGCCGCGCCAGTGCTGGCCAGCGTTGTCTTGCCACTCTCACTTGCCGTGTAGGTCTCCGTCGCAAAATCGATCCGTACCGCCACCAGTTGCAGGTCTGCTTCCGTCGCCGCCGGAGGATATTTCAGCTGCTGTCCCGGTGTCAAACCGGTGGCTTCCAGCGTACCCATCGCCGTGTCCAGCGCAAAAGGCGCCACCAGTAACTGGCCCACTTTCGAGTTTCGGTTAAAATCGAAACCGACGAACAGGGCCTTCGCACCCGGCTCCTGCAGCGCCGTGGCCATATTGCGCGCTCCCCGCGTCGACACCTCGTCCAGCTTCTTCACCGCATGCATCAGACTGATCATGCGGCTTTGGGTACGGTGGTCTTTCGCCAGATCAATTTTGTCCAGGATACTCAGCCGGAACAGCTGCGCCGCTTTCGCACAGGTGGCAAATTCCTGTCCGTTCTCCCGCGTCCGTTCGAACGCCGGGTCGTTCATGATGCGGTCTTTGCTCACCCCGCCCTTGGTGCGCACCATCATACCATCTTTACTCTTGTAGAAAGTCATCCCTTGCAGGGTGCCCTCGATTTCGAAAATGCCCTTAAATTTGGCCATAATAAATTGTCTTAAAAATTAATAAATAAATGATTTGCTGTTCGAACAACACCGCTAAACTACGGCACCCGCACAGCACCTGCAAAACACTGGTTCTGTAACTGCCTGAAAAGGTGAAGGATCGCCAAAATTGCCTGGAATTTCCTCTTTTGCCTGAAAAGGACCCTGCCGCCGGCACGGCTCTGTAAATCAGTTTGTTGGTGTCGAAAAAAGAAGTATTTTTGTCCAAATCTGTCTTTATGAAATATACAGTATCAGGTGCCGAGCTGGCCTCAGCATTAAAGTTGATCACAGAGCTTATAAACAGTTCTCCCGCTCCGCAAAAATTTTATTTTGTCCCGCAGGAGTATGAGCGCAGCATCCATGCTTTTATGGACGAAGCCAACCGCCGCCTGCCGGCAGAAGCGGATCACACCACCGAGCGCTGGCAGGTGTACCAACAACATATTGACGAATACCTCACTCGCGATCTTGTCGCGATCAATCATGACATCAGGCGTCGTCTCAATCACATCGGCATCACCCTGGAACACTGTCACCAGACCTTCACCAAGATAACCCATATCGTGCAGGATTTTCTCCTGAAAACCTTCGTAACCAATGAAATTCGCGAAGCCCGTGCGACCTGCGCCGACGTACTGCGGCAGCACCAGTGGCAGCACAGCGTCGATCAGGCGTATCTGCGTGCTACGGCACCCGCGTCCTATACCGACTACCTGGCTTTTTTAGTCTCGGAATTGCAGGCACTTCGTGCGCATTGCCTTTCCTATGATTTGGGTCCTGAGACAGAACCGTACCGGATAGCGATCGCCCAGGTGTTCGATGCCATGGCCGGCTGCCTTGCCGACACGGCCGTGCACCTGGCAACGCCCGCAACGCCGCCAACCTTCCCGGCCCATGTCTTCGCTACCGCTGACGATTATCAGACTTTTGTTCGGTTGCACGGTACCTTTCTTCTAAAACCTGCCGACTTTTCTTATCTCTTTCGCCGGTGGACCGCCGAGCACCGAATCGTTGCAACGGATTCCGCCTTCCGGCACTGGTATGCTTCCTGGGAGGGGGCGACTTTTGAAGCACTGGACTATTTTAAAACATTGGATCGTGTAAACAACCCAACGCGGCGTCTCCGCTACGATTATTGTCTTCCTTTGCGGCCGAGTGCCTGAATATACCGACCTGGAAAATACCGGCTTCGCTCTTTGGCGAGGCTTTTTTTATTGTGAGTCGTTCTTTTCAAGATGCCTTGTCATTGTTGCGCTGCGGCTAAGGTAGAGATACGGTAAGGATACAGTAGGGATGATATAGGCACAGGTCATCTGGTTTTTGATGGTGGTTCTGCCTCGTGACGATTGGCCGTTTGATCTCCGTACTGTTCAACTCACCTTTACTTGCCGGAACTGGCCTTTCTTTGCCGAAACCGGCCTGCAAACAATCCGCTGTCGGCCATAGATTGCTTCTTTCCCTACCCGAAATTTGTAGTAAATAATTTAATCATGCGAAAAATAGTGAAAACGATCGATGTCGAAGTCTTGTTCGGCAAGCAGAAGCGGCAGGCCAATAATCTCCTGCGCCTGGTTCGCGCACATTATAAGAAACAGCGGCACCAACCCGTCACCATCCGCGAGTTTGCCAACTTTTACGGCTTAAGCGAGGACGAGGTGGCAGAAACCGTTTTGTTTAATGACAACTGAGCCTGACCTGCCCGGTCGTCATTGGGCAAAAGAGACAGGTGAGAGGCATAGGACCGGCGATGTGTAATGGGCAATACTTCACCAGTTCAGTGCGGTGTGGTGGGTGAAAAGATGCCTCAACAGCCTACCCGTCCGCTTATCGTCCGCTTTATCCATAAGGCGATTTGAGTAAACATATAGTCATCTTACTTTTCAGCACCTTGATCTCCATAAAATATAAGGTTGTCATACGCCCATTTTACGCCTTGCTTTTGCTGAAATTAACTAACTTGCGGCGCAATGTTGTACTCCCGCTTTATAAAACCTGCCGTTGATGCATTGGCGGCATTTACAGGTCTGCTGCTGCTGAGTCCGCTGCTGATCATCGTCACTGTTGGTCTTTCCTTTGCCAACCGCGGAAAGCCTTTTTTCTTCCAGACGCGCCCGGGTAAGGGCGGGCGTCTGTTCCACATCATCAAGTTCAAAACCATGACGGATGACAAAGATGCCGCGGGCAATCTGCTGCCCGACGAGCAGCGCCTGACTGCGCTCGGTTCTTTTGTGCGCAAGACCTCACTCGATGAAATCCCCCAGTTGTTCAACGTCCTCAAAGGAGATATGAGCCTGATCGGACCGCGACCTTTACTCCCGCAATATCTGCCCCTCTACGATGCAGTGCAGAAACGCCGGCATGAAGTTCGACCCGGCATTACCGGCTGGGCGCAGGTGAACGGGCGCAATGCCATCTCCTGGGAACAGAAATTTGAATACGATGTTTGGTATGTCGACCATATTTCACTTTATCTGGATCTTCAAATCCTGTTCAAAACATTAAAGAAAGTGGTGGTAAGAGAAGGGATCTCTGCGGAAGGGCAGGCAACCATGACAGCTTTTAAAGGGTCAAAGTAAACTGAAGTAATGGAAAGAGTGACCATCATCGGCGGCGGCGGACATGCGAAAGTCCTCATCGACTGTATTGAGCAGGAAAATAAATACGAAATCGCCGCCATCTTAGATGACAATCCGGATCTGCATCAGATCCTGAACTATCAGATCAGGCGTCGGCAGGAATTCGAAAGCCTGCCGAAAACCCACCTGATCATTGGCATCGGTAATTGCCAAATTCGGAAAAAAATCGCTGAGGAATTTCCCGGCGACTATATCACGACCATTCATCCCACAGCAATTGTTTCCAGGTATGCCAAGATAGGGAAGGGCAGCCATATTTTCGCGGGAGCCATCATCAATGCAGGCGCTGTCATCGGAAATCATGTCATCATCAATACAGGCGCTGTTATTGAACATGACTGTACCATCGAAGATTGGGTGCATGTTTCACCCAACTGTGCGCTTGGCGGTAGTGTCACTGTTAAACAGGGGACCCACCTTGGGATCGGTTCAACGGTCATTCAGTGTTTAAGTATCGGGAAAAATGTAACTGTAGGCGCAGGCGCTGTGGTAATATCAGATATCCCCGACCATTGTACGGCCGTCGGTATCCCTGCAAAGCCCATTAAATATCACGATCCTCATTGACCGCAAAACGCCTCTTCGATTTTATTTTCGCCTTCCTGGCCCTGGTGTTGTTGTTACCGGTCATCCTGGTCATGGCGCTTACGGCCGCGATGGATACCCGATCCAACGGCTTCTTTCTGCAAAAACGCATCGGGCAGTACGGCCGGCCCTTTACCATCCTGAAATTAAGGACCCTTCATTCGCAGACGCAGCGGATCTCTGCCTTTGGGCGCTTTCTCCGCCAGACCAAAATCGATGAGCTGCCTCAGCTGCTGCATGTCTTGGTCGGGCAGATGAGTGTCGTCGGCCCGCGGCCGGATGTGCCCGGCTATTATGATGCGCTGAAAGGGGAAGACCGTAAGGTCTTAGACCTAAAACCCGGCCTCACGTCCGAAGCCGGCCTGAAATACTATAATGAAGATTTTCTCCTCTCGCAGCAGGCGGATCCCCTATGGTATAATGACACGGTGCTCTTTCCGGATAAAGTCCGGCTGAATCTGGACTATTATCACCACCGCACTTTCGCAGGTGACCTGCGGATCATTTGGAAGACGTTACAACGGGCGTTGTAAGGGATTTCTTTTTTAGGGAATTGCTTCGATTCGCACAGGGAAACGCAATGAAGCGCAGCGCGTGATGCTCTAAGTGCAGTTGGATACGGTCTTCTGTAGTCTGGATGCAATTGCGAAGCACATCACGAATAGCATAACGAAGTAATGAGGGAAGGAAAAAATTTTCTTTTTCTAAAGGCAAATAGCTCCGAAGTAGGTTACTCCGACTTTAACTTGATCGGCGTCATTTCCAGTAGCGGAATGGAGTTGAGTGGAGGTCCCGAACAATTTTGCTGCCGCAGAATCACTCGACCTGACGACAGGCAGTCTGTTTCCAAAAGTTTTTTTCCTTCGTCACTTCGGGTAGCGCAACGCAGTGAAGCGTATCGGGAAGTTGATAACAGTATAAACCTAATTACAATTTAATTCTTATGTCCTTTTGCCTTGATGCCAAAGGACCAAAAAATCAAGACTTGGATCTTTTCGCTAAAAATTAAAATTTCTTCTATCAAAATCTCCAAACTCGGGCGGAAACAAAATTAGTCTTCGAATATATTTTCTGCCGCCACTCAAACACTGGAGATTTTTGGACAGTGCAAGTAGAGAGCCCGGAACTGAAGAAATCTTAATTTTCTTAACGCGAAAATCTCCGGAGTCGATGGTTTGGGTCGGCAAATCATCGGTTCGTCACGCCGGATTGTGCAATGGTGTGGAGTGTAGCGGAGGTCCCGAACAATTTTACTGCCGCAAAGTCACTCGACCTGACGACAGGCAGTCTGTTGCCAAAAGTTTTTTTCCTTAAACATTTGGAGTAGCGCAACGCAGTGGAGCGTCTCGGGAAGTTGATAACAGTATTAAACCTAATTACAATTTAATTCTAATGTGCTTTTGCCTTGATGCCCAAGGACCAGAAAATCAAGACCTGGATCTTTTTCTTAACGTAAATAGCTCCGGAGTCAATGTTCTCATTTTCAGGGCATGAGTTCGTCACTTCAGGTAGCGCAATACGCATCTCGGTCAGCCTTCGGCTTGCGGCGGAAACAGGACGCGGCAGGGCGCGTCGCAGACCCTCCGAAAAAAAAGTATTATATTTGCAAAAAAAAAAGATGAAAATGATTGCTTTTCTTGCGCTCTTTCTTACGGGCGCGCTGGTCAATGCGCAGGCGGGGGAAAATAGATTTGAGAAGCAGGACGCCGCTTTTGAGCAACCCCCTGCAGTAAGGTCAGGAGAAATGCAGGAACTTGCAGGTCCCGGTTTCGAAGATGATGTGAATGATGAATTACCCATTGACGATTACATTCCTTTCCTGTTGCCCGTAGCGGTCCTTCTGCTTGTTTACTTTAAAAGAAGAAAAGCCGGACAGTTGTCCTAAACACGGGGGAAGCATTGGCCGAAACATCGATTCGGGGTGGATAGCGGTTTTCTGCTGCAAGACGGTTCATCTGAAAGAAAAGGCTCGGGGAGGCAAAATTAATGGATTACCCGGTTTCCCACTTCAACGGCGGTTTTTTCGTACCCACCAATACCCTTAGCACTGATTATTACCACGCCCGATAATTTTTAATTACATTTTTATGAAAAAATATTTACTGCTCTTCAGTTTGCTCAGCTTCCTGTTCAGCACAGCGCAGGTCACCCAAATCTGGACAGATTACAACAATTACTGGACTTCAGGTTCAGGTATGATTAATGCTGTAAAACCTAATACGGCGCACAACTTACTGGCATTTAAATGGAATGGTATGACCTATTCTACAGGAGTGAATAATACTAAATTGACAGATAAAGGAGTTGTATTTAACCCTACGAAATTCAGAGCTTTGCCCATTAATTCCGTTCCGCTTGGTACGGGATCCGATAATTATTTCATTGGCTTAGGGGCTTTGGTAGATGGTTTGCCAAATACGGTTGATAATGGACCTACCAATCCTTTTAAACCTATTCTCTCTGGAACAGAGAAAGCAAAATATTTAACAAAAGGAATTCAAGGTTTGGATCTTGGCAGTTGTCTTACCAATATTCCAACGGGAATTCCCATCCGCTTTAATTTAAGTACGAGAGGAATTACTGAGACCAATGTTGGTGATGCTATTCCGGATCTATTTATCACTCAAGTTGCCGATCCTACCACTGGCTCCGCAAAAGATAAATTTAAGTTCGTTGACGCAGCAGGAGCTATCGTAGGAACTGAATTTGAGATCAATTTTAATGTTGCTACAGCCGCCCCAAACATAGGAACCTGGAATGTAGATTTCTATAAAAATGATAGTTCACAAAATCCAGCTGCTGCCAGTTTCGTTAATTCAACTCGAGGAATGCGTTTTATTGCTCTTGATTTAAGTCAGATGGGAATAACTAAAGATAAACCAGAAAAGGCGGGGAATTTCAGGGATGCTGTTGCCCTTATCTATACTCCCAGTGGCGATTCCGATCCTGCGTTTTTAGCTTTTAATGAGCCTTCCTTAGGTGTTGCAACAAAGTTAGCAGTTACGGCACAACCTACTACATCTAATTGTAGCGGAACGATGTCATCAAATTTTACAGTCCAATTGGAAGATGCATTTGGATTCCCTGTGAAACAAGCGGGAATTACCATTACGGCATCCATGGAAACCGGACCGGGTGCCTTATTGGGAACTTTAACTGTCACTACGGATGCAAATGGTCTCGCGACTTTCACTAACTTATCTTTTGAAGTGGGTGGTAACCATCAAATCCGTTTTTCAAATTCAAGTTTAGATGCTGGAATATCAATGAATATTGTAGGGGCGACGGGCTGCGCAGACAATATCTGGACCGGAAATGGAACGAACAGCAACTGGAATAATACGGCAAACTGGCAGACCGGCGTAATTCCAAACGCCAACAATAATGTGGAAATTCCAGCGGGACGCTCCAGATATCCGGTGTTGCAAAGTAATGCAGGCGCCAAAAATATCATTCTAGGTGCAGGTGCTTCTATTGATTTAAATGGTCAATTGTTCACCATTGCGGGAAATGTAACGAGAGATGTTACGGCCAAAATAGTCGCCGGAGCAGACAATTCAAACCTATACTATTCCGGCACCAGCGCCCAGACCATTAATCAAGGTTTGCTTTCCGATGGTAAGATTGCCAATCTGACGATCGAAAATGCGGCCGGTGTGACCAATGCGGATGTTCTGAAAATTTCTCAGGTTCTTTTGGTGAGAACCGGAACCTTTACTACCGCAGATGCCGTCACCATGGTTTGTAGATTTACACCCACCAGAAGAACGGCTCAAATTGGACCCCTGTCGGACAACAGCTACATCAACGGCGATGTGACCGTAGAACAATGCTTCCCGGCCAGACGTGCCTTCAGACTGCTTTCTTCGTCTGTAAATACAACTGGCTCCATCCGCGCAAACTGGCAAGAAAATGCATCGGCATGGAATGACAATCCAAAACCTGGTTATGGTACTCATATTACCGGTACAGGAGCCTCCGGCGCTAGCTCTACCAATGACGGAAAAAATGGTTTCGACTGGCAACCTTCCGGAAATCCGTCCCTGTTTAAATTCGATAACGGTACGCAGTTGTGGTCAGCAGCGACCAATACTACGGATAATCTCACCGCAGGAAGCCCGTACCGAATGTTGATACGCGGCGACAGAAGCATCAATATCCAGAAAAACAGTGCAACTCCGACCAATACGATTTTACGTTCAAAAGGAACAATTGTTAAGGGACCGGTTACTACGACAAATCTATCCACTATAGCGGACGGTTTCAATTTTGTCGGAAACCCTTTTCAGGCTAACGTCGATATGGCTAAAGTGATTGGAGAATCGGTGAACATTAAATCATTTTATACGATCTGGGATCCCACTTTAGGTGGGACGCCAACGCCAGGTCAGCCGGGTGGCAGAGGTGCATATGTAACCATCAATGCACTGACCGGCGAAAAGAGTAATCCTTCATCGCAAATGACCACTTTGCTTCAGCCCTATCAGGCCTTTTTTGTACAAACGCTTACTGCTGCTGCGCCACCTGCTTTAACTTTCAAAGAAGAGCACAAAGCGGTGAATGGTTTGCAAACCAACACCTTCAGATTAAGTAATGAGGAAGCGGGCAGCAATCAGTTTATCGAATTGAGTCTTTATACCCAGGCGGCTTTCAATACCAGTGATACGTCCTCAGACGGTCTGAGAATCGATTTCAGCAGCTCTGCCAACAATGAGGTTGATCAGTTTGACGCTCCTAAATTCTCTAATCTGGATGAGAATATAGCCAGAACCGTGGACGATACGCTGATCTCGATGGAGAACCGCGAGCTGCCGCAGTCCGGTGAGGTATTGCCGCTGGACATCACGCAGTACAGAAGTGACGCGTATACCATGGCCATCAATTTAAGTCCATTTAAAGAATATGAAGTGTACTTAAGAGATCGGTTTACCAATCAGGACATCAAACTGGAAAACGGTGCTGCCACCCATTACCGTTTTACCGTACCGAATGGCGATGCGGCGGCAAAAGCAGCAGACCGGTTCGCGTTCTATTTCCAGACTACCGTGCTGAATGTTGTGCAACCCGGAAAAAAAGGCGCTTTTTCAGTCTATCCCAATCCGGTGAACGGAGCCGTTGTTTATGTGAACGGCGACGCTTCCTTCGGTAAATCGACCCTGGAAATCTACAACGCAGTGGGACAGAAGGTCAAGCAGGTCCAGGCCGATTTTGGCAGCAGTAAGCAAACTGAAATTCCTGTTCAGGGCTTAGCAAGCGGAATGTACATTGTAAATATGACGACCGCTGCCGGAGAAACCTTCTCCACCAAGTTGATCAGGAACTAAACCTTCACCATAATGATTAAAGCGCAAATAGAACTATTTGCGCTTTTTTTGTTGCGTACGTTGGCTATTTTTAAAAGACAGAAAAACGGAGTTAACGGTATCGTAGCGCTGCAGAAGCGTTTGTCTGGTGAAGCCGGGAGCGGGGAGTTACCGGCGATGCAAACGGAACACCGCGTGCCAGCCGGGGAGCTTGCCTTGTCACAGCTGCCCGGCCGGGGGAGTGCCACCGGAAATTTTGTGCAACAGTGGGGCGCATACTGTTTCAGGAAGATCCGGCATTTCCTGTAGAGTAGCTTCGCGTTGTTGGCTGGAAATACGGGTCTCCGGTGATGGTGATCATTGGCAGCTCATCTGTTGATCTATCGCGTGATACATGCGCGGAAGCGGAAAAACAGGTGGCTAACCAAATAAAACCTCCGGACAATCACAATCGGTCTTGATAACGTTATTGTGGTTCTGTTATCAGATAAAGATATAGGTTATCAATACTGCAATCATAATAAATTATCAGTCATCAAGTAAAAAGGCAGGTTGACGCGATAAATTCGCAATTAAAACTCGAATTGGGGCTTTAGGCTCAGTGCATTGCCTAATTTCCTCGAGAAATAATGGGGAAATCGCTTTATTTTCTTGGCAAATGATGTACTTCTGCTGTTTCCGACGTGCGGTCTTGAAAAGAAATAAAAGCAGTCGGTCCTGAATGAGGAATTAAGGCTAAATATAAGGAGCACATCGTCAGTTGTTTGAGATTCTATGCATTGCACCGAATAAAGTGTTTTTGCGGAAATTTGGTAATAATACGGCATATATTTTCGCTGCCGTTCTTTTTTTGATACTTTTGCAGAGGATCAGGACACCCAAGCCAGAACAATTTTTAAGGTCTTCAAATTGCGAATTTCGCAATTGAAGATAGAGGAAAAAGCCTATGCTGGAGCAGGACCTGATTCACTAATACACAAAACACACTCATGATTAAAAAATTAACCCACTGCCTCTGCGCAATACTCTTCTTTTCTTAATTAGTATAGAGAGAATCACCCCTTAATTTTTGCTGCTTCTTTTTTCACTTTACCCTTCGGTAAGGCGGTATCCTGCGGCGAAAACAGATTGTTTCCGATAATCCGTGAATTTTGACCTAACACCATGAATAAAAATTTATTTTCTGCACGCTCATTTTTGATGCGAAATCATCTTTTCCTGAAAAGATCAGGATTGCTTTTCAGCTTTTTGCTTCTGCTTCTTATAAGCAGTTCTGCATCTTTATCCGCACAATGTGAAAGAATCAACAATGGGGTATTTCCTGCACCTGTGACTCCATCAAACACCAATACAATTGCAGGTTGGACGGTAGGAGGGACTTATCCAGCTACCGGACCCTGGAGCGAAGGAACCAATCCGGGCCGAGTGTATATCTCTACCAATGGTTTGGAATTCCGGCGTGATGCGGGGACTCTCACTACCTTACAACAAAATTTAACCGGCATTCGACCATCATCTACAATAAACATTTCCGGTCTCTACTGGTATAAAACAGGTCAACCTACCGATGCACGCGGTGTTTTAACCGTTTCGTATAATGGAGTGATCTATGCAACGATTGACACCACTACAGGTAATACACCCGCAATTACTGTTTCCAATAATGCAAAAACCGACCGTACCGTCTTACCCACTATTACCGGAACGGGGATCTCAACCCCTGTGAATGTAAATATAACCTTACCGGATTCAATTCTTTCCTCGGGTACTTTATTATTCTCTTTTCAGGCTGGTCCCCATCCCGATGCAGGTTGGGATATCGGGATGAAATCCGTATCCATAAAATATCCTGAGACCATCATTACGCAGCAACCGAGCGGGACAATGCAGACCGTCTGTAGAAACGATACGGCTGCCGCGCTACAAGTAACCGCCACCGGTACCGGTACTTTAACTTATCAATGGTACAGCAATGCGGCCAACACCACTGCTGAAGCAGGCCGTAACGCAATTGCAGGTGCTACCTCTGAGAGCTTCATTCCACCTACAGGCACTGCCGGCACTTTGTATTATCATGTTGTCGTGACGGGATGTAATGCAGTTGCTTCGACCACCTCCCCCGTAACCGTAAATGCTCCCACCACTATAAGTACACAGCCGATCACTACACAAACCGTTTGTCAGGGTGGGGCCGCGACGCCCCTACGTATTACGGCGACCGGTGCCGGGCTGACGTATCAGTGGTACCGCAACACAGTGAACAGTAACTCCGGTGGGACCGCAATCAGTGGTGCTACTACCGCGTCCTACACACCGCCTGCTACCACTACAGGGACCCTCTACTATTACGCGGTCGCAAACGGAAGTTGTGGTACAGCGGTAAGTTCTGCTGTTTCGACGGTCATCGTGAATGCATCTACGGCGATCAGTACTCAGCCATTAGGAGCCCAAACTGTTTGTCAGAATGCGGTTCCTGCTAATTTAACGGTTACGGGTTCCGGTGGTGGGCCTTTGACCTATCAATGGTTCACCAACAATACGAACAGTAACTCAGGCGGTACCGTGATTTCTGGTGCCACCAATTCGACCTATACCCCATCCACCACCACGTTGGGAACCCGTTATTTTTATGCGCAGGTTACGGGATGTACTACCGTTTCATCTGCAGTATCCACTGTCACGGTGGCTGCTTCTCCGGTGATCACCGCGCAACCCTATGCTGCGCAAACTGTAAAACCGGGTGTTGCACCAAGTGACATAAGTGTTGTTGCTACAGGCGCCAATTTATCTTACCAATGGTATAATGCAGGAGCAAACAATTCCACCACAGGCGGCAGCATAATTGCAAATGCAACCTCCTCGTCCTACACACCGCCTTCTTCTTCTATTGTCGGAACTACCTATTACTATGCTGTAATCTCCGGTGGATGTACACCGCTAACAACTTCCACATCTGCAGTGCAGGTGGCATGTTCGGAAGAAATCGTCTATAATAAGGGATTCTCCTACACAGGTGGACAACCACAAACCATGACTTTTGGCCCTATGAGCAATGGATTGGTCTTTGATGTTTTTACGCTTGATAACTCCTTTACCCTTAATATCAACGGTACTAATATTACCTCTCAGGAAATAGAATTTCAAACCGCAGGAACTGCCACGGGAATTAATGTCCGATTTGCGGACGGTACCAATTATGAAGGAACTACACCCAGTATTTTCAATATGAGAGGGACTGAATCAAATCCGATCGTGCGGGTGGTCATAAGTAAAGAAGGTAAAGTAAGTCTCTTTGGGGCTAAAAACACCGGTCAACGACTCTTACCCCTGGTGCTTCTGGGAGAAAATAAATTCAATAAGGTTTCTCTATCGTCAACCGATAACAATACACTGATTTTAAGTCAAGCCGTTGTAGGTCCGACTTTAATTACCGGACGTATCTATGCGGTGAAAACAATCCCCTGCGTTTGTTATAACGACCCTAATACATTAGGAACAGCAGCACCCACTCAACACGGCATCACTCTCTTAAAAAGAGCCGGTGCAGATAACGGCAACTGGCCAATGGTGCGAAAAGGTGCGCACACGGCTTTGGAATCCAATACCAAAGGTTTTGTCATTACCAGAATTCCGACCACGGGTTTCAGTGCGATCACCAGTCCGGTAGAGGGAATGATGGTCTACGACACCACCGAAAATTGCTTGAAAATTTATGATGGTACGGGCTGGAAATGTTTCAGTACCCCGAGCTGCCCGTAATAAGCTAATGGGTTTCGAAGGCTTATTTTCACTACGTTCCTGTACAATTGATATAAAAACAACACAATGAAAAAAATAGTTATACTCGGCCTTTTAGGCTTTTTAGGTTCACTTCAGGCTCAGGTCATTATCGGAGATGGAGTTGGTACCGCACCTGCAGCGAGTAAAGGATCAGTACTGTTAGAGTTTGCTGCCGGACAAAATAAGGGAATTATCGTTCCTTACGTTCGCACCCTACCGACGACAAGTCCCACTCGCGGTACCATTCTGTTAGATGCCAGCACACCAACGAATGCCCGCGTTAAATTCTATAATGGCAATACGGTAACCGGAACTGGTGGTTATGTTGATCTTAGCGGCCAACCTGCTGATTTGCGCGACGCATTGACAGCGCAACCAACCGGAATTGCAGAAAGAGGTAAGACGATCATTGGAAACCAGTCGACGCAGGTAGATGGCGTGCTGGTTCTGGAATCTGATACCAAAGCCATGGTTTTACCCACAGTATCTGATGTTCAAAATATTGTTAGCCCTTCTCCCGGGATGCTGGTGTACGTGAATAAAGCGGGCGCAAAGAGGTTGGCCGTTTTTAACGGTGCGAAGTGGAGTTTTTGGCAGGCCGCTGATTAGCGGTACTTTCAACAAAAGCGCTTCTCCCGGGACCGGCGGTCGCGCAACCCTGCTTTTCAAAGTGGCAGCGGCTGAAAATTTAATGTGGAACAAACGCCTTAGATAGAACGCCAATTCAAATACAGTAATCGGCACCCGTACAGGGTGCCGATTTTGTTGTGAGGACAGGAACCTGCCAGGCATCGTTCGGGAGATGTCGCGCGGTCGCACCTCTTTACGCTGTCCCGTAAGTTTCAGCACGCTCATCAGGAGGGACCGGTATCACTAATCCGTTTTGAGACTTGCATGCTTCGGAAGCGACAGGACCTCCTCATGGTTCAGTGTCAATAAATGTAAAAAGACCCGCCGGATGATACAGCGTCTCATTCGTGTATCCGTGCTGCTTCGTTTACTTTAATCATAGCCGGCTCCGCCAGTGTCTGCCGGTGTGATGGAATACCGGATGGGCTTAAAACTTCCGCCATTGGAATCTTCCGCCGAGCAGGCCGTCAGACCGACCAACAGGTCTGTCAGCGCTTCAAACTGCACATAGTCACCCGCTTTTGAAGTGGGCGGCAGCACGGAGATTTTACCCTGAAGGTCAAACTGTACGTTCATGAAGATGTTAAACGCCGTGGGAATGTCGTCCTGGGCAATGCCAAAAGGGGCCAGGTTGGTGGTAAGATTATTGAGGCAGCTGGGATGCTCTCCCTCATAACCGTACATGATCTCAAAGGTTTCTTTACTGCAGGGCGCCAGCAGGAAATCATTTCGGCCGTTCGTGTCCGCAATGATCTTCATCATTTTTCGGGAACGGTTGCTCCAGAGGTAATTACCGGTGGTCAGCAGCAGGCATTCTTCAAAATCAAGCGATTTGCCGGAAGACAGTTTTTCACCGAAATCGTGTTGGTTGAACAGGACCATGTCGCTGACCTGTTGGCCAAGGGGATCCGTGACGGTAAGGATTTCTCCCTTTTTCAAATGGAAGGCGCTGCCGGTCTGCGGCGCGATGGTATGAGTGTCGTGCATGTATTTTAGTTGCTGTTTTTGTTATGAAAAGGGCATTTCCAGTTCGCTTCTACTTCGCGGCCGCTGTATTGTTTGGTTTCAGAATCAGCGCCGAAATCACGCAGGACGGGATTGATATGGCCCTGCAGTTTTTCATCATTGCGGCGAATGGTGTCGCGGACAGTTTGAAAGGTACCGATCTCGCGCAGTTTTTCAAACTGGCAGTGAAGGTTGAAGACCAAAGTGGTATAGGGGGCCTGACGTGCCAGGCGTGAACTTTCCGGATGCAGACCGATCACATAGAAAGCGCGGCCCTGCAGGCTGAAGCTGAATTCCGGGTCATTAGGGTCCGTACTGACGCTCGGGTCCCAGGCGCGGTCGTCATGGTCATGCAGCATCTGCAAAGTTTTCCAGAGGGCTTTCTCAAAATCAAGTTCATTGTCGAAATGATTGTTCGGGAATACCGCGATGAAGGACTGGAACTCGGTGCCGCCAAAATTGTAACGGTCCAGGTACCCCCGCAGATCCTGAAGGAAATGCCTGAGCTGGCCGGCATCATGCATATCGCTGTAGGCGTTCAGCGTGTAATTCTGCATTTTGATCAGGGCTTTCGCCATGATGCAGGGATGATCATCGTTGATGACATAAGATTTAAAGTCGTTTTCAATTTGTGCGGTATCAGGAGTAGTGGTGACTTCCATAATAAGATGATTTTTTAATGGGTGGGCGCGCTTTGTTTCTGCTTTTTGCGGCGCCCCGCGTGTGCACAACAAGTATAATACCATTTTCCGCCGTACCGGTTCGGGCGCAGGTCTAAGAAACGCCATCGCTCCTGCGGAAAAAGGACTATAGAAGTCCCGTCAAATGCTCTGTTCAAGCGGTTATTAAAAAGGAGAATGCACCGCTGATTTATCGGTTCAATAACATCGCAGCGTTGCGCTTTTTTCTTTATCTTGCAGTAACAATTATGAATTCATTTGAAGCCAAAACCGGTCTCGTGCTCAGCGAACAACTCTATGGCGTGCAGAAAAACCTGCGCGACGGTGCTTACGGGCTGGAAGATCTGGGTGCAGTTCTGCCCGCTTCCGTGATGGTGCATGGACTGGAGCAGGGCCGCCCTCAGGGCATCGTTTATATGAACGACTGGGGCTGCGAACGTCTGGGTACCTCCGTGAATGATCTCAACAGCATGGGCGACGATTATTATAACCGCTATTTTGTACAGCAGGAACTGGGGCCCATTTTCACCGGCCTGAGCGGTTACCTTGCCGCCGCCGATATAGACAGTCAGTTCAATTTCTTTCAACGTGTAAAGTTCCACGGTGCGGACGCGTATACCTGGTGTTACACCGTCTGTAAACTGATCCAGTTAAAGGAAAAGTCAGCGCTGAAGGACCGACTCGTTATGCTGTCGAGTCCTGTCGCCGGTCTGGATGCAATGATCTCCCGCGTTAACAAGGTGCTGGATGAGGACGTTTATATTAAAAAACATTACCGGATCTTCGCCGCGCTTACCAGGCGCGAGAAAGAAATTATCCGTTTGCTGGCCAATGGAAAATCATCGCGCGATATCGCAGAAGATCTGTTCGTTTCGGTACATACCGTTCAGACCCACCGTAAAAATATCATCCGCAAGACCGGGTGCCATTCTTTTGCCGAGCTGCTGAAATTCGCGCTGGCTTTTGAACTCATTTGAGGCGTGCCGTCAGCGAGATCAACTTTAGAAAAAAGGCAGGCGGACGATCAGCAGCTTCTGCGCCTGCAGCGTTTACCTGTGACTTAATCAATAAAATACAACAATGGATTTCTTTCAAAAGACCATCCGGTTGCCGGCATTCCCCCGCGGTTTTCATCTCATCACTGACGACCTTCTTCGCGAAGTGCCGGAAATCGCCCGGTTCTCGGCAGGGATGTGCCAGGTGTTTATCCGGCACACCTCAGCCGGCCTGACCGTTAATGAAAATGCCGACGCCACCGTCCGCACGGATTTCGCCACCTTCTTCGATAAAACGGTCCCGGAAAACGATCCTGATTATTTACATACCTACGAAGGTCCGGACGATATGCCGGCCCATTTGAAATCGTCGCTGACCGGGCACAGCGTCCTGCTTCCTATACAGAACGGCCGTTTCGCGCTCGGCACCTGGCAGGGCGTCTACCTCTGCGAATTCCGCAACGATGGTGGCAGGCGTCAGCTGGTGGTTTCTGTTTGGGGGTCTTAAGACCGTACAGCCCAATGGACGGTGTCATGCGCTATGGTGTGCAGCGGCACGACCGCACCAACATACAAACACTGAATGTTGCGTTGCAGTCAATTTCGATGTAGAGCAGCTTCCAAAGCCTTTGCTTGGCCTGCAGGATTGTCAGTCAAACAAATCTTTACGGGAAACAATCTGATACTGAAAGGTCCGCCCGATCTGACTATTTCTGCGACTCAAGATTTAAAGGAAAACGTCCAGAATTTCGTCAGCGGTCACCTTCCCAAAGAAGTCGGTGAGCGGCACATCGGACAGTAACTGCTGCAGTTCCGTACGGTCGTGGCGGCGGCCGATCAGTTGCTCTTCCAGCTGTTCGATGGGCCGGGCGGCAAAAAAGTCGCCGAAAATCCGGGCTTTTTCAATGAGCCCCTTCACCACGTCGAGATGCACCTCGATAAAACCGGCAGGTACCTTGATGGCTTTCTTAAAATTATACTGGGGCGAGAAACCGAAATTCCAGTCCCAGGTTTCATATTTTTCCTGCTGAAGTTTGCGGATGCCGGCGAGGTCTTCCATGGTCAGTTCATAGCGTTGGGCCATCGGATTTGTGCTCAGGATTTCCGCAGTGAGCCACTCTTTTAATTGCTGCGTGGTGGTGTCGGGAGGTAAATAATGAATGAGGTTGGTGACGCGGCCCCGGTTGGATTTGGTGGCTTTATCGATGAATTTCAAGGGGTTCACTTTCAAGGCTTCGCCCAGAACTTCCATTTCGGAATTCAGCAGAATGGTTCCGTGCTGGACCATCTTGCCGTGACGGGCCAACTTTGCGTTGCCGCTGAACTTTTTGCCATCCACCAACAGATCGTTGCGGCCCTGAAGCACTGCCGGAACGCCGCGATCCTGCAGCAGCTTCAGCACCGGCGCGGTAAAGACCGAAAAATCCATGAAATCGTGCTGCCCCAGTAAGGTATGGAAAGAAAAGTTGAGGTTTCCCAGATCGTGATATACCGTGCCGCCCCCGGACATGCGGCGAACTACTTTAATGTTTTTCGCGCGCACATAATCCAGGTTGATCTCTGCCAGCGTGTTCTGGAATTTACCCACGATGATCGACGGTGCGTTGACGTACAACAGAAAAATGTCTTCCGTCGGAAAGCGCGTCAGCAGGTACTCTTCTGAAGCAATATTGAAATAGGCATTGGTAGAGGGAGAGTCGATGAGCAGCATAGTTCGGGAGTTTTAGACAAAATTAAACAATTGATTGGTATCATCAAAGCTTACGACGGGCGCTGACGACCGCGTGTTTAAATAAGTGCTTTGTCCGTTTAAAGTCGGTGCTGCCCGCCGGTAGATGAGGTTTTGTTGAACACTTTATAATAATGGTTTATGATCAGGTATTTCGGAATGATAATTAATTGTAGTCAGTGATAAAACAATTGTGCGTTCACTGCGCAGTCGCAAAAATTTGCGGTACTGTTTGACTTACTTACGCTTTGTTAATGGTCGTAAGCACTGATTATCAGTAATCGTGATCAATAGAATTGAGAAAAAATCAGTCAGTTCAATTTACCATAGCAGCTACATGTGTTTGCTTAGATCTTAAAGTGCTCAGCGTCCGGTAATGTGCATTTTCGTAATTTACTACAGATCAACGGTATAACCTTTCCGATTATCATTATCATAAAAATTATATTGTGTTTTGCATAGCAGTTCTCGCTTGAAGAGTGGAGCGAATTGGCAGATTACAAGCCCTTTTACTAGTTTTGTGCGGGAGGTAGACGATTAATCACATTGGTTTATTCAAACCCAGGATTGCGGATTTCGTAATTTCAGCTAGGTGCTGGGTTCGTGTATTTCTTGTCAGTTACCACCTCAAAAAAACTTAAAAACACAAAGTACTGTACGATGGAAAATAAGGTCTCACATACCGGCTCTCACGGCACCTGATAGTGCGGTTTGGCCGCTCTTAGCTGAACCCGAAAGTGCATCGCTGATGCCGAAACTTCGGCTGGTGGCTGCTTTTCTCACGATAATTCGTAACGCCGGACTGGCGTGGCAAACGGAGCGCTCAGTCGCTGCGTCAGTTCGTCAGCGTACGTGGTCTGCGGCGCGTGTATTGTCCGTTTGTGCCCGAAACGCCAGTGCAGCACGGCTGCCTGCATCACTTCCCGAAAAAAACATTTAAACACATACACAATAGAAATTTATTTTATGAAAAGAAATCTACTTATTCTAAGCACTCTTGCGCTCTCCGGATTTGCATTTGGACAGGTAAGCATCAACAACATAGCACCGAAAGCGACGCTCGATGTCACTGCCCGAGCAACAGATGCTACAACTGCTGAGGGTATTATTGCCCCGCGGCTGACTGGGGATCAAATCCTGGCAAAAGATGCAATGTATGATGCCGACCAGACTGGAGCGCTGATCTACGCTACTTCTAAAGTGACCACACCCGCCGGGACAAAGACGCGAAATATTACTGCAGCGGGTTACTATTATTTTAATGGAACGGAATGGATAAGTGCCAACTCTAATTTAGGCAATCTTCGTTTGATTGGCGGCGCAAACCATATTACCCAGGATGCCGGTGTTGGGAGTAATGGTACCAGTGTAGGTACAGGTAATATTGAAAAAAGCACAGATAAAAGTTACAGTACTATAGCGATAGGGGCATCAGCGGGAAATTCATTAACAAATGGATATAGAAATATATTCGTGGGTACGAACGTTGGTAAATCAACTACTACAGGTCATAGTAACACCATCATTGGAATGCCCGCCTTCGACCAGAATACTACAGGAGTATATAATACCAGTTTAGGTCAGAGTACTTTACGCTTAAGCACGACAGGAAGTGGTAACACAGCCATTGGTGCCCTTGCAATGAATCAAACTACAACTGGTTTAGAAAATACTGTACTTGGCTACCGTGCACTATACGAGAACAAAACTGGTAATGGTAATATCGCTATTGGGATAAGTTCCGGACAGAACATCACTGAAAGTTCAAACAACATTTCTATCGGTAATCTGGCATATGTTGCAAACGGTGCATTATCAAATCAATTAAGTATCGGTAATCTGATTTACGGTAATGGTTTAGATGGCACCGCTGCAACAATAAGTACAGGCAATGTAGGTATTGGTGTGAAGGCGCCTTCTAACAGGCTTCACGTAACTGCAGCCGCCAACCCAGTTCGCCTGGAAGGTCTTGTAGCGGCAACGACTCCGTTAACGGATAGAGCATTAGTTGTTGATAATACCGGTGTTGTAAAAGTAGGACCTGCAGGTTCTGCAAATGGTGATAACACAAATGATGCTTGGGTCAATCAGGAAGGTAAAGTTGTGTTAGGCACTTTAGCGAACGGAACCGCTCCGCGACCTGCAGGGACAGAGTTTGCCGCCTTAGATAGTGGGTTTGTCGGCATTGGTAATCAAAATCCCCAACGGCTGCTTCATTTGACCCGGAACGATAAAGGCACGCCGTCCATGGTGGTTCTTGATAATCCTAATACAACTGACAAAAACGGAGCGTCTTTTTCTTTCAGAGGCACAACGACCGGGACCGGAGGTGCTTCTTTCTATGAATTCGCTTCTATACAAGCAGAATACAATATACATGATCAATCTAGTGCCGCTTCCACTATGAAATTTTTTACTAGTTCAGGTAAGCTAAGAGAGCGAATGAGAATTACTACAGAAGGCTTTCTGGGCGTTGGAACCGGCGCCCCGACCAATACGTTGCATGTAGTTGCGACAGAAAACCCACTCCGGCTTGGCGGGCTGCAAGCAGGTGCATCCACAGATAAGATTGTCACGGTTGATGACAAAGGCGTGCTGCGAACATTGACAGCAAAGGATTTGGCGCTGCAAACATTGACCGCAAAGGATTTAGATTTTTCGGGGCTGCCAACTTTCGAAGATGATATAACTGCCGGCACTGGAGGCTTAGCGTCGGGTAAACTGTACAGAACTTCAAAGGGCGATTTAAAAATAAAATTATAAAATTTAAATGTGGAAGAACTTTTCGAAGCAACATCCGCCAACCGGAAGGTTTTCCAGCGTTAGTTGCTTTCGACTAAACGCTTAAATACCTTCGGAGTGCCACTTAGCAGAGCTTTATGAAACCTTTTTCATAAAGCTTTTTGTTTTTAAACCACTTATATTTCGCTATTAACCGATTATAAAACGCTTCGCCACTATCTGTTGCTTTGCTGAAACGAGGAGTATGAATACAAATCAGATCGCTGCCGGTACACTGCTGAGCAGCATGGGGTTTCATTTTATACAAAAATACAATAAAATACTGCGTATTCCTGCGTAGAGTTCTCTCAGGACCGGTCATTTAACGTTGCAGCCTGCCCGTCGTTAATTAATTTTGACAGCTGAAGAAATCCTCTTATTTCTAATGATTTTCGCTCACTGAAACTTACCATTTTACCCCAAGTTATTTTACGTTTTTTCACGCTCAATTGTAGACGGTGCAACGGTATTCTCTCAGGCATCATTCAAGCAAAACACCGGAAATCTGTTCTGTTACTGCATTTGTGCAATTACGGATCAGTAGAGACAAAGTGCGTTATATTGATTATTATCTCTTGTTTTAATTTATTTTTTATGGTGTCGTGAAGAGAAAAGCATTATCATGAGATTATGGCGGTGGTGTACTTTGATATAAATTTTAATTTTGCTTTACACACCACGATGATGAAAACAACTTTACTCACTTCCGGCCGGACCCTGTTTTACGAAGTCAGCTCACGGCTGCGCCTACGACATTTATCAGCTGCTTTATTTCTACTGTTCAGCAGTCCGGGTGTTCTGCAGGGCGGTGCTGCCGCCGATCCGGCAGAAACTCCAGAGCCGGGCCGATACCTGCGCCCGGAAAAACCGCGCAATCAGTTGCCAAAAACGATTCGGTCTAAAAGTCTGAAAAATACTGCCGTCAATTCTATATCCTTTGCTGAGGGTTATTTTAGAAGTGCCGGTTCCGGTTACTGGAATTCAGTCACGAGCTGGGAATATTCGAGCGATGGCAGTGTCTGGACCGTGGCCTCCGCTGTCCCGGACCTGGCAGCAAACACCATATTAATTCAGCCGGGGCATACGATTACCATCACCGAAGCTGTCAGCGTTGATCAGGTGGTGATCGGAAATGGTGGTGTATTAAACATTGCGTCGTCGGGCTTCATCGTTAATGATGGCACCGGGGACGATGTCATCATCCGGAGTGGAGGTACCCTGAAATATTCAGCAGGCTCAAACTATGCCGGTTTTAGTGGTGCCGCTCCGGTGATATCAGTCGAATCGGGCGGAATGATCTGGGTGGGAATTGCCGGTTTAGCAAACACACAGGTCGCGAACTATGTTTATAAAGATGCATCGATACTGGAGTGGGGGCTTGCTGATGCTTTTACTTCAGGTGTTACCTATTTTCCTAATGCCAGTGAGGAAATAATTCCGATTTTCAGGTTTACAGACCAAGTTGGAGCGGTAGGGGCGGGCAGCGGCCCATTATTGGTTAACGGTGTATTAGAAGCAAACGGCAATATCACCTTTGCAGGAACCAACAGCAAAACCTTCAGAAATGGGGTACGGGGAAGTGGTACTATTACGCAGGGACCAAATTCAGGAAAAATAATTTTGGGCAGCAGCACGACAATACCTGAGATTGGAGGTTCTGTTTCCTTGAACGTAGTGTCATCCGGACTTATCCTTCCCAACGGTGCCAATATCCCGGTAGACGCAAAGGTCAAACTGACAAGTTCTGCAGAAAACAATACTGTTACCAGGGACGGCGGCGTTCTGACCGTCAATGGGATACTGGATCTCACGAACATGAGGATCAGCAACAGTGCACCGGGAAGTGTAACTGTAAACGGTACGCTGAAGACCGCACACAGTGGCGGTCTGTATGGTACCGGCGCAGCGATTGCAAGTGGAATCTTAACTTTGAACTCCAACAGTACTGTGGAATACAACGGAGCCCACGATCAGGTAATAAGCTCCAATCCCACTTATTATCATATCGCATTTTCGGGTTCAGGAACCAAAACTACAGTCGGAGTGATCAGGGTGGACAACCTTGGATCGGTCAAGATCACCGGCGCTGCAACGGTGAACGCTACGTCCAATCTCGCACCGGACTCGAACAGGACGTCTTTTACAATGGACGGTGGGCGTTTGGTTATCCGAACCGGTGGTACGCAACCCAATATGCAGGGTGTCTATAATTTAACCGGCGGGGTGATAGAATTCGCCGGCACGTCGAAAACCCAGATAAGAATTGGTGCGCCTGCGAAAGAATATTACAATGTAGCAGTCTCCGGTACACAGGTGGAAACGGGTGGCAAAAACTTCATCGTTAAAAATATATTGAGTGTCAATTCCGGCGGCGTACTCACCGTGCCGGAGACCGCGACCAAGGTAAATTCTAACGTGGTGACCGCCAGGAAGGGACTTCAGGTCGCTGCCGGCGGTACGGTACTGTTTAAAAATAATGCGCAGCTGCTACAGGATGCAGACGCGGTTAACACCGGTAACGTCACTGTTTTGCGCAACAGTACAATGAAGCGTCTGGATTACACGTATTGGGGCGCGCCCGTTACAGGTCAGCCGTTTCAGCCTTTCTCGCCTCAGACGGTCGGTTCCCGGTTTTACACCTATAACGAAGCTGACAACAGTTTTACCTCCATCCCCGATCCGGCTGCGGCTACTTTCGTGCCGGGAAAGGGATATGCCATCAGGGCACCGAATAATGCCAGCCCGACAAATTATCATCTGTTTGAAGGCAGGTTCAACGGTACCCCCAATAATGGAAATTATTTCTTTGATTTAAAATATTCTGGTCCGAACCAAGGTCTTAATATGATCTCAAACCCTTATCCCAGCAACATCGACTTACGGGTGCTGACGGGAAATAATGCGGCTTTAACCGACGGTATTTATTACTTCTGGACCAATAACGCCAACAGCGGGACCGGAAATCCCACCCAGACCCCCACCGGCAGCTACGGAAATTACAGCGTGAACCAGTACGCAACGCTGAATGCCATGGGCGCCACACCGGCAAGTTCGGGCGCAGAAGGTTCGGCTGTTTTTCCGTCCGCTATAGTCCGGCCGGGCCAGGGTTTTCTGATCAAAGCCAAGGCAGCGGGAAGTTTAACGTTCGATCATTCCATCAGAACTTCTGCCATTAGTGACGGTAAAAACAGTTCGGTTTTCTTTAATGAGCGTCAGGAAAATGAAGAGCCTGCACCTCCGGTGGACCGGTTTTGGCTGAAACTGGTGACGCCTGCGAACCACAGGAACGTTCTGTTGATCGGTTATGCAGAGGGTGCCAGTGATGCATACGATCCGATGTACGATGCCGAAGCCATGAGCGCTTCCGATCAGTTTTATAGTATTGTTGATGGAAAGCTGCTGGCTATACAGGGCAAAAGCTTTCCGCTGTCAGATGAAGAGGTGGTGGTTTTAGGTGCTTCTTTTTACGAGCCGGGCACCTATTTGATCGGTATCGAGGCTAAGGAAGGTATTTTTGAAACCGGTAAAGCAGTTTATCTGCACGATAAAAAACTAAATACCTACACTAATCTGCAGAACCAAGATTACCGTTTCACCACAGAAAACGGCACCGATAACGGACGCTTTGAACTTCGTTACGAAGAAGGCGTTATGGGGACCGCAGATCTGCCGGAGGACGAAGCAGGCGTCTACCGCGACGGAGACAATTTTGTGGTAAGAGCGCTATCGGAAATAAGGGAACTTACTGTTTACGACGCAGCAGGAAGAGTGGTCACTGCGCTGAAACCCAACAGAAAAGAAGTCGTCATTCCTGTTAATCAGCTTGAAAAGGGGTTTTATCTCATTACAATAAAGACTGATCATAAAATATCCCGCAAGAAGATCTTGCGGTAACGGTGCCTGTGTTCTAACAATAATTTTTATTCCCATGAAAAGTAAGATACTTCCGGTCTGTTTTATTCTCAGCTATAGTTTCATTTTTTCGCAGACGCAAGAAAACCGCTTCGCAATTTCCGAAGCTGAATCCCGGGCAATGGAACAACCGGAAATGGTAGCAGCGCCGGGACCGCCTGATGACGGTGATCCGGTGCCGGTGTCGATTGACGGTCATCTCGTGGTTTTATTTTTGGCCGGCGTGGGAATGATCGCCGGTGTCCAAAGCCAAAAAAGAACATCTTAGCCCCTGTGGTTAAGTCATTGAGTAATTTTATTACGGCTGATGCGCTTTTTGTTTCCGGAAAGTGCTCTTCGCTGCAGAGATGGGGGTTAGCCGAGACCGTGCTCCGAAGATTCATATTATTTGCCGGCGGTGCTTAGCTGCGTATTTTTTTTTGCAGCTGATCCAATCGTCGGTGTAAACTTTAATCCGTTTTATAAAGCTGTTTGAAAATTGCACCGTAAGATTGGGATTTCAGCATTGTGTCCTGATGGTATTTCCGTTGGGGAGTCCGCCGTATCTGTCGCAGCATTGAAATCCTCAGCGGCAGATTATCCCCTAAATGAAAAAGCCGCTTCAGAATGAACTGAAACGGCTTTACTTTTAAATTTAAATCTAATTGATCAGCTTCTTACTGATCGTTTTACCATCCGTGGTGGTGATCTTGAAGATCAAAACCTGATTGGTGCGTCCGGTCTGCAAAGAAACTTTGGTGTCCCTGATATTTTTCACCACATTGAGCAGTCTGCCGTTCATATCAAAAACTTCCACGCTTTCCATTATTGTTTTCTTCGACTGAACGACTACTTCGTTTTCGTTCCGGTAAAGTACTATCGTGTTGCTGTCGGAAGTACTGTCCGCCACCGCAAGAACGCCATTGCTGTAGACGATTTCGAAACGGGAATTAAACTTGCCGGGTTCTGTGGCAAATGTGTACGCTGACGATTTCAGATCATGCACGGTACCGGTGAATTTATCATGCAGGAAAACCTGTTGGCTGCCTTCGAACAGACCGTCAACATGATCGATGGCGATGGTGTAATTGCCCGCAGTAACGGTTTCAAAATTCAGCACAACGACATCGGAAGGCGTAAAGGAGGCCCGTCCCTGAATGATGTATCGGGTGTCATTAAGCCAGGAAGTCAGTGCGGTAGAGCCATCGCCCATGTATTTACCGTCGGTACGGTCGAGGTCATTGCTAGCGGTGGGCATATACGCAATGAGCATTTGCCCGAATTCTCCGGCTTTATTGCTTACATTCAGCCAGATGCGGCTGCGTTCTGCGTTCGTTTCCGTTCTGAAAAACTGGTTGTCATGGTTGTCAGCAGTTCTCATCAAATTGTTAAACATTACATTCGCCGGGTTGCCGGTCTTGTTTCTGGCAACAAACCCCTGACCGACCTGAATGAAACCGTTGGGTGTTGCGCTCGTTTCCGATGGAGCTGTTGGCACCACCGAAGTGCCGCCGGCAACGGTATAGGTTGCGTAATAAGCGGAAGTACCTTCCGTTCCTACGGGCACTGCATTACGTCTTCTCCAGAAATACAGGGTGCCGTCCAGCACTGCTGCGTTATCGTTAAGAAATGTATCCGCATTGATCACCGACGGGTAAGGATTGGCGATCATATTGTATCCCTTGCCGTCAGGGTCCAAAGAGACTGCGACGGGTCCGTTGGTCGGAATTCCTGTAAACGCGCCGGTCCATTCTGTCGCGACAGCGGAAGGATGATTGTCCGGCATTCTGATCAGATAACCTTTACCGGCTGCAAACGCGTTGGTGGCTGGATCGATGACATTAAACAGATCGGTGGCGGAAGAGTAGGTGTAAAAACGGTTGCTGACGGTCTTCGGAGAAAAGGCTTTCAGCGTCTGTGTGCCGGTAACGGGCGAACCCCACATGGTATAATCAAGGCGATATAATTTCGAACTGTTTCTTTTTACGGTAATATTTCCGGAATTGACGGCGTCTGTTAACTGGATGAGATTGGTGTTGCTCTCCAATGTAAAGCTGCCGCCGTCCACTTTCAGCGCGCCATAAAGCGTGACACTAAATCCTGCCGGAATTGTAATGTCGCCACTTTTCACCGTAACAGAACAGGCATTTATATTCGCTGCAATATTATAATTTCCTTCAAAAACTGCAGAAGTAGAAGCATTGGGCACGCCATTGTTCCAGGAAGTACCGTTCCAGGTCGTGGAATTGATATTCACCTTTGCAACCGTTGAAAATTTGGATGCGCAGTCGCCGTTCTGAAGTACAGCTCTAAAATAGGTAGTTTCGTAGAGGGGTCCCATTTCCGCTCCGCTGAGCGTGGTGGTGAAATTGGAGATCTTCGTAATATTTGCAATATCTGCGAAATCCTCCTGTGTTGAACGTTGCCAGTACAAGATTTTCCCCTCACTGTCTTGCAGTACGAGATCGGTTGGGATCGTACCTGCGCAGACGGTCTGTTCTGCCGCGGCAACAGTTCCACCCACCGTCGCGGGCAAAATTTTCACCGGGCTGTTGTTGTCCACTGCAACCAAGCCGTTGGCATCCCGAACGGTTAATGTGTATGTAATTTCACCTACTGTACTGGTAGGTACATTTACGCTTTCTGAGTTGGGTAAACCATTACTCCAGATATACGTGTAAGGCGCATCTCCACCTACAATTTCTGCAGTAAGTACTGCGTCCGAACCCTCGCAAAATTCACCGTAACCATAGACCTCAACACTGAATTCACCCGCTTTAATACCGGTGAAAACGGAAGTCTGTCCGCTTGATAAGTTGGCATTTTCTGCAACCAAAGTATTATTTGCCAATGGACTGAATTTAATCCAAGGGTTTGAATTAACATTAAAAGTTCCATTTAATTGTGCTGCAGCAATTTCTGTTTCTGCCCCAAGAACATCTAAATTATCATATTTCCCGGTAATGGTCGCAACAGCTCCCGTAATTCCAGTTTGAGTTACATTCCAATACTTTCTCAGGTAATTTTGAGAACTATTATTGTTTGGATGTTTTATATTTTGTCCATTCACTGCTACAAAGGCATTAGAAAATGTACCTGCTGTCACATTGACTGTAATTGGCGCATAACTTGGTGCACCGGATAGTTCCCCAATTGGGAATAAATAACTTCCGATTCCTGCAAAAGGTCTGCGTACAAAACCATTCTCATCTGCTACAATCATGGTATTGATACCAAACGTGCCTTCTACAGGATTGCTTCCAAGGGTAAGATTATGTGCACCAAGAACTACGTTTCCTTTAGTGAGTGTAAGCGTTTCGGAAACCTTAATATCGTTGGCAAGTATAACTGCGCCAGTTTCTTTATTTACAATTAAGTTATTAAAAGCAGTTGCAGCAGTGCCGCCGATGATCTGATCTGAAACACCTGCCATATTGACGGTTTTCCCTTCGAAAGAAATAGTTTGATTCAATGTCAAATCTCCACGTACATTTAAAGTGTTTATTGTTGAAGCAAACGATGCGCCTGTACCGGAAATTTTTAAGTGATGATAACCACCGAAATCCAGGCCGTTCACATTGGGAATCGTTTGATCGGTTCCTTTAAATTCAATGATGTTCGGAATTAAGGTGGTAAACATAGTGCCGTTGTTAGTTAAGGTGCCGGCAATGCTCATGTAATTTCCTTCCAAAGCACGAATACCTGCGCCCGTTGGAACAGTTAAATTATTGAAAGTAGTAGTACCTGAGATAGTTGCATCAGGATTGTTAAAAATTACCGTTCCATTCCCCGGATTAAATGTTCCGTTATTCTGCCAGGCTCCAGCACCATCAAATACATTTAGTTCTGAATTTTCAGGCGTGTTTACAACAGCCCCTGCCTCAATGGTAATTGCCTTTACACTTGCAGTAGCATCAATTGTTGGATAGCGCTTCGCCCCCGTCGAAACATTTGGAATTAATACCTTAGTAGTTGCTGATGGAACTCCCTGAGGAGACCAGTTCGCTGCGGTAATCCAGGAAGTGCTTTCTGCTCCAGTCCAGGTCAGATCCGAAACGGCACCTTCATCTAATGAAATATACACTTGACCGAAGGTATCTTTAAAATATAAACTAATGTCAGCGTTGGCAATTTCTACCCAGTTTTTTGTCGTGTTATTATTTGATCGTCCCTGGTCAAAAGTTTTTAGTGGTGAAACCGTATGTGCCCAGAAAACCAATTTGGTTTCGTTGTTACCGTTCAATTCGGTATCCAAATAATGCTGACGAATAATTGCTTTTGTACCGTCCGCATCTGCTTGAATAATATCAAACTGACGTAGAATTGCTCCTTCCTTCCAAGCAGGAGCAGCACCAAGTGTTAGTTTTGCACTCATCGCTGACGGCAACTTGATACCACCACCGGGAAAAATAATGGAGGAATTAGGATGACCAAAAGTGTACAGTTTGTTGGTCACGAGCTGATAATTTCTTCTTATAATGCCGCTGACTTCCCCAATACCGGTATTTGTTCCGTTTTCGCCCATATCCAGCGTGAACGTGCCCATATGCAAACTTCCCTTGGTAGCACTCGCATTGGCTACCGGTAAATTTAATTCTCCATTTACAGTAACATCTGCATTCGCCGTTGTCCCAGCATCAGAAGATAATTTTAAGTTGTTATAAGTTCCGGCGACAAGTGTTTGAGCGGCAGATGCTGCATTGAAATGCAATACGCCGGTTCCAGACCACGTTTTACCAGATGCAAAAGGGGTTGCTGTTGTATTTTGTGTTTGAATTATTCCATTGTTCTGAATAGCAGTTAGATTCCCGGATAATGTCGATGTTCCTAAATTCAATATTTGCTGCTCATCTACCGCTAAAAGGTCGTTTACCGCAAAGTTATTTAATGCGCTAACGGTATTAGGCCGTGCTCCAATCAGACTGAACTGCTGTAAGACGTTGGTCGTTCCTACAGTGGTCTGATCAAAGCTTAAACTTGGATTTTCAATTCCTCTTACCACCAATTTACTGGTTGTACCTCCGGTCAGACCATTTGAACTGGTATTGACTACCTTTCCGGCGATGGTCAACGTTTTATCTTTAATTGCTAATTTGCCACCGTTAAAAACAAGGTTGTTTTGCACTGACAGATCACTGGATAAACTGGCGTTTCCGGCAAGGACGAAATCTTCAGCAATGCCATCAAAAGCTGCGAAAGTGGTCGTAGGATTTGCAATCACTTCAATATCATCAATGGCGAATTCATCCTGTGCGGCCGTTGCGACCGGAGTAGAACCCCACCATCTTAAATTGTAATATTTATCCGCCGGGATATTTAAGCCCGTAAGTGTCACCACTCTGTAATACGCTTTCCAACCCGGAGTCAGATCTGCTGCTTCTTTAGAGACGACATCAACAGAAACGACGTCACTAAAAGTTGATGCAGTTTCCAGTTTATGAGAAAAACTAATCTTTGTGGACGAATTCTCCACATTTTTAACATAAACCTTGTATCCAATGTTTAATGAAGTAATTGCTGATGATGTTCTGTTATGCAGTCTTAGGGTAATATTTCCGGGATTAAAATCGGCGCCGCCAGGTTTGATTCCCAGTGTAAAATTCTCTGCCGTTCCCCCGACGTTGAACGCATAAATTCCGGTTTCCTCCACATCGCCCTCGGAAGTGCCATTTTCATAGCTACTTTCTTCGGGACTATTGCCACCAAAATTGACATCACCACTTTCAAAACCTTTAAACTGCCAAGAATCTGAGTCTAATTGTCCTGACTCAGCCACTTTTGCAATACCGGCTCCCTGAAATTCGCCAAGGTTGACACCATCGACGGTAGAATCAAAATCGATTTTATAACTGGTATTGGCGGCCTTTACCTGTAGCCCTGCGGGGCTGTTCAGCGTTAACTGGCTTCCAATTGCACCAGAAACACGATAATTTTCGGCATTTGCAGGTCCATTAAACTCAATTACAGATACATGATAAGTAGTTGCTGGATTTAAACCATTAACCGCAACCGAATTTCCACCACCTTTATATATTGCAAAATTATTTGTGCCAATTTCACTCCCCACGCCAAAAGTTGGATTAGCAATATAATTTGTTCCGTCTATTGGTAATGCATTTACTGCAGATGCTTCCCGAATTAAGACAATACGCTCCGAACCGTTTCCATTAGTCCAGTTAACGGTCATACTTGTAGAAGTAATATTGCTGAAATTTACCGCAGAGGCCGCATTCGTTGGTTCAAGTGCCAATACTTTTGCCGATACGGAAACTAATTTAGTAACGGCGCCTGCCGCACTATTGGTAATCGTTCCTGCATACACACCAGCAGATGCTGCTGCTTTTACCCGTACATTAATGGTAAGTGGCTGACCTGTTAACCCGCCACCCGTGTTGGGTAGCACTAACGAATTTGAATACGTCGTAGAAGTTCCAAGAGCTAGTTCAAAATTGGCTGGAGCGGTTACCGTTGCCCCACCCGTTAAATTGTTCCCACTAATCGTATAAGTATCCTTTGCGGATGCTGTGCCTTCTATGGTATTAAAAATTGGAAGTGAGTTTTTCGACAACGTCAGTGTTGGCGCTCCCGAAGGCTCAATTTCAAATACTAAAGAATTAGAAAGAACTCCGTTATTTTTCACCTGCACATTTGCTGTTCCGGATAAAACTACATCTGATGCCGGAATTACTGTGGTCAATTGTGTTGATGACACAAAAGTCGTTGGCCTATCTTGCCCATTCCACTGTACTTTACTGGTCGGCAAAAAACCTTTGCCCGCAACCGTCATCGTAAATGCTGCGCTTCCAGCAATTTTTGAATCGGGATCAATAGAAAAAATTTCTGGTTTTTGTACACTCACCGATATATTATCAAAAAAGGCCGTTTGATTTCGTGTGGTGGCCGCGCTCCAGTACCCACCCATCACCGTAAGGGGCTCATTCACAAAATCAGAGTGGATCAAGCTTTCCTGAAAAACAAGCGATCCTGTTTTTGGATCTTGAAATGCAGAACCGTCTTTTCTAAGATATAGCGTCCATCTATTATCAGCGGGGTTGTACTCGACCCGGACACTGGTATATTCTTTCCCAAAATCAGTATATCCATTCGCTCTGGAGGATAATTTGGTCGAAAAAGTTTTCAATCCGTTGGAATAGGCTACTAATCTAATTGGATCAGTTAACCCGGCATTACCCAATACCAATGCCCAGCCTTTTCCTGTGCTAACATTGGACCCCGGTGTTCCTGCCAAAATAAATGCAACGCCATACTGGCCGAATTCAAATCCCCGGGGGTTTGTTCTTATTTGGCGCATATTAAAAGTCCAGGAAACAATTCCCGCATTTTGACTTAATATCGGATTATAAGTCGCCTCGAAATTGGAGGTTGAGGTTGTTGCCGACACCCAGCCACTTGGATTACTGCTGCTTGTGGCATCATTGGTCAGCGTGAGCAATCCATCGTTGATGCGCGCTCCAAAATCCTGGCCGCTTCGGGTCACGGTCCAGCGCGAGGTTCCTATTGAGCCACTTTGTGTAAATCCGGAGTTTTGTGGCGTGCCGGGTGCATTAAAGTTTTCACTGAAAACATTTTGTTGAGCATTTACCGGAATGAAAGCAAAAAATACTGTAATAAAATAGACGAATGCAGAGAAGAAAGATTTAATCATAATCGGATTATATTGAGAAGTATATAATGAGCAGGCAAAATTAGCGGTCTTTTTTGAATTGAGCCTACTTTAAGGTGTTAAAATTTTGTGTTCAGTGAAATGTCACCTTATTTAAGTACTTGAAAAGTTTGCATTTAGATTCATCGTTGCTGCTGATCGTGGGTGAGCCGTGCGACTCCATCCCTCATTTGCTAACTCAGCGCGGGCCTTAGCATATATTCTAACCCGTTTTATTCTGTCCCGCGAACCTCAAAACCCGTCGGAACTATTTTATTTAATGTAAAGGCCAATAACTATGCATGCATGTTTGCGGTTCTAGGTATTTTTCGGGGTCCCACCGACTTTGCTTAACGTAAATGGAAAGTGAATATTGTTCCCGTTAGGCCTGAATGATAAACTGCCTTAAAAACTTATAGATTTGGCAGCCGTCATCAAGGCGCTGAAAGCGTACCATATTGATAGTTATAAACATTTAACAAATACGAGCCTTTCCGGCTACGGCGAAATGCGTATTTATTATAGCAGCATAATCGTTCTATGTACGAGCTCGTCAAGCGTGAGTTGTTTTTTTTTATTTTAGAGCTTGGTAACTCCCTAAATCGCTATTGATCAGTCGATTGGTTATTGAATTTTAGAAGTAAAATTCATTTGTTCTGATGCAATATCCTCCGCTTTTTATCGGTGCGCAAAAGTGGCTCCGCATACGACCGTTGAAAATTTACTATATTTGCAAAAAGATTTACAATGAAGAATTTATGGATGGTCCTCCTTTTTTTTGGCGGGATCTTAGTAGGTTCGCAGCAGATCGATAATAGATTTAGTAATGAATATGATCAATTAAGTACTGTTGCAGAACCTGAGCAGGGTCCCGGCACCGGAAGTGGTAGCGGTGATCTGGAAGGCGATGATGTTGTGGCTCCGATTGACAGTTATATCCTTCTGCTGGCACTGGTTGCCGTCGGAATGATCTTCTATTTTGCACGGAATAAAGCGGTATCTTCGTAAAAGGATTTAACAATGAGCCGATCCTGTATTCTAAAGGTGTTGGCTTGGCAGAAATTTCTGTCTGCGGAAAACATCAGGGAAAAAGAAATGCCTTGTTATGCGCCGCATTGTCTGGCGCAAGTTATTACCGAGTACGACTCATAATTATCAGGTTGTTATTCACTTATCTTTTAGATTATTTTAAATGAAGAAAAAAGTATGGCTTTCGTCGCCACATATGGGCGGCGGTGAAATGAAATATATTGAGCAGGCATTTGAGGAGAACTGGATTGCGCCGCTTGGACCGAATGTGAACGGGCTGGAAAAGGATCTTGAAAAATATTTCGATGGTGAGGTACATGTCGCTGCCTTAAGTTCAGGTACCGCTGCACTTCATCTGTCGCTCATTATGCTGGGTGTAGAGCCCGGCGACTACGTCATTTGTCAGAGTCTTACTTTTTCCGCCTCTGCCAACCCGATCGCGTATATCGGTGCCCAGCCCCTCTTTGTGGGCAGCGAAGCTAAAACCTGGAACCTCTGTCCGAAAGCGGTTGAGGCTGCGATTGAGTTTGGAATCTCAAAAGGAAAAAAACCGAAAGCGATCATCGCGGTGGATCTGTACGGAATGCCTTACCAGGTAGAAGCCATCGCGGAACTCAGTCAACGTTACGGAATTCCTGTTATCGAAGACAGTGCCGAAGCTTTGGGAAGTACGTATAAGGGCCACAAGTGCGGCACTTTTGGTGATTTGGGTGTCATCAGTTTTAACGGAAATAAAATCATCACTACCTCGGGTGGCGGCGCACTGACCCTGAAACACGTAGACTTTAAGAAAAAAGCAGTTTTCCTGTCTACGCAGGCCAAAGATGATGCCCCTCATTATGAGCACACGACGATTGGTTATAATTACCGAATGAGTAACGTCTGCGCAGGTGTTGGTCGTGGCCAGATGGAAGTCATCGACGAGCGCGTTGCGCAGCGGCGCGCCAATCACCGTTTCTACGCGGATCTTTTTGCCGGTCGTCCCGAAGTGCGTCTTCACGCAGAACCGAGCGAAGATTATTTTTCCAATCACTGGCTCAGTGTTATCAATATTGCTGACGCAAACAGAACAGAACTGAAACAGATGATCCGCAGTTTTAAACAGGAAAACATCGAGACGCGCCCGATCTGGAAGCCGATGCATCTGCAGCCAGTCTTTAAAGACGCGCCTTATTTCGGTGATGATTTAGCTGAAAATTTATTCGACACCGGCGTTTGCCTGCCGTCAGGTTCCAATCTTACCGATAACGACCGCGACCGCATCGCGGAAGTGCTGACACAGGTTTTTGCGTAGACAAAAGGTGTTTTCATCACTGAATTGTTTATTTTTGCCCAGACTTACCATGCTGAAGAGCTAACTATATAATAACCACTGATGAGCTTCCGAAGAAAACTGCAGAAAAGAATTTACAGCGGCGACAATCTCGTAAGTTTAAATGATATCCGCTACCTGCCACGCTGGCTGATCCTGGTGATCGATGTCGGGTTTCTCGCCTTATCCATTTATTTTTCCTGTTACCTGATTGAGCAGCTGACCTTCGGTACAGAGCAGGTTTTCCCTTACCGCACGCTGATGTACGGTATCATCATTGGCCTCGGCGTCTTTTACATGTTTGTTTACCGCACGTACGCGGGCATCATCCGGCACTCCACCTTTATCGACTTGTTTAAGCTTTTTCTGGCTACATTTTCGACCACGGTTTCGGTGGGTATCGTCAGTTTTTCTTATCTAATTACAACCGGTACGCGACTCATTTATATGTCCGTACCCTTTTTAATCATCTTTTTTGCCTCGTCTTTCATTCTGCTTTTTCTTTTTCGACTGTCGGTAAAAGAGTTTTTCCATATCATCCGGGAGTTTCGCCGCAGCAGCGCACGAAAGCGTATTCTGGTCTTGGGCATCGATCAGCAGTCGGTGGCGATGGCGCGGGCAGTGCTCGATAATCCCAACCTGCCTTATCATATTGCTGGTTTTGTGACGCAGCGTACCGATTCCAGCCGGGCGAGCCTCCTCGGCAAACCGATCTACAGTCGCGCACGCATTGAAAACAGTACGAAACAGGAGCTGTTTATCGATGGGGTTTTATTAATGAAAGAAACGGTATCGAAGCAGGAAATGAACGAATGGGTTAATTTATTTCTTGAAAAGGATCTGCAGATCTATAAATCCCCGTCGGTGCAGAAATTGCGCAGCGGCGAGCAGGACGGCAATATACGCTCCCTGCAGATCGAAGATTTGCTGAACCGTAAACCGATTAAAATTGAAAACGAAGATGTCAGAAAACGGCATTATGACAAATCAATTCTGATCACTGGTGGCGCCGGTTCGATCGGCAGCGAAATTGTGCGCCAGGCCGCCCTCTTTGATCCTTCTTTAATTGTGATCCTGGATCAGGCAGAAACACCGCTGTATGAAATTGAAATGGAGATGCGAGCGACCTATCCCCAGCAGGCATTTAAGTTTGTTTTGGCGGATATTTCCAACCGGCACCGTATCGAGCGTTTGTTTCAAAAATATCAGTTTTCAGTCGTTTACCATGCCGCAGCCTATAAGCACGTTCCATTAATTGAGGAAAATCCGCACGAAGCAATTCTGGTCAATATTCTGGGAACTAAGAACCTGGCAACGCTGGCTTCTCAGTATAAAGTGAACCGGTTTGTAATGGTGTCCACCGATAAGGCGGTAAAACCGACCAACGTGATGGGGGCTTCCAAGCGTGCCGCCGAACTTTTTGTGCAGGCACTGCAAACGACCAAACACAACCAGACGAAATTTATCACCACCAGGTTTGGGAATGTATTGGGGTCGAACGGTTCGGTAATTCCACACTTTAAAAAACAGATCCAAAACGGCGGGCCGGTGACGATTACGCATCCTGATATCGTTCGGTATTTTATGACCATTCCGGAGGCGTGCGATCTCGTATTGCAGGCCGGGGCGATGGGCCACGGCGGTGAAATATTTGTTTTCGACATGGGAGAGCCGGTGAAGATCGTGGACCTCGCGGTGCGCATGATTAAACTTTCGGGGTTGGAACCGGAAGTAGATATTAAGATTATCTACACCGGTTTGCGTCCCGGTGAAAAACTGTACGAGGAACTGCTCAGCGATGACGCGAAAACATTGCCGACGCACCACGAAAAGATTATGGTTTCCAAAGATCCGACGACTGATTTTAACTCAATCGACCGGTACATCAACCAAATCGTCCGTGCAGCCGTGCGGCGCGAAAAAGTGGAAGTAGTGCAGATTCTTAAAGATATTGTGCCCGAATTTAAAAGCAACAATTCCATCTATGAGGTCTTGGACAAATAGAGATCGTCATTGTTCCAGGTCTGAATTATTTTTAAACCGCCTTTTTTTTGTTCAGAAACCTTTTCCTCGTAAACCTTATTAATTTATATCATAAAATGTTCTTTTTTGTTGTTCGGCTGTTCCGATACATTAATTAGAATGGTATATTTGCAGGCATTATAATTAAAAATGAAGAACTTAATCTATATATTTTCGCTTTTTCTGCTGGCTTCATGCGGGGTTTTTTCAAAAAAGTCGGAGAGCGAATCGCTGAATTACCTGCGTGATATTGACAGTATCGCCATTCAATCGGCATCACAGAACGCAACACCGGTCATCCAGCCCGGTGACGAGTTGATGATCATGGTTTCTGCAAAAGATCTTGATGTCGTAAAACCGTTTAATCAAAACTTTTATTCCGGCCAGGCAGTGCAGGAAGCGCTGGCGGGCGGTAATATCGTACAGCAGCCCACGACGGCGATGGGGCCTACGTACATCGTAGATTCCAACGGGCAGATTGACTTTCCGGTTTTAGGAACACTTAACGTAAAGGGGAAAACGGTAGAGGCTTTTTCGGCTGACCTGAAACAGCGTTTAACCCAATATATTAAAGCGCCGGTGGTGACGGTAAGAAATACCAATTATAAAATTACGGTGCTGGGTGAAGTCAATAAACCGGGGCAATATTTAATCCAGGATGGCAACGCGACGGTGCTTAATGCTTTGGGCCTGGCCGGCGATCTGACCATGTACGGTAAGAGAAATGACGTTTTGGTCATCAGAAATATCGAAGGACAAACCACTAAACAGCGCATTAATCTCAGCAGTGCAGATTTTTTAAGTTCGCCTTATTATCATTTGAAACAAGGTGATGTGGTGTATGTCTCGGCAAACAGCACCAAGGAAAAAACGTCCCGTCTGAATCCTAATGCCGGCCTGTATATTTCAATCGCCTCTATCGCAATTACCATCATCGCTCTTATCGTTAGAAAATAAATTTTTCTAATTTACCCGTTTTCACATATGGAGAATACTACTCAATCTTCTGTCAGCGCGGACGCTTCGGAAATTAATATTCAGGAAATTGTAAAACCTTACCTCAGAAAATGGCCCTGGTTTATGTTTGCCGTTGTAGTAAGCATTATTTTGGCCTTTTTATACTTAAGATATTCCACAGCAATTTACAGTATACAATCTACTGTGTTGATAAAAGATGCGAAAAGTTCCGGGTCTGCCGCGGGCGAAATGGGTGTTCTGAAAGACCTTTCGGGCTTAGGCGGAATGAGTACCAACAGCGTGGAAAACGAAATCGAGATCTTCAAATCTAAAAAGTTGATGCTCGACGTTGTAAAAGCGAATAATTTCCAGACATCACTTTTTATTAAAGGTAACGTAGCAACCACTGAGCTGTACGGTGATACCGCACCGATTTTAGTACAGATGATCGGTGAAAAGAAAGACGGTGTATTTCCGAAAGAACTCATCGAGGTATCGCTTAAAGGCGATAAAATCATCTTGAACTCGGACGAGTTACCAAAGCAAATAGAAACCACCTATAACAAAACCATCAGTTTGCCTTACGCCAATCTGATGATCAGAAAGAATCCCAAATACGACGGTAAAAGTGCTGCTGAAACAGCGGGACAACTTCTGCTGTCTGTGGCATCTGCACGCGAAGCGGTGAACTTCCTACAGTCCAAAACAAATGTAAGCCTGGTTAATAACGACGCGACCGTAATCGGATTAGATATAAAGTATCCACAAATAAAAAAAGCTCAGGATGTTCTTAATAATTTGGTGTCCGCTTACAACAGAGATGCCATAAAGGACAAAAATGAGGAATCGAAAATGACCATGGCTTTTATTGAAGACAGAATCAATAAAGTCGCGCAGGAGCTTGGCGATGTCGAAAGCCGTAAGGAGCAATTTAAGTCTGCCAACCGCATCACCGACATCGAAACGGAGGCCAAAATTAATCTCGAAAGTTCTGCCGCGGCGCGCGCAAAACAGATGGAAGTAGAGGCACAACTGGAACTGACCGACGCCTTGCTGGGCTATGTGGGGAATACGAATTCCTATCAGATTCTTCCCTCAAACGTAGGCTTGGATAACCCCGGCGCGACGGGTAATATCGGTGCTTATAACGCTTTGGTACTGGAGAGAAACCGGTTGCTGGAGTCGGCTACGCCACAAAACCCGACGGTTGTAGAAGTTACCAAACAGATTAATAATTTGCGCGGCGGCATCGTACAGAGTTTGCAAAAAAACCGCACCGGGCTTCAGTTGGCGCGAAACCAATACCAGACCGAACAGAATCAGGTGACCGGGAAGATTTCCAAACTGCCGGCGATAGAAAAAATGTTTCGAGGAATCGAACGGCAGCAACAGATTAAAGAAAATCTATATCTGCTGCTTTTACAAAAGCGCGAAGAAACGGCTATTTCACTCTCGGTGTCCGGCAACAAGGCCCGGGTTATTGACTACGCATACTCAACATCTCGGCCGGTAAGTCCGAGAAAAGCGATCGTTATTTTGGTTGCCTTACTTTTGGGATTATTATTTCCGTTTGCATTGATTTACTTTTCGGAACTTTTTAACAATAAAATCAAATCGAAACACGACCTCGAAAGATTATCGCGTACGCCTGTTATTGCAGAACTACCACGAGTGCTAAAAGGCGAGCCGGAACTGGTTAAAATGAATGATCTCTCACCCATGGCCGAAGCCTTCCGAATTCTTATTACCAATATGAATTTCCTGCTGCCGAAGAATGAAAAAGGCAAAGTGGTTTTTGTAACTTCGACAGTGAAAGGGGAGGGGAAAACTTTTATCTCAGTGAATTTAGCACTTACGCTGGCGACACCTTCTAAAAAAGTTGTAATAATAGGCTCAGATATCAGAAATCCACAGCTGCAACGCTACAACGCAGCAAGAAGGGGTGCAAGGGGACTGACAGAATATTTGTACGATGACACGACACCCATTGTTGACATTATCCATACATCCAGCTATAATCAATACTGCGACGTTATCTATTCCGGGAGTATTCCACCCAATCCTACGGAGTTATTTACAAACGGACGTTATGAATTATTAATCGAGCAACTAAGATTGCAGTATGACTATATCATCCTGGATACGGCGCCGCTGATGTTGGTGACCGATACTTTCCTTTTTGCAGCGATGGCAGATGCCACCATCTACGTGACGCGTTCCGGCTATACCGAAAAAGGCCTGATAGAATTCGCCAACAAAAACATCGACCAGAAAAAAATCAAGAATGTTGCTTTTGTTTTAAATGATGTTGAAAAGGATTATTTCGGATACGGCAACAAATATGGATACGGCTATGGCGCACCGGAAAAAGGTTTTTTTGAGAAAATTAAGGATAGATTATGAATATTCTAAGTTTAATAGGAAGAACAGAAGAGCTTTTTCATTCAGATATTTCTTTGCATGAAGAAGAACTGAGTGATATAATATCCTCGTCTTCATTTTTAGTAATCGGAGGCGCTGGTTCCATAGGTCAATCAGTTACGAAGGAAATTTTTAAAAGGAATCCGAGAAAACTGCACGTAGTGGATATCAGCGAGAATAACCTGGTAGAGCTCGTCAGGGATATCCGAAGTTCTTACGGGTATATTTCAGGTGATTTTCGCACGTTTGCTTTAGATATTGGATCCGATATCTACGATGCATTTATCGAATCAGACGGCAATTATGATTATGTTCTTAATCTGTCTGCGCTAAAACATGTGCGTTCCGAAAAAGATCCATACACGTTGATGCGAATGATCGACGTCAATATCTTTAATACGGATAAGACCCTTACGCAGGCGATTGAAAAAGGCACAAAAAAGTATTTTTGCGTTTCTACCGACAAAGCAGCTAACCCTGTGAATATGATGGGAGCTTCTAAACGAATTATGGAGATGTTCCTAATGAGGAGGAGTACAGATATTAAAATATCGACTGCCCGATTTGCAAACGTCGCATTTTCAGATGGTTCTCTTTTGCATGGCTTTAACCAGCGAATACAAAAAAGACAACCAATCGTAGCACCGAACGATATCAAAAGATACTTTGTAATTCCAAAAGAGTCGGGTGAACTTTGTTTAATGTCCGCTATTTTTGGTGAAAACAGAGATGTTTTTTTTCCGAAATTAAGCGAAAATCTGCACTTGATTACGTTTGGGGAAATTGCAGAAAAATATTTAGAACAAATAGGATACGAGCCAATCCTATGTGAATCAGAAGAAGAAGCACGCGCAAAAACAGATGAATTCGCACGTCAAAATAAATGGCCTTGTCTCTTCACCAACAGCGATACCACCGGCGAAAAAGATTTTGAAGAATTCTATACCCAAAACGAGGAACTCGACATGAACCGATTCCAAAATCTGGGGATCATTAAGAATGAAATCAATATAGAGCGTGAAAAACTTTCAATGTTCGAAAATCGGATTAGTGAAATGAGGGCTGCCGGAAGCTGGGAGAAACATGCTATCGTAGATTTATTTAATCAAATGATTCCTAATTTTTCCCATAAAGAGACCGGCAAATATTTAGATTCAAAAATGTAGGTCATGGATACTGTTCAAAAGACTATAGATTTTATCCGCAGTAGGTTCAATACCACCGAATTTATTCCACTTCATGCTCCTTATTTTGGAGGCAATGAAAAAAAATATTTAAAGGAGTGCATCGATTCTACCTTTGTTTCTTCGGTAGGTCCATTTGTTGATCAGTTCGAGAAAGAGATTGCTCAATATACAGGTGCTCAATATGCAGTCGCATGTGTAAATGGCACCAATGCCTTGCACATGGCCATGCTCGTATGTGGCGTAAAACCCAACGATGAGGTAATTTCGCAATCTTTAACGTTCATTGCAACCGCTAATGCCATTAGTTATATTGGTGCCAAACCGGTTTTTATTGATGTGGATAAAGACACAATGGGCATGTCCGCAGGAGCATTATCAGACTTTTTGGAATTAAATACCGAGAAAAAAGCGGACGGATTTACTTATAATAAGACGACAGGAAAAAGAATCGCTGCCTGCATTCCTATGCATACATTTGGCTTCCCCGTCAGAATTAAAGAAATCGCTGAAATTTGTAAAGAGTGGAATATATCTTTAATTGAAGACGCAGCAGAATCTCTGGGTAGCTTTGTTGATGGCGAACATACAGGAAGCATCGGCAAGATGGGAGTATTTAGTTTTAACGGAAATAAAACAATTACGAGTGGCGGCGGTGGCGCAATCATTACTAACGATGAAGAACTAGCTAAAAGAGCAAAACATCTAACGACGCAGGCAAAGGTGCCGCACCGTTGGGAGTTCCTGCATGATGAGATCGGATATAATTATAGAATGCCAAATATCAATGCCGCGCTTGCCTGCGCACAACTGGAACAGCTAGATGATATCTTGGCAAATAAAAGAAAATTAGCGCACGAATACAAGGAGTATTTTGAGCAAACTAATATTCATTTTGTTTCTGAATTAAAGGATAGCAAAGCTAATTATTGGTTAAACACACTGGTTTTGCAAAACGAGCAGCAACGTAACGAGTTTTTGGCGCAGACCAATGAACAGGGAGTAATGACCAGGCCCGTTTGGGATTTAATGTCATCTTTACCTATGTTTGAGAATTGCCAAAATGATGGACTGGAAAACAGCAAGTGGCTGGCTGAAAGGGTGGTGAATATTCCGAGCAGTTATAGACCTCGATGAAAAGCGAAAAAATAAAACTTGTATTAATTGGTGGCGGCGGTCACTGCAAATCATGCATTGAGGTGATTGAATCCACCAACCTGTATCAGATTGTGGGAATATTGGATTTACCTACGAAGAGAGGAAAATACATTTGTGGCTACAAAGTAATAGGTGATGATAACGATTATTTAAAATATAAAGAATTAAACTGTTCATTTGTGATAACCGCCGGACAAATAAAGTCGTTCGGTCTACGAAAAAGAATTTTCGATAGCCTGAAAGGTATTGAGGCCAAGATCGAAATCATTATATCATCGAGTGCTACCGTTTCAAAACATGCAGAAATAGGTGAAGGTACTGTGATTTTCCATCACTGCGTTGTGAATGCAGGTTCCAATATTGGCACCAACTGTATTATCAACACCGGTAGTATAATAGAACACGATGCCAACATTGGCAATAATTGTCATATCTCAACCGGAGCTGTAATAAATGGTGATGTGAACATTGGGATGAATTCATTTGTTGGTAGCAATAGCTGTATATCTAATGGACTGACCATTGCTGATGAAAGTATTATTGGTGCAGGCAGTACGGTAATTAAGGATATAGAAACCGGCGGAACATATGCAGGTTCTCCTGCAAAAAAAATCTAAATGGAAAGAGTCATCATTATAGCTGAAGCTGGTGTCAACCATAACGGCAGTTTGCGCAATGCATTTCAATTAATAGATGCTGCGGTAAATGCTGGTGTTGATTACATTAAGTTTCAAACATTTAAAGCAGAAAATCTGGTTGCCAAATCTGCAAAAAAGGCAGCATATCAAATATCCAACTCGGAAAATGAGAAGGAATCCCAGTATGATATGCTTAAAAAACTAGAGCTTTCTCCAGAACAGCACGAACAATTAATAGCCTATTGCCAAGAGAAAAATATCACGTTTTTTTCTACCGCTTTTGACCTGGAATCTTTAAACTATTTAAAAGAATTGGGTCTTGATTTGGTTAAAATTCCTTCCGGTGAAATTACCAATTTACCTTATCTTCGGAAAGCTGCACAATTGTTTCCAAAAGTAATTATCTCCACAGGAATGTCTACTATGGACGATATCGAGCGCGCTCTGAAGGTTTTTACAACTGCCGGGACCGCTAAAGAAAATATTACCATTTTGCATTGCAATACAGAGTATCCTACTCCTTTTGAGGATGTTAACTTAAAAGCAATGCTTCATATAAAAGAGTACTTTGAGGTTGAGGTGGGTTATTCAGATCATACTTTGGGTATTGAAGTTCCCATTGCGGCTGTTGCGTTAGGCGCATCGGTGATCGAAAAACATTTTACGCTGGATAAAACCATGGAAGGCCCCGACCATCAAGCCTCTTTGGAACCGGAGGAACTGAAGGAAATGGTAAGCGCAATCCGTAATATTTCGAAAGCAATTGCCGGAAATGGCTTGAAAGAACCATCTGATTCTGAGAAAAAGAACACCGACATTGCGAGAAAAAGTATCGTTGCAAAGCGGAATATAAAAAAAGATGAAGTTTTCTCTGAAGAAAATTTGGCAGTTAAAAGACCTGGCGATGGTATCTCTCCTATGGAGTGGGACAATCTTATTGGAAGAATGGCAGTTAAAGATTTCGAAACCGACGATTTGATAAGTTTATGAGAAAGATCTGTGTAATTACCGGAACCCGCGCGGAGTTTGGTCTTTTACGGCCGCTGTTAGGATTGCTCCGTGATGATCAGTCGTTAAAGCTGCAGTTGTTAGCGACAGGGATGCATCTTTCGCCGGAATTCGGGTATACCATTGATGAAATTATTAAAAGTGGTTTCGGCGTTGATAAAAAAGTGGAATGTCTTCTTTCCTCCGACTCTCCTGTAGGGGTTTCCAAAAGTATTGCTTTAGCTATATCAGGATTTGCAGACGCTTATGAAAATTTACGTCCAGATTTGATAGTGGTATTGGGAGACCGTACAGAAATATTGGGTGCCGTAATTGCCGCTTCCATGGCTAATATTCCTATCGCGCATCTCCATGGCGGCGAAACTACAGAAGGTGCTTACGATGAGGCCATTCGTCACAGTATTACAAAATTTAGTCACTTACACTTCACTTCCACAGAAACTTACAGAAAACGCGTGATCCAGTTGGGAGAACATCCCGACACTGTTTTTAATGTGGGCGCTATTGGCCTGGATTCCATCAAAAATTTAAATTTATTAAGTCGGGAAGATTTTGAAAAATCCATTAATTTTAAATTAAATAAGAAAAACATTTTAATTACGTATCATCCGGTTACTTTGGAAAAAGAGCAGCCCGTCGAAACTTTTCAGAATATATTAACAGTATTGGATGAACTCGAGGATACCAACTTTATATTTACCCATGCCAATTCTGATAAGAACGGAAGGATTATTAACCAAATGATTCAGGATTATGTAATAAAAAATCCGCGAAAGACGGTTGAATTTAAGTCGTTGGGGCAGTTACGGTATTTATCCGCGTTACAATTTATGGATGTGGTGATCGGCAACTCGTCCAGCGGGCTTTTGGAAGTTCCTTTTTTTAAAATTCCAACGATTAATATTGGTGATCGTCAAAAAGGACGTGTTTCTAATCAAAGTGTTATTACCACCGGCAATGATTTGGAAAGCATCAAGAATTCTGTGCTGCTGGCTTTCCAGGAAGGTTTTAAACATGGGATTGAACGCCAAGAGTCTTTGTACGGTAATGGTACTGCAGCACAACAAATTATTGATTTAATTAAATTAAATGACCGGATTGATTTAAAGAAATCCTTTTACGATCTATAAGCAGTATGAAAGAAACAAAACACATTACTACTAAGGAATGCACGGTGCGGGAAGCGTTAATACTTCTAGATCAGTTAGGCAGTGATCCTATTTTGTTTATTGCCGATACGGATCATCAACTTTTGGGTTCATTAACCGACGGAGATCTCCGACGTGGCTTTATCAAAGGATTAGGTTTCGATCATTCTATTCTGGATTTTGTACAGCCCAATCCAAAATTTATTTACGAGGATGAATACAATCAAGAAATATTAGAGGCATTTAAGAAGAAATTCTTTAAGATTATTCCCATACTAAATAAAAATCATCAGATTGTAGATATATTGAACTTTCGGGAGAGATCTACCATTCTTCCTGTTGATGCTGTTTTAATGGCGGGAGGGCAGGGAAAACGATTGCGGCCTCTAACTGAAAAAACGCCTAAACCATTGTTGAAAATAGGTGATAAACCCATTATCGAGTATAATGTGGACCGCCTGATTCATGTAGGAGTAAAGAATTTTTTTATCAGTATTAATTATTTGGGAGAGCAACTGGAGGATTATTTCGACGATGGTTCCTCAAAAAAAATTAATGTTCGCTATATCAGGGAAGATCAACCTTTGGGAACAATTGGATCCGTGGTCTTGACGAATGAATATGCCAACGACGACCTGCTGATTATGAACAGCGACTTACTTACGAATATTGATTTTGCTGATTTTTATAAAACTTTCAAAGAAGGTGGTGCAGATATGGCTATAGCCGCAACAACTTACAGCGTAGATGTACCTTATGCCGTGCTGGAAGCTGATGAATTTCAGAAAGTGAAATCTCTGAAAGAAAAACCTAAATACACCTATTTTTCGAACGCTGGGATTTATCTGATAAAAAAAGAAATTCTTCAAATGATTCCTAAAGGAGAATTCTATGACATTACCGATTTAATGGAGAAATTGTTGGAGCTTGATTATAATTTAATTACTTATCCAATTAACGGATATTGGTTGGATATCGGGAAACATGAAGATTATAAAAAAGCCCAGGAGGATATAAAACATATTAAGTTTTAATAAAGAATTATGACGTTATTAATCACCATTTGTGCGAGAGGAGGTTCGAAAGGAATACCGGGTAAAAACATAAAATCTTTAAATGGAAACCCGTTAATCTATTATACACTAAAAACTGCGGCTGACTTTAAAGACAGTGTAGATTTTGACGTGGATATCGTCCTTTCTACAGACTCTGATGAGATTAAAAATACCGTTGAAAGTCTAAATTTTGATATCACCACAGAATATACGAGACCAAACAGCCTTGCCTCCGACACCGCGGGAAAACTGGATGCAATCAAAGATGTTAAATCATATATGGAGAAAAAGAAGGGAAAATATTACGATTATCTCCTTGATATGGATGTTACTTCGCCGTTGAGAAATAGCGCTGATTTGAAGAAATCCCTACAGATATTAAAAGAGGACAGTGAAGCCTACAATATTTTTTCGGTCAGCCCTGCCAACAGAAATCCCTATTTTAATATGGTGGAAGAGCAGGATAATGGCTATTTTGCATTATGCAAGACCGGAAAATTCCTTACGCGCCAGTCCGCACCAAAAGTCTATGATATGAATGCTTCTTTTTATATTTACAGATCTCGTTTTTTCACTGATGAAGTTCCGTCTGCAGTGTCTCCGAAAAGTTTAGTATATGAGGTGCCGCATCTTTGTTTTGATCTCGATCACCCGATTGATTTTGAAATAATGTCTTTTTTAATGGAAAATAATAAGCTGGATTTTGAATTATTTGCTTGATGAATATATTGATTGTCGGTTTAGGTTCCATCGCAAAAAAGCACATTGCAGCCATTCGTAAAATTAAGGGCACTGCTAAAATTTTTGCGCTCAGATCCGGAGATGGTTCCGCGGCAGAAGAGGATGTCGTAAATTTATATTCTCAAGAGGATTTGAAACTTCAGAGTTTCGATTTTGCAATTATTTCCAATCCTACGGCAAAACATAGAAGTACCATTGCCGATTTAGTAGCGTTAAGTATTCCGTTGTTTATTGAAAAACCGCTTTTTAATACAGTGGGAGAAAAAGAAGAGCGGCTTTTGGAAAAAATAAAAAAAGCCGGAATCCCAACGTACGTTGCCTGTAATTTAAGATTTCTGGACTGCTTGCAATTCGTCAAAAGCGAACTGAAAGGCAAAAGAATTAACGAAATCAATATTTACTGCGGATCGTATTTACCCGACTGGCGCCCGGGACAAAACTTTAGAAAAAACTATAGTGCGAATAAAGGGATGGGCGGCGGGGTGCACATTGATCTCATTCACGAATTAGACTACACCTACTGGCTTTTCGGGAATCCTGAACAGACTAAGGCATTATTCAGAAATTCTTCAAGTTTGGATATTTCTGCCTATGATTATGCAAATTATGTTTGGCAATATGAAGATTTTACCGCCAGCATCATCTTAAATTATTACCGAAAAGATGCAAAACGCACACTGGAAATTGTCTGTGAGAACGGTACCTATTTCATAGATTTGCTTAAAAATTCGGTATCTTTCGGCAGCGAAATAATTTTAAGTTCAGAACAAAAAATGGTGGATACTTATCTGGCTCAGATGGCCTATTTTGTAGACAATGCAGTAGATAAGAAAGCGGGTGACTTTAACACCGTGTTCGAAGCGTATAAAATACTTAGGCTATGTATAGAGGATTAAAAAATTCCGTAATTATTGTAACAGGTTCTGGTGGTTTGATCGGCAGAGAAGTCGTAAGCCGTCTTTTAGTGGAGGGTGCAGTAGTAGTAGGAGCGGATTTAACGAACACGGAATTATCGAATCCTAATTTTTATAATTTTTCCGGAAATATTACTGATTTAAAAGATATTGATCAACTAGTACAGTTCGCAACCGAAAAGTTCGGCAGAATTGATGGGTTGGTAAATCTTGCATATCCGAGAACAAGTGACTGGGGCGATAAGTTCGAAGATATTAATTATGAAGCTTGGCGCGAGAATGTAGATATGCAACTCAATAGCGTATTTTATCTTTGCCAGCAAGTTTTAGAAATTATGAAAAAACAGCAAAGTGGCTCTATCGTAAATACGGGTTCCATCTACGGGGTTGTTGGAAATGATTTTACGCTGTATGAAGAGTATGGCGGGACCTCCGCCGCCGCATATTCGGCGATTAAAGGAGGGATAATTAATTTTACAAGATATCTTGCATCCTATTACGGCAAATACCACATTCGTATAAACTGCGTGTCTCCGGGTGGGGTATTGGACGAAAAAAACCAGCAACAATCTTTTATTAAAAGATACAGCGAAAAATCACCGCTGAAACGCTTGGGAAATCCTGAGGAAATGGCAGGTCCCGTGTTATTTTTACTTTCAAAAGATGCATCTTTTGTAACGGGACACAATTTAATGGTAGATGGCGGTTGGACGGCGATCTAGTAATTTAATAAATTTAAGAAAAGAAATTAAAATGAAATATTGTACCATTTGTGTCATGCCCGATACTCGGCCTGGAATTACATTTGACAGCAGCGGCATTTGTTCCGCGTGTCAGTCTTTCAAGAAAAGAGAGAATACAGATTACGATGCGCGCTTTGAGGAATTAAAAAATATATGTGATCAGCATAGAGGCAGAAATGGTGAAAATGGTTATGATTGTATGATCGCTGTAAGCGGCGGTAAGGATAGTCATTTCCAGGTTCATATGTTCAAGAATATTTTGGGTATGAACCCGCTGCTCGTCACAGTTGAAGATAATTTCCCTATGACCGACGCGGGGATGCATAATATCAAAAATATTTCCGAAGCCTTTGGTTGTGATATTATCAGTATGAAACCGAATATCAGGGCACAAAAAGCAGCCATGAAGTATACCTTCGAAAAATACGGGAAGCCTACGTACTTTCTTGACCGGTATATCTATACGTATCCTTTGCACATGGCCGTAAAATTCAATACTCCGCTTTTAGTGTATGGTGAGAATGTAGCTTACGAGTATGGAGGAGACAACGCTACAGAAACCTATTCCGCGAAAGATCAAATTGACAATGGTGTAGGTGCTGGTATCCCAACCGAAGAACTGCTAAATGAGGGAATTAGCGGAAAAGAACTAAACTTTTTTGAGCCACCTGCAAAAGCTGATATTGACCAGCTGGAACCGATCTATCTAAGTTATTTTGTAGAGTGGAACAGTTTTAAAAATTACGAAATTGCAAAACAAAATGGTTTTCACGACTTAACTCACGAATGGGACCGTACGCACCATATCGAAAATTTTGATCAGATAGATTCACGTGCCTACCTCGTGCATTCGTGGATGAAATATCCTAAATTTGGTCATGCATCCGCCACAGATTATGCCGCAAGGATGGTGCGTTATGGAATGTTGACTCGTGAGGAAGCGTTTGATTTAGTGAAAAAACATGATCATGCACTGGATCCATTTTCGGTGAGAGATTTTTGTAATTTTATAAATTATTCTGAGCAGGACTTTTGGCAGATTATAGAAAAAATGTACAATCGGGACATCTTTTTCAAAAATAATGTCGATCGTTGGGTTTTGAAAAATTAGGTATGAAGGCTTTGCCCACAATAATAAAACAAAACTTCACCGCGTATAGAACGCCTCTGCTTTTTACCTCAGCTTCAATGATCAGAGCGGTCGCTACGATTGCTGTTGGTGCAGTGATTGCGAAATTCGTTTTACCTGAGCAGCTCGGGGTTTTCACAACCTTAATGCTTTTTGTTACCTATGCAAACTTTTTACAATTAGGAGCAGTTAGTGGTTTAAATTTAGAATTACCGCTTGAAATTGGTCGTGGAAACATGGAAAAGGCTAAGAGAATTGCTGGAACAATACAATCCTTTACGCTAGTTTCTTGCATCGCTGTAATCGTAGTCGGTTCCTTTCTTTTTAGCATAATAAAAGTTGATTTTAATACTTCGGAAGAATACGTGCGGTTTCTTATTCCCATTGTTTTGGTTATGGCGTCACTTACTTTTTATCAAAATTATCTTCTCGCCACTTTTAGATCAAACAGTTCATTTTTAAAACTAAGTGTTATACAACTGGCTGAAGCTGTATTCAATCTACTCTCAATTGTTCTCGTAGTCTACTTTGCTTTTGAGGGACTGATTTTAAAAACACTTTTGGTGATGTTGTTTTATGTGATAATTTTACATGTTGCCAGGCCAATTAAAGTTGCATTTTTCTGGGATAAAAGCTTATTGAAACAAGTCATCAAGGTGGGATTTCCAATATTTATTTTATCGTATATTGAAGTCTTTGCCGTATCTGCGGATAAGTTATTTTTACTTAATTACAGCACACTTCGTGACGTGGGGATTTATTCTTTTGCGGCCTATTCGTTAACAGCTTTTTCTATATTTTCTTCATCCGTTGCAAGTTATTTTTATCCAAAACTCACTTATAATTATGGAAAGAATAAGAACAGACTGGTATTGTGGGGTTACGTGAAGAAAATTACAATCTTATTATTGATCATGCAGTCCGTTCTCTTCATCATCTGTTATTTTGTGGTGCCTGTTGTTATCACGAAGTTTTTTCTTCAATATGTAGATAGTATTCCTATCATTCATTTATTAATTCTTGCCGGCGTAATGAAAGGGTCGGTGATTGGGGTTAATGTTTTGTGGAGTATGAAGGCATGGAAAAGTATGGTATTATATCAGGTGGGTACGGCAGCGGTTCTCCTGTTTTGTATTTTTACACTGGTAAATATTTACGAAAATAAATCAATTGCAGTGGCTGCGGGAGTTTTATTAGGCAATATCTTTGGTCTGGTTCTAGGAATTTATTTGTCTTATAAAGAAACGCATTGTGAGAAACCATTATGAAAAAAAGTGTTTTTATAATTACGAAACCCCTACAGTACATTAATGCAACAAATATTGTAGACGGAAATTACAAAATTGGCTTGGTAACGAACACGTTTCATAATGCGGCGACGATTTTTACTGAACTGCAAATTAAATCTAATTTTTGGGATCGGCTCATTTTTGTTGAAACGGAAAATGAAGCCAAGGCGTGGGTGCTGAAAAAGCAAGCAGAAATCGGGATATTATACACCTATTCGGACTATGGTTTTTCCAACTATTTATTTTTAAATCGTCTTCGGAATGCCGTGAAGTATGTGTATGAGGAAGGTTTGGGCAATTATATTCCAGGATTGAGAAAACGAAATGCAATTAACAATTTGTTTGTTTTTTTTAATGGCTTATTAGGAAATAAAGAATTCGTAGGCGGCTCCAGATACATTGATGGGTTATTTGTATATGATCCAAACAGAGTTAAAGCCAATTTTCCGCTATTACGCACTCAATTATTTTCGTTTCATAAAAAGTTCTTGGATCATCTGAATACTTTGCCGGAGTCAAGTGCATTTTATGATAAAAATGATGCCGCCATTATTAATAAGTTGGAAAAAAATACTAAAGTTCTTATTTACCTAGGCACTTGGTTTCACGGAAAAACCGAAGAGCAAATATTTAATGAAAAAAAAGTTGCCGAAAAGCTTAAAGCTTTTTCCGGCTATACTACGATATATAAACCTCACCCTCATTCTGGCAATCCCGCTTCCAACATAAAGCTTTTGTTTACTCACATTTTGAGCGGAAGCACTATGGCTGAAATGCTTGTTCTTTCTGTCTTAGCCAGTGCGACTGAAATGGTAGTGTTGCACCATGCTTCTTCTGCCATGACAAATTTTGAAAGCAATTATAATATCGTATCGGTCGATTTGGGTTTGGACTGAACTTTTAAAACGAGCTGATTTTACATAAGATGGAGCCGAATGAATAAAATTCTTATTTTTATAATATCATTATTTTGCATCGTATTTTTTTACGAAGGCTCTCTAGCGCATTTTTCTGAAAGAGTTTTTCTTACCAGCATTATCATTATGCTATTTTCAATTTATTTCACATTCAGTGACGCGAAACGCCCATTTACACTACGAAAAATATTTTATTTGTTTTCGTTCTTCTTTTTCGGTATTGCACCATTAATGCAATTTTACAGACAAACATCTTCTTTTAATGCCCGGCTACTGAAAGAAGTGGAATACTTTCACCTAAATGTTTTAATTATAGGTATCATTTTATTGTATGAAATTCTCTACCGGTTATTTTCTTTAAGAAACAAAGATTGGAATCCTGGTTGGATAAATCGTTTTACAATCACTACACATACTGTTTCGCAAGACATTATGCTGATTTTATTAGCTTTTTTGTCACTCCTTTATGTTCTCTATTCTAATGATTATAATTTAACGCGACTCTTTTTTAGAGGCGGCGAGATTTTAGGTACTGTGCAAAAAGACACAGGTCTTAGCACGTCGCTAGATTTGTTTCTATCCCAAACGGTGCGCCCTCTCGGTTTTGTAGCTCTCCTTTATTATCTGCTTTCACCTCAAAGAAAATTCATATTTACCGGCATTTTGTTTATCATTTCAATATTAACAATTTTCCCTGCCGCCGTTCCTCGCTTTTATGCGGCAGCAGTTTACATCCCTCTACTATTAATAACAATCCGTCCTTTTACGAAAAAAAATATCTTTTCTCTCACATTTATAGCAGGCTTGTTAGTAGTTTTCCCTTTTTTAAATAATTTCAGACACTTTTCGCGAAATACTGACTTGGAATTAAAACTGGATTTTGGCATGTTCACCGAAGGACATTTCGATTCATATCAGAATTTTGCATTGATTTATTTTGAACAGATTATAACATGGGGCCGACAGCTCTTAGGAGTATTGCTGTTCTGGATGCCACGATCAGTATGGCCTGAAAAACCTATTGGTTCTGGATATGTACTTGCTCATAAGATGCATTTTACCTGGGATAATGTCTCAGCTAATTATTTTGCTGAGGGCTATATAAATTTTGGATTCCTGGGTATTTTCTTGTTTGTACTCTTTTTATCATATATCACGTCTTTGCTTGACAATCTTTACTGGAATAAATTAAGCAACCAAAAACACAATTTTTTTAGAGCCGTGTACTTACTACTTTTAGGTATGCTTTTTTTTGTAATGAGAGGCGACTTGTTAAGCTCCACTGCGTTTACAGTCGGGTTTCTATTCTCGATCTTTATCGTTTATTTTATCGTACACCGAAGATCCAATGAAACTCATCATTAATACCTCCACCCTCAGTGGTACCGGCGTTACACAGGTTGCTCACTCTGTACTAGAGGAGTGCAAAAATTTTCCGGAAAACGAGTACCACATCTTCTACGGACCGGAGATGGCAAAAATCCTCGTGCCCAAAGCGTTTCCGGATCATTTTTATTTTTATGAGTTCAAAGGTCATCCTTTGTATGGCTTAGCCGGTTTTTCTATACGAAAAAAAATGAAGGCTTTAGAAAAACAGATCAATCCCGACGCAGTTTTCACGGTTTTTGGCCCCGCATGCTGGACTCCCCAGGCTAAGCACATCACCGGTTTTGCCAATTCCTATTATGTTTATCCGGATTCACCGTTTTTTTCAATAATTTCCCGACGCGATTATTTTCGTATCAAGCTTTTAAGTCTCGGCCACCGATTTTTTTTGAAGCGAAACGGCAACTATTTTATATGTGAAACAGAAGACATGTCGGAACGACTCAGCAGCTTTTTAAAAATTCCCCGAAAACATGTTTTCACGGTAAGCAACACGTACAGTTCCGCCTTTGAAAATGAAGCTGCGGCAGATAAAGTATTTTTACCGTCACCGGAAAAAAATGAATTTAGGTTTTTAGTTTTGTCTTCGTTCCAGATTCATAAAAACCTGACTGTTCTGAATCAGGTAATACCGCTGCTGGAAAAATATCTGCCAGACCACAAAATAACTTTTGTTCTTACAATTGATGATGAAGAATTAAAGCAAAACTTTTCCGAAAAGGCCCGATCCCGGATCGCTAATCTTGGCAGAGTGGAGCCGAAAGATTGCCCATCACTCTATAGAGCGTGTGACGCGTTATTTTTGCCCACGCTCATCGAGGCTTTTTCCGCAAACTATCCGGAAGCCATGAAGATGCAGATTCCCATACTAACTTCCGGATATTCCTTTGCAAAATCCATATGTGGTGATGCTGCCCTGTATTTTGACCCCCAAGATCCTACCGACATTGCGAGGAAATGTAGCGAACTCGTAAAAAACCAAAACCTACAGGAAAAACTTATAAAAAATGGAGACAGACGTCTGCTCACCTTTGGCAGTGCCACGGAAAGAACCGCTGCTTATCTGCAGATCATTAGTGCTATTGTAAAATCATAACGTAAAACTATGAACCTCATTTAAAATATGGAAATGTACTCTGCAAGCATCGTTTTGTTTAAAAATGATTATAACGAGGTTCGCGATCTTATTAAGGATTTACTTTCCTTTCAGAAGGATAAGCTTAGGATTTTTTTAATTGATAATTCACCTACCGACCAACTTAAAATTCTGGTAAATAATGCCGAAGAAAATATCGAATATATTCATAATCCGCTGAATCCGGGATTTGGTGCCGCGCATAATGTCGCTTTGAAAAAAGCTTTAGATTATAATTCTCCTTACCATTTTGTCGTAAATCCTGATGTCTCCTTCGGTGGCGATGTTATCGGTCCGATGATCAGTCATATGAATGAAGATCAAGATATTGGCATGATGATGCCACAGATTCTGAATACGGACGGCACTGTCCAGAACCTGCCCAAATTGCTGCCTTCCCCTTTTTCAGTGCTCATGAGAAAGCTGAAATGGCCAGATTTTATCTACAGTAAGTTTATCAATAATTATGAACTGCGTTTCGTACCGCGCGATTTGATATACAGCGCTCCAATACTTTCGGGGTGTTTTACCCTTCTAAGAATGTCAGCTGTGAAGGAAATTGGCACCTATGACGATAAATTTTTCATGTATTTTGAAGATTGGGATTTATCGCGGCGAATGCACCAGAAATATAAAACACTTTATTTTCCAGCGGTTTCCGTAACGCACGGCTACGAATCTGGCGCAAATAAAAGCAAGAAATTATTTAAGATATTTATCAACTCAGCAATTACCTACTTTAATAAATGGGGCTGGTTTTATGATAAAGAAAGACGGGCCGTAAACAGGGAAGCCTTAAAACAGTTTAAATGAAAATAATCCTCACCGGCGTCACCGGATTTGTCGGCAGCAATCTTTCTGACCATCTTAGAGCGCGGCATCATACTGTTTTGCCACTTTCTTTACGAAACGAATGGGTGCTTCCCGACAATGGCGACGCGTTGATTCACCTTGCCGGCAAAGCACATGACGTCGCTAATGCCTCAGATGATCGGGAGTACTACACCATTAATACCGATCTTACCGCAAAGCTTTTTAATGCATTTCGCAAATCTGAAATGCGGGATTTCTTCTATTTTTCTTCAGTCAAAGCGGCGGCGGATTCTGTAGATTTAATTTTAGATGAAGAAGTTATTCCGAACCCTAAAACAGCCTACGGGAAGTCTAAATTAAAAGCGGAAGAATATCTGCTCAGTCAGGAACTGCCCGCGGGCAAAAGACTCTTCATCATCCGCCCCTGCATGATTCACGGGCCGGGTAATAAAGGAAATCTCAATTTGCTCTATAAATTTGTGGAAAAAGGAATTCCCTGGCCGTTGGCGAAATTTAATAATCAGCGTTCTTTCCTAAGCATTGATAATCTTAATTTTTTGATTTTAAAAATGCTTGATGCCCAAGTTATTCCGTCGGGAATTTATAATTTCGCGGATGATGAAACTTTATCTACAAACTCGGTGGTGAAAATAATGGCAAATACTGTCCGGAAAAAGGAAAAGTTATGGAAAGTTAACGTAAGTTTAGTGTCGCGCTTGGCGCAAGCTGGCGACGTGCTCAGGTTGCCGCTGAATTCCGAACGTTTAAAGAAACTTACCGAAAATTATATGGTGTCCAACCGGAAAATAAAAAATGCATTAGGTATCACGCATCTGCCATTAACAGCGGAGGAGGGTCTCATCAAAACCATTAAAAGTTTCCAAAAATAATGGAATACATCGCAGTAACTGTCTTTTTTTTCGCGCTGATGCTGCTGTACTTTAAGGTCGCCGCAAAGTACAACATCATCGATAAACCCAACCACCGCAGTGCTCACAGGGAGATTACGCTGCGCGGAGGCGGCGTGATATTTCCGGCAGCTTACGTGCTTTTTGTAATCACAGAGTTGGCAACCACCGGTCTGGAACCTCATTTTCTGTGGTTTGGTGCGGGTTTTCTAATGATTACTGTACTGAGTTTTTTGGACGATCTGTACGATCTTTCCACTAAAATCCGGCTTTTTTTCCATTTTATCGCGGTAACGCTGTTGATGTATTTCCTGAACCTTTTTGCACTGCTTCCCTTTTGGGCAGTGCCGTTGTGCTATATTTTAATTATCGGAATCCTCAACGCTTACAATTTTATGGACGGCATCAATGGTATGTCGGGACTTTACAGCCTGATCGCTTTCGCCACGCTGTATTTTGTCAACCAATGGATTGTTTCTTTCGTCAGTGCTGATTTTATCATCTATCCGATGCTTGCCAGTCTGGTATTCATGTTTTATAATTTCCGTACAAAAGCCCGATGTTTCCTGGGCGACGTCGGCAGCATGGGTTTGGCTTTTTGGATCATCGCGCTCATCGCCTTATTGATTATTGAGACCGGAACGTTTAAGTGGATTTTACTACTCAGCGTTTACGGCATAGAAACCGCGCTTACCATCGCCGAACGACTCAAACGGCGCGAAAATATATTCGAGGCGCATCGCCGGCACTTGTACCAGCTGTTTGTTAACGAGAAAAAATATTCGCACCTTTCCGTGAGCGCGGCCTACGGCGCTTTACAACTTGTTATCAACAGTTTTGTGCTGACTACGGCACTTTCCGATTGGTGGGTGTTCGTGTTGGTGATTTTGCCGACTGGAGTGGTATATATCATCGTGAAACTGGGAACATTAAATAAGCTGCTGGTTCGCCAACCTGACTGATTTTTTATGTTTAATTTTAATCAATTAATGCAAGAAAACCAGAGTCTAGGGGTATATTTCAGCACATACTTTAAGAATCCGTCTGCTGAATTAATAGATTTGAGATGAGCGATAAGATAAATATTGCCGTGCTGGGTTACGGACACATTGGTAAAAAACACGTGGAACTGGTTTCGCAGCACCAATCTTTCAATCTGGTAGCCGTCATCGACACAGACAGCACAAAATTCGAAAATACGGCTGCCCAGTCGTTAAATACCTTTTCTTCACTCGATATTTTTCTCGAGGCTAATTTGCCTGTAGATCTTATCGCCATCTGCACCCCCAACGGTCTGCACTTTCAGCAAGCCAAACAATTACTGGAGAAAGGCATTCACGTGATTATCGAAAAACCAATTACTTTACAGTCCGGGGAGGCGGAAATACTGGAGCAGACAGCGCAACAACACGGTGCACATATTTTCCCAATAATGCAAAACCGTTTTTCGCCGCCTTCGCAGTGGCTGAAAGAATTACTGGATTCCGGGACGTTGGGCAACATTTTTATGGTACAGGTTTCCTGTTACTGGAACCGCGACGAAAGATATTATGCCAATAGTGCCTGGCGCGGCACCAAAGATCTGGACGGCGGCACGCTCTATACACAGTTTTCTCATTTTTTGGATATATTGCACTGGCTTTTTGGCGACCTGACCAACATTAAATCCAAATTTGCCAATTTTAACCATCAGCATCTCACGGAAGTGGAGGACAGCGGCATCATCACTTTTGATTTTAAATCAGGCGGCATGGGCAGCTTTAATTTTTCCACCTCCGTCTGGCAGGAAAACTTAGAAAGCTCGCTCACCATTATTGCGGAGAACGGTTCCGTAAAGGTCGGCGGACAGTACATGGACAAAGTGGAGAAATGTCTGGTGAAAAATTATACAATGCCCGAGCTTGCCCTTACGAATGCCTGCAACGACTATGGCACCTACAAAGGTTCCGCGCAGAACCATCATCATCATTACGACAACATTGCAGAAGTTTTGCTAAACAACAGAAAAATACACATTCAGTCGCATGAAAGTGTGAAACTGATTCAACTTATCGAAAATATTTATACTCAATTTAGTTAATTATGAAAATCGAAGCCACGCCCCTGCAGGACTGCTATATTATAGAACCGACGCTCTTCGAAGATGCGCGCGGCTACTTCTACGAAAAATACAATGAACAGAAGTTTCAGGAACTTACCGGCATGAATGGCCATTTTGTTCAGGACAATATTTCACGTTCTTCCTATGGTGTGCTGCGTGGTCTGCACCTGCAGAAAGGCGCGCACGCGCAGGCCAAACTCGTTTCCTGCCTGGAAGGTTCTGTTTTTGATGTTGCGGTGGACCTGCGTGAGGATTCACCCACGTTTGGTCAGTGGTTTGGTACCGAGCTGTCGGCCGAAAATAAGCGCCAGTTTTATGTGCCGCGCGGTTTCGGGCACGGTTTTTCTGTCCTGTCGGAAAGTGCAGTTTTTGCGTACAAATGTGATAACTATTATAATAAAGAATCGGAAGGCGGCGTGCTTTGGTGTGATCCTGAACTGAATATCAACTGGCACTTGCCGGAATCCGCCATTATTCTCTCGGATAAAGATAAAATTCAACCTACCTTTGCAGAAGGAAATTTCTAACAGCTGTATGAAAAACATTATCATAACCGGTGGGGCCGGTTTTATCGGATCGCATGTGGTGCGTCAATTTGTCATTAATCATCCCGAAGCGAAGATTATCAACCTTGATGCTCTGACCTACGCCGGAAATCTGGAAAATTTAAAAGACCTCGAGAATGAACCGAACTACGTTTTCGAAAAAGCTGATATTACCAATACTGAAGAATTGCGCCGGGTTTTCGAGAAATACCGTCCGGATGCAATCATTCATCTCGCTGCCGAAAGCCACGTGGACCGCAGTATCACGGATCCCAACGCTTTTATAAGTACCAATGTAATCGGTACCGCCAATCTGCTGAATTTAGCCCGCGAATTCTGGACTTTAAACCCCGATCATACGCACGGAAACTTTCCCGAAGGGAAAAGAGATTATCTGTTCTACCACGTTTCCACAGACGAAGTATACGGCAGTCTGGGCAAAACCGGTTTCTTTCTGGAAACTACTGCCTACGATCCGCAGTCGCCATATTCTGCGAGTAAAGCCGCTTCGGATCATCTGGTCCGCGCATACGGAAACACGTATGGGATGCCGTTTATTGTATCCAATTGTTCCAATAATTACGGGCCCAATCATTTTCCCGAAAAACTTATTCCGCTTTGTATTTCCAATATTTTAAATGAAAAGCCGCTGCCTATATACGGTGACGGAAAATATACCCGCGACTGGCTGTTCGTTATCGATCATGCAAAAGCGATCCACCAAATTTTCCACGAGGCGAAAACGGGTGAAACCTACAATATCGGAGGATTTAACGAATGGACAAATATTGATCTCGTTAAAGAACTGATCAAACAAATGGACGAAAAGCTCGGAAATCCCGAAGGTCATTCGGAGAAACTCATCACTTACGTAAAAGACCGTCCCGGACACGATTTACGTTACGCCATCGACGCCAGCAAACTCAATAAAGAACTCGGCTGGAAACCTTCTGTAACGTTTGAGGAAGGTTTGGGAAAGACAATCGACTGGTTTCTGGATAATAAAGAATGGCTGGAGCATGTAACAAGTGGTGATTATCAAAAATATTACGATAAGCAATATTCATAAGATGAAAGGAATCATTCTCGCCGGAGGCTCCGGCACAAGACTCTATCCGTTAACGATCGCCGTCAGTAAGCAACTCATGCCTGTCTACGACAAGCCGATGATTTATTATCCGCTTTCTACTTTGCTTTTAGCGGGTATCAAGGATATTTTAATCATCACCACACCGCACGATCAGGACGGTTTTATCAAACTTTTGGGCGACGGTTCCGCGATCGGCTGTAATATTGAGTACAAAGTGCAGCCCAGCCCGGACGGATTGGCGCAGGCTTTTATTCTGGGTGAAGAATTTATTGGTGACGACTCTGTGGCGCTTGTTTTGGGCGACAATATCTTCTACGGCACAGGTCTGGCCGAACTGCTTTCCAGCAAAACCAATGTTGTGGGCGGCTGCGTTTTCGCGTATCAGGTGGCTGATCCCGAACGTTATGGTGTGGTGGAATTTGATGATGATTTTAAGGCAGTTTCAATTGAAGAAAAACCGGCCGAACCGAAATCCAATTTTGCGGTTCCAGGATTGTATTTCTACGATAATTCTGTGGTGGAAATCGCTAAAAATTTGGCACCATCCCCCCGTGGTGAACTGGAAATCACGGATGTGAATAAAATTTATCTCGAAAAAGGACAGCTGGAAGTCGGTGTTATGAGTAGAGGAACCGCCTGGCTCGATACCGGCACATTCGACTCTCTACACGAAGCTTCGGAATTTGTAAAGGTTCTGGAAAAAAGACAGGGTTTCAAAATTTCCTGTATTGAAGAAATCGCGTATTCGAAAGGTTTTATCGATCACGATCAATTATTAAAGTCGGCAGAAAAATACGGTAAAAGCGGCTACGGAGATTATCTGAAGAGGTTGGTAATGTAGCTGATTTGCACTATACTGTAATTTTAGAATAAAACTGTAAAAACCATTTGCAGTTTTTTTTTATATATTTACTTTATGGCTGAAATTTTTATTGTCGGAATCTGCATCATTCTTTTGCTCTCGTATGTTTTCGATATCACTTCCAAATTCACCAAAGTTCCGTCGGTCATATTTCTGCTGGCGCTCGGCTGGTTTCTGAACCAGGTTGGCGGGCTTTTTAACATTATCATTCCTAATCTTAATGTCATTCTGCCGATTTTAGGAACAGTTGGTTTAATTTTAATTGTTCTCGAAGGTTCCCTTGAGCTGGAACTGAACCGGTCCACCGTAAATGTTGTAAAAAAATCGGCGCTAATCGCTTTGGTCCCTTTGGTTATTATTGCTGTTAGTTTTGCCATATTTTTAAAGGTAGAATGGGGCATTCCGTACAAACAGGCACTTATTAATATCATCCCGTTCTGTATCATCAGCAGTTCCATCGCGATTCCCAGCGCCATCAACCTGAGTCATGAGAAGCGCCAGTTTGTGACTTATGAAAGCAGCCTGTCCGACATTATCGGTGTTATTTTCTTCAATTTTGCGAGTTTCGGAACGGTAATTTCTGTTGGCGGCGCGCTGTATTTTAGTGCTCAATTTCTCCTGATGCTGCTGATTTCGGTGGTGGCTTCGCTGGTTCTGGCTTTTCTTTTGGCCAAAATAGATCATCACATCAAGTACGGACCGATCATTATTTTAAACATTCTTATCTATCAGATCTCTAAAATATATCATCTCCCGGCCCTGATTTTCATCCTGTTTTTCGGACTTGTTCTGGGTAACGTTGACGAACTTAAGAATGTGAAGATCATGCGCAACTTTCGGTTTACCAAGCTTACGCGTGAGGTGCGCCACTTTAAAGATGTCGTAATTGAAGCGACCTTTATCGTCCGGACGCTCTTTTTCCTCGTCTTCGGTTTTGTTTTGAAAACGGAGGATATCATCGATCAAAGTTCTTTGGTTTGGTCGGTTTCTATCGTTGTGGCGATTTACGTGTTACGGGTAATCTTCTTAAAACTGGGTAAAATGGATCTTCAGCCACTGTTTTATATCGCACCGCGCGGACTGATCACTGTACTGCTCTTCCTGAGTATCGCGCCGAAAGACCGTTTTCCCTATTTAAATGAATCAGTGGTTATACAGGTCATTCTCTTGACGACCTTTATCATGATGCTCGGGCTGCTCTTTGAGAAAAAAGCCAAGCAGAGGCAGACCGCTGTTGTGGAAGATGAAAGTAACGAAGCCTCGTAGTTTTACATAATATGCCTATCTTTGCGCCAAGAAAAAATATACAATGCGCACAAAATCAGTCGGAAAGAAGAAAATAAATATTGTCACCCTGGGCTGCTCGAAAAATGTCTACGACTCGGAAGTGCTGATGGGCCAGCTCCAGGCCAACGGTAAAGAAGTGGTACATGAAGACCGTGGCGATATCGTCGTTATTAATACCTGTGGTTTTATCGACAATGCCAAAGAAGAATCCATCAATACGATCCTGGATTTTGTGGAAGCCAAAAATCGGGGCGAGGTGGAAAAAGTTTATGTTACCGGCTGTCTTTCCGAGCGTTACAAACCCGATCTGGTAAGAGAAATTCCCGATGTAGACCAATATTTCGGCACGCGCGATCTGCCAATTTTATTGAAACATCTCGGTGCCGATTATAAACATGAGCTGGTAGGAGAGCGTCTTACCACGACGCCAAAACATTATGCTTACCTGAAAATTGCGGAAGGCTGTGATCGTCCCTGCTCATTCTGCGCCATCCCGCTGATGCGCGGAAAAAATATTTCCACGCCGATCGAAAACCTGGTCATCGAGGCTGAAAAATTAGCCAAAAAAGGCGTAAAAGAATTAATACTGATCGCGCAGGATCTTACTTATTACGGTCTTGATATTTATAAAAAACGGGCGCTCGGCGATCTGTTGCTTCGTCTCGTGAAAGTAGAAGGCATTGAATGGATCCGTCTGCATTACGCTTTCCCCACCGGTTTTCCGGAAGACGTGCTGGAAATCATTAAAAACGAACGTAAAGTCTGTAACTATATCGATATACCGCTGCAACACATCAATTCAGATATTCTGAAAGCGATGAAGCGCGGAACATCGCACGAAAAAACCAACGCACTACTCGACAAGTTCCGTGAGAAAGTGCCGGATATGGCGATCCGCACCACGCTGATTGTAGGTTTTCCGGGTGAAACTGAAGAGCGTTTTCAGGAGCTGAAAGAATGGGTGCGCACACAGCGGTTCGACCGGTTGGGCTGCTTTACTTATTCGCATGAAGAAAATACAACCGCCTTTGTCCTGGAAGACGATGTGGCGCAGGAAGTGAAGGAAGCGCGCGTAGAGGAAATTATGGAACTGCAGTCGCAGATCTCCTGGGAGAAAAACCAAGAGCGTATCGGCAAGGTGTACCGCTGTATTTTCGACCGTAAAGAAGGCAACTATTTCGTGGGTCGGACCGAGTTCGATTCACCGGACGTTGACAACACCGTTTTGGTCGATGCCACCGACACTTATCTTTCCATTGGCGATTTTGCCGATGTACGGATTTCCTCCGCAGAAGAGTTTGATCTGTATGGCGACTTGGTTGAAACGGAGGTTTATCAACCTTTACATTAAGAAAAATACTTACTTTAAACGAAAACACTCCTGAATCACTCGGGAGTGTTTTTTATTTGTTAAAATGCTTGTTTTTAACGGTTTATCATTAAAATTTGGGATAATTATGCAATACGTTGTTAATTAATTTAACAACTGAGAACTGGTTTTAACACAATTTAAGAAACGCTGTAAATAGCGATGATCAGCCAGTTTGAAAGCGTCATTAACACAACATTAAGAATTCCTTGGGAAACTTTAACATATTGATTGTGCTACGAGATGGTTTCGAAATAAATTTGCCGAGTCAAAACCCATAAAAAATATTCAAAATGGTGAAAAGAGCAATTCTCGTAGTCATCGCGATGATTTCAACACTCGGGATCTATTCCTTTAACAAGGATAATGCCGATGAAACACGAACAAGTTTTGCGTCGTATTACCACGACAAATTTAACGGCAGGAAGACTGCCAGCGGAGACATCTTCGATAACTCGAAACTTACTGCCGCCAACCGTTCACTTCCTTTCGGAACGAAGCTGAAAGTAACCAACCTCAGAACCGGCAAAAGCGTTATTGTAGAAGTGAATGACCGCGGACCTTATCACTCTTCGCGTGTGCTGGATCTTTCCAAAGCTGCCTTCGAAGAAATCGGTAATCCTGCCCGCGGCACGATGCCGGTAGAATATGAAATCCTGGACGAGGAATCCTAAATTTTCGTCTTTCCAAAAAGTAAAGCCGACTCTGCAGAGAGTCGGCTTTTTTGTTAAAACCCTACCGGTTTAAAAGCACTGCCTCGTCATCCCGTGGCAGATGCCGTGCCCGGAATTTTAGCCCCGGGTGGAGCAACTGTTTGAGCTCTCCGGCGCCAAAGCGACGGAAGCGAGTGCGGAAGACGGGCCCGGTTAGTGGAACAGAAGACGGCACTTCGGGCTCCTAAAAGCAAAGCTTCAATCTTTTTTAAAAGCTTGAAGGTTTATTTTTGAGAAAACTCCACCATCACCGGACAGTGGTCGGAATGCATGGCTTCCTTTAATATGACCGCGCGGGACATGCGGTGATGCATTTCGTAGGAAACAAAATTATAATCCAGACGCCAGCCTTTATTGCGGGCGCGCGAGTTCTGCCGATAGCTCCACCAGGAATAGTGATCCGGCTCGTCGTTGAAGTGGCGGAAGCTGTCCACAAGTTCACACTCCACGAGAAACTGTGTCATCCACGCTCTCTCCATGGGCAAAAATCCCGAGGTGTTTTTCAGGCCAATTGGGTTGTGAATGTCGATTTCCTGATGACAGATATTGAAATCACCGCAAATCACGAGGTTTGGAATGGTCTTTTTTAAATTTTTAATATAATGCAGAAAATTATTACAGAAGTCCATCTTGTAGCCCAGTCTCTCAGCATTGGACGCTGACGGGACATAGACGGAAATAACGGAAAAACCGTCGAAATCAGCGCGGATAATGCGGCCTTCAGAATCATAATGTTCGATACCGCAGCCATATTCTACATGAAAGGGCGGTATTTTGGTGGCGATTCCCACACCGGAGTAGCCTTTGCGCTGCGCACTGTGCCAATAGCTGTGATAACCTACTTTTTGCAGGATGTCGATGTCAATCTGGTCATTGCGGGCTTTGCTTTCCTGAATGCAGATTATATCAGGATCTGCGGTCTGCAGCCAGCCCAGAAAATCTTTGGTAAAGGCCGCACGGATGCCGTTAACATTATAGGAAATGATTCTCATTAAAAAATAAAATTTGTCAAAAATACGATATCTGTGTAAAGACAAGATTTATTTAAATAAAAAAAGCGGAGGAAACCAATGATTTCCCCCGCCTCAGAACCTAAATCAAATAAACTATGAAAAACTATTTAGGCTCTAAAACACAGATCGGAATAATACATTCTTCCAGCGAGATGCCGCCGTGCTGATAGGTTTCCTTATAATAATTCACAAAATGATTATAGTTTTTCGGATAAGCTAAAAAAGTGTTGTTTTTTGCAAATATATATTTAGAACTCAAATTTCCTTTTGGTAAAAATAATTTTTCAGGGTTCGTCACGGCCCACACATCGCTGTTTTCGTAGGTAAGGCTGCGGCCGGTTTTGTAACGGATGTTGGTAGAAGTTTCCCGGTCGCCTACCACTTTGCTCGGTTTTTTTACATAGATGGTGCCGTGGTCTGTAGTGAGTACAAGTTTGAATCCGTTTTCTGCAGCAGTTTTAATAATTTTCAGCAGTGAGGAGTTCTCAAACCAGTTATAGGTGAGTGAACGGAACGTTTTATCATCCCTAATCAGTTGGTTTACAATAACATTGTCAGTCTTTGCGTGCGAAAGAATGTCGATAAAATTATATACAATTACGAGCAGATCGTTGCTTTTGTGTTGATTAAAATCTTCCAGGATTTTACGTTCAAAGTCGGCATTCAGGATTTTCAGGTATTTCATGCTCCTGCCGGAAAGTCCCAAACGTTTCATCTGGTCTTCCAGAAAATCGCGCTCGTGTTCATTTTTATTGCCTTCTTCATTGTCATTGAACCAGTATTGCGGAAATCTTTTTTCGATCTCGCTCGGCATCAATCCGGCGAAAAAGGAATTACGCGCGTACTGTGTAGCGGTGGGCAGAATGCTGTAATAATAATCTTCCGACGTCTTATTATAGAACTTGGTAAACAAAGGCTCGATCACTTTCCACTGGTCATAGCGCAGATTGTCGATCATCAGCAGCAATACTTTTTCGTTTTCCACCTCCGGTTTTACTTTTTCTTTAAACAGAGTGTGGCTCATCATCGGTTTGTCGGAAGACTGAAGCCAGTCCTCGTAATTATTCTCGATGAACTTGGCAAACTGAATATTAGCTTCTTCCTTTTGAGACTGCAACAAATCAGCAAATTCATTATCAAAAACGCGATCGAATTTTATTTCCCAGTTCAGGATTTTCTTATAATATTCGGCCCATTCCTGATAGGTTTTCAGGTAAGAAAGTTCCATCGAAAGATTCCGGAATTCCTGCTGATATTCCAGGATCGTTTTCTGTTCTACCAGGGTTTCTTCCTGCAGGTTTTTTTTCAGCGACAGCAATACCTGGTTGGGATTCACCGGTTTCAGGATATAATCGGCGATCTGCGAGCCGATGGCCTGTTCCATAATCTGCTCCTCTTCATTTTTGGTCACCATCACGATTTTGATGGCCGAATCAATGTTTTTAATCATCGGAATGGCTTCCAGTCCCGATATTCCGGGCATGTTTTCGTCCAGCAGAGCCAGCTGAAAATTTTCCTTTTCGATCATTTCGAGCGCTTCGTTAACGTTGTTAACAGGAGTTACTTCGTATCCTTTGTTTTCCAAAAAGACAATATGAGGCTTCAGTAAATCTACTTCATCATCAATCCAAATCAATTTTGACATACCGTATTTCAGTTTTAATGTACTCGGCAAAACGGGCTCCCTTCAGTGGGAATTTGCCGTGCTTACCGCCTCAAAAATACAATCTTTAACTGCCAACTTTTATGTAAATTCAAGTTAAAATTGAGTTAAAGTCGGCCCGCATTCGCTCTTTTTAATAGAATTTATTCGACGGTCCGAGCTCAGGAAGCAATTGTCTAAATTTGCCCTGCGTTTTTTATTCAATCAGCATTCTATGACAAACAAATTCAAGATTATCAACGATCCGGTACACGGCTTCATCAGTTTGCCGCACGAAATTCTTTTCGATGTTATAGAACATCCTTATTTCCAGCGGCTGCGCCGAATTTCGCAAACGGGGTTATTGAATTTAATATTTCCCGGCGCCACACACACTCGTTTTCATCATGCTTTGGGCGCGATGCATCTGATGTTTACAGCCTTGGAAACTTTAAAACTGAAAGGCGTAGAGATCACGAAAGAAGAAGAAAAAGGTGCGATGCTGGCGATTTTGTTGCATGATATCGGTCACGGACCCTTTTCCCACGCCCTGGAAAGTATGCTGATGGACGACTGGCATCACGAAAAACTTTCGCTGCTGCTGATGCAAGAGATGAACACGCAGTTCGGTGGTCAGCTCTCGCTCGCCATCGAAATGTTTCAGGGCCGCTATCACCGCAAATTTTTCAATCAGCTTATTTCCTCGCAACTCGATGTCGACCGTTTGGATTACCTGAAACGCGACAGTTTCTACACCGGCGTCGCCGAAGGCAACGTGAATACGCAGCGCATCATTTCGATGATGAATGTGGCGGGCGACGAACTGGTGATCGATGCGAAAGGAATTTATTCCATCGAAAATTTTCTCACCGCGCGGATGTTTATGTATTGGCAGGTATATTACCATAAAACTGCGGCCATCGCTGAATTTCTTTTAGTGAAGATCTTGAGCCGCGCCAAGCAACTTGTTTCTGACGGTGCAACTTTGCCGGCGTCGGAAAATCTGTCGTATTTCTTAAAGCGAAGTCCGGATCAGTCGGCGACCGCGGAAGATCTGCAGCGCTTCACAGAGCTGGACGATAATGATGTCATTCAGGCAATTAAATTTTGGACGAAAAGTAAAGATGTAGTACTGGCCTACCTTTGTAACGCTGTGATTGAACGCAAATTTCCCAAAACCATCATCTCTTCGCAGCCGTTTGAAGAGCAATTTATTGCGGAAAAAATGAGAAAAACCGAGGCTAAATACGGTGAAGGCGCCGGGCAGGAACTCGTCAGCCAGCTTACGCGACAGCTTTTACCTTACAATTCCGGACAGCAACCCATCTGTCTGCGGCAAAGAGACGGATCGACCGTACGTCTGGATGAATCGGAAAACCAGATACTGTCGTCTTTTATTAATCAGCCGAACACAAAATACATTTTATCCTTCCCACGAAATCTGGATTGATCTTTTGTTTTAAATATTTATTCAACCAAAAATTTTGTGTTTAGCAGTTATCTTTTTTCGTGGAGAAACTAATGTGGCGTTCACTTAATAGAATGCTATTTCTTCTTTTTATATTTGAACATATTGGCCACTAATTTTGTGACAGTTGTGCTGTTTCAGGCAATTTTCTCAAAAGTTAAAAAATATCATAATATTTCATATTTTCCTATCTTTGCCGGATATGGAGTTTACCGCAGCGCAGATAGCGAATTTTATTAATGGCCGTATAATTGGCGACGAACAAGCTTTGATAACAGGCGTTTCGCCGATAGAAAGTGGTGAAGAAGGGCATTTGTCATTCGTAGCACAGCAGCGTTTTGCCGACCGTATCGCTGAGTCGAAATGTTCCGTCATCATTGTCTCCGAAAATTTACTTACCGATCAGCAGTACGCTCCCACGATTATCGTCGTGGAAGATGCTTATCTGTCCTTTCAGGTGCTGATGAACCTTTACCAGGAAATGCAGGACAAACGGTCCGGCATTGAGCAGGGCGCAGTGTTTCACGAAAGTGCCACAGTGGGAGAGAACGTGTATGTGGGCGCTTTCACCTGTGTTTCAGAAAAAGTTAAAATCGGTGATGCTACACAGATATATCCTCAGGTTTATATCGGTAAAAATGTAAAAATCGGTAAAAACTGTGTGTTGTACAGCGGTGTTCGGGTATACGATTACTGTGTGATCGGGGACAACTGTATCATTCATTCCAACACGGTGATCGGCTCCGACGGCTTCGGGTTCCAACCCACCAAAGACGGTTATCAGAAAATTCCGCAGCTCGGAAATGTAGTGCTGGAAGATAACGTAGAAATCGGAAGCAACTGCAGTATTGACCGCGGCACCATCGGGTCTACACTGATCGGGAAAGGAACCAAAATCGACAACCTTATTCAGATTGCGCACAATGTAAAAATTGGCCAAAACAACGTCATTGCAGCGCAGGCCGGTATTGCCGGTTCAACTATAATTGGCGACTGGAATCAAATCGGTGGTCAGGCTGGAGTAGTCGGTCACATCAAGATAGGAAATCAGGTGAAAGTGCAGGCACAAAGCGGCGTGAATGCCTCTGCCAAAGATGGTGAAGTTCTCTACGGATCTCCCGCTATTAATGCCGGTGAATACCGCAGAAATTATGTGCACTTCCGCAATTTCACCGATATTGTAAAAAGAATAAACAACCTCGAAAAAAACTCAAAAGAGCAACCTAATGAGTGATATGCAAAAAACTTTGAAGGAAGAGATCTCGCTATCGGGAATCGGACTTCACACCGGTCGGCAGGTGACCTTGACGATGAAACCGGCCAAAGAAAACACAGGTTTCGTCTTTGTGAGAACGGATCTCGAAGGGCGTCCCCATGTTGAAGCGGACGTTAATTATGTAACGACCACGGAACGTGGTACAACCTTGGAAAAGTTGGGTGTCCGCATCCATACTTGTGAGCATTTGCTGGCAGCACTTATCGGCTGCGACATCGATAATGCTATCCTGGAAATGAACAGCGCCGAACCACCAATTATGGATGGTTCTGCTAAATTTTTTGTCGACGCCATAGAGCGGGCAGGCATACACGAACAGAATACCGCGCGGGAATATCTGGTGGTGAAAGATGTTCTTACGTACAGCGATCCCGCAACCGGTTCTGAGATTACCATTATTCCGTCTGATAACTACGAAGTGACCACCATGGTGGATTTCGGCACCAAAGTCTTGGGTACGCAGAACGCAACGATGAAAGATATTTCTGAGTTTAAAACAGAAATTTCTTCAGCGCGTACTTTCAGTTTTTTACACGAACTCGAGATGCTCCTGGACGCCGGCCTCATCAAAGGTGGCGATATCTCGAACGCGATTGTATATGTCGATAAAGAACTGACTTCCGAAACCTCAGAAAAATTAAAAAAAGCGTTCGGTAAAGACGAGGTTTCCATCCGCCCGAACGGTATTCTTGATAATTTAACGCTTAATTTTCCGAACGAAGCAGCACGGCATAAGCTGCTGGACGTGGTCGGAGATCTGGCGTTGGTTGGCGTGAAAATCAAAGGAAAAGTGATTGCCAACAAACCCGGGCATTTCGTCAATACACAATTTGCGAAAAAACTGAACCGACAGTGGAAGCTTTACAAGAAAAAGAACGTTCCGGATATCGACATTATGAAGGAACCCGTGTACGACATCAACGGTATTATGCGTTTGATGCCGCACCGGCCGCCTTTTCTTCTGATTGATAAAATTTTAGAGCTTTCTGATTCTCACGTGGTTGGATTGAAAAACGTCACCATGAATGAGCCGTTTTTCGTAGGCCACTTCCCCAAAGAACCGGTAATGCCAGGTGTTTTGCAGGTAGAGGCGCTCGCGCAGACGGGGGGAATTCTTGTACTGGCCAGCGTGCCGGATCCCGAAAATTATTCTACCTATTTCATTAAAATTGATAAAGTTAAATTCAAGAAGAAAGTCGTTCCGGGGGACACGATGGTTTTCAAAATTGAACTGATATCGCCGATCCGCAGAGGAATCGTGCACATGCAGGGCTTTGGTTACGTGGGCGACAGCGTCGTGGTAGAAGCTGAATTGATGGCTCAGGTAGCAAAAAACAAAACCGACTGATGATTCACCAATTAGCGGCCGTAGACAAGAGAGCCGATATCGGCAAGAATGTAATTGTAGAACCTTTTACCACGATCGCCGGTGATGTTGAAATCGGTGAAGGTACCTGGATTGGCTCAAACGTGACCATCATGGATGGTGCACGCATCGGTAAAAATTGCCGTATTTTTCCGGGCACCGTTATTTCTGCCATTCCGCAGGATCTCAAGTTTGATGGAGAAGATACGCAGGTGATCATCGGCGACGGCACTACCATCCGCGAATGCGTTACCGTAAACCGCGGTACCAAAGCATTGGGACACACCAAATTAGGTAAAGACTGTCTCATCATGGCTACCTCGCATATCGCACACGATTGCATTATCGGTAATAATGTGATTATCGTTAATGGTTGTGGGATCGCGGGACATGTAGAAATCGGTGACTTTACTGTTATGGGCGGGCTTTCCGCAGTGCATCAGTTTGGTAAAATTGGCAAACATGTCATGATTTCCGGTGGCACGCTCGTTCGCAAGGACATCCCACCTTATGTAAAAGTGGCACGCGAACCTATGACTTATGCGGGAATAAATTCCGTCGGGCTGCGCCGCCGCGGTTTTACCAACGAAAAAATCTTTGAAATACAAAAAATTTACCGGGCTATTTTTCAAATGAAAATGAATGTTTCACAGGCATCCAGTTTCATCGAAAAAGAAATGCTGCCGACCGTGGAGCGCGATGAGATACTTGAATTCATCCGGAATTCTCCGCGGGGAATCGTGAAAGGTTACGGCACAGGTAAGGAATAAAAGCGAAATTACCGACTCGGCACACCGCCGAGCCACTCAATATTAAACAAATTATACATGGCTACAAGCAACGATATTAAAAAAGGAATGTGCATCGAGTTCAGTAATGATATTTTTAAAATTATTGATTTTCTTCACGTTAAACCCGGAAAAGGTCCGGCCTTCGTACGTACTAAAATGAAATCCGTAACCAACGGAAAAGTGTTGGAAAATACCTTCTCAGCAGGTCACAGAATTGAAGAAGTGAAAGTAATGACGCGCAAATTCCAGTATCTGTACGAGGACGATAACGGTTTTCATTTCATGAATAATGAAGATTTTTCTCAGATTTATCTGGACAAAGAAATGATCGAAAATTCTCAGTTCATGAAAGCGGGCGAGGAGGTTACCATCATTCTGAAAGACGCCGACGAGTCACCGCTTTCTGCCGAAATTCCACCGACCGTTTACCTTGAAGTTGTAGAAGCCGACCCTGGTGTAAAAGGAAATACCGCTACCAACGCACTGAAAAATGCTACCGTAGAAACCGGTGCACGTGTGATGGTGCCGCTTTTCATTGAACCGGGCGACAGAATAAAAATCAATACCGAAGACGGCAGTTATCTGGAACGTGTGAAATAAATCGCAGAAAAATACCTGTTTATGACATTTGCACAACCTCAAAAGCTTTCTGAGCTTGCCGAACTTACGGGCGCGCGCATGATTGGCGATGCAGATTTTCCCGTGCTCGGCACCAACGAAATTCACCGCGTGAAGAGCGGTGATGTCGTATTTGTAAACCATCCAAAATATTACGACCGTGCGCTGCAGTCTGCCGCCACCGTCATACTGATCGACAAAGAAGTGGAATGCCCGCCGGGAAAAGCTTTGCTGATTTCGGAGGATCCGTTCGAAGCATTTAATAAAATCAATCTGCATTTTACCAAGATCACGCACTTTGGCGAAACGCTTCACGAGCTGGAGGTGGGCGACAATACCCAGATTCATCCTTCGGCCGTGATCGGGAATAATGTGAAGATCGGCAGTAACTGTATTATTTATCCGAATGTAGTCATCGGTGACCGTACGGAAATCGGTGACAACGTCATCATCCAGTCCAACACGGTCTTGGGTGGCGACGCATTTTATTACAGGAAGACAGAACATCGTTTTGAACGATTGGTTTCGGTGGGCAATGTGGTGATCGAGAACAACGTAGAAATCGGAAACGGCTGCACCATCGACCGCGGCGTCACTGATTCCACCATCATTGGTGAAGGTTCTGTGCTGGACAATCAAATCCAGATCGGGCACGATACCATTATCGGCAAAAAATGTCTGATCGCCTCACAGACCGGTATCGCAGGCTGCTGCATTATCGAAAATGAAGTCACCATCTGGGGCCAGGTCGGGATGGCTTCCGGTGTTCGAATCGAGTCGGGAACCGTCTTGCTGGCAAAATGTGGCGTGAACCGCGATCTGAAAAAAGGAACCTATTTCGGACCTATCGCCGAAGAATTCAAACAGTATTTAAGAAAAGAAGTGAAGCTTAAAAATTTGAAATAACCAATGCGCTTGCCCGTGCATTCAAATATTATTGAGTAATTTTGTAAGCATTAGTATTTAAATAAAATTAAAAAATAAAAGATGTCAGTATTAGTAAACAAAGATTCTAAAGTAATCGTACAGGGTTTTACCGGAAATGAAGGAACTTTCCATGCCGGACAAATGATCGAATTCGGAACCAACGTGGTCGGTGGAGTAACTCCGGGCAAAGGCGGCTCCGAGCATTTGGGAAAGCCGGTATTCAACACTGTTGCTGACGCGGTAGAGAAAGCAGGCGCTAATGTGAGCATCATTTTTGTGCCGCCGGCATTTGCAGCAGACGCAATTATGGAAGCGGCTGACTCCGGCATTAAAGTCATCGTTTGTATTACAGAAGGTATTCCGGTCGCCGATATGGTGAAAGTGAAAGCCTATCTTGCTGACGAAGACAGTAGACTTATTGGGCCAAACTGCCCAGGGATTATTACTTCAGACGAAGCAAAAATTGGTATTATGCCAGGTTTCGTTTTCAAAAAAGGAAAAGTAGGGATCGTTTCTAAATCAGGAACTCTAACGTACGAAGCTGCCGACCAGGTAGTGAAAGCGGGGTACGGAGTTTCTACAGCGATCGGTATTGGTGGCGACCCGATTATCGGAACCACGACAAAAGAAGCTTTGGAATTATTCATCAACGATCCGGAAACAGAAGCCGTAGTGATGATCGGTGAAATTGGCGGAAACCTGGAAGCTGAAGCAGCAAGATGGTACAAAGAAAACGGTTCTAAAAAACCGGTTGTCGGCTTTATCGCTGGACAAACTGCTCCCAAAGGAAGAACCATGGGACACGCAGGCGCGATAGTTGGCGGTGATGAGGATACGGCACAGGCTAAGATGGCGATCATGAGAGAAAACGGCATTAACGTTGTCGATTCTCCAGCCGAGATCGGTGCAACTGTAGCCAAAGTTCTTGGCTAAAAAGCAGCTTTTATAGTAAAATAAAATTCCATCGGCCTACCGATGGAATTTTTTTTAATTTAAGTTTTTGCGTCCTCGCCGAAAATTAATTCCTAACCCACTTCCACAATTCTTTTGCTGTTGCTTTGTTGCCGTACATTAAGATGCCGACACGATAAACTTTGGCTGCTATATAAATCATCAACAATGTAGAAAGCAAGAGCAACATTACAGAAACAAGGATCTGCCAAATTGGGACACCGTAGGGAATGCGCGCAATCATCGCAACAGGTGATGTAAAGGGAATCATCGACAGCCAAAAGCCCAGCGGCCCTTCTGGGTTATTCATAATCGTAATGCTGCCGTACATGCCCAGCATCAGCGGAATAATGGCAAACAGCGTGAACTGCTGCGTCTCGGTTTCATTGTCCACGGCCGAGCCGATTGCCGCATACATCGAGCTGTAAAAAACGTAACCCAAGAGAAAGAATATAATGAAAACACCGATGATCAGCGGAACATTCATATCCAGCAAAATATGCGACACTTCTCCGGCAGTCTGGCGGAAATCCAGTTGCGTTGTACCCGGCGAAGCACCGGCAAGCTGCTCCTGCATAGCGCTAAAACCCGTGTTCAGTACCAGCGCGCCCGCGACTGCCATTGTAATCCAAACTCCGAACTGCGTCAGCGCCACCAGCGTCACGCCCAGGATCTTGCCCATCATCAGTTCGAAAGGTTTTACGGAGGAAATAATAATTTCCACCACGCGGTTATTTTTTTCTTCCAGCACACTGCGCATTACGCGTACGCCATAAATGATGATGAACATAAAAACGGCGTACATCAGTACCATCGCCAGGCCCGATTTTACCCCGAAAGAAAGATCGCTGTCGGCTGCTTTTTCATCGACCACGTTTCGGGTATTCAGGCTGAATCCGCGATCCAGCTCAGTCATCTGGTCTTCCGAAAGCCCCAGTGTTTTAATTTTCTCTTTACGTACCACTTTGGCCAAGTCCGAAGCGATCCCCGTTTTCGTATCAAACCCGATCTTTTTATTGATCAGAAGTTGGGTTTCTTTTTGTAATGTCGTGTAGTCGTTATTCTGCAATGTTGGAATGACGAGCAGGCCTTCAATTCCGTCCATATCTTTAAGCGTTGCCGTGAGCGCCTTCTCGTTGGTGGCGGGCACAAAGACATATTTAATTTTTTTCGTGCTTTGCAGTTGGTTTACGAACAAACCACTTTTATCAATTACATTAAAGGTGCTGGAGCTTTCATTCGCTTTAAACATAAAAGCAATGAACGCCCCGAAAGCAATCATCAGTACCGGCGCCAGCAGCGTAAGAATGATAAAGGATTTCTTCTTTACCTGAGTAAGATATTCACGCTTCGTGATAAGAAAGATATTTTTCATAAATCTTTAAATACAGTTTAAACAGTTGGTGCCGAGACGAATTGAGGGCGGGAGGCACCACTCACCGCACTGATGAACACCTCGTTCATGCTGGGTATTTTTTCTTCAAAAGCACGGATGGTTCCGATGTTCATCAAACTGTTCAGTAATGAATGCTGATCTTGGTTATTTTTTAAATTAAAGGAGACCAGTTCATTTTCAGCAGAGTATTCTTCCACGCCGAAGGTTCTTCTGAACTGCTCAAAAGCTGCCAGATCCACCCCTGCCAGCGTTACATTAAAAATATTCTTTTTAAACTGTTCCCGTACATCGAACACTTTTCCGTCTAACACCTTTCTTGATTGGTTGATCAGGGCTACATAATCGCACATTTCCTCCACACTTTCCATACGGTGGGTCGAAAGGATGATGGTGGTGCCGTTATTTTTCAGATTAATGATCTGGTCTTTGATCATATTTGCATTCACAGGATCGAACCCGGAAAAAGGCTCATCCAGAATCAGCAGTTTCGGGCGGTGGAGCACGGTGACTACAAACTGGATTTTCTGCGCCATTCCTTTGGAGAGTTCGCTGAGTTTTTTCTTCCACCACTGGTCAATCTGCAGTTGGTCGAACCAATACTTCGCCTGCGTCAGTGCGTCGTTCTTCGTCATGCCTTTCAGTTCACCGAAGTACAGCAGCTGGTCTCCCACCGTCATATTTTTATAGAGCCCGCGCTCTTCCGGCATATAGCCGATTTGCCGGATATGCTGGGGATTCAGTTTTTGACTGTTGATAAAAACATTTCCCGAATCGGCCTGCGTAATTTGATTGATGATTCGGATAAAAGTGGTCTTACCCGCACCGTTGGGGCCAAGAAGGCCGTAGATACTTCCTTCCGGAACATTAATGGAGAAATCCTCGAGCGCGGTTTTCTTCCCGGCATTGTAGGTTTTAGTGACATTTTCTGCTTTCAGCATCCAATTAGTTTTGTACGATTAGTCCTTTAAATATGGGAAAAGTTACGGAAATTCAGTTGTATTTTCAGTCTCATCTTTAGATGAGTTTTCGATTGGATTTTTTACTCCGGAACATTAAGCTTTAAACGAAAAAGACAGCGAACACAAATCACGTATTTACTCGTCAGTTTTTTTCTTTTAAAAGCCCGGGATAAAATATCTTTTATTTTGCACTTAACTCCACAAAAACCACGGAATCAAGTAAGCAATGATGGAAAAGGCGATGCCGTAACAGATGAGTATTCGTTTGTATTTTCCGCGGCTGCTTATTCCTGCTTTTTTTGCTTTGCTGTAACCCATTGTAATTAAAATTGCCGCGAGAATCATACCCACCGGATGCTCTACTAAATAGAAACGTGAAATGGGATGACCCATTGAATCCACTGAGAAATTATTTTTGCCAAGTGGCGAAAGAAAGTATAGAATAAAGCCGATACTAACCTGCGTATGTATTAAGAACAAGCCTGTCAATGCGGTTATTTTTGAGCATTTTCCAAATGGTTTTTTACGTAAAAATGAGATAAGAATAATCATTACAATAAGGAACAGGCCAAATAATAAAATCATCCCTAGAAGATTATGTGCTTCCTTTAAACTGATATACATATCGAGAATTTTTTCTGCAAAGATACCGGTAAGAAAGCCTTATCACATGTGACTTATAAAGCAGATTTTAGGACAAAGCAATCATTTTGCGATATTGCACCGGCGAGATCTGCGCATGTTTTTTAAAGAATCTGCTGAAATAAGAGCGATCTTCAAAACCCAGTTCAGCCGCAATTTCACCGATGTCTAAAGTGGTCTGCGTCAGCAAAACTTTTGCCTCAAGATTACAGGTTTCATTGATGATCACCGACGCAGATTTTCCCGTTTCCTTTTTAATGATTTTATTCAGATGATTGGGAGAAATGTGCAGGAGCGCCGCATACTCCTGAACGCTTCTCATTTGTTTAAAATTTTGCTGAAGCTTGTCCTTAAATTCAGTTAGAACCGGGTGGTAAAAGGGAGGATTCCGCGTTTGGTTTTGAAGTAAAACAGAAACTTCCGCAATAAACGCTGCGAGATAAAATGGAATCAAAGAATAATTGGAAGGAATCTCTTTGCGGTTTTTATATAAAAATAAAATTCGGGTAAGCAAGGGTTCCAGAATTTCGATTTGTTCTTTTTCGAAGCTTAAAAGATTTTCGGAATCGGCCTGCGTATTCCACATTTTTAAGGAAGTCTTGCCCGCCAGAAATTCATTAGAAAAATGACAAAAATATCCCTGTAAATCCTGACTGACCAAAGTAGTGGTAGTAATGTTGTTTTTCGGAACGAGCAAAAAGTCGCCAGCTTTTAAGTGAAATGTTTCCAAATTAATGGTTCGCACCATTTCACCCTTCTGTACAAAAACGAAATCGTTCACGGTCTTTCTGTGCGGTGGCAAGGGCAGTTTCAGGTCAACATATTCATCTTTTAGGGAATGAATAAAAAAGTGATCAATGCGATTGTCATCTAATAATTCATTGTCGGGATCGTTGATGTGTTCAGTCTTGAAGAGAAGCGGTCGTAAAGTTTCAATTTTAGCCTTCACATTTTTTATTTAACAGTCCTAAATATTTCATAAAATAGTTACACCTCAAAACAATAATCTGCGTAGAAATGATCTGCTTTTTCCATCACCACACCCATTTCTTCTAAAGTAAAAACTTCCAAAAACCGACAAATGAAATATTAAAGTGCGGTATTCCACGGAAACCGTTCCGGTAATGCTGCCACATTTCTTTCAAAGCTGATTTTTTAACTTTCCAATCTGCACCCGTTGCTGTTGGTTTTTATAAAAAAAATAAAATGATTTTAGGAAGATTTTATCAAAATCCTGTTTTTAGAGGACTTTGCTTTTCTTTATTTTTTGATGAATTTTTTCATTTCACCATTTTCCAATTTTATTACATAGGAAGATTTTTGCAGATTGGAGATGTCAATTTCTTCCTTGTTTGCAACTCTTCCGTACATTATTTTCTTGCCTGAAACATCGTAAATAATATAATTGCTTGCCACCTTAAAACCTTCAACCTGTATGCTGTTTTGTGCAGGGTTTGGATATAATTTTAGACTAAATGATTTAGAACTTGATTCAGCTATGCCTAAAGTAGAATCTTTTAGATCTAAAGTTGATTCCTTTTGAATATTGTAATCAGAGATAGTTTTGCTGTCTTCAAGAACATCATTATTAAAAGTTAAAATCTGTCGGTTGATGGGGATGTCAATTTGGTCAGATATTTTTTGTTTTACTTCCAGGATGGTGTTTCCCCCTTCAACTTCTAATTTTAAGATGCCATAATTTGCAGTGTTAATGTTAATTTTCATTCCAAATAAATTGCTGGACAGTAAGAGGAATGGAATGAAGAAAAAAAGATTTTTCACCAGGATTATTTATAATAATTTGAAAGAGAACAATATACAAAAATGCAGTAACAGCATACTTATTTATAATAAGTCGACAGGTGGATTTTCTTTTTTAAGTGAAAGAATTTTCATGGTAGAATTCCTCAGTTTGAGCGATAACTTCAGCCATTTGCGCCATACTTAAAACTTCCAAAAACTTGACGCGAAATTCTTTGAAATGTGGTATTCCGCGGAAATAATTGCTGTAATGCTGCCGCATTTCGATGAGGCCAAGTCGTTCACCTTTCCATTCCATGCTCCATTCGGCATGTTGGCGCACGGCTTCCAACCTTTGGGCAATTGTAGGTGGGGGCAAAGTTTCTCCTGTATTGAAGAAGTGTTTCACCTCATTAAAAATCCAGGGATATCCTATCGCGGCGCGACCGATCATTATGCCGTCGCAGTCGTATTTATTTTTATACTCCAGGGCTTTTTGCGGAGAATCAATATCACCATTTCCGAAAATCGGGATTTCGATGTTGGGATTGTTTTTTACCGCGTGAATATAATTCCAGTCAGCTTCACCTTTATACATCTGAGCGCGGGTTCGGGCGTGAATGGTAAGTGCTTTAACACCAACTTCCTGCAGACGCTCGGCAACTTCCATAATATTGATCGATTCTGTATCCCAACCCAAGCGTGTTTTTACTGTTACAGGAAGAGTTGTAGAATTAACAACGGCTTTGGTTAAGCGGATCATCAAATCAACATCCTTTAAAACACCGGCGCCGGCGCCTTTGCAGACTACTTTTTTTACGGGACAGCCGAAATTAATGTCGACCATATCCGGATTTACCGTTTCTACTATTTTGGCAGATAGAGACATTGCCTCTTCATCGCCACCAAAGATCTGAATTCCCACAGGTCTTTCATAATCGAAAATATCCAGTTTTTTCCTGCTTTTCATCGCGTCGCGAATCAAACCTTCAGAAGAAATAAACTCGGAGTACATCATGTCTGCCCCGTGCAGTTTACAAAGTCTGCGAAAAGGCGGATCCGAAACATCTTCCATCGGTGCAAGCAATAATGGGAATTCGGACAGTTCAATATTACCGATTTTTATCATGGTGCAAAGGTATTAATTATCAGCTGGTTTTTATTTACGATTGCGGCTGAGTGTAAAAGCGAATTTTACATAACTGTGATCGCAAATTTTGCAGTGACAGCGCGAAATTAATTTTGCACTTTGATGTACGATTGGCGAAATTAACAGAGTTTAAAGCGTGAGATTTATTAGGGTACTATTAACGGAAGCAATTATTCTCCTACAAATCTGTGTCGTCATCTTCCGCAGTGTTTAAGGACCTCAAATATGCTTCATACTGCTCCAGCACATCGTCGATCACCTGCTGGCGACTCAAGCCCATCAGGTCGTAACCACCAGAACCGGTTTGGGTGGTCACTTCCAGACGATAATAGACATCGTGATCCAAGGCCATTTTTCCACTAAAGGTCGGTGTTGGGGTGGGGATCATCGCCACCTGATAATAAAAATCGTGAACGTTGTCGGTCGATACATGAAGTAGTGGACCGGAAGGCCGGGTAGGATCAATAGTAGAGACCCTTTCATCATGATCGGCATTTTGCCGCTTAGCCTCGTAGCCTTGGCCACGGAACTCTGCCGCTACATCATCGAGCGCTGGACGCACCGTACGCTCCAAAAACTGAACAGCCTCGTGTTTGGACGGATACTTAAGCATTTTTCCTAAGCGTTGTTTCCATGAACGCTCCGGCACATGACTGCCGCTTGGGGCAACCGTGGTGCGCCGCAGTAAAATTCCTTTTTGCTCTGCACGCTCGATGCGTAAAGCTTTATAGAAAGAGAACATTACCAGATATGCGATAATGGTTACCGGCAGGGCAAATATCAACGTGGCATATTCCATGGTAACCACGCCGCCGGCAAGGAGCATGGAGATGGTCAGCACCGCTGTGAGTACTGCCCAGAATATCCGCAACCATTTGGGGCCGTCTTCGCTCGGGTCAGGAATTGAGGCTGAAAAATTGGACATCACCATTGCTCCGGAGTTGGCACTGGTAATATAAAAAAGCAGGCCTGAAAAAGTGGCAAGCGCAATTAAAAAAGTCGCACCAGGAAACATACCCAAAAGCGCATACCAGCCATGCTCGGGGCTTTCGATAGCAAGTTCAGCAAAGTCTGTATTCCCTTGCAGCACATGATACAGCGCGGAGTTACCAAAAAAGGAGACAATGATAAAATCACAAAGCACCGGAACTGTGATGGCGGCAATTACAAATTCGCGCAGTGTTCGTCCGCGGGAAATCCGCGCCAAAAATACGCCGACGAAAGGTCCCCACGCTAACCAAAATGCCCAAAAGAATAATGTCCAACTGCCCATCCAGTCGCTACTGCCTGGAACATACGCAAAGGTTTTTAGCATTCTTGAGGGCAGCGTCACTAAGAAATGGCCTATGTTTTCGACCAAGCCGTTAAGCAAAAATGCCGTCTGCCCTGCAATCAGTATAAATGCCATCATAGCAACGGCACTCCAGAGGTTCAATTCTGAAATCCAGCGGATGCCGCGGTCAACGCCCGATGTCGTTGCAGCAATTGTTAAGATCACCGCGCCAATTACCAGCGCAATCTGCAGTGTTAAACCTTCGCTAAAACCAAACAAGGTAGCAAAACCGACGTTAAGCAATACCACGCCGATTCCCATTGTGGTTGCCACCCCAAATACCGTCCCCACCAGCGCAATGGTGCTGATGCCATGACCCAGTGCACCTTTAACTTGTTTGCCAAAAAGCGGATAAAGCGCCGCGCGAATAGACAATGGTAAATTCCAACGGTAGGCAAAATAACCCATCGCCATTCCCAGCAGCGCGTAGACCGACCAGCCGGCGATGCCATAATGAAACATTGTCCAAACCACGGCGTCCTGCAGCGCTGCCGCAGATTCCGGCTCACCTGCTGGTGGCGTTAAATATTGAACAACCGGTCCTGTTACTGAGAAGAACAGCAAATCAATACCGACGCCTGCGGCAAAAAGCATCGCCGCCCATGTTGCTAAGCCATACTGCGGTCGCGAGTCATCTGGCCCGAGGCGTATGCTTCCGGCTTTAGACAACGCAACCCAGACTACGAAGAAAATTACCAGCGCCATTGTAAGCACATAATACCAGCCCAAATTAGCAGCAATCCAATTGACGACCAATTCCATCGTGGAACTTGCTTCTGCTGACCTGAATATGGCCCAAACGGAAAACGCTGCGATCACAAGTGATGAAATAATCAGAACACTCCAGTTGATCTGCGTGGTCTTGGTTAATGACAGTTCTTGTGCACCTTTTCCCAAATCGCTTTTGGAAATCGGTGTTTCGGCGGTCATTTTTGGTGGTTTTATACTGCCGCCAAACCGGCCGCGCTCAAAAGGCGTTTTTTGTGATGATGGATTATTTTTGGAATGGTCATCATTAGGAGGCTGACTCATGGCATTTTGGGTATTATTTAGGTTTGCTCATCTGAGGCATTGGTTTTTGTGACAGGGCAACACCTAAAGCTTTTGGTGAATGGTAGTTTCAAGAAGTAAGTTTGATAAAATTTCAAAATCACCGAAGCAAAGTTCACACCGAATTTGTTGCAATTGTTTTTGGAGAATACGGGAAGATATGATTCAGGAATTTGCGGGGAGACCAGGGAGGAATTTGGGCGTGCGGTTCCAGGAATGGTTTTAGTGTGATTTAATTGCTGTGGGGTAACCGTCGACCTAGGCGCTTCCTGCGGCCGCGATGGTAGCGGTTACCCCACAGCGAGGCGGCGGAACGCAGTGGAGCCGACCGAGCGAGGAGTAGTAGCGAACAGCGCGAAATGTCCGCCCCAATAAAAAGAATAAGTTTTAATCGAAATCGTGATGAGTGTCGTCTTTCGAGTTCCGATAAACAAACCACATCCCAATGGTAAGACCTATAACCCCCGCTGTTGCGGTCATCAGCGCACGTTCCAGTTTGTCCGAGAGATCATTGCCCAAATAATTAAATAAAAAAAGGACAATAAATGTAATGACTGCGATGATCGCGTAGCGTGTGCTTTTTATATTCATAGTTAGAGTTTATAGGCGACCATCACGCCGCCGCGGTAAGGAAGAAATTCGCCGCTGCGGTTGTACCTGTCCTGTTTATCGGTGTCGTAGCGCACCGGCAGTTTTTTGTGCAGCCCTTTGTAGAAGCTTTGTACCGTTCCTGCGGTAACATAAAAATCAAGCGTCCAGCGCTCGGCAATTTTTTTCTGATAACCAACTGTGGCTCCAAGCATCAGGGAATAACCGTCCTGATAAAGATCTGAGACCGTATATTCCGGTGAATCCTCGGTATATCGGTAAGTGCCGCTTCCCCAATAATTCCATTTTTGCAAAATAAAGCGTGAAGTGGAAATATTAGCGCCGAGGTACCAATGATCGAACGCTTCACGAAAGTAATAGCGGCCGTCGACACCAAACATATAGATCTGCAGATACTTGCCGGCAAAAGATTTCCAGGGCGAAATAAATACGTCGGCCTGCAGCGTCATTTTATTGTTAAGTTGCCGCTCAACACCGGCATTCAAAATTCCGATGGGCAAAAAAAGCGCGTTGCCCTTCAGATAAGTTTCTTTTTTCGGCACGGAATCCTGCCACTGGCAATGAAATGTGGAAACGCCCAGCGTGAGTAATAGAAAAAAAAGCGTTTTTTTCACAGTGATTATTTAAGGCTATTCAGTAACTGTGTTGCAGGCGTAGGATCCTGCTTGTTTTGCTCCGCCAGCCTTTTGGACATTTCGGCATACATTTTTGCAGCGTTGTTATTGCCGGTTTTAGCGTACAGTTTTGCGAGGATGAAAGTGTTTTCTGCCGTTTCTGCTTTCATTACTGCTTTTTCTGCCCATTCTTCGGCTTTCTTCAAAGATGATCTGGAAGTAATGTGTTCGCTGAAAATCCAGGCGGCTTTCAGCAGTTCGTCGGGATGAAAATCGTCGGCCTTTTGATAATAAGCCAAGGCTGCCTGCTCAAACTCATTGTAATTCCCAACCGTCGGATAGTAGATTACTTTCATCCGGTTCAGCGCGTTTTCTGCCTCGGTCTGCCCCACGAGTGGAACTGCATTTTTGAAAAACGCCGCGTCGTTGATGATGCCCGCCGACTGATCCAGCGCCGCTTCCATGGCGGAAGATATCTTGATGTTCACATCAAACTGCTGATAAATGTCGGGCGACATTACTTCTGAAATGTTATTCTTTTTGTTTTTAAAAACCTGGTAATTGGCATCGGCGGGAGATTTCAGGAAGAAAAGCAGCATGCCGATTTCGTCACGCGTAAGATCGCGCGCGCCCATCGTTTTGAAATAGCGCTCGGAAACTTTCTTGGCAAGATCATAATCGCTCTGCGCGTAAAGACGCATCATGTTTAACAAAAAAGCGGGATCCGTTTCTCCTTCCTCAAATCTTTGTTTTGCCGAGCCGCCAGCCAGCACCGGATTCGTAGCTTCTTTAGCGAAGGCAAGAAAATTTTCCTCATCCATATAGCCGTAATTCTGCAACACTACTTCACCGTCACCATTTAAAAACAGGAAAGAAGGGTAGGAACGAATGCCGTATTTGAGCGCAATTTCACGTCCTTCGCCCTTTTCCATATCGAAACGTGCGTTGATGAAATTTTTATTGTAAAAGGAACTTACACTTGGCTGCGTAAAGATGTTTTTTTCCATCAGTTTGCACGGCCCGCACCAAACGGCGAACGCGTCCATAAAGACGAGTTTATTTTCTTTTTTTGCCTTGGCCAGCACTGTTTTAAAATCACCCTGCTCGAACTTGATGCTTTGCTGGGAAAAAAGAAGTGTGGAAAAGGAGAGTATAATGAGCGTGATAATTCGGTTCATCGTATTGAAGCTAAATTTTTTACGAAGGTAATGCTAAAAAATAAAACCGCGCGACAATAACGTATCCGTGCGTGCGATGAAAAGTTTTTTAATGGTAAATGTATAGCCGGTAAATACAAAAAAAAACTTCGCTGAAAATTTAAATATGTTGAGCGAAGTTTTTTTTAATTGATGAAAGGAATACCTGCAAGCAGCGTTATTCCGGCTTATAACTGTCTTTCAACGTTACGGTCCGGTTGAAGACCAGTTTTTCATCCGTGGAGTCGCGGTCCTTGGTGAAATATCCGATTCGCTGAAACTGATAGGGCTGGCCGATTTCTGCATTTTTTAGACTCGGTTCTGCATAACCTTCAACAACTTTAATGCTGTCGGGATTAACGAACTGGATAAAATCGGTTTCTTTTTCTGCATCAGGCTGCGGTGTTGTGAACAGCCGGTCAAAGATGCGGACTTCCACTGGCAGAGCATGTTTTGCGGATACCCAGTGAAGGGTACCTTTCACTTTGCGCAGACTTTCTTCTGTGCCGCTGCCGGATTTGCTTTTTGGGTCATAGGTCGCGTAAATCGTGGTGATCTCGTCATTTTCATCTTTGTCAACACTTTCGGCCTTGATGATGTAAGCAGATTTCAGGCGTACTTCGCCGCCGAGTTTCAACCGGAAAAACTTGTTGTTCGCTTCTTCTTTAAAGTCTTCGCGCTCGATGTAAAGTTCGCGTGAAAAAGGAACCTCGCGCGTGCCGGCATTTTCGTTTTCCGGATTATTTTCTGTTTCCAGCCATTCTTCTCCTTCTTCGGGATAATTGGTAATGATAAGTTTCACCGGATCAACCACTGCCATAACTCGTGTGGAAATTTTATTTAAATCTTCGCGCACGAAAAATTCCAGCAACTGGATGTCGATTAAATTCTCACGTTTTGCAACACCAACGCGGTCAATAAAGTTTTTAATTGCAGTAGGCGTGAAGCCCAGTCGGCGCATTCCCGAAATGGTAGGCATACGAGCATCGTCCCAACCCGACACAATTTTTTCTTCCACCAACCGCTGTAATTTACGTTTGGAGGTAATCATGTAAGAAACATTCATTCGGGCAAACTCGCGTTGTTTGTTACGCACCGATTCGCCGTCATACACCTGATCGAGGTACCAATCATATAAAGGACGGTGGTTTTCGAATTCGAGTGAGCATAAGGAGTGGGAAATCTGCTCGATGTAATCGGATTCACCGTGGGCCCAGTCGTACATGGGATAGATCTTCCATTTATCGCCGGTGCGGTGGTGCGGCCGTTTCAGGATACGGTACATAACAGGATCGCGCATGTTCATATTGGGCGACGTCATGTCGATTTTTGCGCGGAGCGACATTGTGCCTTCCTCAAAGGCGCCATTTTTCATCTGTTCGAATAATTCAAGGCTTTCCTCAGCAGGACGATTCCGGTAAGGCGATTCGATTCCGTCTTCAAAGGGAGTTTTGCGCTGCGCCGTGATTTCCTCGGAGGATTGTTCGTCCACATAGGCTTTGCCGTCACGAATCATCTGCGTGGCCCATTGGTATAATTGGTCAAAATAATCAGAGGCGTACAATTCTTTGTCGTAGGTAAAGCCCAGCCAATCAATATCTTTTTTAATGGAATCCACGAATTCCTGCTCTTCTTTCTCGGGGTTGGTATCATCGAAGCGAAGATTAACTGGCGCGTCATATTTTTCGCCAAGGCCAAAATTAATGCAGATTGCTTTGGTATGCCCAATGTGCAGATAGCCATTTGGCTCCGGCGGGAAACGAAATCTCAGCTTTTCGCGCGGCAAACCTTTGGCCAAATCTTCCTCAATGATCTGCTCGATAAAATTGAGCGCTTTCTTCTCGTCTTCCATAGGATTATTCATGGCGCAAATTTAAGTAAAAGTGTGCAAAGTGATTGCTATTTGGGAGAAATGTCATAATCACAAAAGCGTTTTCTGCAGCGGCTGAAAAATAATTTCGCGTTTTTATGTTTTATTAACGAAATATTTTTATAATTTAGAGTCTGCACAAATGAAGTTTTTGTCAGAGTTGAGCGCCAAGAAGAGCCGCTTTGTATTTTGTTCGCATTTTACGTGTTGCCGTTATGGTTTTGTATCTGCTTTTTTAGTAATACGTTAGCTCGCCTCGGCTGCTGTCCTTGAAGTGCTTGTCGATATTTTAATATTGTTTAATTCAAATAAAAATAATTTTTTTTCGTTCAAATAAAATTCAATCTTTTTTGAAAGTCAGACGCATAAATCGCTGCTAAATCTCATGAAAACACAAATGATGACTATTTAGTAATTTTATAAATAAATTATATAAAATGCGGAAAACACTACTTTTTGTTGTTAATTTCATTTTCAGTTTTTTCTTTCAGCTTTTTGGTCAACAGATGTGTACGGTACCAAAAATAACCGACACCCGCGGCCTCGAAAATCCCTACATCGATTGCGCTTATCCGCTTTCTGCAGAGCGTTTAGAGCTTTCTGTAACTTATCCGACATTCCGGAGAAGCGACCAGTACGACATGGCGCCCCAGAATTTTGAACCTTATATCGCGTTTAACGAAGGAAAACCTTTGTACGCGGATGAGGACGACCGCTTTATAGGTAAGGTGCAACTGCCGTTTAATTTCTGTTATTTTGGTAACAATTATAACGAAGTCGTAATTGGTACCAACGGAGTGCTGACTTTCGACGCGGCTCAAATGGGCAACGTGAACTATCCCAACATTGAGAATCCCAACCCGAATCCCATGTTGCCTAAGAGCAGTATTTTTGGTGCTTTCAGCGATTTGGTTTTCTCGATAAACGATGATTCGGAAATTTATTACAGCATCATCGGCACCGGACATTGCCGCAAACTCATTATTAATTTTTATAAAGCACGCGTAATTGGCTGCAGCGAAACTTCTACTTTTCAAATCGCTTTATCTGAAGGATCGAATACCATCGAGGTCTTTATCGAACAAAAGCCGCAGTTATGCAGTGATGCTAAATTTAAAAATTCGCTCGTAGGAATTATTAATTCAGACCAGTCTTTGGGCTACTCACCACCGGATCGCAACTCTGGTGTCTGGAGCGCACAAAACGAAGCGTGGATCTTCACACCGAGCGGCGGCGAAGTGATTCCGCAGGTTTCCTGGTATAACGCTGCCAAAGAGTTGATCGGAACCGGCGATTCGGTCTGGGTTCGTCCACAGGCAAACGAAATTTATAATGCCGTAATAACCTACCCAATCTGCGGCAGTACCAGTTTTACTCTGGAAGACACTTCTGCGGTCACCTTTGCACCGGATTATCCGCTGGTGCAAAACTTTACCAAAATTTATTGTGGCACGGATTCGCTGAATGTCAATCTGCGTGACTTCAGATCTGAACTGACGCCTCAAAATCCGGATAATCTTAAGTTCAGTTTTCACCGCAGCGCTGCAGATGCCACGACCGGTGAAAATCCCGTGAGCGAACAGGTTTTGGTGAGTCTTAATGAAGTTTATTATGTACGGGTTCAGCAACCCAATGATCCGGCGTGTTTCCGTACGACGGAGTTGAGATTAAACCTGATCACTAAAAGTCTGCTGACCGACGTGGTGGAAATTTGTGATACCAATAATGATGGAATCGAACGCGCCTTCCAGTTGTCTGTATTAAATTCCGATTTGTTCGAGGCTCCGCTTACCGGCACGCTTCAGTATTTTAAATCGGAAACTGATGCGATAAATAAGACCAATGAAATCACCACGGCTGATCTCACCGAAAACACTCTGTTGTATGTAAACTATACAACGGCAACGTGTAGCCAGCGCTTCGGACCGATCCGTGTGAAATTCCGTCCCTCTCCAAAAGTTAACTCACCGATCGATTACAGCCTGAAAACCTGTGATTTGCGGCGCGATTATACCGAACCTTTTAATTTCGAAGAAGTATTAGGACCATTGGTAACGTCGCAACCCGGTGTTATAATTGGATTTTATACCACCTATCAGCAGGCATTCGCCGGCGGAACCGGTACGCTGAAAACCGTTCGAGAAGGAATTTATCCCGTTTTTGCACGTGTAGAAGAACCCGGAGGCTGCTTCAGCATTGCAACTGTAAACCTGAATATTAGTTTCACGAAAATAGAATCGAGGGACCAAACAGAATACATCTGTTTCGATGGCACCTCGGATATTCCTGTGGATCTCGATACCTACGCGCGTACCATGCTACTGGCGGTACCTGTGGGAATATCAACATCCTACTACCGAACGGAAGCCGATGCAGATATGATGCGCAATCCCATTGACAGCAAACAAGTTATTACGCAAGACGGAAATTTGGTAAAAGAAACGTTCTATGTTCGGTTCAGCGACTCTACGGGTTGCTACGCTGTAAAAGCGGTACAAATAAATCTTGTCCACGTCGTCAGTGTTGAAGAGGATTTCTCTATCTGCGATTTTAAGAATGATGGTGAGGAGAAAGTCACACTCGCTTCTTTGAGCCGTAGAATTACCGGTGTACAAAACGCTGTCGTTGGCTATTTCAGAACTCAGCAGGACGCAGAAACTAATACGGGTGCAATCAGCACTTATGCACTGCGCGAACCGGCTAAACTTTTTGCCCGCGTAACTTCCTATGGCTGTACCGGAGTTTTCGAAATCAACCTGAAGCTTACTCCAACGCCGGTAGTACAGACGGTCGTTAAAGAGGTTCGAAATGCAGTTTGTGATAATAATAATGATGGCGTAGAACCTGTCGACCTTACCGCACTGGCAACATCAATTTATCAGGGAGGAGAACCGGTAAAAATCGAGTATTATACCGCCTACAATCCTGCGAATAATGCGGTTGCGAACCTCATTGCTGATCCAAAACATTATGTCGTGCCACGTTCGGCTACCGTTTATGCCAAAGTGATTTTGCCTGGTGGATGTTACTCGGTGAGCACCATTACAATTACGCAGAATTATCTGCCACCAATTGTACTGGAACCTGCAGTTTTGCAAAAATGCGATTATGAGTTTAATCTTAATGAAACATTTAATTTACCCAGTGCGATACCTCAACTATTCAATCAGGCGAAAAACACCAATCCTCTCGCCGATCATATCGTTACCTTCCATCGCACGCAGGCGGGCGCCAATGCCGGGGTTCCGGATACGCTATTAAAAAGTTTAACAACTACAACGGACTCCAAAGTCACCATTTGGGCGCGGTTTACCTCAAAAGTGACGGGATGCTTTTCCGTACAGTCCGTACGTTTGGAAACCTACGTTCCGCCAAAAGGAAAAAATTCGACGATTGCCGCTATCTGCGATGATAATCTCGATGGTTTGTATGAAGTGAATTTAATGCTGTATACGGCCAATATGGTCTATACACCCAATACAGATGATAAGTTTACTTTCTATCGAACTAAAGCCGATGCCACCGCAAAAGGAGCTGCGATTGCTGATCCGGAAAAATTCACCTTCGAACCTTCAATTAAAAGAATCTGGGTGCGTGTCGAGAATATCCCCGGCTGCTACGATGTGGTCCAGGTGGATCTTTCACTGGGCAACAAGGTTAGGGTAAACCCCGAGCCTCACGCTATAGCTGCCTGTGATACGGGAAACAATGGCGAAGAAATCGTCAATCTTACGCAATTTGAAAAATCCATTTATCCGGCTGCGGCTCGGTTTGAATATTATCCGAGCGCGACAGATTTAACTAACGGTACCAACCGTATTTCAGATCCTGCGCGTTATTTATTTGTTGAAAGTGCAACCTCGAAAAAGGTTTTTGTAAAAGTCCGCGCTGCCGGCCTTTGCCCCGAAAAAACGGAAATTAACCTGAGTCTGAAGAAAACACCGATGTTCAAAATTGCGGATCATTATTTCTGCCCCGCCGGATTTGTGGATGTTGAACCCGATTTTTCAGGTCTGGAAATTGTGAGTTACGAATGGCGCGATCCCAGCGGAAAAGTAATTTCACGCACACCGCGGGTACGGCAGATTACCGAAGAAGGGACATACACCATTACTGTGACGGCGCAAAACGGCTGTACGTTCAGCACAAATTTCAAGGCGCTAAAATATGAAGTTCCGGTAATTACAGAGTTGATACCGAAAGGTCATTCTTATACGGTAATCGCCAAGGGAAACGGCAGAATTCTGTATTCGATTGACGGAATAAGTTTTGGTCCTCAAAATACTTTCCATGAGTTGCCTTATGGCGTCACTACTTTCTATGTCAAATTCGCAGACCGCGAATGTCTGGGGGATACGAAACAGGGGTTAGTGCTGGATATTAAAAATTCCTTCACGCCAAATGATGACGGAATAAATGACACTTGGGTTATTGACGATCTCTACGTTTTCGAAGGTAAAAAAACGAATCTGAAGATTTACAACCGCAGTCAGCAGCTCATATACGAACAGGAAAGTGCAACAAAACTCGAGTGGAACGGCCGCACTGGCTTGAGAAATGTACCAACAGATTCCTACTGGTATGTGTTGACTTTGGCAGACGGCCGCGTATTTACCGGCTGGGTACTCCTGAAAAACAGGGATTAAAGAGAGAAGAGTTCGGTACTGGATGATAAGAAGTGCCGGTACAAAAAGTAATTTGTACTAAGCAAAACTTCGTGTTCAGTATCTTTGTGAAATGATACTATACGACATCATCATCATCGGTGGCGGACCAATCGGTCTTGCCTGCGCTTTAGAAGCCGAAAGTGCCGGACTTTCTTATCTTATTATTGAGAAAGGAACCATTGTAAACTCACTTTACAATTATCCTTTATACATGACTTTTTTCTCCACCGCCGAGAAGTTGGAAATCGCTGATGTTCCCTTTATTTCTACCGCGCAAAAACCCGGTCGCCGGGAAGCGCTGGAATATTATCAGGGCATTGCACGCCACCGGAACATCAACATCCATCTGTATGAAAATGTAATTGGAGTAATTAAAAAAGAGCATTTTGATATCAAGACGACCAAGGCAGAGTATGGGGCCCGCAACGTTATTATCGCCACCGGTTTTTACGATATTCCGAATGAAATGAAAATGCCAGGTGAACATTTGTCAAAAGTAAAACATTATTATACAGAACCTTATCTCTATGTCGGCCAAAAAATAGTCGTGATCGGTTCCAGCAATTCCGCGGTGGACGCTGCCCTCGAAACGTACCGCAAAGGAGCGGAAGTTACAATGATCATCCGAAGCCCGGACATTTCAAAAAGTGTCAAATATTGGGTAAAACCCGATATTGAAAACCGGATTAAAGAGGGAAGCATCGATGCTTATTTTAATGCTGAACTTCTTGAAATCAGTGAATATTCGGTAATTTTTAAAGAAGAGAATCAGGAAATAAGAACGATCCCGAATGATTTTGTTTTAGCGATGACCGGCTATCTGCCCGATTTCGATTTCCTAAAATCCTGCGGTATTATTCTGGAAGGCAACTGCCTGAAACCGGTATATAATGATGCCACAATGGAAACCAATGTGCCTGGTCTTTACCTTGCGGGCGTCGTTTGCGGAGGGAAAGACACGCACCTTTGGTTTATCGAAAATTCCAGGATTCATGCCAGGAAAATTATCGATAATATCTGCACTTTATTGCGGTCTTAGTCTCCCTTAATTTTCATTGAAAGCTGATCGCCGTTCAATACCAACGCCGACTCCGTATTATTAGTAAATAATCCGCCGGTTCCCAGGCCTTGTGGCAGCTGCGGATTTTTGGTGAATGTGTACTGCGCAATGGCGTTTAAACCCACATCGCTTTCCAGTGCAGAGGTAATCCACCAGCCGGTTCCATGCTGTGCTGCCAAAGAAATCCACTCGTCCGTACCGGAAACGCCGCCGACCAACGATGGTTTCAGAATGATGTACTGCGGACGGATCTCGTTGAGCAACTGTGTTTTTGCGATGCTATCTACCGTGCCAATCAGTTCTTCGTCCAGCGCAATGGGCGTCGGCGTCGTGTCGCAAAGTGTGGCCATCTCCACCGGATTTCCCGCTTTTATTGGCTGCTCGATGGAATGAATCTCCAGTTCAGCCAATTCTTCAAGAATTTGTTTCGCCTGCTTGAAGGTGAAACCGCCGTTTGCGTCTACGCGAATTTCCAACTCGCTGGCAACAAACTGCCTGCGCAGTTTCCACAGAATTTCTTTCTCGGCGTCCCAATCAACACCGATTTTCAGTTTAATACAATCAAACCCCAGATCAAGTTTTTCCTGAATTTGTTTTTGCATAAAACTCACTTCGCCCATCCAAATCAGACCATTGATTTTGATGGCACTTTTGCCCTCGGTAAATGAACTTGGAAAATAAACACGATCGCCGTTGTTTAAATTTAATAATGCCTGCTCGTAACCAAACCAAATTGATGGAAAATGCTGCAATTCGAACTGAATCGTTTCTTTGTCTTGGTTAATATTTGCGCAAAGCCAAGCGAGTTTATGCTCATATTCTGGAACATCGTCGTAGCTGAGTCCGCGAAAAACCGCGCATTCTCCCAAACCGGATCTTCCGTTCTCGGTGATTTCCAAAAAGAAAGTTTCCTTCGTGGTGAGTATGCCGCGCGAGGTTCCGCCGGGTTGTTTAAAGATCAGTTCGTAACGTCTGAAGTGGGCTGTTTTCATAAAAAAATGTCAGAGTAAACTCTGACAAACAATTGTTGTTTTTATTTACTCTCCGGCTTCTGCGGCGCGCTGCATGAAGTATTCTGCTTTCTCTACCATTTCGTAGCTGCCACAGAAAAACGGTACGCGCTGGTGCAGCTCGGTAGGCTCAATTTCCATAATGCGCTGGAAACCGTTGGTTGCTTTTCCACCGGCTTGCTCGGCCAGGAACGCCATCGGATTGCATTCGTACAGCAACCTCAGTTTTCCGTTGGGCGACTGCGAGGTGGACGGGTAGATGTAGATGCCGCCTTTTATCATATTCCGGTGAAAATCAGAGACTAAGCTGCCAATGTAACGCGAAGTATACGGACGGTCTTCCTCTTCTTTTTGGCAATATTTCAGGTAATCTTTCACGCCTTGTGGAAACTTGATGTAATTTCCTTCATTGATGGAATAAATTTTCCCTGTGCGCGAAAACTGCATATTTGGATGCGACAGATAATACGTACCCAAACTAGGATCGAGCGTAAAACCATTAACGCCGTTGCCGGTCGTATAAACGATCATGGTGGAAGAGCCGTAAACAACATATCCGGCAGCAATTTGGTTCACGCCTTTTTGCAGGAAATCCTCTAAAACCACCGGGCTGCCCGGTTCTGAAACGCGTCGGAAAATAGAAAAAATAGTACCTACAGAAACGTTGACGTCGATGTTGGAAGAACCGTCCAGCGGATCGATCAACACTACATATTTACTTAAATGCGCATTGCAGCTGGCCTGAATTTCGATGAAATCATCGTTTTCCTCGGATGCAATTCCGCAAACCACTTCCCGCTGAGAAAGCGCCTCGATAAAGATTTCGTTAGCCAGTACATCAAGCTTTTGCTGCTCTTCGCCCTGGATGTTCTCGTTACCGGCTTTTCCGATAATATCCGCAATCCCTGCTTTATTAACTTCGCGGTTTACCACTTTGGAAGCCAAACGGATCGCGCTTAGAAGTCGCGAAAATTCTCCCGTCGAATATTTGAAGTCTTCCTGCTTATCGATGAGAAATTCACCAAGCGTCTGAAAAGCCTGCTCTGCCATTATTTTGTATTTTGGATTTTTACAAATTTCGTAAAATTCTTTCAGATTTTCATAGTTAGGCAACACTATTAATTTTTGGTTGGATTAATTGTGACCTGCCCCCTCATGAATTGGATTCCCTGTTTTTTTTATCCATTCTAAATCAATAATTTTGAAACCTCAATTTCCGCTCCGATAATTGATTTTGTTTATCTATAATCATTTGAAAATGAAAATGTTGCATGAAGGTATTTAAGTTTGGTGGCGCTTCGGTGAAAGATGCCGAAAGTGTAAAAAACGTTTCCGTTGTACTCGGGACACAGGGTTTCAACAGTTGTCTTGTGGTGGTTTCTGCGATGGGAAAAACCACGAATGCACTCGAAAAAGTGGTTGAAACTTATTTTGTTAAAGGTGATTTTGCCGCCGAACTCGAAGATCTCCAACAAAAACATTTGGCGGTTGCACAGGATCTTTTTCCTTCCGAGCACGCTGTTTTTAGTAAAATTAAATTAATATTTCAGGAAACCGAAGCATTTCTGCGACGCAATAAATCACCCAACTACAATTTCGTTTACGACCAGGTGGTGAGCTGTGGCGAGCTGGTATCTTCAGTGATTTTAAGTCAATATTTAAATTATATTAAATTTAGTAACAGCTGGATTGATGCCCGTGAATACATCAAAACAGATCATAATTACCGCGAAGCCAACCTCGACTGGGAACGTACGAAAGAACACATGAGCAGCCTGGATCGTGCGCAGTGTTATGTAACACAAGGTTTTATCGGCGCCGATGAAAATAATTTTACAGTAACCCTGGGCCGTGAAGGCTCCGATTATTCTGCAGCTATTTTTGCCTTTTGTCTGAAGACGGATTCGCTCACCATTTGGAAAGATGTGCCTGGCGTGATGACCGGCGATCCCCGGAAGTTTCAAAATGTTGAGTTATTGGACCATATTTCTTATGAAGAAGCAATTGAAATGGCGTACTACGGTGCGTCGGTCATCCACCCGAAAACACTGCAGCCGCTGATGCAGCAGCAGATTCCGTTTTATGTGAAGTCGTTTTTAGAACCAACAAAAGCCGGAACGAGAGTAGGATCGGGCGTTGCTCCCGCTGTAGCGCAATCTTTTATTTTAAAAGAAAATCAACATTTACTGCGCATTGCCACGCGCGATTTTTCTTTCATTGCCGAAGAACATTTAAGCCAGATTTTTTCCTTGTTGGCAAAATATAAAGTTAAAATTTCGCTGATGCAGAATTCAGCTATTTCGCTCGACCTGTGCGTAGATGACTTATACAACGGTATCGAAAGTTTACTGAGCGATCTCGCAAAGGATTTCCAGACCGAGTTGACGCGCGAGGTTTCGCTTTTTACAATAAGAAATGCTAATTTAGACGAGTTGAACAATCTGTATAACGGTCGTGAAATCCTGCTGGAGCAGGTGGCAAAACGCACCGTGCAGGCGGTTTTAAAATAATTGCTCATGAGTCTCATATCTAAAAACGACCTGATAAAAGCTTCCGGTCTCAGCAAACTGGGTTTTCTGAGCAGTCCTGCCGCTGCGGCGATAATGCGGCTGACGCGTATTGATGAAGTGAATGCGCTGTATGATATCCTTAAAGATAAATCGGGCAAAGATTTTTTCGACAGTTTCGTGCGTGAGCGCGGTTTGAAATATATTGTTTTCGAAGAAGATCTGGCGCGCATCCCAAAAACCGGTCCATTCATCCTGGTTTCCAATCATCCGTTGGGAGCGATTGACGGAATTCTGATGACTAAAATCCTGACGGAAATACGACCGGATTTTAAAATAATGGGCAACTTTCTGCTGGAAAAAATCGGACCGATGAAGCCGTATGTGATTTCCGTAAATCCTTTCGAAACGCGTAAAGAGCTCCGCAGTTCTTCAGCGGGAATGCGGGAAACGCTGAGCCATTTGGCCAACGGCGGGTGTGTCGGTATTTTCCCCGCCGGCGAAGTTTCGAACCGCAATAACGAGTTTCGCGAAGTGTTGGATAAAACCTGGGAACGCCCTGCATTGAAGCTGATCAAAATGGCAAAAGTACCTGTGGTCCCAATGTATTTTCATGCCAAAAACAGCACTTTATTTTATCAGATGGCGCGGCTGCATCCCAATTTGCAAACTTTGCTACTGCCGTCTGAGATGATGAATACACGCGAAAAACCCATCCGCATCCGTATCGGTAAGCCGGTATCAGTGAAGATGCTGGAAGACCACGATTCAGTGGAAGAAATGGGAGAGTTTTTGCAGAAAAAAATTCATCTTTTAAAATCCTATTACGAGAAAAGGAAATCGCTGGCGGAACGTCTGGATATTCCCAACTTAAAACTGAATTTCCCTATTTTAAAGGAGGAAAATCTGGTTCAGAATATTATCGATGAAACACCTCAGGAAGATCTTATCGCCGAGATCGAAGTTTTAAGAAAGCGAGAAAAAATGCTGTTTCGGAACGGTAATTACGAGGTGTTTTTCAACACCTATGCCGAGATTCCGTCGATCATGCGCGAGATCGGCCGCCAGCGCGAACTTACCTTTAGGAAAATAGGCGAGGGCAGCAACCTACCGTTTGACCTGGACGAATATGATGAGCATTATCATCATTTATTTTTGTGGGACAGCGAGGCCGAAAAATTGGTGGGCGCCTATCGCATGGCGCTTGGCAGTGAAGTGATGAAGAAACACGGGTTGGATGGTTTTTACACAAGTTCCCTGTTTGAGTTCGATCCGGAGTTGAGGCCTTTTTTCCGAAAAGTAATCGAGATGGGCCGTGCGTACATCTCCACGGACTATCAACAGAAACCGTTGCCGCTTTTCCTACTTTGGCGCGGGATTGTACACGTCTGCCTGCGGAATCCGGAACACAAATTCCTGATGGGCGGCGTGAGTATTTCCGATAAGTTTTCGGAATTTTCGAAGTCGCTGATGATTGAGTTTATGCGCTCGAATTATTACGATTCTGCTGTGGCACAGTACATTCATCCCAAACATGAATTTAAAGTAAAACTGAAAGAACGTGATAAACACTTGTTTTTTGAAGGGGTAGAATCTGACTTAAATAAACTGGACAAAATTATCGACGATCTGGAGCCGGAAATGCGCCTGCCGGTTCTAATTAAAAAATACATCAAGCAGAACGCGAAGGTTATTTCGTTTAATGTAGACCCCAGTTTTAATGATGCCATCGATGGATTAATGTACATCCGCATCAGCGAATTGCCGGAAAGCACGATAAAACCGGTGCTGGAAGAAATGAGCGAGCAAATGCGGCGGGAAGAAAATAAAACAGCTGATAATCAATAAGCTCAGCGGAAAAATGCAAAAATATGAAGACAGGGCTTGCTTCCTAACAAAAAAGATGTTACTTTTGCACCACTCAATTAGAGAAAAGGTTTCTTAGCTCAGTTGGTAGAGCAATGGATTGAAAATCCATGTGTCCCTGGTTCGATTCCTGGAGAAACCACTTTAATTACAATCACTTACAGCAATGTAGGTGATTTTTTTGTTTTTAATTATTTGTGCAAATCATGCAATCTGGTTCTGCATCCGTTGTGTTAACATTGTGATCATCCGTCGGTTGTATGATTTGCTCGCAGACAGGCAAATTTCTCCTGTGGCGAACATTCCGATTGTTATGCCGAGACACATATTTTTGAAAGCGGTGTTTTTCTGCAAACTCTGCTTAATAAAAAGAGATTTTTTTTCCTTTGATAGATTGCTGAAATCAGCGTTCTGACGTAAGCAACGCAACCTATAGATCGTTCTGTGATTTCAAAACCGGACGTAAAGTTCTGTTCTGAAATTGTTCTTCCGCTGGCGTCGTTTCTGAACGACCAATATCAAAGTTGCTTCTTAAACTTTATTTTTCAGCCATTTTTTGTCTTAGTTCAATTTAAAGCGTACCTGAGATTATACCTCCGCAGATTACGAAAATTTTTTTCCTTATTTTGTGGCTGGAAATGATTTGTGCTTTTTATCATTAATAGATGGTTTTTGCAGTGAAGCTTAGTTAAGCGACGGGATTCCATAACCGGACCACAATGGGACATTGACTGGGCACGATGATTGGAACACTTTAAAAAAAAATAAATGCAACAAACAAAATCTGATAAATGGCCAAAACAGAATAGCTGCTGCGCGCACGATGCACCACCGACTGCCACTGCACATCATGAAGCGCATGGGCACAGCCACGATCACAACAGCGGCCCGTCCTGGAAAATGTTTTTGCCAAGTATTATCTCTCTTGTTTTATTATTAATCGCGCTGTCCTTTGATTATCTGTGGAAACCGGATTGGTTCGGCGGCTGGTTCCGTACCGTTTGGTATCTCGTTGCCTACATTCCTGTGGGACTTCCCGTTCTGAAAGAAGCCGTACAAAGTATGGTGCACGGAGACATTTTTTCCGAATTTTTCCTCATGGGTATTGCCACGGTGGGTGCTTTTGCCATCGGCGAATATCCTGAAGGCGTGGCGGTGATGCTTTTCTATTCCGTCGGCGAAGTATTCCAGTCTCTGGCGGTGTCGCGCGCGCAGGCAGATATTAAATCATTGCTCGATCAGCGCCCCGATGAAGTCACCGTGCTGAGCAAAGGCCAGGCGATTGTTGTAAAAGCAGAAAATGTAAAAATTGGTGACATTATTCAGTTGAAGCCGGGCGAAAAATTAGGTCTCGATGGAGAATTACTCTCAGAGAACGCCTCGTTCAATACTTCAGCACTGACGGGTGAAAGCAAGCCTGACACTAAAGAAAAAGGAGCCGCTGTGCTTGCGGGCATGATTAATTTAAATACCGTTGCTGAGGTGAAAGTTACCGCAGCCTATGACGACAGCAAACTTAGCAAAATACTGCAGCTCGTACAGCACGCGACGACGCAGAAGGCACCGACCGAACTCTTTATCCGAAAATTCGCGAAAGTCTATACGCCCATTGTGGTTTTTTTGGCGATAGGGATCACGTTGTTGCCGTACTTTTTTGTGGCAGATTATCAGTTTTCAGATTGGCTTTACCGCGCGCTCGTATTTTTGGTTATTTCCTGCCCTTGTGCCTTGGTTATTAGTATCCCGCTTGGTTATTTTGGCGGAATCGGCGCCGCCAGCAAGAACGGGATTCTCTTTAAAGGAAGCAATTTTCTGGATGTAATGGCCAACGTGCAAATGGTGGTGACCGACAAAACGGGAACGATGACAGAGGGCGTGTTCGAGGTCCAGGAGGTGGTTTTTGACAAATCCTTCGACGAGCAGAAAATTTTGCAGATGATTAATGCGCTCGAGAGCAAAAGCACTCATCCCATTGCAACTGCAGTTCATCAATACGTAGGCACTGTAAACCAAGAAATTACATTAACCGATACTGAGGAAATATCCGGCCGGGGCCTGAGAGCCCGGATTGAAGGTAAAGAAATGCTGGTCGGAAATTTCAAGCTTCTTGACCATTTTAAAATTAACTTTCCCTCCAATTTAAAAGATATTGTACACACGCTGATTGCAGTAGCGTACGACGGTAAATTTGTCGGGTATCTCACGGTGGCAGACCGTGTAAAACCCGATGCAAAGCAGGCGGTGGAGCAACTTGGAAAACTTGGCGTGAAAACCACCATGCTCAGCGGCGATAAAACAGCGGTCGTAGATGCAGTGGCGCGGGAGTTGGAAATCGAAAACGCGTTTGGCGATTTGCTGCCGGAAGATAAAGTCGAAAAATTACAGGAAATTAAAAAAACGTATCGGCATGTGGCATTCGTTGGCGACGGCGTGAATGATGCGCCCGTGGTTGCGCTAAGCGACGTGGGACTTGCGATGGGCGGACTGGGCAGCGATGCCACCGTAGAGACCGCGGATGTGGTAATCCAGGATGATCAGCCGTCCAGAATTCCGATGGCCATCCGGATTGGTAAACAGACACGCAAAATAGTCTGGCAGAATATTATGCTCGCCTTTGTAGTAAAAGGAGCAGTGCTCATTTTGGGAGCCGGCGGTCTTGCCACCATGTGGGAGGCGGTTTTTGCAGACGTCGGTGTTGCCTTGCTGGCGATTTTAAATGCGGTGCGGATTCAGCGCATGCAGTTTTAAAGCGGATCTGCACTTTTGTGCATTTTTATTTTAATTAAATGTTATTTCTAAATTCATTCACGTGCTGTAGATCAAACAAAAAAGTTAACATAAACTTAATAATCAGCGCGCGCGGAAATTGAGTAGTTTAGTGCCCATAAAAAAAAACGTATGCTACTTGCTGCCCTGTTCGAATTTCCTGATTTTTCGCAACCGCAAATCTGGAACAGTTTATTGACGCTTACCTTTTTAGAAATTATTTTGGGAGTCGACAATATTATTTTTATTTCGATTATTTCCGATAAGTTGCCCAAAGAGCGGCAACGGTTCGCGCGAAATCTCGGGTTGTCTTTCGCCATGGGTTTCCGCATCATTTTACTTTTAATGATCGGCTGGATTATCGGCCTGAAGGAGCCGGTCCTCACCCTCAGTTTTATCGACGAGCCGGGCACCGATCTGCCACTCGCCCTGAGTTGGAAAGATATTATTCTTCTTGCCGGCGGTCTTTTTCTTATTGCTAAAAGTACCTTCGAGATCCATGGGAAAATGCAGGGCCACGAGGCGGAACTTAAACCCAAACGGGCTGCTTCCGCGCTGATGACCATCGTTATTGTACAGATTATCCTAGTCGATATGGTTTTTTCGCTGGATTCCATTCTTACGGCCATCGGGTTAGTCGATAACGTCACGCTGATGATTATCGCCGTCGTAATTTCCATCGCTATCATGATGGCTTTTGCCGGCCCTATTTCAGCGGTAATTAATAAATATCCGAGTCTTCAGGTTTTGGCACTTTCATTTCTGGTCGTGATCGGCGTAATGCTCGTCGCGGAAGGTATTCACCAGCACGTGAGCAAAAATATCATCTATTCCTGCCTTGCTTTCAGTTTGGCAGTGGAACTGTTAAATATAAAATTTAGAAATAATGAGCGCAAAAAATACCTCAAATTAAATCCCGATCTTAATCCGGATCTTAGTCTCAGACAATCCGATCAGGAAGAATTTTAGATTGAATACTTTTCCTTTAAAAATTACCTAAAGCGTACTGGCATAGCGGTTTGGTCTGAAATATGTACGAACTGGATGAACCAAAACAATCTATTATTATGGACCGCAAAGTATATCACGTCACGAAAAGTGACCAAGGTTGGGAAGGAAAATTGGAAGGAGGTCAGCGCGCTTCCGTGACCGGAACTACAAAACAGGAAACTGTTGACAGCACTATCGAGCTGGCAAAAAAACAACCGATGGCCTCCGTGATTATCCACAAGGAAGACGGCACCGTACAGGAAGAACGTACGTTTCCTCGCAGCACGGATCCGAATCCGCCTAAAGGGTAATAATTACAGAAAATAAAGCAGCCGTGACCGTAGTCTCAGCTGCTTTTTCTCTTTAAATGTAATATAAAGTGAAAATTTAAATGCGCTCTAGCTCATCACCGCTGATCTGCGTTTTGAAAGTGCCGTAATTTACCGTCACTTTATTCCTGTCGATTTTTTCGATGGTACCGACGCTGGTACTTCCGGAAATCCGCACGCGCTGGCCGACTTTCATCCACACAGCGCGTTCTTTTTTGCGTTGGTCTTCCAGCTTTTCGTTCGTTTCCACGATTTTTTCCTGCACATTTTCCTTTTTCAATTGCTGCGTAATTTTTCGCTTTACCACCTGCAGTTTTTTCGTTTCATCTTTATCGGCACCGAGTTTCCGGAATTTTTCCTGCTCCAAAATTTTTACAAAATCACGCACCACATCTTTCCGGGCTTTTCCTTTGATATAAGAATCGATGAAGGTTTCAATTTTATTTCCGAACTGCAGTTTGCGGTGTTCGTCTTCATAGAGTTTTTGGAAATTGAATAACTTTTGTTGCAGTTGGTCGTTAAGTTTTTCCAGGTTTTCTCTTTTATTTTGGGTAGAATCCCGTTTTTCTGCCAAATCTGTTTTCAGTTTTTCAACTTCAAATTTTTCCTGTTGCAGTTTAACGATGGTTTTATCCAGATTTACAATATCATGTTCTACTTTTTTCTTGGCAGATTTAATGATAAACCGTGGGATCTTATTTTTCTCCGCCACCTCGAAAGTGAAGGAGCTGCCGGCTTGGCCGACCTCCAGTTTATAAAGCGGCTCCAGCGAATATTCGTCAAAAAGCATTGCCGCATTGGTCGCGTGCGGAAGTTGTTCCACAACAATTTTGATATTGGTATAATGGGTTGTGATGATGGAAAATGATTTCTTTTCGTAGAAAAATTCCAAAAAACTTTCAGCCAGCGCGCCGCCCAACTCCGGATCAGAGCCGGTTCCAAATTCATCGATTAAGAGAAGCGTTTCTGCATCGGCCTCACGGATTATCTTGGACATTTTTTTTAAACGAGAAGAGTACGTGGAAAGATGATTCTCGATCGACTGATTATCACCAATATCCGTCATTATTTTGCCGAAGAAAAACATTTCAGATTTCGGATGTACCGGTACCAAAATTCCACTCTGGATCATCAGTTGCAGCAACCCAACCGTTTTCAGCGTAATCGATTTTCCGCCGGCGTTGGGACCGGAAATGCATAGAATCCGGTTTTGCTCGGTAAGTGTCAGCGTTTGAGGAAAAATCTTTTTGTTTTCAGCACGGCTCCTTACAAGCAGCAAAGGATGATACGCCTCCACAAGACGCATGGTTTTGTGGCGATTGATCTTTGGTAAAGTTCCGCCGATCTTTTCCGCAAATTTTGCTTTGGCGCGCGTCAGATCAAGATCAAAAATGTATTCCTGGTAAGACGTTAATTCCGGCTGAAATTCAGCTAATTCGGCAGTGAGTTGTCTTAATATTTTATCGACTTCTTTTTTTTCTTCTTCAATATCTTCGCGCAGTTTGAACTGATGTTTCACCACCGATTCCGGCTGAATATAAGTGATGGAACCTGTTTTGGAAACACCGAGCACACGCCCCGGAACACGTTTTTTATATCCGGATTTTACGGCGAGGACGCGCTGATCGTCCATGATGCTTTCGCGGATGTCGTCCAGAAAATCGGTGCTGGAAAGCGCGGTCAGCGCACGGTTGAAATTTTCCTGAATGGCTTTTCGCGCATGCGATATTTCCATCCGCAGCGTTTTCAGAATTGGCGACGATTCAGATTTTACTTCACCGAATCGGTTAAAAACACGGTCTATTTTCAGGACAATCTCTTTACGGTATTCCAGATTCTGGATATCAGTTTTAAGATGTAAAAAAAGATCACCATACACGGGCAGAAACTTTTGCAGCCGCGCGATCTGCTCTGCCAGGCCTTTTATTTTTAAAAAAGCGGCGTTTTCCAGCCGGTAGTTTTCTATCAGCATGAGTTTCAGCTCTGCCTCGATATCTTCGTATTCGCTGAAAGGAATCGCATTGTCGCTCTCAAAACTCGAAAGATATTCTGCCACCTTTTTTAGCGAAACTGTAGCATCCTCAATATCGAAAGGTTGTAAGGCTGCAATTTTCGCCGCCGTTTTCGGCGAAAAAGCAAAAGGTTCTATTTCCGCCAACAGCTGCGGAAACTCCAATTCATTAAGGTCGTCTTGTAATATATGCACAGTGCAAATTTACTCAGATAATTTTAAAAATCAGAGAGATATCTGCGCCCGGCGTTTTGTGGGCAAAGCAGTATATTTGTTTAATTAAATTAAGGATGCGTTATGACCTGGACTGATATTTTGGCACCTATAAAACAAACCCCGTATTTTGAAAAGTTGTGGAACGACGTTAAATCCGAGTATGCGGCCGGCAAAGTTTTTCCACCCAAAAAGCAAATTTTCCGCGCCTTGGAACTGACTCCTTTTGAGGAGGTGAAAGTGGTGATCATTGGTCAGGATCCTTATCATAATGACGGCCAGGCGAACGGTCTTTCCTTCTCAGTCTCTGAACAGGTAACTGCGCCGCCGTCGCTGAAAAATATTTTCACAGAACTGAAAAACGACGTTGGGGTAGAACGCAATCAAAAAGAGCTCGACGACTGGGCAAAGCAGGGCGTTTTGATGTTGAATGCGACACTTACCGTCCGGGCTCATACACCCAACTCGCACAAAGACCTGGGCTGGGAACGATTTACAAACTTTATTATTTCTCAGATTTCTGCGCAGAAAAAAAATGTGGTATTTGTACTTTGGGGTGCCTTTGCCCAAAAAAAAGAGGAACTGATCGACGCTTCTAAACATTGCATTATAAAGTCCGCGCATCCATCGCCTTTTTCTGTGCACCGCGGTTTTTATGGCAGCAAGCCGTTTTCGAAAATCAATACGTACCTTACACAACAAAAGCTGGAACCTATTTCGTGGTAGGCGCGCGCTGCGTAGTAGTTTCGGGCGTCGCATCTTTCTCGAAACGCAGGGCGATCCGGTAGTTGCCTTTCAGGTCTGCACTTGCTTTGTTGGTGGTAATTTCGGGCGCCACACTGACCAGAGAAATCGTGTAACCGTTAAAATCCTGTCGCTGAGACAATCCTTTCCCACTATCGCTTAACGTACTAAACTGCAGCGTCACCGGCCGTGTGTACAGTCCCATAAATTCGACTTCCGCCACAGCGGTTCCCTGCCACACGCACTGCACGTCTTTCGGGCAGCGGCTGTCTTCCACAATTCTTTTAAAAGTGACATTCATTTCGTAGGCTTTCAGAAATTTGTTTTCGCCCTCTTTCAGATAAATGGTTTCCTGTTTATTCATCCCGTTCTTGGAGATAGAAATTTCGTCGGACTGATCTTCCTTTTTTTGATTGTCGGATATTTTTGTGCTGGAATGCTCCAGTGAACTTTTTGTGTTGGTGGTATTGATTTCGGTTTTTTCCGCATTTACCGCGCCGGCTTGCGGCTGACAGGTCGCAAAAGAAAACATGATCGTTGCCAGAATTATTGTTTTCATAATTAAATGATATTAATGTTTAAAAATATCAATTAAAACAACCAAAAACATTGCCAGGCCTACAATTAAATTAAAACCGGTTCCATAAATAAAACCAATAAGTGCTCCCTTTGTACTGTTCCAGGCTTTGCGGCGGTCCGAAGAATCGTGCAGCAGTTCTCCAATAAAAACACCCGCAAACATTCCGATTAAAAAGCCAAACGGAATGAGAATGAAGAGCATCCCGGCAATCATGCCGATTACGGAGCCGATACTGCCCCAACGCGTACCGCCGTATTTTCTGGTGGTACGGGCGGGTATAACATAATTCAGTATGGACGAAAGAATGGTAAGCAGAGCAAAAATCCAGATGTAAAGCATCGGTAGTGGAGCATCTGTACCGAATTTATAAATCAGCAGTCCGCAAAGGCTGAGCAGCAAACCGGGTAGCACCGGCAGGAAAGTTCCCAGAATCCCCAAGAGGAGTAAAATTATACTGACAAGCGTGATTAAAGCGGCATCCATGCTTACTAAATTTTGTTAAATGTACTGATAAATCAGGGAAAGACAATCGGATTTGCTAATTTTGCTTGAATGAAAAGTGAACTGAAAGATACGCGCGACCTGCTGGAAAGTATCAGCGACTATATCCATCTTTTTGTGAAAGATTATTTCCCCGATGGCTGGGTGCTTTTCTTCCAGATTTTTGTAAAATTTATCTTTTTTGCCGGGCTGATTTACGCCGTGGATTTATTGGTTAAATTGCTGATTAATACGATTTTCAGAATTTTTTATGACAATGATCGTTACCCTGTTCTGAAATCTATTTACACCGCAAAAATAACGACCTCAATTTCTCATATTCTGGCTCTTCTTTTCGGAAGCTTCGCGTTGTATTCAATATTTTACCGCCATCCGAAAAGCTTTGTTTTCCTGGAGCGCACCATTAGTTTGGTTATCGTATTAGTGGTAGCGGGCATGCTTTATAGAGGGCTCAACGCTTTTCGAAATTACTTTATTCTAAAAAAAGATTATTACAAAGTCATTGCCCTCAACGCCGTCTCGCAAACGGTGAAAATCTTCGGAATTTTTGTCTCGGCGGTCATTGCAATTTCGGTTGTTTTTGGCATCAGCGGATCCACTATTCTCGGAAGTCTGGGAGCCATCACCGCAGTATTGGTTTTGGTATTCCGCGATACCATTTTGGGTTTTGTCACGGGGCTTCACGTAGCAACTTCCAAAAACCTGAAAGTAGGCGACTGGATCGGCATTCCCAAATATAATCTGGAAGGTAATATCGAAGATCTTAATTTGCTTACCACCAAAATCCGCAATTTCGACAAAACCATTTCTACCATTCCCACTTACGATTTACTGACCACAGAAATCCGGAACCTGCAGGTGATGTCCGAAAGCAATACGAGGCGCATCAAGCGTTCGATTATATTTAATATTAATTCGTTCAGGTTTCTTGAGGTGGAGAAAATTGAGGAATTATCCAATATCAATTTGCTCCGTGATTACCTCAGCCAGAAAAAAATCGAAATGTCGCAGGAGCGGGAAACCATTCAAAACGCTGATTTTCTCATCAACGGCCGCCAGCTCACCAACATTGGTGTTTTCCGCGAGTATGCTTTTAATTATTTAAAATCAAACCACCACGTCGATCAGGAAGGAGCAGTGATGGTTCGTCAGCTCGAAATTACACCCCAGGGCATGCCGCTGGAGATCTATTGTTTCACCAACGATTCGGTCTGGGAAAAATATGAGGCCATCCAGGCGGATATTTTTGATCATTTGTTGGTGGCTTCGAAGGCGTTCGACCTTGAAATTGTACAGTTTAATAAATTTTAATTGATGACAAAACTTAGTGTAAATATTAATAAAATCGCCACACTGCGCAATGCGCGCGGTGGGAGTTTACCGAGCGTTACCGACGCAGCCGTGAAGCTGGAAGAATTTGGTGCACAGGGAATTACAATTCATCCGCGACCCGATCAGCGCCACATTACGCGTCAGGATGTTTACGATCTCAAGCCGCTGGTGAAAACAGAGTTTAATATTGAAGGAAATCCGCACCGCCCGTTTATTGACCTCGTTTTGGAAATCAAACCCGAGCAGGTAACTTTGGTTCCCGACGGTGAAGATGCCATTACGTCAAACGCCGGCTGGGACTGCGAAAAACACCAGGGTTTTCTGAAAAATGTAATTGCCGAATTTAAAAATGCCGGCATAAGAACTTCCATTTTCCTGGATCCCAATCCGCAGATGGTGCGTTATGCGGCAGAAACAGGTGCCGACCGTATCGAATTGTACACTGAAGCGTATGCTGATCAATACGCCTCGGACCGCGAAAAAGCCCTAAAACCTTATTTGGAAACCGCACTGGAAGCACAAAAATACGGACTGGGCTTGAATGCCGGCCATGACTTGAGTTTAGAGAATATTCAGTATTTCGCGCAAAATATTCCTAACTTGCTGGAGGTCTCCATCGGTCACGCTTTAATTTCTGAGGCTTTGTACATGGGACTGGAAAATACAGTTCAGGCCTATCTGAAACGTCTTGCGGTTTGGTAGAACGTTTTTCGACTTTAATTTTTTCTAAGTAATTAAATGGAAATTTTACACTCAAAAATATACGGAGAAGCAGAGACGGGTACGCCGCTGCTGGTCTTCCATGGGCTTTTTGGTATGCTCGATAACTGGGGCAGTTTTGGTAAGGAAATGGGGGCGCTGTTTCCAACGCATCTCATCGATCTGCGTAACCACGGCAAAAGCTTTCATTCCGACGGGATGTCGCACGACGATCTGGCAGACGACATTCTGCACTACATGGAATTTAATAATTTAAATAAAATTAATCTGCTCGGTCATTCGTTGGGAGGCAAGGCCGTCATGCAGTTTGCCATTAAATATCCCGAAAAAGTGGAAAAACTCATCGTGGTGGATATCACGCCGAAAGCCTATCCGCCGCATCATCAGGGGATTATTAAAGCGCTGCAGACGGTGGATTTCGACAGTGTTTCATCAAGACAGGACGTGGAAGACGTTTTAGCGCAATACATTCCGGAAAAATCGGTGATTCAGTTTTTAACGAAAAGCCTTCACTGGACTCAGGATAAGAAACTCGCCTGGCGTTTTAATTTGAAAACCTTGGCTGAAAAATATACCGAATTCGTTTCGAACGCAATAAAGTTCGGCACTTTCGCTGGTGAAACCCTTTTTATCGCTGGCGCGAGGTCAAATTATATATTGCCGCAGGATAGTTTCCAGATTAAGCAGCAGTTTCCGAAGGCATCGGTGGTTACCATCGCCAACGCCGGACACTGGGTTCAAGCCGAAAATCCGACAGATTTCAACAAGGTAGTAAAAGAATTTTTGGCCGACTGATATCATTCAGCTGAAAAGCGCTGCGGTAGGTAGTTTCGTAACAATAACTGTTGTATTTTTACACACTACGCAAAATTCTCGCTCATCAACGGAGGGGACAGTGCGAACATTCAATATATTTCCTATGGTTTTAGTTACCGGCGCTACCGGAATTCTGGGCAGAGTAATCGTTTTAGATTTGCTAAAACAGGGGAAGACGGTGCGCGCTGCCAAACGACCCACCAGCGATTTGGAAGAAGTACGCCGCTCATTTCGTTTTTATACTGAGGACGCTGATATTTGGTTTAATCAAATTCTCTGGCAAAACGTCGATTTTGACGATTCCGACTCCATCGCTTCAGCGCTCGACCGTGTTACGGAGGTCTTTCACTGTGCAGGCAAAGTGAGTTTTCATCCCGACGACCGCCGCGCCATGTACGATACCAACATCCGGGGAACCAGAAATTTACTGTATGCCTGCGAACACACCGACGTGACGAAATTCTGCTTTATCAGTTCCACCGCAGTCTTGGACGGCGTCGACGAACAAGGTGAGGTCACAGAGGACTCAAACTATAATCCAAAAGTTAATCATTCGCCTTACGCAAGATCCAAACATTTTTCTGAAATGGAAGTTTGGCGCGCGTCCGCAGAAGGCCTGAACACGGTGATTCTAAATCCAGGCGTAATTATCGGAAGCGGCAACTGGCAGGCGAGCAGTGGAGTGCTTTTTAGTTCACTGGCCAAATATCCCTATGCGATGAGCGGAAGCACTTCTTACGCTGACGTACGCGATGTGGCGAAAATCGCGATCAAGCTGATGGATCAAAATGTTTTCGGAGAGCGTTATATCGTCGTCTCGAGTACAGAGCCATTGCTGAATGTCGCTAATCACGTTCGCGAAAAACTGAAACTTTCACCGGCACGCCTGTTGCCCAATGCTGCACTAAAATTGGGTTACGGAGCCAATCTCCTGTTCGGCTGGCTGTTTCCGCAACTTCGCATGCTGAACAAGGTAAACATGGAAACGGTCACGGCGCATCACGTCGTATCGAACGCCAAAATCCGGAAAGAGTTGAATTACGAGTTTATTCCGGTTTACGAGAGTCTTGATTTTCATCTTAATAATTATATTTCTGATCACAACCTTTTATGAATATTGCAGAATTTTTAAATACAAATACGGAGAAATATCCGCGAAAATCAGCGATTGGTTTTAAGAAAAAAGAAAAATGGACGGAGATTAACTGGACGGCTTTCCGCCGGTTGGTTTTTAAAACTGCCAATGCCCTGCGCTCGGCTGGTGTTGCCGCTGGCGACCGCGTGGCGATTTATTCCGACAATTCCGCAGAATGGATTGTCTTCGATCTTGCAACGCTTTCTTTAGGTGCGGTGACGGTTCCTATTTATTCGACCAATAACCTTGACCAGGCTTCTTATATTTTGAACGAGGCGGAATGTAAAATAATTCTCGTTGGAAACCAGGACCAATACGATGCTGCAGCTTCCATCTTGCACAGCGAGCAGATTTTGAAGAAAATAGTAGCCGCCAAAAAATCAATCTGGATCAAAAAAGAACACAGCCAATACCTCGAGGATTTCATTAAAGATGCCGAAGAAACTTTCGATATTGTTCCGGTCGCGGACGACGATCTCGCTACTTTAATCTACACATCCGGCACCACAGGCGTACCAAAGGGCGTAATGTTGACGCATGACAACTTCCGCAAAAGTGTTGAGGCGCACTTCGACTTTTTTAAGTTTAAAAATTTCGAGGACGAAACTTCGCTTGCCTTTCTGCCACTCACGCACGTCTTCGAACGAAGCTGGTCGCTTCTGGCACTTTCGGGCGGCGCAAAAGTGTACTTCCTGGAAAACACCAAACTCATTGCCAGCGCATTAACGGAAATTCGTCCTACGATGATGTGCGCGGTGCCGAGGTTTTATCAGAAAATTTTTGCCGGTGTCAACGAGATGGCAGCCAACAGCAGCAGCGTAAAAAAGAAAATTTTTAACTGGGCTTTAAAAATCGGTACTGAAGCAGCGGAGTTGCGCCGACTTAATGGACCCATACCGACGACACTACAACTTAAAAATACGGTGGCAGACTTTCTGGTTTTTAATAAAATCAAAGAAAAAATGGGCGGACGCCTGTGGTTCATGCCTTGTGGTGGCGCTTCCATCACGGGCGATGTTACGCAGTTCTTTGAAGCCTTGGGCATTCATATTACGGTAGGCTACGGTCTTACGGAAACAACTGCTACGCTTACTGCTTTTCCTTTTCATCATTTTGTGCACGGTTCGGCGGGCATTCCATTTGGTGATACTCAAATAAAAATTGGTGAAAATCAGGAGATTCTTGCAAAAGGAAGCGGTATTATGAAAGGGTATTATAAAAAGCCGGCGGAGACTGCGGAAGTATTTACCGACGATGGCTGGTTTAGAACAGGAGATACCGGCAGACTCGATGAGCACGGCAATCTCTTCATCACGGACCGTATCAAAGATTTAATGAAAACTTCTAACGGAAAGTATGTAACGCCACAACCCATTGAAAATCAGTTATCCAATAATAATTTTATCAGCCAGGCAATGATCGTGGCGGAAGGCAGACCTTACGTTACTGCACTGATCATTCCGAATTTTGAAGCTCTGGAACCACAGTTGGCGAAACTGAATGTGAAGTTTACAACGTGGGCAGAGGTGGTGAAACTGGAAAAAGTAAAAGATTTCTACCGGGAGAAAATTGAAGAACTGCAGCAGAATATCGCGGGATTTGAGAAAGTGAAGAAATTTGTCCTGATGGGGGCAGAATTTGAAATCAACAGCGGCGAGATAACGCCAACCCTGAAGGTGAAAAGAAATGTCGTTCTGAAGAAATACAGTGATGCCGTCGAAAGTATGTACAACGGCTAAAAATCAACTATAAAATGAATACAGATCAGTACACAAACATAAATGACTTTTTGGGCGAAGAATATTTTACAATGAAAGATGCAACAGTCAGCGCGAGTTGCCCTTCTAATATTGCTCTAATCAAATATTGGGGGAAATATGAACCGCAATTGCCCGCTAATCCAAGCATCAGTTATACATTAAATGAATCCCGTACCAATACCGAAATGAAGTTCGTGAGCGGAAATCAATTCTCGGTGCAGACTTTTCTTTCCGGAAAAGAGGAGCCCGGTTTTTCAAAAAAAATAGAAAAGTATTTTACGAGTATTGCGCAATATCTGCCTTGGATACTGAAAGGAAGTTATATCATCACTACGGAAAACACATTTCCGCACAGTTCGGGAATTGCAAGTTCGGCCTCGGGTTTTGGCGCGATTGCCAAATGTCTGATGGAGCTGGACGGTTTATTTAGTGGCAAAGACTGCAATATTCCGGTAAACCGAAAAGCCAGTTTTCTCGCGCGGCTCGGCAGTGGCAGCGCCTGTCGCAGTCTGTACGACGGACTTGTAGTTTGGGGCAATACGCGGGAAGTTGGCGGAAGTTCCGATTTGTTTGCCGTACCGTACCCGACCTCGGAAGTGCACGAAGTTTTTCGCAGTTTTAATGACTGGATTTTACTGATTCATGAAGGTGCAAAATCCGTAAGTTCCACCGTCGGCCATGGACTGATGAACAGCAATCCTTACGCGGAACGGCGGTTTCGGGAAGCGCATGAAAATTTTGAGCAATTAAAATCAATCCTAAAAAGCGGCGACATGCCGGCTTTCATCCGTTTGGTTGAACATGAAGCGTTAACCTTGCACGCGATGATGATGGTGAGTGAACCTGCTTTTATTCTGATGAAAAGCGGTACGCTGGAAGTGATCAATAAAATCTGGGACTTCCGAAAAGAGACGGATCTGCCTCTATTTTTCACACTGGATGCCGGCGCCAATGTGCACCTACTTTTCCCTGCCACACTTCAGGAAGACAAAATCAAAGAATTTATCGTGAAGGAATTGGTGCCACACACCCAGAACGGCGGCGTGGTAAAAGATGTGATGAAGTTTTAAGAAAAATTATTTCTTTACCGCAAGACGGCTCATATTGTGCATCACGCCGATGATGATGATGCCCAGTACCGCGGCGGCGGCGGAAAGGATGAACTTACTGTTTTCTTCGTGCCAAATGCCGAGATTCCATTCCATCATATAGAGATTGAATCCTATGAAGATTACGAATAAAGCGAGGAATATTTTATAAAAGAGTTGCATTTTCTTTGATTAAAATTTAACGTAAGTTGCAAAAAGCTGTGCAAAATTAGCGGTAAACAGCTTGATGGAGATGGCGAGCAAAATGATGCCGAATACTTTCTGCAAAACCTGCAGTGTTCCGTCACCCAGTTTATTCTCCAGCCAATTGGCCGATTTAAGCACCAAATATACGAAAATAGTGTTGACGATAATTCCCGCGATGATGTTAATATCATGATATTCGGCACGTAGTGAAAGTGTCGTAGTCAGCGTTCCGGCGCCGGCGATCAGCGGAAAGGCGATCGGTACAATAGAAGCCGATTTGGATTCCGCATTTTTCTGAATTTCGATTCCCAGGATCATTTCAATCGCAATTATAAAAATCACAAAAGCACCGGCAATGGCAAAGGAATTCACATCGACACCGATCAGTTTCAGGATATTGTTTCCGATAAAGAGAAAAGCGATCATCAGCACGCCGGCTACAATGGAGGCGCGCTCGGCTTCGATGCGTCCGAATTTTTTCTTTAAACCCACAATGATCGGCACGGATCCCATAATGTCAATAACAGCAAAGAGAATCATCGTCGCGGTGAGCGTTTCCTTGAGAGAGAAAAATTCGAACATTATCAGTTTTTATTAATTTCGCAAAAATATGAAATTTAAATCATTATTTAGCAATATCGGAGTACGTCTTTTTGATAAGTTCGAATAATTCGTCCATATCAGCGCCAGTGTGTACAGGCGAGAACTTTTCGATTTGAATTCGCTCAGCAAGATTCCGGTATTGTTCGCTAAATGACGCACCTTTTTCGCGCTCCAGTTTCCGACGGAACTCTGACTCATTTACAACCTCATAATTTTTTAAAGCGTGATTGTGAAGTTCATCATAAACCGTAAAGAACTGTGAGAAATCGCTCGTGTCTTTTAGTTTACTGAGATAATCAATGGTATCGTCAAAATGATTTACGAGCTGTGTTCTGAGCAGTTGCTCGGTTTCAGCGATAGTTACAATCGGTGCATCCGAGTTTGCACGCTGCACTTGAGGGCGAAGTTTCCGGCGCTCGTTCTGTCTTCTTACGAAAAGAAAAAGCAAAACGGCCGAACTCAAAAAAGCCAGGTTACCGAAAACGACCTTCCAGTTGATTCGCTCTTTATCTTTAATTTTTAAATGTTGCGTTTGCAGCACCGGCGTGTTCACGGTTTCCAGAACATTATTGGTGTACTCGTTTACTTTTTCGATGGTGGATTTCGCATCAGCGATCTGCGCCGGAGTCTGAACTTCGAGCTGCAGACTTGAAGCCCCAAGATCGGTATAGGAACGCCTGGCAGGGTCGAAGAAGGAGAAATTCTCAAATTCTACCGTGATTTGGCCTGGCTGTTTTGGTATAATGATGTAATCGGCAATGAGTGAACCTGTGGTGCCGTTTCTGCCGGCTTTGGTGTGCGATGTTATTTTCGGTGCGTAGAAAATATACTGCGGTGATTTTTGCAGGGCAGGAAGATCAAAGTTGTTGAGATTTCCAGTGCCGCTTATTTTCAGCGTTACGTGAATAGGTTGGTCGACTTCTGCGGCTTTTTGCTGATGATCGCTTGTAAGTTCCGCGGAAAAATGTCCGACGGCATTTTTGTAATGTTGAGGCATACCGGTCGGCAACTTCTTAACATGCAGTTTTGTGGCGTTGGACGCAAGCGTCGAAGTGTCATCGCGATATTCCAGCTGAGCAGAAAAGGGTGCAATGTCCACGGTACCGGCGGCCGTTGGTGTGATGGTATAAACGCCGATTACCTGGGATCCGACACCGCCTTCCGATTCGATTTCAGATTTTTTGGTCGAAACCGCTGCGATCTTAGCGTTTTTTTGTGAGGCCAAATGAATTGGGCCCAGTTTTCGGAAGTTATTGTAGTTCCGGCTGTAGGCGCGCAGTATCGCGACCGTGGGTTCGTTTTGGTAAACTTCTCTTTTCTCCAATTCTAAGTTTAAATACAAATCATTACGTTCGGTACTTTCTACTGCAGCGGTTTTCTCGCTGTCTCGAACGATGATGTCGAAAGGCTCGGTTTTATAAATTTTCCCATTGACCGTCACCAGGACGGATCCGAATTTGATTTTACCCGCTTGCTTCGGGCTCAGCACATATTGATAGACCAACTGATTGATTGCCGCGCCGCGCCGGGAATCCAACACAATGGTATTACGTTCAGAAGCGCTGCCGATGATGTCGAACTTGGAGGTATCGGGCATGCGCAACGGGGTTTCCTGCTCCATATTTTCACCGCTTATTTCCAACAAGATGGTCAGGCTGAAGCGCTGATTAACGCGCTGCTCTTTCACTTCAGAAATGGCAAGCGTTACCTGGCCATATGCGAATACAACACTTAGAAAAAATAATATGAAAGAAGTTTTGTGATGCATTACCAATCCTTCTCGTTGCTTTCCGGCATCGAGTAGGAGTTTTTGTTTAAAATTCTTTTTGCAGTTTCCCGTTCTTTATTGCCGACGCGGTTCAGGATGGCGTCTTCCAGATCTTTGGGCATCGTGCCGGCGTTATTATTCTTGCCTTCATTTGGGTCTTTGCCTTCACCTTCGCCTTTATTCTGTTGTCCGCTGCCCGCCTGGGTTTCCGGTTGGTCACCTTTTTCGTTTCCTCGGTTGCGGTCATCATCCTGGTTATCGCCGCCACCGCCGGCCTGATTTTGTTGTTGCTTCTGCTGCTTCTCTTTCTCCTTTAGCATCGCGATTTCGTAATTCTTGCGCATGGCTTCATTGTACGGATCCTGCTTTAAAGCTTGTTTATAGAGTTCTGCTGCTTTCTCGCTTTCGCCGCGTTCCATATGCGTGTTTCCCTGGTTATATAGGGCGGCGCTTTTGTCCGGCAAAGTTGTGGCTAGTTTCTGGGCTTTTTCGTATTCCGCAGCGGCTTCCTCGTACATCTTTCTTTTGTAGAAAGCATTGCCGAGATTGTAGTGAGCAGCAAAATCATCTTCTATCAGGCGTGCAGCTTCCAGGTACTTATTGGAGGCACCATCGTAATTTTTTTGGTCAAATTTTTTGTTGCCGTCGTACAGTAAGGTATTATAATTTTCCTGAGCGTTTATAAATGTAAATGCAAACGTCACAATCAACGCCGAAAAAAGTAAATTTAAATTCATCTCTGCAAAAATATTCCTTTTATATGTTAAAGTCCAGAGTTACAACTGTTAAAGTTGGGTTAAATAACATAACGTCCGCTATTTTTTTGGTTTAAAAATTAAAATCGCGCCGCGGATTAAAAAGAAAAATAATTAAAAATAAAATAATGCTCAGCGCCAGAGAATATTGATAGTAATGAATGGCATTGTTTGATTTTACGATACTTTGCGAAGAACTGCTGGAACGCTGTAAGCCATCGATAATCTGAGCCGCAGCTTCATCCAGATTATTTCCGTCCACATAAGTGCCGTCTGTCTCTGCTGCTATATTTTTTAAAGTAAGCCTTTCTCTTTTAGAAATAACAGTTTGCCCGTTGATATCGGTTTTATAACCCATGAGTTGCCCGAAAACATATTCGGGAATCGGCGCGCCTTCTTCTGTCCCGAGCCCAACTGTTGTTACTGAAATACCGGAGCTTTTCGCCAGCTTAATGGCAGCTTTTTCGTTTTCCTCGTTGTCTTCACCATCACTGAGCATCACTACTTTTCGTGCGCCTTCCGGGATTGTTTTAAATTTTTCTGCCACGGTCTGCATCGCTTTCAGAAAGTCCGTGCCCTGCGTTTTTACAATATTGGTTTCCACTCCTCCAAGATAGGTTTCGATAATACTGAAGTCCGTGGTGAGCGGCATAATGGAGGTTGCTTCGCCGGCAAAAACGACGATTCCTACTTTATCGTTTCGCATCCGGCTCATGGTGTTGATGATGATGTTTTTGGCTTCATCCAGCCGGTTGGGCGCCACGTCCTGCGCGTTCATGGAATTGGAAACATCCAGCAGAAAAATTACGTTATTCATTTTCTGTTTGGTTTTTACTTCTTCAGAGCCACTGAGCACATCAACGATAGAAACGATTAAAAACAAAAGCGCCAGCAGATAGAGTACCGGTAAAAACTTCGAAAATCCTGTTGATTTGCCGAAGAATTTTTTCTGAAAGCGTGGTCCCGCGAATCGCGACTGCCGGTTTTTTTGCCAGTTCACGTAGCGTACCAGCACGAGCCCCAACAGCGGCAAGAGCAGCAGAAGTAATAAATACCAATTATTTCCTAAGTACCAGTTCATCAGTTTTTTCTAAAAGCGTCGCTTAAGTTCTTACTATTTAAATATGATTTAAACTTTTTTTTTGGGTTTAATTAAGACCACGGTAAACGATCCAGCGGAGTAGCGCATCGAGCAGCAGCGTGCCCAGCGCAATCCAAAGAAAAATCCTGAAATATTCGACGTAATTATAAAGTTTCGTCATTTTTAAATCTGATTTTTCCAGTTGGTTAATCTCTTCATAAACCTGCGCCAAACTTTCATTGGAAGTGGCACGAAAATACTTTCCGCCCGTGGTCTGCGCGATCTCCCGAAGCGTCGGCTCGTCGATTTTCACCTCAGCTTCGGTGAATACCAAATCGCCAAAAATATCGGTTTGTGTCGGCATCAGCGCGTAACCATTGGTTCCGATTCCTACTGCATAAACTCTGATGCCGCTGCTGCGCGCCAGTTCGGCACCGACTTGTGTTGGCATTGCATTTTCTATAGTGTTGACGCCGTCGGTCATTAAAATAATTATTTTTGATTTTGCTTTGCTTGACCGCAGATGAGTAACCGCCACCGCAAGACCTTCGCCAATTGCTGTGCCGGGCAAAAGTTCCAGCGGATTCAGTTCATCCAGTTCCTGTTGTACCACCGCATGATCCGAAGTAACGGGCACTTTCGTGAAAGCTTCACCAGAATACGTCACGAGACCAATACGGTCGCCGGGACGCTGGGCAACGAAGTTTTTTGCAATTTTCCGCAGCGCCGTAAGCCGGTCGGGCTCCAAATCTTTTGCAAGCATACTGAGCGAAACGTCGACCGACAGCATAATATCGATTCCTTTGCTGTCGTCCTGATTTTGTGAAATGGTAAAAGTCCGTGGCCTTGCCATCGCAATTACCAATGCCGAAAAAATAATATATTTTGAAAGACGAAGCAGCCATAACACCGTTGTTATCGTATTATTCGCTTTCATGGAACTGACAGAAGGAACGAGGATTCCGGCGGTTTTGCGTCTTCGCAGATCACGAATCAACATCGGTATCAGTGCTGCGAGCAGCAACAGAAACCAAGGGCTGTAAAATTCAAAATTAAAGTAGTCCGACATCATAGTATTCTGTTCATACGCCACTTCGCAGATTCTCTGCTTCCAGGTCTTTAGAGGACGTTTTTACAAATTCTCGCAAGCTTTCGAAATCACCATTCATGGTTTCTGTATCCGGAAATATTTTAGCAAATTTTACCAGGTCGCCGCGAGAAAATAGATCGAGCAGTATTTGTTCGTTTTCCGGTGATACGGCGTTATTGCTTTTAATGACTTCCATAAGATCGTCGGTCAGTAAAACATCTGCCGGAATTTTATACTGTTTGGTGATGAAAGTCCGCGCAATGTCAATCAATTCAACATAAAACAAGCGGTAATTTCCGGTTTCTACATAATTTTTTTTACGAAGCTGTTCAAGTTGCCGCAACGTCTGGTTGGTCATTACAACGGGCGAGGATTTGCGCCGCTTCATATATTTAATCATTTGATAGATCACAAATATAACCGCCAACAGAATCAGGATTCCCAAGACGTACCATTTGTACAGTTGCCAATAATCTTTCACGCCAAGCTGCACTTCTTTGTTTTTCATAATGTCATTAATCTCGTCTCCGCGCTGAGCGGTATTAATGACTTCAATTTCATAAGGAATAGTTTGGTAAAGTTTGCCGTTAATTTTAAAATCAAGCGCCGGAATTTTGAAAGTACCTTCTTCGAAAACCGCGAACTCAATAACACGCTCGTACCTGTCGACCTGTTTGTCGATTTGATCATTGATCTCTTCAAAATGAAAAGGAAGAAGCTCATTTTTCGCGGCAGACTGCACATCTTTTGCCTGAAGGTTGGAGATTTCGATGCGCAACGTGGCAGGTTCGCCCAAAGCGAGCGTCTGCTTGTCGAGTTTCGAACTCAGCGTCTGCGCAGAAACGGCGACGGTGAGAAACAGTAAAAATATAAAAGTCAGTCTCTTCAAAATCTATCTTTTTCTGAAATATTGATAAAGCGACTTTGCGTAATCGTCGCCGGTGTTAATGTCTAATAACGCGGCAGAGGCATGCTCAAAATCCTGTGTAAGCTGGTTCACCTTTTTTTTCTGCTGTTCGGCAAATTCGTAGCGCCAGCGCGCATTGGAAGTGTTGGCCCAGAGTTCTTTTCCGGTTTCGGCATCGACAAAACGTGCGTAGCCGATGTCCGGAATTTCGTTGTCTTTATCATCATAAACGCGCAGACCGAGCAGTTGGTGCTTTCGCGCTGCTACTCGCAACATTTTCACATCATAGGGATCCTCAAAGTCTGAAAAAAGAAATATAAGCGATTTTTTCTTAAAAACAGTCATCATATACTCTAGCGCAGTTTCCATTTTGCTGGTCGCCAGCACATAAGAGCTGGACAAAATAGTACTGATAATGGCCAGAATGTGTTTCCGTCCTTTCTGGGGAGAAATAACTTTGTAGACCTTGTCTGCATAGAGAATCAGGCCAACTTTGTCATTATTTCCCGCAGCAGAAAAGCCTACGCTTGCCGCAATTTCAGCTACATATTCGCGTTTCAGCTGCTCCTGCGTACCATAATTCATCGAAGCAGAAATGTCGACCAGAAGCATCATGGTGAGTTCGCGCTCTTCCTCCATCACTTTTACGAACGGTTCGCGGAATCTCGCCGTTTTATTCCAGTCGATCCGGCGGATTTCGTCTCCGGACTGATAAGGGCGCACCTCGGCAAACGTCATTCCCTGCCCTTTGAAAGCACTGTGATATTGGCCCATGAGCGTAGCTTCCGTTTTTCTTTTGGTACGGATCTCAATCTGCTTGACTTTACGAATAATATCTTTTATTTCCACCGCGCGGTTTTTTTGAACTGATTTTATGGCGCCTGGATTTTCCCAAGAATTTTCTCCACAATTTGGTCGGCAGTAATCTCTTCCGCCTCTGCCTCGAAACTGAGTCCGATGCGGTGACGCAGAACGTCTTGTGCAATTTCTTTTACATCTTCAGGGATTACGAAAGCGCGGTTTTTCAGAAAGGCCATGGCGCGGGCGGCGATAGAAAGGTTGATCGACGCCCGCGGTGACGCACCAAAACTGATGTAATCTTTCAGTTCCGTCAGTCCGTAGCGATCGGGGAAGCGCGTCGCAAAAACCATATCCAGGATATATTTTTCGATTTTCTCATCGACGTAAATTTGGTTAATCAATTCTTTGGATTCCGAAACATTCTGCAGACTGATTACGGGCCGCACCTCAGGCTGATGAGAGCTGGCAACCATTTTCATAATTTGACGCTCTGCTTCAAAATCCGGATACGTTATGGTACATTTCAGCATGAATCGGTCGCTTTGTGCTTCCGGCAATAGATAAGTTCCTTCCTGGTCGATTGGGTTTTGTGTGGCTAAAACTAAAAAAGGACGCGGCAGCGGCATCGTCTCATCACCGATCGTAACCTGCTTTTCCTGCATCGCTTCCAGCAACGCAGACTGTACTTTAGAGGGCGCCCTGTTGATCTCATCTGCCAACACAAAATTGGCAAAAATAGGCCCCTTTTTTATGGAGAAATCATTGTCTTTTATACTGTAGATCATCGTTCCTACAACGTCAGCAGGCAGGAGATCCGGGGTAAACTGAATCCTGGAAAATTCTCCGTGTACCGCGTCGGCAAGTGTTTTAATAGCCAAAGTTTTCGCCAAACCGGGGACGCCTTCCAGCAAAACGTGTCCGTTGCCCAGCAGCCCAATCAGCAGGCGGTCGACCATATATTCCTGTCCGATAATGGCTTTGTTGATTTCCTGCCGCAAAAGCGAAAAGAAGTAATTCTGCTCTCTCACCTTTTCTGTTAACTGCCTAATATCTTCAGCTTGTCGGAGTTCTGACATAGATGTATTTTAATTTAGAATGTAAATTTCCGCTAAATAGCAGCACGAATCAACACAATAAGTGCCAAGCTACCGTTAAAGTTTGTTAAATATTCCTGATAATGGCGCTTCGCGGCTAGTGCAGGTTTTCTTAAAGTTAATTAAAATGTTTTTATTTAAATGGAAGACAACGATTTTGCGCAGCCAATTGTTTGTCCTTTACAGTTAATTACGGTACTTTTGATACGTTAAATTTTCGAACAATGAATTATCATTTCCAGGCACACCGCCAGGTCCGTCTGAACTTGCTGGAAATCCTGCGCAGTACTTCTCAGAAAGATCTTTTGCTGATTCCGGATGGTTTTAATAATAATATTTACTGGAACATCGCCCACACCGTTGCTACCCAGCAACTGCTTTGTTACTACCTGAGTGGCAATGCTTTCCGGATTGATACGTACTGGATCGAAACATACAAAAAAGGCACACTGCCCAAACTCGATGTTGCGCAGTCGGAAGTCGACGATCTCGCATTTCTGCTGACCGAAACAGCTAAAATTCTGGTAAAAGATTACGACGCCGAATTTTTCACTGATTATACTTCGTACACCACCAGTTTCGGCTTAGATTTAAAAACAATTCAGGACGCCATTATTTTTAATAATATGCACGAGAGCCAACATCTGGGCTATATCATGGCGCAGAAACGCGCAATTATGGGAGAACTTTACTAGTTTTTCTGATTAAAAAAAATTGGGAGCGCAATGCTTCTACCTCAAAAATAATTCATGAAAGAAGATTTTATATTTGGACTTCGCCCCGTTATTGAAGCGATCGAAGCCGGAAAAACAGTCGATAAAGTATTTTTACAAAACGCTTTACAGGGACCGATTTATGCTGAGCTCAAGACGCTGCTCGCTGAGCACAAAATCCGTCCCAACTATGTTCCTGTTGAAAAACTGAACCGCTTTACGCGTAAAAATCATCAGGGCGTTGTGGCCTTTATCTCGGATGTTCCTTTTCATTCCATCGAAAATATTTTGCCGGAAATCTTCGAGCAGGGCAGGACACCTTTTCTTCTGATTTTGGACCGGCTTACCGATGTGCGAAATTTTGGCGCCATCTGTCGCACCGCCGAATGTGTAGGAATCGACGCGGTCATCATTCCCGAAAAAGGAGGCGCTCCCCTGAATTCTGATGCGATCAAAACGTCCGCAGGCGCGATGTATAACCTCAAGATCTGTAAAGAAAAGAATCTCGCACACGTGGTAGATTTCCTTCAGCAGTCTGGCGTACAGGTTTTTTCGGCCACGGAAAAAGCGCAACAGTTGGTTTACGAGGTCGATTTTTCTCAGCCCTGTGCGCTGGTGATGGGCAATGAGGAAACCGGAATTTCGAAGGAAGTTCTCCATCATTCCGATGCCAAAATAAAACTGCCGATAGAGGGAAAAACCCAGTCGCTTAATGTTTCCGTCGCGTGTGGTGCCATTCTTTACGAAGCATTGCGACAAAGAATGGTGAGCGTCGGCTAATGATCGCTCTTCGTTTTTAGGCTTTACTTTTGCAGGCGTAGTGTATTCGAAAGTTTTTTATCTTTAAATAAAATATGCGCGAATGCACAAAAATACGGTTGTGAAAAGCGACGTACGCACTCACATAAAAGAAATTATTGTACAGAAAATCCAAAAGCTGGAGCGCTTTCTTGAGTTTACGCTGGAAGCCAGCCGCGAGGTAAAAAAAACGCCTAAATACGATTCGATCCGTGAGGAGATGCAGGAGGAAATTTACCAAATGCAAAAACAACTTGCAACGCAGAAGCAACTACTGGCCAAACTCGGTAAAGTCGTTAACACGACAGGTGCCTCCGTACAGCACGGTTCTTTGGTTTTTACCAACAAAGCACGTTTTTATATCAGTGTTTCCCTGGGAGAATTCTTTTTCGAGGGCGATCGTTTTTACGCTATTTCAGAAGAAAGTCCGATGGCCAAAATCATGTTTGGTAAAAAAGTCGGGGACGAATTCGAGCTTAATACAATAAGCCAGATCATTGAAGAAATCTGGTAATCATCAATTTTAACTTAAATGGAAAAAACCGTTGTACTGCGGAATATTTTAGAAAACAGACGCAGCACTTTCCCCAAATCGTACAAGTCAGGAAATATCGATGCAGAAATTCTTAAAGAAATTTTGGCCTCCGCGGAGTTCACTCCGAGTCACAAGCGGACGCGCCCGTGGCGTTTTACAATTTTTGAAAATGAAGAAAAAAAGCAACTCGGCGCACATCTCGCTGCTTTGTACAAATCAACTACGCCTCCTCAGTTATTTTTGGAAAAAAAATATCTTGATATTTCAGATAAAATAGAGAAAGCTGCGGCGATTATTACGATCAGCGTAAATTTCAGCAATCTCGTTCCGGAGTGGGAGGAAATCGCGGCAACGGCGATGGCTGTGCAGAATATGTATCTCACCGCTTCCGCACACGATATTGGTTGCTATTGGAGTACACCAAAAATGGCGGCGCAGCTCACCGATTTTCTCAGTTTAAAAGATAGTCAGCGCTGTCTTGGCCTGTTTTATCTTGGTTTGATCGAAGAAAATTCCAAACAGTGATTAAATAAAAAAGAGGTCTGCATCTTCGTACAACCTCTTTTTATTTTTGTTAATTTTAATTTTTCAGCAAGATGGCGGCTTCTTTCGCCGCGTAGGTGAAAATCATATCCGCACCCGCTCGCTTGATACAAGTGAGACTTTCCATAATTGCCAGATCATTATCAAGCCAGCCATTTTGTGCGGCTGCTTTCAGCATCGCGTATTCGCCGCTCACATTAAACACGGCGATAGGCAGATCGATGATCTCCCGCACTTTCGAAACAATATCCAGATAAGGCATTCCCGGCTTGATCATGATGATATCGGCGCCTTCTTCTACATCTTTTAAAACCTCATCGATCGCCTCACGGGAATTGTGGAAATCCATTTGATACGTTTTTTTGTTTTTTGGAATTGACGCATTTTCTTTCGGTGCCGAGTCCAGCGCACTGCGGAACGGACCGTAAAACGAGCTCGCGTATTTCGCTGCATAACTAAGGATGGCTACATCGGTAAAGCCGTTTTCTTCCAATGCTTTGCGAATCGCGGCAACTCTGCCGTCCATCATATCGCTGGGTGCTACCACATCGGCGCCGGCCTCAGCCAGCGAAACCGACATGCGTGCCAGTGCTTCATTGGTTGCATCATTGTCGATTTTGCCGTTCGTTACGATTCCGTCGTGCCCGTAAATTGAGTAGGGATCTAAAGCAACATCCGGCATCACCACCATTTCGGGAACGGCGTCTTTTATGGCTTTAATTGTTGTTTGCATAAGGCCGTCGCTGTTCCAGGATTCCCTTCCGGTATTGTCCTTCAGGTCTTCGGCAATTTTCATGTAAAGGTTCACACCTTTAATTCCCAAATCATAAAGCTCACGGCATTCCTGTACAGCGAGGTCCACGGAGCGACGGAACACACCCGGCATTGCTGATACGGGTTCCTGCTGAGCCTTGCCTTCCATTACAAAAAGGGGCATTACTAAATCGCTGGTGGTGAGAACGGTTTGCTGTACAAGGGCACGCAATGCGGGGGTCGTGCGCAGGCGCCGGTTGCGGGAAGATATAAACATGAGGATGGAATAGTATTTGTTATAAGTCTGCAAATTTAAGGAATACTTTGACGAAATTCGTAGAGGTACTTAAAGTTAGATTTTGTACTTTTGTTTATTATACTATAAAATCAATCTATACGTGAAAAGATTTCTATTTTGTTTAATGTGGTTGGCTTTTTTTTCTCTTGGCACTTTCAATGTAAAGGCGCAGCTCAGCGACCGTCCGTTTGCCGGCAGCCCGCAGAAAGCTGACGACGCTGCGATGGTGGTATATCCCAATCCGGCGCGCGACGTAATTTTAATTAAATCAAAAAACGCCAACCTGATCATAAAATCGGTAACTTTTTACTCGATACTCGGTGCGCAGGTAGCAGAATACGCAATTAATAAAAATTCGGAGGAAATCCGGCTGGACCGACTGCGGCCGGGCAAATATTTAATGCGTTATGTCTTAAGTGACAATACGCAGAAAGTGACGCAGATCGTCAAACAGTAATTTCGATCCTTGACGATGTCAGGGATTTTTTTTGCGCCGGCTGGCTCAGGGCTCCGGCTTAATTTTCCTTAATTTTAATGAATGGAAGCACGCGAAAAAATAGTAATAGTAGGCGGTGGTTTTGCCGGACTTCAGCTGGCAAAAGCGCTGAACAACAAACGCAAAAAAGTAATGGTGATCGACAGGGTGAATCATCATATGTTTCAACCCTTATTTTATCAGGTTGCCTGTGGCCGCATTGAGCCCAGCAATATTTCATTCCCGTTCCGGAAGATTTTCCAGCGCTCGCGCAATGTGCAGTTCCGCCTTTCTAATGTTGAGCAGATTATTCCGGCGCAGAACAAAATCATCACCAGCGATGCGGAATACACTTATGACAAATTAATTCTCGCCACCGGTTGCCGCACCAATTTTTTCGGCAATGAAAAAATGGAAAGCCTCACCTACGGGATGAAAACGACCCAGGAGGCCATCGCCATTCGCAATAACGTGCTGCTTACTTTCGAAAAACTCATCAGCGAACGAAGACGCACTGATGACGGAAACTGGAATGTGGTTATTGTCGGCAGTGGTCCTACCGGCGTTGAACTTGCAGGTGCTTTTGCCGAAATGAAAAAGGACATTCTGCCGCGCGACTATCCCCACATGAACTTTGAAGATCTGAAGATTATTCTGATCAGTTCTACGGAGACGCCTTTGGGAACGATGAGCGAGGAAGCGCAGGCAAAATCAGACCAGTATCTCCAGGAACTTGGCGTGGATTTCCTACGCGGTGAAATGGTAACAGATTATGACGGCGACCGCGTTTCTATGCAGAGCGGGAAAAGCATCGCCAGCAACAATGTAATCTGGGCCGCCGGCGTTACCGGCAATATTGTCGACGGGTTGGATCCTACGATTATCGTTCGAAACCGTTTCAAAACAGACCGTTATAACCGCGTACTCGGTTACGAAAATATTTTTGCAATTGGTGATATCGCTTATATGGAAACTCCAAAATATCCTCAGGCGCACCCCCAAGTTGCAAATGTTGCCATAAACCAAGGTAAGGTACTGGCAAAAAATCTTTTGAAAAAATCTACTTCCGATTGGACAGAATATGAATATGTAGACCGCGGAAGTATGGCAACAATCGGTAAATACCGGGCCGTCGTCGATTTGCCTAACCTTAAGTTTCAAGGATTGCTGGCGTGGTATTTCTGGATGTTCCTGCATCTTATGTTGATTTTGAGCGTCCGAAATAAAATTGCCATTTTCTTCAACTGGATGTGGAGTTATATCAATAAGGATTCTTCCCTGCGTCTTATCATCATTCCCACTAAAAAGAATAATACTGAACAATGAGAATTGATATTGTAAGCGTGCTGCCCGAACTTATGGAAAGTCCTTTTCAGGCTTCTATTCTAAAACGTGCGGTACAGAAAGGCTTGGCGGAAGTTCATTTTCATCACCTGCGGGAGTGGGGTCTTGGCAGACACCGGCAACTCGACGATGAGCCCTACGGCGGCGGCGCGGGCATGGTAATGATGGTAGAGCCGCTCGATAACTGCCTGTCGGATCTCAAAGCTCAGCGCGACTATGATGAAGTCATTTATCTGACTCCTGATGGTGAAACTTTAAATCAACGTATTGCCAACACGCTGTCGGTAAAGAAAAATCTTCTTTTTTTGTGCGGTCATTATAAAGGAATTGATCAGCGTGTGCGTGATCTGCACGTCACGCGCGAAATCTCTATCGGAGACTACGTTCTGACGGGAGGTGAACTTGCTGCGTGCGTTTTAGCTGACTCCGTAATCCGGCTTTTGCCAGGTGTGCTGAATGACGAACAGTCTGCGCTGATGGATAGTTTTCAGGACCATCTGTTGGCACCGCCACTCTACACAAGACCGGCGACCTATAAAAATCTGGACGTTCCGGCTGTTTTGCTGAGCGGTAATCCTCGTACTATTGAAGACTGGCAGCACGACCAGGCAGTCGAAATTACCCGCGCCAAGCGCCCTGATCTTTTGCAGGAATCTTGATTTTTTGATAATGCTGATAAATGAAAAATCACGGACCGGCGGCAGTTCCGAAACGCTGATTGCTTTCTATAATGTTGAAAATTTATTTCTGCCTGATCCACCGCCGAGGCATCACTTAGACCCTACGGCGTCGGGAATGCGAAACTGGGACGAACAGAAATACCAAAACAAACTGCGGAAGACAGCGCACGTTTTTCGGTTGATGCAGGAAGAATATGGAAGTTTGCCCGCGATGATCGGGCTTTGCGAAGTGCAGGGGAGAGATCCCCTCGAAGATTTGGCAGCATTGGCGCCATTCAATGATCGATTCGGTATTGTGCATTTCAATTCTATGGACGAGCGCGGTGTCGATGTTGCTTTACTGTACGATAAAGATAAAGTGGAGGTTCTCAGCGCTGAGCCTATTTCATACTTTTTTACGGTGCAGGCAAAAGATTATGAATATTATGACACGACGCGTGATGTTTTATTCTGTCGCGTGCGGATTGCAGGTACGGTTATTAATCTCTTTGTTGTGCATTTACCTTCAAAACGCGAAAAAAACGTCAACCAATCCCGCAGGCATTTTATCCTTGCCGATCTTCATGAGAAAATTGTTAAATTACATCAAACTTCAGATGAGCCGGTAATTATCTGCGGCGATTTTAATGAGAACCCGGACGAAAAAGTGATCACTGATTTTCTCTATGATGATCAGCTGCAGAAAATTCTTTTTAATCCTTTCGCAGAATTGTTCCCGCAAGGCATATATTCTACCTTTCATTATAAAAGTGGCTTACTTTTTGACCAAATGCTTTTATCCTTACATTTTCGCGACAAAAATTTCCCGCTTTGCTTTGGCGAAGCGGCGGTTTTTAGTCACGAAATGTTGCAGGCCCGGACGAAAGGATCATCGGTGCGTCCTTTTCGCACTTATTCTGGAACACGCTACTTGGGCGGTTACAGCGATCATTTTCCGATCATCTGCAAATTAGGTTCAAAGAAATGATGAAAAAAGATTAACAAGTAATGAAAAACGCCCTAAATACAGAGTATCACCTGGACAGTACTGATAAAGAAATTATTTACATGCTAATGGATAACGCGAAAACTTCGCTGGCGCACATTAGCAGAAATGTTGGCATTTCCACTACAGCGGTACATCAGCGCATCAAGAAACTTGAACAGGCTGGCGTAATCGAAAATTCTATTTCATTTTTAAATCCGCGAAAAATCGGTTACAAAGTCGTTTCTTATATCGGCGTTTTTCTGGAGCAACCCAGTCATTATCACGATGCCGTTAAGGCACTTCGTGAAATTAACGAAGTCGTCGAAGCACATTATACCACGGGGAATTACACGATTTTTCTGAAGGTTCTTTGCAAAGATAATGACCATCTCATGGAAATCTTGAATAAACTTCAAAAGCTTAAAGGCGTCATCAGAACGGAAACGTTCATTTCCCTGGAACAAAGCATTAATCGTCAGCTGCGCGTGTGAAAATTTAAAGTAAACAAAAAAAGGATACGCTATTACGGTGTATCTTTTTTATTTAAAACTGAGCCGGTCGTTTGGTGAATAATGGTTAATTTTACCGAAGCGAATTTCGCTGTTTATTTCTGCTCAATTTAATAGAAAAAACTATGGAAAAAACACTCGAAAAAAAGTCTGAAATTTTACCGGCTTCAGCAGGTGAAGCCCGGAATGAAGGACTGGCTTTCAATACAAAATATTTCGATTCCATCAGCATCAACCGCAGCGCTGTGGAGCGCCGAGTCGCTACTCTTGGCGGCAGGCGGACGGTAAAAAAAGAATATCAGGCGGCGTGGTTGCTGAAAGCAGTTTCTATGATCGACCTTACTACACTGGCCGGTGATGATACCCGCGGCAATGTACTGCGTCTTTGCGAAAAAGCGAAAAACCCGGTTCGTGTAGATTTGCTGGAAAAGCTGGGAGCACAGGATCTCAATCTCACTACGGGTGCAGTCTGCGTTTACCATAATCTTATTCCTTACGCGAAAGAAGCGCTGAAGAAAACTTCGATTCCGATCGCGGCAGTTTCTACAGGTTTTCCGGCCGGGAAAATTTCTTTGGAAGATAAAATATCGGAAATTAAAAAATCGGTCGCGGCTGGTGCTACCGAAATTGACATCGTAATCTCCCGCGATCTTGTTTTAGAATCCAAGTGGAAGGAACTTTATGATGAAATAAAACTGTGTCGGGCAGCTTGCGGTGACGCGCATATGAAAACCATTCTTGCCACGGGAGAAATCCCGATGTACACCAAAGTCGCTAAAGCGTCCTGGATTGCCATGATGGCCGGCTCGGACTTTATCAAAACTTCTACCGGAAAAGAATCTGTTAATGCTACGCTTCCCGTTAGTTTGGTCATGATCCGCTGCATACGCGATTATTACGAGCTTACGGGTGTTAAAGTAGGCTACAAGCCGGCCGGTGGAATTCAGAAAGCAAAGCAGGCACTCGATTATCTTATTTTAATTAAGGAAGAACTGGGAACGGAATGGTTGACGCCAGAGCTGTTCCGTTTCGGCGCGAGTTCACTGCTGGGCGATATCGAGCGTCAACTGGAGCATTACATCACTGGCCGCTATAGTGCCGGATTCAGGCATCCGATGGCATAATAAGTAACCGTTGGGCGATATAAATTGCTTCAGCGGTTTTTTCATTTTTAAATATACTCCGATACAATGGAAATCAAAGAAATATACGACACAATGGTCTATGGTCCTGCACCTGAAAGTACTGCAGCTGCAGTGCAGTTTTTGGAAGAAAATAATCGCTCTTTCGATCTTTTTATCGGCGGAGAATGGGTCGCACCACATTCAGAACATTATGTGGATTCAAATAATCCCGCTAATAAAGAATTTCTGGCGAAAATAGCCGAAGCGGACGAAACTGATATTGACCGCGCGGTGAAGGCGGCGAACGACGCGCTGCCGGAATGGGTGGCAATCGGTGGTTTTGAACGGGCAAAATATTTGTATGCCATCGCAAGGCAAATTCAAAAACATTCTCGGCTTTTCGCGGTACTGGAAACTCTGGACAATGGAAAACCGATCCGCGAAACACGCGATATCGACATCCCGATCGCGACAAGACATTTCTACCACCATGCCGGCTGGGCAAAATTAATGGAAACTGAGTTCGCGGATTATCAGCAAGTGGGCGTAATCGGGCAGATTATTCCCTGGAATTTTCCGCTGATGATGCTGTCCTGGAAGATCGCCCCCGCATTGGCGATGGGAAACACCGTGGTATTGAAACCGGCGGAATATACTTCGCTGACGGCGTTGCTTTTTGCGCAAATTTGCGGGAAAATAGGTTTGCCAAAAGGGGTGGTGAATATTGTCACCGGAAGAGGAGCTGTTGCCGGTAATGCACTGGTAAATCATCCTGACGTACAGAAAATTGCCTTTACAGGTTCTACCAGAGTCGGTAAGATCCTAAGAACCAATATCGCCGGAACAGGCAAAAAGATTTCCCTTGAACTGGGCGGAAAATCACCATTCATCGTTTTTGAAGATGCTGATCTGGATTCAGCGATTGAAGGAATCGTGGATGCCATCTGGTTTAATCAGGGGCAGGTTTGCTGCGCAGGTTCACGCCTACTGGTGCAGGAATCGGTTTCTGAAGTTTTTTACAAAAAACTGCGCGCCCGCATGGATACGCTTCGCGTCGGTAATCCCATGGACAAAACCGTCGATATGGGAGCGATTGTCGATCCAGTTCAGCTAAAAACGATTGCGGATCTGGTAAATACAGGAATCGAAGAAGGTTGCACCATTTATCAGTGCAAAGAGGCGGTGCCCGAAAACGGGTTTTATTTTCCACCTACTTTGTTTACCGATGTACCGACCAGCGCAGTGATTGCTCAGGAAGAAATATTCGGGCCGGTTTTGGTCGCGATGACGTTCCGCAGCCACTCCGAAGCAGTGGCGCTGGCAAATAATACGCGTTATGGTTTGGCGTCCAGTTTATGGACGGAAAACATCAATTTAGCTTTGGATCTTGCTCCAAAAATAAAAGCAGGAAGTGTCTGGATTAATTGTACCAATCAGTTTGATGCGGCAGCAGGTTTTGGCGGTTACAGGGAGTCCGGCTTCGGTCGGGAGGGTGGCAAAGAAGGTTTGTATGAATACCTGAAACCAAAGGTACAAGCTGAATTTACTTCAGAACCAATTAAACTTAAAACTGAAAAGCCCAAAGCGAAAGAATCCCGCAGAAACAGCCTGGCTGATATCGACCGTACAACGAAAATGTACGTCGGCGGCAAGCAGACACGTCCGGATGGAGGTTATAGCACAGAAATTCAAAATGCTTATGGCGACTACATCGGCGAAGTTTCCGAAGGCAACAGAAAAGATGTCCGAAACGCGGTGGAAGCTGCTCACTCAGAAAAATCGTGGGGCGGAATGACTGGGCATGCACGTGCGCAGGTTCTTTATTATATCGCTGAAAATCTGGCAATTCGCGCAGAAGAATTCGCGCAGCGCATCACGGAAATGATGAATCAATCGCTGGAATCGGCGCAGGAAGAAGTACAGCTTTCTATTGAAAGAATTTATACCTATGCTGCTTATGCGGATAAGTACGACGGCGCAGCACATTCTACGGTTCAGCGGATGGTGACGCTGGCGATGCCGGAAGCGGTGGGCGTGATGGCCGTGATTTGTCCCGAAGAAAATCCGCTGTTAGGATTTATTTCGACGGTCATCCCGGTCATTGCGATGGGAAATCGGGCAGTGGTGGTTCCTTCAGAAAAGCATCCGTTTTCGGCAACCGATTTTTACCAGATATTGGAAACATCCGATGTTCCGGCCGGAACCGTTAATATCATTACGGGTCCAAAAGAAGAGCTGGCCGGTGAGTTGGCAAAACATTATAATGTGGACGGGATCTGGTATTTTGGAACGCGGGCAGGAAGTGAAAATATCGAGATTCTCTCCACAGATTCTATGAAACGTTCCTGGGTGAACTACGGTAAATACAGAAACTGGCTGAAAACTAGTCATGGTGAAGGTCAGGAGTTTTTGCGACACGCCACTGAAATCAAGAATATCTGGATTCCGTACGGAGCCTGAATTTTCTTTAATTTAAATAAAACAGAGCCGCGAAATTCTCGTGGCTCTGTCGCGTTAATAGTTTATTTTTGCAGCCTATGCCCAAGAAAAAATTACCAAAAAAGACGATCAGGAAAATCCACAGGAAACGCCGAAAAAACTATTTTTTGCGTCGTGGACTGCTGCTTTTAATTCTGGTAATTACGCTGGTGGGAACCGGTTTTTATCTGAAAGAAAAAGTGTCATTTTATTATGCGCTTTACTTCAACCGTTTTGAGCACGCAAAACTTTCTAATACGGAACAGGAAGAAAACCGCATCAACCGAATCATCGGTGACAATACTGATAAGATTTTCGGTATGGATATCTCGCATTATCAGCGTAAGGAAGATATCAGCTGGGATAGCCTCAGCATTGGCAACCGTGCTATTCCGCTGAAGTTTGTGGTAATGCGCGCGACCATGGGCAACCGATCTGCCGACCGGCATTTTGATGAGTTTTGGACCAGTGCAAAAAAACACGGACTGATCCGCGGTGCATACCACTTTTACCGCGCGGACGAAGATCCCGTTGTACAGGCAAATAATTTTCTTTCCCGTGTAAAACTTGAAAGTGGTAATCTTCCGCCAGTTCTGGATATTGAAAAAATTCCGCGGCGTAAATCTAAAAAGAAGCTCATCGAAGATCTAAAAATATGGTGTCGAATTATAGAAGAAGCCTACGGCGTAAAACCCATTATCTACACTTATTATTACTATCATAAGGATTTTCTGAAAGGAGAATTTGATGAATATCCGCTCTGGCTGGCCAACTATAACGATGTGCCGCAACCTTCGCCCGACAGTGAGTGGAAGATGTGGCAATTCAGCGAAAATGGAATTGTATACGGCATTAATACCAAGGTGGACCTCAACGTTTTTAATGGAAATCTCTGGTCTTTTAAAAATTTAACTTTGGATTGATTTAATGCTGATTTTATTTAAATATAAAAAACCTTTCAGAAATTCTGAAAGGTTTTGCTTTTGAGAACAGTCATAATTAAAGGCGATCGGGGATGGCTTCCTCCTCTTCCGCGGCATAGAGATAACGTTCTTTCGAGTCGTCCAGCTCATCCATCCATTCGGTGTGGTGCACGGCCGCCATGGTGCCCGTCACGACACTCCGATACGTTTTGTCCCGGTAGGTAAGGATGTTGTCTTCTTTGTCCTGAAGCCATTCTTTAAACATCTCGGCCACCCTGTCTACATTAAAGTCGGGATAATCCGAAAGCGACAGAAGGTCCTTAATATAATCCGACTGAAAATCTACGTGATCCGCGCCGGTTTCCATCCGGTCGTGTTTTTCCAGCCATTTGTCGATATCGCGTCGCCGTTCAGATTGGCCGGGAAGTTCCATCCTGCCCATCATAAATTCGCGCGCTACCCACGCCTGCGCATCGAACATATTAAAAGTATAGTATTGATCCTGCATTCCCAGATAAATCAGTTCCGGCAGTTCGTTGAAAAATATGCCTTTGTACAGATTGTCCGGATACAGATTGTTTTTCGTTTTCAAACGGAGCTCGTCGGGCAAGAATGGAAATTTGTGCTGATACCCGGTACACATGATCACGGCGTCAAAATCCTCCGTGGTTCCATCCTTAAAGAATGCCGTATTGCCTTCAAAATGGGTAACCAGCGGCACTTCCTTGATTCCCTCCGGCCATTCGACACCGATTGGGTTGCTTCGATAACTTAAAGTCACCGATTTTGCACCGTGCTTATAACACTGTACACCAATGTCTTCCGCCGAATAGCTGCTTCCGATAAGCAACAGATTGCGGTCTTTAAATTTATCCGCACCGCGGAAATCGTGGGCATGCATCACCGTGCCCGGGAAATTTTCGATACCTTTAAAATACGGCATATTCGGTGTCGAGAAATGTCCGGATGCCACCACCAGATAATCGAATTCTTCTGAATAGGTTTTGTTGATTTTCAAATCGTCCAGGATGACCGTAAATTTCTTGGTAACTTCATCATAACTTACCCATCTGGTCGTGGTGTCGAAGCGGATATAGTCGCGCGCATTACTTTTTTTGATGCGTCCCTGGATATAATCAAACAACACGGGGCGTGGCGGATAGGAAGAAATAGGCTTTTTGAAGTGTTCGTCGAAAGAATAATCGGCAAATTCCAGACATTCTTTGGGACCGTTGGACCACAGATATTTGTACATACTTCCGTGCAGCGGTTCTCCATATTTCCCGACACCTGTTCTCCAGGAATAATTCCACATGCCACCCCAGTTATCCTGCTTCTCAAAACAGATAATTTCCGGCATGGCAAAGCCCTGATCGTGAAGCGCTTCGAATGCGCGTATTTGTGCCAAACCGCTTGGACCGGCACCGATAATCCCAACTCTTTTGTTTGTGGTAACGTTCTTATTGTTCATTAAATATTTTTTTTAAAAGGGTTCTATCGCTTCGCTAAAAACGTGCGCCCAATAGTGATTAATAGATTAAAAAATTGCACTGCAGAATGCAGAAAGAGAGAGTGTAGAACTCTAAACAGAGCAACGATACCAAATTTGTCGTGCTTCTGTCGAATTATGCAATAATGCTAATATACGAAAAATTTTGCGAAATTCCTAATGTGTGTGTTCTAGGAAGCTTGAGTGCAAAGTAAAGAGCACATTTTCAATCGGTTGAAGATAATACAAAAAAACAGAAAAGATTGTCTTTTCTGTAGTTAGGTATTAAACATGAATTCGCTCAACCAAAACAGTTTTAAAATTAGTTATTTAAATGAAATAAATAATTACGGAACATTATTTTGCAGATTAATCAAGACTAAAAATTGATTTCAATTATTTAATTATTAAAAAAACGAACTTTTTCTGAGGTAATTTATAATGATGAAAAACATCCCGCACTTTTCCGATTACATTAATCTTTCCAATTGCGGTTCTTCCACTTTTGCTGTTCTGTTTTGCTAAGGAAACTCCACGCAATAATGTGGCTGGATTTGTTTCCGGTACCCAGCGCAATGCTTTTTACCTGAGTCGCTTCTTCAGCATTGAGTAGTTTATAAATCCCTTTCAGATTGGATTTTTTGGAAACCAGAGTCGAAAACCAATAGCAATTTTCGCGAAAGCTTTCGCTTTCGGTGATCATCTTTTTAATGAATGAAGATTCGCCGCCTTCGCAAATCAGTTCTTTGCTGATGCCGGCGAAATTCAGCTCAGGACTTTCTGTCTTTTTTCCGGAGAGGTTTTTCACTTTGCGGGCAGATCCTTTTTCTGCTTCTTCTGCCGACGCATGAAAAGGCGGATTACACATAGTGAAATCTACCATTTCATCCTCCTGTAAAATTCCTTTAAAAATTGAATTTTCATCTTCCTGCAGGCGCAAAGATACTTTTCCGTGCAAACCGGTGTTGGCATCAATAATCTTTTGTGCGGATTGGAGTGATTCCTTATTGATGTCGGAACCGATAAAATTCCAGCCGTATTCAGTAACGCCGATAATGGGGTAGATGGAGCTGGCACCGACACCGATATCGAGTACTGTAATCTTCTCACCGGTGGGAACCGTTCCGAAATTACTTTGTCCCAATAAATCTGCCATATAATGCAGATAATCAGCGCGCCCCGGAATGGGCGGGCAAAGATTTTCGTCCGGGAAATCCCAATTTGTGACGCCGTAATAATGGTGAAGCAGTGCTTTGTTCAGGAGTTTCACTGCATCAGGATCCGCAAAATTAATCGAATCCGCACCGTGTTTATTAGGTTTTATATGTTGCTGCAACTTGGGCTCTACCGCAATCAAAGCAGCAAGATCGTAAGGTTCACGGTTTCTGTTGCGGGCATGAAGGCGCGTTTTTTCCTGAGTTTCTTTGGACATACTTTTCGGTTTCTGGTAAAGTCGCAAGTTACGATTCTTTCGCTGGCTATAAATTTATGCAGATTAAGAGTAAAAATGCATCACGCTAATATCGTCAGGAATCACGAAAATTTTAACATAAAAAAAGTGACTTTTATGGGGTCACTTTATTGTTTGAGATGATATTTCTTAAGAAAAACCTTCCATGGTGCGCAGGGTAGCCAGCGCTTCATCCACAGAATGTTTCTGTTTTCTTACGACCTCTTTCACATCTTGCGGCAGAATTTCGTTATTCAGCACTTCGCCGTATTCCGCAGAGAAAGTTTCTTCACCACGGATACATTCTTCATAAATGTTTTGGTCTCCACTAGAAAACGCATCGCGGATGGCAATCCAGGTGCGATGTATATCACCGGCTACGCTCGTCCCTTTATCAGGTTCGCCGCCGTATTTAGCGATAAGTGATTTCAGTTCGTGCCCGAAATCATAGCGGTTTTTAGATTGTTTTTCGAAGTAGCTTTTCAGGGAAGTATGCTGTATTTTTTCTGCCGCTTCCTTGTAGCCTTTTTCGGCATCGTAGTTTTTCGTCAGTAAGTCGTTCAGTGCGCTTACAATTTTTTCATTGTCCATTTTGTTTGATTTTTTGATGTTCGTCCCGACTTAGTACAGAAAACATTCCATTTGTTTTAGTTTGGTGGGAATTAACACAGTTTAACACCGAAAAAGAAATTTACCTTTTTTCCTCTTTAAATGGAAAGTCACGCAAAAGCGACAAAACACCAATGCACTTTCACGGTCTTAATTTCCGTACTTTTGCAGCTTTCTAAATCACGCAGCATCAACTACTATGAATTACATTTCAGCGGAAAATTTAACTAAATCCTACGGTGTTAAAACTCTTTTCAGAGACATTACTTTTCACATCAACGAAGGCGACAAGATCGCCATTGTTGCTAAAAACGGTTCCGGAAAATCGACTTTGCTCAAAATCCTCATGGGCACCGAGATCGCGGACGCCGGTACTGTGGTGATTAACAAAGACATTCAGGTGGTTCTGTTCGATCAGGAAATCGATTTCGAAGGCGAGCTGAACGTGGAAGAATTCATGATGACACTGGATTCCGCGCCAATCATGGCACTCAAAAATTATCATCACGCTTTGCTGACGGAAGATCCCGATGATATGGACAAGGCGCTGAATGAGATGGAAATCCACGAGGCCTGGGATCTGGAAAATGAAATGAGCCAGATCCTGACGCAGCTGAAGATCACTGATCTTACGGCAAAGATGAAGACGCTTTCCGGCGGCCAAATTAAACGTGTCGCGCTCGCAAAACTTTTGGTAGAAACGCGCGCCCAGCATCGACACACCCTTTTGATCATGGACGAGCCCACCAACCATCTCGACGTTGACATGGTAGAATGGCTGGAAAATTATCTTTCCAAAGCAATGGTGACGCTTTTATTGGTGACGCACGACCGCTATTTTCTCGATGCTGTCTGCGATATGATTTGGGAAATTGAAGATTACAATCTCTACGTTCACAATGGCAGCTACGCCACTTATCTGGAAAATAAAATTATACGCGAGGAAAATATGAGCTCCACCATCGATAAAGCGCAAAACCTTTATAGAAAGGAGCTGGAATGGATGCGGCGTCAGCCCAAGGCACGCACTACGAAATCCAAATCACGCATCGATTCTTTTTATGAAACCGAAAAAGTCGCCAAAACCGATACGCGTAAAGATAAACTCGAGCTGGATTTTGAGATGAAAAGACTCGGTAAAAAAATCCTGGAACTTCATAATATCAGCAAAAGTTTTGGAGATAAAGTTTTGCTTAAGAATTTTTCCTACCAGTTTCAACGAGGCGAAAAAGTAGGTATTGTCGGAAAAAACGGCGCCGGAAAATCCACGCTTTTAAATATTATCCAAGGGCTGGAACCTTATGATGAGGGAGAAATCGAGACCGGCGAAACCATTAAGTTCGGTTACTTTTCTCAAAAGGGACTGAAGTATAAAGAAGAGCAGCGCGTCATCGATTTTATCAAAGATATTTCGGAAAACTTTCCGCTGGCCAATGGCCGAACGATATCTGCCTCGCAGTTTCTGCGGTTGTTTTTGTTTGATGATCAAACGCAGTATTCTCCGATTTCAAAACTTTCCGGTGGTGAGAAGCGCCGTCTGCATCTCATGTATGTGCTTTATCAAAACCCTAATTTTCTCATATTTGATGAGCCTACCAACGATCTGGATCTGCCCACGCTCACGGTTTTAGAAAATTTTCTGCTGCAGTTTCAGGGAAGTCTGATCATTGTTTCTCACGACCGTTATTTCATGGATCGTATTGTCGATCATGTCCTGGCCTTCGAAGGCGACGGCGTAATCAAAGATTTTGTCGGTAATTTTTCTGAGTACCGCGAGAAAAAAGCACAGGACGCGAATAAAAAAGTGCTTCCGGAGAGTGTGCCGGCACCGAAAAAAGAAGAAAGACCGGCTGCGGAAATTGCACCTTCAAAGAAATTGTCCTTTAAAGAACAGCAGGAACTCAAGAATATCGAAATCGAAATGCCGAAGCTGGAAGGGCAGCGCGCCGCGATTCTGGAGCAGCTCAATAACGAAACTGATTACGGAAAAATCGCGGAGTTTTCCAAAAATCTTGAGACCATTTCAGAGAAACTGCAGGAGCTGGAAATGCGCTGGCTGGAACTTCAGGATTAACCTAAATAGCAACTTTTTATGAATAAAGAGCAAAAGCTGGAAGCCAAATACGGCTTGTTCACTGCCATTTCCATGGTTATCGGGCAGGTGATCGGATCCGGAATTTTCTTCAAAGTAGATGATGTACTCGTTGCCACAGAAGGTAATGTTTTGGCAGGTTTGCTTGGTTTTATAATTGTCGGGGTAAGCGTCGTTTTTGCCGGTATCTCGATGGCGAACTATGCTGAATTATTGCCGCGCGACGGCGGAATTCTCAGTTATGTGAATTTCCGTTTCGGCGATACCGCAAGTTTTTTCGTCGGATGGATGTACATGACGTTGTTTTATCCCATACTCACCGCCGTTCTTTTTACCGTTTCCGGGATTTACATCGCGCATCTTATTTCAGATTATACTGCGTTAACGCCCGGGCAACTGCAGTTCTTGCTGATTGGCTTAATGAATCTCATTATCTTTTTCCTGATTAATATTTTCCGGCCCAGAGAAAGCGGGATTTTCCAACAATTCACGACGGTGCTGAAAGTGCTTCCACTGATTTTCATCGCAGCGTTGGGAATTCTAAGTTTAATGGACAGCGGTACAACGGCGGTAAACCATTTTGCGCAACGTGGCGAGGGATTGCAGACTCAAAGTTTTCTGATGTTGGTGGCAGCCAGTTTTATTCCGATATCTTTTGCATTTGATGGCTGGTATATCGCCACGCAGATTTCCGGTGAGATAAAAGATTCGCGGCGCAATCTTCCGCGCGCGCTAATCATCGGCACGGTTTCCGTGATGGTGATTTATATTTCTTATTATTTGGGCATTGTGCTGCGGATGAGCAGCGCAGATATTATCACGCTCAAGGATACTTATATTACTGAGTTTGCGCGCAGAATTGCTTCCGACTCCGGCGCGCTGCTGATGCAGTTGTTCATCATAATTTCTGTGCTGGGCACATCGAACGGTTTACTGCTGGCGACGATCCGCGTTCCCTATCAGTTTTCTAATTTGCCTAAATCGCGTAAAGTATTAAATCTGGACAAGGTGAACGCGCGCACAAAGATGCCTGTGAACAGCGCACTTCTTGGTGCCGCAATCGTTTTGTTTTATATGTTGATTTATTACTTTACGAATACCGAAATATTTTTTACAAAGCGAAATTTCGATTTGTCGGCAATTCCTATCGTATTTATCTATATCGTAAACGGTGCGCTTTTTCTCGGTTTGTTTAAATTGATACGTGCGCGTTCGTTCTCCGGCAATGCATTAATAAAAAAAATCATGGCAATTATTGCTGTTTTCGGAATTGTAGTAGTGCTGTTCGGAACTTTCAGTTCGCCAAATGGGATCACTTATTTTATGATTAACGTAGGTTTTATGCTTACTGCATTCGCGCTGATGCGCAAAAAATGACAAATGTCATGTTTTGTAAGTCTGTTCATTTTCAAACATTTAAATTAAACAGAGAAGGTTTATTTAGAATAATTCAAAATAAAATTGCCCATGTTCAGGGTGTTTTTTACATTTGCCCCGTTATTTTAATTCAGTCTAAATAAACATCCCATGAAAAAACAGATAATTTCGGTCGGTGTTCTATTGATTGCTGGCAGTGCTGCGGCGCAAATGCATTATCAACCTGAGAACGACACCATCAGAATTCAACAAATTGAAGACATTAACCTGCACAAAACAGGTAATCCCAATAAAGCGCGGCCGCTTTCTTCAAAATCGAATCTTACGATTATGGAAAATCCGCAGCCGGTGGCCATCGTGACGCATGAAATTATCGAGCAGCAACAAGCCAAACAACTCAGTGATGTACTCCAGAATGTAAACGGTTTATACATTACCTCTTCGCGTGGTAACTCACAGGACAGCTTTGGTGGACGTGGTTTTAACTTCGGAAACGATAACATTTTCAAGAATGGTTCCCGTGTAAACAGCGGAGTTTTTCCGGAAGTTTCCGGTCTGGAGCGCGTTGAAGTACTGAAAGGCGGTAACGCGATGCTCTACGGAAATGTTGCGGCAGGAGGCGTGGTGAATTTAATTACAAAAAAGCCAAGATTTGACTTTGGTGGCAGCGTCGGCATCAGTGGTGGCAGCTGGAATACCTGGAAGCCAACGGTGGACTTCTACGGTCCTTTGTCCAAAAATGTAGCCTTCCGCGTAAACGGAGCTTATGAAACAGCCGACAGCTTCCGCGATGTGGTCGAATCTCAGAAATATTATTTCAATCCATCTTTCGCTTTTAATATCGGCAATAATTCTCAACTTATTGTTGAAGCTGATTATCTGAAAAACGACTTTACGCCGGATTTCGGAATTGGCTCAATCACCAATAAAGACGGTTCTTATTCCATGAACAACCTGTTGCCAAGAAATGCTTTTTTAGGTACCGACTGGCAGTTTCAGAACGTTGAGCAGGCCACAGCGGGCATCACATTTAATCATCAGTTCAGTGACTTCTGGACATTAAATGCCGTCGCTTCGTACCAGAATTATACAAAAGATTACTTCTCTACAGAAAGAGTACAGTGGCAATATGACGCGGCAGACCGCATTTCCTGGAAACGTCCGCTGGGAAGAACGTATGCTGAGCAGAATTATACTTCTTTGCAGCTAAACCTGAACGGTGAAGTAAAAACCGGGAACGTTAACCATAAGATTTTGGTTGGAACAGACGGTGATTACGGAACCAACGACTCTTACACCTTCCTGGATGCCGTTACCGGTAAACCGATTGACCGAAACTATTACTACGGTACAAACGGAAGTTCGGCCGGCACCATTTATCTGGACGATCCAAACACCTGGGCTTCCGGCGCGATGCCTGAAGCGGTAAAAAGAGACCGGAACAGAATCCCGACTCAACGTTTTGGCCTCTACGCGCAGGATTTTATCGAGCTTTCCGACAAATTCAAAGTTTTGGCAGGCTTGAGATGGTCGTACATTGAAAACCTCGATTCCGAAAAGAAGACTTTTGCAAATGGCGAAACCAAATTAAGCAACGGTACCGTTGACCGCGCTTTTTCACCAAAAGCAGGTCTGGTTTATATGCCTAATGATAATTTGTCTTTATTCGCAACGTATACCAATTCTTTCTCGGCCAACACCGGTCGCGACGTGAACGACAAGTCGCTGAAGCCATCGTTGATCGACCAGTTCGAGTTGGGAATGAAGAAAAATTTCTGGAATAATGCAGTGGCGTTAAACCTTTCACTGTATCAAATTGAAAACAGAAACTTCTACCAAACTGCAGAATTTATTAACGGTGCTCCGAACTCGGATTCCAGCATTAAAGAATTCGCCGGAAAAATGCGCAGCCGTGGGATAGAACTCGATATTACCGGAAATCCTACACCGAACCTTTCCCTTATTGCGGGAGCATCATACAATCACGCAGTGTATCTGGACACACCTGCTGATTTTGGATACGTAGAAAATCAGCGTTTGGTAAGAACGCCTGCCACAACGGCGAATGCGTCTGTCTTCTACACCTTTACCGATTATCTTAAAGGCCTGAAGTTAGGCGCCAGCGCTTATTTTATTGGCGACCGGATTGCCGGATGGAACGATACCAAGAAAACCATCAACGACAGAAACGGAGCATCCAGAATGTTGAAAGTTGATGATTATGTGACCGCCAGTTTATCGGCAGGATATGACTGGAATAAGTTTTCTGTGATGGCGAAAGTGGGCAATTTATTCGATACGGTAAATTATAATTACCACGAGAATTATTCAGTAAACCCGATTGCGCCGCGCAACGTTTATGTTACCTTGACCTACAAACTCTAAGTTCAATTTTTCATTCATATCACTTTTTTTTACAAGACCGCAGTGGAAACTTATGTTTCCGCTGTTGTTGTTAAATAACCCGAAAGCTTTCGTCCGAAAAAAAACAAACCAAAAAACAGATAAAACATGGCAAAAATCAGAGACACAAAATCGTTCATGCGGATTACGCACCGCTATTTAGGGTATTTCGCGGCCGGCATTATGGCAGTGTACTCGCTCAGCGGCGTGCTGCTAATTTACCGGGATACCAATTTCCTGAAGAAAGAAAACAAATATGAAGTGGTTTTGAAGCCCAATATGACCGATAAAGAACTGGCCAAGGAAATTAAAATGAGAAACGTGGAATTCGAACCGGGAGCCGGACCGGTAAAAACTTTCAAAGACGGTTCTTACAACGAAGCTACCGGCGAAGCAAAATATACCAAAATGCAGCTGCCTCCCGTTTTGGAGAAGTTTAACCAACTGCACAAATCAACTTCTACCCATCGCTACGCGTCGCTGAACACCGTCTTCGGATTCACGCTTTTCTTTTTCGTGATTTCCTCTTTTTGGATGTTTAATTTTAAATCTAAAGCCTTCCGTCGCGGCATGATCTATGCGGGCATCGGTTTCGTCCTGGCGGTGATCATGGTTTTCTTTCAGTAGCGACCGAATTATATTTAAATAAAAATAGCGGTAAAACTGCCGCGGGAATTTCACTGCAAATATTTACCGCAAAAAGAAGCTACACGCAAAAATTTAGTTATCTTTGCACCCTTAATATTTAACTGGGACGAGTTCCCGAAAATTCAAACAATTATGTCAGTAAAAATCAGATTACAAAGACACGGTAAAAAAGGCAAACCTTTTTTCCACATCGTAGTGGCCGATGCCAGAGCGAGCAGAGATGGTAAATTCATCGAAAAAATCGGTACCTACAACCCGGTCGTAAATCCGGCGGTAATCGAACTCAACGTTGACGCGGCTGTAAAATGGCTGAACAACGGTGCACAGCCAACGGATACTGCAAGAGCGATCTTGTCGTACAAAGGCGCTCTTTACAAAAAACACCTTCAGGGTGGTGTAGCTAAAGGTGCTTTTGATCAGGCTGAGGCAGATACCCGTTTCAACACGTGGCTGGAAGGCAAAGAACAACAGGTTCTTGGTAAAAAAGACAACTTGGCAAAATCGAAAGAAGAAGCCAAAAAAGCAGCCTTTGACGCAGAAAGTAAAGTAAACCAGGCAAGACTGGACGCTGCAGCGAAAATCGAAGCAGACGCGAAAGCAGAAGCAGATGCGAAGTTAGCAGAAGAAAAAGCGGCTGAGGAAGCTAAAGCTGCTGAAGAAGCTGCCGCCAATGCACCTGCAGAAGAAGAAACTGCTGACGAAAAAACGGTAGCCCAAACCGTAGCAGAATCGATCGGTGAGGCCGCAGCGGTAATCGCTGACGTGGTCGATACCGTGAAAGATACCGTTGCTGATGTTACTGAAAAACTTACCGGAAACGGCGAGGAAGAAGAATCTAAGGCGTAATAAAACAGCACCGTTATGCGGAAAGAAGATTGCTATTTTTTAGGAAAAATCACGCGCAGACACGGTCTTCAGGGAAATGTATTCCTTAAGCTGGATACAGACCAACCTGAAATGTATAATAAACTGGAATCAATATTCGTTGACATCAACGGATTATTGGTTCCGTTTTTTATTGCAAAACAATCGTGGAGCAAAGGAGATACGCTCATCATCTCATTCAGGAATTCTACCGAGGCGCTCGTCGATCAGGTACTTTCCAAAGACGTGTATCTGCCGCTTTCCACTCTGCCCAAACTCACTGGAAATAAATTCTATTACCACGAGGTTATCGGTTTTGAAATCCGTGAAGCGGACGGTAAGTCCTGCGGCGTCATCGAATCGGTGAACGACCAAACAGCACAACATTATTTTTTGTTGAAACTTGCTGATAAGCAGGTAATTGTCCCGATAATTAAAGATTGGATCCTGGAGCTGAACCGTGAGGAAAAATATATTAAAATGGATTTGCCCGAAGGTTTGATGGACGTTTTTTTAGTACCCTCTAAAAAAGACGAATAATCTGTTTTTTTTAAATGTTGCAAAGTCAGGATAATTTAAACTCACGATTATTCACAAAAAAGATTAAAAACGCCTTATTATAAGGCGTTTTTTTATTTTAATTTTTTCCGGGCAACAAAGATTACGCCAATTTTTAGTAAGTTTGCATAGACCGGTCACCCCGCAATGCAAGCGGTGTCCCGACGAATTTCAAAAAATAAACTGACTGCCAAGCATGAGAACGACGATAAAAGAACTACTGGGAGATTACAAAAAACTGCTGCATCACGACATCACCATTTACGGCTGGGTTCGCGCTTTCCGCTCCAACCGTTTTATCGCGCTGAATGACGGTTCTACCATCAATAACCTGCAGATCGTGGTCGATTTTGAGCAGTTCCCGGAAGATGTTTTAAAGAACATCAGTACAGCGACGTCCTTAAAGATCGTGGGCGAGGTTATTGAAAGCCAGGGAAGCGGCCAGAATATCGAGATCATTGCAAAAAAGATTCAGGTTTTGGGCGACAATTTCACCGAAGAGCGCGACAGAACGATCCTTCAACCCAAAAAGCATTCACTGGAAGTCTTGCGCGAGCAGGCGCATCTGCGTTTCCGCACAAACCTTTTCAGTGCCGTCTTCCGGGTTCGCAGCGCGGTGAGTTTTGCCATCCACGAATTCTTTCACCAAAACCAGTTCTTCTACATGAACACGCCGATAATTACCGGCGCTGATGCGGAAGGCGCAGGTGAAATGTTTGGCGTCACCAACTTTAATTTAAATGAAATCCCACTCACTGAAGAAGGACAGATCGATTTCGAAAAGGACTTTTTTGGGAAGAAGACCAATCTTACCGTTTCCGGTCAGCTAAGCGTGGAAACTGCCATGATGGGCCTGGGCCGCGTTTATACTTTTGGACCAACGTTTCGTGCCGAAAATTCCAACACCACGCGCCACTTAGCCGAATTCTGGATGGTGGAGCCTGAGGTGGCCTTCAATAATCTGGAAGATAATATCGATTTAGCCGAAGATTTTCTGAAATATGTGATTGGCTACGTTTTAATAAACTGTAAAGATGACCTCGACTTTTTGGATAAACGTTTTGCCGAAGAACAGAAACAAAAACCTGAAAAAGACCGTGCGTCGGAAGGTTTAATAGAAAAATTGCAGAATGTTATTGAAAAAAGATTCAAGCGTGTTTCCTACACGGAAGCGATTGATATTCTGCGAAATTCAAAACAGAATAAAAAAGGGAAATTCCAGTTTCCGATAGAAGAATGGGGCGCCGATCTTCAGAGTGAACACGAACGCTATTTGGTAGAAAAACATTTCGAAAGTCCCGTTGTGCTGTTCGATTATCCGAAAGACATTAAAGCCTTTTATATGAAACTGAACGGCGATGGAAAAACCGTAGCAGCAATGGACGTACTTTTCCCGGGCATCGGAGAAATTATTGGCGGCTCGCAGCGTGAAGATCAGTTTTCGGTTTTAGAGCAGAAAATGAAAGACATGAATGTTGACGCTGAAGAGCTTTGGTGGTACCTCGACACGCGAAAATTCGGGTCGGTGCCGCACGCAGGTTTCGGCCTCGGTCTGGAAAGGCTTGTACTGTTCGTAACGGGCATGACGAACATCCGCGATGTAATCCCGTTCCCAAGAACGCCGCATAACGCGGAATTTTAAAATAAATTCAGTATGTTTAGGTGTCTCCAAAGACCGCATACGAAAACAGAGAAACAGCACTGATATATGTTAAAGCAAAATCTTCAGATGAAACTGGGGCAAAAGTTGGCCCCGCAGCAAATCCAGCTCATGAAGCTTATCCAGCTTCACACGTTGGAATTTGAGGAAGAACTTGAGCGCGAGCTAGAGGAAAATCCTGCCTTGGAAAAAGTTCAGGAAGAAAATAAAGAAGAAGAGTATAGTGCGGAGGAGAACTTCGATGATGACGGTACCGAAACCATCGATACCGATTTCGATGTGAATGATTATATCTTCGATGACGAACCTGCCTATAAAACGAGTACCAGCAACTATTCTGCGGACGATGAAGAATTTGATAACCAGTCATTACTTACCGAAGGGCAGTCTTTATATGATTATCTTCTGGAGCAGATCCGTCTTTCCAACATTGAAGGACAGGATCTGGACGTGGCGGAATACCTTATCGGGAATTTGGATAATGACGGTTATCTGCGGCGAGAACTGAAGCAGATTGTTGACGATCTTGCATTTTCCCAAGGGATTTTCACCACACCGGAAAATGTGCAGGAAGTACTCGAAAACTATGTGCAAAAGCTGGATCCGCCGGGTGTAGGCGCCCGAAATCTGCAGGAATGTCTGCTGTTGCAGATCGAGAAAAAGGTAAGTTCGGACAAGGCGGTGACTTTGGCGGCCAACATTCTTCGTAACCAGTTCGATGCGCTTACCAATAAACATTACAATAAGATCATTCAGAAATACGATATCGAAGAAGAGGATCTTAAAGATGCGATCGAGGTAATTTCCAAACTTTCGCCGAAGGTAGGAGGAAATTTCGATACCCAAACTATTACGATCAATAACGAAATCATCCCCGATTTTTTAATTACAATAAAAGACAACGGCGACAAAGGCATCGAAGTAATCCCCTCACTTAACAGTAAAAATGCACCTTCTCTGCGGGTTTCAGATGAATATAAAGATATTCTTACCACGTATTCTCACGATAAGAAATCGCCGGAGCACAAGCAGGCGGCACTTTTTATTAAACAAAAACTGGATGCTGCCAAGTGGTATATTGATGCCATCAACCAGCGGCAGAATACCCTTTTGCAAACCATTTCTGCCATTGTTAAACTGCAGAAAAATTATTTCATCACGGCCGACGACAAATCGCTCAAGCCGATGATTCTGAAAGATGTCGCCGATATTACGGGATTTGATATTTCTACCATTTCGCGCGTGGTGAAAAGTAAATATGCCGATACCCCCAACGGAATCGTTTACCTGAAAAGTCTGTTTTCAGATTCACTTACCAATGATGACGGCGAAGAGGTTTCTACCAAAGAAATCAAAACGCATCTTCAGGACGTTATCGCCGCCGAAAATAAACGTAAACCGCTGACTGACGATGCTTTGGTAGGTTTATTAAAAGAAAAAGGGTACAATATTGCCAGAAGAACGATCGCGAAATACCGAGAACAGCTGAACATTCCGGTGGCCCGTTTGCGCAAAGAATTATAGTTAAAGCAAACTTTTAACAACATTAAAACGGGTTTTTTGCCCGTTTTTTTATTTAAATTTTTGATGAACTTTAATTTTGCTGTTCTATCTTTTGCAATTGATGTAGATTTTTTGCCAATCTTCTCAAAATGAAACCATAAACGAGACGGTAATAAATCCAGATCAACAGCACGCTGATTCCCATCATCATAACCAACGCAATAATGAAATTCCGTATGCCGGGTGTGGCCAGGTCAATATGTTGATTACTTAAAATCATCAAAGTAAAAGCGCCGAGAATAATGGTGAAAGTGATGACCAGAATGATATTGGCCAAAATAAAGAGCTGTACCGTTTTTTTGAACCGGATAATCTGAAGTATTAATCTCCGCAAATTTGCCTCTACCGAAATCTTGCGGTAATTTTTATAAAAAAAGTAAACGAAAGTTGCGGTCAGTATGAGGCTGACAATTTTCAAACCCAAGTAAAGTTGCGCTAAAGTTTGCTCGAAAATAATCGTGTCGCGAAGGCCCAGTTGTGCCACCATGTCGCGCAGTTCGCTCGTATCGTCGCCGATAAAAGTATAATAAATATTGGCGGCCAGGATAATAGCAAATTCTATGATACTGATAAAGAGGATATATTTCACATAATTTCGCGAAGACTTATTCAGCATCGATTCAATCTGTGTCGTATCATACACCGATTTCTTCGACTGGTTTTGCCAGCTAGATTTGAATTGGTCTAAGTCGAATTCAGCCATGTTTCTGCATTAATTCTTTTAAAGTTTTTTTAAGCCGCGTCATTTTAACGCGCGCATTGACCTCTGAAATACCCAGGTTGCCGGCGATATCTCGGTAGGGCAGATCGTCAAGATACATAGTGACGATGGCACGTTCTACGTGCGGCAGCATCTTAATCACCTTGTAAAGGACGGCCACATGATGTTCTTTTTCGTCATCGTCCTCCACGAAATCGGCGTGATGGTATTCCTGCAGTTCGTCGGTTTGGGGAGATTTCGTTTTTTTCCGAAACAGCGTAATGGCCGTATTTAAGGCAACGCGGTACATCCACGTCGAGATTTTAGATTGCCCTTTGAATGTGTCGTAAGAACGCCAAAGTTGTAACACGATTTCCTGAAAAAGATCCTGTTCGTCTTCCAGTGTATTGGTATAAAGCCGCGAAACCTTGATGATCAGACCCTGATTATCTTTAATGAGTTTAGCAAATTCCTGTTCTTTTACGCTCAAGAGTACGGCATTTTATAACTCAGCGAAGTTAATTTTTTTTAATGAAAAATTAACTTTAAAATATTCTGCGCATTTCACAGCGCCGGCAGACCTTAAAGTGAATTTATTATCTTTGCTGCATGATTCTACGCGGAGAAAATTTAATTAAAGAATACGGCCCCAAGAAGGTGGTAAAAGGCGTCTCCGTAGAGGTTGCGCAAGGCGAAATTGTCGGCCTTCTAGGTCCTAACGGTGCCGGGAAAACCACCAGTTTCTATATGATTGTCGGGCTCGTAAAACCCACCTCCGGCCGGATTTTTCTTGATGATAAAGAAATTACGTCCGACGCCATGTACCGCCGCGCACAGAAGGGAATTGGCTACCTGGCACAGGAAGCCTCCGTTTTTCGCAAACTTTCGGTGGAAGATAACATTCTTGGCGTCCTGCAGCTTACCAAACTCAGCAAGCGCGAGCAGCAAAGAAAATGCGATGAGCTGATCGAAGAGTTTTCTTTGGAGCATGTGCGCAAAAACCGTGGCGATTTATTATCCGGTGGAGAACGCCGCCGTACCGAGATCGCGCGCTGTCTTGCTACCAGCCCCAGTTTTATTTTACTTGACGAACCTTTTGCAGGCGTTGACCCGATCGCTGTGGAAGATATTCAGAAAATTGTGCGAAGTTTGGTCGATAAGAATATTGGTATTCTCATTACCGATCACAATGTGCAGCAAACCCTTGCGATTACGCATAAAACCTACATCATGTTCGAAGGGAGAATCCTGAAGGAAGGATTGCCACAGGATCTTGCCAACGATCCGCAGGTACGGGAGGCTTATCTCGGCGAAAATTTTGTTTATCAGGATATTCTCAATAAACCCAAAAAGAGCGCTTACGTTTATAATATCTGGGCTGGGAATTTTGAAAATAAAAGCGATTTTCAACAGTTTGTCAATGAACATTTTCAGGGTGAAGAAGAGTTGCGGATTCTGTACGGATTTGAAGATATCAGCTTTGCGACCTTGGCGAGTTCGCAGCTGGAACATATTTTTACAGAAGTGGTCGACAAAACGGCGAATAACGCTTTCGTACTTCAGAAAAAAACGCTGTCAGACCGATACACACTGGAAGTGGCAGAAAATAATGCGCGCATACTCGGCACCGAGCATCTTCATTACCTCACCACTTACCTGTTCGATTAATAAAGCGCGGCTGGTCGGCTTTTTGTTCCAATAACGATTTTTCACACCGAGATTATGCCGAAACCATTTAACAGAACCATCACGCTCTATCATGTCTATCAGCAGTTGTTGCCTTACATCCGCTCGTACCGGAAAATGATGTATTTCACGCTGCTGCTCACGTTTCTTGGTGCACTCATGGCTCAGGTAAATCCGCTCGTCCTGAAATATACCGTTGACGAAGTTACAGCGCTTACACAGTTGCCGGACCCTATGCAGGAAGGTGTTCACGTACTTATTGTGATCTCGGCTATTTTATTCAGCAAAGAAATATTAAATATATTTATCCAGTTTGGTCAAAAGTTTTACGGCGAAAAGATAAGAATCAGCACAAGTTCCACACTGGCGCAGGCGGTCATTGATAAAATTCTTACCTATCGCGTTGCTTTTTATAGCGATGAAAATCATGAGTCGGGAAAGCTGCAGATCCGCATCGACCGGGGAATAGAAAGTCTTACAAAACTGGTTCAGAATTTTTTCATTGATATTTTGCCCATGTTTTCCAACGCCATCATTGCGCTGGTAATCATGTATATGCAAAATGTTTATGTCGGACTGGTTTCCACCATAGTTGTTCCTATTTACTTCTATGTCAGTTCGTTACAGGCAAAAAAACTGTCCGGCGTGCGGCGCACTTTGCGCACTCAGCGGGAGCGGAAAACTTCGGGTTTGTTAAACTTAATTAATTCCGTCATGGTCATTAAAAGTTTTGTCCGGGAACGCTTTGAAGGTAAAAAACAATACGATCTGCAAATGCAGTTGATGGAAAGTCAGTTGTTTACCAGACGTACCAATTTTATTTATGACGGATTAAAAACGTTTATCGAGCAGTTTGGCGTTGTGCTTATTATTTTACTTACCGTTTATCTGGTATTGGGGCAGCAGATGACGATTGGAGCGATCATGCTGCACATTCTTTTATTTAATAATGTCTCTGCGCCCATCCGGCAACTTCACCGCATTTATGATGATATGAATGATGCCATGATTTATGCGGAAGGTTATTTTGATATATTAAACGCTGATGACGAAACCGAACCTACGGGAACTTTTACCACAACACAAGTAGAAGGCAGATTTGATTTGCAGAATGTAACCTTTACTTATCCGAACGGATCGCGCGCCCTCAGAAATGTTTCAATGACCATCGCTGCCGGGCAAACCACCGCATTGGTAGGTCTTAGCGGTGCGGGAAAATCGACTGTGATTAATTTACTGTGCAAATTCTACGGTTTGGATTCGGGTAAGATATTACTCGACGGCGTCGATCTTTCGGATTATGATACAACGGCTTTGCGCGACGATATCGGCTTGGTGCTGCAGAAAAATCATATTTTCCAGGGAAGTATTGAGGACAATATCCGCTACGGAAATATTAAGGCTTCGTTCGAACAGATCCAGGAAGCGGCGCGAAAGGCCTATCTGCACGAACAAATCCTCGAACTGCCGAATCAGTACGCCCACGACGCAACGCAACTTTCGGGAGGACAGCAGCAGCGCATCGCTATTGCGCGTCTTTTTCTGAAAGACCCGCCGATCATCTTTCTGGACGAACCTACCGCCAGCCTGGACGCCATCGCTACGGAACAAATTAAAAACTCGCTGGATGCCATTAAGAAAGGCCGCACGGTGGTGATTATTTCGCATTCACTTTCTCAAATTCTCGACTCCGACTGCATTTATGTGATGAAATCGGGTGAGGTGGTAGAGCATGGCACACACGACGAGCTCGTTGCAATGCAGGGCACGTACCGTGAGATTTTTGATGCCTCCGCGCGAAGTTTAAACCTTAATAAATTAATCAGTTCCCTTGGCGAGCAATAATAAAGATCATGAAAAATTATATAATCCTACTGGCTGTTGCGCTGTTAGCAACGGGCTGCACTAAAATCGATGAGCAAATTGACGTTGCCATCACTTCTGCCAAAACATCGGTGCAACAAAAAACAAAAGACGTCATTCAGGAAAAACTGGAAAATAGTTTAACTTCACTTTCTACCGCTGAAAATACTGACTTTCGTGCGCTTTTTACAGATGGGAATTATATTTTGCTGAGCGACTTTAAAGGTAAAAGAGTTGATCTGCCCACCGGTTCACCCGCTTATTTATTTGCCTATAAAGCCAATAAAGATGAATTGCTTACTTTTTTGGAAAGGCAGCGTTCTACCGACGAAGCGCACTCTGATCAGAAAGCACGGAAAACGGACGGACACCGGTTGCTGAGCAAACTGAGTTTGGTAGAAAAACTGTTGCCGGATAATACCTTGGATTTATCTTTTTTAAACCATCTCCGCGACGATGAATCCATCGAATATTATAAGCTGAAGCGTCTGCCTGCAAGCAGCACTATTATTTACAATCCGAAGACGAAGCAGATTTATCATTTCGTTGAAATAAAAAAAGGCTAAACATGAACATTTCTGAGCAGATTATCGTGCGCACCATCGAATTTGTAAAAAAGCAGCTGCACAATGCCGAAGCCGGTCACGACTGGTTTCATACCGAACGCGTCTGGAAGCTGGCGCGCAAGATTGCTGAAAAAGAACCCTCTGACGGGCTCGTGGTAGAACTGGCGGCACTACTGCATGACATCGCCGATCCTAAATTTCACGAAGGAAATGAAACGCTCGCATTGGATTTGTCCCGAGAATTTTTAGAAAAACAAAAGCTAGAAAATAATCTCGTCGAACAGGTTTTATTCATCATCAAAAATATTTCTTTTAAAAATAAAGGAGAACTTACGACTGTCCGTCCGATTGAGCTGGATATCGTGCAGGACGCCGACCGGCTTGATGCGATCGGTGCGATCGGTGTCGCGCGCACTTTTAATTTTGGCGGTTTTAAAAATAACCGGATTTACGATCCCGAAATTCCGCCGGACTTAATGATAAGTAAAGAAGAATACAAAAAAAGTAACGGCACCACGATCAATCATTTTTACGAGAAACTGCTGTTGCTTAAGGATTTGATGAATACCGAAACAGCGCGCACTATCGCCGCCGGGCGCCACCTTTTTATGGAAGATTTTCTTACGCAGTTCTATCGCGAGTGGAACGTGGAGTAGCGAGCTGCCGCTCATAAAATTTTCTATCTTTACGCAATGTTTTATTTCTTTCTGTTGCTTGCCGTAGGCCTGTCGCTCAGTCTGTTTCTTTCTGTGGTTACAGAGGGACGTTTTGCGGCTTGGGCCAAAGCTTTTCGCATTGTATTAGTATCACTGTCGGTGCTTTTTTTCAGCTATCTCTTCATTAAAAAAAGCCTGGACGACTTCCGTAAGGACTCGCTTGCGGTGCAGATAATAAATAAATTGCCTTTTCCTCTGGATTTCTATATGGTTAAAATTAATTCCGGCGCGCAGCAGCAAGATCGTTATGAGACGCGCCATGTCGGAAAAATCAGGACGCAGCACTACCGTATTGACTATCTCCAAATGGCGGATTCTGATGAATATTGGGTGGCCGGTTATCTGGGAAACAAAAACCTGGTGTATTTCTCCCAACATTCAGTGCCTAATAAAAATGAGGATCAGATCATAGAAATCCGCAACTATATTATCCAAAGTTCCAAGCTGGCGGAACGCGCAAAGCTGCAGATCGATGCACTGAAACTGGAAAACATAAAAACGGCGATCTGGATTACACTGGATCTACTGCTCCTTTTCCTGAACTTAGCATTGCTGCTGCGCCGTAAGAAAGAAAAAACCCCCGCGGTGGCAGGGGTTTCATAACTTCTTATTTGTTCTTTTTCTCCTTAAGTGCTTCTTTGTCTTTGTCCGACGGATTCCAGACTTTCACTTCAGCGTCTTTCGTAATTCCCGCGAGAATCTGAACGTTGATCCCGTCGCTGGCACCAAGTTTCACGTTGGTTTTTTTAAAGCTGCCGTCGGGTTGTTTTACTTCAACAAAAGGGTTGTCCCGTCCGTTTATTTTCTCGTATTGGATTAGTGATTCGTCCAACAGTAAAGCATTTTTCTGAGAACTCAGGATAATTTCGCCATTGGCAGAAAAACCTGCGCGGATGTATTCATTTGTTTTGTTGAAAACATCGCCTTCGACAGGAAACTTAATGGTGCCGCTTTCCTCTTTACCCTTCGGTGCGATCATGGTAACGCGGCCCGGGAAAGATTTATTCTGTAGCGCGCCGATCACAATATTCATTTCCATCCCTTCTTTCAGTTTTCCGGCCTGTGCTTCGTCGATCGTTCCTTCAAAAATAAGAGAGTTCAGATCTGCGATAGAACAGATGGTTGTTCCTGCATTGAAGGAATTTGCTTCGATGACCTGGCTTCCCACTTTCACAGGAACTTCCAGCACGGTACCGTTGGCTTTGGAACGGATTTGCGTGGTGGCCAAACCGGCCAGTTCGGGCGTGGCACCGGTGCGGGCGATCTGTAGATTTTTCTGAGCCGTCGCGCGCTGCTGCTGGGCATTCCGCAAAACCTGTTGCGTGGACTGCAGCTGTTGCTGTGCGGCAATATATTCCTGCTTGGAAATCACGCCCTGCGAATACAGCTGTTGTTGCATGGCAAACTGTTTTTGCTGCTGCGAAACATTGATCTGCGCATTGCTGATCTGCAGATTGGCGTTATTGATTTCCTGCGTCGCAGCGTTCACATTCTGTATGCTTGGGACGATCCGGATAGTGGCCACCAGCTGCCCCGCAGTAACGCGGTCGCCTTCGGTAACCAAAATTTTATCGACAATTCCGGAGATATTGGGTTTAATTTCAATTTCTTCACGCGGAACAATTTTTCCCGTCGCCATTACTTTATCGTCCATATTCTGAACAACCGGCTTTCGTGTAAGGAAAGCTTCGCTTTCTTTGCTGTTGGAAGTTACAAGATAACTGATGACGGCAAATAATGCGGCCGCAAACAACAGTCCGAGGATGATGTAAATTATCTTTTTGGCGGTGAACTTCTTTTTCATAGTATAGTTTATTTTTTTATTTAAAATTTTATTCCGATCGCAAAGCTTCGATGGGTCTGATTTTTACCGCGCGTTGCGCCGGAATCATGCCGATAATCAGTCCTAAAATCACCATGATCGCCATCGCGCCAAAGACCTGTCCATAGTTTACCGTCGGATTGTAGAACGGAAAACTGTCCTGATCTTTTGTTGCAATATTAATCACCATGAGCAGGAAAATGCCCAATACAAACCCCAGAATCCCCGAGACAAGCGTGATCACGACGCTTTCCAAAAGAATTTGATTACGGACTTCGGCGGGCTTTGCGCCCAATGCGCGGCGGATTCCGATTTCTTTGGTCCTTTCTTTTACGGTAATTAGCAGGATGTTAGAAATAGCGATCACTCCTGCTAAAATCGTCAGTGAACCGACCACAATAGTAAGTATTTGCATACCGGTAAGGAAGCCGGTAAGTTTTCCGAACTCGCGGCCCAAATTGAAACTTCCAAAGGCATTAGTGTCATCGGGAGAAACATGATATTTTGTTTTAAGTGCGTCCTTCACGTCGTTTTCTACCACGTTGAGGTCTGCTTCAGGTTTACTTACAATGGCAAAAAAGCCCACTTTGTCACCTTCATTATACATTTTGGAAAAGGTGGTAAAAGGAATAAAGGCGGATTGGTCATTCTCGGGTCCGCCGGTTTTTTTGACACGGAAGACGCCGATTACGTTAAAAAAGATACCTTTCACCGTGATCGTTTTTCCGATCGGATCTTCATTCTTTTTAGCATCAAAAAAATTCTTATAAATTTCTTCGCCAATGACAATCACATTTTTGCTCCCACTCATATCGGCATCATTGATATAGCGTCCGAAAATCAGTTTCTTCTCGGAAATTTTATTTCCCACCGGAAAATCCCCCGTTAAGGTGTAAGTGGCATTTTTGCCGTTGTTCGAAAAAAGTTCGCCCGGACTTCCAAATTTCCCTCGGGAACTTTGAGGTGAGATGTAATCAATTTCACCAATTTTTTTCGGCAGCATTTCCAGATCGCTGAGATGAAGATCCATTTTTCGACCTTTCGGGAAACCGTCGTAAGGAATTGACGTGTTTTGTGCCCAAAGAAAAATAGAGTTTGTCGCAAAACCGGAAAATACCCGGTCAAAACCATTTTCCATGCCTTTGGCCGCACCGAGCAGCGCCACAAACAAAAACATTCCCCAACCGACACCGATCATGGTGAGAAACGTGCGGAGTTTATTATTCTTGAGTGAATAATAAATTTCCTGCCAGGTATCTATTTTAAAAATAATGTTCATGGTCGAGTTTTTTTCATTCCAGTTATTTGGTGGTCATTTTTCCGATTACTCACTTCGCAATGCCTCGATAGGCCGGATTTTACTCGCGCGGTAAGCCGGCACAAAGCCTGCAACCAGACCCGCGACGACCAGACAAGCGAACGCAACGATAATTAAACCCCAGCCGACATTCGGTTCTTTGATGAAGTATTTGTCCAGGCTGTCCCCGATTAACCAAAGTGTCAACACACCAAGTCCGACACCGATCAATCCCGAAATCACCGTAATAACGATACTTTCCTGCATGATGAGACCGATGATTGCGTTGGGTTTTGCACCAATTGCTTTGCGGACTCCGATTTCCTGCGTGCGTTCTTTCACGATATAAACCATTATATTACTGATGCCGATGATGCCGGCGAGCAAAGTTCCCATTCCGATAAAGCCGACAATTAAGGTAATAATAAATAAGAACTGAAATGTCTCCCCCATGTTTTTTGCGTTGTTGCGGACGATGATGCCGCTTTCATCTTCGGGCGAAACTTTATGTTTTGCTTTTAGGTTTTTCTCCAGCTGGTCGCCATATGCTATCGCTTCGTCAGGCGACAAATCGGTATTGTAAGTCAAGTAGATTGTATTAATGGTATCGGAACCTTTTTTGAGCTGTTGCAGTGTGCTGATAGGCACTGTAATCATTCGCTCGTCGAAATCTCCGCCATCATCAGAGAAGACGCCAACTACCGTAAACATCGTTCCGTTGATGTCAAGTTGACGGCCGAGTGGTGTTCCGTTTTTAATTAGATCCCGCTGAACCATCCTGCCGATTACCGCAACATTCTGCTTGTTCGATAAATCCCGGTTATTGATATAACGGCCTTCAGTGACCTTCCTGTTTTCAATGATTTTTTCATCTGCATTCGCGCCGCTGATCTGATAGTTGCCACTTTCGCGCCCATACTTCACCGTCATATTCGCGGAATATCGCGGTGTAGCACTTTCTATTTTGTCGGGGTCCTGTGCCGTAATGTTTTCAAAATCGTCATTTTTCAATACTACGCGCCGGTCGGACTGAAGTCCGCCGTAAGCCATGGTCGTTTTCCCGGTGAAAACGGAAATGAGATTGGTAGCATCGCGCGCAAAGCCTTCCGTAAATGCATTCTGCAAACCTTTGCCAATACCAAAAAGAACAATAAAAATATACAGCCCGAGTGCGACGGTAAAACCGGAAAGTACCGTGCGCAATACATTACTGCGTATCGATTCGAAAATTTCTCTCCAGCGGTCAATGTCAAACATAGCGTCTTTTTTGTATCAGAGTTAAGTGGGCATTACTGAAGCACACGCTGAACGATAAATTCATCACTTTCGATAATTCCGTCTTTCAGAATTACATTTCTTTTCGTCTCTGCGGCGACGTCCGGTTCGTGTGTTACCACAATAATTGTTTTTCCCGCACTGTTGATTTCCTGCAGGAGTTTCATAATATCATACGTTGTTTTGGAATCCAGCGCGCCGGTCGGTTCGTCAGCGAGGATCACTTTGGGATCGGTGATCAGAGCACGCGCAATCGCAACACGTTGCTTTTGTCCGCCGGAAAGTTCGTTCGGCATGTGCGAGGCCCATTCAGCCAAGCCGACTTTTGCTAAGTATTCCAGAGCTTTCTCGTTGCGTTCGCGCCGCGAAACATTTTGATAATAAAGTGGAAGCGCCACATTCTCCAGCGCTGTTTTGTAGCCGATGAGATTAAAAGACTGGAAGATAAATCCCAAAAACCGGCTGCGGTATTCTGCAGCTTTCACTTCCGAGAGATCTTCAATAGGAATTCCATCCAGCTCATAAATGCCGGAATCTTTTTCGTCAAGAATTCCGATAATATTCAATAATGTCGACTTTCCGGAACCTGAGCTTCCCATAATGGACACAAACTCGCCCTCCGCGATCGACAGATTAATGCCTTTCAGCACGTGCAGTTTGCTTTTGCCGGTGTCGTAGGATTTGTTCAGGTCGGTGATTTGGAGCATAGCTGAAAATTATATCCGATAAGTATAGAAAAGAAAACAAATGTTACAATGCACTGTTTCTGGAGCTGTGTTTCAATGTAATTAATTTTAAACTAAAGCATTATGATTTTTTCTTTAAAAAATCTGGCGATTAGCCTTTGGGAAATAACTGTAAACACCGCAAAGCCGCGCGCAGTAGGCCTTCGCGTGATTTGTGGAAAACTTATGGAGAACTGAGAGTTAAATTAGCCGCTCCGCCTTTCGATATCAGATTTCATTTTCTATTTTTGTACGGAGCCGAAGTGCGCAAAGATGCATCCTGTTTGCGGCAGCACATGGAAAATTTAGCAAAAAACAGCGAGTCATTTAGCGGATCCAAACATTGGAGCCAACAAAAAAATTAAAATATGGGGATTTTTGATAAGAGAATAGGATACAAACCGTTTGAATATCCGGAAGTTTTACAGTTTATAGACGCCATCAATAAGTCGTTCTGGGTACATTCCGAGGTCGATTTTACCGCGGACGTCCAGGATTTCCAGTCGCAGCTGGAGCCACACGAAAAAAATGCAGTAAAAAACGCCTTGCTCGCCATTGCACAAATTGAAGTTTCTGTGAAAACGTTTTGGGGGAATCTGTATAATCATCTTCCTAAGCCGGAACTGAACGGTCTCGGCGCCACTTTCGCTGAATGCGAGTTCCGTCATTCCGAAGCGTATTCGCGCCTTTTGGAAGTTCTGGGCTACAACGATGAGTTCACCCAGGTGATCGAAATTCCGGCCATCAAGAAAAGAATCGATTTCCTTTCCAATGTGCTTCGCCACGCGAATTCTACCACGCCAAAAGAGTACGTAAGTTCCCTTTTGCTGTTCAGTATTCTGATCGAAAACGTTTCGCTGTTTTCACAGTTTGCCATTATATTGTCTTTTACCCGGTTTAAAGGGTACATGAAAAATGTATCTAATATTATTGCCTGGACTTCTGTGGATGAGCAAATTCACGCCAACGCCGGGATTTTTCTGATCAATAAAATCAGGGAAGAGCAGCCCGAATTACTTACGGATTCCGATATCGAAGATATTTACACTTTGGTCGATCATTCTATCGAGCTGGAGGAGGAAATTCTGGACTGGATTTTCGAGTTGGGTGAAATTGATAATGTCAGCAAAGAAAATCTGCTGAACTTCATGAAATTCCGTGTCGACGACAGTCTCAAGAAAATCGGAATGCAGACGCGTTACAACGTCAGCGCCGAGCAATATCGACCGATGGTCTGGTTTGAAGAGGAGGTTTTTGCCAATTCAATGGACGATTTCTTCGCCAAAAGACCGGTAGATTATACGAAGCACGACAAGAGTATTACGGAGAACGATTTGTTTTAAGTATTTATTTTGGGCGCCTGGTCCGCCTTCCGTTCCCACTTTTTTTCTTTTCAAGAAAAAAGAGTTCCACTCAAGTCGGGGCGCAGTGGGAGCCTGAGTATAAAGGGGGCGCGAGCGAAGCGAGCGCCAAAAGAAAATAATATCAGAAAAAGCCGGTACAACTCCGGACTGGTGAATAGATAATTCTGCTGAGTTGGAAAAGCAGGGTCAAAGCGGGTGGCAATAAAAAATTAGAGAAGCAGCAGCGGGCTTCAGCCCGATTCAAAAAGAGAATATAAAAGTGGCTTTAGCCAAACGTAGTGTAAGGATTAGTAAAACCTTGACCAAAAAAAATCAGGATTCAATTGCTGAGCCCTGACAACGCTGCTAAATAAAACGGACAGAAATAAATAGCCCCGATTGCAGCGGCATCCTTTTTATTTTTTCTTTGGAAAAATAAAAAGATATAGCGGAAAGCGGGACGAACCTTAGCAAAGATGGGCAGCTACTGCTCCCTAAAAAATAAATATAAAACGTACGTTGTACAGGACCGATTTACAGAATAAAATATGGACGAGCAAAAAAATATCTGGTGGCTGAACGAAGAAGCGGAACAAATGCTGAACCGCGGCTACCTGCTGAAAGGCGAAACGGTGCAGGGCGCCATCGAGCGTATCACGACGGCTGCCGCAAAAAGACTATATAAACCGGAACTTCAGCCGGCTTTCGAGGAGATGATAACCAAAGGCTGGATCAGTTTTTCCTCGCCGGTTTGGGCCAATATGGGAACGGAACGCGGCCTGCCGATTTCCTGTTTTAATGTGCACGTACCGGATAATATCGAAGGGATTACGCATAAGTTGGGCGAAGTGATCATGCAGACGAAAATCGGTGGTGGTACTTCGGGCTACTTCGGTGAGCTGCGCAATCGGGGTACGGCGGTGACGGACAACGGTAAATCTTCGGGTGCAGTTTCCTTTATGAAACTTTACGACACGGCCATGGATGTAGTTTCGCAAGGCGGTGTGCGTCGTGGTGCTTTTGCTGCTTATCTGGATGTGGATCACGGCGATATAGAGGAGTTTTTGTCTATTAAAGATATCGGAAGTCCGATTCAGAATCTTTTTACGGGCATCTGTGTACCGGATTACTGGATGCAGGACATGATCGACGGCGACATGGAGAAACGTAAGATTTGGGCCCGCGTATTGGAAAGTCGTGCACAGAAAGGGCTGCCGTACATTTTCTTTACCGATAACGTGAACCGCAATAAGCCGCAGGTCTATAAAGACTTGGGAATGCCGGTGAACGCCAGTAATCTGTGCTCGGAAATTATGCTGCCGTCCAGCGAAGAGGAATCGTTTATCTGCTGCCTTTCTTCCATGAACCTTGAGCTGTACGACGAATGGAAAGATACCGACGCGGTGAAGCTGGCGATTTATTTTCTCGATGCGGTCTTATCTGAGTTTATCGAAAAAACAGAAGGAAATTATTATCTCTCGGGTGCACGTAATTTCGCCTTGCGCCACCGCGCGCTTGGCTTGGGCGTACTGGGCTACCATTCTTATCTGCAGAAAAATATGATTCCGTTTGAGAGTTTTGAAGCCACACAATTCAATGCCAGAGCGTTCCGGCAGATCCGCGAACAGTCTATGGTAGCTTCTCAGGAACTGGCCAATATTTATGGAGAACCGGAATTGCTGAAAGGCTACGGAATGCGAAATACCACCACGATGGCGATTGCGCCGACTACTTCCAGCTCGGCAATTTTAGGCCAAACTTCGCCGGGTATTGAGCCATTTGCATCCAATTATTACAAGGCAGGTTTGGCGAAAGGTAATTTTATGCGCAAAAATAAATACCTCGCAACTCTGCTGAAAGAAAAAGGGTTGGATAACGAAGATACATGGCGCACGATTATGCTGAATCACGGCTCGGTACAAAACCTTGCCGGATTATCGGAAGAAGAAAAAGCGGTCTTTAAAACCTTCCGCGAGATTTCTCCAATGGAAATTATTTCCCAAGCGGCACAGCGCCAGCAATATATTGACCAGGGGCAGTCATTAAATTTACAAATCCCGTCCACGATGCCGGTGAAGGATGTCAATTTCCTTTATATTGAAGCCTGGAAAAAAGGAGTGAAGTCCTTATACTATCAAAGAAGTTCTTCTGTTTCCAAGGAAATGATGGTGAATTTTGTGACTTGCTCAAGTTGTGAAGCGTAGCGAAATTTGGTCCTTTAATTTAAAACCGCGGATTTACCGCGGTTTTTTTTTGTTTTGTAAAATGATCATTGTTTTCGTTATCATTTTTATTTGAATGTTTTAAAATGACTTTTTTAGATTAAACCCTAAATTACAGATCATACTTATTTGATTGATTTTACCTATACATATAATAGGTAGGGTCAACTAACAATTTATCTTTTCCGCAATTTTAAAAGCTAAATTCGTGAAACAGTTGAGTTTTCGTAGTTTCAATGTATTGAAAATTTATCATTTCATTAAATTAAAAATAATGATCCAGCACAATGTTAAAGTTTAAATAGTGTAATCTATTCAAAAAAACTAAATCAGTATCATTACATATTGCGTTTTAGCTTTTGCTTGATTTTCATTAATCTTATAAAAGAATATTTTCAGTAATTGACTGATAATCGATACCAACAAAGGCATTTCGATGCCGCAATTTCTTCTCAGCGGCTTGGGCCGGCGGGTTCCAGAATCAACTTTTTTTGCTTTAATAAAAACAAAATAGCACTGAGATGAATAATTCAATCTTTGGGGAATCCGGAATACAGATAACGGTGTTTCTCATCCTCTTGCCGTTATTGGTGGGCCTTGTGATCGCCATAGTAAAAACCTACGGTACTTATAAACAGCTGAAGCAACGCCGCAAGCTAACCGAGTTTCAGAAAAAAATTCAAACGCTTTCAGAACAAGAACTCGCCACCTACGAGGAGCAAAGCCGAAATCCCTACGAACTGGCTAATAATGAACTGTCTGGTGATGAGCCGCCCCGTGACGAAAAGGGCATTATTCATAATGTCAATCGGGTAGATGATCTGAGGTTTATTCCCGAGAAAAAAAGTCCGGTTCCACAAAAATATATTTCTTCGCAGCAGGCCAATTTGATTCTCTATTTTATCGGTTGCGCTATCTTTTGGCTTTTGTTCGCCACCACGGTGGGCGAATATCTGGGCATTAAGTTCGTGGTTCCGGATTCGGACCACCTGAGCTGGCTGAGCTTCGGAAGGTTGCGGCCCGTACATACCAACATGGTTTTTTGGGGTTGGTCCTCGCTGGCTATGGTGGGCTTGTCGTATTATGTCATTCCGAGGGTGAGCAATACGCAGATCTATAGCCTGCGAATCGGCTACTATACTCTTGTTCTCATGAATCTTTCAGTGCTTTTTGGAACCATCGCCCTGATGGCCGGAGTTAACAACGGCGGCGGCGAATACCGCGAATACATCTGGCCGATCATGCTGTTGTTTGCCGTCGGTATTGTAATCTCACTTTACAACTTCCTGATGACGATTGCGAAACGGACTACCAAGGAGATCTACGTGTCAAACTGGTATATCGTGGCAGCCACGATGTTTGTGGTCGTTATTATTCTGGTGGGATATCTGCCGTTCTGGCAAGAGGGTTTGGCTGAAACTATTATTCAGGGTTATTATATGCACCAGGGCGTGGGCATGTGGTTCATGTTCCTGAATCTTGGTTTGATGTATTATTTTTTGCCTCAGCAGCTCAATAAGCCAATTTATTCCTACAGTTTGGGCGTTCTGGCGTTTTGGACGCAGATTTTATTTTACACCCTTATTGGCAGTCATCACTTTATATTCAGTGCAATTCCGTGGTGGATGCAGACGGTAGCCATCGTTGCCAGCGTAGGTATGGTGATACCCGTAGTTGCGGGTACAGCAAACTTTCTATTAACTTTTAACGGTGCCTGGTATCAGCTTAAAACGAGCTACACCTTACCCTTTTACCTCATCTCGATTATTTTTTATTTTTCCGGTTCGATGCAGGGAACGGTGGAAGCCTTCCGATTCACCAATCTGCTTTGGCACTTTACGGATTTTACCGTGGCGCACTCGCATCTTACGATGTACGGCATTATCACTTTTATGCTTTGGGCTTTTATTTATACGCTGACGCCACGCATTACCGGCAAAGAGCCGCCCAAGCTGCTGGTGGGCGTACATTTCTGGCTCGCGCTCATTGGGCTTTTAATGTACACCAGTTCGCTCAGCATCGGATCTACACAGCGTGGGCTGATGTGGATGGAAAATAAACCTTTTATCGATAGTGTCGTGTCCATGGCGCCGTTCTGGCTCTGGCGCGCTATCGGTGGAACGATGATGTGGATTTCGCATTTCATTTTTGCTTATAATTTCTACAAGATGGTTAACGGAAAACCGGAGATCATCATCCCTACAACACCCGGAGAGATTTTACAGGCAAAACGACAGTTGCAGAATACAGAATATACCCCACCGAAAAAATAGTGCTATGGAATTCTATAACAATCATAAGATGCTCTTTGGAAGCGCGCTCGTTTTCTTTTTGTTTCTCACTTTACAGATTGCGATTTTGCCGGCGTACAATAATCAGGCGGTGTACAAACCTTTACCCGACGAGAAACCATTGACGAAAGATGAAATCGCAGGAAAATCCGTCTACGTCGAGAATGGTTGCATCGCTTGCCATACCCAGCAAGTAAGGGAGGTAGAAATGGATAAGCCGTATGGACAGAGACCCAGCATCCCGTCGGACTACGCGAACAACCACCGGCTGGATGTTTGGCGCAACACTGCCAATTTGCTCGGTTCTGAACGTACCGGCCCCGATCTCACCACAATCGGCGAACGGCAACCCAGCGCGGATTGGCATTTGCTGCATCTTTATCAGCCGCGCGCGGTAGTGAAAGAATCGATTATGCCGGCGTATCCATTCCTGTTCGAAGAAAAAGATTATCTGCAAAAAGGCGATATTGAGGTAAAAGTGCCAGCACAGTACTTGGATAATAAGTTCAAGAAAATTGTCCCGACAAAAAAAGCGTTGCAGCTCGTAGCTTATCTGCAAAGTTTGAAGCAGACGCCATTGCCGGAAGGTGTGAAGCCACCGGAATTTCTGTATAAAAAAACCACGAAAAAAGTGGCAGAAGGAGTAGGTTCCGCTAATCTTCCGGATGGAGCAGATCTGTTCACAGCAAATTGTGCCAGCTGTCATCAGGCCAATGGGGAAGGCCTGCCCGGAGCTTTCCCGCCGTTAAAGGGAAGTCCAGTGGTGGCGAGCGACGATATCGCCGTTTATGTAAGTATTATTATGAACGGCTATAACGGCAGGCCGGGTTACAGCCCAATGCCGGCGGTTGGGAAAAATGCGAATTTCACTCCGGAGATGGTAACCGCGGTGATGAACCATGAACGTTCCTCATGGGGAAATAACGCGAAGGCCGTCACTTTGGAGGAAGTAAAAAAAGCAATGGAGCAAAGTAAATAACATAAAGATGAGCCTCATGAAAATACTTAAAAACATCGCAATTCTAGTCTGTCTGTTCGTGATAAATTTCGCCTTCGCCTGCGAGGCGTGCAAACTGCAGCAGCCCAAAGTTACGCGCGACTTCACCCACGGTATCGGGCCGCGCGGCGATTATGACTGGATTATCGTCGCAGTAATTGCTGTAATTACCGTATTGACGTTTATTTACTCGATGAAGTTTCTGCTGAAACCTGGCGAGAAAGATGCAGATCATATTAAATATTCAATATTTAATCAACCTTAAAAAATTGCCGTCATGAGGAAAGAAAATAGTTCTGTACTGCTTTTCATCGATGATGATACAGCGCCACTGGCCGAGCTGGAAACGCCGATTGTTTTTGATTTTGATACTTCCAAACTTACGGATGGTGAACATGTTTTGAGAATTGTGAGCAAGTCGACGGAAGGTAAAGAAGGAATTGAGAAAATTAAATTTACCGTCAAAAACGGTCCTACGGTTAATGTAGAAGGACTGCGGAACAATGACATTGTCGATGGTGTTTTGCCTTTGATGATCAATGCCTACGATACGGGTAACCAAAAAAGTTTTCTCATTGTCGGCAGCGAAACACCGCGCACTGTACCGGTTTGGATGTGGGTAATCATCATTATCTTCACCGGCTGGGCCGCGTATTACGGCATCACTTATTTTTACGGAATGCCGTATTAATCTTCTAATTAAACGAAAAAGCGAACTTTATGAAAAGTCCGCTTTCGTTATTATTTAAAGATTTCTGTTACGCCAGAAACTCAATTTCTTTGTCTGCGAAATCGCTGTTATCCACCAGGCTTTGCATCGTCTTCATGATTTTCTTGCGCAGTTTGGCCAGTTTTCGCACATTTTTATCTTCACTGTAATCGAAGATGCTGTCCTCAAAGGAAAATGTGTCTCCTTCTTTAAACTCGATATTATTTTCCTTTAGTTCTTTCAATAGCATCAGATTCGTCATTGTTTCCAGGAGATCATACTCCGTTTTGGAAAGTTCTTTCAATGCTTTTAAAACGTGCTTTTTGTATTTTTTCTTGGTTTTCATAAATGGATGTTTCTTAATCTTCGTCCTGCAATATAAGATTTAATTGGGACAAAAGTGCGCGCAATCAGTTCAAATCATTGGCAGAATCTGCAAATGACTATCTTTGCAACGGACATGAAAAACACCGATTTATTTACGTTAATTTCCCTGGCAGCGCACAAAAACCAGAAAGCCCAGACGCAGCTCATCAATCTGTTTTGGGTCGATGTTTTCAGCTTTGTGATGAAAAAAGTTCAGGACGAATATGTGGCGGACGAAATTACGGTTTCGGTTTTTTCCAAGGTGCTCTCTAAGCTAGATTTGTATGACCCGAACTTCCAGTTTAAAACCTGGATACTTACCATTGCGCAAAATACCATCATTGATTACTGGCGCAAAAAATCGCGTGAAAACGAAGAGTCTACCGATAATTTTGAAGGTTTTAAAAATCATCTTGCACTTTCGCCCGAGGAGCTGCTCATTTCTGAGGAAGATGAAAAAGAAATTATTACCCGCATTCAAAGTCTGGACGCTCATTATCAGGACATTATCCGTCTGCGTTTCTTTGAGGAAAAAAGCATTAAAGAAATTGCAGAAGAGCTGCACATCACCGTCGCCAATACCAAAGTGCGCATCATGCGGGCGAAAAAACTATTGGCCGCCTTACTCAAGAATAACTCGTTTGAGAACTGATTTGTTATTTGTAAATTTGAACTTTATAAAGTAAGCATGAACGAAATCCTGACCGACACGACAACGCAAAAACCCAAATGGATCCGGGTAAAACTTCCGACAGGAAAAAATTACCGCGAACTTCGAACGCTGGTCGATAAATATAAACTCAACACGATTTGCCAGAGCGGCAGCTGCCCAAACATGGGTGAGTGTTGGGGCGAAGGAACGGCAACATTCATGATCCTCGGAAACATCTGCACGCGCAGTTGCGGCTTTTGTGGTGTAAAGACAGGCAAGCCCCTCGACGTAAATTGGGAAGAACCCGAAAAAGTGGCGCGCTCCATCAAATTAATGAAAATAAAACACGCTGTCCTTACCTCTGTAGACCGTGATGATCTGAAAGATATGGGCTCCATTCTATGGGCAGAAACGGTGAATGCGGTGCGTCGCATTTCGCCCGGAACAACGATGGAAACTTTGATTCCCGATTTTCAGGGAATTACAAAACATATCGACCGCCTTTTGGAAGTGCAGCCTGAAGTGATTTCCCATAATATGGAAACCGTAAAGAGACTGACGCGCGAAGTTCGGATCCAGGCAAAATATGAACGCAGTCTCGAGGTGCTTTCTTACATGAAATCAGCCGGACAACGACGCACCAAAACCGGACTGATGCTGGGTTTGGGTGAAGAAAACGCCGAAGTTTTCCAGACCATCGAAGACATCCGCGGCGCGGGTGTGGACGTAATAACTATCGGCCAATATCTGCAGCCGACAAAAAAACATTTGCCGGTAAAGAAGTTTGTAACGCCGGAAGAATTCAATCAGTTTGGTGATTTTGCACGAAGTTTAGGTTTCCGTCATGTGGAAAGTTCGCCGCTGGTTCGCAGTTCTTACCACGCCGAAAGACACATTCACTAAAGTTATTTTGTGGTATGGCTACTACCTACATCATTTTTATCTGTAACAAGCTCTTTCAAACCCATCTCTATGAAACTACTTAAAATATCGGCTTTTTTTATTTTTCTCATAGTATCACATTCGTGTACCGAGGAAAAAGCTGTGGACAACAGTAATTTGGTTTCGGTAAAATCTACAGCAGGAGATCTTAACATCGAAGAAGTAGAGTATGATGTTGACGGGAAAAGTCACCGTTCGTATGTGGCTTACAAAGGAGATGCGGAAGATCTGAAACCGGTTGTGATGGTATTGCCGGAGTGGTGGGGCCTGAATGATTATGCAAAAGACAGAGCCAGGCAACTGGCTGAACTCGGCTACTTTGCCATGGCAGTAGACTATTACGGCGAAGGAAAATCGGTAGAAGATCCGGAAGAAGCCGCAAAGTTATCTGCGGACATTAGTAAAATCCCCATTAACGCCAGACTTAAATTTGATAAAGCCAAGGCTCAACTGCTTAAATTTTCGAATGCCGATTACAACAAAATTGCAGTAATTGGTTATTGTTTTGGTGGCGCCCAGGCACTCAATATGGCTAGGCAACAAGATGAATTAAAGGGAGTGGTGTCTTTTCACGGAAATCTGATGACCGGCATAAAACCTAAGAACAACGATGTAAAAATACTGGTCCTCAACGGCGCGGCAGATACTTTTGTGCCGGCAGAGGAAATAACTGCTTTCAAAAAACAAATGGATTCTGCCAAAATTGATTACAGTTTTATCAATTATCCAAACGCGCTTCATTCTTTTACCAATCCGCAGGCAACTGAACTCGGAAAAAAATATAATATGAAGGTAGCCTACAACAAAGAGGCAGATGAAAAATCGTGGAACGAAATGAAAAAATTTCTGACAGAAATCTTCAAATAAACACCCGGTATCACAATTTATTGCTTTTCAACGCAAGCGGGAATTTTCATAAAAAATACTGCAGGTTTCCATTAAAAAAAGTCTCTACCAAATTTGATAGAGACCTTAATTCTATTTTCTTCACGAAAAGTTTTATTTTTCTTTGAAATATTTGCGCAGTTTCCAAGCCATTTTTTCGTGTTCCTGCATCAGCGCATTCAGGAAGTCAGCGGTGCCTGCGTCTTTGTATTCTTCTTCGCAATCGTCAAGATCTTTTCGCAGGGATTTTACAATCGTTTGGTGATCGCCCACCAGTTCTCGCAGCATTCCCTGCGTATCAGGCACTTTTCCCGGTGATTCTTTCAGCTGAGACTCTTTCATAAATTCTTCAGCAGTACCGATCGCAGTTCCGCCCAACGTGCTGATGCGCTCAGCCACTTCGTCAGCTGCTTCGCCTACGATTTCGTACTGGCTTTCCAGTAGCTCATGAAGTTCCATAAAGTTGTCACCCGAAAGATTCCAGTGAAACTTGCGCAGTTTGATGTAAAGGATGTTCCCGTCCGCGAGTACTTTGTTCAGGATTTTATGAACTTCAGTTAGATTTTTTTGTGTAATTCCTAAGTCTGGTTTTAACATTGTAATAGTTTTTAAAGTTTATAGATGTAGTTTTCCTTCGCGTCCGTCGTCGTTATCGGTTTCATTTCCAGTTACCGCAGCAGTCGCAAAATTCAATAATGAAACAAATTTTCCGGCTTTAGGTTCCCAATAATAGGTGTCCGTTGGCTGCACCCGGATCACAGTAACATTCGGGTCGTCTTTGCCATCAAACCAGGCATTCGCCATGGCGGTCCATTTATCTTCAATCATATCCCGGTTTTTATAAATAAACGCGTTTCCTAAAATTGAAAGATATTCCGAGTCTGAATTGTTCATGAAGTAAAGTTGAACACGATTATCTTCTTTAATATCAAAATTTTTGTGGCTCTGGTCACTGCTCAGAAACCACAGGTTACCTTCTTCATCGGTTTCGCGGAGACTCATCGGCCTCGAGGAATTGGGAATGGTGTCCAAATCCGTACAGAACATACAGAATTTCGCACTTTCAGAAAGTTCCTTCAGTTTTTTTGCGGCTTCCCGCTGCGTAAGGTTCTCTGTTGACATAGTTAAATTTTATCAAATTAATATTAAAATGTGTATGCTGATCTATTCAAATATTACACCATTATTTTCCCTGAATTAAATGATCGTTCCTGAATTTGGAAGGAATATGATAATTATCAGTACCAGTTTTATAAAGGTTATCGGGCGCGGTTTTTGCTACATTTCCCGAACCGCAGCCTGTAAAATTTTAAAAAAATAAAATGAAAGATAGTAGCAAAATTGGCATTTCACTTGCCTTGGGCTTTTTAGGATTTATGCTTTTTCAATCCTGTTCTGCCGGCATTCCCGCGGGCGCAAAAGCAGTAGAAAATTTTGACGCGGACAAATATTTGGGCAGATGGTACGAGATCGCGCGTTTCGATTTTCGCTTTGAAAAGAATTTAAATAATGTTACCGCCACTTATTCAAAATTGGAAAACGGAAATATTCGCGTCGAAAACCGTGGGTACGATTACATTAAAGAACAATGGAAAGAAAGTGTTGGTGAAGCGAAATTCGTTGATGACCCGAATGTGGCGCGTCTGAAAGTTTCCTTTTTTAAACCCATTTGGTCCGGTTATAACGTCATCGATTTGGATGACGATTATCAATACGCACTGGTTGCGGGTAAAAACCTGGATTACCTCTGGATTCTGTCGCGGGAAAGGATAATTCCGGACGTCATAAAAACCCGCTTTATTGAAAAAGCCAAGGCGGTCGGCTATGACACCGACAAATTGATCTGGGTGGAGCAAAACCCGAACGCGACCAAATAGAATTAAAATTTATTAATATATTTTCCTTAAAAATTCCACGGCTGAAAAACCTATTTTTGTTTTTTAAATATCGCTATGAAAGCAGCATTAATAAGCATCGGTGATGAGATTCTGTCCGGCAATACCATCGACACCAATTCTAATTACATCGCACAGGAACTGAAAAAAATTGGAATTTCCATTCAACAGGTGATGGCCGTTCAGGATGAAATAGAAACCATTAAATCCGCGCTCAGACTATCGCTCGATCTTGCCGATATCGTTATTACAACAGGCGGACTTGGCCCGACCAAGGACGATAAAACCAAAATTGCTTTTGCATCTTTTTTTGAGGATCATCTCGTGACCGACGAAGCGACCGACAAACGTCTGCGCGATTTACTGAAAAAACGCCAGCGCGAACATATTTATGAGTTTACTAAATCGCAGGCTCAGATACTCAGCCGCGCAAAAGTTTTTGCAAACGAAAACGGCACGGCGCCCTGCCAGATGATTGAAAAAGACGGTAAAATAACTTTTTGTCTGCCGGGCGTACCTTATGAAGCAAAGCCCCTGGTCAAGAATAAAATTATTCCTTTCCTGGCGGAAAAATACGCTGCTGAACATATCATTACGCGTACCGTGTCCGTCGTCGGAATTCCTGAAAGTCTGCTCTCCCATAAGATTGAGGCCTGGGAAAACGCCTTGCCGGAAGATATTACTCTGTCCTATCTTCCCGTCGGAAACCGGATCAAACTTCGACTGACAACTTCTGGCAAGGACTTACAATTCATAGAAAAGCGACTTTCAGAAAAGGTAGAACAGCTGCGCCCTCTGATCGGCGAAAAGGTGATTGCCTGGAATGGCGACGATATTCAGCAGATTCTAAAGGAAATACTGACCGATAGGAAACTCACAATATCGTCCGCGGAAAGTTGTACCGGCGGCGAAATCTCAAAATTGCTGACCTCCCTTCCCGGAAGTGGTGAATATTATCTGGGCGGAATTACCGCTTATGATTTTCATAAAAAAATAGAAATACTGCACGTTTCGGAAAAAACGATTGACGAAAAAACCGTGGTTTCCGAAGAAGTAGCGCAGGAAATGTCGTTGGGCTGCCAGCGGTTATTTTCCAGCGATATCGCTGTTTCTACCACAGGCGTGGCCGGCCCGGAACCCGATGAGTTCGGAAATCCGGTGGGCATTGTTTATTATTCAATTCGTGTAAAAGGTTTCGAACACACCCATTCGCTTTTTCTTCCACATCTTGACCGCGGTGATTTCATCAAATTTGTTTCGCAGCGCGTTCTGCAGGATTTGGTTAAAATTCTTACTGATGAAAACCGATCTGCTACAATTCAAAAATAAAATCTTCCGTAAAAGCGATACAGTCATAATCGCGGCAGGATTGTGTATCCAGGCCGGTGAATTTGCTGAAAGCCGGTAGAATCAACTGATTTTCCGATATTCGGAAACAAGGCAGACGGACTGATTTTCGTCGTTCCAGCTGCACTGAAACGCCGGGATGCAAGTGTCCGGAAATTGAAAATCCCTTTGCTGAATCATCCGGAATGTGAATGAAAACGAACGGATGTACATGCAGCGCGTCATCTTCAATCGTCACGCCAAGCTCCTTTAGGAAATCAGCATTTTTAATGTCGTGATTTCCTTTAATGATTGTTATCTGAAGATTGGGGTATTGGGCGCGCCATTTTTCGAATAGGGCAAAATCGGTATTTTTCCCGGAATGCAGAAAATCGCCGACAACGAAGATTTTTTCAGCCTGAAAATATTCCCGAATTGAAGTAAGTCGTCTGAGATCATCTTCCAGAATATCCGCCGGCACGGGAATGCCGTTTTTCCTGAAATAGGCGGTTTTGCCAACGTGCATATCACTGATGATGATGGCGCTCTGCTCTTTCCAAAAAGCGGCCCGCTGATTGGTGAGTGTTATTTCCTGCCCGCAAATGTGTTTCTGAATCGTGTGCAAATTATCTTTTCATTTTCTTTTTCATGGCTTCCATTTTCATGCGGAGTATACGCGCTTTCAGGTCTTCACTGCTTAGGCTTTGGCGCAGACTGTCGACTTTTATCGGGAAACTTAAAGGTGTAAAGGTATTTGAATTTTTAATGATTACGTCACTTTTTGCAATCCGATCGAAAGCTTCCACCAATCTCGCTTCGTCGATCTGCTGAAAAAACACTTCGGAATAAGCTTGTTTAAATAAAAGATTTTCCGGGTCATAATCTTCCAAAACATTAAATATCAAGCCGGAGGAGGATTGTAGGTTTTTATTGTTTTTTTGTTGTCCCGGATAAGTTCGGATGACCATGCCGGAAATCACTGCAATATCGCGGAACTTACGCCGCGCCATCTCGGTGGAATTTACGGAAGCCATCACATCGCGAAGTAAGTTTTCCTTGGATAGGATATCAAAAATAGTATCGTCGGTAAGCGGAATTTCCAATTTAGAAAAAAGTTCGAAGCCGTAATCATTCATTGCGATAGAAAAAGAAATCGGCGTTATTCTGGAAATTCTGTAGGCCACCAGCGCCGACATCACTTCGTGAATAAGCCTTCCCTCAAACGGATACATAAAAATATGATGACCTTCGCGCGTGCGGATGCGCTCTACCAGAAATTCATTTTCGGTCGGGATATGCGAATGTTCCTGCTGGCTCACCAACAGTGGATGCAGAAATTTCAGTTCACGCTCAGAGGATTTCGCGTCCAGTGATTGGGAAAGTTTTTGTCTTAAAAATTGGCTGAGGTATCCGGAAAGTGGCAGCCGTCCGCCCAGATAACTGGGCACTATTCCTTTACCGGAGCTGTTGCGCACGAAAACCGTCATTTCTTTTATGTGGGAAACTTCCAGTACGCGGCCGGCGAGTACGAACTTGTCGTTCTTTTTTAGTTTCGAGATAAAATATTCCTCAATCATGCCGATGTAGCCGCCGCCGAAAAACTTTACTTTCATCATAGAATCACTGACAATAGCGCCAATATTCATTCGGTGGAGCATCGCAATCCGGCGTGAAGTTACTTTGTACAAGCCGTTTTCGATCACCACTTTGTGGTATTCCTCATAATTTCTCAGCTTTCCGCCGACGGTGATGAAGGTGAGCATCCATTGCCATTCTTCACGCGTCATTTGCTTGAATGCATTCGTTTTATTGATTTGATTGAAAGTCTGTTCTTCATCGAATCCTTCGCCTACGGCCAGGGTGAGCAAAAACTGAATAAGCACATCATAACAAAGGACGAGTGGCTCGCGCGGCTCTATTTTGTTCTGTTTTACCGCCTCTTTTAAGGCGGCAACTTCAATCAGTTCGAGCGAATGGGTAGGCACGAAATAAATGCGTGAGGTTTCGAAAGGCGAATGCCCGCTACGGCCTGCCCGTTGGAGGAAACGCGCAATGCCTTTGCTGGAGCCAATTTGTATGACCGTGTCGACCGGCTTGAAATCAACACCGAGATCCAGTGAGGAAGTGGATATTACCGCTTTTAAATATCCGGAGGAGAGATTTTCTTCAATCCAAATCCGTATCTCTTTATCGACTGAACTATGATGAATGGCCAGCTGACCGGCAAAATCGGGATGCGCGGCAAGCAGGACCTGGTACCACATTTCTGCCTGACTTCTGGTGTTGGTGAAAACGAGGGTTGTCTGACTTTCCAGTATTATCGGAATGATTTTGTCCGCCAGTTTTGTTCCGAGATGTCCGGCCCAGGGCAAAACTTCCACATCATCCGGCAAGACTGAGCTAATTTCAATCTTTTTCTTTTCACGCGCTACCACACTCGTTTTCTTTATATCATAAGGAATAAGCACGTCCATCGCCTCGTCAAGATTGCCAATCGTAGCCGTAATTCCCCATATCCGCAGATTATTCTGGTAACCTAAAATTCGGGCAACAGCCAGTTCGGTCATGACGCCACGTTTCGAACTTAATAATTCGTGCCACTCATCGACCACCACACATTGCAGACTGGTGAAAAACTTGCGGTGTTGTTTCTGACCAAGAAGAAGATGCAGACTTTCCGGCGTGATAATGAGAATATCAGGCATTTTTCGGGTTTGTTTTGCCCGGAGGTCTTTAGGCGTATCACCGTTGCGCACAGAAACTTCCCAATCGAGACCAATTTCCTCAAGCGCCTCGCTCATCGCTTTGGCAATATCTTTAGCCAAAGCGCGCAGCGGTGTGATCCAAAGTAATTTTAAACCATCTTTATACTGTTGCGGGTAGTTCATAAAATCAATGACCACGGCCAGAAAAACAGAATAGGTTTTCCCGAAGCCTGTCGGGGCGATGACCATACCTGAATAACCCTGCCCAAACTTATACCATGTGTTTGACTGAAAGCCAAAAGGCTGCCTGCCCTTGGTATCCATCCAGTTCTTTATGATTTGAAAGCCTGTAGAATTTCGGAATTTTTGTGTCATTTAAATAAAGCAAAATAGAAATACTGCTAGGTTATCATTTTTTTTATTTCTTCGAGTTCGTCAATTTCGTCGGCTGTTTTATCGCGCCGCCAGCGCACGATCCTTGGGAAACGAAGCGCAACACCACTTTTATGACGGCTGCTGAAACCGATGCCTTCAAAGGCAATTTCGAAAACCAGTTCAGGTTTAACGGTGCGGACAGGCCCGAATTTTTCGATGGCATTTTTATTGACGAATTTGCTCACTTCCATAATCTCCTTATCGGTAAGGCCGGAATAGGCTTTGGCAATCGTGACCAATTTCTCGCCGTCCCTCACTGCGAAAGTATAGTCAGTGTAGTAACTGCTGCGTCGGCCTGAGCCTTTTTGTGCATAAATAAGCACCGCGTCAATCGTCAGTGGCGTCACTTTCCACTTCCACCAGTCGCCTTTTTTCCGGCCGGCATGGTAATGTGAGTTGAGCTCTTTCAGCATTAAACCTTCGGAGTTGTTATCGCGCGAACGGAGCCTGATTTCGGCCAGCTCGTCCCAGGTTTCGGTGTGGACGATTTCCGAGATCCTTATGTTGTCAATAGGGCTGTTCGCGATTAATTGGTCAAGTAGTATTCTGCGTTCAAACAACGGTTTTTCGCGGATGTCTTCAAATTCAAACTCTAAAATATCATAAACGAAAATGTGCACCGGAAGTTCTTCCAGCATTTTCTTGGGAATTGTTTTGCGGTTCAGTCTTTTCTGCAGTTCATTAAAATTTAAAACTTTATCATCCCGAACGACCAATATTTCTCCGTCAATGACAAAGTTGCCGCTGAATTTTTGTAGCGCTGCAGCAATTTCGGGAAACTGTTCCGTCACGAGTTCTTCGCCGCGCGACCAAATGAATATTTCGTCATTACGTTTGATGAATTGTCCGCGGATGCCGTCCCATTTATATTCGGCCTGCCATTTTGTGCGGTCGCCGAGTTCCGTTACTTCTTTTTCAAGCGGATAAGCCAGGGAGAAGGGATAGGGTTTGGAATCGTCGGGATTGATATGTGTACCTTGAATAAGTTCATCAAAATCCACTTCGTCCATTTCCCATTTGCCCATAATGCTGTGCATCAGCACTGTACTCTCCACACCCGAATATTTTGAAACCGCATTAATCAGTAACTTTTTGGAAACACCAATGCGGAAACTGCCGCCAATGAGTTTATTAAATATGAAACGCTCAACATGATTAAGTCCGTTCCAGGATTCCAGAACGTATTGTTTTTTCTCTTCTTCACTTTGATTTTTTAAGGTGCTCAGTTCGCTCATCCACTGCGTAAGCGACTTGTCAATTTCGTTTTCAGCATTGGGTAAAATCAGTGATAGGGTTTCGCCCAGATCGCCCACAGCCGAATACGATTCTACGAAAAGCCACTCCGGTATCCGGGTGATTTCCAACGCCCATTGCCGCAGTAAGTTCGTGTTCACGGGGCGCTTGGGGCGCTTGCCGGTGAATAATGCTAAAAACCAAAGTTTATCACTCGCGTTGGCGGTCTCCAGATAGCTGACCATCGCTTCAACTTTGGCGGTCGTTTTATTGGTGCTGTCCAGCGCATTGATGAGTTGGGCAAAATCTTTCATTCCTCGGTGCTTATTTCTTTTTCTCCGGCTTCTTCGTCGCCAAAAATCGTTTTCAGCTCTACCGCATTGATGCCGATTTCATTTAAATATTTTGAAAAGACGGCTGTTTGTCCGTGCGTTACATAAACTTTCTCGGCTTCTGTCGCTTTTACGGTATTGATCAGGCCATTCCAGTCGGCGTGGTCGGAGATGGCAAAACCCGCATCTGCAGAACGCCAGCGCCGTGAGCCGCGTACCTGCATCCAGCCGGAACAGATTGCCGTCGCGCGGTTCGGTATTTTCTTAATTAAATTTGAATCAAACAAAGCAGGCGGCAAGACCACAATCTGGCCGTCGCACTGTTTTACATTTTCGTGAAAATCAAGTGTCGTATATTCCGGTAAATCGATACCGACAGCTTCTATACCTTCATTAAGTCTTGCAATCGACTGATGTACAAACAGGTCTGCACAACCTTCAACAGATTGCATGATGCGTTGCGCTTTGCCCAGTGAATAACCGATAAAAACCGAAGTTTTTCCGTTCCGCTGATTTTCGTGAACCCAGGCCTGCATCTGTTCGCTGTATTCCTGCGGTTTTAACCAGTGATAAATGGGCAGCCCGAAAGTACTTTCTGTGATGAATTCGTGGCACTTCACCAGCTCAAAAGGGGTGGAAAGCCCGTCATCATCGGTTTTATAGTCACCGGAAAAAACAATGATGTAACCTTTATATTCCATCTTTATCTGTGCGGAACCGATAATGTGACCGGCGGGAAAGAACGAAACCTTAACATCATTTATTAGAATTTCATCGCCGTAGCCGAGCGTCTGGATGTCGATATCCGGTCCAATGCGGTGCTGCAGAATGGGCTTCGTGTAATGGTGACAGAGATATTTCTTCATTCCCCACCGCGCATGATCGCCGTGACCGTGCGAAATAACGGCGAGGTCCACCGGCTTCCAGGGATCAATATAAAATTTTCCCGGCATGCAGTAAATGCCTTTGTCAGTAAGTTTAATGAATGTTTTTGATTTCATGCAAAGCGAGGATCGGTTGGTTTTGAATTAAATGTACTGTTATTCAAAAACTACACCTTTCCGGTGGAGCCCTCAATTCTATCCCAACTGACTGGTGAAAGGCAATGTATTTTATCTTCAAAAAGTGTAACATAATTAAGTTTCTAATGACTAAATAATAAATCTTTGCAATGAAAAGTTTAAATATCAGTATTCTGGCATTTGCCGGTATTATCGCACTCGGTTCGTGCACCTCCAGGACCGCCACAACATCAGAGCCTGCGCCGGTTACTACTGCCCAGGAAACCACGGACTACGGCCTAGATTTTTCGACCTTCGACAAATCGGTGCGCCCGCAGGACGATTTCTACAGTTTCGTTAATGGCAATTGGATGAAAACCGCGCAGATTCCGTCCGACAAATCTACGTGGGGAAGCTTTAATAAGCTGGCTGAAGACACGGATAATAACTCGATGACGATTCTTAATTCTCTGCTTAATGATAATTTTCCCGCCAACAGCGAAGGAAGAAAAATCCAGGATTTGTACGGGACTTATATGGACATGTCCAAACGTAATGCCGACGGACTAACGCCTATAAAAACCGATCTGGCAAAAATCGATGCGATCAGCAATCTCGCCGATTTGCAGAAATATCTTGTAGAAGCCACCAAAATGGGAGAAAATCCTTTTTATTCCTGGAGTGTTTTTTCTGACCTGAAAAATTCTTCCATGAATGCTGTTTATCTGGACAACGCCACTTTAGGCCTTGGCAGAGATTATTACCAAAAATCCAATCCTAAGAATACTGAAACGCTGGCCGCTTACACCAACTATGTTGCCGGAATGCTGGACGAGCTGGGTTACAAAAATTCGGCAGTCACCGCACAGTCAATCGTGGATTTCGAAAAAAGTATCGCGCAGACTTTTCTTACCAACGAGCAGGTTCGAGATGCAACGCTCCAGTATAACCCACGCACGATGTCGGAACTGGCAAAAATGTCCAAAAATGTAAATCTCCCAGCTTTTCTTACCGCAGCCGGCGTAAACACTGACCGCGCTATAATCGGTGAGCTGAAGTACTACGAAAACCTGGACCGTTTCATCAACGCGAAAAACCTGCCGCTTCTCAAAGATTACATGAAATTCCACCTTCTCTCGGGCAGCGCCTCATATCTTTCCAAAGATCTGGACGATAAAAAGTTTGCCTTTTACGGTAAATATCTGCGCGGACAAGAGCAGCAGCGCGCGCAGAATAAGAGAGGTTACGAACTAATTGGCGGTGTTTTGGGCGAGGCATTTGGAAAATTATATGTAGAAAAATATTTTCCTGCTGAGGCAAAATCTCAGATGGTAGAACTCATCGATTATTTGAAGAAAAGTTTTGCGCAGCACATCAGCGATCTCAGTTGGATGTCTTCGGTTACCAAAGAAAAAGCCTTGATGAAACTCAACCGTTTTACGGTGAAAGTTGCGTATCCCGATAAGTGGAAAGATTACTCAGCACTCGCCATTACTCCCGAAGAAGAAGGTGGCACACTCTACAAAAATCTGCACAATGTGTCGGCCTGGCAATATCAGCGCGAACTCGAAAAAGTGGGCAAACCTGTGGACCGTACTGAATGGGGCATGACGCCACAAACCGTCAACGCGTACTACAATCCGGTAAATAATGAAATTGTTTTTCCAGCCGCCATTTTGCAGCCACCGTTTTTCAATCCTAAAGCTGATGCCGCCGTTAACTTCGGGGGAATTGGTGCCGTAATAGGTCACGAGATCACGCACGGTTTTGATGATTCAGGCGCACAGTTTGATGCCGACGGAAATCTTGTCGACTGGTGGACACCGGAGGATAAATCCAACTTCCAAAAGGCGACCAAAGCACTCGCGGCACAATACGACCAGTATGAAGCGGTGAAAGGCACCTTCGTAAACGGCAGCTTCACCAACGGCGAAAATATCGCCGATTTAGGTGGAGTAAACATCGCGTATGACGCACTGCAGATGTATCTCAAAGATCACGGAAATCCAGGCCTGATCAGCGGCTACACGCAGGATCAGCGTTTCTTTATGAGTTGGGCTACCGTTTGGCGCACCTTGCAGAGGGAGGCGGCACTTGTCAACCAGATCAAGACGGATGAACACTCGCCAGGCCTTTACCGCACGTTCGGACCCTTGGTGAACACCGACGCCTTTTACAAAGCATTCGACGTGAAAGAAGGAGATAAACATTACAAAAAACCGGAGGACCGTATCCGTATTTGGTAAGAAAATCCGGGCGTATGCCGCGCTGGCAGTTAGCTGCCCACGCGGCACCGGGCTTTCCGCTATATCCCGCCTTTGGCGGGGATGCCGCTGCAATCCCTTACGCAATTTCCGCTATTTTAGAAGGTTAGGTTTCAAAAAATAGAAAATATTGTTATCTTTACAATAACCGAAATTAATATTCAACAAAAAAGTTATATGAAAAAAATGACCATTGCGGTGCTCGCTTTTTCCGGCACTGTATTCTTAAATTCGTGTTCCACAACAACTGCCACCACCGCAGACAACACTACTGCCGTGGAGCAGCCATCTGCGCCGGTGATGAAAGAAATTCCCGAGGAAGGTCTGAATTTATCCTATATGGATGCCAGCGTGCGTCCGCAGGATGATTTCTTCCATTATGTGAATGGTAACTGGATGAAGACTGCCACGATTCCTTCCGACAAATCAAGTTGGGGAAGTTTCAACGCGCTTCGTGAAGACGTTGACAATGCTTCACTTCAGATCCTCAATAAAATTCTGACCGACCGGTTCGAAGCGGGTTCTGAAGGACAAAAAATTCAGAGTTTGTACGGCACTTTCATGGATTGGGACAAGCGGAATGCTGATGGCATCAACCCCATTAAAGCTGATCTGCAAAAAATTGACAATATTAAAACCGTCGCTGGCCTGCAAAGCTATCTGACGGAAGCCACAAAAACAGGCGATAATCCGTTTTACGCTTGGCGTGTAGGGGCAGACATGAAAAACTCAGTGATGAATGCCGTTTATCTGGGTGGTGCTTCTCTTGGATTGGGCCGCGATTATTACCAGAAAACAAACGATGCAAACACCAAAACACTTTCGGAATATCAAAAGTATCTGACGCAACTCTTCGAGGCAATTGGTCAGAAAAACGCAGACCAAACCGCACAGAGAGTCGTTGCGTTTGAAAAACAACTCGCGCAGGATTTACTCACCAACGAGCAGAACCGCGATGCCAACCTTCGTTATAATCCGAAAACAATGCCCGAGCTTTCCAAATTGGTAAAGCAGGTTAATCTACCTAAATATCTAAATGACGCAGGCGTAAAAACGGATAAAGTAATCGTCAGCGAGCTGAAATATTACCAGAACATGGATTCGTGGATGAATGCGCGCACGTTGCCTCTGATCAAGGATTACCTAAAGGCACGTTTGGTTTCTTCCAACGCCGGAAATCTTAATAAGCAACTGGACGACATCAACTTTAACTTCTACTCTAAATATCTGCAAGGCCAAATGGAACAGCGCCCGATGGACAAGCGTGGTCTTGGCATCATAAACGGCGTTTTGGGTGAGGCGTTTGGTAAATTATACGTTGATGAATATTTCCCGGCAGAAGCAAAAAGCCAGATGCAGGAATATATAACGTATCTGAAAAAATCATTCAAGCAGCACATTGCCGATCTCGACTGGATGTCGCCGGAAACTAAGGTGAAAGCTCAGGAAAAATTAGCTAAATTCTCCGTAAAGATTGCTTATCCGGACACCTGGAAAGATTATTCGAAAATGCAGCTTACCGGTCCCGAGGCAGGCGGAACTTACTACAAGAACTTGCAGAATATCACCGCCTGGCACTACGCCAAAAATCTTGACAAAGTTGGCCAACCGGTCGACAAAACCGAGTGGGGCATGTCGCCGCAAACAGTCAACGCATACTACAGCGGCTCTAATAACGAGATTGTGTTCCCGGCAGCCATTCTGCAGCCGCCGTTCTTTAATTTCAAGGCAGATCCTGCAGTAAACTTTGGTGGGATTGGCGCCGTTATTGGACACGAAATTTCCCACGGTTTCGATGATTCCGGTTCTCGGTTCGATGGCGACGGTAACCTGAATAACTGGTGGACCGATGCCGACCGCAAAAATTTCGATGAAAAAGTGGCGCAGTTGGCAAATCA
>DKJL01000010.1:262053-482877 GCA_002454815.1 Flavobacteriales bacterium UBA6693
ACGACCGAAAAAATTTCGATGAAAAAGTTGCGCAGTTGGCAAATCAATACGATAAATATGAACCGGTGAAGGGAAGCTTCGTAAACGGTAAGTTTACCAGCGGAGAGAACATCGGTGACCTTGGCGGCGTTGCCGTGGCGTATACCGCGCTGCAGATGTATCTGAAAGACCACGGAAATCCCGGTCTGATCAGCGGACTTACGCAGGATCAGCGATTCTTTATGAGTTGGGCCACGGTCTGGAGAACGAAATCGACCGAGCAATATATGGTAAACCAAGTGAAAACCGATCCGCATTCGCCGGGCTATTTCCGCGCATTTGCACCGCTGGTGAATCAGGATTCTTTCTACAAAGCATTCGACATCAAACCCGGAGATAAGCTTTACAGAGCTCCCGAGGAACGGATTAAAATCTGGTAAATTAACCAAGCGCCTGAAAGTTTTTTCAGGCGTTTTTTTTTTGGGCGTGCCGCTCGCAACCACTGTAGCCCGTGCCCGCGTCGCTACGTCCACTGCAATCTTTTTTGCCGGCGCGTGGACCATGCAAAAAAAGGATTTCCGTTACCATCGCTCACGCAGCTGCTTGCTGGTCTACAGCATTGGTACAAAAATGGAGTCTTGTCCGATTCCGTATCTTTGAAAGACCACACAAAATACTTACTATGCAATTGACTAAAGAAAAAAATATTGTCATACAAAATTCCGATACACGTAATTTTTTAGCCGACGCCTTTTATCCTCCGGAAAAAAAAGAACTGCCGCTGGTTATTTTTGCACATGGCTACAAAGGTTATAAAGACTGGGGTGCTTGGGATCTGATCGGTGAGAAAATCGCTGAGGCCGGGTATTTTTTTGTTAAGTTTAATTTTTCACACAACGGTACCACCGTAGAACAACCGCGTGAATTCGCCGATTTGGAAGCTTTCGGACACAATAATTTTTCACGAGAAATGTCGGATTACGATGCGGTGCTAAATCATTTCGCCACTCATCCTGCTGTGGACGAAGAGAAAGTTGCGCTCATCGGACATAGCCGTGGGGGAGGCATCTCCGTGATCAAAGCCAGTGAGGACGACCGGGTAAAACTGCTGATTTCGCTGGCCGGCGTGAGCAATTTCCGGTATCGTTTTCCGTCCCAGCAAAGATTTGATGATTGGAAAGAATCCGGCGTTATGTATTCCGAAAACAAAAGAACAGGGCAGCAAATGCCACATTATTTTCAGTTTTTCCAGGATTTTGAAGAGAACGAAAAGCGGTTTGACATCCAGTACGCCGCGCAGCATTTGGAGAAACCCTTTTTAATTATTCAGGGAACCGACGACGATGCAGTAAAAGACAAAGAATCTCTGCTTTTGCACGAATGGTCTAAAAATTCGACATTGGAAATGATACAGGCTGCCAACCATACTTTCGGCGCCAGCGAACCGTGGAAAGAAAAGCGACTGCCGGAATGGCTCGATAAAGCGACGGAATTCGCAATCGATTTTATGAAATTAAACTTATAAAAAAACTTTCATTTAAAATAAATCCTGCTTCAGAAAGAGCAGGATTTTGTTTGTTTATACCTCGAATATTTAACAATTACCACGTGTTTTTAATTTCACACTACGCAATCAGCGTTTCCCAAGCTTCAGCAACTTTATTTTCGCTAAGCAATTGTTTTGCGGTTCGGTGCACATTTTCATCAGAGCTGAAATGAGCGTTAGGAAGACTTTCTACGTTAGCCAGCATTCCCAGATCGTTACCGCTGAAAATGGTGCTGTATTTTATCCCGTCGGGCAGAAGGTCGAAGCCGATTCCTTTTGTTGCTAAAGGTTTTGGGACTTCAAACAGACTTTCCGCCGTATTTCGCCCGTACCAGTTGCCGCCTAAGCGTGCGACCAGATCAAGCTTGAACTGGTCGAGTTGTCCGTTTTCATTAAGATATTCCTCACGGACATGAATCTTGATGATTTCACAAATAACCAGATTTCCGGCACCGCCTTCCTGGCCCAGGGATTTCACTTCTAAAACTTTACACTCAAAGTTTACCGGGCATTCTTCAATAAGTTTGGGTCGCACGATATCTGAATCTTTCATGGTGAGTCCTGCCTTCACAAATTCGTTGATCTCAGTTTCATACTCGGTAGAAGCCAGAGAAACCTGCTGCACAATCGGGTAATTTACGATACCGATCACGATTTCACCAACTTCCTGCACATTTTGCAGCGTATGCTTGGTCGTATTGTCGCGCACGCGTCTCGCCGGAGAAAAAATGACGATCGGAGGATTCGTGCTGAACATATTAAAAAAACTGAACGGGCTTAAATTAACCTGTCCCTCGGCGTTAATGGTTGAGGCAAAGGCGATCGGACGCGGCGCAATAGCAGTTTGCAGCAGAGTTTGAAGCTCGGTAGTTTTCAGTTCGTTGGGAGTAACACTTTTCATTTGTTTTAAATAAAAGAAATTATTTAGCGGGAAGCACCGTACCGCGTACTTCACCGAAACCTACACGGACACCGTCTTTTTCTGCATGTCCACGCATAATGACCGTGTCGCCATCCTCGATAAATTTGCGCTCACTGCCATCGTTTAGAACTAAAGGTTCAGTGCCGCGCCAGGTAAGTTCCAGCATGGAACCAAAAGAGTCCTTGTCCTTGCCGGAAATTGTGCCGGACGCATAGATATCTCCAACTTCTACGTTGCAGCCATTTACCGTATGATGCGCGAGCTGCTGCACCATATTCCAGTACATATATTTGAAATTACTTTTACAGATCACGCTTTCCGTGCTGTTTTCCGGCTTCACAGAAACCTCTAAATGGATATCATAATTTTTCTGACCGTCAAATTTCAGGTAATCCATCACTTCCGGTTCCTGAGCAGGCGTCGCCATTCGGAAAGGCTCTAGAGCTTCAAGCGTTACCACCCACGGAGAAATGGTAGAACAGAAATTTTTGCCGAGAAAAGGCCCCAACGGCACATATTCCCAACTTTGGATGTCGCGCGCCGACCAGTCATTAAATAACACTAGGCCAAAGATGGCATCCTCTGCCTCGGAGGTAGAAATGCTGTCGCCCATTTCTGTGTTTTTGTTAACAATAAAGCCGATCTCCAACTCGAAATCAAGTTGTTTGCAAGGACCGAAAACCGGGCTTTCCGCCGTCGGTGGTTTCATCTGACCTTTGGGTCGGTGAAATTCTGCACCGGAAACAACAATAGACGAAGCACGTCCGTGGTAACCTACCGGCAGATGTTTCCAATTAGGAAGCAGCGCGTTGTCTTCGCCCCGAAACATTTTGCCGACATTCGAGGCGTGCTCAATACTGCTGTAAAAATCGGTATAATTAGGAACGTGCAGTGGCATCAGCATCTGTACTTCAGTTATCGGGTAGCAGATAGCTTCGAGGGTTTTTTCATCTGCTGCCAGTGAGGATCCTTCCTGTAAAAGTGACTGCAGATGCAGGCGCACCACATTGGTTACCGGTTTGCCTAATTCTATAAATTCATTCAGCGTATAAGCCTCAAAAACATTTTCTTCCAATCCTTCAATTTCGTCTAAATAACCGTAGTCATAAAGTGTCGCCAGATCCAGTACGGTATCGCCAATGCGCGTACAGCACGCAATATATTCCTGGTTAAAAACAGCAACTCCAAACGGAATATTGTGTATTGAAAAATCCGAATTGCTTTCGTAGTTGATAAATGATTTCATAATAGTATAATAAAAGACCGGCGGTGCTTTTCGCCCAGATCCGGTCCTGATTGTTATTTCTTTTTTTATTTTTTGCTAAACATTTGCTCGTCGATCCAACGTTCTTTGGTATTAACGTCAATGAGATACAAAGTCTTTTTCTGTTTCGTCAGCAAGAGTGTTTTCGCAATCGGCACTGCAATCTTTTCACCTTCGAGTTCGTCAACGCGCAAGGAAACAATGTTGTGCTGCGATCTTACAATGTCACCCGTAAAAACATTGGAGGTGCTCTGTCCGGTTTTTTTGTCATCAAAAATTTCGATATACGTCGCATTCTTACCGTTGATAACGATAAATGACCGCTCGGTATGGTCTTCGAAATCTTTGATTAAAACAAACTTCCGACCGTCGAGTTTTTCTGCACTAAGATTTTGATTGACGCCGTGTCGCTCTTCTAAGCGATCCAGAACGGCATTAATCCTGGCATATTGCGCCTGCAGAATTACTGTAGCGAAACATATGTAAAAGACAAAAAATATTTTTTTCATAGCACTGCGAAGTTTGTTTCGCTTTTATTTTAAAGATTGCCGCGTCGGTCCTGCTCGCGCTCTAAGGCTTCAAATAAAGCTTTGAAGTTACCGGCACCGAAACTTTGCGCACCATGCCGTTCGATAATTTCGAAGAACAGAGTAGGGCGGTCCTCCACAGGTTTAGTAAAAATCTGCAATAAGTAGCCTTCTTCATCATGATCCACGAGAATGCCAAGTTCTTGCAGTCTTCTCAAATCTTCATCGATGTGCCCCACGCGCTCGGGAATCATCTCGTAGTAAGCTTCTGGTGGAGGGGAAAGAAATTCAATGCCCCGTGCCTTTAGTTCCGTCACGGTATGAATGATATCTTTGGTGGCCACGGCAATATGCTGTACGCCCTCGTCTTCGTAGAAATCGAGGTATTCTTCGACTTGAGATTTGCGTTTTCCTTCAGCAGGTTCATTAATCGGGAATTTCGCAAACCCGTTGCCGTTGCTCATCACTTTGCTCATTAAAGCAGAGTATTCGGTGTTGATTTGTTTATCATCAAAACTGAGAATATTCACGAAGCCCATCACCTCCTCATACCATTTCACTACAGGAATCATGCGGTCCCAGCCGACGTTGCCCACACAATGGTCCACGTAAAGCAAGCCAACTTCCGACGGATTGTAATCGCTTTCCCATTTCTGGTAGCCCGGCATAAAAGCGCCACTATAATTTTTACGTTCAACGAACATGTGCACCGTTTCGCCATAAGTATAGATTCCGGAGAGGCGCACTTCGCCGCTTTCGTCAGTTACCGTCATCGGCTCCAAATAAGATTTCGCACCGCGCTTCATGGTTTCCTCGTAGGCAGAATATGCATCGTCTACCCAAAGAGCCAGCACTTTCACACCGTCGCCATGTTTCTTCTGGTGTTCGCAAACCGGTGAATCAGAGCTTAATCCAGAGGTTAAAACTAAACGGATTTTCCCCTGCTGCAATACGTAAGAAGCGCGATCTCGGACGCCCGTTTCCGGTCCGGCATACGCAACGGACTGAAATCCAAACGCAGTTTTATAAAAATGAGCCGCCTGCTTGGCGTTTCCTACATAAAATTCTATAAAGTCGGTTCCGTTAATCGGCAGGAAATTTTCGGCCTGTGCGATCTTTTCGGCGAAAGTAAGTGTTGACATTTTTTAGTATTTAGAATTGCCAAATTACGAAATTTTTGAGAGTAGGAAAAGCTGATTTCTTAAAACCCTCTGTTTCCTGTTTAATTTTGACCTGCTTTTTTTGGCTTCATGCCGATTTAATTAAGACAAAAAAAATCCCGCAGAACGGGAGTGTAAGAATTTAAATAAAAGATTAAACGCTCACTTTAAAACGCTCAAATGCTGCTTCTTCAAGCATTTCGCGGTCATCGGGATGCGCTATTTCGATGAGTGCTTTCGCGCGTTGCCGCAGGTTTTTGCCGTAAAGATAAGCCACGCCGAATTCCGTGACAACGTAGTGCATGTGGCCACGTGTGGTCACTACACCCGCGCCGGTTTTCAGGAAAGGTGCGATGCGCGGAATACCTTTTTTGGTCCGCGATGTTATTGCAATGATCGGTTTGCCACCCTCGGAAAGTGCTGCGCCGCGCATGAAATCCATCTGCCCGCCAATACCGCTGAACTGGTAAGTACCGATAGAATCTGCGCAGACCTGGCCGGTAAGATCAATTTCTATGGCAGAATTGATGGCGACCATTCGCTTATTTTTCATAATATTTATTGGATAATTCACGTGTTCCACGTCCATGAACGCAAACGAAGGATTATCGTGAATATAGTCGTAAAGGCGGCGCGTACCGAAGGCAAAACTGGTGATGGTGCGGTTCAGGTGCGTGCCTTTGTATTTGTTCGTGATAACGTCGTTCGCCACCAGGTCTACAATGCCGTCACTGATCATCTCGGTGTGTACGCCCAGATCTTTATGGTTATTTAAGCATTTCAAGACAGCGTCCGGGATCGTTCCGATACCCATCTGCAAAGTGCTGCGGTCATCGATGAGTTCGGCAACATTTTTACCGATCAGCATTTCTTCTTCGCCTACTTTCGCGCCGTAATCTATGGTTAGAAGTTCTTCTTCATGCCAAACCATTTTATCGATTTTGGTGTAATGAATCATACCGTCGCCGTGGGTGCGCGGCATACGCGGATTCACCTGTGCAATAATAATTTTGGCAGTATCTACGGCGCTTCGGGCTACATCGATGGAGGTGCCCAGCGTGCAGTAACCATGGCTGTCCGGCGGGGAAACTGTGACGATGGCCACATCCAGCGAGAGAATACCCTGTTTAAATAAAGTGGGAATCTCGCTGAGGAAAACCGGAATAAAATCACCACGTTCGGAATTTACCGCTTCGCGAACGGGCGTGGACACAAAAAGAGAATTGATATAGAAACTGTCTGCATATTGTGGTTTGGCAATTTCTACATTACCCTGCTGCGTGATGGAAACAAATTCCACATTACGAAGTCGGTCGGCTTGGTTGGCGAGTTCACTCAGGAGCAGATTTGGCGTGCACGCACTGCCGTGTGAGAAAATACGGTCGCCACTTTTGATAACGGAAACTGCCTCTGCAGCGCTGATATAATTAACCATAGAATGTGTTATTTAATAAATACTGTTGATCTTTCAAAAGTAAAAATTTACTTTCAAAACCCGGCTGAGCAATGTCAGTTTTGGACAAATAAGTATAGCGGTTTATTCCTGACTGCGGTCTTCCAGAAAGTTTTCTTCTTCTTCCAGCCAAGATGTTTTGTACGACGGATCTTCGATTTTCATGGCTTCTTCTGTAATTCTGAAAGGACGGAAAGGATCGACCATCACCGCATATTCTTCCGTGAATTTTTTTCCGATACTGCGCTCCATGGCTCCAGGATGTGGCCCGTGCACAATGCCGCCGGGATGCAGCGTAAAATCCATCAGATCAATATGATTACGGCTCATGAAATCGCCTTCGGTATAAAATAACACCTCGTCGGAATCGATGTTGGAATGATTGTAAGGCGCCGGAATTGCCTGAGGATGATAATCGTACATTCTTGCAACGAAAGAACAGACGACGAAATTGTGCGCCTCAAAGTTCTGATGAATCGGTGGCGGAAGATGCACGCGGCCGGTAATCGGTTCGAAATTTTTTATATTAAATTTATAAGGATAAAAATAGCCGTCCCACCCGACAACATCGAATGGATGTGTGGCATAAACGAAATCCCAGAGTTGATCTTCTTTTTTTACTTTAATTAAAAAATCGCCTTTTTCGTCATGAGGTTTCATAAAAGTCGGCGCCACAATATCGCGCTCGCAGAACGGCGAATGCTCCAGCAGCTGGCCAAACTCATTGCGGTATCTTTTCGGCGTGTAGATCGGCGAGTGACTTTCGATAAACATCAGCACATTGTGTTCATCATTAAACTCAATTTTATAGATAGTGCCGCGCGGAATAATCAGATAATCACCAGGCGAAAATTCAAGATTTCCGATAAAAGTCTTCAGGGTCCCGGTTCCTTCATGCACGAAAAGCAGCTCATCGCACTCTGCGTTTTTATAAAAATAACCGGACGATTTCCGCGGCTTTGCCAGCCCTAATTTTAAGTCATTATTTACCAACAGGATTTTTCGGCTTTCCAGAAAATCGTCTTCGGCGGTAACGTTCATTCCTTTAAACATCCGCGGCGTCACGTTTTTTGCCACGGCAATTTTAGGAGCTACATTTTTTGGTTCGCCGATGGAGCGTATTTGTGTGGGCCGATGGATATGGTAGAGCAGGGAAGATATTCCGTGGAACCCCTCGGTACCGAATAATTGTTCGTAATAAAATTTGTCCTGGTCGGATTTAAAAACCGTGTGTCTTTTTTGGGGAATATTGCCGGACTGATGGTATCGCATCTGATTCAATTTTAGATAGTAAATTTACTTAAATTTTCAGAATGCCTCGGAACCGGTTTAGTTTTATACGGTTTCGTACTCCAGCAGCGCTTCGTAAAACTCTTCTTCCATAATGCCGAACTGCTGTGCAAGCAACTGTAAGCCAGCGATATCCTTCAGTAAAATATCGTTCGATACCGGGATTTCACCTAACATTGTTTCAAGCATAAATCTTCCGTCGCTACTTTTGTTACGGACCGGTTTTTCAAATGGCAATCTGCGGTAGTAAGCGGTTGCAATGTTTTCATCAAAACTGAGTTCATCAGGAAAAATAAGTACACCTCCCGAAGTTACGGAAGTCGCCAGAACATCAAGTTGGGCTTGCGAAGTGGCGGAATCCGCCAGCAAAATATTTGCTTTTATCAGGGAAGCATCGCCCGTATCGGAACTCGGAAACACAATAAAATCAGCGCCTGTAAGCGGCCCTTTCCCGTAAAAATCCACTTCTTTCCGATGGAATGAAAGCACGTGCGCAAAGAAGCGCACTATATTTTCGTTGCCGCTGAACAGCAGAACGCGCGTTTTTGTAAGTATTTCGTTAATATCGCCTGGAAATGTCACTGCGCTTATTTTGCTGCCTGGTCTGCAGTATTTTTTACAATGAGCTCTTCAAACACTTTTACCACATTCCGCCACCGTTCCCGGTCGGCTGCCATGATGTGCGAGGCGTCACTTTTGTTGCCGGAATTCGGGCCGGTCTTCACGCTGATGGACGTAGAGATATTGTCGTAGAATTTCTTGTAATCTTCCCGTATCGTTCGGAAATTATTTGCCGAAAGTGCCTCTTCGATCTTTTGCCGATCGTCATTGCTGATGCTGAAATCTTTTTTAACCTTACGGTCTTTTGATTCAAATGAATAATGAACTTTATCACCTTTGATGAGCAGGTTTTCGTAGATGGGTGCATAGCCGCCGCTGCGAGCATAGCTGTAATCAAAGTTGCTGTATTTATTTGGGGTGGCACATGATGATACTAAAAAAAGCACGGCAAGTGCGAAAATCACATTTTTCATACTACATTTTATTTATTTCTTCTGTTCGCTTTTGCGCTTTCAGCTCCTCGTCATACTCATGGAGGAGGTTAAAGTCTTCTGTCTGCTCGATAGCAACCATGATTTTCTTTAATATTGCGTTCGCGTCATCTTTGCTGTAATCGATGTCGAGCGGAGGTTTAAACTCCATGGTCGGCTTTACACCCGTGACTTTCACCCGCAAACCTTTCTTGTCGAAAGCGCGTCGGAAACCATTAATTTTAATAGGAATTACAATCGGCTTTTGATTTTTGATCAGCTTCGCAGTGCCTTTTCGGCCCTGTGCAAAGGCGGATGTCGTACCTTGTGGAAAAGTGATCACCCAGCCATTATCCAGTGCTTTCATGATATTTTCCACTTCGCCCAAGTCCACCATTCGGTTCACGTTCTGGCCTTCAGCGCGCCAAGTTCTCTTCACTGTCACGGCGCCTGCAAGCTTGAATATCTTCGTCATGAACCCTTTATTCATCGTTTCTTCCGCCGCAACGTAGTAGAAATCGACTTTCGGATTCAGCAGATAAACGGGATTTTTAATTGAATTCAGGTAACCATTATTCACTGCACAGAAAGCGTGATACATCGCGGCGACATCCGCAAAATAGGTTTGATGATTGGAGACAAAAAGTACATTGGAATCCGGTAGATCCACCAGGTTTTCGGTGCCGGAAATCTTCAGTTTATTAAAACCATTGAAACGGCGGTATGAAATCATTCCCAATATAAAGATTATCAACCTTTTGAGGAAATACAGGTTGCCAAACGCATCCGTGAAAATATTTTTCTTCGCCATTATGAGGTTTGCATAGGCTGCGAATTTACAAATTTTTCAATAATTGACTAAATTCACTCAGGATCATCGAGGTAGCACCCCAGATGATGTAGCCGTTAAAATCAATCACCGGCACACGCACGCCACGCGATGTCGGCAGAATTCGCATTTCCGGTTTTTCGTCCAGTGCCAGCAGCGCCGTGACAGGAAATTCAATCAGTTCAACGGCCTCCGATTCCTGTAAAAAAAAGGTCGGATTTTTCTTCGTGTACGAAACAAAAGCTTTTACATAAAAGTTGCTTGGCGGAATATAAATGGGCGACAGCTCCCGAATGACGCGGATGTAATATTCATCAATTCCCACCTCTTCGGATGTTTCCCTCTTCGCAGTTGCAGCATAGTTGGGGTCATCATCTTCTTTTTTTCCACCCGGCAGCGAGATCTGTCCGCTGTGTCGGTCACGCTCGTTTTCACTGCGGACGATAAGCGGCACATACCAGTCGTTATCTTTTAAATATAAAAGAATATTGACGGCTGCAAATTTTGGATTTTTTCCTAATATTTCATCGTACGTATAAAGTGGACGGTAGGGAGGTGAATAGATTTTGTGTGCAGCTTCACCTTCAAGTGTTGCCTGTTTTATTTTTGTGAGTAAATCTCGGCCAAAGGTATTCATACCACAAATTTAGTCAATCGGACAGTGAACTGTTTTTAAAGGAAAGTTAAAATTACAAATATTATAATGTCTTACATTTAAAATAAATATTTAAACTTAGATCAAGCGAATGTATGGAATTCTTTTCCGCGTTTAATTTTCACGGTTATTTTGTTCAGGTCTTTTTCAATCTTGTTGAGATAATAATGGCAAGCCGTGCTTTCATCTAAATTTTCCAGACTAATCCCATTTATTTCCAAAATTTCATCATCTAATTTCAGCGGGATATTTTTTTCTTTAAAAACGAGAACGACAAATGCTTTGTTTTTAATAAAACGGTAACCAAATCCAAAACTCTCAGATTTGTGCGCTTCTTTTTCCAGCGGTTTTAAATAAACCAGACTTTTTTTCCAGTCCAGGATATATTCGTAATTTCTTAAAAATTTATTTCCTATCAAATTAGAAATTCCGGTGTCAAAAATTTGATTTTCAAACTTTTGCTCACCTAAAGTAAAGTTGTTCAGCAGAAATTCATATTCTTGCTCCATCTTCGCGCCGCCGTACATGCTTACAGCGTTTACTCCTTCAGTGACAACATAATTTTCTTTAGAAATATTCGACTCTACATCAGCAATTGAATTATTCAGTTTAAAATAACCATTAAATCCGGTGTCGAAGGTTAGATTAACTTTTCTTCCCAGTAAAGACGTGGCTATCAGCGGTGTTTTCTGCCTGGTAGGTTTAAAAGGTATTTTGACAGGAAAATCATTTTGTTTTAAAAGATGAATGTTATTGGAGACCAATATTTTCCCGTCGGCATAATTAATTTTCCAATAGAGATGAGCCATTTGATTAGCACCGATAATTCCGTCAATTTTTAAACAGGTAAATTCAGGTTGACTGAAATCCATGACGATTGCTCCAATATTGTTAAAGGTTACATTTCCGATTTTCATTGCCGGCACTTTTGTAAAAATCTCTTTTCGCATGTTTTTCTGTGAATCATGAATTGCCCCTTCAGAAATACTCTTTAATCGCAGTTCTTTATAGGTAGCTGGTGAAATTATCGTTGGCGCTCCCGTATCGAAAAGGAAAATATGTTTTTTACCTCCGATGGTTACTTCCACAAGTGGTAAGTCATTCTGATAAGTAAAAGGTAGCGCTTCTACCGTAGCAGGCAGCGTTGCACTTCCGGAATTGTAAAATTTTTTGCTTTGGGCAGCATATTGTAACGAGAAAAGCAGTACAAAAAATGAAAGCAGCATTTTCGGCATAATAATGATTTCTTATTTATCGGTGACTAAAATAATATAAATGTTGCAATAATGTTCTGCTATATCCTGCAGAAAACAAGCTTTAATTAAAATCTTTCCCTTTCCAGAATTTATAGTCGTTTTAATTTTTGTTACTTTTGCCTCTCTTAAAAAAACCGCTTGGAAACTCAGGATCTTATTTTTAATCCCCAGGATATTGCAGAAAGACTCAGCGAACTTCGCGCTGATGAGCGTCTTATTGCTTTTCTTAAAGTTCCGAAAGAGTATAAAGCTGATGTTTTCTCGCATCTGGATCCCGATTTTCAGGAAGAAACCATCCGGCACATCGGTAGCGACGAGGTTTCCGAAATCCTGAACGCGATGACACCGGATGACCGTACGGCGCTTTTTGAAGATTTCCCCGATGAACTGATAAAATATTCCATCAATCATCTGAATCCGCAGGAGCGGCGCGTTGCCCTGAAATTACTGGGCTATGATGCCGACTCGATCGCCAGACTGATGACACCGTATTATATCCAAATCCGCAAGGAGTGGACGGTGAAGCGCTGTTTCCAACAGATAAAAAAACTGGGCACCAAAGTGGAGACGATGAATCATCTTTATGTGGTCGACGAGCGCAATCGCCTCATTGATGATATCATGATCGGTTCATTGCTGCTGGCAGAGGAAGATACTTTGATCTCTGAAATTACCGACAACCATTTCGTAGCAATTACCACCACTACTTCCAAGGAAGACGCGGTGCCTTATTTTGAAAAGTATGACCGCTCGGCCCTGCCGATTGTTACTGAAAATGGCGTGCTCGTCGGAATTGTAACTATTGATGACATCCTGGACCAGATCGCTTCGCAAAATACTGAAGACATTCAGAAGTTCGGAGGTGTGGATGCACTCGATCTGCCGTACACGCAGACCTCGTGGACGGAAATGATTAAGAAGCGTGCAACCTGGCTCGTTATTCTCTTTTTTTCTGAAATGCTGACGGCTTCGGCAATGGGTTATTTTGAACATGAAATTGAGAAAGCTGTGGTCCTCGCGCTTTTTGTTCCTTTAATTATTTCCAGCGGAGGAAACTCCGGCTCACAGGCGGCTACACTGATTATCAGGGCAATGGCGCTGCAGGAACTCAACTTAAGAGACTGGTGGTACGTGATGCGAAAAGAAATTGTGTCTGGTCTTTGTCTCGGCGGCATTCTCGGCATCATTGGTTTTATCCGCATCATGATGTGGCAAAAAATGGGTTTGTTTGATTACGGCGAATATTGGCTGTTTATCGCGCTGAGTATTTCGGTATCGCTGGTATTAATTGTCTTGTGGGGTACTTTATCAGGCTCCATGATTCCTTTCGTGCTAAAGCGCCTGAAACTGGACCCTGCAACATCATCCGCGCCTTTCGTAGCGACGCTGGTAGATGTCACCGGTCTTATTATTTATTTTTCCATCGCCGGCATGTTCCTCGCCGGAAGACTTCTTTAATGTGCGTATCGTATCGCTGGTTCCGAGCATAACGGAAACGTTATTTGATTTTGGGCTGACTGAAAAAGAATTGGTCGGACGCACAAAATTCTGCATCCATCCTGCCGACTCGGTAAAAAAGATTCCGATAATCGGTGGAACCAAAAACCTGCATAAGGATAAAATCAGAGCTTTAAAACCCGACCTTATCATTGCCAACAAAGAGGAAAATGAAAAGCAGCAAGTGGAAGAACTGATGGACTGCTGCGATGTTTGGGTAACCGATGTCAGCAACCTGGAAGACAATGCTGCTTTCCTGGTAGAGCTGGGTAAATGTTTGAGCAATACCGCGCTTGCAGAAGAGTTTAACCAAAAGATTTCGTCAGTCTTTAATTTTAAAAAACCAAGAAAAACCACGAAAGTAGCCTACCTGATCTGGAAAGATCCTTATATGTCGGTCGGGGGCGACACCTTTATCCATGATGTTCTTAGCGGCGCCGGTTTGCTAAATGTTTTCGCAGATCGTACACGTTATCCGGTCGTTGCGCTGGAAGAATTAGAAGCGGCAGAGGTCATTTTACTTTCTTCAGAACCGTATCCGTTTCGTGAAAAACATCTGGCGGAACTTCAGGCATTATTGCCCGGCAAGAAAATAGTGCTCGTCGACGGTGAAGTATTTTCCTGGTTTGGCAGTCACTTGGCGCACACCGGAGATTATCTTAGCGTTCTTCAGCAGCAGCTTTAAATATAAAAAGGAACCCGATGTGAGGTTCCTTCTTTATTAAATTATTTAAATATTTTTCATTTCTTCACGAATCAGTTCCTGAAGTTCATCGCTGGCAGCCACCAGTGGCAGACGTACAAAGTTCTGAATGAGCCCTAACTCGGTCAGTACGGTTTTTATCCCCGCCGGATTGCCTTCTGCAAAAATAAAACGCGTAATTTCGACCAGGCTGTTATGTATTTTATATGCTTCGTCAACTTTGCGCTCAAAAGCAAGCTTCAGCATGGTAGAAAATTCCTGCGGGTAGGCTTGTCCGATTACCGAAATTACTCCATTTCCGCCGGCAAGTGTTACAGGCAGCGTGTATTCATCGTCGCCGGAAACCAACTGGAAAGAATCGGGCTTTCCGCGCAGAATATCGAAATACTGCAGAATATTCGGCGCCGCCTCTTTGATCATGATTAAATTCGGGAATTCTTCTGCAAGGCGCAGTGTCGTTCTTCCCTCGATATTCTGGCCCGTGCGCGAAGGCACATTATAAATAATAATTTTTTTTCCGGTGGAGGCCAGCATTTTATAATGCTGATAAAGCCCTTCCTGATTTGGCCGGTTGTAATAAGGAGAAACCGACAGAACTGCCTCAAAATCAGAAAGGTCGGTTTGCTCGATCTGCTTTTTAACCTCAGCAGTATTGTTGCCGCCAATACCCAAGACAAGCGGCACTCTGCCGGCATTTATCCGGATAATATGTTCGATGACGGCTTTCTTTTCTTCAGACGAAAGCGTCGCCGCTTCTGCTGTAGTGCCAAGAACGACGAGATAATTGGTTCCATTTTCAATATTAAAATTGATGAGCCGCGTTAACGCTTCAAAATCAATGGAAAGATCTTCCTGAAACGGAGTAACCAACGCTACACCCAAACCTTTTAAAATACTCATTGTGCTGTGAATTAGGTCTCAAAACTACAAAATATTCCGCGAGATTCCGCCTGCGATAGAACATCTTTGTATTCATATCTTTATATTTGCAGCTACAGTTTTAAGTATGAAACATCAAAAATATATTTTCGGTGCGCTCATCGCTGCCTCGCTCGTATCGTGCCGGGCACCGCTGGCCGTAACCAATATACAGGCAAAGAAAAATATCTCCATAACTTCTGCCTTGCCGGAGGATTCGAAATTTGTCCGGACTATTGAACCGTACAAAAATGAGCTGGAAGGGATCATGAATACAAAATTATCTCACACGGCCGTGGATCTTACCAAGCTGGGAGATAACAGTAATTTGGGAAATCTCCTCGCCGATTATACTTTTGAAGGAGCCAAAGAGTGGGCACAAAAGAATGGGATACCGGCAATGGATGGCGCGGTAATCAATATCGGTGGCATCCGTACGACGATTGCGGCGGGCGATATCCTGACAAAACAGGTTTACGAAGTGATGCCGTTTGAAAATGAGGTGATTATCGTTAAATTTTCCGGCACGGATCTTCAGGGAATGTTCGATTATTACCAGAAAACAAAAGTAAATAACCCGGTTTCTCATTTGATTATTGAGACCGATGGTGACGTAATTACGAAACAGTTGATCGACGGGAAACCAATCGATTCTAATAAGACATATTATATCGCGACCTCCGACTATCTGGCGCTGGGCGGCGACAATATGGATTTTTTTAAAAAAGGAGAGATGATCCCGACCGGTATTAAACTTCGCGATCTTTTCCTGGAAAAATTCCGTGCCAATGACGAGGTAACTGTGCCCGACGATGTGCGCCTTGTATTTAAAAATAAAAAGACTAAAAACGATGAATAGAAAACAGTTTCTAAAAACCATCGGCGGCGGAAGCTTAGCGCTGGCACTGACGCCCAGCCTTGCACTGGCCGAAAATCTGGCACCGGACCTGGCTGCGACGGACCGAAAGTTAACGATACTTCATACGAACGACCAGCACAGCCGCATCGAGCCTTTCGATGGCAGCTATACAAAAAACCCGAATCAGGGCGGTTTCGCCCGTCGCGCGTCGCTGGTGCAGAAGATCCGCAGCGAAGAAAAAAATGTCTTATTGCTGGATTCAGGTGATACTTTCCAGGGGACACCTTACTTTAATTTTTTTGGTGGTGAAGTAGAATTTCGCCTGATGTCGATGATGGGTTATGACGCTTCGACGATGGGCAATCATGATTTTGATAACGGTCTGAAAGGTTTTAAAGACGTTTTGCCGCATGCGAAATTTCCTTTTCTTTGTTCAAATTATGATTTCTCGAACACGATCCTGGACGGTCATACAGAACCTTACAGAATTTTCAAAAAAAATGGAATCAAAGTAGGCGTTTTCGGTGTAGGTATTGAGCTGGCCGGGCTTGTGGGTGCGAAAAATTATGGGGAAACCATCTATTTGGATCCCATAGAAGTGGCGCAGCAGTACAGCACAATGCTGCGAAACGAAAAAAAATGCGATCTTGTAATATGTCTCTCGCATATTGGATACGATTATAAAAATGATCCTGGCAAAGTTTCCGATAAGATCTTGGCTGCGAAGACGGACGGAATCGATGTAATTCTGGGCGGTCATACGCATACTTTTTTACCGGAACCGCAGTCCATATTGAACCGCGCGGGGAAAAATGTCCTTGTAAACCAGGTAGGCTGGGCAGGCTTGATGTTAGGTAAGATTGATTTCTATTTTGACAAAAATAATAATGTGAAAAATATATCTTGGCATAACCAAGTTATTGATGATACAATTGTGGTATAATCATGAGAAAAATACTGGTCCTTTCCGTTTTATTGTATTCGCTGCTTTTTTCTTCGCAGACTATTTCTTCGAAACGGTGGACCGATCTTTTTTCTTACAATAATGTTCTCGTCATTCGGCAGAATAAGGAAAAATTAATTGCCGCAACCGAGAATGGTATTTTTTATTATACGCCGGCTTCCGGCGAAATCACGAAACTTTCTAAAGCCAACGGCTTACACGAGGTAAAGATCACCGCATTTGATTTTAGTGAGGAACTGCAGATCGGCATCGTAGGCTATAAAAGCGGGGCGCTGGATGTCATTACTCCGGAAGGAGTTACTTACGTAGTCGATATTCCGATTGCCAGAGGTTATAATGGTGACAAAAAGATCAATCATATCTCCGTTTCGGGCAATCGCGCGGTAATCTCAGCTGATTATGGCGTTTCTATCTTTAATTTGGAAAGGAAAGAATTTGGCGATTCTGCATTTTTCGTGCAGGGTGTCGGAAACTACGATGCGGTCGCGAAGGCAGTAATAAAAGACGGCGCAGTCTATGCGGCGACGGCTAAAGGATTGAAAAAGCATGCCCTCGACGGATCCTTTCCTCTTTATCCGGAATGGCAAACGGTCGCCACCGGGAATATCAGTCAGCTGGCAGCAGGTAATACAATCGTGTATGCGACCAATATGCAGGCTTTTCGCGGAGACGGGAACAGCTTCTCGGCTTTAGGACAAAGTTTCACCAACATTAGAGATGTTTATATAAAGGATGACCAGATTATTGTAACAGATGAATCGTCAGTGAATGTCTTTTCGACAGGCGGAGCATCAATAAAAAAAGTAAGTTTTGAAGAAAACCTTACTACGGCTTTAGTTGCCGGTTCACAGGTTTTTGCGGGGTCAGCCTTAGCGGGAATCATTACTGAAACGGGATCGATCATTAAGCCGGATGGCCCTTATAATAACACCTCATATAAAATCTCGATACTTGATGATAAATTATGGGTGTCGACCGGTAACCGGACAGACCGTTATAACCAACCTTCTCCGCCACAAGGCAACTTAGGTTTTTATCATTACACGGGTACAGAATGGATCTATCCGTCTTTTTTTAAAGACAGCGATCTCGTTTTTAATGTCATGGATGTGGTGGCTAATCCATCGGATCTTGGCGAAGTTTTTTTTACCAATTATATTTACAGCGCCAGCCGTGGCGTTTATAAAATGAAGTATGACGCCGGCCGTAAAGATTTCGATTTTGTAAAACTTTATCAGACGGGAAGAAATCAGTTGTACGGCAGGGCGGTAGGGTTGGTTTTTGATGAGCAGAATCAGCTCTTTGGCTCTATTGGATATTACGACGGCGAAGACCCGATCGCACATGCAGCCGTAATGTCTTACGACAGGGCCGCCGATACTTTTAGATACAAAAGTTTTAAAGTGAGCAGCGGGGTCCAGAAACCTGTTATTTCCGACGGATTTATTTGGGTCCCGTTGCCAAGAAATAATATTCTCGCCGCCGTAGATTACAAGAAAACAGTGAATTTTAGTGATGACGAAGTGTTTTTTATCGATCGCAACAGTGGTCTGCCTTCTAATTCCGAGGGTACAATATCGTTCGTACTCGATCGGGACGGTGATGCCTGGATTGGTACGGACAGTGGATTGAGAATTCTGCCTTCAGCCGCCTCGGCAATCCGAAACAACCCCAAAGTTTCGCCTGTCATCATCGAAGAAAACGGTATAGGGGAGGAACTTTTCCGTGACACCAGCGTTCTTCAAATTGAGGTAGACGCGGGCAACCGGAAGTGGGTTTCTGCGGCAGACGCGGGTGTTTTGTACCTTAATTCCAGTGGCGATCGCACGCTGCTTCAGTTTACGAAAGAAAACTCACCATTACCTAATAATAGTGTAACGGATATTAAAGTGGATAAAAAGACTGGCAAGGTGTATTTTGTTACCACCGACGGCATTGTCGTTTACCAAGGTGACGTACTCGATGTGACCGAGAATTTCGGCGATGTTCTCGTTTATCCAAATCCCGTTATTCATGCTCAGTACAAAGGGAATGTGAAAATTCGAGGCCTTGCAGTAAAGACCAATATCCGGATTACGGATGCAGCCGGCAACCTGGTTCACCAGTCTGTGGCACGCGGTGGCTCTTATGAATGGAATCTTACCAATCAGCGGGGCGTACGCGTCGCGTCGGGGATTTATTTTGTTTTAATGACCAACGCCGACGGTACCGATACCGCCACTGCTAAAATCGCGGTAGTGAACTGATGGAAATTCACAGATGTTTCTTGCTGTCGTATGTTAAATACGGAGATCACGATGCGATAATGCATTGTTTTTCAAAAGAAAACGGTTACCAAAGTTTCTTTGCGAAAGGGCTCTATAGCGCCCGTAATAAAAAAAAGCCCTATTTATTTCCGCTGAATTTACTCTTGATTTCGGTTCCCAAGAAACACGCGGAACAGCAGATGGTGCGACTTTCTAAAATTGAGGTTGCGCCGGAGTTCACCGAATATGGCAATGTCGCAGCGAATTCCGTTCTGTTTTTCATAGCTGATTTTTTAAATCAGGTGCTGCGCGAAGAAAGTACTAATGCTGTACTTTTCAAAGAGATTCAGCAGGCGCACCGGGAAATCTGTGGTGGAAATGTCGATGCTTATCTGGCATTCTTATTCAGTTTCCTACGCATTTCCGGTGTTGCGCCCTTCGAAAGTGCAGGATTTTTTCTAAATCCCGAAACCGGGCTTTTCGAGAACGGACGTTCGCATCCCGATTTTGACGAACAAAACTCGGGGATCTGGCAGCGCTATATTAAGAGTGAAAACCCGTATTCAATTAAACTGCCGCGCGAGCAGCGCCAGTCTTTTTTGGATTCGATCATGCGTTATTGCCAATATCATATTACCGGTTTTCAAATACCACGCTCGCTGGCTGTAGTGCGCGAAATATTTGAGTGAGCAACGATTATATCAAATAAAAAAAAAGTTCCCGGTGAGGAACTTTTTATTTATCATTAAATCATTTTATCTGGGGTCAGTTGCCGCCACAGAACGGTAAACCTGAAAATTGAAAATAAAACTTCGGTTGCGGTATCCCATGCCGGTGTAGTTATAATGCGGATCGCGGGCGAAAGCTGCCCGAGACGGAACGATGATGAGCCCCTGCAAATTATAATCGCTAGCGTCGTCTTTATCAAACGCCTGAAATTTCTGTAAAGCTTCTCTGAAACCTTCGATTTCATAAAAATTGCGCTTTTTTGCCAAATCATTTACAGCCTTATCCAAAACCGATTTTTTAGCATAGTAAAATAGAGGATCAAACTCAGGTATTCCTGAACCGGCAATCGTATTACCGAAAACTGCAGGTGAAGTAAACATTACTTTGCCGTCTGTGTCGGTCGCTACATATGACGTGGAGATGTGCATTAAACTGATTTTATCAGCATCACCGATGACAGTACCATTCTCTGGCTGAGCACCCGGTCTCATAACGTAAATAACTCCGGAGGGAAGCGTGACAGGTGAAAGATCGGACAGTTTTACATTAACGGTGTCCTTATCTGCGAGAAACTGCACTTTACCCTTGGCATCAAAATAATGAGTTTCCAAAAACTTCTTAGCCGCCACGTCGTCGTAGCCGTTCTGTGTTTCTATACTTACTTCCGGTTGTAGGATATTTTCATCTTTTCTGCACGAAGTAACGGCAAATAAGGCCAAGGCCACGTACAGGAATGTCTTCTTCATATTTAATTTTATGATTAAATTGCTAAAAGTTTAATCCAGCAAAAGTATAAATAAAATATGAGAATTGATAAATTTTTGTGGTGCGTGCGATTTTATAAAACCCGAAGCATAGCTGCAGATGAAATTAAGAAAAACCGTGTATCAATTTCGTCACAAACGGTGAAATCTTCCCGAGAGGTAAAGCCGGGCGACATTATTCAGGTCCGAAAAAATCAGATTGATTACCGCATGCAGGTTTTACAATTGCCCAAAAGCAGGCTGGGAGCCAAGTTGGTGCCGCTTTATATTGTTGATAAAACAGAGCAGGAGCAGTATGAGCAATTGCGCATGCGCCAGCTCAGCCAGGAACATTACCGCAACCGCGGTGAGGGCCGTCCCACAAAAAAAGACCGCAGAGATCTGGACGGTTTTACCGACGCAAGCGAAGATGATGACGAGGAGAGCTGGGAAAATTTCTTCCGCGAGAATACTATTGATTCTGAAGAGCAAGGATAATTTTGTCCGAAACTTCTTCCGGATTTTTCCGGTCTGTCGAAACAGTATATTTTGCCTGCGAGTAAAAAACCTGGCGTTCGAATAAATGTTTTGCAATAAATTCCGGCAGATCGTCGTCAGAAATGCGCGCGATAAGTGGGCGCTTCTGTTTTTGCGGGATCAATCGGGAAGTGATTGTAGCAACCGTAGCGCGCAGATATACGCTCTTGGAGGCGCCGTTAATGGTTTTCATATTGTCATAGAATGCAGGAGTACCGCCACCAAGACTGAGCACAGCATTGTCTGCGACTTCAAGTATTTCCTCGAGACACCGTTTTTCCTGCTTCCGAAAGTAGATTTCTCCTTTTTTACTGAAGATTTCGGGAATCGTCATGTTATTTTGCAAAGCAATATATTGGTCCAGGTCAATTACTTTATAATTGAGTTTGCCGCCCAATACTTTGGCAATGTGTGATTTGCCACTTCCCATATACCCCAGCAGTGAAATGATCATGTTTTTAATTTGCACAAATTTCGAAAAATATTTTGAGAATTTAAAAAAAGAAGTATCTTTGCACCACTTTAAAACGGGAATATAATTCTGCAGATTTAATGGTGACCGACTCGGTAGCTCAGCTGGTAGAGCAATACACTTTTAATGTATGGGTCCTGGGTTCGAATCCCAGCCGGGTCACTAGCGAAAAACCTCCGTATGTTTTTACGGATTTTTTTTGCCTGCGTGGTGAAATTGGTAGACACGCCATCTTGAGGGGGTGGTTTCCTATGGATGTGCTGGTTCGAGTCCAGTCGCAGGCACTCAGAAATTTTAAATATTGAATTTAAAATTTTAAATTAATAAGTGTGGATTAATTAAATCTAAAAATTTTTTAATTTAAAATCTGTAATTTCAATGACTCGGTAGCTCAGCTGGTAGAGCAATACACTTTTAATGTATGGGTCCTGGGTTCGAATCCCAGCCGGGTCACTAATTTACTTTTGAAGTAAATTTTTTTCATATTAATATTTTGTGATTTGGTGTTCAAAAGTCTTCCTGCTGGAAGACTTTTGATATTTTCGGCAGATGATAAAAATTTTTCAGTCCAACTTAATATTGTCGATGAGGCGCACATCTTCAACAAAGACGCCGATAAAAGCGCGGTAATCGTGGCCTTTATAAAAAAAGTCGGTTTTTTTGAGCGTTTTTTCATCGGCAATTTCAAAATATTCCAACACCATTCCTCGCTGATCGTCGAAAATCTCTTTTACGCGCTCATTAATTTCGGGGATGGTTACAATGCGGAACCAGTCATTCACTTTTTGTAAAGTTTCATAAATCACGGAAGAGGCGGCGCGCTGAGCAGGGCTGAGTCTTTCGTTTCTAGAGCTCATGGCCAAACCGTTTTTCTCGCGAAAGATCGGTACAGCGTGAATTTTGGTCGGCAGCTGAAGCTGTTCCACCAGAGACACGATTATGGCGAGCTGCTGGAAATCTTTTTCGCCAAAATAGGCGTTATCAGGTTTTACCTGCCTCAATAATTCTTCGACAACGGTGCCGACACCATCAAAATGCCCGGGCCGGAATTTCCCTTCCATTACATTTTCCAGACCGTGAAAATCATAAGATTTGCTCTTTAATCCGTCCGGATAAAGATCTTCCACGCTCGGTAGATAAACGGTGTCCACTGCTTCGGTTTGTTTTAAAAGCTGAAGATCGCGCTCAACGGTGCGTGGATATTTTGCAAGATCACCCGCGTTGTTAAATTGGGTAGGATTCACAAATATCGACGCGATCACCAGATCATTTTCGGCAGCCGCCTGGGTGTAGAGCGACAGATGCCCGTCGTGCAGCGCACCCATAGTTGGTGCGAAACCGATTTTTTTGCCCATTTCTTTGTGCCGTTCAATAAAATCCCGGAACGTTTTCTTTTCTGTAAATACCTCCATAATTGGTTTTGATGTCGCAGTAAATTTAGCATAATTTATAAAAATCAAGCCACCGGAATTATTAAATAATTTCGGCCAGATAATAGTTTTATGACAACGATTACAGTCATAGAATATATTAATAATATTAGTTTAAAATTTCGTAATTTTGCCGCGTAGAATTTTCTGCTTTAAAATTAGAAGAACGATAGATTTATGGCGAACCAAAAGATTTTGTATGTGACTACGGAAATGTTCCCGTACCAGGAAGATAGCAACATGGCGAACATGGTGAGCAAGATGGCGCTGAAGATGCACCAGGAAGGTAATGATGTACGAGTATTTATGCCAAGATTTGGCCAGATCAGCGAGCGCAAATTCCAGCTGCATGAGGTCATCCGCCTTTCGGGGATGAATATTATCATTAATGATCTCGATCAGCCACTAATCATCAAAGTTGCTTCTCTGCCGGGCGAACGTCTGCAGGTATATTTTATCGACAACGAGGAATATTTTAAACGTAAACAACTCTATATTGATGACGAAGGTGCTCCTTTTCAGGATAATGACGAGCGCGCGATCTTTTTTGCACGCGGCGTTATCGAAACCATAAAGAAACTCAATTGGGTGCCGGATATTATTCACTTTAATGGTTGGATGGCTTCGTTTATTCCTTTATATCTAAAGACCTTCTATAAAAATGACTCTTACTTCAACGATTCCAAACTGGTACTTTCCGTTTACAACGAAGAAAATATGTCGCTTTCGGATACGGTAGAAGAAAAATTAAAATTCGACAATATTACAGGTCTCACCGCGTTTAAAGAACCAACTTTTCACACCTTCGTTATTGAGGCGATGGATCTGGTGGACAAAGTGGTGAAAGGTGACGAGTTTTTGCAGGACGATCTGGAGGCCGGCTTCCAAAAAACCGCTTCCAAAAAATCGGAATATCTGGCTCCGGAAGACATCGTTAACGTTTACTAAGCAAATTACATTTAATGATAAAAAAAATCCAAAAAACGTTCAGAGCTGCCGCTTTGGTAATGCTCGGCAGTACCGTTCTGTGGAATTGCGAACCGGAAACGGATCAATTGGGATCTCAGTTTTTCCAGAATGGCGCTAAAGCGACGGAAACCGCGTATCCGCTAATTGCCTACACTATTGATAATCACGACGTCATCCGCACCGATGCGGCACGGTTGCAATCTGCAACGCTCGGCGCTTTTAATGAACCTCAGTTTGGCTTGCAGAAATCGGATTATGTGACGCAGATGCGTCTTTCTGTGTACAACCCCGAACTCGGCACGAATCCCGTTCTAGATTCTGCCGTACTCGTTATCAAACCGTTGTATATTGCAGATTCTGTTACAGTATCCACCAATGAAGACTACAAATTTCCGGAGGGAGATGTGCCCGCGAAAAAGGTCGTAAGTACATACCCGGTCGTGAAATATGGTAAAAGTAAACTTTCCGGCAAAACACTTTTAAATATTAAAGTGGAGGAGGTGACGGAATTTCTTTTTTCAAGCGCTGATACGGTACAGTCGAACCGAAACGTAAGTACCGGAATGCTTTTGGGTGCCAAAACTTTCGATGGTACTATTACTTCTGTTAAAGTAACTAAAGATAGTGATGCTTCTGTACTGTTCGACCAGGCTGCCGCAATCCGTATCCCAATGGACAGTACCTTTTTTCAGAATAAAATTATTGCTAAAGCGAAATCTCCTGAACTCGCCGATGCCGCTTCATTCATCAGGTACATCAAAGGAATCAAGGTTTCTGTTGCTGAGAATGACGGCTATATTTTTAATTTTGATCCCAACACAGTAGAACTAAATCTTTATTATAAAAATGATAAGACAGAAGGAACCACTACGACGCGAAATGCAGCAGTCTACCAGATGAATCTTGGGAACAGCAATGCGCAGTTCAGCCAGATTCATACGGTGCGTGCAGGTACACCATCTGCCACAGCTATAGCAACGAGCAACGAAATTACGGGTGACGCAAAAGTGTACGCGCAGGGAATGGGCGGCCCGGGCGTCGGTATTCGGATTCCGACCGCAACAATTGATGAAATTAAAGGTCTTTATCAGAGTAAAAAAATCGGGATTGTTTCAGCTAAGATGAGAGTGTATACTGATGTAGAGCGATGGAACAATTCTTACAAAAAACCAGCACAATTTGTGGTAGGAATGCGCGATCTTACCCCTGCAGCAGGACAGCCTCAATATCTGGATAATTTGCTGGTGGACATGACGACCTTCGCTTACAACAGTTTTTATAAACTCGTGAAAGCTTACGATCTCGAAAAAAACCCTGCATATTATGATATCGGCATTACGCAGTCTTTGAAAGATATCATCGAAAAAGAAGCTAAAAACAATGATTTTGTGCTGAATGTTGGCGCGTATACAGTAGATGAAACAGGGGCTCCGATCGGTTTGAGATATCCGGAGGCTGGCGCACAAAACTTTACGACGCGGAGCTATACGCCGACACGCGTTGTTCTGGTAGGGACGGATCCGTCTAATGAGCGCAGCGCCAAATTAATTATAACATACGGACAGAAACAGTAATATATAAAGACATTAGATATGTGTGGAATTGTAGGATATACGGGCTTTCAGGATGCTTACGAAGTTGTGATCAACGGACTGAGAAGGCTCGAATACAGAGGCTATGACAGTGCGGGAATCGTGCTGGAAGGCGAAAATATGCCCTTTCAGGTTGCGAAAACCAAAGGTAAGGTAGATGATCTGGTGGCCATTTCGAAATCGCTTGCCGGTAAAACTAATGTTGGTATGGGACACACCAGATGGGCTACGCACGGAATTCCGAGCGACAATAATTCGCACCCACATTTATCCAACAACGGTAAAATTGCACTGGTGCACAATGGTATCATCGAAAATTACGACACCATCAAAACCATGCTTACCGAGAAAGGATTTACCTTTAAATCGGAAACGGACACTGAGGTACTCGTTAATCTTATCGAGTATGTAATGGACGTGAACAGCGACTTCGATTTTCCGACCGCAGTGCGTTATGCGCTGAACGAAGTTTTCGGTGCGTATGCTATCACGGTGATGCACGACGATTTTCCGGGTCTTTTGGTCGTAGCGCGATTGGGCTCACCACTGGCGATCGGCTTGGGTCAAGATGAATATTTCATCGCTTCGGATGCTTCTCCTTTTGTAGAATTTACCAAAGAAGCGGTTTATCTGGAGGAAGGTCACATGGCAACGATTTCGTTGGAAAACGGCGTCGACATCCGTAATATTAAAGACAATGTAAAAATCACCCCTGAAGTTCAGCAGCTTAAACTCAGTTTAGAGCAAATTGAAAAAGGAGGTTATGAACATTTTATGCTAAAAGAAATCTTCGAGCAACCAAAATCAATTCATGATACTTTGCGTGGCCGATTGCTGGTTGATGAGGGTATTATTAAAATGGCAGGCATTTGGGATCATCTCGAGCGTATCAGCCACGCACAGAAAATAACCATCATTGCCTGTGGAACCTCTTGGCACGCCGGACTTATTGGCGAATATTTAATTGAAGAATTCGCACGCGTACCGGTAGAAGTAGAATATGCTTCCGAATTCCGATACAGAAATCCGATCATCAGCGAGAAAGACGTGGTCATCGCGATTTCGCAATCCGGAGAAACAGCGGATACTATGGCTGCGATCAAAATGGCCAAAGAAAAAGGCGCATTTATTTACGGAATCTGCAACGTGGTCGATTCTTCTATTTCACGAGTTACCGATGCCGGTTCTTACACGCATGCAGGACCCGAAATCGGTGTTGCTTCAACGAAAGCGTTTACGGCGCAGCTGACAATTTTATCGCTGATTGCTCTTAAGCTTGGTAAACACAATGGTAGCTTAAGCAACCAGGAATTCATGCGTTTGATTACTGAACTGGAAACGATCCCGCAAAAAGTTCAGGAAGTATTGGAAAACACGCACGAAATAACTCAGGAAATTGCCAAACATTTTGTCGATGCACAAAACTTCCTTTATCTGGGGCGCGGTTATAATTTCCCGGCTGCACTTGAAGGCGCATTAAAATTAAAGGAAATATCCTACATCCATGCAGAAGGTTATCCCGCTGCCGAAATGAAACACGGACCGATTGCCCTGATCGACGAAAATATGCCGATCGTGATTATCGCTCCGAAACAGGGACACTATGACAAAATAGTAAGTAACGTACAGGAAATCAAGGCGCGTAAAGGCCGCGTGATTGCCGTGGTGAACAAAGGAGACACGCAGGTAGCTTCGGTAGCAGATTATGTTATTGAGTTTCCGGAGACTTCAGAATGCTTCTCACCGATCGTGGCATCCGTGCCGTTACAGTTGCTCGCATACTACATCGCCGTGTATCGCGGTGCGAATGTCGACCAGCCCAGAAACTTAGCTAAATCTGTAACCGTAGAGTAATTTATTACCCATAATAAAATATTACAAAGTATTTATCGTTTGTGAAATGTAAACGATAGTTATTTTGTTAAAAAAATATATATTTACCCGCTTAACTTTAAAAAGTAGAATGAAAAGAGTATTTCTTATAATCCTGTCAGCAACCATGGTCATGTCGTGTTCTAAACGCGGCGGTGCCAGCGCTGGCAAACCTGGCTCCAAAGGCGAACTGATTCCCAAAAGAGCTTCTAAATCATTTGTTGCCGAGCGTCCCTACGGCATGGTTGCCATCCCTGCAGGATCTTTTGTGATGGGACTGGCAGACCAGGATTTTACCAATACACCGGAAAAAGCACCACTAAAAACCGTAACGGTTGGTTCTTTTTTTATGGATGAAAGTGAGATTACCAATGCAGAATACCGCGTATTTATCGATTATGTACGCGATTCTGTTGTACGTACGCTTTTAGCTGAAGCAGCTGGCGACGGAGGTTCTGGAGGTAACGGTACTTCTATCGGCGACTTTGCTTACGCTTCCAAAAAAGCAGGCAACTCTAATGCTTACCAGGAATTTCTGGAATCTCAGGGCGGTCGCGACGGTTATGACGAATCTAAAAAACTGGATTGGAGTGTGCCATTACGTTGGAAAACCTCCGATTATCCCGATGCTCAGTACGCAGAGATTCTGGAATCAGTTTATATTCCACAAGCGGAGCGAATCAATAACGAAAGACTTATCGATACAAGAAAACTGTTGTATTCTTATACGTGGGAAGACATGGAGTCTGCGGTTAAAGACAATTCCCGCGGTGCGAATTATTTAAAGAAAGAAAGTATCGCCGTGTATCCTGATACGACGGTATGGTTGAAAGATTTCAACTACGCGTATAACGAGCCGCTTTACGAAGGTTACTTTTGGCATACGGCGTTCAAGGAGTATCCGGTGGTAGGCGTAACCTGGGATCAGGCGCGGGCTTTCTGTAATTTCCGTTCGAAATTAAAGTCGGACTTTAATGAATCTTTAAAAAAGAGAAAACAGAAACCCATGCCGTTCCGTTTGCCAACCGAAGCAGAGTGGGAATACGCGGCACGCGGTGGTAAAGAAAATGCTACATACCCGTGGGGCGGTCCTTACCTCCAGGATGACCGCGGCTGTTACCTTGCCAATTTTAAACCGAAACGTGGTAATTACATCGAGGATGAGAAAAAAGGAACTTACACCTATACTGCGCCCGTGAAGAAATTCCCTAAAAACGGTTTTGGTCTTTATGACATGGCAGGAAACGTTGCAGAATGGACAGAGTCTCCTTATAACAACGCTACTTACCAGTTTGCTTCTACATTAAATCCTAACCTGTCGAATCAGGCATATCGTGAACCGAAGAAAACTGTTCGTGGTGGTTCTTGGAAGGATATCGGCTACCTTCTTATGACCGGCTACCGCGATTACGAGCGAAAAGATTCTGCAAGAAGTTATATCGGTTTCCGTACCGTGCAGGATATTCCGGAAGGGACTGCGAAAATTAAAATCAAAACAAAATAAAACAACAATAACTTAAATACATTTAAAACTGATGTTTAGAACAAAAGAAGGCATATACAACTTCGTATATTCAATTGGAGCGGCAATCGTAATCCTTGGTGCATTATTCAAAATGACGCACTGGAGCATTGGCCCATTAACCGGAAACGTAACGTTAGCAATTGGTTTGATTACCGAGGCGATTATTTTTACCATTTTCGCCTTTGACGCACCAAAATCTGAAGAAAGCTACGCCTGGGAAAATGTGTACCCTGAACTTTTGGACAAAGATGCTTTACCAGCAGCCCGCCCGGTAAATAACATGCAGCTTGCAGAAGTGAAAGAACTGGAAGTTTCACTTTCTGATAAACTGGACAAAATGTTGGCAGACGCAAAACTGGATGTAAACCTATTTGAAAGACTCCGCACAGGAATCGACAAATTTTCGACGTCTGTAGATCAAATTAACCAAACAGTTGATGTTACCGGATCTACCCAAAAATATAATGACCAGCTAATGCTGGCGGCAAGTCATCTGGAAAGCATGAATGCTCTATACGCACTACAGCTTGAGCATGGAAAAACGCAGACGGAGTACAGCAAGAAATATGTGCAGGATATGCAGCGATCTGCGGAGCATTCTGCCAGATTTAATGAAGAATTAGCGGGATTAACGTCTAACCTTAATAATCTTAACCGAGTGTACGGCGGCATGCTGAGCGCCATGAAGTCTTAATTCCTTTCCATTAATTAAAATTTATAATTATCAACAAAATTTACTAAGAAATGGCACAGGGAAAACAGACGCCTCGTCAGAAGATGATCAACCTGATGTATCTGGTTTTTATCGCGATGCTTGCGATGCAGATCGACCAGGAAATCATCCGTTCTTACAGAGATACCACCGGATCGTTGGAAGAAACAAGAACACTGACGGAAAATAACAACAGTATATTCAAGCAGACTTTGCAGGCGAAAGCCGACAATACGCCGGAAACATTTCAGGCGCCTTTGGAGCGTTATTTGGGCTTGGAGCAGAGAGCAAACGATGTGGTAAGCACCATCGAAGCGTTAAAAACTGAACTCAGCAAAGAAGCGGAATATGATGCTTCACTGGAAATTCAGGAAAGTTTTGCTTCTTTGAATAATACAGAGCCTTCTACAGCGATTTTCTTTGAGAAAGGCGACGAAAATACACCTTCGAAAAAATCTCAGGATTTAAAAGCAAAGATCGAAGGTTTCAAATCGTATGTTACACAAACTTTCGGCAGCAACAATCTGATGAAGGAAGTGGTTGCGCGAACAAACCAACAAATGGCAACAGAGTTTAAAACACCACGAAATGGCAAGAACTGGTTACAGTACAAATTTTACAATCAGCCACTAATTGCAGCTTTATCAAATTTAGAAGTGATCCAGTCTTCCGTTCGCGGAATTCAGGGTGACGCTTTATCGGTGATGCTTCAGGAAAAAGTGGATGCCGACATTAAATTTGATGCCTATCAGGCAATCGTTTCCGCACCAACCATCGTTGTTCAGGGAGAGCCTGCACAAGGTAAAGTTGCGATTGGAAACTACTCCAGCAATGTTCCGGGATTATCGATGCCGGGCCTTACCGTACAGAACGGTCAGGGAGTTCGAAATCTTGATACCGGTTCTTTAGGTCAAAAATCATTTAGCGGCAAAATTTCATTCACCGATGTTAACGGAAAAGAGATCCCGCTCACTTATAACCATACGTATGAAGTAATTGCCGGTGCGCAGGAACTTAAAGCGCAAAAAGGCGCAATCGTTACAGCTGATAAGATGAATGTCTTATACCGCGGATTGCCGAATCCAATTTCAGGTTCTATTTTGGGCGCAAACATGTCCGGAATTTCACTGTCTGCAGCTGGCGCTTCTGTGAGCGGTGGTGGCGGAAAATGGACCGTGACTCCTGGGGGCGGAAGTACCGTGACATTGACAATTTCAGGAAAAGATCCGAAAGGAGGAACCATTTCGCAGGCATTCCCGTTCCGAATCAAAAATGTTCCACCGCCGGTGGGCATGATTCAGGGCAAAACGGTGGTTTCCATGCCGGCTTCGTCGATCCCAAATCAGCACGTAAGTGCAGATATGCCGGATTTCGATTTCCCGGTTTCATTTACCGTAAACAGTTTTATGTTTAAAGTTCCCGGAAAAGCGGCAATGCAGGTGAATGGTAACTCATTAAGTTCGGTTGCGAACCTTACCAAGTCACTTCGAAACGGCGATATTGCCTACGTGTTCAATATCCAGGCCTCTGCAAGCGGACTGGGTGGACAGGCACTGAAGCAGATTCCGCCGGTCGTAATAAACGTTCAATAATTGCGTTACAGATAATATAGCTGTTCAGTAAAAAAATTAACAATGAGAAAAATCATATTCGTACTCGCGGCCTGCAGCTTTATGGCGGTTGGTGCGCAAACGAAGAAACGGACAAAGGCGAAACCAAAGACAAAGGTGACAGCGCCCGCTCCCGAACCCGAAGTTGAACAGGTAGCAGAAGTTCCCGTTGCAACAGAACCTGAGGTAGTGGATGAGCCGATTACTTCGATGTCAATACTTAATGCCAAGTCACCAGAGTCCTTCAGAAAATACCGCGATCTTAATTTGATCAAGCAAGGTGACTCGTTGGTTTCCAACAAAATTACTCCGCTGAAATACGGTTTTATCGAAGATAAAGACGTCCTGAAAAGTATGGTCGTTTGGGAAATCATCGATATGAACGATAAAATAAATCAGCCTTTCTACCATAATGGAGACGGCCTGGTTTCTGCCAATCGCTCGCTTTATCAACTTTTGTTTGATGCCATCAACGACGGCCGTATTACAGAAGTGTATGATGACGAACTCTTCATGACGCGTCTGCAGCCGGATGCGATCCAGGCACGTATCAAAAATGCCGTGCTGAGTGATGCCGGTATCGACCGACTGAATGAGAGCGGAAGCTTGACAGAAGACGAAAAGCGCGAATTTACGAACGTTTACGAAACGAAAACCGAAAACGTAAAAGTGCTGAAGATTAAAGGAATGTGGTATATCGACCGTCGCGACAGCCAGATGAAATATCGTTTGCTTGGTATCGCTGCGATGGGTCAGGATCCCTCCACCATGGGACAGTATGGCCCGGACGGCCAGCCGCTTGCGTCAAGAGACGAGCTGATCGACCTGTTCTGGGTTTATTATCCGGATGCGCGTGAGGTTCTAGCTAATGCCATAGTGTTTAACAATAAAAACCTGGCATCTGATCTCAGTTTTGATGATTTGCTGAATGCGAGACGTTTTTCAACGGTTATCTACAAATCGGATAATGGCCTTGGCAACGGGATTATCAAAGATTACATTCCCGAAGATGCCGATGCGCAACTTGAAGAAAGTGAGCGTATCAAAGCGCAGATTTTGCAAATGGAAAATGACATGTGGAATTACTAGATGTTTTTTTCTTTAACTAAATTAAACCTGAGTAAATTTGCTCAGGTTTTTTTGTAAAAAAACTTTGAAAAGTTAAATGAGCGAAATGAAAGAGATTGATTATATTATTGTTGGTGACGGTTTTGCGGCGATGTTTTTCGCCCACCAGCTGATAATGAACGAAAAAAAGTTTATCCTGTTTTCAGTCCGGGAAAATTCAGCGTCGACAATATCGGCGGGAATTGTAAATCCCGTGGTTTTAAAGAAATTCACAACTTTCTGGTTGGCGGAAGAACAGATTGCTAACCTTTCCAAAATCATGCTTGAAATAGAAAGTTATACCGGTAATAATTTTCTGCTTGAAGAAAATATTTATCGCATTTTTCACGATCAAAATGAACAGAGGCTTTGGCAAAAGAAAGTAGAAACTGACGAGTTGCGGCCTTTTTTGGATCCATCACCGAAACACCTTTCGGGAGTCTGCAATAACTTCGGTGCGGGGCGCGTAAGTCATTCGGCGCGTGTCAATGTAACTGAATTTTTCGCCGGTTTAAGAAAATATTTAAAAGAGAAAAATCAACTTATTGAGGAGAAGTTTGATTACGATCGATTGAAAGGAAATGTCTACGCAGATTTTCATTTTAAACAAATCGTCTTCTGTGAGGGAATGGGAGTACGGGAAAACCCTTACTTTAAAAACATTCCGCTGGTTCCGAACAAGGGACATCATCTCACGGTCCGTTTAAATAAATCGCTGGCGACTCTCGCGACAGTAAAGAAAAAACATTTTTTATTTGCTGTGAATGATGGTCGATATTATTACGGCGGAACCTACGATCCGAAACCGAGATTGGACGAAATTGATGAAGACGCGGTGGAACAATTGTACGAAGGTTTATCCGAATTTTACAAAGAAGGTTTTCAGGTAGAAAAGGTGAGCTATGGATTCAGACCTACTGTTGGTGACCGTCGCCCGATAGTTGGCGCACATCCGAAATACAGCAGCTATTTCGTGTTGAATGGTCTGGGTGCGCGTGGCGTGCTGAATGGTTCTTACTTCGCCAAGATGCTTTTTAACAGCATCGAAAATGGAACTGATTTGCCAAAAGAAGTAGAGGTACGGCGTTTCAGGGATTTATTACTGACGAATGATAACAAATAATTTCACTCAAAAAAAAATCCACTGTGTACAGTGGATTTTTTTATTTTGCTTTATTTCCAAGGATCAAGCACGACCTTCACACAGCCATCTTCTTTTTTCTCAAAAATTTCATAGCCCTTAGCAACTTCGTCAATCGACATACGGTGGGTAATAATGTCGTCTAAAACAATTTTGCCGTCTTTTACGACGCCGAGAAGTTCATCAATAATCGCCTGAACCGGTGCTTGCCCAGCTTGTATTCTCAATCCTTTGTCGAAGATTTGCCCCAGTTTAAAATTGTCGTAATTATAAGGATAAACCCCAAGAATTGAGACTTTTCCACCGCGGCGCACCGCACTGAAACAAGCTTCAACCACTTTGATGGATCCTTTTTCAAAATTAATTACTGCCTTGGCACGGTCCACCAGATTACGGTCGGGCTCAAAACCCACCGCGTCGATGCAGATGTCGGCTCCACGACCGTCGGTCATATCGCGAATCTCGTCGACCACGTCATCAGCGTCTTTCCATAGAATAGTTTCACAGCCGGTTAATTTTTTAATCTGATCCAGGCGGTACTGAACAGTATCAACCACGATAACTTTACCGGCATTTTTCAGAATGGCACTTTTCGCGGCCATACTTCCTACAGGTCCTGCGCCGAAAATTGCAACACTTTCTCCGCCTTTTAGATCTGCCCACATAATGCCCGTGTAGCCCGTAGGAAAAATATCGGTGAGAAACAAAACCTGCTCATCAGTAAGGTTGTCCGGAACTACACGCGGCCCAAAATCGCCGTAGGGAACACGGACATACTGCGCCTGTCCGCCATCGTAACCTCCATACAAATCGGTGTAGCCAAACATGCCGCCACCTTTTTCCGTTAGGATGCCGCCCTCCGGACCATACATTTCTTCGTTACTGTGCTCGCACGCGCTGGGCAAATCGTGATTACAGAAAAAACAGTGACCACATGCGATAGGAAACGGAACAACGACGCGGTCGCCCACGCGAAGATTTTTTACATCGCTGCCTACTTCTTCTACAATACCCATAAATTCATGGCCCATTACCATTGGCCGCGGCTGCGGAATTCCGCCTCGGTACATGTGCAAATCGCTCCCGCAGATGGCGGTAGCCGTAACTTTCAGAATGATGTCTGACGCATCTTTGATTTTTGGATCATCTACAGTATCACAGGTGATTTTTCCCGGACCGTGAATAACAGCTGCTTTCATAAAATTTTATGTTTTGGATTTAGCTTTGGAAAACAGCAAATCATCAGCCATCTCCGGCGGCTTTTTTGCCAAAAAATCATAAAATTTCAACGTCAGAGACGAGAAACGAGACGTTATAAATGTATATTTAAATGAAAAAACCCCGCTTAAATGGCGGGAAGTTATTGTAAAGTAGATTACTATTTTACAAATAAATTAATAAGCAGAAATTGACGTTATTTAAGATTTAAGAGCGTGCCGGAGCCACTACCCAAAACGGTAGTAGGCATCACTCCGTCCCATTTTAGCACGCGCTGATATTCCACATAGGTCGCTGTGATTTCCTGTTGTTTCAGGCTGATTGCTTTGGCGTCTGCCTGCGCACGAATGACCACCGAGGCAGAATCTCCTTTAGCAAGCTGAATTTTTCTTTGTGCATCGGCTTGCGCCACGCGCGCCTGAGCTTCCGCTTTTATGGCATCAGCATCTGCAGTGGCTTTATCTTCAATGGACTGCCGGATGGCTTTTGGCGGCTGAATATTGGTTTTAAGCTGAGAAACCAAAAACCATTTTCCGATTCTTTTATTTACTTCCGACAGAATTTCAGCTTCGTAAGTTTCTCTGTTGTTGAACAGGTAATCGATGGAGTGCCGGTTCGCCACGTCGTTGATGGCACCGATGATCGCGTTGTTTAGCCAGCCTTCCTGTATCGCCTCGAGCCCGCCTTTTTTATAAGTAGAGCGGAGATTGGTAAACATATCTGCCGCGGTGGTTTCTTTCACCGAATAGTTGAACGAAGGCTTAATAGGACAGGGGAAACCGCCTTTTGCGACAATGATGGATTCCGGATATTCGATGTGTCGCTGGTCGAGTGGGATTTCCTGGATTTCCTGGGTGTATTTATTGTAAAATACGACCCCCGATACCTCTTCGGTATTGGAAGCGCCACGTTTGTCACCTAAAAGATTGATTAAAAGTCCTTTGTGGCCAACGCTGATGACCTCGTAATTCATCGGTTGAAACATAGCCGCGAGAATGGCCAGAAAAATAAATGTTGCCGGTTTCCAGCGTACGCCATTAGGTTTTGCGTAGCCCGCTCTGTCGGGCGCGGCGTAGGTGAAAATGTGAAGTTTTTTGGTCAGTAATCCGATCGTCACGATGACGCCGATGGTTACCAAGAGAAGAAAGGTCAATGACATAGAGGTGATTTTAAATTAATTTTAAAGATAACAAAAGAAGCATTACAGTAAAGAAAAAGTTTTTTGAGGCGGCTTTCTCCAAACAAAACGTTGCAGCAATTAGAGCTGCCTTCAGAGAAATTACAGATTTTAAGAAACCATTCTGTCGCAAAACATTTTAAACGAATACTGGTACACCTGCGCTTCTTTTGAGCAAAAAAAAACCATAAGTAATTATGGTTTTCTTATTTTGATGTGAAACGGCTTGTTAGTTTTTGAAGACGGTCGTGCCATCTTTTTTCAGTTCGTAATTGTCGCCTTTTCCGCTTAATTCGTAATGGTCATTTTTGTACCAGATTCCTGAGGCTGCTTTTTCTTCTTTTAAGTCGATTTGTTCACCACCGTTAAGATATGCTTTTACGGTTCCTGCAGTGTTATTGAAATTCAAAGTTAAAACATCGCCTTTGTCGTTTTTGGCTTCGACGTTGCTCATGTCATCAATATGTTCGAAAACTACTTTGCCGTCTTTTGTCAGCGTCAGATCGTTTCCTTTCCCACGAAGCTCGTAATTGTCGTTTTTATACCAAGTCCCGGAAGCCGATTTTTCCTGTTTTAATTCTATGGTTTCCCCGTTGAAATTTACGGTCGCTATTCCTGTCGCCGGGTCTACAGCCAAGTCGAGCGTCTTACCATCTTTGTCGGTAGAAGTTGTTTTAATAACGTCTGTTGTAGTAGTTTGGCTCTCGTTTTCCATCACCGGCTCGGAAGTCGACGTTACTTCTGTGTTTTCCTGTTGTGCCGTTTCCGTGCATGAAGTTAAAACTAAGGCCGAAACCATTGCGAATGTTAGAATAGTTTTATTCATTATAGATTAGTTGTATTTAAATTTTTAAAATCCGTTTTATTACCCCTACGAGGTTGCAAGAAGGTTGCCAATCTTTATTAAAACAGCTCCAATTCCGTACTTTTAGACAATTAAAATGGAAAAAGGTCTGAAACATTTTTCAAACCTTTAAAAATAAAATTTTGTGGCATTTTTTTAGAAAAAGTAAACTGAAGCGTCGCTAAATTTGCCTTTTCTCTGGGAACAATCCGTCTTTTATCAACGAAGAGTAATACTTCGCTTTTATTGCTTTGACACATCTCTAAACTCAGTTTTTTTTGCACCATAGCATTCGCAAACTGACTCAAAGACAAAATTTTTATTTTCTTTTCCAACGCGATTTCCAAAGTTTATTGTAGAGCAGTTGTGTGTCCGCCGCTTTTTCTTTAAAAGCAGCCTCGGCGCCCATATGACCGATGATAATAGATCGGCGGCCGCAATGGGCTAAGTCCATTTTTCCGGCAGTTGTCCTGTTTACCGCAGCGCATGTTCGAAAACTTTCGTTTCTTGCTTGTAAACCGATTATAATCGTTTTTAAACTATATTATTTTGGCAACTCCATGGGAACTTCCATCAGCAGTACGCGCGCATCTTCTGTGGCAGTCACCGTAAATTGCTCAGTATCCCAAACTCCCATTCCATCGCGTTTTGAAAGTTGTTCGCCGTTAATTTCCACCTCGCCTTCTAAAACAAAGACGTAAACACCGTTTCCAGCTTTTTTGATTTGATAAACATCAGAATTTCCTTTCGTGAATTTTCCGATATGAAACCACGCATCCTGATGAATCCACACTCCTTCATCTTCTTTGTTAGGTGAAAGAACCTGATAAAACTTATTTTCTTTGGCAATATCCGCCAGTGAAATCTGATCGTATCGCGGCGGCACGTTCTGTTTATTAGGGATGACCCAGATCTGAAGAAATTTCACCGGTTTGTCTGGGTTGTTATTATATTCCGAATGCATCACACCGGTTCCGGCGCTCATTACCTGGATATCTCCTTCTTTGATAATGGTGGAATTACCCATATTATCTTTGTGTTTCAAATCACCTTCCAGCGGAATAGAAACAATTTCCATATCGCGGTGCGGGTGTGTTCCAAAACCCTGACTTTCAGATACCATATCATCATTCAGGACTCGTAAAACGCCAAAATTCATCCTTTGTGGATTGTAATAATTTGCGAAGCTAAAGGTGTGGTAAGAGTTTAGCCAGCCGTGATTTGCGTGCCCTCTTGTTTCTGCTTTGTGAATAACTGTGTTCATTGTATTATTTTGTTTTGGTAAATGATTAAATTCAACTTGTGCTGCAAACGGAGCCGGCGAAGATTTTCCCGTTTTTTCTATTTTTTCTTTAAAAACTTGCGCTGCGAAAAAAGCACCAAAATCCGGCTGCGGTAATATTAAAATTATTTTTTTTGCAATCTTTAAGTTAAAAGTATAATGCAAATATCCGTTAATATACCGCTCGAGAAAATATGAAAAGAAGACCTCTGCTTATGAAAATCAGATGTTAAGCTGAAATTTCCTGCTTACGGAAATCACTTGGCGATAATTGCGTATTCTTTTTAAAAAATGCGCTGAAGTTAGCCGGTTCGTCAAAACCCATTTCATAGGCAATTTCCTTATTAGAAAGATTGGTGAAATAGAGGAGACGTTTTGCTTCAGTTATAATTCGGGCCTGCACGTATTCCTTTGCAGTTTTACCCAACTTTGCTTTTACGGTGCGGTTAAGATGATCCGGTGTGATGAAAAGAGCGTCAGCGTAAAAAGCGACTGAATGGTTTTTTTTAAAGTTACTGTCGACGGTATTTTTAAATGATTTCAGGATTTTATTGGAAGCAGATTCTACTTGGAATTCTATAGGATTGACGGCACAGAGCGTATTGCATTCTATCAGTAATAACTTTAAAAAGGCGCCGATGGACAAAAATTTCATGGCCGTTTGGCTGTTAAACAGTTTAAATATTTCAACTGCAAACCGCTCAATTTCAGCAAAATGCTCTTCATCCGGCGTCAGTGGTGGACTTTGCCCATAGTTCTGAAAGAGATTTAAATTGTCGATAAACTGCAGAGAAATAGCATTTTCCATCAAAAACTGATTGGAGAAAACCATCGAGAAACCTTCCGTCATTTCTTCTTCAATTAACTGATGAACCTGTCCGGGCGCCACAAAATAAATCTGGTGATCCGCTACTTTGTATGTGTTGAAATCGATTCTATGAGTTCCTTTTCCCTTTTTTATAATTAGAATCGTATAATACTCATGGCGGTGCGGCTCATCGGGTTTACCTTTTCTTCGGATGTAAATATCCTGCATTTTGGATATTCCAAAACTTGCCTGGTTTCTGACGTTAAACTCTTGATATGTTTTTACGGTAGCCATTTGGATCACTAATTTAGTGATTTAATGTCAAAGTAATCCGGCGCTGTTTTTAATATAAAGTGGCCGCATATTCAATTTTAATTAAAATTTTTCGGTACAGGCTTTGCCGCTTAGTTCACCTTATTATTTTTTTAAACTAAAATTAATATTATGAAAAATCAGAATCTGATCGACGCGTTAAATAACTGTATTGCTGCCTGTAATTATTGCGCGAACGCTTGTCTAAAAGAAGATGACGTGAAAATGATGGCAGATTGTATCCGTACCGATATTGTTTGTGCGGAAGTTTGTGAAACCACTTCAAAATTAATTTTAATGGAGTCTTCTTTGGCTTCAGAAATGGTCGCTTTATGCGAGAAAATTTGCAAAGCCTGCGCGGAAGAGTGTGATAAACACGAGCATGAGCACTGCCAGAAATGTTCTGAAGCCTGCAGAAAGTGCGAAGATGCTTGCCGCGCGTACGCAGCCTAGGTTCACTTAAACATTAAAAATTTTGAACTGTAAAAATGTGGTTCTTTTACAGTATTCGTAAATTCCCAGGGATTGTACCACATTTTCCAGCAATCTTAAAAAAGTTTGCGAAATTGCATTTAAATTTACGTAAATACTTATTTAATAGATATTTATATATCCGTACCTTAGAACAAATTATCAGACTTTCGATTTTTTAACTGTAATTTCTGCATTCAAAATTGAAAACATTTCTATCCTAAAGGTTGTAGGTGTTCGCCTTAAAGTTCTCAGTTTTACAGTTACATGAAGAAAAGTCACAAAGATAAAGAGTCATCACTATGAATAATTCCCCAAGAGAGACGGTCGATAAAATGTTCGCTTCTTTCCGTGAAGCAAACGTGGCCGGCATCGTAAAAACGGTGTCCGAAGATACCATTTGGATTTACCACGGCCCACAAAAGATCCCAAAAGGAACTTTCGAAAAAAAGGCCGGAGTAAAAGCGTTCTTCAATAATATCCTGGAAAAGACCGAAATGATCAGTTTCAATACCGATCAGTTTATTACGGAAGGAAATGCCGTAGTGGTTATCGGCTCGGAACATCAAAAAGTAAAGCGGTCAGGACGCGAAATGAAACAGAAGTGGGTGCAGATCTACACAGTAGAAAATAATTTGATCACCAAAATGGAAGAGTTCGCCACCTCGGAAGAGATGGAAAAATAGATTCGCATTTTTTCTGGATAAATAATTTTTAGTCAAAAGTTAAATTATGGCAACAATGAAAGCAGCCCGTTGGCACGGAGTAAAAGATCTTAGAGTAGAAGAAACGGAAGTTCCTTCGCCGAAAGAGAATCAGGTAAAAATTGCGGTAAAGTTTGCCGGCATCTGCGGTTCCGATCTGGCAGAATATACGGCTGGCCCTCAGTTGATTCCGGTGGAACAGCCTTATATTCTTAATAACCATCAGGGTACGACCACGCTCGGTCATGAATTTTCCGGTGTTGTAGAAGAAGTTGGCGCTAACGTAAAAAATGTCAAAAAAGGTGACCGTGTCACCGTAGAGCCTATTTTTAGAAATCCGGCGAGTCCTTTCATTGTGACGGGCGAATATAATCTGGCCGAGCCGCTAGGCTTTGTAGGACTTACTTCAAATGGAGCTTTTGCAAAATTTACCATTGTGGAAGATTATATGGTGCACAAAATTCCGGATAAGATGACCTTCCAGCAAGCTGCCATCGTAGAACCTGCCGCGGTGGCAGCTTATGCCATTTACCGCAGCGGCATGAAATTGGGCGATTCCGTTTTTATCATTGGTGCGGGTCCGATCGGCTTACTGACCGCTCAGGTTGCTGCCGCCTCAGGGGCGTCGCAAATCTTCGTTTCCGATTTGTCGGATGCGCGACTGGCAAAAGCAAAATAAGTGGGTGCTACGGAAATTTTTAACGCCAAAGAAGACGATGTCGCGGACCGGATCAGAAAAATGACTGGTAATGGAGTGGATGTTTTTATTGATGCGGCGGGTGTGCAGGCGTCTTTCACTACAGGAATTAAAAGCCTTCGCAACGGTGGCACAGCGGTGCTGGTTGCTTTGTTTGGGCAGCCAGTCACGCATGATGCATTTGATCAGACAATGCGCGAACTTACCATTATCGGAACGGCGGCATACAGGAATATTTTTCCCGAAGTCATCGCGCTTATCAGTAGTGGCCGTTTGCCTGTAGATAAACTTATTACCAGCGTTATTGAACTCGATAAAATCGTGGAAAAAGGCTTTGAAACTTTAATTAATAACCCGTCGGAAGTCAAAATTTTAGTAGATCTGGAGAACGGGTAGAAATCATACATGGAATCAATTCACGTGTTGGAGGTTATCGGCACCAGTGCTTTTAGCATTGCCGGCGCTTTTGCGGCCATGACCAAAAAGCTGGATATCTTCGGCATTTTTATCATGGCTTTTGTGACAGCGCTCGGCGGCGGGACATTACGTGATGTGCTGATCGGTGATGTGCCTGTACGCTGGCTTCTGGATTTTAATGCAGGGCTCATTGTGTTTTTCAGCACGGTTGCCGCAATTTTGTTTCGTAATATCATCAAGGATTACCATAACATTCTGCTTTTTTTCGATTCTGTCGGAGTGGGGTTTTTTACCGTGGTAGGTATCAGAACGGGGATTGCTCTGGATTTTCATTCAACAACCTGTATCGCATTGGGAACAATTACTGCCTGTTTTGGTGGCGTCATCCGCGATATTTCGTTAAGCAATATTCCGCTAATTTTCGAAAAAGAAATTTATGCGATGGCTTGTGTGCTGGGCGGAGTGGTGTTTTATGCTATGTTCCATTTGGGTGCCTCAAAGCTGACCGTAGATCTGTTTTGCCTCGTCACGATCGTAGCTGTACGGTTGCTTTCGGTAAGGTTTAACTGGCGTTTGCCGACCATTTTTAAAGCTTCGAAAAGTTAGGTCTGCTTTTATTAAGGAACGCTTCAAACAGGTTTAAGTAAATAATCTGTAACTTTAATTGCTATGATAATTAAAATTTGGCACAGCGTAGTTATTCTAAACTTAGTTTAAATATCGCTCTGCGAATTTTTTACGATATAGGAGCCATGTCATTTTTAATTATTTTATAAAAAAAAATTCCAATTTTTTTTCTTTGAAAACGACATGAAAAAGTTCGGGAATACCTATCACAAAAATATAATAACAATGAAAAAAAAGTTTTTTAACGCAAAAATTTACCGCAACGATGAAGCGAACCAAATCCTTGTGGAAAACGGAAAAATCAGTCAGATCGGGAAGGATCTTCCTGACTGTGACGAAGAAATTGATCTTGAGGGCAAACTCGTCATGCCTCCTTACGTAGATCCGCATCTGCATTTGGATTATGTTTTCACTCTTTCAGAACTCGGCCAGGAAGGCGCGGGCTCGGGAACTTTATTTGAAGCTATCGAACTCTGGCCAAAATTTAAAGAAACCCTGACCGTCGAAAGCGTGAAAAAGCTCGCGATGAAGGGTATTCGGGAAGAAGTTTCTCAGGGGGTACAACACATCCGGACGCATATTGACGTCACCGATCCTAATTTCACCGCTTTAAAAGCCATGCTGGAAATGCGCGAGGAACTGAAAGATACCGTGGAAATTCAGATCGTAGCATTTCCGCAACAGGGAATGTACACCTACAAAGGCGGACGCGATATGGTGGAGGAAGGCCTGAAAATGGGGGCCGATGTCGTAGGCGGGATACCGCATTACGAACCCGCGCGGGAGTTTGGCGAACAGTCAATACACGATATTGTGAAGTTAGGATTAAAATATGACAAACTCATTGACGTACACTGTGACGAAACCGATGACCCGAATTCACGTTTTGTAGAACTGCTCAATGCCTTGGTCCTAATGGAAGAGTATGGGACCAGAACGACCGCCAGCCACACCTGTTCCTTTGGTTCTGTCGACGATTCTTACGCGTTCAGAATGATCGACCTTTTCAAAAAAAGCCGGATGAATTTCATCTCTTTACCCACAGAAAATGCTTATCTGCAAGGCCGTCAGGATACTTACCCCAAACGCCGAGGTCTAACCCGCGTGAAAGAATTTATGGAGCACGGAATCAACGTATCGTTCGGTCAGGATTCCATCAACGATCCCTGGTACCCAATGGGCAACGGAAATATGATGAATATTCTGGACAATGGTATTCATCTCGCGCAAACCATGTCGCCACCGGAAATTGAAAAAGTTTTTGATTTAATCACTTACAATGGTGCAAGATGTATGAATATTCACGAAAATTATGGATTGGAAGAAGGTAAGCCAGCCAACTTTATCGTGCTCAACGAAAGCTCCGTTTATGAGGCGATCCGGAAGAGAGTTGATGTTCTTGCCTCGGTGCGTAACGGCGAATTTTTGTTCCGCAAAAAAGAGGTGGAGCATGATGTCGCACTAAAACTGTAATAAAAGTAGCATTATTGGATAAAAACTGCTGTCATTATAGACGGTAGTTTTTTTTTTAGGAGCATCTGGATTTCGCTTCTTCCGAAGAAGGGTGCCCGCTATCCACTATATCCCGCCGCGACGGCGGGGATGCCGTTCCTATCGGGGCTGGAATAAGGTGGGTCGCTTTTCAGCAGTGAGCTTTTATGAAAATTTCCATTAACCGATCGAGGTTTCCTGTTTATTGGAAACACGAATAATTAAAAGAATAAGCGAGAAACTTTCCGTTTATAAAGCATCTCAACAAACTTTCGTCAGTAATCTGTTTTTTATGATAACAGCGTCCTTTCCATACTTTCACAACGCATCTCCCAAGGCCTTTTTCGACATTAATGAAATTACCAAGCCAGGTATGGCTAGACCTATTGCCAAATAAAGTAAGCTTAATGGTGAATACATTCCCAATAAAATTCCGGCAAGCGAAGTGGCGATCATAATCGAAAGATTAAATACGGAAGACTGCACCGAAGTGGCTACATCCTTGGCGGTTTCTACCTGTCGGCTTACGGCAGCCTGCAGCAAAGTGACGAGCGGCCCGAAGGAAAGACCCCACAAAAAGAAGGCGAAGTGGCCCATCCCGATAATTTCGCCGAAAAATAAAAAGATGGCCATGGAAATAATAAGCAGCGCAAACATTAGGGTTGTAAGTAAACGTAAATGACCATCGGTGTATTTAATGGCAAGCAAAACCGAAATCATAGATCCGATTCCAAAAAGCAACAGCGCGCTTTCAATGCCGCCCGCTAGATCAATGCGATCCACCAAACTTGTGATGTAAACGTAAACGCCGTAATGCGCCACTACGCCCAGTAAGGTGAGCAGCAAAACGACCAACACGGCTGGAATTTTCAGAAGTGCGAAAGGCGAAGAGCCTTTTGTTAATTTTTCTCCAGGTTTCGATGGCAACGCAAACCAGCTGATAATCGCGATAACGATGATCACGGCACCTAGCCCGATAAATTCCGTGCGCCATCCGAAATTTGTTCCGATCGATGTCATGATTGGCATTCCTATACTGATTCCCAAAGTGTTACCCGCCATGATGACGGCAATGGCTTTACCGTGATGTTTGTCATCTACCAGCCGCATTCCGTACGCCGCGATCATCGGCCACATCACGCCTGCACAAATTCCGCCAAGCACTCGAAAAATGATAATTAAAGTATAATCATGAAGCAGTCCTGAGATAATGTTGGAGGAGGCAAATCCTGCTAACAGAATGAGCAGCAGAATTTTACGATTATACTGCATCGTTATTGAGATAAGAGGGATGGCAAAGATGGCCGACGCGATTGCGTAATATCCGACAAGGTTTCCGGTTTGGCCTTCCGTAATTTCCAGATCGCCCATCATTTGTGGCAACACGCCGGAGGGCATCAGTTCTGATAATATCCCTACGAAGGTTACTGATGACATCAAAATCATCATCATCCAGGGAAATGTGTTGTTTGTTTTGTCGGTAAGGTTCTGCGTATTCATGATTAATAGTTTTTAAATTAAGTTACTGGTTCCTTTTTTTGCAGTGATTTTTTTTAATTAAAAAAGATTTTACTGTTAACTGAAAGTCGTAGAATTTACAAGATGCAGCATTTTGTCACTCATGGCAAACTGCCATTTCAGTTGTTCCCAAACGAGATGTTTTTCCTGAAGATCACGAAGTTCATCTTTGTTTTCTATATCTGAATCTTTTATTCTTTCTGTTTTGAACGGCAATAATTTTTCTTCAAAAGGAAATTCAGTGTCAGGTTTTAGCTCGGGTGCATAACATTTATCTTTATTTAAACATTGCAAAATCTCATTCAGGTTTTGCTCGATTTTACTTACAGCTCTATTAAACTGTTCTGAGGCTTCCGTCGTTTTGTGATGTTTAACGTAGATGCTGAGAGAGGCCAGGGAAGCGAGAAAAGAATGATTCAAAACAACCAGCTCGTACATCTTATCCATTTCGCGCTGTTTCGATTTTGGTTCCTGCGCCATCCGCTGCAGCGCCACATTGAGATTAGAAGTTTCGGTGAAGGCGGTTTTACGCGCAATACTAAAGGATGTTGGCAATTTACCCTTGTTCTTATAATACGAGGTGATTTTTTGCAGAAACTCCCGATTTGCTTCCACGGCCGTTTCAATACTATCTCTCATACTCACCGATTCCCAACTTGGCCACAACACGCGCATTGCGATGTACGCAAGTGCAGCACCCACCACTGTGTCGATAGGACGAAATTTGATTACACCGGAAACATCGGTTTCCAATATTGCATAGATAAAAATTACACTCAATGTTATAAAAACTGCCGAAGTCCTGTTGTTTTTTTGAATCATGGAAAAAGCAATGATCAGCGAAACAACTCCAAGAACAGCGAAAACGTAAGGATTTTGAATGAAGAAAACCATTCCTCCGGCGATAATTCCGCCTATCAGTGTTCCCAAAATGCGGTCGATGGAGCGACTTTTAGTAAGGCCATAGCTGGGCCGCATAATGACGATAATGGCCAGCAGAATCCAATAGGGGTTTTGAAAGGGCAACAAAGAACCCAGCGCATATCCGACCATCAGCGTTACAGCCAACCGCAGAGCATGGCGGAAAATATTCGATCTGAAACTAAGATTCCGCACCAGCAGCATCGGTTCGTAATCCGGAAAGGCTAGAAAGCGTTGCGCAGTTTTTGGGTCGACGTTGCCAATTTCAGTCGAGTTCGGATCATCCAGCAGCCATTTGATCCGTTTTAATTTTTCGTATTGTTTTTCCTGATATTCCAGGAAGTTCTGTAATAAAATGTAATCTCCGTACAGAAGTTTTTCGCGCAGATTTTCTATTTCCGATTTAATTTCGATAAAACATACCATCAGCTGTTCATTTTCAGGTAACTTTTCCGGATCGCTTCCTGCAGCTGCAATCTTTCGCAGCTGACTTGCCATTTCGAAATTAAGACTTTGAAATCTTCGAATATATTGGGGATGATTTTTGAATAATTGCTGCATCCTCTCGTACGCAGCGGGATTGGCTACAGCATTTTCCAGCATTTCCACCAATTGCACAAAAACCAAAAGCCTTTGATCAGCATAGTTGGACCAACCTGAAGTTCTGCGGTTAAGTATCAGAATTTCGCGCAGCGTGGAATGGTTCTTCGTTAATTCCGATTGAAGATCCAGCAATTCCTGTTGCACTTTTTGTCGGTCCGCATCAAAATTCGCCAGTTTGGCGCGGGTTTCAAGAAATTGCGCGGTCAGCAGATAGGTTTCCGAAAGGAATTCTTCAGTTTCAGCTTTCGGAAAAAGCAAATGCCAAAGGTTAGTCAATAAAAGGTACCAGATTCCGCCAAGCCCCACCAATAGCGCGTGCTCATAAATTTCCAGCTGTTCTAAGGTTAACGCAAAACTTAAAACCAAACTCAATAATCCTGAAAATGAAATAAGCGAAGCTCTAAAACCATATATTGATACCATGGAAATGCAAAAACTCAGAATTCCCAAAGCGAAGAAAGACATCCACTTTTCATAATGCAGATAGCCCCCGATGAAACTTACGACGGCAATAAGGGCAGCGGACATAAGGATTCCGTTTCTTTTATGTTTAAAGCTGCCGCTCACGTTACTGGGTGAACTCCAAAACGCACCAAAACCAATAGCCAGGCCGATTTCCAAATGATCAAACGCGGCGCCAAGGCCGATTGGTAGGGTGACGGCAAAGCCCATTAGAATTGCTCTGGAAAAACTGATGCTTTTCAAATAAACTTCCAGTTGCCTGACCGTATGTGAAATTATAGAATCAATAATCTTCCAAATTTTATCAAATTTATATTTTTATTTTTCAAACGCAGCTGAACCTCCTCATTATGTTACTAAACCCAATTTTTTCCGCCTTTTTTTCCGGAAACTCGATGTAATTTTACTGCAGTCATAAGCGGTGACAGCAAGGGTAAATAATTTTTGCGGGTGTGAGGATTGCTTTTTCAAAAGTCTACGGACAGATTTTCGAAGAAGATCGTCCTGTTACTGACTATAAAACGGTGAGAGAAAAACGCTAAATTCGGTATCCGTCGATGAAAGAAGCAAAAAAAATTCTGCAGATTTTGAAAGCTTGCGCGTCAGGTTAAAAGGCACGACCGACGATACTCTTATTAATTTTTCCTGAATGAATTTTATCTCCTCGCCCGGCATAGGGATAGAAGCGTATAGCCCACAGCCGCGGGAAGAGTCTGTTATTATCGCGGGCTGTTTCGCTTTCCGCGGCGAGGACTATGAGCGGATAGCCCGACGGTGCGCCCTGTGCGAAAAGGAAGTTCGGGCGCACCGGATGCTCCCAAACAGAAAAAAGATGAAGATTTCGGTGAAGGATTGCAGAAGTAGTTCCGGTGGATATCCAAGGCGTCAATGCAATGGCATTTGATGTCTCGTAACTGTTTCCTTCTTGCTTATATAAAATAAAAACCCTTTAAAACTAAAGTTTTAAAGGGTTTGGAAGTAATTTGTACTTACTGTGGCAGAGAGGAAGGGATTCGAACCCTCGATACAGTTACCCGTATACCAACTTTCCAGGCTGGCTCCTTCAACCACTCGGACACCTCTCTAAATTGAAGACTGCAAAAATAAGTTATTTTATTGAATCACGAAACAAGAAAACTGAAAACTAGCACATTTTAACCCAATGTAACCTCGCCGCACAGAATTCGTGAGAAGTTTTCGCCGAAAGTTCCTGTGTAATTCGGATTTTCCAGCACATGCATTGCTTTGGTGATCGCGCTTTCTGCCGTCAGATCGTGGCCGCTGATAGCACCGATTTCACGGAAAATATTAGAGTTCGAATATTTTCCAAAGCTGATACTGCCCGAAACACATTGTGAAATCACCACTATTTCCGTCCCGTTTTCTCTCAAAGTCTGCAAAATCTTTTTCGTTTGCTGCGTGTTAAAAATGGTGCCGGAACCGAAAACCTGCAGCACAAGTACCTTCACGCGCGGAAGATCCGTGAAGTGATTCAGGTGCATACCGGGGAAAATCCGCCAAAAAAGCACATCTTGCGAAATGTGAGTATCTGCCGAAAATTCACTGTCTGCCGGTGGCCGCCAGAGAAAGTCTTTCTCGATATTAAGATGAACACCCGACTGGCCCAGGACCGGATAATTCGGCGACTGATACGCGTCGAAAAACTCCGCCGAATATTTTAAGGTTCTGTTGCCGCGCAGTAACTTATATTCGAAGTAAACGGCCACTTCCTGTATCACCGCCTCATCATCTTCATAAAGACTGGCGTAATAAAGGCTCGTCAACAGATTCTCTTTGGCGTCCGTGCGCAAGTCGCCGATGGGCAGTTGCGAACCCGTTAGAATGACCGGCTTGCGCAAATTTTTAAGCATAAAGCTCAGTGCCGAAGCCGAATACGACATGGTATCCGTGCCGTGCAGAATCAGAAACCCGTCGTAGAAATCGTAGTTTTTAGCGATATAATTAGCGATAACTTTCCATTCTTTGGGCCCCATATCCGAAGAATCCAGCGGTTTTCGAAACGGATAAACTGAAACTTCGCACTCCAAAAGCTTCATTTCCGGAAGTTTTTCAAAAATATTCCCAAAATCAAACGCCTGCAGACTACCGGTTTCGTAATCCTTTTCCATTCCGATGGTTCCGCCCGTATAAATCAGCAGCACTTTTCTTTTCATAAGGTCAAAAGTACAGCATTTAGAAGAATCATAAAAATCTCTTTTTGGGCGGTTTTTTTAGCTTTCGCCAACGCTTTTTCGCCCTCAGAAAAAGCTAAAAAACCGGGCTTTCCGCTACAATTCCTCCCCGCCGCGGCGGGTCCGGGATTTCCGCTGCAATCCCTACCGCGTCAGGTGTTTCAAAATCAGGTTCCTTTTTTTTATCGTAGATAAAGTTCTTAGCACAACAGCGCTGGTGACCGTAATAATTCTTTTGGGCGCTCGCTTCGCTCGCGCCAGCGTCTATCTGCATTCTGTTTTGCAGAACATTAAATCATTTTGTAAGTTTTTTTTGAAACGCTTTGGGTTTCCAAAGCCCGTAGCGTTTTTTTTGCGGACGAAAAATTATATTTTCACAGCTGCTTAGTTGGCGCTCGCTTCGCTCGCGCCAGTATTCTGCAATTAATGCTTATTTTTACGCGCATGAATTATCAGCACGCTTTTCAGTATTTACAACAGTTTCTCACCGACGAACGGCTGCAGAAGATTAATCATTATGCCGCCGAAAGTTCCGATTTTATATTGCCGGTAATTGAGGATGTTTTCCAGTTTCGCAACGCTGCCGCCATCGTGCGTTCTGTCGAAGCTTGTGGATTTCATAAAATAGTCGCCATGGAAAGCGAAAATCAATTCAACCCGAATTTGAGAGTGACCAAAGGCGCCGAAACGTGGGTGGAGGTGGAGCGGCTTCCGCACGAGCTCAAGTCGCTGCAGGAAATCAGGGCGCGGGGTTACAAGATTCTCGCTATATCACCCGAGCGTGATGCGGTACCGCTCCCGGAATTGGCATTGTCACAACCTGTCGCATTGGTATTCGGCACAGAAAAAGAGGGCGTGACTCCCGAAATCTTAGACTTTGCCGACGAAACGGTCGCGATCCCGATGTATGGTTTTACAAAAAGTTTTAATGTCTCCGTTGCTGCGGCAATCTGTGTTTATGAACTGAAACAAAAACTGCTCAACTCCGACCTTGATTATAAACTTTCAGAAGAGAAATATTGGCAACTTAAAGTGCGGTGGGCAGTGAATTCGATTTCCAGCGGTTCGCAAATCTGGGAAAAATATTGTAGGGACATTACGTCGCTCGAAAAGATTAATCAACAGTAAAAAGTTTTATTTCCGTGTCATTAATTACTGCAGATTATTAACAGACTCAGAAAAATTAAAACTTGAGATAGTTCCAGGCTGCCACGAAAACACCTGCAGTTTCTGTCCTTAGTCGCTGATTTCCGAGTGAAACGGCTTTTACACCGTGTTCTGCTAATAGTTCGATTTCTTTTTCAGAAAAATCACCCTCCGGACCGATTAAAAAGGTGATTTTCTCACCGGGGTTAATTTCGTTTAGATCAATCCTTTGCAGTTTTTCATTGCAGTGTGCCACAAAAGTCCTTTCGCTGTCCAGCGTTTTAATAAAATCCAAAAATTTAGTCAATTCATTAATGCGCGGAAAATGAAAACGTTGGCTTTGTTTAGAGGCTGACACAGACTGTTTTCGGAGTTTCTCCAAATTCACATTTTTCCGTTCCGTTTGTTCGGTATTGATCAGTGTAATTTCTGAAATGCCGAGTTCCGTGGCTTTTTCAATGAAAAATTCTATACGGTCGATATTTTTTGTCGGAGCGATGGCGATATGCAGTTGCGGTGAAAAACGCGGCAAATTTTCCTCCAGTTTTTCTACAGAAAGGCCGGCTTTTTTACCTTCCAGATTTAATCGTCCATGCGCTACCTGCCCCGCGCCATCGGTCACGGATATTTGGTCGCCATCCTGCAGCCGAAGTACTTTTACAATGTGTTGCTGTTCCTCTTCCGCGATGACGACATTCCCGTTTTCGATGATTCCGTAAAATAGTTTCATTAAAAAAAGATTTAATTAAAATTTTAAAAAACTTCTGTCATCTGAAATCCTCTTCGATTGAATAACGGGCCGCGGCTGCAATACTGAGGTCGGCAAATTCGCCGCGGTCATATTTAAGTTTTGCAACCATTGCGATCATAGCAGCGTTGTCCGTGGTGTATTCGAATTTTGGAATAAAAATAGTCCAGCCCAGCCGCTCTCCATTGCGCTGCATCGCTGCACGCAATCCGCTGTTGGCAGAAACTCCGCCTGCAATTGCAACATTTTTAATATTTAATTCTTTGGCAGTTTTTTCTAATTTATCCATCAGGATTTCCACGATGCATTGCTGAACGGAAGCGCAGAGATCATCAAGATTCTGCTGAATAAAATCGGGGTTTTTCTTCACTTCTTTTTGAATAAAATACAAAACCGATGTTTTAATGCCGCTGAAGGAATAATTAAAATCAGCCAGTTTCGGTTTGTTAAAAGTAAAGGCGTCAGGATTTCCATTCGCTGCCCGTTTATCGATGATCGGCCCGGCAGGATAATCAAGACCAAAAATTTTACCGATTTTATCGAACGCCTCACCGGCAGCGTCGTCGATGGTTTTACCGATAATTTCCATTTCAAAATAATCGCGCACCAATACAATCATCGTATGTCCACCGGAAACGGTAAGACACAAAAAAGGAAATGTTGGTGGCTCAGGATTCGCATCGTCAATAAAGTGCGCGAGAATGTGTGCCTGTAAATGATTAACTTCAATCAGGGGAACATTGAGGCTCATCGCCAATGATTTGGCGAAAGAAGTGCCCACCAGCAACGCGCCGAGCAGGCCGGGACCACGGGTAAAACCGACCGCAGAAATTTGTTTTTGTTGTATATTTGCTTTCGTCAGCGCCTGGTCGACCACGGGCACAATGTTCTGCTGATGTGCGCGCGAAGCCAGTTCCGGCACCACACCGCCGTACTCCAGATGAATCTGCTGATTTGCAGCGATGTTGGAGAGGATTTTATTACCTTTGAGCACCGCTGCCGACGTGTCGTCGCAAGACGATTCTATACCTAAAATTATTGAGTCAGTCATAACAATGGCAAATTTAGAGAATAATAACGAAAATGAATCTAAAAAGTCACTCGCCGAGAACATAGGCGACTCGGTGCAGAAAGGCGTCGATTCCGTTCAGGATACCGTAAAAGAAACGGTAAAAGACGCCGGAAATCTGGCCTCTGATGCGCTTCATCATCCGGTGACGACCGCAGGGGAGTTTGTGCAGCAGGCAGCGCGGGATGTCACCAGCTACACCTGGTGGGCAAAGTTATTGCTCATTATTTTTTGGCTGATTATTACGCTTGTTTTCGCATTTATAGTGGCGGTGAATTTGCCGGCCACAAAAAACTGGGCTGCTCAAAAAGTGATTACGAAGCTGAATGCGGACCTGAACTCTCAAATGTCTTTTGAACGCGTCGACGTCAGTTATTTCGGAGATATCCACATTTATAAGTTGGCCGTAAAAGACCATCACAACTTCAAATTTTTAAAGGCCGACGAACTGTACGCCGATTCCAATTGGTTTTCTATCATCAGCGATTCTCGCAATCTACAGTTTCAGTCGTTGTCGTTGAAAAAGATGGATTTGAAAGTCATTACTTATAAAAACGACAGTATTTCTAATTTTATACGCTTTGTAGATCTTTTCAATACGCCATCACCGACGACGCCCCGCGAGCCTTTTCAACTCAAGTCGCGTATTTTCGTTTCGGATTCTAAAGTATCAATCATTAATCAGAATACGCCGGGCATTGCCGGAACCTGTATGGAAGCGACCGATGTCAATATGGTGATCCCGGAACTCCGTGTGAACGGATCAAACGTTTTTGCGCAGATTAATAATTTACGTTTCAAAGCATCGCGATGGGGTAAAGAACATAATGTCGATACCTTTTCGGCAGATTTTGCGCTGACGAAGCAGTTCTTATCGTTAAAGGATATGACGGTTAATACTGATCATTCCCTGATGCAGGGCGATTTAAAATTAACCCGGAATAATGGTTCTTTTGAAGATTTCAGCAACCGCGTACGTCTGGATCTCGAGCTGCAGCAGGGCAGCCAGATCAGTGGGTATGATATCAGTTATTTTTTGACGCAATGGGATAATTATAAGCCGATCAACGTCTCTGGTAATCTTACCGGAACACTGAATAAATTTTATCTCGATCGCTTTCTCGTAAGAAATCCAAGCGTGAACATCAAGACGCAGACGATGAAAGTGACTAATATCCTGAAAGGTGATTTCCGCATCGAAACCAATACGCTGTCCACCGATTTTACCTATAAAGATCTGAAAGCGATGATGCCCACTTTCATCGCTGAGAAAATGAAAAACTTTGCCGACGATTTTGGCAGATTGAAATTCGACGGCGCCGCGCGTGTGACGCCGGAACAGGTCTTCGTACCGAATGCGAGACTTATTACCGGTATTGGTCAGGCTAAAATCAACCGTTTTTACCTCGAAAATTATTCCGGAAACGTGCCCCGATATCGTGGCTACGCCGAGGTTCATGACTTAAATACGACTGTAATTACCAAAAGCCCTGAAGTCGGACTCATCTCGGGCAAATTCAACGTTCAGGGCCAGTCTTTTGACGTAAATAGCATGGTGGTGAAAACCCGTTCGCAGATTTCTAAGATTGATATTCTCGGAAAAACGGTACGCAATATTTATCTTGACGGTCTTCTGGATCACAAGAAATACACCGGTATCATCAACGTTGACGATGTGCAGGCGAAAGCACGGTTGAATGGCGCCGTAGATTTCCGCACTTCACGTCTGGCTGCTGATGTGCGCGCAGATGTTGCTTACTTAAATCTTAATTATTTCTCCGGAGCTGCCGGTACGCAGGCGGTAAGCGGCTTGGTCGACGGTAAAATTTCGATGACAAACCTTAATGATTTAATGGTGGATGCAGACCTGCAGAATGTTCATTTTGCGGCGGGCGGTAAGAAAATCCAGATACCCCAGGCGCAGGTAAAAGCATTTTTCGAAGATGGAAACCGTGTGGTCAGTGTGGATGCGCCGGGAGCAGTGACCGGTCGGTTAGCCGGCAAATATAATCTTGGTGACCTGGTTGGCATGGTAGAAAATGGATTGGGCAGAATCCTGGTTGGTCCACCGCCGCGCAAAATGTACCGCGGCCAGCATTTTAATCTTGATTTTGATATTCGCCAAAATCTGGTCAATTATTTTATGCCCGACCTGCGGATTCCGCGCGGTGCCTCGCTGATTGGCTCCTACGACGGTAACTCCAACGATCTTGTGCTGAATGTCGACGCGGCACAACTGAAATATCTGATGACGAAAACAGAGCAGATTACGCAGGCTGATCAGGCACTGGAAAAGGCCAATCCTGCTTATAGAATCAAAGAGCGCGACCGGGTTTCCCGAGACAGCGCAATGATCGATAATCTCCTGGTTCGAATTAATACAGCGAATGCCGCAGAACAGATTTTTGCAAAAATAGACCGGGTCGAATACAACGAAAATATTCTGAAAGATGTCACACTTACGGGACATAACCAAGATAACCGTCTTCTTCATATCGCGGCGGACTTCCGGCACGGAACACCGCAGGAAGAGATAGCACAGACCATGAAGGAATATTCGGTTCGTTTTAATCAAGGTACGGATGCAGCGGGAGATTTTGTCTTTCGTTTTGAACCGACAACCGTTCAGATCAATGATGTTGCGTGGAGTGTAGATACCAGCCCCGCGCTGGACCATTCGATTACGTTCCAAAAGAAAACCGGTAATATCTTGGTTGAAAACCTCCGTCTTTATTCGGACGAAAGCGAACTTCTGGTCACCAATTCAGTGTTTAAGTCAGCTAAAGATTTTTCAGTCGTCGGCGAAGTGCGAAATCTTAATATCGCCAAGGTTTTTGCTTTAACCAAGAACGAAAATACCATGGACATCAAAGGGACTGCAAATGGTAAATTCGATATCCGGATGGACCGCAATAACCTGGAGCCAATTATTGATCTGGATATTACAGACATTTTCATGAACGGACAGGAAATGGGACGTATCGAAATTACCACCAAAGACAATACGGTTCCTAATGTCTTTGATGTGGACATTAAAGTGCTTTCTGCCGGCATTATCGGTGACAATGATCTACACCTTACCGGAACGATAAATAACAATACACCTTCACCGACGCTCGACTTGGTGGCGGATATGAAGGACTTTGATTTGGCTTTTGCGCAGCAATTTGTGGGAACCGTTTTTTCTAAAGTGCGCGGCAAGGCGAATGGAGAACTGCAAATTTCCGGCAATCTTAGCGATATCGATTACAGTGGCGATATCGGATTGCGAAATCTGGGGTTGCAACTGGATTTTACGGGGGTAGATTATTCCTTTGACGACACAGTTATTTCACTTTCGCGCGGACTGGCAATTTTAAATGACGTGGGCGTGCGTGACGGGCGGAGTAATTCCCGGGGTTCTATCTCGGGGGCGATCCAGTTTGAAACGCTTTCGTCGATGGGAGTCAACCTTGTGATGCGGGCCGATAATCTTCTGTTGCTTAATACGACGCAGAAAGACTATGACCTGTTTTGGGGCCGCATTTACGGAACCGGGACTTTATATGTGGACGGGCCGTTTTCAGGCTTAAGCATTTCAACACCGGAAATGCGCGCACTGAATAATTCCGTTTTTACGTTTAATTCCAATTCCACCTCAAATGTGGAGGAATTCAAAATGCTAAGATTTTTGCAGCGCGATGATGCGGGTGCTATTGTTGTAGAAAAGAAAAAACGCTCCAGCGCTAATATGAATATCGATTTTAATCTGGCGGTGGATAAAGGAACTACAGTGAATGTGCTGGTAGGAGATGACATTGGCGATATTTCCGTTCGCGGTAATTCGGAACAATTGCGTTTTACCATGAGCAGAACCGGTGCGATATCGATGAACGGTAATTATTTTGTGGACACTGGAACTTTTGTTTCACGAGCAATTCTGAACCGTACTTTTCATATTACCAAAGGAAGTTCGATCCGCTGGGATGGCGACCCAATCGCGCCGCAGCTGGATATTGACGCCACTTACCTGAGAACTGTAACCAATGCCGGCCAATATCTGAACATGGGCAGTCTGCAGCCCATCAACGTTTTGCTTTCTACCAAAATAACACAAACGCTGAATAATCCCAAAATTGAACTGGGCGTTTCCGCGCAGGATGTTTCATCAAATTTAAAGGAAATGCTGGCTGAAAAAATGAGTAACGAAGATGAGAAAATTATTCAGTTTGGGTCGGTTTTGGTGATGAATACCTTTAATGTCGGTAATTCTGCGTTCGACATTAATATCGGAAACTTTGCGGAAAGCTCGGGTTATAATATGCTCTTCAAACAATTGGGATCCGTGTTGAACACCATCAGCAACGAATTTCAGGTCGATCTGGATTATCTTAAAGGCGACGCGGCATCCAACACCGGAGACCGCGCCAACGCCAGCGTTCGGATCGCCCTTTCGCCCAGCGTAACGGTAAAAACGGGTTTGGGAATTCCTATTTCAAAATCGGAAAATGCGGAGTACGATTATCTTTCCGGGGAAGGGATCATCGAATATGACTTTTCCAAAAAGAACGACGGAACACGCCTCTTCCGGGCTTACAGTAAACCGACGAATATCGGGCTGAACGGTGCCGCCGCTGCCAACGCCAGTGCCAACCAAAGTTATGGAGTAGGGGTGGTCTACAGCAAAAGCTTTAATACTATTTTTAAAAGAAAGAAATCCGGTGAAAATCAAAAATCGAAGAAAGGGGATTTTAAAACGGATTCTGCTACAAATGACAGTCTTAAGTAATAATTATATGGGATAACTTCCGATTATTGTTAAAATTTATTAATATTTCACTTGGTTTGTTGGTTTTCATTTTAAATCGTACATTTGCAAAAATTTTACGATACTACTTTTAAAATTATTAATGCATAAAATGAATTACCAATTAGACGAAATAGATAAGAAAATTCTGGACTTCCTGGTGGAGAATACAAGAATGCCTTTTACTGAGATTGCAAAACAAATGGACGTTTCCGCAGGAACCATCCACGTGCGCGTGAAGAAAATGGAAGACGCCGGTATCATCCTCGGTTCTTCGCTTAATATCGATTACGGAAAACTCGATTACCACTTTACAGCTTTCATCGGTATTTTGCTTACAAAATCAAACCGTACTCAGGATGTACTGAAAGAACTTACGTCGATTCCTAACGTTACGGAAGCCAGTGTCATTTCCGGTAAATATAATATTTTCGTGAAGGTGCGCGCCAAAAACACCGAAGATGCGAAACGTATTATTTATATGATCGATGACATCCAGGATGTGATGCGCACTGAAAGTATGATTTCCATGGAAGAGTATATTTCGGACAAAAACAGACTGATTGATGCAGTGTCAATTTAAGTCCTGATATTTATCAATTATCTTATAAACTTTTGATTTCATATCAAAAGTTTTTTTATTTTTACCCTTATGAATGATAATTTCGCTGACGAAACACCGAAAAAAGATTTAAGCTTTGTATTGGCACTTTGCGGTCTCCTGCTGTTCACCCTGATGGGCGTCGGCATTGATTTTGACGAATTTTCGCAACACCGGGAAATCAATATTCCCACCGCATATTTTTATTTTGTTTTTCTCATTGATGCACTGATGGTCGCTTCGCTGGTCTTCATTTATTTTTTCCGGAAGTTTGCGGTGTACACTTTTCCGGCGTTTGTGGTAATTCATTTTCTAACGCACAATTATTTTCTGTCAACCTTTTTGTACACCGATGTCACCAACATGTTTCTCTATGTTTCACTGGGGTTGTTTGTGATAATTCCCAAATGGCAATTCTTTAAATAAAATTATCTGCCGATGTTTTCCAAAGCTTGTGAATATGCCATAAAGGCCACCATTTATATTGCGCAGCAAAGTCATCAGGCGCGCCGTGTGAATGTGAAAGAAGTTGCTGCAGCCGTAAATGCCCCGGAAGCTTTTACAGCAAAGATTCTGCAGCAGCTTTGCCGTGCCGACATTCTCGGCTCCATCCGTGGAAAACAGGGCGGATTTGTGTTTGATGTAGCACGTCAGAAGGAAATCAAGATCTATGATGTTGTAAAGCTCATCGACGGCGAATCCATTTTTACGGCGTGCGGACTGGGTTTGCATACTTGTTCTTCCGAAAATCCGTGTCCTGTGCATTACGACTACAAACCGGTGCGCGACAATCTTATTGCCATGACGCAAAAGTATTCTTTTTATGATCTTGCGCTGCGTACGGAAGACGGTCTGGCCTGGCTGAAATAATCACATTTAATAATAATTAAAAGCTGAGGGCAAAAAAAATTTATCTTTAATTAAGATAAAATTGTCCGAATTAAAAAATTTGTGTACATTTGTACCATAAAATTAAACCGAACACGATGTTAACACAAGAAAAAACCATTGGCGAACTCGTAGCACAAGATTTCCGCGCAGCGCAAGTTTTCCGTAAATATAAAATTGATTTCTGCTGCAAAGGCAACCGCACGATTGAGGAGGCCTGCGAGAACAAAAAATATTCTCCGGACCAAATTTATGCCGACCTGGAGCAAGTAAGCGCCGAAAAATCTGGTGATACCGATTTCAATTCCTGGCCTTTGGACCTTTTGGCAGATTATGTAGAGAAAACCCATCACCGTTATGTGGAAGAAAATTCTACGGTGCTTATTCAATATTTAAATAAACTTTGTAAAGTTCACGGCGACAGACATCCCGAGTTATTCGAGATTACAAAACTTTTCACCGAAAGCGCGCAGGAATTGGCGGCACACATGAAGAAGGAAGAATTGATTTTATTCCCTTTCATCAAGAAAATGGTTGCGGCAAAACAAAGCGGCGAACTTCTGGTGACTCCACATTTCGGAACCGTAGAAAATCCCGTGGCAATGATGAAGGATGAGCATGAAACAGAAGGCGAACGTTTCGTAAAAATCGCGGAACTTACGAATGGTTATCAGTTTCCGGATGACGCCTGCGGAACTTACCAGGTAACCTACAAAATGCTTGAAGATTTTGAAAATGATCTTCACAAGCACATTCACCTCGAAAATAACATCCTCTTCCCAAAAGCAGTTGCTTTGGAGAAAACTTTTTAGACTAAATTATCTGTTTTTTTTCGGAAATCCATCTCAGTGCAAACAGAGGTGGATTTCTCTTTTTAGTCAGTTCGCGAAGTGAGATAAGCGTCGTGGGTATACACATTGTAAGGCAGGATTAGTTTTGCCACGACAAGCGAAATAAAACAGCAGACTAAAATCGGCAGCAAAAGCATAAATCCGTTGGGCAAAAGATTGCACACCAATACAACCGAAGTAAAAGGCGCATACAAAGAAGCCGACAAAGTAGCGGCAGCACCGATTATCGCAAAGTTAATGGGAATAAGATCGGTGCCGAAATAAGTGTTGCCGACGTAAGAAACCGTCAGCCCCAGAAAAGCGCCTGCCACGATGCTCGGTGCAAAAACACCGCCATCGCCACCGGCACCCAGCGTAAGCGCAGCGGCCAGAGGTTTTAACAAAGCCATCGCGATCAGTAATAATGCGGCACCAGGCATTACTGTCGGTTCGTGCAATATCTCCCGCAGTCCCGCGTAACTGTCGCCGTACAAACCGGGAAAGATGAAAATTAGCAAACCAACCGTTATGGCACCCAGATTTACACGCACAAAATTACTTTTAATTCTGCTGAACAGTTTTTTCAGATAAATTACCAGCAGCGTAAAATAGACGGAAAGCGTGCCGCCCAAAAGGCTCAACAAAATAAAAAATGGAATCGCTGTGAGTGACCACCCGCTGATTTCGAGGTGCAAAATACGCTCAGAATCGAAGAAGAAAATGAAAACCCAGCTTACCAGCGCCGAGGCCGTACATGCAACGAATAGAGATTTCCGCACTTTGCGCGCAATAACTTCCATCGCGAAAAGCCAGCCTGCCAAAGGACTTGTAAATAAAATGGCAACGCCGGCAACGACGCCAGCACAGATGAGTTCGCGTTTATAAGTACGTGCAGAAAATTCCTGTTCATAGGCATAATTTCCTATCGTAGCCGTAGCGACGACCGTTGAAACTTCGATGCCCGTAGAACCGCCAAAAATTACCGTGAGAAAACCATTGAAAAAATGCGAAGGAATTTTGAAGAGTGGCAGATGATCTTTCCGTTGGTCCAGCGTTTTATAGATTTCGGTAATCCCTTTATTCTTGCGGTTTTGAAAAGTATATTTCCGCAAAAAATAAATTGCCGTAATACCGATGGAAGGAACAACTATAAATAACGGCGAAAATTGTTTCTGAATCGAATTAAAAATATGATGCTCAAAATATTCGGTCAGATGTTTTAAAGAATACGCCAGAAGCGCGCTTACTAGCCCGACAACGAGCGATGCGACGATAAGCCGTAAATAATGCTGCGTGACAATTTTAGTTCTTTCCAAAAGTAGGAGATTTTATTTTTTTTTACCGTCGCACAAGACTGGAAGTTTTGTAATCGTGAACTTTCGCAGTTTGGCCTTAAATCTTTGACACTGCAAATTTACGTAAACGAATAGAAATTTCCGCGCGAAGCGTCAATCCGTACAACGGAGCAGGTGCTTCTAAAGGATGAGGAGTAAACTTCCGACGCTGATCGTAATCCATAAAATCAAAGCCAGCAGTAGCGGTTTCCAGCTGATGGTTTTTAAGGTTTGGATGGAAATTGTAGATCCGATCAGAAAAAGCGTTAGATTTAAGCCCGACTTCGCACCCGCCGTGGCGATTTGGCTAAAACCGTCGAAAACTGGAAAGTAGGTGTTCAGTAAAATTGCGATAATAAAATAACCGATAAACCATGGAATTTTCACTTTTGTTCCTTTTGTTTTAAATAAAAACATGGTCAGCAGAGACATTGGAATGATCCATAAAGCCCGGGAAAGTTTTACCGTCGTGGCGATTTTCAGTGCGACATCGCCATATTTATTCGCGGCGCCGACAACAGAACTTGTATCGTGAATCCCGATTGCGCACCAAAGGCCAAATTGCTCTTGAGTCATATTTAATAAATGTCCGATCGCTGGATAAATAAACAACGCAACAGAATTAAGCGTGAAAACAATTGCCAGCGCCAAAGAAATCTGTTTCGTGCTGGGTTTGATAATCGGCGTCACAGCGGCAATTGCGCTGCCGCCACAGATCGCCGTTCCGACGGACAGCAAATAGGCGAGTGCTTGCTCTAGTTTTAGAAATTTTCCCAGCAGATAACCTAAGACCATCACCATTGTAATACTCATGATTGTTAAGGTAATACCGGTTCTGCCGGCCTGCATTGCTTCGTCCAGCTTCAGCCCGAATCCCAGACCGACAATGGAGATCTGCAGTAAAAGGTGGATGTAGCGATGCACATTATGCTCATAAGGATTTCCAATTAGAATGGTAAACGCAATACCCACAGCAAGCGCTATCGGCGATGTAGCAAAGGGTGACACACAAAATAAAACGAGCATAAAAAACAGTACTTTTCGGAGCATGCTTTTATCTAAAGAGGTCTGCATAATGAGAATGATTTTCAGTTGCAAATATCCGATGATCATTATTCAAAAATGGAACACAATTTATTAGAGGCTATAACCTTTAGTTATACAGAGCAAATTTTTTAAAGAGCTGCACCAGCTCGGCTTGCTCTCCTTTTAAAGTAATCAGCTGAAAATCCCGCTCCAGGGAAAAAGCTTCCATTTCGACGACAGTCAATTGATTGTTTTTGAGTTCGTTCCGCACGCAGTTAATGGATAAAAAAGCCATTGCGTCGGAATGTAAAAGATAATTCTTGATGCTTTCGCTGCTGTCCAACTGCATCACAACAGAAATGTCTTGTAGCTGGACGCCGGAATTTTTCAACTCACTTTCAATAAATTCCTGCGTACCGGAGCCGGGCTCGCGCATGATGAAATCTACTTTATAAAGATCTTTTAAACCAAATTGTTTGCACAGCTGCGCATGAGTTGTTTTGGCTACCAGCACAATTTCATCCCGGCCAAAGTTAGAGTAATCAAAAAGTGAAGAGCGGGATTCTCCTTCAATAATTCCCAAGTCTATCTGTCCGTTTTTCAGTAATTTGGTGATTTTTTCCGTGTTGCCCGTCATCAGTTCAATCCTGATATCCGGATGGGAAGCGTGGAATTTTGCTAAGATTTCCGGCAGTACGTATTGCGCAATGGTGGTGCTTGCCCCGAGTTTTAACTGACCTTTTTCCTGCCCATTCATCTTGAAAAGGTCAAATTCTAAATCCCGCTGTAAAAGGCGCATTTTTTCCGCATATTTTACCAGTCTTTCGCCGCTACCCGTCAACTGAATAGTAGTTCCGTTGCGGTGAAATAACTTGGTATGCAACTGATTTTCAAGCTCTTTGATGTGTTTCGTTACCGCGGGCTGCGATACATTAAGCTCCTCGGCGGCCTTGGTAAAACTGAGCCGGCGGGCCACAGTATGGAAAACTTTCAGGCGATAATCAAACATTTTTTACTTTTATTTAAATAAATGCTCCATCATCATTCTTTCGTCAGTGCAGATCCTTTGTGTGCAGCAATATGATCGGTTTTGCTACTCTTGATTTCGTATTGCGGCTCATCTCTGCTCGCCCGGTGCGTGTGGCCTTTATAGTCGAAATCTGCTTCATGAATTTTGATGATCGTACCGGAAACGCGTCCGGCTTCTGAATTCCAACTTACTTTATCACCTTTCTTAAATTTCTTTTCCATCGCTGATCTTTTTTAATATTTAAATTTTATTCCGAATAAAAAACCTGATCGCCCACCACTTTCGCGGGCGAAGTGTACGGATGTTCCTGCGCTTTTCCTTGGGCCATAATATGCAAAACTTCCCAGCCTTTTGCTTTAAAATAATCTGCCACCATGGAGCGGTGACAGCGCCACCAGACAGCTTCCGAGCACATCATTGCTGTTGGCTTTTCTCGGGCCATAGCGGCTAATTTTTCCGCGCCGGCCGCAAACTCAGGCGTTTCCATATAATCTGCATAGGCTTGAAAAGATTTATTTCGCCAAACCGTATTGGTCGATTTTGTGGCACCTTTTCTACGCCCGCCCAGAGCTTCCAGATATTTATATTCAATTCCGTTTTCCAGAAGTGAAGTTGCCAGCGCATCCTGATCGAACTGCGGAAACTTGCGTGAGCCGGGCATCTTGCGGACGTCTGCGAGAATTTTAATATTGAAGGAAAACAATAATTCCAGGAATTCTTCTAAACTCCGGGTGGAATGTCCGATGGTATAAAGGGTAGGTCTGTTTTCTGAAATCATGGGTTTGCAGACGTTAATTGTGACATCGGATTTACATCAAATACAGTTCCGCTTCATTTACAGCAAAAAAAATCCGCCCAAATAGTCGGCGGATTATAAATTAAGTGGAAGGAAATTATCTTTCCATGACTCTCTTCACTGCTTTTTGCACAGCGTCGGAATCGATCTCATATTTTTTCATTAATTCTGCGGGCGTTGCCGATTCTCCAAAAGTATCATTCACGGCAACATATTCCTGAACAGTCGGACGCGTGCGCGACAGGAAGCCGGCTACAGATTCGCCCAAACCACCAAGGTAATTGTGCTCTTCTGCCGTAACGATGCGTCCGGTTTTTTCCACGGATTTCAAAATAATTTCCTCGTCCAGCGGCTTGATTGTATGAATATTGATTACTTCACAGGAGATCCCTTCTTTTTCCAGCGCTTCCGCAGCTACGAGAGCTTCCCAGACGAGGTGTCCTGTGGCAACAATAGTGACGTCAGTACCTTCCTGTAGCAGAACACCTTTACCAATTTCAAATGGCATATCTTCCGGTATAAATACCGGTACAACCGGACGTCCGAAGCGCAAGTAAACCGGGCCTTCGAAATCTGCAATGGCAAGCGTCGCTGCTTTGGTCTGGTTATAATCACACGTGTTGATGACGGTCATTCCCGGCAACATTTTCATCATGCCGATGTCTTCCAAAACCTGGTGTGTAGCACCGTCTTCGCCCAAAGTTAAACCGGCGTGCGACGCACAGATTTTTACATTTTTGTTGGAGTAGGCGATAGACTGGCGGATCTGGTCGTAGACGCGGGAGGTAGAGAAATTAGCAAAGGTTCCGGTAAAGGGAATTTTGCCGTTAATCGTCAATCCCGCCGCAATGCCCATCATATTGGCTTCAGCGATGCCGATCTGGTAAAAGCGTTCCGGTGCTTTCTCGATGAATTTTTCCATTTTCAGCGAGCCGATGAGGTCTGCACAGAGCGCAACCACGTTGGGATTCTTATCAGCAAGTTCGGCCAGGCCAGCGCCAAAACCGCTGCGGGTATCTTTTTTATCTAATATCGGATATTTCATTTTTCTTTTTTTACTTAGGTTGGTAGGACGCTGAATTAATAATCTTCCGGAGCTTCCAGATAAAGTTGTTTAAACGCGGTTTCCAGTTGCTCGTCGTTCGGAGCTTTTCCATGCCAAGCGTGTGTGCCGGTCATATAATCGACGCCGAAACCCATCTCGGTATTGAGAATGATAACGACGGGTTTTCCTTGTCCGGTTTCCGATTTTGCTTTTTCCAGGACGGCAATTACTGCTTCCAGATCATTGCCATTTTTTTCGTTCAGCACTTTCCAGCCAAAAGCCTCAAGTTTTGCATGCAGATCGCCGAGAGTCAGCACATCGTCTGTATCTCCGTCGATCTGTCGTCCGTTATAATCAATGGTTGCAATAAGGTTGTCTACATTATTGCCGGCAGCGTACATCAGAGCTTCCCAGATCTGGCCTTCCTGCAATTCTCCGTCGCCGTGGAGCGTATAAACAAGAGCTTCGTCTCCATCCAGCTTTTTGCCGAGTGCAGCACCAATCGCTACGGACAATCCCTGTCCTAAAGATCCTGAAGCAACGCGCACGCCGGGCAAACCATCGTGTGTTGTGGGATGGCCTTGTAAACGGGTGTTCAGTTTTCGGAAAGTAGCAAGTTCTGCCACGGGAAAGAAGCCGAAGCGGGCCAGTGTCGCATAGAATACAGGAGAAATGTGACCGTTGGACAAAAAGAAAAGATCCTCATTGCGGCCTTCCATGGTGAAAGGGAATTTGTAATTCATCACCCGGCCGTAAAGCGCAGCAAAATATTCCGTGCAGCCCAGACTTCCGCCCGGATGCCCCGAGTTTACGGCATGTACCATACGCAGGATGTCCCTGCGGATTTGTGTACTGAGAGATTTCAGCTCTTCGATTGATTTGTTCATTTTTACGATAGATTTATTTAGCGGCAAATTTACAAATTTTTGCATGGTTACAGGAACGTGGCAGTGTCAGCTCAACAGTAAAATCAACTCATAAGATTGGGCCTGAAGTCAGCAATTTTTTTTATTTCAAAGGTGACATATGATGAGAACAGAACTTTTCCATGCTTCGTTTAAAAAATGTAACTGAAAAAGTGGAGGTTTTTATTTTTTTCTAATTAACCAAAGGCCCACAAAGGTCAGCAAGCCATTAATGATCAACAGTTCCAGACCGATTTTAAAATCGCCAAAAATATGTTCCTGGTATTTATCAATTAAAAAAGAAATTGCCGGCGCCGCTACACAAACATATGGCACCAGACGGTCCTGCACCTTGAATTTCGTGAAGATTCCAAAGGCAAACAATCCCAGCAGCGGTCCGTAGGTGAAGCCGGCCATTTTCAGAATTAAGCCGATCATTGAATTGTCGTTGATTAATTTAAAGATAATCACCATCACCAGAAAAGCTGCTGCAACGACCAAGTGTACTCTCTTGCGAAACTGTTCCTTTTTCTTCGGGCTGATTGTCCGCTCTTTCAGTCCGAAAACGTCGATACAAAGCGAGGACGTCAGCGCCGTCATAGCGCCGTCGGCACTGGGGAATAGTGCGGAAATCAACGCAATAATAAATATAATGGAAATAATAGGTGGCATATGATTCAGCGCAATATCGGGGAAAAGCTGGTCGCCGGAAGTGGCAACGTGCTCGGTATTGCCGTACAGGTGCAGAAGCCCACCCATGAACAGGAATAACGAAATTACTACTACAAGAATAAATCCGAGCGTTACCATATTCTTCTGCGAATCCTTTAGTTTTGTAACAGACAGCGACTTCTGCATCATTTCCTGGTCGATTCCTGTCATCGTTATGGTGATAAAAGCACCCGCCAAAATTTGTTTAAAGAAGAAAGCTTTGCTGTTGCTGTCGGTATTAAATACTTCCGTGTAACCCAAGCGATTCATTTCAGAAATACTTTCGAAGAAGTTGAGATTCAGGTGATTCATCATGTAAACCGAGCAGATAATCAGACCCAGCAACATGCATGTTGTCTGCAGTGTATCGGTCCAGACAATCGTTTTCACACCACCTTCATACGTGTACAGAATTATCATAATCAGGATGACCAGCGTTGTTACAATAAACGGCACGCCCAAGCTGTCCAGAATTGCCAGTTGCAGAATATTAACCACCAGATAAAGACGCGCTGTGGCCCCCACCAGTCGCGAAACAATAAAAATCCAGGCACCCGATTTATAGGAAAGTTGGCCCATCCGGTGTTGCAGATAGCCGTAGATGGAAGTAAGTTTCAGACGGTAATACAGTGGCAGCAATACGTAGGCAATCACAACATATCCAATGAGGTAGCCGATTGTAATCTGCAGATAATGAAACTGATCCGCGCCCACCGCACCCGGAACCGACACGAACGTAACACCGGAAAGTGAGGTGCCGATCATCCCGAACGCTACCAGCATCCAGTTGCTTTTGCGGTTGCCGATAAAAAAACTGTCGTTGTCGCTGCCTTTTCCGGTCCGGTAGGCGACCCAGAGTAACAATCCGAAATAAGCGAGAATAATCAGCAGCAAAACGATGGGATTCATTTATCAAAAAATTTCCACAAATATAGTTTTTTCGCTGAGACTTTGGGCGCCTTTATCCGCCCTCCGTTCCCGCTTCCGCCGCGGCGGAGAGCTCCACTCAGGTCGGGGCGCAGGGCCGGCATTACAAAGGCTTCCGGCCCGAAAAACTGCGTCGGGGTTTTACCGCAGTTTGGGGTATATTGTTTTTTTTAATAATCCAAGTAATAGGTAATAAAAATCTCTCCGCGGCGGGAGAGATTCAATAATTTATTTCAGTATATCCTGAAATTCAGGAGTCTTGCTGATAATATTACGTGCGTAGGAGCAGGTAGGCTCTATTTTATAATTTTCTTTTTCAGCGTATTCTACACCGGCTCTTACCAGCTGTTTTCCAAGTCCCTGCCCGCTGTATTTTTCGTCTACCTCGGTGTGCGTGATTTCCATGACGTCACCGTTGTTCATATGGAATTGCATCGTTCCTGCTTTTGCCCCGTCCTGATAGACATCGAAGCTGTTTTCTGTTCTTTTTACTTCTGCCATTTTTTGTTGTTTATTGTTTTTGTTAATATTAATTTTTTTATTTTTTGGCTTACCTCATTTCCCTTACGCAAATGTTTAAAACCGCGGAAAAATTTCCTGCTGTATTCTTTTTTAAGTTGAGATATACCGTCTGACTCAGCAACAAAATTCTCTCCGCAATTTTTTTTAGGACACATTCATTCTTTTATTTCGCTAATTTTCGTAATCTTTAAACGAGTCGCGCTGAGATTGTTGCTTAAATAAAAGGTGTTCAAGCTTGTTTCTATTTTTGGTAATGCAGCATGCTAGACCTGCGATTTCATGTTGTCGCCATCGCGTTCGTGCAAACGGCGAAAGACAATTCCGGACAAAATAGTGAGCGCACCCACTACAAAAAACGTGTATCGAAAAGCCTCATGCGTGTCTGCTCCCAATGATTGCGTATTGCCCTCGAAAAGTTTCAGCGCGATGAGCCCAAATGCAATACCAAAACCCACCGCGAGTTGCTGATTGACCGCCAGCAAGGAATTTCCGCTGCTGGTGTGCTTTTCGCGGAGATCCGCTATTGCAATCGTGTTCATCGACGTAAACTGGATAGAATTGAAAAAACCCAGAATCGCGATGATTGGAATGAACCAATAAATCGATGATTCGATTCCCGGAATGCCAAGACAGGCGATCAATAATCCGATGATAAAGGTATTGGTCATCAATGTTTTACGGTAACCAAAATAATTTAAAATTCCGATTACGGTTGATTTTCCCAGCATTGCCGTTAAAGCCATCGGTGCCACGATCCAGCCGGAAACTACAGCAGATTCTCCATACGCCACCTGAATCATTAATGGCAGCAATAACGGAATTGAGCTGATGCCAAGTCGCGTAGCGAGATTTCCGATAATGCCGACACGAAAAGTCCTCACCTGAAAAAGATTGAGCGGAAAGATAGGATTGGTCGTCTTCCGGGCATGTTTATAATAAAAATAAATCATGAGAAAACCGAGTATAAAAACCAGCAGAATAATAGAGGTGTGCGGCGTATTGCCGAACAGTTCCAGCGAAATCGACAGTAGCAGCGACGCGGAAGCAAAGATTAAAAATCCTTTTAAATCAAAAGTAATTTGCTCTGATTTAAAATCGGGCATATATTTCACGCTCATGATAATTCCCAAAACGCCAAACGGAATATTGATGAGAAAAATCCAGTGCCAGGATAGATAATCAACCATATACCCACCGACCAGCGGACCTAGAATTGGACCAATCAGCGCCGGCACAATGGCATAATTCATTGCTTTCACCAAGGCGTTTTTTTCAAAAGTTTTAATCAAAGCAAGGCGCCCGACCGGCGTCATCAGACTTCCGCCTACGCCCTGCACTACCCGCGAAAGTACCAACTGCATTAAGTTTTGAGACATCGCGCAGAATAACGAGCCTAAAATAAAAATCACCAAAGACAAAATAAAAATTTTCTTGGTACCGAATTTATCCGCCAGAAAGCCGCTTACCGGCATAAATAAGGCCAGGGTAAGCACGTAGCTGATAATGGCATTCTGCATGTTGAGAGGTGATTCATTTAAATCCTTCGCTATGGAAGGCAGCGAAGTATTCAAAATCGTAGAGTCCAGCATCTGCATAAAAATGGAAGTCGCAAGGATCAGCGGCAGATATTTTTTTACAGAAGGCGGTTGGTTTATCATCATGCAGAAAATTTTTTACCGTTGACCACAGCAAAGGTGCTGCCATGCTGACTGTCAATACCAGTGAAGCAATCATCATTTGTTTGAAACAAAAAAAATTCCGCCACAGAAACGCGGCAGAATTTTATCATCTTTAATCGTTGAAAAAATCGACGGTCCCTTAATCATAAGAATCTTCGTGCACCGAAACTACCGCGCGGCCACTCGGGTCGTTGGCATTTTTAAAGGCTTCGTCCCATTCAAGTGCAACTGGAGTGGAGCAGGCGACAGAGGGCACAGAGGGCACGGTGGCGGCAGATGCTTCACTAGGAAAATATTCCTCGAAAATTGCGCGGTACCGGTATTCTTCTTTGCTCATCGGCGTATTCACCGGAAAGCGGAATGGTGCAGTAGCCATCATATCGTCAGTAATTTGCTGCTCAGCCACTGCTTTTAAAGAATCGATCCAAGAGTAGCCCACACCGTCTGAAAACTGTTCTTTCTGGCGCCAGGCAATACTTGGTGGCAGTAAATCTTCGAAAGCTTTTCGAAGCAGCCATTTTTCAATTTTCGGTTCGTGTGCACCGACCATTTTATCTTTGGGATTCACGCGCATAGCCACGTCCAGGAATTCTTTGTCCAGAAATGGAACGCGGCCCTCGATGCCCCAGCTCATCAGCGCTTTATTTGCTCTGAGACAGTCGTATAAGTAAAGTTTGCTGAGTTTCCGGACCGTTTCGTCGTGCAACGCTTCGGCATTGGGAGCTTTATGAAAGTAAAGATAACCACCAAAAATTTCATCGCTTCCTTCGCCCGAAAGCACCATTTTTATCCCCATGGATTTAATGACACGCGCCAGCAGATACATCGGAGTCGAGGCACGAACAGTGGTTACATCGTACGTTTCCAGATGATAGATGACATCCCGCACCGCGTCGAGCCCTTCCTGCACAGTAAAGTGTACCTCATGATGAATGGAATTAATATGCTCGGCGGCAGTACGCGCCGCTTTCAGATCCGGACTTCCTTCCAAACCGATGGCAAAACTGTGGAGACGCGGATACCACGCTTCCTGAGTGTCGTCACTTTCAATACGGTTGCGCGCAAATTTGGCGGTAAGTGCAGAAATGATGGAAGAATCCAAGCCGCCGGAAAGCAGTACGCCGTAGGGAACATCGCTCATAAGCTGGCGGTGGACGGCGGCTTCAAGGGATTTACGCAGAAGCGCAATGTCGGTGACGTTTTCGCTCACCGCTTCGTAATCTTGCCAGTCGCGCTGGTACCAAGACTGAAGTTCGTTGCTTTCAACATTAAACACATAATGTCCCGGCAAAAAGTTTTCGATGGTTTTACAAACGCCTTCCAACGCTTTCAGCTCCGACGCAATATAATAGTTGCCATGCAGATCGCGACCGTAATAAAGCGGGCAGACCCCCATATGATCGCGGGCGATGAGGTAAACGTCGCTCGCTACATCATAAAGCGCGAAGGCGAAAATACCATTGAGTTTATCGATGAAGTTCTTGCCGTATTTGCGGAAGAGCGGAATCAGCACTTCGCAGTCGGAGTTGGTTTGAAAGGGATAATCGGGAAATTCTTCGCGAAGTTCCTGGTGATTGTAGATTTCACCATTAATCGCTAAGACAATCGAGCCATCCACCGAGAAAAGCGGCTGTTTGCCAGAAGTCGGATCCACAATAGCCAGACGTTCGTGGGCAAAAATTACTTTCTCACCTTGATAAATTCCACTCCAGTCCGGACCGCGATGACGAATCTTTTTTGACATTTCGATGATTTTCGGACGTAGAACATCCGTTCCCTGTTTGGCGTCGAACACGCATACTATTCCGCACATAATCTTATTTTTAATTTGAACAATAATATTATTGCGAATCTAGTCGGACTGTGTAAAAAATGCAAGAATATTTAAATTTTATAGTGTAAAAATGCCATCTTAATGATTTTAAGTTAAAAATTTTAATTATCTAAGCTTGAATGGCTGCTTGATGTGTATATTTTTAAGATGGTATTTCTTGCTTTTTTGACAATTTTTATTCAAACCAGAGACTTTACAGTTAATGAATGTTCGGGGATAAAGAACCGTCTGTCGGCGCGCAGGCAAGAGGAAATTTTATCAGCGTAATTGTTTCTGGAAAAGCAACGAGATAAAAATATAAAACAGAATTGACAGAGGAATTCCGGCGGCGCCGAAAAAGGGAATGATTATGCAAACCCCAACAACCAAAGCTATTTTGGGATAATTGTCTTTCAACTGCATTGATTTAAATTTCATGGAAATCATGCGCAGCGGACTGACCAGAATTAAGGATGATACAGCGGTTAAAATAAGGAGCAGCCAAGGATTATTTAAAAGAAAAGAAAAATCACCATTTTGCATGAAAGCGTAATAAAGACCGAAAATGAGAATAGTATTCGCCGGCGTATTCAAGCCTTTGAAATAATACGTCTGCTCCTCGTCAAGATTGAAAATCGCAAGCCGTAAACAGGAAAAAAGCGTGATCAACAAACCGAGATATTTCACTTCAAATGGTAACCCGATGGATCCAAGTTCATTTCCGAAAGGTGCCAAAGCCATAAACATAGTGACACCAGGCAGAACCCCAAAGCTTACCATATCTGCCAGCGAATCCAGCTGGATACCGAGTGCGGAGTTGGCTTTTAAAGCGCGCGCCACAAACCCATCCAGAAAATCCAGAACGAGCGAAATAACAATGCAGATGGCGGTGATTTCGTAATTGCCGGCAAGCAACTGAATCACTCCAACGGTGCCGGAAAAAAGATTTCCGAGTGTCAGTATATTGGCCAGATTATTTCGTAAAAAATCCATAGTTGCAAAAATAAAATAATTATCGAATCCTGCGTGCGTTGCGCTTCTTCGCAAATGAAAGGCGAAAATAACGTAAATTTGCCGGTTTATGTGGAGAAAAGACATCAGGTTACGGGAAATCTACGTGCTGGCGTACAGAATCGCGCTGGCCTATCTTTTTTATCAGGTTGCGCGCCTCTTATTCTGGTATTTTAACCGGGATTTGGTCGCGATAGAAAGCTTTGGCGATTATCTGAATGTCGCTTATCGTGGGTTTGCCTTTGATACCACAGCGATTCTTTACGTTAATGTTTTGTTTATTTTTTTGAGTCTGCTGCCGATTACATTCAACACAAAACCTTGGTACCAAAAGTTTTTATTTTACCTTTATTTTATTACCAACGGAATTGCTTACAGCCTGAATTTCGGCGATTTCGTCTATTTTCGTTTTTCGCAGGCGAGGCTTACCACGGCAGCGATGCAAGTAGCGCAGCACGAATCTAACCTCGGCAAAGTTTTCCTTGCGTCACTTGTCGAGCAGCCTTTGGTACCACTGCTTTTTGTGGCAATAATTGCCGCGTGGGTTTTCCTGTACCGGCGCGTTCGCATCGTAGCAGATATTCCCAAAAAGCTGATTCTGTATTTTGCTTCTTCGGTTGTGGCGCTGTGCCTTACTGCCTTAGCTGTAGTGGGCGGCATTCGTGGTGATTTTAAGCATTCCACACGCCCGATTAATTTGGTTGATGCCAACCGCCATGTTAAAAACCCCGCACAGGCGAATGTTGTCCTGAACAGTGTTTTCTCTTTTTTCCGGACATTAAATACCAACAATTTTCGCGAAGTTCATTTTGTTGAGGAGGATTTTATACTTGAAAATATCAAACCATACAAACAGTACCAGCGCCCTGTTCCGCAGTCGAAGCCGAATGTTGTTATTTTCATCCTCGAAAGTTTCGGCAAAGAATATTCCGGCGCCTTTAACCGAAAAACGGAAATTGAAAATTTTGTTTCGTACACGCCTTTTTTTGACAGTCTTGCGCAGGAAAGTCTTATCGCCACTAATGCTTTCGCAAACGGCCGACAGTCGATTCATGGGATGAGTTCGGTGCTGGCGGGCATTCCGAGTTTAAAAGATGCGTTTACGAGTTCGCCTTTTTCGAATCAGAAAATACAGTCCATCGTCTCCGTTGCCAATGAAATGAATTACGATACATCTTTTTTTCATGGTGCGCCGAACGGCTCCATGGGATTTTTGGGTTTCGGTAATATTCTGGGCTTCAATCATTATTATGGCAAAACAGAATATAATAACGACACGGATTTTGACGGAATCTGGGGAATCTGGGACGAACCTTTCTTTCAGTTTTTTGCCAAAACGCTGAACGAGAAAAAAGAACCTTTTCTGGCGACTTTATTTTCTGTTTCATCGCACCATCCCTTTAAGGTGCCGGAAAAATATCAGAATAAATTTAAGAAAGGTACGCTGGAAATTCACATACCGATACAGTATACCGATTTTGCTTTGCGAAAATTTTTCGAAACGGCAAAAAACAGTGACTGGTACAATAATACAATTTTTGTCTTCGTAGCCGATCATACCAATCAGATTGGGTATCCGGAATATGAAAAAACCATTAACCGTTTTGCGATTCCTATTATGTTTTATTCTCCGAACGAAGTTTACGGGCTCAAAGGGGAAATTACCGAACCGGCGCAGCAAATTGATATTTATCCGACTTTAGCCGATCTGATGGCTTATAATAAAAAGATTAGAAGCTGGGGGAGAAGCCTCGTTTCACCAGCGAAAGACCCAAACATTATTGTAAATTCGGATGGACTTAACGAACAGTTTATTATCGGCGATTACATTTATTTATTCAACGGCACTGACGTAACCGGAATTTATAAAGTTGAAGATAAAGGACTGGCGAACAATCTCATCCAGACGCCGAGAAGCGCAGAAATGGAGCGCGGAATTCTACTATCGAAAGCTTGGTATCAGGATTATATGGACCGAATCATCAACCGCAAATTGAATTAAATCAGCCTGCCGGCCTGCCCCGTTGCGAAATTGTTTTTCAAATTTGAAAAAAATAATAAATTGTTTTACGTTTAACTTTTTTTATTTACTTTTATCTAATCAATAATTAAAATAACTTAACAAATGAAAAAATTCGTTTTTGCTTTTATAGGTTTGTTCGTCGCGACCTTGTCTTACGCTCAGATTGAGGGAAAGTGGAAAACCATCGATGACCAAACCGGCAAAGCCAAGTCCATCGTGGAGATTACCAAGAAACCAAACGGCAAATATTACGGCAAAGTGGTGCAGCTCCTCATTAAACCGGAAAACCCAAACTGCACGGGTTGTAAAGATGATCGAAAAAACAAGCCGATCCAGGGAATGGAAGTGATACGCGATATGCAGAAAGAAGGAAATGAGTTTACAGGCGGAACGATCACCGATCCTAAAACCGGTAAAACATACAAGTGCAACATTACACGTAACGGTGATAAACTGGACGTACGCGGTTATATGGGCTTCTCGCTGATTGGCAGAACGCAGACTTGGCACGCAGTAAAATAAGTACAGTATTCATATATAAACCTAAGCATCCTTCATGGGATGCTTTTTTGGTTTAACGGCATGAGGAGATTACGGGAAAAATCTTTACTTTTGTAGTCTAATTTCGAACAGAATTATGAAAGAATATACATTCAGGGAAGTGATTGCGCAGGCGATGAGCGAGGAGATGCGTAAAGACGAATCTATTTATCTGATGGGCGAGGAGGTTGCGGAATACAACGGTGCCTACAAAGCTTCGAAAGGAATGCTCGACGAATTCGGTCCCAAGCGCGTCATCGATACTCCTATTGCAGAACTTGGTTTTACCGGCATCGCCGTGGGTTCCGCGATGAATGGTAACCGACCTATTGTAGAATATATGACCTTCAATTTCGCGCTGGTGGGAATTGATCAAATTATCAACAACGCGGCGAAAATCCGCCAGATGAGCGGTGGACAATGGAATTGCCCTATCGTTTTCCGCGGACCTACTGCTTCTGCGGGCCAGCTGGGTGCTACCCACTCGCAGGCACTGGAATCCTGGTTTGCGAATTGCCCTGGTTTGAAAGTGGTAGTACCTTCCAATCCTTATGATGCGAAAGGTTTACTGAAGTCGGCAATTCAGGATAATGATCCTGTGATCTTCATGGAATCTGAGCAGATGTATGGCGACAAAATGGAGATCCCTGAGGAAGAATATTATATCCCCATCGGAAAAGCCGACATTAAGCGTGAAGGTACTGATGTAACGCTTGTTTCTTTCGGTAAAATTATGAAGTTGGCCATGCAGGCCGCAGAAGATTTAGCAAAAGAAGATATATCTGTAGAAGTTATCGACTTACGAACCGTTCGCCCGCTGGATTATGATACCGTTCTGGCGTCGGTGAAAAAAACAAACCGACTTGTGATCCTCGAAGAAGCCTGGCCGTTTGGTTCTGTAGCTTCAGAAATTACGTATATGGTACAGCAGAAAGCGTTCGATTATCTCGATGCGCCGATCAAAAGAATCACCACACCCGATGCTCCGGCTCCGTATTCTGCACCACTTTTCGCAGACTGGTTCCCGAAACTGGAGAAAGTAAAAGAAGAATTAAAAAAAGCTTTATACATCAAAGCGTAATAGATACAAACTCTCGAAAGAGAGTTTTTTCATTTATAAATAAGATGTCGGCCAACCGCGTACATCATTTATCTTTGCGCCAAATTTTTTCAAAGGTATGTCACAGAGTTCTTCTTCGCATTTCAATACCAAAACCCTCAGCGCGATGGGTGTGCTCGTTTCACTGGGCATCGTGTTTGGTGATATTGGCACCTCGCCGCTATATGTGATGAAGGCCATCGTCAACGCTAGGAGAGGTACGGGAAATCTTCCCTTTGACGAATATATCGAAGGCGCTTTGTCCTGTATCATCTGGACGCTCACGCTGCAGACCACTTTAAAATATGTCGTTATCGCATTGCGTGCGGATAATAAAGGCGAAGGTGGAATACTGTCTCTCTATTCACTGGTGAAGAAACTGAAAAAGAAATGGCTCTACCTGATCGCTATTATCGGTGCCTCAACGCTCGTCGCAGACAGTATCATCACGCCCTCACTCACGGTAATGTCCGCGGTAGAAGGACTTAAGATCTTCTCCCCGCACACTCCGGTCGTCGGTATCACGCTGGTGATTTTGGCAATTGTATTTATCGTGCAGCAATTCGGTACCGCTTCGATTGGCAAGCTGTTCGGGCCGGTCATGGTGGTTTGGTTTCTGGTCTTGGGTGGTTTTGGCTCGGCACACATTTTCGATCATATTGAAATTTTAAAAGCTTTTAATCCTTATTATGCCTATAATTTGATTATGCATTCTCCCAGTGCCATCGTTATTATGGGCGCAGTTTTCCTTTGTACCACCGGTGCAGAAGCGCTGTATTCTGATCTCGGACATTGTGGAAAAAAGAATATTCGCGTCAGCTGGGCTTTTGTAAAACTTATGCTCATTCTCAACTATCTCGGTCAGGGCGCTTGGTTGCTGGATAACCCGGATAGTGTAGCGAACGGTATTAATCCGATATTTGGCATTATGCCGGAATGGGCGATTTTGCCCGGCGTTATTTTGGCCACGGCGGCGGCTATTATTGCGAGCCAGTCTGTGATTACGGGCTCTTTCACCATGTTTTCTGAGGCGATGTCGGTAACTTTCTGGCCCAATCAGCAGATCGATTATCCTTCCGGGGTGAAAGGACAGATGTACATTCCCAGAATAAACTGGGGTCTCATGTTTCTCTGTTTTATTGTGGTGATTTATTTCCAAAAGTCCGAAGCGATGGAGGCAGCCTACGGCCTTACTATTACTATTACCATGTTGATGACGACTATTCTGCTCTTCTTTTGGCTCAGCCGCAATAAGGCGACACGCGTTTTCGCTGTTGGTTTTATCGCCGTTTATCTTTCCATAGAACTTGGATTTTTCTACGCTAATGTCATTAAATTTTTTGATGGTGGTTGGCTCACCATGGTGCTTGGCGGCTTTATCGCAGTCTGCATGTATGCCTGGTATAACGGACGTTCAATTAAAGGTAAATTTATCAAATTTGTAAAACTCGATAAGTACGTGCCCGTCATCAAAGAACTGAAATTGGATGAAACGGTCCCGAAATACGCCACCAATCTCGCTTTTCTGAGCAGGGCAAAGCGGCCCGACGAAGTGGAGGCAAAGATTATTTACTCCATAATGCGCAACCAGCCCAAGCGCGCGGATCATTATTTTATTCTCAGCATTACCAATCAGGAAGATCCGTACACTTTTCAATATGCGATCGATGAAATTATGCCCGGCACTATTTACCGCATCAATTTTCAGTTAGGTTTTAAAATGGACCGGCGCATCAACGATTATTTCGATCAGGTCCTGCAGGATATGATGGAAGAGGGAAGTTTGCCTTCACGCAGCAGCCATCCTTCTTTACGAAATTATAATGTGCCGCCGGATCTTCGCTATGTGATCATCGACAACACCTACATTAACGATACGCTTTTAACTGTTAAAGAAAAGATTATTCTTAATATTTACAACTTTGTAAAATACATCGGCAGCGATGATTTCAAAGCCTGGGGCGTTTCCGCGCACAATGTCGCCGTGGAGTCAGCGCCGTTACTGGATCAGAAGGTGTTCACCAAAAAAATAAAACAGGCAGACTTCCGAAAGTTCGACTCTTAGGCCAGATTTGCGGCGCAGGCATTAATTAAAATTTAGGTAAATTTGCACATAATTTTATTTGATGGATGCCAAACAAAAAGAACTGAATATTGCTACAATTAAGGAGGTTCTTCGACAGTATTTACAGGAAAAAGGATTTAGGAACACGCCGGAACGCTACACTATTCTCGAAGAAATTTACGGAATGGAGCATCATTTCAACGTGGACGATCTCTATCTCATCATGATGCAGAAAAAGTATCACGTTTCCAAAGCGACCATCTATAATACCATCGAGATATTCCTCGATGCAGGCTTGATCCGCAAACATCAGTTTGGCGAAAAAACACTGACTTCCTCGTCGTACGAAAAATCGTATTTTGATAAGCAGCATGATCATCTGGTGCTTTATAAAGCCGATTCCGACAAAGAAATTCAGGAAATAATTGAATTTTGTGATCCTCGTATTCAGGGAATCAAGGAATCTATCGAGCAGGCTTTCGGTGTAACGATTGATTCGCATTCACTTTATTTTTACGGTACGAAAAAGGATTGATGAAAAGTCTTTTTATCTTCTTGCTTTTCTTCGGTGTCGGCGTTTTTGGTCAGATCAGTACGCAGCCAGCGCGCGATCTTGTGAAAGATCCTTATTTCGGCACAGCCCCGAAGGGCGCACCCACGGAGAAAGTAAAGCTCATCCATTCCGACCGTTTCGACAAGGATCCCGCCAAATATAACGGCAATCCCTACTTTTCGGGCAATGTGCAGTTCTCGCATCAGGGATCACTGCTGTCCGCCGATGAAGTTATTTTTTATCAGGAACAGAATTTTGTAAAAGCAATCGGAAACGTGCGCCTGCAAAACGCCGACGGCTCCGTTATTACAGCCGGCGAAATGGAATACGACGGCGATACGCAAAAAGGTATCGCACGCAAAAAAGTACTGCTTACCGATCCGGGCCAAACCATACAGACGGAAACGCTTTACTACGACCGTCTCTCCAATAAAGCTTACTTCAATACCGGCGGCACCATTACCAAAGATGGTAACGTAATGTACACCAAGTCCGCCACTTATGATCTTAACAGCAGGTTGATCGACTTTACGGGTAACGTGAAAATTGACAACGCAGAATACACGGTAGACGGCGTTAATATTATCCAAAATCAAAATACCAATACGGCTACTTTCAACGGTCCCACCACCATTACCAACAAAAAGAATCCTGCAAACTTGATTTACACCGAGAAGGGAACTTACAATATGAATTCAAAGGAAGTTTATCTTAGGAAAAACTCAAGGATTCATTACAATGGTAAAGTGCTTACGGGTGACGATCTTTATTTCAACCAAATTACCGGTTTTGGTACGGGGAAAGGGAATGTCACGCTGCGTGATCCTCAGGAAAATCGTTATATGAAAGGCGGCTATGGCGAAATCTACGAGAAAAAAGATTCCGCGATGATGACCGAAAAACCTTATGCCGTCAAAATTCTCGAAAAAGATTCCATGTATTTTTCTGCAAACCGGATCTTGGCTTATCAAAAAATAAGCGAAACCAATCCGTTAAAAAAGAAAAGTTTTCTGCGTGCCTATCGCCAGGCCCGAATGTTCAAATCCAATATTCAGGTGCGCGCGGATTCTCTGAGTTTTAATGAAACCGACGGCATCATGCATCTCGACGGCAAACCGATTGCCTGGAGCGGCGAAAAACAGGTAACGGGCAATAAAATCGAAGCGTATTTCGACACCGAAAAAGAATTCATCGATTCGCTGCGCGTTGTGGGCGAAGCTTTTGCTATAAGCAAAGCGGATTCTTTGAATCTGAAAGACGAGTTCAATCAGGTAAAAGGAAAACTGATGATTGTTTACTACCAGCAGAACGACGTCAAACTGGCAAAAGTAATCGGCAATGCACAGGCAATCACGTACGCAGATGACCAGAACGAAAAAACCAAGGAAGTAGAGCGCATCGGCGTTTCCCTGTCCACCTGCGGGGTGATCGAAGCTGAATTTGAAGACCGCCGCGTACAGATTATTTCCTGCAACATCGGCGCGAATACCGATATTTATCCCATGAGTCTGATTTCCCGTGAGCAGCGTTTTTTCCCGGATTTCAACTGGAATACCAAAGACCGTTTGCGGCGCTGGCAGGATATCTTCGTAGAGTCGCCCAATTACGAAGAGACCAAGTACGAAGCGGACGACAAACTGTACAATGCTGCACAGAAAGCACTCGATGATGAAAAGGCAAAACAGGAAGCGAAGAAACCAAAAAGAGTTAGGAAATAAAATTTTTATTTGGGCGCCTTTTCCGCCCTCCGTTCCCGCTTCCCGCGCCTCGGCGGCGCGGGAGAGCTCCACTCAGGTCGGGGCGCAGGGTACTTCGCTGTAATTTAATCGTGTAAAAAACTGGTTTTCCTGTTTTACAGGCAACTGTACTACTCGTAATACTCATAAACCTTCAGGGTTTAAAAAAATAACACTGATTTTTCCGACCTTTGCCGATATTTTAAATCGAAAAATGCACAAAGATTTCTTTACCTACCAAGCCCAAACTACCCAATTCGCGGCCGGCTTCGAAGTAGAAAAAGCCAGTGGGTCTTATATTTATGGAAAAAACGGCAGAAAATACCTTGATTTTGTAGCCGGGGTTTCTGCCAATACTCTGGGACATTCGCACCCTAAAATTGTCGAAGCCATCCAAACACAGGCAGGGAAATATCTGCACGTCATGGTCTACGGCGAATATGCGCAGGAAATGCCGGTGAAATTGTGCAAACTGTTGTCGGAAGCAACACCCGCCCCCTTGGAGGTTACGTATTTGGTCAACTCCGGTGCGGAGGCGATCGACGGCGCTTTGAAACTGGCCAAAAGATATACCGGCCGCGAGGAAATTATTTCGATGAAGAACTCCTATCACGGAAATACGCACGGCGCTTTGTCGGTGTCTGGCAATGAATATCACAAGCGGGAATATCGTCCGCTCTTGCCAATGGTCAGTTTTATTGAGTTTAACAATCAAAATGAATTTGATAAAATTACCGAAAAAACCGCCTGTGTTTTAGCAGAAACAATTCAAGGTGCAGCAGGGTTTCTGGTGCCGGATGCTGATTATTTTGTGAATATAAAAAAAAGGTGTGAAGAAGTCGGTGCGCTTTTAATACTTGATGAGATCCAGCCGGGGTTCGGCCGCACCGGAAGACTCTTCTCTTTTGAGGATTTCGGAATGGTTCCGGATATTCTTGTGATGGGCAAAGGAATGGGCGGCGGCGTGCCGGTGGGTGCTTTTATGAGCTCACGCGAGATTATGGAAACGCTTTCGCATTCGCCGAAGCTGGGGCACATTACCACCTTTGGCGGTAATCCACTGATTGCTGCCGCGAGCTACGCGACTTTGCATGAAGTGCTGGAAAGTGGCCTGATGAACGAAGTCTCCGCCAAGGAACAACTGTTCCGAAAATTATTGGTGCATCCGAAAATAAAAAACGTGAACGGAAAAGGCTTGATGCTGGCCGTTAATTTAGGGACGCCAGAATTTACGCTGGCAGTCGCAAAACGCTGTATGGAAAAAGGACTCATTGTTTTTTGGCAGCTCTACCGCAATGAATACCTGCGCCTCTCGCCACCGCTGACGATTTCGGAAGATGAGATCCGCGAAGGCTGCGCCATTATCCTTGAGGTGCTGGATGCGTGCTGATCATCGTCAGCTGAAACCCACGAGTCTTTCTAATAGCCGCGATGGAAGCGGCATCCCGCGATGATATATATCATACTTTTCGACGTTGGCTGTACCTATCGCGGATATAGCGGACAGCGCGCACTCCGCCGCGGAAAATGCCGTATGTTGCTGCTCCTCAAAAATGTTTTTTACTTTTAAATTATGGTGTATATCAGAAATTAATTTATATATTGCGACACATTAAAAACAGGTAGTAATATGGCGAAAACCAAAGTGCAGTATGAGTTCCCAATGCACTGTCAGTCAGAGATTTTGTACGAATATATGGCCAGCGCAGAAGGACTTTCGGAGTGGTTTGCGGAAGATGTGGTGGAGAAAGGGGACGATTTCTATTTTAGCTGGAACGGCGGACCGGCTGAGAAGGCTACCCTGATTCGCTATAAGCCGGAAAGCTTCGTGCGGTTTCGCTGGGAAGAGGATGAAGGCACCAAAAATTATTTCGAAATGACCATTGTTATCGATGACATAACCGAGGACCTGGCGCTGAATGTAGTTGATTTCTGCGATGATGGCGATGAGGAAGAAAACCGGCTGTACTGGGAAAACCTGATTGAAAATCTCAAAATAAAGTTGGGCGCTGCCTAACGGAACTTGCATAAACGAACATGATGAACGATTTTTCGTTCATTATTTTTTTATAAATTATAAAAGACCGTTGTGAATCTATCTTTTTTTTCAGAACCCGCTGAGGTGGCCAACCGCGCTTTTCTGTACGGTGACTGTGTACAGGTTTCTTTTTTTGTGCACCAGGGAAACCTGATTATGGCTGAAGAGTGCTATTTCTATCTAATGGCGTCGATGCGCAAAATGCGCATGGCAATTCCGCTGACGTATACACTGGAGTATTTTCAGGAATTATTTACCAGGCACATTTCCGAAAATCAAATCAGTGCTGCCGTTATCCGGTTTTTTGTTTACCGAAAAAAAAGTGTAGAATTGGTGCGCAGCAATACAGCTTATTATTTTGAAATTCATAAAGATGCCACTGTTTTAGCACTGCAGCAACCTTATGAAATCGATATGATTAAGGAAGTAGGCGTCAACGTCAATTTGCTCAGTGGTCTCCACGTCCATGCTGCGGAGAATATTTATGCCGCGGCTTACGCTGCCGATAATGACCTGGATGATGTTATTTTGCTGAATCCTTCCAAACGCATCGCACGTTGCATCACAGGCAATTTGCTACTGTTGAACGGCAATACGATTCGTGTCCCGAAACAAACAGAAGGCGCTTTTATCTCTCCTCTTTTGGAAAATTTTGTCACGTTTCTGCACAAGCAAAAACATGCTGTGATCGAAGAAGCAGAAATGATCGCTTTCGAAACACAGAAAGCCGAGGAAATTCTAATTGTTTCCGATACGAAAGGATTTATACCGGTGGAGAAAATCCGCAGCAAAAATTTTGGTTCGGAGCGTTTCCGCTCTTTTGTGAACGCCTGGATTGCTTCTTTTAATTGATTTTTTAAAGCACACCGAAACTTTAACTATTCTGTATCTATAAGTGAAAAGTGCAGAACCTCTTTATCGTAAATGAATAGTATCAGTTCATCGAGACATCTTCCGGCGCGTTCGCCCAAAGTAGAAATTCGCCGCCGAGGTTTTGCATAATATTTTTCCAGAGATTCTGGTCGTTCGCCGAAGTATAATCGAGATTATAAACATCTACCGGCGTCCACATTTTCCGTAGAATTTCCCCGTCCAGCTGCTGCATTCCCCAACCCGTATATCCGGAAAAAACTTTCACATCACCAATAGGTAATCGCAGATCGATGATGGCAGCGACCACCTTTTCAATGTCCTCTGTCAAATAAAATTCATCGTTGATCTCGGTAAAACTTTCGGTTACTTTTTCGCCTTTGCAAATAAAGAATATTTTGTCATTTTCCACGGGACCGCCGTCATAAACCGAAACCTGAAAGCCAAAGATATTGAGCAGTTTAGCGCTCATGCTGTCGTTCCGTTTATTCAAAATCAGGCCAAAAGCGCCCTGATCATTATGATCGACGATAAGAACAACGGAGCGCGAAAAGATGTCGCCCGAGATGTCCGGTGTGGATATTAATATTTTACCTTTGTAAGAATAACTCATCTGAAATACAAGGTCAAATAATGAACCTTTGACCAAATGTAATAAAAATTTCATGGAAAACTTATACGACAAAAGAAAAGTTTATGACCGCTCGGAACTTTTGGAAAGCGAGGTTCGCGATAACCCGATTGAGCAGTTTCGCGACTGGTTCCTGGATGCCGAAGAAAATCCCAACGTAAGAGAAGCCAATGCCATGGCCCTATCTACGGTGGAAACTGACGGCTGTCCGCGCACGCGGATGGTTCTTTTGAAGGCATACAGCTGGGAAGGTTTTATATTTTACACCAACTACGAAAGCCGAAAAGGCAGAGCCATCGAAGAGGTGCCACTAGTGTGTCTGCACTTTTTCTGGCCAACGCTGGAGCGCCAAATCATCATTAAGGCAAAAGTGGAAAAACTGCCGGCCAATCTTAGCGACGGCTATTTCCATGCGAGACCAAAAGGAAGTCAGTTGGGTGCGGTAGTTTCGCCGCAAAGTTCCGAAATTCCCAAGCGCCAATTCCTGGAAAACCGTTTGCAGGAACTCGAAAAAGAATATGAAAACAGAGAAGTGCCGAGGCCCGAAAACTGGGGAGGGTATTTGGCCAGACCTTATGAAATTGAATTTTGGCAGGGCCGTCCGAATCGGCTGCACGACCGGCTGATCTACGTTTTGGATGAGCAGCTGGAGTGGAAACTTTCGCGGTTGGCACCATAAAAAAAGATCCCAAAACCGGGATCTTTTTTTTTATCGAATAAGGATGATTATTTCTTGTTACTACCGCCCATTACAGAATCAGAAAGTTCTGCACCGGCTTTAAATTTAGCTACTTTTTTCGCAGCAATTTGAATTGGTGCTTTAGTCGCAGGGTTAATTCCTTGTCTTGCAGCACGCTCGGCTACGGAGAAAGTACCAAATCCAACTAATGAAACTTTACCGTCTTGCTTTAGCGTTTCGGTAACGTTGGAAATGAAAGATTCTAAAGCTGCTTTTGCGGCTACTTTTGAAATGCCGGCGTCATTTGCCATTGCATCGATTAATTCAGATTTGTTCATAATAGTAATTCTTAGGGTTAGTTTGATTTAGAAGCAAATATAAAACTTTTTTGATATCACACAAATTCTTTGCAATTAATTAATCAAAGTTCAAAAAAAATTCAAATTTAACAGAAACTTATAAACTTCAAAATCAACGTTTAATCGCGCTTTTCCAGTGCTATAATTATGCCAAACCCTTTATTAGCCGACATTGTTTTGAAATGCGTTTTTTAATGTCATATTTGCGAATAATTAAATCAGCATTTAATTTTTTTTAAAGTGTAAATATTATTTTAATTACTTAAAAACCAGCGATCTGCTGCGGATTTTAAATACAGGTTGTTCATTCCTCACAAGAATAGTTCCGCAACTTATATTTTATTTAAAATAAGTAAATTTGCCGCATGTTAATTGAATTATTCAAATCCAAGATTCACCGCGTCCGGGTGACGCAGTCGGATCTTAATTATATCGGAAGCATCACCATCGACGAAGATTTGCTCGATGCATCGGGCATCCTGGTCGGTGAGCGTGTTTATATCGTCAATGTCAATAACGGCGAGCGCTTCGATACCTACGCGATCCGTGGCAAGCGCGGTTCTGGCGAAGTTTGCCTTAATGGTCCGGCAGCGCGGCGCGTGCAGAAAGACGATATCATTATCATTATTGCTTATGCGCAAATGACGCCCGAGGAAGCCCGGGAATTTCAGCCAAAGATTATCTTTCCGAACGAGCAGACCAATCTGCTGACCTAAATCAGAGTTGCTAAATACGTACTATTGGATCAGGTAAATACTAAATTCACGCTAAGAACAGCGCTTACCATTGTTGTTTCTTTTGGCATCGCCGCACTTTTTATGTGGTGGGCGCTGCAGGACATGGAATTCAGAAAGATCAGCGGATACTTTGCGGAAGCTAATTATTTCTGGGTTTTTGTCGCCTCGGTTTTCGGTTTATTGGCGTATTGGTTTCGCGCTGTACGCTGGAATTTATTGCTCGAGCCTCTGGGTCATACGATTTCAACATCCAATTCTTTCTGGACGATTTCTTTTGGTTATTTGATGAACCTTACCATTCCGCGCAGTGGGGAAGTGGCGCGTGCTACGGCACTCTTCGGCGTAGAAAAGGTTCCGGTCGATGAGTCCTTTGGAACCATTATTCTGGAACGTGTAGTGGATCTTTTGTGTATGCTCGTATTTTTGATGCTGGCGCTGATTTTCCGCTATAATGCCATCATCAGTTTTTACCGATACATCACCGAGGAGAAAGGAAAAACCGCTGATGCTTCACAAAGTCCGATACTCTACATCGTCGCGATTGCCGGTATTGTATTTTTTCTGTCATTTGTAATTTTCCGTAAACATCTTGAAAGATTTACGCTTTATCAGAAGGTCCAGAATTTCATCTCGGGCATTTTACTGGGATTAAAATCAATTCTTCGTCTGCGTCAAAAGCAGCGCTTCCTGTGGTACACGATCGCGATTTGGCTCTGCTATTATTTAGCGGCTTATTTGGTTTGTTTCGCCTTGCCCGCGACTTCAGAATTTGGTCTCGCAGACGGTTTTTTCATTATCGTAGTAGGAACGCTGGGAATGATGGTGCCGGCCTCCGGCGGAATTGGCGCCTTCCATCTTGCTCTGAAATTTGGCATCATGGCCCTGTGGCTGTCGATGGGCCGCGATCCTGTGGAAGGCGGTGATATCGGCTTGTCTTACGCTTTTATTTCCCATACCATGCAGCTGGTTATTATGCTCGTTATGGGCGCCCTCTCTATTCCCATGCTGGCTAGAGCGAGAGCTCAGATTAGCCGTCAATAAGAAGCTGATCTCAGCGAAATTTCCGGTAACTGATAGCATTTTTTTTGATTTTTACTTAAAATAAAAAAACCCGTTACGAAACGGGCTTTTCTGTTTTTAGTTGCCAAACGCCCGGATCAGCAAACTTTCGACTTGCGGCTCGCGGCCGCGGAATTCTTTGTACAGTTCCATAGGATCTTTTGTCCCGCCCGCAGCGAGCATTTTCTTATATTTCGCGGCAATTTCGGAATTAAAAATACCGTTTTCTTTAAAATAATTAAATGCGTCAGCATCAAGCACCTCCGCCCACTTATAAGAATAATAACCCGCCGAATAGCCGCCCTGGAAAATATGAGAAAAACTGGTGCTCATCAGCGTATCCGGGTTGCTTGGGTAGAGATGCGTTGCTTTGGTTTCTTCGGTTTCAAATGTTTTAATATCACCGATTTTCTCCCTGGTATGGTAGCTCATATCCAACAGTCCAAAACCGATTTGTCGCACGGTTTGATAACCTTCCATGAAATTTTTTGATGCATTGATTTTGTTGATTTTTTCCGCCGGCAAAACTTCTCCGCTTTGATAGTGCTGAGCAAATGTCTGCAGGAACTCCGGTTCATAGCAATAATTTTCCAGGAACTGCGACGGCAATTCGACAAAATCCCATTTCACCGAGGTGCCCGAAAGATTCGGATAAGTGGTATTGGCCAAAACGCCGTGCAGCGCGTGCCCGAACTCGTGAAAAAGCGTAGTGACCTCCTGAAAGGTGAGCAGACTTGGCGTTTGCCCGGCAGGTTTGGTAAAATTACAAACGACTGAGATATGGGGGCGATGGTTTTCGCCGTTTTTCTTGAACTGGTTTCGGAAACTCGTCATCCAGGCGCCGGCGCGTTTTCCTTTCCGCGGAAAATAATCGGCGTAGAGAAGTGCTTTAAATCCGCCGTCTTCGAAGATTTCGTACGTTTTTACGTCATCATGATATTTCGGTACGTCGGCAGTTTCCCGGAAGTCGAGACCAAACAGCGTTTTGGCCAAACGGAAAACGGCTTCCTGCACTCGTTCTAAGGGAAAGAACGGTTTCAGTTCCTCATCATCAATGTCAAATTTTTGCTTTCGAAGTTTTTCTGCGTAGAAAGCATGATCGTAACTTTGAATATCATCAATGCCATCCGCTTTGGCGAGTGCGGCAAGTTCTTCAATTTCTGTTCCGGCAAACGGTTTGGCTTTTTCCAGTAAATCGTTAAGGAATTTTGTGACGTCGGCCGGCGATTTTGCCATTCTTTCTTCCAATACAAAATCGGCGTAAGTAGCGTAGCCTAAAAGCTTGGCTTTCTGCTGTTTAAGTTCAATGATTTCTCGGATAAGGTTTTGGTTGTCGTAGTCGTTGTTCTGAAAGCCTTTTTTGCCGTTGGCCAAGGCCAGTTCTTTCCGCAGTGCACGGTTTTCCGCATACGTCATAGCCGGCATATAGCTGGGATATTGCAGCGTAAGAACAAATCCGTCAAGTCCGCGCTCTTTCGCTTCGTCACGGTAAGATTGCAATATGGCTTCGGGAAGGCCTGCGAGTTCGGTTTCGTCGGTAATATGTCTGTAGTAAGAATTGGTTTCAGCGAGAACATTTTCACCAAACTGCAGAGATTTTTGCGCCAGCTGAACGCTGATATCTTTGAATTTTTCTTTGTCACCATCGGTTAGCAAAGCACCGCTACGGACGAAACCTTTATAAGTTTCTTCCAACAGCATCCGTTGTTCATTATTTTGATTTAAATTTTGGTCGTAAACGGCTTTCACTTTGGAAAAAAGTTTCGCGTTTTGAGAGATTCGTGCGGAAAATTCAGTCAGTAACGGAGAAACCTGTTGGGCGATCTTCTGAATTTCGTCATTCGTTTCAGCAGAATTCAAATTAAAAAAAATGCTTGAAACGATGTCCAGTTGCTGTCCTGAAAAGGCGAGTGCCTCAATAACGTTTTCGAATGTTGGCTCCGCTGTGTTTTGAACAATCTCGTTAATTTCCTGCTCAGACTGTTCGATAAGTTGCTTAAAAGCAGGCATAAAATGTTGTTCCTGAATTTTATCAAACGGTGCAGCATCGTGTAGGGTAGAAAATGGTTGTAACAGTGGATTTTGCATAAATAAATTATTTGGGTAATGCTGCAATTTACGGAAAAATAGCGGTCTTGATTTGCTTTAATTGTTTTTCGTAAATCGCTGCGCGAGATAAATTCCAGTCGAGCAAAATTTCGGCGCGGGCAAAAACTCAGGAATAATTTAAGGAAAACAGGCATTGATAAATATTCTTAAATCCTATTCGGTTTAAATATGAAAAAGTAACAACGCCGGAATGCAGCAGCTGAAATAATTACCTTAAATTTGTCGCTTATCGCGCGCGACCCACTTTGCTGCGCTATTAAAAAACAGAAAACAGACCTATGAGAAAATTAACAGCCATCGCGCTTATTGCTATAACTTTCACCGCTTGCAAAAAAGAAACAAAATCAGTTACAAAAGTTGATCCGGTAACGGGCGAAACCGTGACGGTGGAAGTTCCGGTAAATGATTCTGCTGCAACAGTCGGCGAGGCGCCCGCTTCGGTACAGAACACTGCAAAACCGGCAATCTACGCTGAAAATGGTTTGTACAAGCAGACTTTTAAACTCGAAAAAGGAAAAACCTATCCCCTGATCACCAAGCAAAAAGATGTGCAAACGGTAACCGGTCCCGACGGGAAAACGCAAAGTGGCACCAGTGAAATGACGGATGAAATGTCCTTTACGGTAAACGATGTGAAGGATGGCGTGTACGACATATCAATCAATCTGCTGGGCAAACGCAACGGCCAATCCGCGAATGGAAAATCGGTTTCGGTGGATACGGGACAGGCGGAGCCAAAAGATGAACAGCTGAAAATGATGTGGAAAGTAAATAAGGCGCTCGTCGGCAACAAACTGATGATGAAAATGGATACGACGGGGAAAGTAATTTCCATCACCGGTTTTGATCCTGTTTACAAAAAAGTGAACGCAGCCGTGGCAGGAGCGATTACCGATGCAAAAGACCGAACGGCGTTCAGCAACAGTTTTAAGCAAAGTTTTAACGAAAAAGTACTGCGTGAACAGTTTGATAAAAATTTGGTTTTAATTCCAAAAAAAGGGGTGAAGATTGGTGAATCCTGGACGAACAGTGAAAACGCTTCTCCCGACGGAAAAATAAAACTTACCACTACGTACACTTTAAAGAACGTAAACAACGGCGTGGCCGAAGTTTCCGTTTCCGGGGGTATTCCGAAAAAATCTGACAAACAGACGCAGGAAGGCATTACCCGCTCGATGTCGTCTGAACTGTCGCAAAACGGGAAGATATTGCTGGACGAACAGACCGGTTGGGTGAAAAATCAAACGATTAATGTAAAGACCACACAATCTGAAACGCTGTCGGATGGCAAGCAATCTCAGACAATGAAGTCCACTTCGAACTCTACGGTCAACGTAAATCCCGGCTCGTAATTATTATCCGGCGGTGGCCGGAAGCTCATTTTTATAGAAAACACGACATGAAATTTATTTTAGAATTAATTCTTACGACGGTCATCATTTTTTTCGTCTGGAATTTTTTAAAAAGAATCTTTTTCACCACACTTTTCAAGTTTCCCAGACGGCCGGCGCCGCACGAAGATGTGCGGCAGCAGAAAACGAAAAAGAAACTTGATTCGGAACTGAACTGGGATGCCGAAACGGTGGATTATGAAGAGATAAAAGAAAACGACACCAAATAAAACGTTGCTGATTCCAGCATTTTTTCACTAAAATATTTATGGCTCCAAAGTACCGTAATCTTATCATCTGCGCCGCTGCGCTGCTTCTGTTTATTGTCGTGGCACTCGTCTACGCGAATCCCGTCCTGACCGGCAAACAACTTTTTCAGCACGACATTGTGCAGTACAAAGGCGGAGCAAAAGAGTTGCTGGATTATCGGGCAGAACACGGTAAAGAAACGTACTGGAGCGATTCCATGTTTGGAGGGATGCCGACTTACCAAATGGGCGCACAGTTTCGTGGCGACGTCATCAAAAATATCGACAACCTGCTGAATTTCCTTCCGAAGCCGGCGAATTATCTTTTCCTGCTTTTTTCAGGATTTTTCTTGCTGGGTATTGTGGCAGTACGCGACTGGCGCTTTGCGTTACTGGGTGCTAGTTTTTTCGGCTTGTCAACGTATTTCTATATCGCTTTGGCGGCCGGGCACAATGGTAAAATCCACACCGTCGCCTATTTTGCACCGTTGCTGGCTGGGGTCTTGCTCGTTTACATTCGTCGGAAATATGTGGTCGGCTTTATTGTCACGTCACTCTTTATGGGACTGCAGATTGCAGCGAATCACCCGCAGATGACGTATTATCTTTTCATTGCGCTGGCGTTTCTTTTCCTTTCGGAACTCGTGAGGGCGATCACAAAACGTACTGACTGGCGGCATTTCGGTATTTCAACCGGTATCCTGGCGCTGGCTTTTACGCTTGGCGTCGGCATGAACTCCCAAAGACTCATGGCCAACTCGGAATACGTTACAGAAACCGTTCGCGGCAAGCAAATACTTAATACCGACAGTCATACCTCGGGCAACTCCGGGATGGACAAAGAAAGTATGCTCATGTGGAGCTATGGAAAACTGGAAACGCTGAATCTTTTTATTCCACGCCTCATGGGCGGCTCCAGCAATGAAGCGGGATCCGATGAAATGATGGCACGCGTACAGGAATTGGTGCAGAGTAACGTAAGCTCTCAGGAAGAAATGGACCGCATCGGTAAAGGTTTCGGCTCGCTTACGTATTGGGGCGAGCAGCCCGGCACCTCCGGACCGGCCTATCAGGGTGCGGTAGTCTGTTTTTTGGCACTGCTTGGTTTTTTCTTTGCCCGCAAAAAATATCGTTATTGGATTTTAGGCGCCTTCGTGCTTACTGTGCTTCTTGCCTGGGGAAGTAATTTCCTTTTCGTCTCCGATTTTTTCATCGATTATGTTCCGTTTTATAACAAGTTTAGAGCGCCAAGTTCTGTTTTGGTCATACCTGAACTTTTGCTGCCGTTAATTGCTATTTTGGGGCTATATCGGTTTTTGAACGGGAATTTAAATACCGACACAGAAGTACTGGACGATGTGCGCAGGCAAAAAATTCTGCTTTATGTGTCAGCGGCGGTCTTAGGTTTTACCGTACTGCTTTTGCTTGGTGGCAAATCCATACTGGGTTTTTATACGCAGCGCGAAAAAACTTATCTGCCGCCTTACCTTCTTGATTTTCTGGTGGACGAGCGTTACGGTATGTTCGCCGCCGACGCGGTGAAAGCCATAATTTTCGTGGGCATTACTGCCGGCGTTTTATATTTAAATTTAAAGAAAAAAATCAGCGTCAATGTCGCGCTTCTGATCATCGGGCTCGTCAGTCTTTTTGATTTATGGAGTGTGGACCGCCTTTACTTGAACAACGATAATTTCATCGACCGTTCATTCACAGAAAATCCTTTTCAGACCGAAAATTCGGATTTGCTGATGCAGAAAGTCGGCGATAATGCGAATTTAAGAACGCTGCTGGAACATGCAACCGTAAATAAAACCTTGGAAACGCTCAGCGACAAGGATCCGTCGCACTATCGTATTTATAACCAAACGCTGGGCGCCTTTGGTGAAACCAATACTTCTTATTTCAAATCGTCCGTCGGTGGTTATCATGCGGTGAAGTTGCGCCGTTATGACGACCTTATTAACGAATATTTTGGCAAAATGGATACCGCCAAGGTGCCGCGCATTTTGAATATGCTGAATGTAAAGTACATGATTTTTGGTTCTCCCGAAGATCCGCAACCAGTGGTCAATGCGGATGCCAACGGCAATGCGTGGTTTGTTTCCGATATTATTATCGCCAAAACTCCAAATGAAGAATTGGATTTAATTGGCACGACCGACACCAAAAAGACTGCTGTGATCGGTTCAGAAGATGCCGATTATTTTCAGAGTAAAGCAATGAAGTCTGATTCCACTGCATTTTTGAATCTGGAAAAATATCAGGCTGATCAGCTGGAATTCAGTACCCAGTCGCAGACGCCGCAACTTGCCGTTTTTTCGGAAATCTACTACCCGAAAGGCTGGAAAGTTTTTATTGACGACCAGCAAGTGCCGTACATCAAAGCCAATTACCTGCTGCGCGCGGTACATGTACCAGCAGGAAAACACAGCGTGAAAATGATTTTTGCACCGGAAGTAATCGCAACCGGTAAAATTATTTCGATGATTGCTTTCTTTTTATTTCTAATCCTTTCAACCGGCGGACTTTACTGGATTTATCGCGAAAGAAAGAAAGTGGTCGTTGAACCTTTAGTTCAATAATGACTCTGCGGAAGAAGATACTCGTTATTACTTATTATTGGCCACCTGCCGGCGGGCCCGGTGTTCAGCGTTGGCTGAAATTTGTAAAATATTTGCCGGAATTCGGCTGGGAACCTACCGTATTTATCCCGCAAAATGCAAGCTATCCGATTGTTGACGATACTTTATCAGGCGAAATTTCTGCTGACTTAAAAATACTGCGCCAACCGATCTGGGAGCCTTATCACCTGGCGGAACTTTTCGGAAAAAGCAACAAAAAGTTTAAAGCAGGCCAGTTCGACGTAGCTGAAAATCAGTCGTGGAAATCAAAACTGTCGATCTGGGTGCGCGGAAATTTCTTTATTCCCGATGCGAGGATTTTCTGGGTAAAACCGTCGGTGCGACGACTGAAGAAATATTTAGAAGAAAATAATTTCGATGCGATTGCAACTACCGGCCCGCCGCATTCCGTTCATCTTATCGGCTTGGCGCTCAAAAAGCATTTCCCGGATTTGCCTTGGGTGGCCGACTTCCGCGATCCGTGGACCGAAATTTCCTACTATCAACATTTAAAATTAACTCAAAGCGCCGACCGAAAACATCGTGCGTTAGAACAGGAAGTTTTTAAAACTGCCAATGTAACGCTGGCCACAAGTTATGCGGACGCTGAGAACTTCAGCGCGCAAGGTGCACACGCGGTCTGTATTACTAACGGCTTCGATTTAAATACTTCCCAAATACAAAATAGAGCGGCTTTTCGTTCGGATCAGTTTACATTGTCTTACATCGGAGTGCTTGAACAACTTCGCAATCCCGTGATTCTTTGGCAGCAATTAGAGCAGATTTTGCACGAAAACAAAGATTTTAAAAAACATTTTGTGTTGAAGTTCGTCGGGCGAATTGATGATCAGATTTTGGCAAAACTGCAGTCGGACAACCTTGGTGACCATATCGAAAACAAAGGTTATTTATCGCACGGCGAAGCTAATCAGGAAATGAAAACGTCTGAACTTCTGCTGATCACTAATTTCGCCGACGAACGTTCCAAAGGAATTATTCCCGGAAAAATATTTGAATATCTTGCTGCAGGTAAAGAAATTTTATCCTTTGGGCCGGCCGGCAGCGACGTTCAAAAAATTATGGAGGAAACAAACGCCGGAAAACACTTTACACACAGTGCAGATGCCGAAACTTTAAAAAGATACCTCCTCGAAAGATTTGAGCTTTGGAAAAATGGCAGCACAGAAATTCAAAAACGCGACATACAGCAATTTTCACGACGTAATCTTACCGCGTCGCTGGCAGAATTACTTAATTCATTGCTGGCAGAAAATAAACAATAGCCGGACACAAAAAAAAACCGGAGCAGCGGTCCGGTTTGAAGTTTTACTGAAGGCTAGAGCCAGCCCATTTCTTTCATCCATTCGTCGTTGTACACTTTGCCCACGTAGCGGGAACCATGATCGTGCAGCAGCACAACCACAATGTCATCTTTGGTAAAACGGTCTTTCATCTGCACCAGCGCTGCAATGGCGCTTCCGGCGGAATAACCGCAGAAAATCCCTTCTTCCTTGGCGAGTTTTCTGGCGTATAGGGCGCCATCTTTGTCCGTTACTTTTTCAAAATGATCGATGACTGACATGTCGTAATTTTCCGGAATAATATCTTCGCCAATACCTTCGGTTAGATAAGAATAAGCGTTTTCCGGATTAAATTTTCCTGTCTCGTGGTATTCTTTTAAAATCGATCCGTGCGTATCGACCCCGATAATCTGGATGTCCGGATTTTTTTCCTTGAAAAAGCGCCCGCAACCTGTCACCGTTCCGCCCGTCCCGGCACCCGCCACGAAGTGGGTCAGTTTTCCGTCAGTTTGCGCCCAAATTTCGGGAGCAGTCGATTCATAATGCGCTTGCCTGTTGGAGAGGTTATCGTACTGATTAACGTACCACGAATTTTCGGTTTCTTCTGCCAACCTTCGCGAAACACTGTAATAAGACCGCGGATCTTCCGGCGTTACGTCGGTAGGGCAGACGACCACTTCCGCACCAACTGCTTTCAAAATATCATTTTTCTCTTTCGACTGTTTCGAATTGGTAACGAAAATACATTGGTAGCCTTTGACGATTGCGGCCAGGGCAAGGCCCATTCCCGTATTTCCGCTGGTACCTTCGATGATGACACCGCCCGGTTTTAGCCGTCCGTCTTTTTCGGCATCTTCCACCATTTTTACGGCCATGCGGTCTTTCACCGAATTTCCGGGGTTAAAGGTTTCAATCTTAGCTAAGACAAGCGCCGGAAAATCTTCACCCAAGACCTTATTAAGTTTAACCAGAGGAGTATTACCGATGGTTCCGAGTATGTTTTCTGAATAATTCATATCTATTTTTACATTTATCAATTTCGTAAGCAAATCGTTTTAAATTACGAATATGCAAAGTTAATTGTTTTTGACTTAATTGTACGTGATTGCTTTCACCGGTGATATTTTGCTGATAAGATAGCTTGGTAAAACCAATGCGGCGCCTGACACAAAAAGAATCCCAACCGAAATCATTATGATATGTAACACGCTGATTTCTACCGGTACTACGCTCAGGTAATAGTTTTCGGGATTAAGAGTAATCAGTCCAAAATATTTTTGAAGCAACAAAAAACCAAGTCCGATTACATTTCCCAGTATCAGTCCCGGAATCATGATGAGCAAAGTATAATTAATAAAAATAGTCCGGATCTGCCCGTTCGTCGCGCCCAGGGTTTTCAGCATCCCAATGGAGTTGGTGCGTTCGATGATAAGGATAAGCAGGACCATGATAATATTAATAACCACTACAACGAGCATAATCGTTATGATCAAAGCGATATTCATGTCAAAAATGGCGATAAAATCCATGATCTGTGGATACTGATCTGTGGCTTTCACTGTGTAATTTTTGTAACCCACCAGCCGGTCAATCAGCGGAGCATCCCCGTCGATATTATTGATGTCTTTTAAAAAAACATCGAGACCGCCGACCTCATCTTTGGCCATCCCCTGAATTTTCCGCGCATGATTGATTCCACCGATTACAAAAAGATCGTCGATCATTTTGATGTCGGTTTTATAGATGCCTACCACCTCGAATTTCCTGTATAAAGGGCTTTGATTCTCCTTGGAAAAAATGGCGACAATACTGTCTTTTACGCCCAAATGGAGGTCGTTTGCAATTTTTGTCGAAATGCAGATTCCGTTATTATAACCCTCTTCCGTTACTTTTGGCGCAGTGCCTTTCACGATGAATTTTGCAAACCTTTCGCGGTTAAAATCCTTTCCGACTCCCTTGAAGATGATGCCCGCAAAGTTATGTTCGTTCCGCAATATTCCACTTACTGCCACGTATTTCTGAGTTGAAGCAACATCTTCAAGCTCTGTGATTTTTCGCAGTTGCAGCCCTTCGGTAGTGAGAACAGAGGAATTATAAGAATTGTTGGATTGTTTGGATTTAACTGAGATATGCCCCGAGAAATCTGCCATCCGTTCCTTTATCGCCTTTTTGGAGCCCAGACCGGTAGATACCGTGATGAGCGAAACAATGACGCCCAATGCCACGGAAAGCCGGCCAATAAAGACAATCACCCGTGAGAGATTATTTTTATTATCTTTGGAAAAAGCAATTTTTTTGGAAAAATATAACGGAAATTTCAAACGGATAGGTTTAATCGCCAAAATTAAAGATTTAGTTCTGATTGTGCTAATTTTTGTCGGATTTTGCACTTCACTGAAAGCCCAGAACATCGGCAAGCAATGCTTTAAAACGGGAGCCGACCGCCCCGAACTCTATCTTCCTTTGCTTAAAAATAAAAACGTTGCCGTAGTCACCAATCAAACCGGTTTGCTGAGCGACGGAACATTTTTGGTTGATTTTCTCATTGGCAATAAAGTCGCGGTGCATACGATTTTCGCGCCTGAACACGGCTTCCGCGGCGAAGCAGACGCCGGCGAACATGTGAAAAACGGGACAGACAGCAAAACCGGAATTCCCGTGATATCGCTTTACGGAAGCTATAAGAAGCCTACCGCTGCACAACTGCAAAATATTGATGTGATTCTGTTTGATATACAAGATGTTGGCGTTCGATTTTATACTTATATCTCTACTTTAACTTATTTAATGGAGGCTGCGGCGGAAAACAGTATTGAAATAATTGTGTTGGATCGTCCCAATCCGCACGACGGTTATACCGACGGCCCCGTTTTGCAAACTAAATATCAAAGTTTCGTTGGCATGCACCGCGTGCCGGTCGTATACGGATTGACAATCGGCGAATATGGCGCAATGGTCAACGGCGAACGCTGGATGCAAGGCAGTAAGCAAGCTCAATATACGCTGATCCCGATGCAGAATTATCATAAGAAACAGCGCTATAAGTTGTCTGGTCGGCCGTCGCCCAATCTTCCCAATGATCAAGCGATCAATCTTTATCCGAGTTTATGTTTCTTCGAAGGCACGCGGGTTTCTGTGGGGCGTGGGACGGCATTGCCATTTCAGATTTACGGTTCGCCCTGGACGAAAAATTTGCCCTATACCTTTACGCCAAAACCAACCGCGGGCGCAAAAGATCCTTTTTTGAACGGTAAAACGTGCTACGGTGAAAACCTTTCCTTGGCGGCCGCGAATCTTCGACAACTGGATTTACAGTGGTTATTGCGGGCTTACAAAAATTACAAAAACCCGAAACAGGATTTTTTTCTGAGCAATTTATTTTTCGATAAACTGGCTGGCACCGACGAATTCCGGAAACAGATTATTGCCGGTAAAACAGAGGAGCAGATTCGGGATTCGTGGAAAAAGGGACTTCAGGATTTTGAAAAAATGAGGAAAAAATATGTTATTTATCCGAACTGATTTATCATTAAATTCTTTCGTAAATAATTAAACTAGAATTAAAAGCTTGCTTTCACCTGCATCGAACCGATGTGGATTGTTTTTTCCCCGGAACTCCTTCCTTCGTAATTCACATTCAACTGGATAAATGAATTGATGGTCTGCTGCAGAAAAACGGACCACACCTGATTCCTGCCCACTTTTAAACCTTCCAACATTTGGTTGCCAACGATGGAGTATGCATTGCCTGTAAAATCATTATTAATGAAAGAAAAATTTGCTCGTACCGATGTTTTTTTTCTTTCCCATTGCAGGCTGCCGGTAAGGTCCAGCGTTTTCAGCAGTTCTTCGCCATCTTTCCTTGTTTTTGTGCTCCAGGCAGAAGACGCTTCCGCCTGCAGGGTTTCCGTCAATTTATAGGTTGCTTTCGGTTTTGTTTCGAAGTTGGCAAGCGCATAATCGCGGCTGCTGAAAAGCTGCGAAGAATTATGGATTTCCTGGACTTTATTTTCCCAATCCAGGCGCAAATTTTTCCCCCACCAATATCCTACATTCATAAAATGTGAAGACTGGCTCCGCGCCTCGTTGCTGAAGTTGGCATTGATGACTTGGTCGTTTGCGATGAAGCGGTAATTTCCGTTCCAGCCGGAGCGGTCGGTCGAATTAAACTGCGCCGAAGCGAGAATGTTTTGGTTCTTCAAAATCTGATCTGCACGATATTCAAATGGATTCAAAACTACGGTTTCGTCCTTTTTTAAATAAGAGTTCTGGGCGTTGACCGAAATATTGAAATTCCATCTTTTCAGAAAATTATTCTCAGAATTAAATATAATTGAGGGATTAACGAATACAGCCAGCTGCAACTTGTTTTTATTGGAAGGAAGATAAGAGACGGTATTGGTGTACACCCGGATATATTGCGCCAAATCTGCATATTCTGCCACTTCAAACTCGTCGAGCTGCTGGATTCCATCGCCATTATAATCGGTCCATTTATAAATACCCTGAGCGTCATTTACTTTAATATATTGAAATTCTCGTTGTGCTTCCTGGCCGTTTCCGAGCTCGTAAAAAGCCTGCAGTCGCATCCCATTGCTAAAAAGTTTTTGCTGATAAGTAATGTTACCAATAATAAAATCGCGGCTCGCTGCGCGTTGCAAACTCCGGTCATTGAGAAACTTACGGTAATGAGCAGATACGGCTAAAGTTGTCTTCTCATTTTTGATGAGTTCGCTTTGCGCTTCAAAACCCAAAATAGTATTGATATTCTCGAGTCGGTTGACACGAATGGAATCATTGCTGCGCACATATAATTTGGCATTCAGACGGGTACGTACAGAATTGCTTATTTTTTTCTGAATGAACACTTCTTTCCAGCGAAAACTGGTGACATCCAACTCGGCAGATTCATTGTACTTTTTAAGATTATGTTCCAGGCCGCCGCCCAGCATCCAGCTTCCTTTTTCTCCGAAGCGCTCGGTCTGTACGCCGGCGCGCAGAAACTGTGTATCCTGCAGATCCGCCCGGGTATCGAGATAGGATAATTTGCCGGTGCTGTGATAATTTTTTTGTTTCCAGGAAAAATCGAGATCATTTTTTACGCCTGTATAAGTTTCTTGCTCGCTGAGATAATTAAAACGGTAATTTAAAAAAGAACCGTTCTTCCATTCATTTAAAAAACCCACTTTTACCTGATTTTGTGCAATCTGGTTAAACTCTCTGGTCAGATTAAAATCTTTCGCAAATTCGATAGTATTAATACGGTCGAGGATGTGAAATTGTGAACTGATATGCTGCAATTCTATACTGGGTGTTCCCTGCCAGAAATTGGTGCGGAACGTTTTGTAGCCGAACAATCTCGCTGCGAAACCGATATTTTCCTGCGCATCTTTACCCGAAAATAAGTTAACGTCGTAGTTGCTGAGTGAAACATCAGCGCCAATTTTCCCCTCGTTTAATTCAAAAGCAGCATTTCCCGAAAAAACCTGTGTCTTCTGCGGCGCCGGCAGTTTCCGCACGGCTCGATAAGAACCGCTTCCGGTGCCGACATATTCGAAAACCCGACCGTTGTTGATGGTTTGTTTCAGCCGGTAATCGCCATTATTCTCACCAAAATAAGTAAAAGCTACTTGATATAAAGTCTTAGTTTGGTCGGTGGAGAATTCGTAATAATTGCCGGTCGGACTTTCTATTGATTCGTAAAGTATTTTATTGACATCGTATTCCGCCGCGATTCCGGAAGGTGCGTACATCAGGTCCGGATCATTTCCGGCTTCCGACAGGATTTTTTCATCTTCCGGGGAGAGGTTCAGTGCAAGCGGCGCATTTTTATTATCATTTTCCAGAAACCAGTTGATTCCGGCCGTCATCCGCTTTCTTGCATGCTGGATGCCGCCGCTTACAAGAAAACGCGTATAGTTTCGGTTGGTATAATTATATGAAATGGTAATACTGTACTGCTGAAAAATGGGACGGAAACTGGTGAACGTAATTTCTCCTGTGTTATAATTAATAACGTAATCCTGACTTTCGCCGCGTTTCATCAAAATTCCGTCGATGAAAACCTGTTCCGATCCCGAGAGAACGGTGATGAATTGTTCGCCGTTTTTACCGGTAAGACGGTACGGACCCTGATTCCCCTCAATACCATCAAAGCGGATGCGGTGAAACTCACTGCGCGCCACGCCGGCAGAAAGATCGATAAGTGTTTTATTTTCCTTTCCGATTTCGGTGGCAAACTGGAGACCCATACTGCGGCGCTGAAAACGGCCAAAATGCGTGGTGTTATCAAGCAGATCCAGATGTCCTGCACGAAGCACGGATTTTTCTCTGATGTTCAACTGCAGATATATTTTATCAAATTCTTCCAAAGTTTGCGTGTAACCGTCGGCTTGCATGGGCAGATTGTGATCTGATATTGAAGCGATAAGCGACACGTCTTCAGACAGCCTGCCCGAAATTTGCAAATCCATCGAGCTTTGTACACTTTGTCCCTGGTTATTGCCAAAGGTAATCCCGCGGATGATCGAACCTTTGGAATTCAAATTGGCGAGTGGACTGGACGCGTTCTTTGCCTTTACAGCGTCATCAATTATGATTTGGTTGGGCAGCCGAATAAAATCTAAAGTATCGCGTACAAACAAGTCACGGTTGATTTTTGCGGCCAGTATAGAGTCACGCTGGAGAGAATCCCGGGTAGTATTAGCATTGTTCCAGGAGAAGACCTGTGCATTTGTAGTAATAAATGCAGCCAGAATGATAAAAATGATAAAGGTCTTTCTTCCCAAACCGTTAAAAGTAGTTGGTAAAAATAACGAAAAAAGTATCTTTAAGAACTGTGTTGGCATTATTTTCGCATATCGGTGTTTTTTAATTTGCCCATAACTATATATGGTGTAAATTTGCCTTATAACTAATTATTAATTAAATATTTATCAAGATGAAAAAAATCTATTCTCTACTTGCAGGTGTAATGCTGGCAGTAACATTGAATGCGCAGGCAGTGCCAACTCCCGGAACTTTTACAGTTACTTATGATTTCGATGAAGCTCCAAATGCAGATCCGGGTACGGTAGTTGGTGACAACGTAACTGCTTCCAGTTTTATTGCAGTGGGTCTTAATTCTACGACGACTGGAAACCGATTTGCGTGGAGCGGATTCCCTGTTTCAGCAACGATGGACGAAAACAAGTATTTCGAAGTTACAATCACACCCGCTGCGAATTACAAAATGACCATTACTTCGATCACGTTTGCTGTTCAGCGTTCTGGTACAGGGCCGAGAACTTACGTGGTACGTTCAAGCGTTGATACATTTGCGGCCAACAAACCTGCGGCTATTAACAATGGAAATCCAGAGCTGGAGATCCTTGCAAACAATCAGTTTCATTACACAAATGATATCAGTGGAAGACAAGAGGGGAGTAGCATTGTGCCAATTAAAATCATTGATATCACGGCACCGGTAAAACTACGTTTTTACGCTTATGATGCAGAAGCTAGCGAAGGGACTTTCAGTATCGATGACGTAGTGATCAGCGGTAAATTGGAATCAGTATTAGCCACGGATGAAAGTGCACTTGCAAGAGCGAACTTTGTAAAAAATACAGTTGTAGCCAACAATATTTTATTTGGTGCGAAGTCCAATATTCAGATTGTAAACATGAACGGCCAGGTAGTGAAGTCTGCTTCTGTAAATGATGGTACTTCCCTGGATGTTGCATCTCTACCAAAAGGAATGTATATCGTGACCGGTACCGTAGATGGTAAGCCTGTTTCACAAAAAATCATGAAAAAATAAGTTATTTTAACTTGAGAAATAGAGGTTGCCTTTGCGGGCAACCTTTTTTGTTTAGATCAAAAGATCAACCTTCTCCAACATAGTTATAATTAATTTGTAAATTTGATATTCAAAGTATAATTATTAACCACAAAAATTATTTACAATGAAAAAGATTTTTACATTTTTAGGAGCAGTTGCTTTCGGAACTTTTGTGTTCTCACAGGAATTGCTGGTAAATCCGGGTTTTGAGGCAGGCCTTGCACCATGGACTGCGGGTCCAAGCTCAGGATATACAGCTCCTGCCATCGAAACTTTAAATCCACACGGAGGAAATAATTATGCCTCCTATTCCGGGGTTACGGCAACTACGGGCTTCTACCAAAATGTTCCGGTTTCTGCAGGTCAAACGTATGTGATCTCCTTCTGGTATAAATCCGCCGGTGACGATTCAGACACACGATTGTGGAGTATATTTAGAACCGCTGCAGGCGCTGGTGCAGTATATACAACGCCGAGTGCAATTGAAGATGCCTTCCGAACAAATAATCAGTACCTCGCCAATGCTGGGGCCTGGACCAAATACACTGCTGAAATGCCCGCCGGGCCCGGAGCCACCGTGCTGGAAGTTGCCGTAAGAGCATACTCCGGTGCCACGATCGCGGAATTTGACGATTTTTCTGTGATGGATAAAGCAACGATGGCAGTATCCGACGTTTCGTCATTCGATAAGATGGTGAAAATGAATACGAGAGTGACGAATGAACTTAAAGTATTTCTTCCCGAAAAATCAACCGTGAATATTTACTCCGTTGATGGCAAATTAATCAGTTCGAACCGGATTAATGACGGTGAAACCATCAATACTTCTTCGCTCGCGAAAGGAATGTACATCGTTACCGTAGACAACGGCGCCGCTAAAACCAGTCGCAAAATAATGAAGAATTAATCGCATAGATAGCGTACTTCAAACAGCGGTTCCCTCAGGAGCCGCTTTTTTTTAATTTAAAACCAACCTCGGCGTAAATAATTGGTAATGGCAGCGAAATTCATGGTCAGCGTAAAGCGAATCCGTTTTCCATAATCTTTAAAACCAGGTTCGAAACCCAGTGAGCTTTGGATAGGAAAATACACCTCCAGAAAATCTGGAATTACTTTTACTTTAACCCCGGAATCCCATATGAATTCTGGCCTTACATTTTTGTTTTTGTAAACTCCCGCATCAGCGTACACATTAAACCAACGCCAGACGTGAGAATCCACATTGACGGTCGTCAACCACTGGTTTGCCGTCGTGCCAATCAGTGATTTAAAACCTCCTTCCGCTACGATCAGCTGTTGGGCCAGGACACCCGACGTGGCACTTTGCCCCAACAATCCGTAGGAAAACGCGTAGTTCGAAACCCGCGAAATTCCGTAATTAAATAAATCATTCTTGGTTTGGTTGGAAAGAAAATAACCTCCGAAAAAACGGAAACTTATTTTCTTGTCTTCCGCAAACTCATAGCGGTAAGAAAGCTCTGTCGATATTTTCTGAAAATCCTCCATCCACTGCAGTCCCGCATTAAAATATTTTTCGTGAATCAGCTTTCTGTCGGAATATCCGTACCCGATATTCCACAGATTATATTTCGCATATTCATCATCATTCCTACGTAACGGATCGAGATCTTTCTCCAAGAAATTATACATGAAAGCAATGCTGCGTCGTACATCGCTCCTAGGGTTCTTGGCGAAATTAAGATTGGCAAAAGTGGTGATTTTCCGGTAGGTCAAATCATAATCGTAATGAAAATGCGAAGCAGATACCCCAAGATCCAGACTGCGGTAGAAACTTTCTGCCGGCTGAAGCGAATACGCGATGCTACTGGATCCTGTCAGCTTACCCGTTCCGGAACTGAAATACGGTGTTAGCGAATAATTAAAATTTCGCTGAAAAAGTGACGTATTCCTAAAGTTGATACCAAACAGAACTTTATCATACGCATTGAAGTTCAGGCGCGGAGTCAGGTATACCTCATTGTATTCCGGATTGGGAACATCCTGAAAAAGTTTAATTTTTAATTTTTTAGCGTTTGCAAATAAACCTTGTGTATAGCGATAATTATCGCGAAAGTTTTTTTCGGGAAAAATATAATTATCGTTAATTACAATTTTCTCGGCATTTGCGATGGGAATTGTGTACTTCACAGGCTTTTCCGTAGCGCCGGTGTCAAACCAGAAATTCTGACTTTTGCCTTCTTTTTCCTCGGTTTTAATGGTGAAGGGAATTGGCAACGCAGTATTCTTGGAGACTTTTACGGTGAAATTTTCGTCGTTTTTTGTGTAGCGTTTTAGTTTAAAATTAGTTCGGTTTTTGTGCTGTACGAAAGTTTCCAGAAAATCGGCAGAATAACCGGAGGCTAGCGAGAGATCATCAAAAAATTGCTGTTTATCGACTCGCTGTCCGCGGTTGCGATCCAGAAACTTAGCGACGAAATCGTCGAAGTTTTCCTGGCCCATTTTCTCACCGATGAAATTGAGAAGCGTGCCCATTTCAAAGTGACTGATGGCAGTCCTGTTAAAGTTGCTGAAATCCTTATACTCCTCAGCAATTTTTTGGTCGAGGTTCTGCGTCAGCATGTATTGGTAAGCAAGTCCGTAGCGCTCTGTAAGTTTTAAGTCAGAAGCATGAAACCATTTCAAAGGTTTTAGTCCAAATATTTTGGCACGTTCCGGCAAGTCTCCCAGGAGTTTGCGGTCGCCATAGTAACGGTGCAGGTATTGAATTTGCAATACAGTCGTCAAACCGTTCAGCAGCCAATGGTCATTATTTATTTCAAATATGGCAGAATTCGCAACCACAGCTTTGGAAAGCATACTGAAATACTGAAGGTCCGTCTGTTCCGCGTCCGAAAATAATTTATAATGAAATTTCCAGAATTTAAGATCATCAATTCCGATGAACTTTTCGTCCTTGCGGAATTTTTCTGTGATTAAAAGTTTATCAGGCAAAGTCCCGATTTTATTTTTAATAAAGTGAAGGTGCAGCGGTAGGAAAATGTCAAGCGCCTCGCGTTGCGCCGGTGTTATCGGAAAGGCAAGTTCAATTCGAACGGGCTGATTGTCAATATTTGCGGTAAGAACTTCGGGCGGTGTTTCGCTTATGATTACTTCTGGATCCACCGATAGATTTCCGGCAAAATGGTTGGCATCGCCCGCAGCCAGATTGCTCATCACTGACCTGTTGTCTGCATTGTCGATGTCGATTTGCCAATAGTTTCCCGCACTTTGTACTTCTTCCAGGTCGCGGTAATGTCTGGGCGTTTGTGCTTGGGTTTCGAAAGAATCCGGCACAATGAAGAAATACTTCAAAGCCGTGGAAAATTTACCAATTCCATATCCGGTAAATCTCGATTCGGGAAGTTGCACAGTGTACTTTAGCGTAAGTTTTGTGCTGGCTCCCGGCTCCAGCACTTGCGGAAGCGTAACGTAAATATTTTCATCTGCAGAATTGTAGGTATCAAAATCACCCGTGTTTTTAATCTGTAAATGCTGAACGGATGCGAGTTCGTTCTTTTTGGCAAAAAACAAATCATTTTCCCGGTCTTCCAGTTTTCGTTGTGCCAGCGGAGTCTCGCTGTTACGGTAGGCCGCTGCCCAGTTGAGCAGTTTCACTCGCGAAAGTGGAGCTCCGGTCCGGTTATTATAAATAATGGACTGGTTTACGTCCAGTTGCGTTCCATCATCCGAAAGCCGCACGGAAATACGAAGGCTGTCCTGCTGTGCGTGCAGCGACATGGCGATCAGCAAAAAGGCGGAAGCGGCGAAAGTTTTCTTCATTTTCAAAGGTCACCAAATATAATGATGTTTTTTCTAAATAGACCGCATTTTGGCATCTGATAATTTATATTTAAGTTTGATTAAACTAAACCATTTTGTTCTCAGCGAATCACATTTTGCCCGTGTTGCTGATCTGTGCTGCCAGCAGTACGGCGCAGGTCAGCGAGCATACCGCAGAACTTAAATTTGACCGCACCAAAGCCACGATCGAAACACGGTTCGACCCACCGGCCGGATTCCGCTGGATAGAAGAAGAGCCGGGTAGTTTCGCAGATTTCCTCATCGCTTTTCCACTTCATCCGCCAAGTTTTCCCGTACGTGATCACACCGGCTTGCCAATTTCGCGCCAAAATCACCATGCCGCACTTTTGAACATTGATGTAGGTGCCAAGGATCTCCAGCAATGTGCAGACGCTTGGATTCGTCTTTACGCCGAGTATTTGTGGGCGAACAAACGCTTTGCAGACATCGGATTCGAATTCACCGACGGTACTTATTTCTCCTGGAAAGATTTCAGGGAAGGCCGGCGCACAAAGCAGCGCGGCAAAAAAATAACTTTGGTAGAAACGGGCAAAACCGACAATTCGTACGATGCATTCCGAAAATATCTGGAAACAATTTTTGTTTATGCCGGCACTATTTCAATCGACCGGGAATCCCGACCAGTTACTTCGAATGACGAGATCCGACCCGGTGATTTTCTTGTAAAACCGGGAAGTCCCGGGCATCTGGTTTTCATCGTTGGCTCCGCAAAAAATGGCAGCGGCAAGAAGCTTTATCTTTTAGCAGAAGGATTTATGCCGGCACAGGACATACACATTTTAGTCAATCACGAAAATCCAAAAATATCACCGTGGTATGAACTCGATATCGATGCGGCAGAAACCAAAACAGCAAAGTATACATTTGTTCCAACAGTAATCAAACGTTTTCATGCGTTGCGATAGTTTCAGATTGTTTTAGTCTTCGTCACACAAACGCGTATTTTTGCAGTCTTGAATTCTGACAGTTGTTATGAAAAATAATTTACCGAACGGGACGCTGTATCTTCTGAGTGCTGCGGCCGGGCTTGTGGTTGCTAATCTTTATTACAATCAGCCGCTTTTGCATGACATCGCACGCAGCTTGCACGTCACAGATTCCCAGGTCTCGAACGTTGCTTTGGCGACACAATTAGGTTACGCTTTTGGTCTGTTACTGATTATTCCGTTGGGAGACAAAGTTTCTAACCATAAAATAATGAAATTGGATTTCGTGGTTCTGGTTGCAGCACTCCTGGGCGCAGCATTGGCCAAATCGATTTTTATTCTTGTTTTCTGCAGTTTTCTAATCGGTTTTACCTCTACGCTTCCGCCGCTTTTCGTGCCGATGGTTGCGCATCTCAGCACTGACGAAAACCGTGGGCGTGCAATAGGAATTGTGATGAGTGGCCTTCTGATCGGGATTTTAGGAAGCCGGGTGTTGAGTGGACTGGCGGGAGAATATTTTGGCTGGAGATCAGTTTTCTTTGGAGCAGCCGGAATAATGGCTTTATTGTTTTTTCTGCTTTATTCCAGATTGCCCGTAATACGTCCGGACTTTGCCGAAAGTTATGGCAAACTGATGAAGTCGCTTCTACATTATTTCCGGACCGAATCTTCGCTGAGGCGTGCTACTTTGCGGGGAGCGTTGGCGTTTGGCAGTATGAGCGCTTTCTGGACGACGCTGGTGTTCTTGATGGAAGATTCATTTGGGTATGGCAGCGCCGTGGCCGGTAGTTTCGGCCTGTTCGGCATTGTCGGAGCACTCGCCGCGACGGTCGTGGGTAAACTTAATAATCGGGTAGCAAAGAAAAAACTCTTACTATTTGGCGCAATAACCATCGTGGTTTCGTGGATGATATTTTTTACTTCCGCGCATTCGCTTGTCGGGCTTGTCATTGGCGTGATCCTGATTGATCTCGGCGTTCAGGCTGTACACATTACCAACCAAAACATTGTTTTCTCACGGAATACCGAGGCCCGTAATCGCGTCAATACCATTTATATGGTGGGCTTTTTTATCGGTGGAGCCGTGGGGACGAGTCTGGGTGCGCTGGCCTGGAATGCCTTAGGATGGACTGGTGTGGCTGCACTGGGATTTCTTCTTTCACTGATGATCGTTTTTCAACTGTTCTTTTTCGGCAAAGAAAAAGCTGAAGTTTAATTTGTTTTGAAATCAGGAAAAGATAAACTATAATGCCGGTTTTTTCTTCTTTTTAAATACTTCATATATTTAAGCAGATTATTTTTCATATTTAATTTCCAGAATTTCGAAAGTATTTTTTTTGCTTCCTAAGTCCAGAATAGCCTCTTCACCCACTTTTTTCAACATCAGCGCACGGGCAAGCGGTGTGGTAAAAGAAATTTTCTTTTTCGCGATATTGGCTTCATCTACGCCGACAATTTGAAAGGTCTGTACCGCTTTATTCTGCGTATTCCGAAACGTAACCGTGGCGCCAAAATGTACTTCATCTTCAGGATATTTCATAATATCCATCACTTTTGCGCTACGGAGCCGATCGTTTAGTAATTGCAGTTTCGCATTGATATGATTAAAAGCGATGCGGTATTCTTTTTCCTGGGTCGTGTCCAGCTGCTCCTGCTCATCCAGCAATGCTGTCCGCTCGTTTTTCAGCAGTTGCATGCCCCGTTCAGTAACTAGATTCTCGGTGCCTTCAGGAAGGTCGGCGCGTGGTGCCACAAAAGGAATTTCTTCCTGATCATCTTCTTTTACAAATCCTCGACTCATCTTATTTTATTTAAATTGAAGGCTGCAAACTCTACTCCAAACCGAAACTGATTTTACCGAGGCCTTACAAAAAAACGCCCAGACTTTTCGGTCAGGGCGTTTTCATTTAATCAGGCTATTTTTTAGTCACAATTACCGTCGGTATCGCAACTTTCACCTTCGTGCAAAATATGAAGTCCTTTGTCGCCAGCTGAAAATTCCTGCCAGGATTTCTCCAGAACTTCCGAGAAAACCTCCACCGGCTGCGCGCCGGAAACACCGTATTTATCATTAATGACAAAAAAAGGAACACCGCGCACATTCATTTGTTGTGCCAATAACTGGTCGCGGGAAATGGCCGCCGCAAGTTCGTCCGACTGCAAGGCATTTTTTATTTCATCTTGAGCAAAACCCAACTCGGTGCCGATTTCCAGCAGCGTTTGCTCGTCATCAATGTTTTTACCATCGCAGAGTTGTGCGCGAAATAAGGCTTCTTCTGCATCATTCGCCCGGCCTTTGCTGCCGGCGAGTTGTAAAAGCAAATGTGCGCGGTAAGAATTGGCTACTTTCTGATCTTTTAAATTAAAAGTTATTCCCGCAGCTTCGCCTGTTTTATTTAAGTTTTCAAACATCGCTGCAGCGTCGCTTGGCGAAACTTGTTTTGTGCGCGAAAAGTGTTCGACAGCACTTATTTCCGGTTGCGTTGTAAGCGTCGGATCCAGCTGAAAACTATGCCAGGTAACTTTTACTTCATCTTTTTGCGGAAAACTTTTCAGCGCTTTTTCAAGGTTCTTTTTTCCAATGTAGCAGAAAGGGCAGCGGATGTCGCTCCAAATATCAATATTCATATTATTTACTTATTAAATTGGCTCAGAACTTCGGTTGTCAGCGAAATCCTGAATGCTTTGTTCATAGGCATTCCAGCCGGCCATCCGGTAATTTAAAGCGGCGATTTCCGCGTCGTCAGCTTTGTAAATTCCGCGACCTACGATGATGAAATCGGTTTCGTGATGGCTGAACGCGTGTTGAGGTGTATTATACTGCTGACCTTTACCATCGTTTCCGTCGGCGATATTAATACCCGGCGTGAACATTAAAAGTTCATTGGCTATTTTGTGCTGGGAAACACCTCCGAAAACATTGGGATGCGAAACGGCAATTTTCTCTGCTTCCTCACGGTAATGTGCATCGGTAAGTGTACCTTTAGAAGACATCCCGAGAATTGCAACAACACCCACATTCCGGAAACAGTCGAGTGCGTCATAACCCGCGATGACCTGTGCCGTAACGAAATCGGCCCAGTTTGAAATCTTAAAAGTTCCATAAGCAAACTGGAGTTCCTGCGTATTTCCGATGTCGGCAAACTTACGGTCTTCCATCAATAGGAAATTATGTTTTGTAGCCAGATCTTTCAGTGGCAAAATGGTAGAGTCAGCATCAAAATCAAGTATAATATCAATGTGCGTTTTTAGCGCTACGATGTGCGGTCCTACTTTTTCGGCAAGCGCCAAGAGTTCGTCGGTGCTGGTAACATCGGCTGAAACGATAAGATTTGATTTTTTCTCCAGCGCAATCTGCAGAATTTTTTGTGCTACAGAATGTTCGCAGACTTCCAGTTTCTGCTCGTAGGTCAAGCGTTTCTTTTCTTCAAACGCCACGGTATTTCCACGCAGGAAATCGTTAATACGTTCAACTTCGTCATCAGCGATCATCCCTTCGCTTTTCAGAATAGAGCAGACCTCAGAAATATTAAATAAAGTATGGACGTTGTAACCTTTTCTCTCCAACATTTCTTTTCCGCCTTGTTGACGGTCCAGTACGACAACGATATCCGAAACGGTGATGCCTTCGTTTTCGACTTCGGGAATCGTCTCCATCAATGAAGTTCCTGAAGTGATTACGTCTTCCACGAGCAGGCAATTCTGCCCCTGTGTATAAATCCCTTCGATCATTTTCTTGGTGCCGTGCTGCTTGGCTTCTTTTCTTTTGATGATGAGCGGTAAATAACTTTCCAGCGACATGGCCGTGGCCATCGGCAGCGCTGCGTACGGAACGCCGCAGATCAGATCGAAATTATCCAGCGGTAACATGTCGAGCAGGTAATTGGCAAGTACTTTCAATATTTTCGGATCGGAGGCCAGAGGTCTCAAATCTACATAAAACGGACTTTCGATACCGGATTTGAGGGTGAACCTGCCAAACTTGATAATACCGAGTTTATAGCACTCGAGAAAAAATTCTTTCTTGCTTTCCATGTACTTTTTTGCTTTAAGACAAAGTTAAGATTTTAAATACAAAACGCGTCAGAGAGGCCAACCACTTTTTAATTAAGAAGTCACTTACGAGAATAAACGAAAACAGAATCCACCGCACTGTCCTGAAAAAATATTTACCTTTGAAAAAACAGTAAAATTCTTATGAAAGCAAAATTCTCTTTATTTCTGACGCTTCTCTCGCTGTTGGTCTTTTCGCAGATCGAAGAAGCAAAGCTTGATCATCTTATTCGAAACACACTTACTACTTTTGATGTTCCGGGGATCTCTGTGGGGATCGTAAAAGATGGAAAAGTAGTTTACGCAAAAGGTTTCGGCGTGAATTCATTAACCACAAAAGGTGCGATGAACGAAAATACGCTGGTGGGTATCGCCTCCAATTCCAAAGGTTTTACTGCGACCGCACTGGCAATGTTGGCCGATGAAGGTAAATTATCTTTCGACGACAAAGTCACAAAATTTTTGCCGGAATTTCAGATGTACGATCCGTACGTTTCGCAACAGATTACCATCCGGGATCTGCTGACACACCGCGCCGGGTTGGGTCTCGGAAAAGGCGATCTTATGTTTTTCCCGGAAGGCGGATCACTAACGGTGAATGATATTATTCATAACGTCCGGTACCTGAAACCCGCAAATGAGTTCCGAAATTCACTCGATTACAACAATATTATGTTCATCGTTGCCGGAGAAGTTATTCATCGCGTGTCAGGTCTTTCCTGGGCGGAATTTATCGAGCAGAGAATTTTAAAACCGGTAGGAATGAACAGCAGTTTTGGCAGCTATAACCGAGCTGTGGCCGCAGGCGCAAGCAATATTATTTCAGCGCATGCGCCCGTTGACGGTAAAGCTGTAGCGGTACCGCACGACTGGAATGAAACGGCAAATGCTGCAGGCGGCATTATCAGTAACATCACTGATATGAATACCTGGGCACAGTTTCTCATCGATGGCTTCACCACGAAGGACGGTAAAAAACTGGTTTCTGACAAGCAAATTTATCAGTTGTGGAATCTGCAGATTGCCACCCCGGTCGCGCTTAAAAATCCGTATGATTCTAATTTCGCCGGATACGGATTGGGCTGGTTTCTTACCGATGTGAAAGGTCACAAACAGGTTTATCACACGGGCGGCCTCATCGGTACCGTGACGCAGTTCACCGTCATTCCTGATCTTAAGTTGGGCATCGTGGTACTCACTAATCAGCAAAGCGGTGCGGCGTTCAGCGCTATCACCAATACTGTAAAAGATGCGTATCTGGGAATTCCGGAGCGCAATTGGTTGAAACAGTACGGCGATCGTATGGCGAAAATTAACGCAGATTATGAGAAGGAAAAGAAAGAAATTTTTGCAACTTCAGCGAAGTTTGCGAAAGAACGCAGTTGCCAGATCGAGGCTGCACAGGTCGTGGGAATGTACAGTGATCCTTGGTTCGGTGATGTGGTCATCTCGCAACAAGGGAAAACTTTGCGGTTCGCCAGTAAAAATTCTCCGAGACTCACGGGTGAATTGCTGCCTTACTCGCCGAATGTGATGATTTTGAAATGGAATGACAGAAGCTATGACGCGGACGCTTTTGTGTATTTCGCTTTTGACGAAAAGGGCGTTGCACAAGGGATCACGATGAAAGCAATTTCAGATGTTACCGATTTTAGTTTCGATTTTGGCGATCTTGATTTTAAAAGAAAAAAGTAAGTTTAATATAAACTTAAGCCGGTTTCATTTTTGAAACCGGCTTTTTATTTTTAATTGTTTTACACTTTTTTTAAATTTTCTTTGGTTCGTAAAAAAATGCCAGTCTTTTTGTTGCGTCATGAAACTCGGACCAGGAATCGCAATCGATTTCAAAACCGGCCACGCCGCAAGTCGGCATCATAAATACCTGTTCGGACATGCTGTTGGCAAAATTTGAAATGCCGTTATTATGTGAAAACATCGCTACCGAATTGAAACCATCCGGAATCTCGGTGATCAGATTTTCAAAAACTGATTCTGAAGCATTGTATAGCTGCTGCAAAGTTTCGACGGGCACTTTGTATACTTCATTAAAAAGCTGACAAGTAGTAAAAGCGCGCAACGCGGGGCTGGATAAAAAGCGGTCGATGGTAATGGATTCTTTTTTCAGATGTTCCGCCATATTTTCGGCATCATGGATACCTTTATCTGCCAGAGGACGATCGAAATCGTCGGTATCTTCCGGCCAGTCACTTTTTGCGTGTCGTACAAGAATCAATGTTTTCATCGTTTAATGTTTAATGCATTAAAAATATAAATAATAATGACACGCCGCCATTAAAATGTAAGCAGGCACAAAAACGTTTTCGGCAAAATTTTATTAAATTTGCGCTCATGTCACAAATTCTGGCGATAGATTACGGTAAAGCCCGATGCGGAATTGCAGCTACCGACGATATGCAGATTATTGCAGCAGGACTTAGAACGGTGCCAACGGCTGAGCTTTTTACTTTCCTTAAAAAGTACATTGCTGAAAACAGCGTACAGGAAATCGTGGTAGGATTACCCACCGATCTGAAAGGAAACATGTCAGAAGTCGAAACAGACATCTTGGCTTTCATCGCCAATTTTGAAGCACAGTTTCCCGGCGTTACTGTGCACCGTTTTGACGAACGATTCACCTCGAAAATGGCTTCGTATGTCATTTCGCAGAGTGGCAAAAGCAAAAAGAAAAGACAGGAAAAAGGGCTTATTGATCAGGTAAGTGCCACCATTATCCTGCAGAATTATTTAGATCAACAAAGATGATACTACCGATACGCGCATTTGGAGATGCGGTTTTACGAAAAAAATGCCAAGATATAAAGCCTGATTATCCGGAGCTGCAAAGCCTGGTGGATAATATGTTCGAAACCATGCACAGCGCCAGTGGTATTGGTCTTGCCGCGCCACAGGTCGGGTTGGACATCCGTCTTTTTGTGGTGGATGTTACGCCGCTTGCCGACGACGAAGATTACGCAGATATTGCGGAAGAGCTGAAGGATTTCAAGAAGGTATTCATCAACGCAAAAATTCTGGAAGAAAGCGGTGAAGAATGGAAATTCAATGAAGGTTGTCTTTCAATTCCGGATGTTCGCGAAGATGTAAAACGTAAAGAAACCATCGTCATCGAGTATTACGACGAGAGGTTTGTGAAGCATACCGATACTTTTTCGGATATTCGTGCACGCGTGATCCAGCATGAATATGATCACATCGAAGGAATCCTCTTTACAGACCGGCTGAGTGCTTTGAAGAAAAAGCTCGTCAAAGGAAAATTAGTCAAAATCTCACATGGCGACGTCGCAGTGAATTATAAAATGCGCTTCCCAAAGTAGAGCGTCCCGACTGACGAAACTAATAACAGATAATAACAAATAATAAATAAAATGCAGTTAGAAAAAATAATTTCCATTTCCGGCAAGCCGGGTCTTTACAAGCTCGTTTCGCAACTGAAAAGCGGGTTTATCGTAGAAGAAGTTATTACGAAGAAAAAGGCTAGTATTTCCAATTCTTCTCAGGTGAGCCTGTTGGACAATATCGCAATGTTTACGGTAGATAACGAAGTGCCGTTATTCACAGTTTTGGAAAATCTAGCAAAAGAGGAAGATTACAAAGAAACCATTTCGCACAAATCTTCTGAACAGGACCTGCGCGAGATGATGACGAAAGCGCTGCCCAACTACGATGTTGACCGCGTTTATGTTTCAGATATCAAAAAACTGGCGCAGTGGTATAACATTCTGCATAAAGCCGGTTACATCACACCGGAAAGTTTCGTAAAAGCAGAAGGCGAAGAGCAGCAGGAAATCGCAATGCCGGAGCAGGATGCGAAAAAAGCAGCACCTAAAACGGAGAAATCTGCGGCACCTAAATCGACGGCGGCAGCAAAATCAGCGCCGAAAAGCACACACCGCAAACAGGGATAATTTCCCTCAATTACAATATCAAGACCCTGTCGTGTGTTTTCACTGCGGCAGGGTTTTTTATATTTGACTGAGAAAAGTTATTATTTAAATTTAATTAAACTTTAGCTAAAATGAATTCCAGAAAAGAACAACTTGAAGCTTTCGGCAGATTGCTCGATATAATGGACGAGCTGCGCGAAAAGTGCCCTTGGGACCGCAAGCAGACTTTGCAGAGTCTACGGCACCTGACGTTGGAAGAGGTTTACGAACTGACGGATTCCCTTCTCGAAGAGAATTTGCCCGAAATTAAAAAAGAACTGGGCGACGTATTGCTGCATTTGGTTTTCTACGCTAAAATCGGAGCTGAAAAAGGAGCGTTCGATATTGCTGACGTCATCAATGCGCTGAACGAAAAATTAATCCACCGTCACCCTCATATTTATGGTGATACAACGGTAAACACCGAAGAGGAGGTAAAGGAAAACTGGGAAAAATTAAAACTGAAAGAAGGCAATGTTTCGATCTTGGCAGGCGTACCGAATGGTTTGCCAAGCTTAATAAAGGCCTATCGGATTCAGGATAAAGTAAAAGGAATCGGTTTCGAGTTTGCCGATGCACAGGACGCCTGGTCGAAAGTAAATGAAGAGTTGGCAGAATTTCGGGCAGAAACAGAACTTTCTAAAAAAGAGGCGGAACTCGGCGACGTTTTCTTCTCATTGATTAATTATGCAAGAATTTCCGGGCTGAATCCAGATTCTGCACTGGAGCGTACTAATAAAAAATTCATCAAGCGGTTTCGGAAAATGGAAGAGCTCGCCGGCGAAAATAATGAAGCTTTGGCAGATTTAAATTTAAATCAGATGGATGAACTTTGGGAAAGAGCAAAACCTTTCGATTAAATGTAAATTCTGCGATAGAGAAAAAATGTCGAGCTAAAAATCTATTTTTTTAACTGGAGAGCCGTAAAATAAAACACTGCCGTTAATACCGTTCTGAAGACCATTGCACCGACTGTTTTTGTTTCGTAAAGCCCTCCAGAATTTACATGCGAGAAGAGCAGAACGTCGGCGCAAAGCAGAATAACGATTGCAACAAGCAGTGGAAATCTGGCGGATTTTCTGTGCCGGACGACATGATAGGCCGCACCCAAATACAGGAATCCACAGATCCAGTTCGCCCAGACGACGAAGGGTACAAAGTTGCCCTCGCGTTCGCGAATGCCAAACCAATCGAATAAGACGGAACTGCTCATAAACAGGGTAATGAGCCCAAATAAAATTAAAGAAAGAAGAAGGATATTTTTGAGAATAACATTATCGTTCCGCAGCGAAGTAGGGTTCATAGCAACATTTTTTTACATCGGTGGTTATGCCATAACGATGCCTAAACAAGCTGTATAATTGATTTTATTCTTTTTTAACAACTTATCAGCTTCAAGATATTTCGGGTAAAGCGGTTTATTTAATTTAAAATAAATGCTTTATAATCTTGACTTTTAAACAAAAAAAGCGCAATTCTGCTGAACTGCGCTTCAATTTTATTTAAATATAACTAAAGCCCAAATTGTTTTGCAAAAAGATCCGGGAAAATTCCGACCACGATCAAAGCAAAAATGACAAACAGGGCAACAATATTATAAGTGAGTGAGACCTTCTCCGAAGTTTTGAAGCTACTGTCCTTAGGAAAAAACATGACCATAATCAAGCGTAAATAGTATGCAATCGACAATGCAGAGCCAAGTACCGCAACCAACACCAAAAACGGAGCGTCGTCGATGGCCTGTGCGAACAAAGCGAATTTACCCATAAATCCGGCCGTAAGGGGAATTCCAGCCATGGAGAGAAGCGAAACTGCAGCTGCCACCGCAAGTACCGGCTCAGTATGTCCCAGACCGCTAAAAGCGGAGTAGGACGTGTCACGTTTCAGCTTTTCTACCCAGATCAGACACATCATCACGCCAACAGTTGCCAGGGAATAAGCAAAAAGGTAAAAAGCAAGATTGTAGCTGGACAAACTGTTCATACCATAGAATATCAGCGACAGATAACCGACATGCGAAACTGAAGAATAGGCCAGCATCCGCTTCACATTTGTCTGCGCCAAGCCCATCACGTTCGCTAAAAACAGCGTGATGATGACCAGAACCCCCAAAATATTAATCCATTCTCCGGCGATTCCCAAAAATCCGATGGTCATCAGTTTAAAGAAAGCAAAGAAGGCCGAAATCTTCACTACCGACATCATAAACGCCGTGATTAGTGAAGGAGATCCTTGGTAAACATCCGGGCTCCACATGTGGAAAGGTGCCAGGGATACTTTAAATGCCAACGCCACGAGCATCATAACTGCACCAAGAATAAACATTAAATTGTCGGGATGCTGAACGGCAAAACCATGAATTTCGTACAAATCAAAACTACCGGCACTTCCATAAACAAGCGCAACGCCGAAAAGCAGGAAACCTGTAGCGAAGGCACCCATCAGGAAATATTTAATAGACGCTTCATTCGAGCGCAAATCAGTTTTTGCACTTCCTGCGAGAACATACAATGGGATAGAAAGAATTTCAATACCGAGGAAAAGAGTCACCAGATTCTGAAAACCAAAAAGGATGATACCGCCACAAACTGAAAACAACATCAGCGCGTAAAGTTCCGACTGATGATTCCGGTGATTGCTAAAGGAAAAACCGCCGAGAAAAAACAGGAGAATCGTTACCACAAGCGTAATTCGTGTAAAGAGCGCGGCGTTCGCGCCATACTCGAACATGTGCTGGTATTGCAAAAAGAAGGAAAGTTCCGGCAGGAAACTTACATAGAAAGCGATCATCAGGCCCAGAATTCCGATGTACCGCGAAAATTTCCCCTGTTCAAAAACTCCGGCGAACAGTGCGCACAAAGCTGTAAGGAAGATGATGATTAAAACGCTCATTTAGTTTTTATTTGATAGATAATAAGGAGAGACTATTTTGAGGTGGTGTCTGCCTTTTTATATTTGATTGAACTCCAGTTTAGTTAGCCATTGAAGTATAAATAAACCTCAGTGGGCTGCTGACCATATCAATGATCGGCTGCGGGAAGATCCCCAGCACGATGACGAACACTACAAGGCTGGCCAGTACTGTAAACTCTATCGCAGAAATATCACCCGTACTGCTCAGAATTTGCTCGTCGCCGGGACCAAACATTGCTTTGCCGTAAAAGCGGAAAAGATAAACTGCGGAAAAAATCATGGTGGTGCCGGCAACTACCGCTGCACTGACATTATACTCGAAAATGGATTTAATTAAAATGAATTCGCCCACGAAACCGTTGGTTAATGGCAAAGCGATGGAACCCAGCACGATGATCAGGAAAAGGACCGCAAACTTCGGTGCTACTTTTGCCAGTCCACCCATCTGCCGAATGTCGCGTGTCTTGAAGCGTTTGTACAAAATATCGGCGCAATAAAATAAACCGACCACATTGATTCCGTGCGCGAAAGCCTGCACCATTGCTCCTTCGCCCCCCTGGATCGACAGCGTCCCACGCATCGTTACGATGGCAGAAGCCATGATTCCGGCGGTGATCAAACCGACGTGTGAAAGTGAAGAATAGGCGATGATTCTTTTGGAATCATTTTGAATAATGGCGATCACGGCACCGTGAACTACGCCGATAATGGCGAGTACCAAAACAATTTTTCCTGATACTCCCAGCACTGCTTCTGGAGTGATCGGTAACAGATAACGCAATAAACCGTAAACCGCCATTTTTAGCATGATTCCCGACAGAAGCATCGAGCCTTGGGTTGGCGAATAAGCGTACGTGTCTGCCTGCCAGGAATGGAACGGAAATATGGGCAATTTCACCGCAAAAGCGAAGAAAATAAACCAGAAGATAACCGTCTGGGCAGAAGTGGTAAGATCAGCGTTATATAGATCAGTTACGGCAAACGACGCCGAATGCGTGTAGAGGTAAATTAACCCCACCAGCATAAATAAGGATCCCACAAAAGTAAAGACAAAGAAACGTGTAGTGAACTGAACTTTTTTATCTTCCTGTCCCCAGATTCCGGCAATGAGCCAAATAGGGATCAGCGTGATTTCCCAGAAAACGTAGAAAAGCAACCCATCCAGAGAGGTGAACAGACCAATCAACCCGAACTGCATCAAAAGAATCAGTCCGTAGAAGCTGTTTCTGTAGCCAGGCTTTTCATTAAAACTGGAAAGAATAATGAGCGGAGAAAGGATATTAGTCAACAGTAACATCAGCATGCTCATCCCGTCGATACCGAAATGCAGCGTACTTTTGATGTAATTGGACCAGGGATAATTGATCTCGTACTGCAGGACGCCATCTACGGTAGGCCGAAAATCGAAGCCGGAAAGCAGGTAAAATGTAAGGAACATCTGCGCGAACGCGCTGCCCAGGGCGAGAAATTTACTTGCGGGATTTTTCCACGCGAACACCAAACCGGAACCTACAAGAGGTAATAGTAGTAATGTTAATAACAGATACGACATTTACTATTGTAATATAAAGTTAACAATTAAAATAATTCCGATGGCCAGTGACATGATGAGCACGTAATTCTCAACATTGCCATTCTGCAGGCGTTTTGCCGCGCGCCCCGAATCTTCTGCGCCAATACCGATGTAATCTGTAAAGCGTTTAAGAATTCCGATATCGAACATATTGCCGCCGACTCCCAAACCTTCAATAAATTTTACAAAGGTTACGTTATTCAGTTCATCAAAAAGAAGTTTTCGGTTGGAAAGCCGTTGCCAGCCGGTATATTCGTTATCCGGCAAAGCCATTTTTTTCTGTTTTACATAGATGTTTCTAACCACCACCCAAACAACAAAAAACATGAGCACCGTAAGGCCAAGTAAAATCATTTCTGTGGCAAATGGCACTTCGGCTAAATCAACATCGTAAACGTAAATATTTTCTAACCAATCCGCCAGCGCCGCATAATTACCATGCCCGATGAAATGCGGGAGATTAATAAAACCGCCTACTACGGTAAGTGCAGCGAGAACGATCAGCGGTAAAGTCATATTGAGAGGACTTTCGTGCACGGCTTTTTCGGTTTCCGGAGTTCCACGGAATTCGCCATGGAAAGTAAGGTAATATGCACGGAACATATAAATAGCAGTCATCGCTGCCACCGCAAATAAAATTGCCCAGAGATAAGGACTTTTACCGTAAAGATTCGCTAAAATTTCATCTTTGGAAATCATCCCGGAAAGGAAAGGAAAACCTGAAATTGCCAGCGTTCCTATAAGAAAAGTAAGGTGGGTAATTGGAATTTTACGACGAAGTCCGCCCATGAATCTCATGTCCTGCTCGCCACTCATTGCGTGGATTACCGAGCCGGAACCCAAGAATAACAAAGCTTTGAAAAAGGCGTGTGTCATCAGGTGAAACATCGCTGTCGTGTAGGCACCAACGCCTACCGCAACGAACATAAACCCAAGTTGCGAAACTGTGGAATATGCTAAAACCTTTTTGATGTCGTTTTGTCTTAAACCAATAAAAGCTGCAATGATCGCCGTGAGTAAACCAACAAATAAAATCCCGTCCATCGTGGTCGGCGCCAGCGAAAAGAGGAAGTTCGAACGTACTACGAGATAGATGCCGGCGGTTACCATTGTCGCCGCGTGGATCAGTGCAGAAACCGGCGTGGGGCCAGCCATCGCGTCCGGCAACCAGGTAAATAACGGCACTTGAGCAGATTTACCCATTGCTCCGATAAAGAGGCTCGCCGTGATGAAAATGATGATGGTAGAATCGAGTTCGAATTTACCGGAATTTTGTGCTACAGAAAGAAAATCGATCGCGTTGGTTTGATAGGCGATCATAATGATTCCGATGATCATCCCCAAGTCGCCGATACGGTTCATAATGAATGCTTTGCGGGCTGCAGCGCCGTAAGATTTGTTTTCGTACCAAAAACCAATCAGTAAATAAGAACATAAGCCTACGCCTTCCCAACCAATGAATAAAATCAGGTAGTTGCTGCCCATTACCAGCAGTAACATGGAGAATATAAAGAGATTAAGATAAGTGAAGAATTTATAAAATCCTTTGTCGTGGCTCATATAGCCGATGGAGTACAGATGAATTAAAGAGCCAATGCCGGTGATAATCATAATCATCATCAAGGAAAGCTGATCGATCAGAAAACCGAAATTTACCTGAATTCCGCCAACACGAAACCACTCAAAAGCGCGGATGACCACCTGTGGTGAAGTAGAATCAAACTTTAAAAATAAACTTACGGCAATCAGGAACGATCCAAATACTACCGCCGTAGCCAAGCCACCGACGAACAATTTTGGCAGTTTTTTACCGAATAAGCCATTAATTAAAAATCCCGCAAGAGGCAGCAGTATAATTGCGTACACTAAATTTTCCATACAATATTTATCCTCTTAATTTATTAAATATACTGATGTCGACAGACTTTGTATTCCGGTAAAGCATCGCGATAATCGCCAGTCCTACCGCTACCTCTGCCGCCGCAACGACCATGATGAAGAATACGAGAATCTGTCCGTTTCCGTCTCCTTTGTAAGAAGAAAAGGCGGCAAGCATCAAATTGACTGAGTTGAGCATCAGCTCCACACAACCGAGGATGATGATGGCATTTTTGCGGATCAGTACGCCAAGTACGCCCAAACTGAACAGGATTGAACTGAGAATAATAAAATATTCCAGTGGCACGGCCTGTATAAATGAATTTGCTTCTCCCATAATTCTATAAATCGCGTTTACCGATAAGAACTGCACCGACGATCCCTGCGAGAATCAGGATGGACGCAAATTCGAAGGGTAACACATATTCGTTAAACAATAACTTTCCGAGATTTTTTGTAAGGCCCACTGAGGCGTCTGCACCCGTACCAAAGGTCTGTTTATTTAAACCTTTAAAAGCCCCAAGAATACCAATAAGCAGTAAGCCCGCGGTAAAAACGCCAATGAACTTGGTGAGGTTACCTTTCTTACTTTCATCTTCTTTATTTAAATTAAGCATCATCAGAATGTAAAGAAAGAGCACCATGATTGCGCCGGCGTAGACGATGATCTGCACAATACCAAGAAACTGTGCGTTCAGCAGAATATATAACCCTGCGATGGAAAAAAAGGTGATAATCAAAGACAGAATTGCATACAGCGGATTTTTCGCGAAAACGAAATAAAATCCGCTGGCGACGGCCAGAGCGCTGACGGCGAAGAAAATGATCTGCTCCATATTACTTAACTGTTTTTTTCTGCAATTCGCTTTGGCGGTCAGTAATATCAACACGCTCGTTGATCTTTTCCACCAGTTTATCTTTACCATAAACGAAACTGCCGCGGTTGGTTTCTACATCCACCAAACGGTCTGTAAGATAAATTGCCGACTTCGGGCAAGCCTCTTCGCAGAGTCCACAAAAGATGCAGCGCAGCATATTGATTTCATATACCGTAGCGTACTTTTCTTCGCGGTACAAATGTTTTTCGTCGCGTGTTCGTTCGGCTGCCGTCATGGTGATAGCTTCCGCAGGGCAGGCCACTGCGCACAGTCCGCAGGCGGTACAACGTTCCCGACCTTCTTCATCCAGCTTCAGGACGTGCAGACCGCGCCATACTTTAGAGCGTGGTTTTTCAACCTCAGGATAGGCGTACACTTTTCCTTTTGGCCCCTGCATGGCGTGGCGCAATGTAATCGCCATACCCTTGAATATCTCAGGCAAATATATTTTTTCCATAAAAGTCATCTCTTTATTAGAGACTACTTTCGATCTGTTTGTCAGTTTCATATTCGTAATTTTTAATGCTGATTATACAGCACAATCACACTTTTTCGGCTTTTCTTAACTACCGAAAAATACAATTACGGCAGCGGTAATAATTAAATTTGCCAGTGCCAGCGGAATTAAAGTTTTCCAACCAAGATGCATCAGCTGATCGTAGCGGAATCTCGGAATGGTCCAGCGGATCCACATAAAGATCAAAATACCGATGATCACTTTGAAGAGCATCGCAAAAATACTCAAAACTCCGGCGATATTCTCACCCCAGTTTTCGCCCACCCAACCGATGCCTGGATAATTAAATCCACCAAAAAAGAGCGTAACGATCAGTGCGTTGGAAATGAACATGTTCACGTATTCACCAAACATGTACTGGCCAAAGTTCATAGAGGAATATTCAGTCATATAACCGTTTACCAATTCAGATTCACATTCCGGTAAATCAAACGGATGACGGTTGGTTTCTGCCATTGCAGCCACGAAGAAAATAATGAAGGCTAAAGGCTGATAAAAGATATTCCAGTTCATCCCGTCGGCCGGAATCAGTCCCCAGATTTTTCCCGCACCTTGTGATGAAGTAATAAAATGCAGATCCAGACTTCCCGCCATTAAAATAATTGAAAGCAGGGAAAGGCCCATCGCCAATTCATAAGAAATCATCTGTGAAGAGGCGCGTATCGCTCCGATCAAAGAATATTTGTTGTTCGAAGCCCAGCCCCCGATCATCATTCCGTAAACGCCGATGGATACCATACCGATCAGGTAAAGTACGCCGACGTCGATATTGGCAACTTGAACATCAAATGAGTTCCCTCCAATATTTAATGATTTTCCCCAGGGAATTACCGCGCCCGTAATTAAAGAAATAAACATGGTGATTGCCGGGCCCACGTAGAACAGAAAACGGTCTGCGCCCTGCGGTACAAAACCTTCTTTGAAGAAAAGCTTACCACCATCAGCCAGTGGTTGCAGAATTCCGAAAGGTCCGGCACGGTTGGGACCGATACGGTCCTGGAGAATCGCCGCAACTTTTCTCTCGCCCCAGGTAGAGTAAGCGGCAATGCCCAACGACAATCCGAACAGGCTGAGGACGAGAATTATTTTAAATGTAAGTAAATCCATATCTATCTTTCGTCTTTTTCACTGATCTCTTTTGCATCCGGATTATTCAGAAGAGTGATCATATTTTTTGGTTTTTCATAATGGTTCAGCGAGATCACCGAATGTCGGCTGATGTGGCGCGGACCCTCGATGTTCCACTCTCGTACATCTTTCCGTTCCCAGCGACATTGGTTGCAGATCCAGTCCTGAACTTCATCGTACTGATCTTTGCGCGCCGTCACGCGAACTACTTCTTCGCCTTTCATCCAAAGAACCGCTTTACCGGAACATTTAGAGCATTCGCAGGAAGCGTTGACCGGCTTGGTAAACCAAACGCGGCTGGCGAATCGCGCGGTGCGGTCTGTAAGTGCACCCACCGGACAAACATCGATCACATTGCCGATGAAGTCATTGTCCAGCGCCTTGTTGAGATAAGTGGAAATTTCGGCATGCTCGCCGCGAAACAGGATTCCGTGTTCCCGCTCCTCGGTCAGCTGGTTGGCGACCAAAACGCAGCGTGCACAAAGGATGCAGCGGTTCATATTAAGTTTAATATTCGGGCCGATGTCTTCCGGCTCGAAGGTGCGCCGTTCGAATTCCGTTCGGGTTTGCTCAACACCGTGTTCATAGCTCAGATCCTGCAGATGACATTCGCCGGCCTGGTCGCAGATCGGGCAGTCCAGCGGGTGATTGATCAGCAAAAACTCGGTAACTGCGTGCCGGGCTTCCTGGGTTTTTTCTGAGGTAATATTGCGGACTTCCATCCCATCCATTACGCCGGTGCGGCAACTCGCCACGAGTTTCGGCATCGGGCGCGGGTCTGCTTCAGATCCTTTGGAGACTTCTACCAAACAGGTTCGGCAACGGCCGCCACTGTTTTCGAGCGGTTTATAATAGCACATTGCCGGAGGCACGAGCTGGCCGCCGATCTGTCTTGCCGCTTCCAAAATCGAGGTGCCAGGAGCAACCTCGGTTGTCTGGCCATCGATTGTTATCTTAAATTTTTTTACTTCTTCGCTCATATATTTTAGCTTTAGCCTTACGCTGTAAGCATTTAATCTTAATTATACTATATCGTATTAAAGGTATATCCGATACCAAAGTTAAGCTGACCGAAGACAAAATCCTGCATGGCTTTGTCGGGTCTGTTGTTTTTTGTTGTCTTGATGTCGGGCATATTGATGTAGCCACCTTTCGCCTCCACGCGCGCGACGATATGTTTCCAGAAGACAAAGTTAACACTTGTCCGTGCATCGAGACCAAAGCCTGCGATATGAAAACGGTCGCTGCGTTCGTGTCCGAACAGTTTCACATTACTTTTGGGGAACATAGCGCCAACACCGGCTCCATAACTCCACACTATATCAAACTTATTTCTATTATAAATATTTTTATGCTGTTCCAGGCCCAGATTGATATAATTTAAACCATCGGTGTGCTCGAACGTTAAAAAAGACTCATCTTCTAAATTTATTTTTCCCGCTACGACCTTCGCCGCGTATTCGGGATCGCTGATGGTCCCGTTAAAATTTACTGTCTGCTTCTGATCCATTACATATTTCATGTGATCAACGCCGACAACAAAAGCAACTTTATCTGTTACAAAATAGACTACCCGCTGGTTGGTCTGCGGAATGGTAACCCGGTCCGGCTGAAAGTAATTGTGGTAGGAAAAATCCGAAGGCCTGTCGTGCACCACTACATTCTGTAATGTAAAGTCGTAACCGTCTCCTTTAAAACGAATGTCCGAGTTGCTGAACGCTGCCCGATTCCATCCCCAAAATACCAACATCTGACCTTTCCTTGCCATAGGCTCTGGTGCCGCCGGCCCTTTCTGTGCGAGTACTGTAGCAAATGCCAGCAGTCCGCTTATCATCATCATTTTTACCATTCATCATCGGAGGAGAACCTCTCTATCTTTCTTTTTTTTACTGTTCTGCTTTCGCTGCTATTGGAATAGGATCAGCATAATTCCCTAAACCGTAGGTTCCGCTGCTCGCCGCAGGATTGTTGATATACCATTCAAATTCATCACGGAAGTGTCTTATGGCCGAAGCAACAGGCCAAGCCGCCGCATCACCGAGCGGGCAAATCGTGTTGCCTTCGATCTTGCGCTGTACATCCCACAGCAGATCGATATCTTCCATGGTGCCCATTCCGCTTTCGATTTTCTTTAAAATTTTAAACATCCATGGCGTCCCTTCACGGCATGGCGTACATTGCCCGCAACTTTCGTGCGCGTAGAAATGTGCCAGTGACATGGTGTGTTTTATGACGCTTTGGTCTTCGTCCAGCACGATAAATCCGCCGGAGCCCATCATCGTTCCCGTTGCAAATCCGCCATCTGCCAATGATTCATAATTCATGTAACGAGGTTCGCCATTTATTGTCCGTAACAGCAAATTCGCTGGTACAATAGGCACAGAACTACCGCCCGGAATACAGGCTTTCAGTCGTTTGCCATTAGGAATGCCCCCGCAATACTCATCACTGTAGATAAATTCTTCTACGGTAATGGTCATATCGATTTCGTAAACACCGGGCTTGTTGATGTTTCCGCAAGCGGAAATGAGTTTAGTACCGGTGGATCTGCCAACGCCGATTTTAGCATATTCAGCTCCTCCGATGTTGATAATCGGCACAACGGCCGCAATAGTTTCCACATTATTCACAACAGTAGGGCAGGCCCATAGTCCTTTCACCGCCGGAAAAGGAGGTTTCAGTCGCGGGTTTCCCCTTTTGCCTTCCAGAGATTCCAGTAAGGCAGTTTCCTCGCCACAGATGTAAGCGCCTGCACCGCGATGAACGTAGATTTCCAGGTCGTATCCTGTACCCAAAATGTTTTTCCCCAAGAATCCGGCTGCTCTCGCTTCGTCAATTGCCTGCTCGAGAATATCTGGGATCCACGCGTATTCGCCGCGGATGTAGATATAAGATGTATTGGCACCCATTGCGAAGGACGAAATAATCATTCCTTCAATTAAAAGGTGTGGAATGAATTCCATCAGATACCGGTCCTTGAAAGTTCCCGGCTCCGATTCATCAGCGTTGACCACTAAGTATCTCGGTACGCCTTCCGGTTTTGCCAGAAAACTCCACTTCAGCCCCGTAGGAAATCCGGCACCGCCACGACCGCGCAATCCCGAGGTTTTAACTTCCTCGGTAATTTCGTCAGGCGTCAGTTTCAGCGCTTTCTCTACCGCTTCGTATCCGCCCTGGCGACGATAGACGTCGTAAGTACGGATGCCTTCGATATGGGCGTCTTTAAGTAAAAGCTTTTTACTCATTTGTCACTATAAAAATTAATCTAAAGCCACTGCTCCCTGTCTGCAAAGCTCCAGGATTTCATCGACTTTTTCTTTAGTTAAATGTTCATGATAGAATTTCCCGAGCAGCATCATGGGCGCATAGCCACAGGCGCCGAGGCATTCCGATGTTTTCAGAGTAAACAAACCGTCTGCGCTTGTTCCGCCGTTTTCGATGTTCAGTGTCTGCTTGATATGATTGATGATTTCTTCACTTCCATTCAGCATACACGGTCCAGTTTGGCACACTTCCAGTACATATTTACCTACCGGATTAAGATTAAACATGCTGTAGAATGTTGCCACTTCGTAAACTTCGATTGGTTTCAGTTCCAGCACTTCCGCTACATAATCCATAACGGGAACCTGCAGCCAGCCGCCGAATTCCTTCTGCGCAAGATGCAGTACCGGAATCAGAGCCGATTTTTTATGCTCAGCAGGGTAGCGTCTTACGATCTTTTCTACCTCGTTGAGAGTTTCGGGTTTAAACGCTATTATTTCGTTCATTGTATTCTCTTGTCTAAAAGCGCTAATTTCTTAACGCCTATACGATTCTTTATTAATAAAACTTAGGCGTCCAGTTCGCCGGCGATCACGTTCATACTACACATCGTCACGATCGCATCGGAAATTGGCCCACCTTTGATCATTTCCGGAAAGGCTTGATAGTAGATAAAGCAAGGCCGTCTGAAGTGAAGTCGGTACGGTGTGCGTCCGCCATCGCTGACGAGATAAAAGCCCAGTTCGCCATTTCCACCTTCTACGCAGTGATAAACTTCTCCTTTAGGAATTTCCGTTTCGCCCATCACGATTTTAAAGTGATAGATCAGGGCTTCCATCTTGGTGTAAACGTCTGCTTTTTCAGGCAGATAAAACTCCGGCACATCTGCGTGGAAAGGTCCATCCGGCAGATTCTTGTACGCCTGCTCAATTATTTTTAAACTTTCCCAAACTTCGTGCTGACGAACCATAAAACGGTCATACGTATCTCCGGAAGTTCCCACGGGAATCGTAAAGTCAAAATCTTGATAAGACGAGTACGGATCGGAAACGCGTACATCATAATCGACGCCGGTCGCACGCAGATTTGGTCCTGTGAAACCATAGCTCAACGCACGTTCTGCCGAGATAGGGCCTGCTTTAATGGTACGGTCCATGAAGATTCGGTTACGTTCATTCAAAGAACAGAATTCACCCCATATTTTGGGGAATTTCTTTAACCAGGTTTGCAGATGCTCGTGGAACTTCGGGCTGAAATCGCGTTCAAATCCGCCGATACGGCCCATATTCGTTGTGAGTCTCGCTCCGGAAACCTGCTCGTACATGTCGTAGATTTTCTCACGTTCCTGGAAGAGGTAGGTGAGGCCTGTGATCGCGCCCGCATCCATAGCGATAACCCCATTACAGATCAGGTGATCAGAAATACGCGCAAGTTCCATCATAATAATGCGCATATAATCAACACGTTTCGGCGTCTGGCAACCGATGAGTTTCTCTACGGTCATGTGCCAGCCGATATTGTTGATAGGAGCAGAGCAATAATTCATCCGGTCTGTAAGCGTTGTGATCTGAGTAAAATTTCGACGTTCCGAAATTTTTTCAAAAGCGCGGTGTATATAGCCGATAGTCTGCTCGGAGTGTAGTATTTTTTCACCGTCCATTGTCAGAACATTCTGGAAGATGCCGTGAGTAGCGGGGTGCGTCGGCCCTAAATTCAGGGTATACAGCTGCCCGTCGATGTGATCTTCCGAGTCGTGCTGATGCAATATATTAGAGAGTGCGTTGTCTTTCATAATTCGGTTGCTTTGACATTCAAAGCGTTAATAATTTATCGGCCGAACATTTTATCGTCCTTGTCAGCGCGTGTGCCGTCCTCCAAACGGTATTCTTTTAGCATCGGGTGATAATCCATATCTTCTACATTAAGTATAACGCGCAGATCCGGATGTCCGCGGAATTTCACTCCAAAAAACTCATAAGTTTCCCGCTCCATCCAGTTGGCGCCGGCGTAGAGCTCTGTCATCGAATCTACTTCAGCATTTTCTTTTGGCATGAAAACTTTCAGGCGCAGGCGAAATCCGGTCATCATATTGTGTAGATGATAAATGACGCCGATTTCTTTCTCTGGATTTTCAGGATAATGAATCCCACAGATATCAGTAAGAAACTTTATTTCCAGGGAAGAATCACGCAGATAATGAATTACTTTTTTAATGTCTTCTTTCCGCACCTCAACGGTGAGAAAGTCGTACGGCGTGGAGTAGGAAAGCAGCGTCTCCGGAAATTCCCGGGTCAAGGCTTCAAGCACGAATTCGTTCGTCATTGTTATTTTATATCGTAAGATTGCAGCAGCTGTTGGTACTCGGGCATGTCGCGGCGGCGTATGCTTTCGCTTTCGCACAGTGCCTGCACCTGCATTACTCCTTCAATAATCTGTTCTGGTCTTGGCGGGCAACCCGGCACATATACGTCCACAGGAATAATTTTATCAATTCCCTGCAAGACACTGTAGGTGTCGAAGATACCACCACTGGACGCGCAAGCCCCCACGGCCACTACCCATTTTGGCTCTGCCATTTGAGTGTATACTTGTTTTAAAACAGGTCCCAGTTTTTTTGCAATGGTACCGCAGACCATGAGCATATCAGCTTGGCGCGGCGAGAAGGAATTTCGTTCCATCCCAAAACGCGATGCATCAAATGTCGGGTTCAGCGTTGCCATAAACTCGATTCCACAGCATGAAGTGGCAAACGGCAATGGCCACAGCGAATGCTTTCTGGCCAGCCCTATTACGCTGCTCAGCTGAGTGGCAAAAAAGCCTTCTCCTTCGTATCCTGCCGGCGCTTCTGCGTCCATCCGGATGATTGGTTTATTATCAGACATTTCTTTTTTCTTAAATTTTTAAAGTCACTCGTTCAACTATTTGTCCCAATCGAGTGCTCCGCGTTTCCAGACATACACAAATGCTACAAAAAACACCGATATAAACATGAGAACTGCCATAAAACCCTGGACGCCGAATTCACGGATGTTTACTGCATAAGGATAGAAGAAAACAATCTCGATATCAAAGAGTACGAAGAGTACGGCAGTCAGAAAATATTTAACAGAGAAAGGTGTGCGTGCATTTCCTTCTACTTCAACACCACATTCGAAACTTTCATTTTTCTTAACGGCGTCCGCCCTTTGGCGCGGGCCCAGAAAATGTGTGCCGAGAATCGAGAGCAGAACGAAACCTGCGCCGACTGCGATCTGGATGAGTATAGGGATATAATTTTCAGGAACATTCATTTGGACATACTTTTCTTAATGATGCAAATTTAGTGAATTAGTTATTACAGAAAAAATTATAGCCCAGAAAACTCCCGCTACTTGCCGCTGCGTTCCTTCAATCGCTTCAAAAGTACATACGCCATATAGCCGATATAAAGAAAGAGCACGCTGGCAAAAAGGATGTTCACAATTGCATTCATGCGCTCGTCCTCAATCTGGAAAAACTGGTTGTAGACGATGAATGCGATCACTAATACTGCGTAGATGTAAAGTTGCTTCTTCATTTGAAATAAGGTGTGTCATCATTTATATCCAAAGAGTAGGTGCGGCGGCGTTTGTGATTAACGGGGTTGTAATCCTGCCACAATGCTTGTACACTGCGGTTTTCCTCCAGCTCTGGGTTGGTTTCCAAAATCTCAATGCCTTTTTTACGGAAGTTTCGCCATATTTCTTTAAAGATCAAAGAGGTAACGCCACGTCGCTGATATTCCGGGTGGATACCGATCAGATAAAAGTTGGCGCGTAGATTCCGTCTTCCGGCCTGCAGGAAATAAAGCCAACCAAAAGGAAACAGGCGCCCGTTGGCTTTCTGAAGTGCGCGGGAGTAAGATGGCATTGTGATGGCAAAAGATACCAGCTCGCCCTGTTCATCAACGATACAGACAATATAATCTTTATCGATAAACGGGAAATATTTTTCTTTATAAGTCTGGATCTGTTCGTCGGTAATTGGCGTGTAGGTGGAGAGCGATTTGTAAGTCTCGTCCAACAGTCGGAACATCGGCTCTACGTAAGGAAGGATTTCTTTTTTATTTTTAAACTCAAGAACGCGCAGTTTGTATTTGTCGGCGATGAGACTGCTAAACTTCTGCACTTTGTCCGAAAGGATTTTCGGAAAGTCAAGTTCGAATTCGACCCATTCTTTTTCTTTCTGCAAACCCAACGCTTCCATGTGCTGCGGATAGTACGCGTAATTGTAAAGACCGATCATAGTGGCCAATTTGTCAAAACCCATTGTCAGCATACCGGCTTTGTCCAGATTGGTGAAGCCCATGGGACCTTCAATGCTTGTCATCTTTTTTTCTTTTGCAAATGCAATCGCTGTGTTGAGCAGTGCTTTAGAAACATTTAAATCATCAATAAAATCCAGCCAGCCAAAGCGCACTTTGCTGACGTTCATATCTTCAACCTCCTTGTAATTAATCATCACCGCAATACGGCCAACACACTGATCGTTTTTAAAGGCTAAAAACCGTTTGAATTCTGAGAAAGTCAGTGCAGCATTAGCTTCGGTATCCCATATTTCCTCTTCATCCTTAATTAATGGAGGAACATAATTCGGGTTGTTTTTATACAGCTCCATGGGAAAACTGATGAATTTTTTTAATTCATTTCGGGTTTTTACTTCAACAATGCTTATATCGCTCATTGGCCAGATTTTTCGATAAAACAAAGATATGTCATTCGCTGACATTTAAAAACTTTGGCATGCTTTTTATTAACCTTATGCCGATTATCAATATAGAAAAAAGAAGAAAAAATGACAGGGTATTATTTGATTATTGGGATCTCGATGTTAGTAAGCTGGCTGGTTTCCTCCAGATTAAAATCGAAGTTCGAATATTATTCCCAAGTGCACTTGCGCAACGGCTTGTCCGGCAAGGAAGTAGCGGAAAAAATGCTGCGTGACAGTGGAATTAATGATGTGAAGGTTATCTCGGTTCCGGGACAACTGACCGACCATTATAATCCGGGTGACAAAACAGTAAATCTTTCCGAAGGCGTATATATGCAGCGAAATGCGGCGGCGGCAGCAGTAGCGGCGCACGAATGTGGACACGCGGTACAACACGCGGTAGGCTATTCAATGTTGCAGTTGCGGTCCAAGTTGGTTCCGATGGTAAACATCAGTTCCAATCTAATGCAGTTCGTCCTTATCGCAGGTATTATATTAATGGGTGCCACGCGCACCATAGAAAATCCGAACGGAAATACCACCGTACTCGCCATCGGTGTTGCGCTGTTCGCGGTGACAACCCTTTTCGCCTTTGTGACACTTCCGGTGGAATATGATGCGAGCAAACGCGCGATGAAATGGCTGAAAACAACCGGCACGGTAACCAGTGAAGAATATGTTGGGGTAAAAGATTCGTTAACCTGGGCAGCGCGCACCTACGTTGTTGCCGCATTAGGTTCGCTTGCGCAGCTTTTGTATTGGGCTTCGCTTCTTATGGGAAGGCGCGACTGATCCAAAAGGTTTTTACCGTTATTCAATAGTAAAGTAAACATTCTGCATCTCGGCCAGCTCGGTCGAGATGCTTTCCTTATGCGCTGTTTTTAAAGTAGACTGAATGGTGCACCGTTCGGCAGTAGAAAAATCATCAATTTTTGCACTATACCTGCCGAGCAGCGTGAAGATCACATTTTGTTGTGCATAATCGAACTCCACGATAAGTTTAGATTCCAATTCCTGTAAAATGATTTCTGCATTTTCCAAAGTTTCTTTCGCCGTTTCTTTATACATTTTAATCAGCCCCGAAACACCCAGTTTCGTTCCACCGTAATAACGAACGGCGACGACCAGTACGTTGGTCACCTCGTGTGCCAGCAACTGATTATACATCGGAAGCGCCGCGCTGCCGGAAGGTTCGCCGTCATCATTGGCACGATAATTCTCGCCAAGCCGGCCGAGCCTGTACGCATAGCAATGATGCGTAGCTTTGGGATGAATTTCGCGAAGCGCTGAAAGTTCTCGCCGCACATCCTCTTCGGATTTCACCGGAAAAGCAAACCCAATAAATTTGCTTCCTTTTTCGCGCAGCAACAGGTCGCTGACCGAATTTTTAATGGTAAAAAAAGAAAAGTCAGGATCGGTCATTTTTGTAAAACTGAATTTCGTTATCCCTCAACTTCTGTATTAAATATGGAGTCTGATCAAACTGCGGAGCTTGCGTGCCGTTGCCAAGCCGCAGCGCCGGATTGATGATGACAATTGCCTCGTCCCACAAATCATTCGCGATAAACTGTCGCAAAGTTTCAGCGCCACCTTCCACAATTAGGGACTGAATTTGCAGACGGTGTAAATGATTCAGAAGTTCGGACAGCAGATCTTCACGGTTAACTTTAATAAATGTCACCTGCCCTTCGTCTTCTTTTATTGTATTAAAAACAATTGTTTGTGCTTCGTTATTGTAAATATTATAATTCGTGGGAATTTTAAGATCAAGATCAATGACGATGCGAACAGGATTCCGACCAAAAACTTCACGTGTCGTAAGCGTAGGATTGTCAGTTAGTGCCGTTTTTGTACCTACCATAATAGCATGTTCGCGACTTCTGAAGGCGTGTACCCATTGTTTTGCCATACTATTGCTGATCGCAGTTGCACGGTAATCTTGGTCGATAAAATCATCTCCAGAACGGGCCCATTTCAAAAAAATATACGGTCGCTTTTTTTCGTGAAAGGTGAAGAATCTCCGATTTAAATTCAGGCATTCCTGTTCCAAAATTCCTGTCGAAACTTTTATTCCGGCATTTTCAAGAATCTCTTTTCCTTTGCCATTAACTTTGGCATGTGCATCGAGACAGCCAATAACTGCGCGCTTTATTCCGGAGGCGACAATCGCGTTGGCACAGGGCGGAGTTTTGCCGTAATGAGCGCACGGCTCCAAAGAAACATAGATAGTGGAATGGGGTAGCAAATGTACCTCCTTTACAGATCTGATCGCGTTGATTTCCGCATGTGGCAATCCGGCTCTCTCGTGGAAGCCCTCACCGATAATCCGGTCTTCATGCACAATGACACACCCTACCATCGGATTAGGATAGGTGTTGCCGGTTGCTTTTTGTGCCAGTTCCAGGCAGCGGCGCATGTATTTTTCGTCAATATTCATTATAAAAAACACCCGTTTCCGGGTGCATATAAATTTGTTTTAAGTTTACTGGGAAAGCAATTTAATTTCCGGAATTTTGTATTCGATCGCGTTGATCATCAGTCGATCGCGTTCCCTACCAAGAGCTCTCGAACCCGTCTTTAAATCCCCAAACACTCTCTTGGCGTAGGATAAAATGAGGAAACGTTTACCCGAGCCATCATCGTAACTCTTGAAGCGGTCGATATTATACACCATGTATGGTTCGCCTTTTTCCGGCGTTTCGGAAGTATAATAGTCGACGATATACTCGGTTCCGTCGGGACTTTCGGTGATATTAAATTTAGCAAACCTGTCCGTTTTCTGGCGGTTTTGTATTTGTTCAACTTTATGACTGATGGCCTTCTCCATTTCTATTTCTTTATTGAAAAATGAAATATCGAGCAGTTGCGTAAATGTGGCAATTGTCTCATCTGCCAAAAGATACTGCTGCCGGTATAGCGTTTTGGAAACCGGCTTACTCCAGGAAAGAAAAAACTCACTGCCATCATATTCTATCGGTCCCGGAATGTTGATAAAATCGACGGTCTGCTGCGAAAAACTTTTAACACTAATAAAAAAGACGAGAAGAAAGGCTAATTTTTTAATCATAAAAATTCAATTAGTTTTCACCGACCACGATCGTGTGTAAATTCTGCTTTAAAGAATCAATCTGTGCCTTTTTGCTGTCAATTTTTTCATAAGTTTCTGCCAGCATCGGATTATCGCGAGAAGGGTTGCTGAAGAATCCGAGGTTATTTTCCATTTTTACCACTTCGGCTTCCAGATCGGCAATCTGGTTTTTCATTTTTCGCGCTTTGTCGGTCAGTTGGTTTTCACTTAATCCTTCATCTTTCAGGTCGTACTCGCTGATTTTGTTTAATTTAAGTTTTTCACGCAGCGTCTTATTAAACTCGGTATTAATCGACAATTTCTCGCGCGGAACTTTTCCGATGGTGTTCCATCTGGTTTTAATTTCTTCGATTCTGGACACACTTCCTTCTGTGCTGCCGATTTCTTTTAATTCGTCCAGCAGCTGTCGTTTGTTTTTATAATTTTCGCGCCAGTTGTCGTCCGAAGTATTATTTTTCTCCCGATAGTTTTTAAAGAAGACATTACAGGCTTCCCGGAAATTGTCCCACACTTTATTGGTCATGCTACGCGGCACGTGTCCGATCTGTTTCCAGTCTTCCTGCAGTTTTTTGAAAAGCGGCACGGCGGTTTCCCAATCTTCCGACATCATATTATCTTTTGCCGTCTGTATCAGCGCGAGTTTTGCGTCCAGATTGGCCTGCTGCGAACTTTTCAGATTTTTATAAAAAGCGTTTTTCTTTACATTGAAGTTACGCAGGTGTTGCTTGAATTCATTCCAGTTTTGGTTGGAAACTTTCCGCGGCACATTTCCTAAACGAAGAAATTCTGAGCGCAGATCTTCCACTTTTTTTATCGCCTGTTGCCAATAGCTGTGGCTGCTGTCGGCCGTGGTGGTTGCCAGCTTTTCAAGTTCCGCAATGATCGCATTTTTCCTGACGAGATTTTCGCTTTGTTCTTTTGCGATCTGCTCGGTGAGCTCCGATTTGCGCTCATGGATTCTGTTGGAGATCTCCTTGAATTCGTCCCATGTTTTTTCACGGAATTCCTCGGCGACCGGTTCCGCTTCTTCCTTCCAAAGCTTGTGCAGATATTGCAGTTCGTTTAGGGCTTTCTGAACGGAAGGTTCTGTCTCCAGCTGTTTTGCACGTTCGATGATGTGATTGCGTTTTTCCAGATTATGGGCAAATTCCTGCTCCATATACTCTTTATTAAGGTCGAGCATTTGGTAAAACTGATTCAGATGATGGAAGTAATTATTGTTTAATAATTTAAACTCCGACTTTGCTACCTGGCCGGCGCTTTTCCATTCTTCCTTAATCTCGCGGATTGCTTTAAAAAGATTGGTCCCGGGTTCTGTGTTGGTATAAAGATTTTTCAGTTTTTCTATAATTGCCTGTCGCTGCTCAAGATGTTTCGCCTGTTGCTGTTCGTGTTGGCGCTGGTGTTCCTCAGCTTTCTCACGGAAAATACTCAGGAGACCCGACAGTTTCGCCTGCGCCGGATGCTGCGCGGAATATAACTCTTCCGGATTGCCTTCTTGTACAAAATCGGCTTTCAGTGCGTTATTTTCCTGTTCAATCTTGTGGTTGGCTGCTTCTTTTAATTGATTAAATCTTCGAAAATGTGTCGCCGCATCTTCTTTATTGATGATCGATTCCATTTCCGCCAGCACTTCCGAAAGCGAAATGGCAGAAAAATCAGGTGCATTTTCGGGGTTGCTTTTTTTATCTTCTGCGTTATCTTGCCCGTTAGAAGTTTGCTCTTTTCCTGCGTTCGAGTCAATAGTTTCTGTCTCTGCAGAAAGCTCTGTTTCTTTGGCAGAATTTTCTTTGTTGTCCTTCGGCTGATCAATAGCTTGGCCATTTTCTCCGCCAGAATTTTCAGCTTCAGCTGCGTGAGTTTGTTTATTCTCCTCATTATCAGGATTTTCGTCTCCCAAAAATTCTTGCGCGGTTCCGTTATTCATTGCAGGCTCCGAATTAGCGAGTTGCTCTTGCATTGGCTTTTTTTCACTTTGAACTGAATTTTCTGGGCCGTCGTTAACAGATTCCCCAAAAGCGTTTTGCTCTGCAGCAGTGTCGGTATTCTCTGACGCCACCGATTTTGCAGCATCATCGTTATTGTGGTTCTCAGAAAGTGAATCTTCTGTAATCATAGCAATCATTTATTATAGGTTAGAATACCGCCGTACCGTCGGCAAACAGTGCCCTAAAGTAACTTATTTTTTCTGAATGTTCCAAATTTCGGCGGCTTTTTCTGCTTGCTGCTCAAGCATGTAGGATCCGTTGACAACCGTAGCAGATTGCTGTCCTGCTTTTTTAAGAAAACAGGTGAGTGGCGGATTGTAGATCAGATCAATCACTAAGTGGTTTGTGCTTAAACTTTCGAAGGGAAAATGCACAAATTCGTTCACATTAGGAAAGGTGCCCACCGGCGTACACTGAATGATAATTAAATGATTGGAAACATCGTTCGCCGCAAGATTTTCAAATGTTAATTTGCCACTTCTGGAAACGGTTTCAAAAGGAATTCCATGCTTTTGTAAAATATGTTTCACCGCTTTTGCTGCGCCGCCATCGCCCAGAATAAGGGCTGAATTCTGGTGCGCTTTTTTATGTTTAAAAAGTGTTTTTTCAAAACCATAAGCATCGGTATTATACCCGACAGTGCGGTTTTCCGTGATCGAAATTGTGTTTACTGCGCCAATTGCTGCTGCCTCGTCGCTCAGTTGATCCAGATAAGGAATAATTTTTTCTTTATATGGAATGGTGACATTCAGCCCGCGTAAATTTTTTGTTTTTAAAAGTTCCGGCAGGGACTCCAGTTCCGGAAGATCAAAGATATCGTAAGTGTGATTTGGCAGCTGTAAAGCGAGAAATTTTTCCGCAAAAAATTTTTTGGAAAACGAGTAGGAAATATTACGGCCGATAAGTCCAAATCTTTTTTTATCATTCATAAATCAAAAATAAAAAAAGACTGGCGATAAACACCAGTCTTTATAAATATCAAGCTAAGCTCCGATTTATTTTACCATAAACTTCGCCGAATGTTTTCCGGCTTTCAGGATGTAGACGCCTTTTGGTAAATTTTTCAGCGTAATTGTTGAGGAATTTCTAAAAGGTTCTGGTACAATTTGCACCATCTTGCCACTGTAATCAAAAATTTGGACGGTCGCGATTTTAGAAAGACCGCTCACTCCGCTTACACGAACAATGCTGTTGGTAACAGGATTTGGTGACAGAACAAGATTTTCATTGGAAGTACTGTTGTCCGAAGTTCCCATCGTCGTAAAGCAAGTCCAGCTCATGTCGTCAATAGCGACGCGGTTTTTTGCCGTTGTATTTACTAATTTAATTTCGACAGGTCCTTCAACATTAATACCGGTCACTGTGGTTGTGGTCACCGTACTGCTGTAAGGAATCGTTTTCTGCGTATCAACATCGTTTATAAAAATCTTAAGTGTCCCGGGTGTCCCGCCGAATTTTAGCTGAGTAGTGACTGTAAGATCACCAATTCCGTTCGGAACTGAAAGCGCAGTAAGAGACCCGTCGCGAATGGTAATTGCGCGGCCGTTGATGGTCTGGTCCGTTCGTGCATCCTCTGCCATCCAGGCGATTCCGTTACTCGTCCAATTATAGGTAGTATAGGACGAGGCGGCCGGCGGAATACTTTCGAAATTTTCGTCACCGCAGGTGGTGCCAATGGCAGCTGTGGTTGCGGTCACTAAATTGCTCTGCGCAGAACTATTTCCCGCTGCATCTTTAGCAATAATATAAATGGAGTAGGTGGTTGCCGGCTCAAGGGCAGTAATATTAGTTTCCGTATCCGTCGTGGAGCCCGTCAGTACACCGTTTACATAAATGTCGTAACCCACTACGCCCACATTATCGGCAGCGGCTGTCCAGCCCACCGCGATATTATTCGTGCCAACGGAGGAAATCGTAAGGTTCGTTGGGGCGGTTGGTGCTTCGGTATCCACCGATGTTGTTGCCGATACTGTATCACTTGCTACTGATTCGTTGCCGGCCGCGTCTACCGCAATTATATAAAAATTATAAGTCGTGCCTTGATAAAGACCGGTCACTTTTGTGCTGGTTGCGCTTGAATTGGAATTAAACACGCCGTTCACGAAAACCTTATAATTGGTTACTGCGATATTATCGGTTGAAGCAGTCCACGAAAGATTTACGCTGGCCGTCGTAGTCCCGCTCACCTGCAAATTAGTTGGTGCAGACGGTGCCTCGTTATCCACCGTTTTTGTCCCCCAGATTTGTTGAACCCACTCCGGATGGTCGATGAAGGGATTTCTGTTTTTCTGAATTTCATAAGAGGCATTATTCCGCCGGATTTCTGCAGGGGAAACGGGATCTGCCGCAGACCAGTCCATCAACACCTTAAGTTCCCATTCCTGTAGGCCGGGATATGCGGAGCCGCCCAATATGTCGCCGTTTGAGAAGGAAGCCAATTGATTTTCGTATCGTGTTACGAAATAGAAGATCATCCGGGCAATGTCACCTTTAAATTCATCAATGGGCTCGAAAACGGTACCGCCATATCCCGCTGAAGCAGAAGGCCCCACCTTGCTGCCGTTTCTTGAAGTGAAAGAAGGAGTATCTACTTTAGCAAACGGGTAATGACTCCGCATTCCGTTTACCTTGCCGTCCGTTGGCCGGATGTGATGGAGGTCCGAAACCATCGGCGCTTTTTTATTGAAAAGACTTTGTGGTACAACGTGTTCGCGGTTGTAGCAATCGCCCTCCGAACTATAATTTCCGCATTTCTTTTTACCGTGCTGATAGTTGTAGGGATCCGGTCCGGTGGGATTTTCAGAGTACATATCGAGCACTGTTCCGTCGTTTTCGTAAAAAGAATCTGTATCGGTTTTCGGGTAAGCATCGTAAAGTCCGTTATAACCGTTGTCCTGCGCGCCGGCAGTGATAATCGCGCTCAGTTTCGTCTTCAGTGCCTGTCCTGTAAGACCTGCCGTGCCGTTATAATACCCGGCAGGCGCCTGTCCGAAGGACAGCGAGAAAAACAGGCCGAGTAATAAGGTAGTGATTTTGTTCATAATCGATAATTTTGGTAACGCAAAGTTAAGTAAAAAACTAACTAAAGGTTTTTTTAAGAAATCGATTAAAGATAAAAACGATGCGCAGATTTCTTTTAAATAAGAAAAAACCGGCACTCGTGAAGACCGTCTGGCTTAGGATATTATAACCAATACCGTTTAGTGATCATTTAGAGAAAATCGCGCAGGTTTAAAGCTGAATAAAAACCTGGAATAAAAGTGTTCAACAATATTTATTGTAGCAACTTGCACTTGTGTCGTTAGCTTGTTTTAAAATGACTTTTATTTACCTTAGAAAAAAGCCAGGCAACGGTGAGCCCGAAGAGCGCCGCCGTTCCACTCACGATGAAATAATTCAACAGCGTAACGCGCACCGGAAAAGCCAGTTCCGTATTGGTGCCTGCTTTAATAAAACCGGTATTGATTTGCAGATAACAGACGGCCGTACCCAAAATCAGTCCGCACACGATGCCGAAAAAAACGATGAGCAAACCAGTGTAGAAATAGATGTTTCGCAGTGCTATCAGGTTCATGCCAAGTGCCAGCAGCGATTGTGCCTGCTCCTTTTTATCGAGTTGCAAAATAATGATGGCGCCGGCAAGATTGAAGGTGGTAATAAAAATCACCAAAGCAAAAATCAGATAAATAAACAGTTTTTCGGTGTTGATCATTTTCCAAAACGCCGCGTTTTCTTCTTTTTTTGTTTTTAAATTATATTCCGGGCCCAGCTTAGCTTCCAGGTCACTTTTTACCATATCGGCCGCTTCAGCATTATGCAGTTTAATGACGATCTGGTAGGCCGCATTTTTGGGAAGATCGAGCAGTTGCTGCGCCAGCTCGAGCGGTGCGATGATGGTATTGTCCAGTTGGTCGTTGCCCGGAAAAATACCCGTTACAATAATGTCCCGTTTATTGAAAATGTCTTCTTCCTTACTTATCATGCCGACGCCGGGCTTGGGCATCATCACACTTGCGTAATCACTTCCTTCCCCAACAGGAATCGTCAGGCGGTTATCGAGCTTGTTCTCCATCAGCACCTCATTCGAAAACTTGAAAGATGGATAAGTGCCGTAGAAAATGTTTTTATGAATGGGGTTGACCAAAGTGTAGGCAGAATCTACGCCGCGCAGATTTGCGATATCGCCATTTTCGCGAAAGTTTACATAGGCCTTCTCTTCAATTGTTTTCGAGAAGTGCGCGATTTCCGGATTTTTATTGAGAAGGTCCGTAACTTTTGCTACGTTCTTTAATGTTTTTCCGGTCGTGCTTTTTACCGTGAGGTCTGCATGCAGATTCGCAATCAAATCCTGATTTAGATCCTCCAGCCCCGAAAAAACAGAAATAATAATAAACATCGCGGCTACCGCCACCAACATCGCCAGCGCCGCCAGCCACGTAATAAAGGTGACTGCCGTGCTGCCTTTCTTAGCCAACAGATAGCGTGTCGCGATATAAAATGCTGTATTCTTCAACGATCGTTTTTTGCGCGGCGATTTAAAGAATTGGGTTGTCTCCCTGACCTTTCAGTTCTTTCTCAATGCGTTCTACATCGTCCAAAGTAGTGTCAAGATAGAAATTCAGTTCCGGAATAATGCGCACCTGTTTGCCCATTTTTTTTCCAAGAAAATGACGGTATTGCGCTTTGTTTTCTTCGATTTCCGCCATTATTGACTTGCGGAATTCCGCCGGAAAGATGCTCAGGTAGATCTTTGCAATGCTGAGGTCGGGGGTCACCTTCACATCCGAAACGGTGATCAGAAAATTCTGTTTGCTTTCCGACGCCTGCTGGCGAAAAAATTCTGCGAAATCTTCCTGTATAATTTGCGCGACTTTTCTTTGTCTGTTGCTTTCGTTCATGGCGCAAATTTACTATTTTTGTTTGAATTGATTTGGGCGTGCCCTTTTCCGCTCCGGCGTAAGGCCCGCGCAGAAAAGGTCGGTCTGCGTGCAGTCGCTTTTTCGGGCGGCGGTAAAGCCGCCGCCCGAAAAGAGCTCCAACAATGCACTCCGCCCTCACGCGAAAATGTGCTTTAATAGAAAATACCGTTCATCTTAGAATAGCCAAAGTATCATAGATGATCGCAATGCGTGGGAACATCATTTTCAGGGTATTTAAATAAGACAGAAAAGCGCAAATAAAAGCAAAGCGAAAGTGCCGTAATACATTCTAGTCAATACAAACTTATCACATCGTACCTTTTACATTAAAAAAATGAAAATCGAACATCTCGGCATCGCCGTTAAATCACTCCAAAATTCAGACGAACTTTTTGCCAAATTGCTTGGTAAAGAGCACTACAAGCAGGAAGCAGTGGAACGTGAAGGCGTCACCACCTCTTTTTATGAATTGGGAGATAGCAAAATCGAACTGCTGGAAGCCAGCAATACCGACAGCCCGATCGCTAAATTCCTCGATAAGCGCGGCGAAGGAATCCATCATATCGCTTTCGGTGTCGAAAATATTGAGCGGGAAATTGTCCGGTTAAAGGATGCGGGCTTCATTTTTATCTCGGAAGAGCCAAAAGACGGCGCTGATAATAAGCTCGTGGTATTTCTTCATCCCAAATCCACCAACGGCATTTTAGTCGAACTTTGTCAGGAAAAACCCTGAATAAATTTTGAAATTTTCAAAAAAAGAGTATTTTTGCAAACCCAATTGAGACTTTTATTTCACCGAAATAAAGTTAGGCCCTATAACTCAGCTGGTTAGAGTAGCTGACTCATAATCAGCAAGTCCTTGGTTCGAGCCCAAGTGGGGCCACTAAATTGGAAACAAAGCACTTACAGAAATGGAAGTGCTTTTTTATTGTCTTTTATTTAAAATATTTTAATGGACATGTTCACAGACCAAATTTCATCTGTTCATGGGCTTTTGTACCATTATTCTGCTGTCATTCGTTCTGTTCTAACTCTAAAGTTTTGATTTTCAGCCCCACCAAAGGTTTTAAAATGTAAAGTTGGAATGCTTTTTGTGATCTCGCTGGAAAGGAAAAAAAGATGAAAAACAAAGTACTTATTATCGATCACGAAAACCGCCCACTTTCGAAGGTGCGCAAATTTTTTACCGGCCGCGACTTCGAAATCATTAAACCAAAAGAAACGGACAGCGTTTTCACCATTTGCAAGTCGGAGGAACTCTCCGCAGTTATTGTGGATCCGGAGGTTTTCGGAAAAAGAAGTCTGAAGTTCATACAAAACTTAAGAGACCACATTCTGCCGGCTGAAGTGAAATTATTCAGTATTTCCAGTGATCAGAACAACGGCAGTGCGCAACTGGGTTTCTAAACTTGCTTAATCATTCGCGATGTAACAAACCCAATTTCAGCTGCAATTAAAGCTGCCTAGAGAATCATGGTGAGCTGAATACGTTTTCGCGCTTCATCTACTTCGAGTACTTTTACCCTTACCTGTTGGTGGAGTTTCACCACTTCATTCACCTCCGCGACAAATCCCTCTTTCAGTTGGGAAATATGCACCAAGCCGCTTTCTTTTATTCCCAAATCTACGAAACAGCCAAAGGCCGTTATATTGTTCACAATACCTGGCAGAACCTTGCCGGTTTCTAAATCTCTGATACTTTTTACCGACGCGTCAAACTCAAAAATTTTTGCTTTTTTTCTGGGATCCACACCCGGCTTTTTCAGTTCCTGTAAAATATCTTTTATTGCCAGAAGACCCACCATATCACTTACATAATTTTGCGGTTTTATCTTATCTATTTCTTCACCATGTCCAATCAGTTCTTTTGTTTTTAAACCTGAGTCTGCGGCCATTTTCCCAACCGTGGGGTAGGCTTCCGGATGTACCGCCGAATTGTCCAGCGGATTTTTTCCGTTTGAAATCCTTATAAAAGCAGCTGCCTGCTGAAAAGCTTTTTCACCAAGTCGCGGCACTTTCTTCAGCTCTTTCCTGTCTTGAAAAAGTCCATTTTCCGCGCGGTACAGAACAATATTTTCTGCCAGTTTTTCACCGATACCGGAAACGTAGCTCAGAACTTCTTTACTTGCGGTGTTCAGGTTAATTCCTACCATATTTACACATTTCATCACGGTATTGTCGAGTTCGGTCCTGAGTTCTGTCTGATCGACGTCGTGTTGGTATTGTCCCACGCCAATGGACTTTGCGTCGATTTTCACCAATTCGGCCAACGGATCTGCGAGGCGGCGGCCAATAGAAACAGCACCGCGAACCGTCACATCGTAACCGGGAAATTCTTCACGTGCGACTTTGCTTGCGGAATATACGGAGGCGCCCGCCTCGGAAACAACGAAAACCTGCGGCGGCTTATCGAACGCGATTTTTTTAATAAAAAATTCAGTTTCGCGGCTGGCGGTTCCGTTTCCGATGGAGATCGCGTCGATGTGATACGCATTTACCATCGAGCGGATTTTTTTCATTGCTGTTGCCGCTTCGTTTTGTGGAGCATGTGGATAGATGGTTTCATTGTGAAGCAGGTCGCCTTTTTCGTCGAGGCAGACTACTTTGCAACCGCTTCTAAAACCCGGATCAATTGCTAAAATTCGCTTCTCACCAAGCGGTGGGGCCAATAACAACTGCTGTAAATTATCAGAGAATATGGCAATCGCTTGTTGGTCAGCGTACTGTTTTGCATCACGCAGTACTTCTTTGGAAATTGCAGGTTCCAGCAGACGCCTGTAAGCTTCGTCGATAGCGAGACGCACTTGCTCTGCCGCGGCCGTATTGTTTTTAATTAATATTTTCGCCGGAATGGATAATGCTTCTTCTTTATCTACAATAATATTGGCTTTCACAAAACCCTCCGATTCCGCGCGCAGAATCGCCAGAAGGCGGTGCGAGGCAATTCTGTTCAGACTTTCCTGCCAATCAAAATACTGCGAATATTTTTGCGCTCCTTCCTCCTCTTTTTTTGCTTTAATTACTTTCGCTGTGATCACCGCGTTCCGCTTGTAGAAATTGCGCAGCTTTTGCCGAACCTGGAGATTTTCGCTAATCCATTCCGCTATAATATCTCTGGCACCCTGCAAAGCTTCGGCTTCATCGGAAACCATCCCTTTGTTATATTTTCTTGCTGAAGATGCAATATCACCTGAGTTCTGACTCATGATTATTTTGGCTAAAGGTTCCAGCCCGTTTTCCTTCGCCGTATCAGCTCGCGTTCTGCGGCTTTTCCTGAAAGGCAGATATAAATCTTCCAGCTCCTTCAGATCGAAAGATTTTTCTAACTTTTGTTTAAATTCATCTGTCAGCAATTTCTGATCTGCCACCGACTTTAAAATTGATTCTTTGCGTTTTATAATTTCTTCGTAGTGCTTTTTTAGCTTAAAAATTTGTTCAATCTGCACTTCATCCAGACCTCCAGTTGCGTCTTTTCTGTAGCGCGCAATAAAAGGCACCGTGCATTCTTCCGACAGCAATTTGAGCGTTGCGCTGATTTGGTTGTCATTAACAGCTAAATCTCTTTGAATAGAAACGGTCGGTGTCATCTGCTTTTTTTTGAAGCGCTAAAATAAGAACTTATATGAACAAACTTGAGATCCTAATAGAACAATGAGTGAATAGAAAGCCAGGTTCCGTTTATTTAAAAAAAAAGCTGCAAGAAACTTGCAGCTTTAAATATAGAAAACGGAATATCAGTGCTGACCCTGGCCGTCCGCACCGTGCGCATGCCCGTGTGCTAATTCTTCCTCGGTTGCCGGCCGCGTGGACACCACTTCGATATCGAAATGTAAAGTTTTCCCGGCCATCGGATGATTCAGGTCTACGGTTACTGCTTCCGGAGAAACCTCCAATACGATAGCGTTGACTTGGTTGCCCTCGGGATCCTGCAGCGGCAACATGGCACCAACAGGCGGCATGCCCGATTCTGCAAACATGTCTACCGGCAGCTGCACGCTGGCGTTATCTGCTTTTTCGCCGTAGCCTTCTTCCGGAGTTACCGTGAAAGAGCGTTGGTCGCCGGAACTAAGGCCCATCAGTTGGTCCTCAAATTTTGGCAGCATCAGGCCGGCACCATATAAAAAGGAGAAAGGATTTTCTGCCTCAGTTTTTTCAATAAAAGTTTTTTCGCCATTTTCTTCTACGGCGTTCAGGGTGTAATGAATCGTTACAACGTGATTTTTGTCTATAGTCATAAAGCTAAAATTAGAGGGATTCTGTCATCCCTTAGTGATAAATTTTATTCCGAAAAACTGCTTTTCCGGAATTTAATGAAGGGTAAAGGTACTGTTTTGAAATAAAACGGCTTTTTGGCGCACGCGATTTCACGTAAAATGTTGATTTAAATTTTAATCTGCGGTTAATTCAACTTGAAAATTATCCGTACGTCTTAGAACTCCTTCGGAAAATCCTGCGTGATGTTCTGTGAAACCTTTCAGCTTGCCGGATTTTCCTTTGGTGATCACATCATGGATTTGTTTATCCGACAGTTTTTTCCCCAAGAAAACGATTGGCACTTTGAAACCGCACGTTTGATAAGCGACACATCCAATGGCAGTTTTGCCTTTTATCAATTGGTTTTCGTTGCATTTCGGGCAGGTTTCCCGTTCCCATACAATATTTGCCGACTTCTTTGGCGCTTTAGCTTTTACTTCCACTTTTATCTCTTCAGCCACAGCAATTACTTTGGGCTTTTCGTTAATTACTTTGCGTGTGAGCTCGGTAACCATAGCGATAAGTTCTTCTTTGAACTGGTTTGCTTCGTATTCGCCGCGCTCTATTTTGCGTAATTTAAGTTCCCATTCGCCGGTAAGTTCGGGGCTTTTCAAAACTTCATCTTCGATGGTATCGATGAGTTCCACGCCGGTAGAGGTGGCGAAAAGGTTCTTTTTTTTCCGTTCGATGTAATTGCGTTTGAACAGCATTTCAATGATGTTGGCGCGGGTGGAAGGTCGGCCGATCCCATTATTTTTCAGCAGTTCGCGCAGTTCTTCATCGTCCACCTGCTTTCCGGCGGTTTCCATGGCGCGCAGAAGAGTTGCTTCGGTATAAGGTTTTGGCGCTGTTGTCTTCCCCTGATGAATGAGCGGTTTGTGTGGTCCTTCTTCTCCGGCCTTAAATTCGGGAATCAGCTGTTCGTCTTCCTTTTTATCGGTTTCTTCTTTTTTGTCTTTGATGTAAACTTCCCGCCAGCCCAATTCCAGGATCTCTTTACCCGTTGTCTTGAACGGAATTTTGCCCACGATACCTTCCACAAGTGTATTTGAAATTTTACATTCCGGATAAAAAACGGCAATAAAACGTCTTGCGACAAGATCGTAAATGAGTTTTTCCTCTCTGCTCAGATGTGATGAAGGTGAAATTTCAGTGGGAATAATGGCGTGATGGTCGGTCACTTTCGTATCGTCGAAAACCGCTTTGGATTTCGGAATCGGTTGTGAAAGAACCGGCGCTGTAACTTCATCATAAATCCGCATACTCTGCAAAATTCCCGGAATTTGAGGATGGAGGCTTTCTGATAAATAGGTCGTATCGACGCGAGGATAAGTTGTGTGTTTTTTTTCGTATAAACTTTGGATATGCTTCAGCGTATTGTCGGCTGAAAAACCGAACTTGCGGTTTGCTTCCACTTGCAGCGCGGTCAGGTCAAAGAGACGCGGATTTTTTTCTTTACCTTCTTTAATTTCAAATGAAACAATTTTGAAAGGATGTTCTTTTAGATAAGCCAATCCTTTCTCAGCTTTATTTTTTGTTCTGAGCCGGTCGATCGAGGCGGTGAATGTTACCTCGCGATACTGGGTTTTCAGTTCCCAGTATTCTTCAACTTTAAAAGCGTCGATTTCTTTTTGCCTTTGTACCAACATGGCAAGTGTCGGTGTTTGTACGCGTCCAACGCTGAGCACGCTTTTATTTCCGCCGAATTTCCGGGTGAAGAGACGTGTAGCGTTGATGCCCAACAGCCAGTCGCCAATTGCACGTGCATTGCCGGCCAGATATAAGTTTTGATAATTTTCTGCAGGTTTCAGGTTTGCAAAACCTTCTTTTATTGCACTTTCTGTAAGCGAAGAAATCCACAGACGTTTCATCGGTTTTCTGCATTTTGCCTTTTGCAGCACCCAACGCTGGATGAGCTCGCCTTCCTGCCCGGCATCACCGCAATTGATGACCTCGTCGCAGTTTGCCACCAGCTGTTCGATAACACGGAACTGTTTTTCGACACCGTTGTTAGGAATGAGCTTTATGCCAAAAGGTTCAGGAATAATCGGAAGATAAATGAGATTCCACGATTTGAGATGCTCACCATAGTCGTGCGGTTCTTTAAGCGTACAAAGATGTCCAAACGTCCAGGTCACCCAATAGCCGTTCCCTTCGAAATAGCCCTGCTTCGGCATATCCGCGCCGAGAACTTTGGCAATATCGCGCGCGACGCTGGGTTTTTCAGCAATACATAATTTCATACTTCCACCTTCATTTCTATAAAAGGCAAATTTCCGTATTTCTTTCTTAATAATACATCTTGCCGTTCTCAAATAAAAAACGCTGCCGGAAAATTCAGCAGCGTTTTCTCTATGTTAGAAATTCATAAAGAGTTTCGGGTTTACGGGTGTATTATTTTTATGCACTTCGTAATGAAGGTGTGGGCCGGTAGAGCGCCCCGTGTTTCCGGATTTTGCCACGACCTGATTGACGGCCACCAGATCATTCGTTTTTACAAGTATTTGCGACAAATGTCCGTACAGTGTGTCGAGGCCGTTGCCATGCGAAATGATGACACAGTTTCCATAACCTCCTTTTACGCCGGCAAAAATTACTTTTCCGGCGGCAGCGCTGCGAACGTCTGATCCGTGTGCAACGGCGATGTCCAAACCTTTGTGAAACTGAATCTGCTCTTTTTCCGCTGGGGGATTATTGTGTACCGGTGCTACGGCAGCAACACGTTTAATCACATTTCCGAGACTGTCCTTTTCCTCAACATATTGAGGTGCCGTTTTTAAAGGTTTTGCTGAAGCCAACATCATTGTTTTTGGCGGAATCGGATTGATCCGCTTACCGAACAGGGAAGAAATGTATCCATCTGTCGGCATTCCCAGCGGTACCTGCTGAAGTTTCAGTTGCAGATCAGCCAAATATCGGCTGTAGCGGCGCGATTGTTTCGCAACATACACCGCATTCGAGAGACTGTCCTGCACAAGCGTCTCGACTTTTGTATCGCTTAAGTTTTTGGTTGCCAGAAAACTGTTCAGTTCCCGCACGGTGCGGTCGACCAGCTGAAGGTCGTTTTTCATTGCCACATAATCGACGCTGTCCTGGTCCATTTTCACTGGCACCAGATTTACCTGATAAGTTTTATCATCTTTTTCGGCATAAAGTTTTCCAATAAGCAAACCTTGAAGCACGATAACGACCACAAATGCAGCCATGATAAGTAAAGCGTTTTTTCGGTTGTTTAAAAAATGTTTCATCTATTAAAATAGGGTTGTATTTTGTTTTAAAAAAGCCGGCGCAAATTTAAATAAAATATTTAAATAATTGAATTGCCATACGTTACCTGTTTTTGCAGAAAGTGATCTCCCGAACGGACGCCGCACAGCGAAATCTTTCGATGCGATTGCAAAAGCTTTAATACCTTTGTGCAATTCAGCCACCCGTGAAACGTAAAACATGGCCAAAAATTTTATGCATGAGAAAAATGAATAACAAGACCGACGAAACCGATAAACTCAGCATCCCGGTAGGCGTGGTAGGCAGCGGCAGTTTTGCAACCGCTATTGTAAAAATGCTGGTGGAAAACAGCGCTGTGGTACATTGGTGTGTCAGAAATGAATTTGTGAAAGGGGCCATAGAACTGCGAGGTCATAACCCCACTTATCTCACTTCGGTTTCCTTCGAGCAGGAAAGTATAAAGGTTACGACAGATATTAACGAGCTGGTCTCCGCCTGCGAGGTGATCGTGCTGGCAACGCCTTCCATCTACCTTTCCGATGCAATGGAGAAAATGACGTGCGCGTACGAAAATAAAATCTTCGTCTCTGCCATCAAGGGAATTGTCCCCAAAGTGAACGACGTGGTTGCGCATTATTTGCGGGAAGAATTTAAAATCGGCTTTCGCAATCAGGCGGTGATCGCAGGGCCGTGTCACGCGGAAGAAGTTGCCATGGAGCGGCTGTCTTATCTGACGGTTGCCGTGGCGGAAGAATCTGTAGCGGAAAAATTGCACGCCTTGTTTTCTTCAGATTTCATTAATGTGCATTGCAGTAAGGATATTCTGGGCAACGAATATTCTGCAATTCTTAAAAATATTTATGCTGTTGGGGCCGGCATTTCCAGCGGTCTTGGCTATGGCGATAATTTCACGGCGGTTTTTGTTTCCAATGCAGTTCGCGAAATGGAAGTTTTTCTGGAAGCCGTTTATGAAGTTCCGCGCGACGTCAATGAAAGTGCCTATCTTGGGGATCTATTGGTTACCGCTTATTCTTTGTTTTCCCGAAACCGGAATTTAGGCAATCTGATCGGAAAAGGATACACCGTGAAATCTGCGATCCAGTCCATGAATATGGTGGCCGAAGGATATTATGCAGCAGATTCCGTTTATCACACGTCCAAAGAAAAGAACTTGCAGACGCCGATCATCGATACTATTTACGCGGTGCTGTACGAAGAAAAGAATGCTGAAACCGAATTTAAAAAACTTACGACGCAACTGAATTAGGAATTGGATTTGACTGAGTTTTATCGGTTTTAGAAAATTGGGAATCCGCAGTATTTTTACTTTTAAATTAAATACAACCGAAGAACAGTTTTAATTTACAGATCTAAAAACAAGTGTTTTTTAAGATTAATTGCAGGTTTCCGACCAGTTTTAAAAACGTGTTTTGATTTTTGGCGATTTATTTGCTGTGCTTGTAGCACCTGATTTTAAACTATTTAATTTCCGGCTAAAGTAAATAATTTGTTCTTTTTTTAATTTTACTTAAAATTAAAAAAGGCGCGCAAACCAAAACAAAATACTATGTCTTCAGCTCACAGCACTCCAGATTCTCATTACGATGTCGTTCTTATCGGTGGCGGTATTATGAGCGCCACGCTCGGCACGCTCTTACACGAACTGAATCCTACTTTAAGAATTGTAATCTTCGAACGGCTCGGTCGCTTTGCCCGGGAAAGTTCTGCCGCCTGGAATAATGCCGGAACGGGACATTCTGCCTATTGCGAACTCAATTATACGCCCCAGCGGGAAGATGGCACGATTGATATATCGAAGGCGGAAAAAATCGCGGAGCAATTCGAGGTTTCCAAGCAATTCTGGTCTTTTCTGCTGAAGAAAAATTTTATTAAAAATCCGAAAAATTTCATCAATACCTGTCCACACATGAGTCTGGTTTTCGGCGAGAACGACGGAAAATTTTTGAGAAAAAGACATGAACGGATGACGCAGTCGCATTTGTTTAAAGAAATGCAGTTCACTACCGATCATGATCAGCTGCGAGAGTGGATTCCTTTAATAATGCAAAAACGTAAGCCTTCAGAATTTCTTGCCGCGACTAAAATGGATCTTGGAACGGACGTAAATTTCGGTACGCTGACGCGAAAAATGGGACGCTATCTGGCAGATGATTCTAATGTTGATGTATTTCTGTACCACGCGGTGAAGGATATTGATCCGCGTTCTGATGGTAAATGGCTCGTTAAGGTAAAAGACCGAATTACTCAGGAAAAACACGACGTGACGGCAGATTTTGTATTTATCGGCGCCGGCGGTTATGCCCTCCCTCTTTTAGAAAGTTCGGATATTCCCGAAAGCGATGGCTACGGTGGTTTTCCTGTTTCAGGTGAATGGCTGGTAAGTCACAACCCGGAACTCATTGCAAAACATCAGGCGAAAGTCTATACGCAGGCGACAGTAGATGCGCCGCCGATGAGTGTGCCTCATTTGGATCTGCGGATTATCGACGGAAAAGAGGCACTGCTATTTGGGCCGTTCGCAGGATTCTCGACAAAGTTTTTGAAAGAAGGCAGCTATTTGGATTTACCCGAAAGCGTAAATTTTAAAAATATCCGTTCACTGTTTGGTGCCTGGTGGCACAATTTGCCATTAACGCAATATCTCATCCGTCAGGTGGCAATGAATAAAGAGCAACGTCTGCAACACCTGCGGGAATTTGTGAAAGATGCAAAAGAAGAAGATTGGGAACTGAAAGTTGCCGGACAACGCGTGCAAATTATTAAAAAAGATAAAGAGGAAGGCGGTAAACTGGAGTTCGGAACCGAAGTGGTGGTCAACAGCAGCGGTACCATTGCTTCCCTGCTGGGTGCGTCGCCAGGTGCCTCTACCGCCGCACATGCGATGATTCAGGTGCTGGAAAAATGTTTCCCCGAAAAAATGGAAAACGGCTGGAAAGAAAAACTTAAGGAAATCATACCTTCGTACGGACAAAACCTTTCTGAAAACAGTGAACTTACTGAAAAGGTACGCGCTTATACCAAAGAGATGTTGGAACTTAATTATTAAACGTGCACCAATTAACTTGAAAGCCACTACCATTACGAAGCCATCCATCGCACCCGAAATTCTGGAGGCAATACAACCAGCGGTGGAAGAGGAAAAACAGGTCATTGTGCACTGTTGCTTTGCCGCAACGCCGTCGCCAGATATGCTGATTCGGATCTGGCCCTCGACGGTGCTGATCGATGAGCACTCGGGGCACCGGAGCAGTTTGGTGCATCATGAAAATATTACGCTTTTTCCCTACTGGACCTTGGTTCCTCCTTTTGCAGATTTCTGGTTTACCTTAGTTTTTACCGGTTTGCCCGCTGGTTGTTCTTATTTTGATTTGAAAGAAGAAATTCCCGAAGCCGGAGGTTTTCACGTCCCAAGAATTAAACGAAATAAAAGCGATATTTACCGGGTTAAAATAACCTGACAGTCTTCTAATTTCTCCGGTGGAAATTTATAGCTTAAAATTACTTTGATGAAATTATTGGTTTCGACTTTTCTGTTTTGCATGTTGTGGTCTTGCGCTCCATTTGGCTTAGGTGGATATCAAGCCGAAATCAGCAAGTTTCAAACACAGTTAAATAAAGAATATTTGGATACGGCGACGACCCCGCTGCGTGGAGAAAACCTGAAAAAGTTTCGTCGGCATCCGTTCTTTGCGGTTGACAAAAAGTTTCGCGTGACGGCAAAATTAGAGCGCGCAGCAGATCCTGTTATTTTCGATTTGCCCACGTCTTCCGGAAAATCCAAGCAATATAAAGAATACGGCACAGCGTCCTTTCAAATTGACGGGAAAAACTACCAGCTTAAACTCTATCAAAGTCTGGATTTAATGATGCGCCCCGAATACCAAGATTATTTATTTCTGCCATTCCGCGATGAAACGAATGGTAAAACGACTTATGGCGGTGGTAAATATCTGGATCTCCGCATTCCTTCATCAGATAAAATTATTATTGATTTCAATAAATCTTATCATCCATTCTGCGCTTATAATGCCTACGATTATAACTGCCCGATTGTGCCGGAGGAAAACATTTTACCTGTCGCCATTGAAGCCGGAGTTATGTACGACGACGTTTATTATGATTAAATTTAAATAAGATTATTCTCAGCTTATCGCGATTCAAGCTCAAAATTTAAGATCATGCTCGCTATTTATGCTCGCTAAAAGCGATACAGAGAAACTTTATCATGTGGCAATATTCACTGGCTCCAGTACGACAATGTTTATGATTGCAGAAGGAAGGATATTGTAAGATTCACCTAAAATTTATGGATATTTCATAGCAATAATGGGCGTAGAGTTGGCACCTCGTACCTAATCCGCTGCACGGCGACTTTTTGGCAAAACTGGGCCGCGGCACACTTTCAAAATGAAAGGTCAAAAGTCCCAATGAAACATAACACCGAAACTGGTGCAAAAATTGCAGCTGTCTGAATAACATTAAAATTTAGCAAAAATGGAACCTGCAAAAAAAAACAAACCGGCCCCCGTAATGATCATCGGTGTTGCCGCAATCGTATTAGCGATCATATCGTATTTTATCATCCTCGCTTTTTTTCCAGATTTATTCGACCGGCTGCCTACAGGCGCGTCTCAACCGGTACCGGCAAACTAAACTTTACTTAAGAAAGTCTCAAAAGCGGCGTGAACAGAAACGGTTCCGTCGCTTTGTATTTTTTGGAGTTTCAGCTCCTCGATCTGATTGACGGAATTTGCGTCCCAGGGCTTTTGTACTCTCACGTAGTTTTCCGTAAAACCGAACATCAGGCCGTCTTTATTTTCATGTTCCCACAAAACAGGCAGCATTTTTCCAAGCTGTTCTTCATAAAAGGCCATCTTTTTCTTTTCAGATAAAATCCTCAGCATTTTGTTTCGCCGTTTTCTTTCAATGATAGGAATGACGCCCTCCATTTTGGCAGCTTCTGTATTTTCGCGCTCAGAGTAGGTGAAAACGTGTAAATAAGAAATCGGCAGTTCATTTAAAAACCGATAAGTTTCCAGGAATTTTTCTTCAGTTTCACCGGGAAATCCTACGATAACATCCACGCCAACACAAGCATCAGGCATGACCTGGCGGATTTTAGCGACACGATCGGCATAAAGACCTGAGAGATACCGCCGCTTCATTTTTTTTAATAAGTCGTCGCTGCCGCTTTGCAGCGGGATATGAAAATGGGGCACAAATCTCCGGCTTTTGGCAACCAGCTCGATACTTTCGTCCTTCAGTAAATTCGGTTCAATGCTGGAAATCCTGATGCGCTCGATCCCGTCCACTTTATCGAGTTCCGAAATAAGATCCAGAAAGGTATGTTCGTGCCTCTTGTTTCCAAATTCTCCTTTTCCGTAATCGCCAATGTTTACGCCGGTCAGTACGATTTCTCGAATGCCGCGCTGCGCGATTTCTCTTGCGTTTTCAACGACGTTTTCGATGGTGTCGGAACGCGAAATTCCGCGCGCCAGCGGGATGGTACAATAGGTACATTTATAATCGCAACCGTCCTGCACTTTCAGAAAAGCGCGCGTACGGTCGCCGATAGAATAACTGCCGATAAAAAAATCTGCCTGATCCACTTCACAGGAATGCACGGTTCCATCGGCATCTGATTTCTGCAAATCGTCGAGATAACTGAGAATATTAAATTTTTCTTTTGCGCCCAGAACGAGGTCAACACCTGGAATAGCAGCGATTTCTTCCGGTTTCAGCTGTGCATAGCAACCCAGAATCACCACCAGCCCGTCCGGGTTTGCTTTCATCGCTCTTTTTACGTGAAACTTGCACTCACGGTCTGCGTTTTCTGTTACAGAACAGGTGTTGATGACGTACACGTGCGCGGGCTCGTCGAAAGTTACTTTTTGGTAACCGGCGCCGGTGAGCTGGCGGGCAATGGTTGAAGTTTCAGCAAAATTCAGCTTGCACCCGAGGGTGTGATAAGCGGCAGTTTTGGGCGTGATATGTTCCATAATTTAAGACTGCAAATTTAATTAAATTTTTGATGCTGAGCAGAATGCAGCAGCCCAAGAAATATCAGGAAAAGAAATTCACCTATTCTTTATTATGTCGAATCGTTTTGAAATAAGTAGCTGAACGGTCAGCTGGTGCCGGTTTTTACTTATATTCATCGCGTACATCAGAGCTGTTCGCAAAACAGACCGGCGACGCATTTTCCGGTAAATTTTCTAGCGGGCTTGGGACAATGTTGGTAATTTGCTTTAAAACCTCGAGCATCTCAACCGTTTTATTATTGTAGAATGTAAGGTCATCCAACAGTTCCTCCTGATTTTTGTTCTTTAAATTTTTAAATAACGTATCCCATGATAAATTCCAATAGTTAATTAATGCACTTTTATTCAAAACATTTGTGGGGAAGTTTTCCTGGCAATCATCTTGTGCGGAGTAGCGCGTATACTCTGCCATTTCGCGCAGAATTTTCTGTACACGCTGAAGGTGCGCAGTGGCAACAGGAAGTTCGGTCACAGGAATTTTTGCGAGTGCGCGTGCGCCGGCAGTCCTACATAACTGGAATTGATGAATCATCGCGCTCTCCATTTAATTTAAATTTTCATCACAAAATTAACCATCTTTTCGCAGAATATTTTAAAACGTTGAAATGATATTATTCTGCTTTTCGCACGAAAAAATTTTCCATGATAAATATTACGTGTATCTTCATTCGCCTGTAGCTGAATTAAAATTTACCTTTGCAAGTCTTTTTTAAATTAAAAAAATGGATTTCAAAAACTATTCGATGCCCTTCAGCATCAATCTCGATTATACAAAGAAAGTTGCTTATTTTTCAATGGAATTCGCCATCGATCAGGCGCTGAAAATCTACTCCGGCGGTTTGGGTTTTCTTGCCGGTTCCCACATGCGAAGCGCTTACAACCTCAAACAGGATTTGGTCGGTATCGGAATTTTGTGGAAATTCGGTTACTACGATCAGGCCAGAAATCACGATCAGACACTGCAGCCCACCTGGACCGAAAAAATGTACTCTTTTTTGCAGGACACCCACATAAAGTTTCAAATCGAGATTCATTCTGCACCCGTTTGGGTGAAAGTATACTATCTGGACCCGAAAGTTTTTCATACGGCACCGATGTTTTTTCTTTCAACGGATATGCCCGAGAATGATCATATTTCTAAAACGATCTGCCACCGTTTATACGACGCCAATGAAGCGACGAAAGTCGCGCAATATATTTTGCTGGGCAAAGGCGGCGCAAAATTGTTGGACGAGATAAATTTAGAGCGCGAGGTGTACCACCTGAATGAAGCACACGGCCTGCCCGCAGCTTTCTATCTTTTAGAAAAATTTAATGGTGATCTGGGCAAAGTGCGCGAAAAACTGGTATTCACAACGCACACTCCTGAAGAAGCCGGAAATGAAAAACACAGTCTTTCGATGTGTTTTGATATGTCTTACTTTTCCGGTTTACCGCTCGAAAAAGTAAAAGAAATTGAAGGTTCGGATGAAGACCGTTTTAATCATTCGCTTTGTGCGCTTCGAATGGCGCGCGTTGCAAATGGCGTGTCCCAGCTGCACGGCGTCGTGTCGCGGGCGATCTGGCAAAAATATCCGGGGATCTGTGAAATAAAAGCGATCACCAACGCTCAGGAATATAAATATTGGGCGGATCAGCCGCTTTATGATGCGAAGAATGAGAACAACCCTGAAGTGTTTGACCGTCGAAAAAAAGAACTGAAAAAGCATTTTTTTAAAATTGTTGCGGACCAGGCAGGAAAACTGTTTGATGCGGATGTGCTTACCATTGTTTGGGCACGTCGTTTTGCCGGTTACAAGCGCGCTGATCTCTTGCTGCGCGATCCGGAACGCTTCGAAAAATTATTAAATAATCCCAATTATCCCTTGCAGATCGTTTGGGCCGGAAAACCTTACCCGATGGATTATTCTGCTATTTCCATTTTTAACGAACTGGTAGTGAAGAGCAGAGATTACCGGAATATGGCCGTGCTTACGGGTTATGAACTTGCACTGAGCAAATCGATGAAGCAGGGCTCTGATGTTTGGCTCAACAACCCGCGTGTTCCGCGTGAGGCCTCCGGAACTTCCGGGATGACCGCGGCCATGAATGGCTCCATCAACCTTTCTACCGACGATGGCTGGATTCCCGAATTTGCAAAACCGGGCGATAATTCGTTTGTTGTTGAAAAAGCCGACTATGCGAACATGAGCATTTACGAGCAGGATCAATATGATTTGGAAGCACTTTACAATTTGTTGGAACAGGAGATTATTCCAACGTATTATGAAAAACCTGATGAGTGGCGCAAAATTCAGCAGACGGCGATGGATGACGTAAGACACGATTTTAATTCGGACCGTATGGCTGATGAATATTATAAAAAATTATATTTAAATTAAATTTAAATCAGAAATCCGGTTGCCACGCAGCCGGATTTTTTTGTTCTGAATAATGTGTTTTTTCTATGTATAAATACACACGGTATTTTCCTCGGGATAAAGCTTTTGCCCGAAAAACAGTATTTTTGTAAAAATAAAATTCCGTGACCAACAGCGACCAAATAAAAGACCTGCAAGCCCGTATCGCCGATCTGTATAAATATTTACAGATCGAAAGAAAAAAAATAGAAATCCAAAACGACGAGGAAAAGACCGTTTCGCCGGAGTTTTGGGATCAGCCCAAAGAGGCGGAAGCTTTTATGAAACAGCTGCGCTCCAAAAAGAAATGGGTCGACACGTACGACGAAATTCAAAGCCGTTTCGAGGACGTACAGGTGTTGCTCGATTTTGCGCGTGAGGATCCGGATGTTGCCACAGAACTGGACGAAGCTTTTGCCACACTTACGCAGAAAGTGGAAGATCTGGAATTTAAAAATATGCTCTCCAATGAAGGCGACGAACTTTCCGCGGTATTGCAGATCACAGCAGGAGCGGGCGGAACTGAAAGCTGCGACTGGGCCTCGATGCTGATGCGGATGTACACTATGTGGGCGGAAAATCAGGGTTATAAAATCCGCGAACTTAATTTTCAGGAAGGTGATGTAGCCGGCATAAAAACCGTAACTCTGGAGATCGAGGGCGAATTTGCGTTCGGTTATTTGCGCGGCGAAAATGGTGTACACCGTTTGGTACGAATTTCACCCTTCGATTCCAACGCCAAGCGCCACACCAGTTTTGTTTCGGTTTACGTTTATCCACTCGTGGATGACACCATTGAAATTCAGGTAAACCCTGCCGATATTTCTTTTGAAACCATGCGCTCCAGCGGTGCTGGCGGGCAGAACGTGAATAAAGTGGAAACCGCAGTACGACTCCGTCACGCGCCAACGGGAATCATCATCGAAAACTCCGAATCGCGTTCGCAGCTTCAGAACAAAGAAAAGGCAATGCAACTCCTGAAGTCGCGCCTGTACGAGATGGAACTCGAAGAACGGATGAAAGCGCGGAACGAAATAGAAGCCGGAAAAATGAAAATCGAGTGGGGCAGCCAAATTCGAAATTATGTGATGCACCCTTACAAACTCGTAAAAGATGTGCGCTCGGGCTACGAAACTTCCGACGTGGACGCCGTAATGAATGGCGGACTCACACCCTTCCTGAAATCGTTTCTGATGTCCGACGGAACTGCCGTGGCAGACGATGATTTGACACTTTAAACTTTAGCAATATTTAACAATTACTTAATGTAGGCGACACCTGCGTTTGCTTATATTTGCAAATATGGAAAATTTTGAAAGTTGGAAGGACTTGCTCAATCCTGAATTCTACATTAAGATGGGTGGTTTCTGGCTCATCTTATTTATTATCTTCGCCGAAACCGGCTTATTCATTGGATTTTTCCTGCCGGGCGACAGTCTGCTTTTCGTCTCCGGTATTTATGCGGTAGAAATTATCACCGAAACGCTTGGATCCACGGGCAGCGATTTGCTCGACACCACAATCCTGGCTACCGCTGTAGCTGTCGCTGCCGTTATTGGCAATGAAGTAGGCTACTGGTTTGGGCTGAAAGCCGGACCGGCACTCTACAAAAAAGAAGATTCGTTCCTTTTCAAAAAAAAATATCTTTTCCAGGCGCATGATTTTTTCGAGGAGCATGGCGCATTAGCCGTTATCATGGCGCGTTTCCTGCCTATCGTGCGGACCTTCACGCCGATCGTGGCGGGCATCGTGAAAATGAACAAAACCCGTTTTTTAATCGATAATGTTATTGGCGCATTTCTGTGGTCGTTCTCGCTCATCTTTGCCGGTCATTATCTCGACGCGCTTTTCAAAACACAGTTTGATATTGAATTGAAATCGCATCTGGAAATGATCATTATTATCATTGTGCTAATTACCACTTTACCGATTGTCATTAAATTTTTCTTTAATAACAAGAAAGAAGAAAACAGAGAATAATCTATTTTCTTCTAAATTTTATATCATAAACAGCCGCTACTGCGGCTGTTTTTTTTGGTAAAAAATTGCTGGACTTTTTCATAAACATTATACCAAAGAGTATTGTTAGTATGGTCTAACTTTTATACATTTGCAAATCTAACATTTTGATTTAAGATGAAAAGAAGCATGATTTTTATGGCAGCCGTATTCGCAGTCAGTTCAGCGGCCGCCCAGTCTTCTGTCGAGGGACAGCTTACCGCGTCAGGCGAAACGAAAACAGCCGTCGCCATTTATTTGGAAGGTGCCGATCTAGCAACCTTCACCGACAGTCTGGGCTTCTACCGTTTTACTGAAGTTCCGGCCGGTACTTATCGGATCAAGGCACAGCTCGACGGATACAAAAGTTTTTCAAAGCAAATAATCGTACGGGAGGATATTCCTGTAAATATTGATATTGAATTGCATTCGTCTGAAAAATCTGCATCAATCGAAGATGTGGTGATCACGGGAACGATGAAAGCCGTACGCCGGTCCGAAAGTCCCGTGGCAGTTGAGGTGTACTCGCCGGCTTATTTTAAAAAGAATCCGACGCCTAATATTTTTGATGCTTTACAGAACGTGAACGGTGTTCGCCCGCAACTCAACTGTAATATTTGCAATACCGGCGACATCCACATCAACGGCTTGGAAGGGCCTTACACGATGATTTTGATCGACGGAATGCCGATCGTCAGTTCATTAGGAACGGTGTACGGTATGTCCGGAATTCCCAATTCGCTGGTAGAAAGAATTGAAATTGTGAAAGGACCTGCGTCATCATTGTACGGCAGCGAGGCAGTGGGTGGGCTCATTAATATTATTACAAAAAATCCTAAATCGGCGGCACGTTTCAGCGCTGATGTTTTCTCCACGGGTTGGGGTGAGTACAATACGGACCTGGGATTCAAGTTTCATGTTGGCAGAAAAGCGACGGCCGTCACTGGCATTAATTATTTTAACTATCAAAATCCGGTCGATGACAACAACGATAATTTTACAGATGTTACGCTTCAAGACCGGATTTCTATTTTTCAGAAATGGAATTTTGATAGAAAAAAGAATCGGCTTTTCAGCGTGGCGGGGCGATATATGTATGAAGATCGCTGGGGCGGCGATATGCGCTGGAACAAATCTTACCGCGGCGGCGATGAGATTTACGGCGAAAGCATCTACACCAACCGCGCCGAAGTTTTTGGAAATTACCAATTGCCGGTAAATGAAAAGATGTTTTTCGGTTTTTCTTTTGTTAATCATGATCAGGACAGCCGCTATGGGACGACCTCTTATATTGCAAACCAGAAGATTGCCTTCGGTCAACTGACCTGGGATAAGAAAGTCGGCCGGCACGATCTTTTGGCGGGCAGCGCGCTGCGATATACTTATTATAACGACAATACAGCGGCAACCGCAAACGCAGAGGGGAATAATCAGCCTGAAAAAACGCTGCTTCCCGGCGTGTTTTTACAGGATGAGATCAGCATCGCAAACCAGCACAAACTATTGCTCGGCGCACGTTATGATTATAATTCTGTGCACGGAAATATTTTTACGCCGCGGTTGGCTTATAAATGGACCGTGGATGGCAGTAATATTTTCCGCTTCAATGCCGGCACGGGTTTCCGCGTCGTGAATCTGTTTACTGAGGAACATGCAGCACTTACCGGCGCGCGCGACGTGGAAATATTAAATGATTTGAAACCCGAACGTTCTTATAATGTTAATTTAAATTACATTAAAAAGTTTTATCTGGATAATGGATCCATTATCGGCTTGGACGGATCGGCGTTTTTCACTTATTTCACCAACAGAATTGTTCCTGATTATGAGACCGATACCAATAAGATTATTTATGATAACCTCGACGGTCATGCGATAAGTAAAGGCCTTAGTCTGAATGCAGATTTAAGTTTTTCTAATGGCCTGAAATTTATCCTCGGCGGGACACTGATGGAAAACACAATTTCAGAAAACGGGTTTAGCAAACAACAGATTTTAACTGAGAAATTTACCGGGACTTGGGCGGCATCGTACAACATAAGGCCGTGGAAACTGACCGTAGATTATACCGGAAACGTGTACAGCCCGATGCGTTTGCCGCTGCTCAATGATCTGGATCCGCGCAAACCGTTTTCGCCTTGGTGGAGTATCCAAAATATCCAGTTTACTTATGACGGATTTAAAAATTTCGAGTTCTACGCGGGAATTAAAAACCTGCTGAATTGGACGCCCGGCAGAGGCAACCCTTTCATCATTGCCCGCTCCCATGACCCCTTCGACGAAAACGTAATTTTTGATGGCAATGGACAGGTCGTCGCTACGCCGGAAAATCCGTACGCGCTGACGTTTGATCCCAACTATGTATTTGGCCCGAACCAGGGAATCCGCGGTTTTCTGGGAATTAAATTTAATTTAAAGTAAAAGATAGAAATGACTGCAAAAATCAAGTTCTTATGCAGTTCGATCATGCTTTTAATTTGTTTAAATGTTGCCGCGCAGGCGCAAAAACATCCTTTAGAAAAAGCAGACGAAATGCTTGAGACCGAGGCGCGCAATCTGGTGATATTTCTGCACACCGACTGGTGCCAATACTGTAAAGCGATGCAGAAAACCACGTTCAACAATAGTAAAATTAGAAAGTTGCTGACCGGTAATTTTTATTTTGCTGAATTAAATGCGGAAGAGAAACGCACTGTTAAATTTGGCGGACAAACGTACGGGTACAAACCCACCGGGGTGAATACAGGCTTTCATGAGCTCGCCACTGCATTATCAGTAGACGGCAAAACCTCTTTTCCGTCGCTCGTTATTCTCAATCCAAAGCGCGAAATTATTTTCAATTATAACGGGTTTTTAAGTGCCGCTGACCTTGAGATTGTATTGAAAGAAATAGTGAGATTGGAGATGTAATATACAAAAGTAAGAATTCATTAAGATTAATTTAACGGTTAATTGGGAATGAATGGCAGAAACATTCAGTAAATTTGAGTTACAAAAAAATAAAATTATGGCAAATATTACCTTGCATGGCAACCAGATTCATTCCGTTGGAGAACTGCCCGAAATAGGTTCTAACATCAAAGATTTCGAACTTGTGGACGTAGATTTAAAAACAAGAAATCTGTCGGAATTTAAATCAAAGAACATTATATTTAATATTTTTCCCAGTATCGATACCGGCGTTTGCGCGGCTTCTGCACGGGAATTTAACGAAAAAGCATCCAGCCTGGATAATACGGTGGTGATCAACGTATCGCGTGACCTTCCATTTGCGCTGAGTCGTTTTTGTGCAGCTGAAGGTCTGGATAATGTAGAAACGCTTTCTGATTTTCGCGGAACTTTTGGCGAAGATTACGGCGTTACTCTGGAAGATTCTCCGATGCAGGGACTTCTCAGCCGCGCAGTGATTGTTGCCGACGAAAACGGCCAAGTAATTTATACCGAACAGGTACCGGAAATCGCTCAGGAGCCTAATTACGAAGCAGCGCTTAATGCACTGAAGTAAAAATATTCAATTATATTTTAATCAATTCCCCGCGCTTCACAGTGTGGGGATTGTTATTTAAAGGAACCGTTAATTTTTTTTACCAAACCATCTTCATCCTGAGGAAAACAATGAAAAATCTAAACCGAACACGTTTGATCAGTTGATAATTTAGCAGAATTAGCGCACAACAGTTTCTGGAAATACGCTGGAGAAACGGTTTTTGGTGTTGCGAAAAAACCGGAGGGGAAACGCGTTATTGAACTGATGTTATTTTAAGTTTTTGAGAACATAAAAATCGGCACGCTTTCTGCCATGTGCAGGCTTAGAAATTATAAAATAAAACTGAATTCATTTAAAAATAAAAGAATAAAGCATGAAACCTATTACTTTAGAAATCACCATATTAGCACCAATGTCAAAAGTCTGGGAATTATATAATGACCCCGAGCATATAACAAAATGGCATTATTCCACCGACGAATGGTCGTGCACAAGTGCAGAAAATGAGTTGGTCAGCGGCGGCCATTTTAAATATCATATGGAGGCAAAAGATCAAAGTTTCGGTTATGATTATCAGGGTGTTTACGAAGAAGTTATGGATAAATCTAAAATAATTTATCGTTTAGATGACGGACGGCAGGTATGGCTGAGCTTTGACTCCATCGACGCCAACACTACAAAAGTGACCAAAATATTCGAGCCGGATCCGCGTGAGCCAGAGCAAATGCAGCGGGATGCCTGGTATGAAATACTGGACCGTTTTCATAAATATGTAGAAAATTATTAGGCGAAAATGGGCATGGTTTGACAAATCTGAAAATTATTCCTTAATTTTAGACAAACTAAGCTTAATGGAACCCATAACAATAAACATTACTATTCTAAAACCACTCAACGTCGTTTGGGAATTATTCTATAATCCCAAGCACATCGTAAAATGGAATTACACAACGACCAACTGGCACTGTCCGAAGGCGTCAGTGGATTTTCGCGTCGGTGGGCATTTCGATTACCGCCTGGAATATAAAGACAAAAGTTTTGGTTATAATGTATCGGGCACGATAGAGGAAATTCGCGAAAAAGAGTATGTTCGGAGCACGATGGATGACGGACGAACCATCGAAGTATATTTCCGTGCATTAGACGAAAATACTACCGAGATCATCGAAATATTCGAACCGGAGCCACAGTATTCACGCGAGATGCAGCGCGTGGGTTGGTACGCCATATTGGACCGTTTCCACAAATACGCAGAGAAAGTTGGGTAACATATAATTCTACTTTGAATCGAGGTGCATTCCTCTCTATGTTCTTAGTGCATCATTACTTTTTTTTCAGATTTAATTATTATTCATTTATGCAGTTCAGCTTTTTTAAAAATCGAGGTAGGTCGAGTTTTATTGCAAAATTCGGCGCGGGGTTTGTTTGGACACCTGCGATACAGCATCAAAAATGAGCACTAAAAATAAAGTTAAGACTACCAATAAAATTCCCAAGGACGGGCAGTTTCCGGAGATCATTAAGGATTCCTACCGAGGCAGCGACAAGCTGAAAGGAAAATTCGCGGTCATTAGCGGTGGCGACAGCGGAATCGGCCAGGCCGTCGCCGTACATTTCGCCCGCGAAGGTGCCGATATCGCGGTGATCTATCTGGAAAGTGACGATGACGCCCACGAAACGCAGCGGTTGGTGGAAAATGAAGGGCAAAAGTGCATGCTGCTGAAAGGAGATTTAACCAAGACAAAATTCAGACAGGAATGTGTGAAAACCTTAAAACAACTTTCCCAATCGCTGGATATTCTGGTAAATAATGCCATAGTACAGTTTTCGAAAGATGTTCTGGAAAATATCAGCGACGAACAGATTTATTCGACTTTCGATAGCAACATTCTTTCGATGATGAGCTTTACGCGTGCGCTGTTGCCTAAGATGGGCAAAAACAGCCGCATCATTTGCACCACCTCGGTCACCGCATATCACGGCAGCGATCATCCCATCGACTACTCGGCTACCAAAGGAGCGATCACTACTTTTATCCGGTCTTTGGCCGTAAGTTTGGCAAAACGCTCGATACTTGTGAATGGTGTGGCGCCCGGCCCGACCTGGACGCCGCTCGTTAAAGAGACCTTTAACGATTTAAAAAGTTTTGGCAAACACACTGCCCTCAAGCGTGCTGGGCAACCTTCAGAAGTTGCCCCGGCGTATGTATTTCTCGCTTCGGAAGATTCCAGTTTTATTACGGGAGAAGTAATTCATGTGAACGGCGGCGATTTTGGGGAGGATAATCAGCATTATTAAATAAAAGTATGGAAACATTAAATTTTGAAAGTACGATTACAGCGCCCGTTCAGGAAGTTTGGGATTTACTTTGGAATCCCGAGACGTACGCGCAGTGGCGCAGATACATCAGGCCGGGAGCAAAACTTAAAACCGATTGGCTGGTGGACGGAAGATCGTACTTTATTGATGAAAATAACAAAGGTTTTGTTTCGACTATTGTAAGTCTTGATGTTCCTTTTGAAGTTGTATTCCGGCATCTTGGGACGTTCGACGATGGCATCGAAGATACCGAAACCCGACTCGTAAAACAGTGGAGCGGCATGGAAGAGAAATATTTTCTGCGGGCCATTAGTCCAGAAACTACTGCGCTGCAAGTGATCGTGCATGCGTACCAGGACTATGAAGAACAAACGAACGACGCATACCATCAGGGATTAGAACTGCTGAAAAAAATTGCCGAGAGTTGAATTGAATTCTCCTTGTATTCCGCAGCGAACGGGATATGTTTTTCGCTATTCCATTTCGTTTTTTTTTCGATTTAATTACTATTGCTAAAAATAAATCCGTACGACGGAGAACTGACGAAAGTTTGTGCAGGGGGAACTGCAGGCTCATTTTATGAAGAACTATTATTACTTTTTAGGCATTTCGGAAAATGCTTCTAACGACGATATCAAGAAAGCTTACCGTAAGCTTTCTTTAAAATATCATCCCGACAAAAATCCCGGTGATGATTTTTTTATGGAACGTTTTCGGGAAACTCAGGAAGCGTATGAGATGCTGACCGATCCTGAAAAACGCCGTATCTACGACGATAACTTTCTGCACGAGCAACGCAGCTATCGCCCGACTCTGCCACCGAGCATTAAATCATTTAAAGTAAACAAAATTCGCGTACAGAAAGGCGAAGAGGTCATTATAACCTGGCAAACCTTTAATGCAGATATCGTGAAAATATTGCCTTTCGGATTACAAAAAGGTTATGGTGAAAAAGTTATTCGAATCACGGAATTTAAAGACGGGAAATTTCAACTTTTGCTGCATGCGACGAATTCCCTTTTAAATAAAACGGTCGTGCAGGCGCTCACGATTACAGAAGTTTTCGAAAATAAAACAGATCAACTTCGAAGCGAGGCGGAAAACATCTTTCGCCCCGAGCGGCCCACACCGCAGAATCCGCACGGCATTCCCAGAGGAATAAGGGTTTTGATAGCGCTCATGCTCATCATTATTGCGTTACTGCTGCTCTGGCACAATTTCGCCGAATAAAAGTTTAGGCGAGTTTCAGGCGACCAGGGCATTTTTTACATCTTTTTCCTTTCTTAAATTTTTTGCAGCACGTCTTTTTGCCGCAGAAGATTTCGTGGTTAGCGTTACCGGCCGGTGCAAGCGGTGCCACTTTGAATGGGGTAATAAGCATTTGCATAACGCAAAGATATAAAGTTTATTAAGAATAATTCCAAATAATAACACTGATTTTTACCATTAATTCAAGAAAGAAATCCGGTTGCCTTGGTGGAGGAAAATTTGTATTTTTACACGTCTTTTCACACGACAAAATCTAGTAAAAAATATATGAACACCACACAATTTGTACACCGGCACATATCGACGAATCAGCCAGATACGCAGGCGATGTTGGATAAGATCGGCGTTGAAGATTTAGAAGAACTCATCTCACAAACCATTCCCGATGCGATCAGAATGGAAGGGGAACTCGATATTACCGAAGCACTTTCCGAACACGAAATGCTCATCCATTCGAAAGAGCTGGCCGCACAAAATATTTTGTTTGATAATTATATCGGCTTCGGCTACCACAACACCATACTGCCAAGCGTCATCCAACGCAACATCCTCGAAAATCCATCGTGGTACACGGCTTACACGCCATACCAGGCAGAAATTGCACAGGGTCGGCTGGAAGCATTACTGAACTTCCAAACCGTGGTCTGCGATCTTACTGGTTTCAAATTAGCCAATGCTTCACTTCTCGACGAATCTACCGCAGCGGCAGAAGCCATGCACATGTTCTTCGAGAGCCGCACGAAAACGCAGAAGAAAGCCGAGGCAATAAAGTTCTTTGTTTCTGATCTCGTTTTTCCACAAACCGTTGCCGTCTTGCAAACCAAGGCCGAAGGGCTGGGAATCGAAGTAGTGGTCGGCAATCATGAAAGCTTTAACGCTGACGAAACTTTTTTTGGTGCCTTACTGCAGTATCCCGGTAAAAACGGAATAATCATCGATTATTCAGAACTTATTCATTCCTTCAAACAGTTTGAATTACAGGTGGCGGTGGCCTGCGATCCGATGGCGTTGGTTAAGCTGAAATCCCCGGCAGATATGGGAGCGGATTGTGCGGTAGGAACTACGCAACGCTTCGGAATTCCGATGGGTTACGGCGGTCCGCACGCGGCCTTTTTTGCCTGCAAAGATTCTTACAAACGCGACATTCCGGGCAGAATTATCGGTGTTTCTCAGGATGCCTACGGTAAACGTGCGCTGCGTATGGCACTACAGACACGCGAACAGCATATTAAGAGAGAGAAAGCAACTTCGAATATTTGTACCGCTCAGGTGCTTCTAGCAGTAATGGCGGGCATGTACGCTGTTTATCACGGCCCTGCAGGACTAAATTTTATTGCCGATCAGATCCACTTTAAAACAGTTGCGCTTCGCCGTGGAATGAATAAAATAGGTTTTGATCTGGCTGAAGAGCCTGTTTTCGACACCATCAAATTTTCAGTTAGCGAAGAGGATAAAGTTCGCCTTCAACGGTTAATGTTGGGACGAAAAATTAATTTGAATTATTTTTCCGAAGGAATTGTGAGCATTTCTTTAAATGAAGCTTCAACCAAAGAAAATGTGCAGAAGTTATTTGATGCTTTAGCTGATTTTAAAAATTCTCAAAGTTTTAAACTGAATTTTACGGAAGAAATCCAGATTCCGGCTGATAACCTGCGCACTGATGAAATTCTTAAAGAACAAGTTTTTAATAAATACCACACGGAAACCGAATTGATGCGCTACATCAAGCGTTTGGAACGAAAAGATCTGTCGCTTACACATTCTATGATTTCGTTGGGATCCTGTACCATGAAGCTGAATGCTGCTACGGAAATGTTGCCGCTTTCATGGGCAGAGTGGGGAAGTGTACATCCATTCGTGCCTGTTGACCAGGCTGGCGGTTATCAGGCTTTAATTAAAGAACTTGAAAAAGATTTAGCAAAAATCACAGGATTCGCAGCGACTTCCCTGCAGCCGAATTCCGGAGCACAGGGCGAATATGCCGGATTGATGGTTATTCGTGAATATCACAAATCACGTGGCGAAGGACACCGCAACATTGCTCTGATTCCTCAGTCAGCGCACGGGACCAATCCCGCCTCAGCGGTTATAGCGGGTATGAAGGTGGTGGTCGTTAAAAATCTTGAAAACGGCGAGATTGACTTCCGAGATTTGAAATCAAAAGCCGAGCAACACAGCGAAAACCTCGCTGCAGTGATGATCACCTATCCGTCAACCTACGGTTTTTTCGATGAAAATATCAAAGAAATCACCGATTTAATTCACCAGCACGGTGGCCAGATTTACATGGACGGTGCCAATATGAACGCGCAGGTAGGTTATACTTCTCCGGGAAATATCGGTGCAGACGTCTGTCACCTGAATCTTCACAAAACTTTTGCGATTCCGCACGGTGGTGGCGGGCCGGGCGTGGGACCGATCTGCGTTGCAGAACATTTAATGCCGTTTCTGCCGGGTAATCCAAATATCAAAACAGGAGGCAAAGAAGCGATCGCTGCAATTTCTGCCGCGCCGTATGGCTCTTCATTGGTGCTAAATATTTCCTACGCGTACATCAAAATGCTGGGCGCAGCAGGGCTGAAAGATGCTACCAACTACGCGATTCTTAACGCCAACTATCTTAAAGAGGTATTGGCCGAGCATTTTCCGATTCTTTATGCAAACGGAAAGGGCCGCGTGGCGCACGAATGTATCGTCGATTTCCGACAGTTCAAAGCATTGGGAATTGAAGTCGCTGATGTTGCAAAACGTTTGATGGATTATGGCTACCACGCACCTACAGTGAGTTTTCCGGTGGCGGGCACGCTGATGATTGAACCGACAGAATCTGAAAGTAAAGAAGAAATCGACCGTTTCGCGGAAGCGTTGATTTCCATTAAAAAAGAAATTGATGAAATTGCTGAAGGAGGCGCTGATACGGCGAATAACGTGCTGAAAAATGCGCCGCATACGGAGCAGATTGTGATCTCCGACAATTGGGACAAACCATACTCGCGCGAAAAAGCGGCCTATCCGCTGGAGTGGGTGCGAGAACGCAAATTTTTCGCGTCCGTGTCGCGTGTTGATGAGGCTTATGGAGACCGTAATCTGATCTGTACCTGCGCACCGATTGAAAGTTATATGGACTAAGCACAGTTTATAAAAATAAAAAAGCCGTCGTGAATATTCAGGACGGCTTTCTTATTATTTTTTAATAAACTTGGATTTATAAACTTTTCCAGCTTCCGTACTGACTTCGATCACGTATATACCTTTAGACAAATTCATGACATTTACCGACGCTTCCGCGGAAAGTGTCTTAACTTTCTGTCCGCTCATGTTATAAATAACAGTCTGCTTAATAGCCTCATTTGCAGGCAATGAGATCTGAAGCATTTCCTGTACAGGATTCGGATAAACCTTCAGTGCGACTGCATTCATGTCATATACAGCCAACGGAACATCATTAATCGTAATATTATCATAATACGCATCTCCGCCATAGTTGTTATGCAGAAAGTTGATGCCGATCAGATTTAGTTTACCGGTATTTTCGGCCGTGTGAATCACTTGGCCATCCAGACGGTAAATGATCTGGTCTGTGTTGAACTGCACCTGCATTTTATACCACCGGTTGGGTTGCCAGTTAGCGGTAGTGCGCAAATACCCTCCAAAGTTCGGCGTTGTGTAAAGATACACCATGCCTTGATTTTCAAAGCCAACAGCAGTCATGATTTCATAGGTCTGCGTGGTTTCATCAATTCCATAAACGGCGAATTCAAAATCGGAACCCAATTGTTCCGGCGCGCGAAAATCATAAGAGATCGTGGTATTGGTATAATCTAATGGCGTGGTAAAACTTTTCTCGGCTCCTATGATGGGGAACCATTGTGGACCGCTACCTGCCAGATGCGCATTTTTGAAAGAGTAACTGCCGGTACTGGCCTGCTCATCGGTTATTAGCTGGTTTGTGATAAAACCGTCAGAAGATTCAGTTACCGTCCAGCCGTTCTGCCCATTCAGATCACCCGGAACAAAGCCTTCGGACGCTTCGAATGAGATGGTTTGCTGCGCAAATGTTAATGCAGAACACAGGGCTGCGATAAAAAGATAGTTTTTTTTCATGAAAAATTTTTAGCAATAATATGCAAAATTTAACACAAGTGCTGCTCCGTTCTGCGAATCAGCAGAGAATCTAAAGACGTTTAAAGATTATATTAACTCGATAAATAAAGCTATTTGTCTGTGAATTATCTGGGACTAAATCATTTACAAATCATCACTCCCCAAAATATTCCAGTGTTTGAAAATAATGCTGAAGTGAACTTTTAAACTTATTTTTACAGTCATGATGGATTTAAATACTTTATTCTCAAACCGCCGCACGGGAAACCTTTCTGCCGGTCCGGCTTCACGCACTGACTTTCAGCGCGATTTCGACCGCATTATTTTTTCTTCCGCGTTCCGGCGCATGCAGAACAAGACGCAGGTCTTTCCGCTGCCGGGAAGTGTATTTGTGCACAATAGGCTCACGCATTCGCTGGAAGTTGCTTCCGTCGGCCGAAGTATGGGAAGTTCCATTGGTGAATATATCTGCGAACAGTTTAAAAATGATTTAAATGCTGAGGCGACTAACTTCTATCAACATAATCTGCAGAATGTTATTGCGGCGGCATGCCTTTGTCACGATGTCGGAAACCCCGCTTTCGGACATTCCGGCGAAGACGCTATCGCCAGTTATTTTGATAAAAATGAAAGCAGCCTTAAATTTAAATTTCAGGAAAAGGAATGGGCAGATTTCGTCAATTTTGAAGGAAATGCCAACGCCATCCGTGTGCTTACACATCAGCAAACCGGTAAAGATTCGGGCGGAACACAGCTGACGTTTGCTACACTCGCCAGTATTGCAAAGTATCCCTGCGAAGCAGCGGCAAAAGATAAAACCAGGCTTCACCGCAAGAAATTCGGCTTTTTCCAGAACGAGAAAGAAACTTTTCTTAGCGTGGCTGAACACTTGGGCCTTCCGCGGGAAAGCGAAGAACCGACTGCCTTTAGGCGTCATCCATTTGTCTGGCTTGTAGAAGCGGCAGACGATATTTGTTATAACATCATCGATATGGAAGATGCGCACCGCCTCGGCATTGTTTCTACTGCCGACTGCGAGAATCTTTTTTTTGATTTAATTAAATCGGAAAATCAAAATACACAACGTGTGGAGGAAAAACTTTCGGTACTGACTAACGCCAACGAACGTATTTCCTATCTGCGCGCCAAGGTAATCAACGCGCTGATTAATAAATCGATCGAAATTTATAAAGTGCGGTTCACGGATATTTTAGCCGGAACACTCGATACAGCACTTCTGGATATTTACAAAACCGAAAACCCGTCGCTCCAGCAGATACAGTCTTTTTCGATTGAGAAAATCTATGGACACAAGGCGGTAACGCAGATTGAAAACGCCGGTTATAATGTAATGTATGAGTTGCTCGACCATTTTATACCACCGGTTCTTACCGCTGCGGACCAAAGGAAATCTTACGATAAAATGGCGCTGAAGCTTTTGCCCGCGCAGTTCCGTTACGACGTCGGTTCCGATTATCAAAAGGTGCTTGGCGTCCTGGATTTTGTTTCGGGTATGACCGATAATTATGCCACCGATCTTTACCGAAAAATCAAAGGAATCGACATCGGAATGACCATGTGATTTATGTGATTTTTAAGTATCTTTAACGAAAATCAAACTGATTAGAAAAAACATTTTTTAAAATTATTTTTATGGCTTATTTAGGTTTTATAGTATTTATCGGGCTCGTCGTGCTCTTTGCTTCGTTTTTCACGGTAAAGCAGGCCACCGCGGCCATCGTCGAACGTCTGGGCAAATTTCACGTCGTTCGCCAGCCCGGTTTGCATCTGAAAATCCCTTTCATCGACCAGGTGGCAAAACGTATGAATCTGCGTATTCAGCAGCTCGACGTCATCATCGATACTAAAACGCTCGATAACGTGTTTATCCGAATGAAGGTTTCCGTGCAGTATCAAGTAATTAAAAATCAGGTTGCCGATTCGTTTTACCGATTGGAAAACCCTGAGAATCAAATTACTTCTTACGTTTTTGATGTTGTGCGCGCGGAAGTACCAAAACTCAAACTTGATGATGTATTCGTACGGAAAGACGACGTAGCCATCGCGGTGAAAAGTGAGCTGCAGGATGCGATGCAAAGCTACGGTTACGACATTGTAAAAGCATTGGTAACAGACATTGATCCCGACGAACAGGTGAAGCACGCCATGAACCGTATTAACGCTGCCGAACGTGAAAAAACGGCTGCGGAATACGAATCGGAAGCACAGAAAATCAGAATTGTGGCCGTGGCGAAAGCTGAGGCAGAATCCAAAAAACTGCAGGGGCAGGGTATCGCCGACCAGCGTCGTGAGATTGCGAAAGGTCTGGAAGAATCCGTAAAAATGCTGAACGCAGCCAATATTAACGCACAGGAAGCGTCGGCTTTAATTGTGGTCACGCAGCACTATGACACGCTTCAGGCCATCGGGGCAAGTAACCGAAGCAATCTGGTACTGTTGCCCAACTCACCAAGTTCGGCCAGCACTTTGCTGAATGATCTGATGGTTTCCATGGCGGCAACGCAGAAAATGGATGATCTGCAAAACAGCCCGATCATCGATGACCGCAGCAGACGTCGCGACTAACATTTAATTAAAATTAAATATCAAAAAAAGCAATCGTAACGGTTGCTTTTTTTGTTAAATGATTAAGTCATCTTTAAATTAAACTAAAGGAAAATCAGAGATCACTTTCGGATGGATCTTCAACGGAAACAGATGCATTTTCTGCTGTGCGTACCTCAGTTTTAAACTTTAATTTCCCGGTCAGCAACTCGAAGAACATCTGAAAATCTGCAAAGAAACACCATAACGGATAACGGAATGCGGCTGGCTTTTTCTTTTCAAACAGGAAATGGCTCAGCCAGGGCAAGCCGTAGCCCGCGATGGGAATATACCAAAGAAACCGCTGTTTGCCTGATTGCAAGACATAGAAAAGGACCAGCAGAATGATGATAATTCCTAAAAAGTGGAAAATGCGAGTCCAGCGGTTTTGATGTTGCGTTAAATAAAATTGATAAAAGTCTTTATAGTTTTTGTAAACTGTTTTCATAATTTAATCCAGGTCACCGTTGAGTTCACGGTTGAGTTTACTCTTTCTAAAACCGTACCCAAAATAGAAAATTAACCCAATTCCAAACCACGCCAGGAACCAAAACCAGTTGTCATGCGTCATTCCCGTTAGTAAATAAAGGCACGAACTCAGGCCAAGCAGCGGGATCAGCGAGAGGTTGCGCATGTAGGCGACCACGCACAAAATGCAGTTGATGATCAAAAAGAAAAACATAGAGATCCGGAATTCACCTTCAATAGCGTCATTCCAATCCATAAGGCTGGCGAAAAACTCCGGTTGCCAAAAGTAGAAAAAGGCGACACCACCGAGAAAAAGAACCGGAAATATAAAACGTGAATTGATATAAGGCATGTGAAAACGACCGGGCAGTTTTTCTTTAGCCGGAAGCATGAGCACACCGCCGCACACCAAAACAAAGGCGAAGATCGTCCCGATACTTGTGAAATCCAGAATGAAGGATTTATCGGTGAATAAAATTGGAACGCCTACGACAATCCCCGTAATAATTGTTGCAAAAGACGGTGTTTTGTGTTTCGGATGAATGGTAAGAAACTTCTTTGGCATCAGTCCGTCGCGGCTCATCGCGTACCAGATTCTCGGTTGGCCCATTTGGAACACCAAAAGCACTGTGGTGATGGCGACAATCGCTCCCAGAGAAACTACAAATTCCATCCAGGCAACGTTGGCGTTTGTTCGTTCAAAAATAAAAGCGAGCGGATCACCAATTCCCTCAAATCTTCGGTAGTCGACCATCCCCGTCAGCACCAGCGTCAGGATGATGTAAATGACCGTGCAAAGAACGAGAGAGATGATCATTCCGCGCGGTAGATTTTTCTGTGGATCTTTGGTTTCTTCAGATAAAACGCTCAGCGCATCGAAACCGATGTAGGCAAAGAAAACGCCGGAAACTGCGCTCATTACGCCGGCAAAGCCATTGGGCATGAAGGAATTTTCTCCGGTAACCGTGCTGACAGGAAACCAGTTGTCGGTGTTAATGTAAGCCACGCCCACCGCGATGACCAGCACGATGATAAAGAGTTTTAAGATGACGAAAATATTATTGAAGTTTTTCGATTCGCGAACGCCAACGTAAACCAGCCAGGTGATAAGACCATTAATGATCAGGGCCGGCACATCTACGATAAATTTTAAGTTGCCGATGAGTGGTGCACTGCTCCAGGCACGCAGCAGTTCTCGGTTCTGCGAGCCGGCCAACACTGCTTTTTTGGCTTCCATATAACTGCAGGTGAGGTACTCGGGAAGATGGATTCCGATGCGTCCCAGGAAACTGGTAAAATAATCCGACCATGAAAAGGCGACATAAATATTACCAAAAGAATATTCCATAATGAGTGCCCAACCGATGATCCAGGCAATTAATTCTCCGAAACTGGCGTAGGCATAAGTATAAGCTGAGCCGGCGGTAGGAATGCGGCTGGCAAATTCCGCATAACACAAAGCGGTAAATCCACAGGCAAAGCCGCAGATGACGTAAAGTATGATGACACCCGGCCCGCCACGAAAAACCGCCTCGCCTAAAGAGCTGAAACTGCCGGCGCCGATGATGGCCGCAATCCCGAAAAAGACAATGTCCCAAACTCCTAAAGCGCGCACTAATCCTGAGGAATGATCGCTCTCGCTGTATTGTTTTCGTCTGAAAAGTTGGTTCATCATGAAAATTTAGTTTGCACAAATGTAAAAGAAAAATTGTAAAATGGGTGTTTTTGCTGTTATAATGCCATTTGGTGTCGGCTTGGTTTTTAATAATTACCGTATTTTTGGCAAAACCAAGTGATGTCAAATTCTTTTTTTAACCTCTTAGCCCTTTTTTTCTTCGGACTTTTATTCTCTCAAAATTCTGAAATTAAATATACCGGCGGTACCGTCTTGCCGGCACAATATCTTTATTGTCCGGGCGAAAATCTTAATCTCGAAGTTTCGGATTTTGCCTCAGGGATGATGCAGACCTCCACCACCGTTGCAGCGAATGATTTCAATTATATCTTTGACGATGCTTCCAATGAAGTAAATGTGGATTTTAGCGCCGCAGCGGTGGCGACCAATAAATTCAGTTATCCGATTGATTTAGGTTTTAATTTTAACTTTTTTAATTCTACTTATACCCGGGTGGTCGTCGGTTCGAATGGCCGGTTGGTTTTTACAAACGATCCGATGTTAGATCAGCTCCATGATACCGGTACATTTATCGACCGTACTTTCGCGGGCGACCGTACAACCACACCACAGCAACCGGGTGTCACATTGCCTTCTCCGCAGTACAATCAAATATACCGAACAGGCGATGCCAGCAGACCGGTTAATATGGCGCAGATTTTTGCAGGATTCACCAATTTGAGACTTAATCCCGGGACTGGCGGATATAAATATAAGAAATCCGGCGATGGCAAGTGGATTTTATTCACCTTTCAAAGTGTGGTTCCGCATAACGGCACGGGTGCGGATTTAGGCCCAATTTTTACGAGCAGCGTTATACTTTTTGACGACGGAAGAGTTGTTTTAAATGTTAAAAATAAAACAGCCGGTCGCTACAATGCTGTTCTCGGTATGCAGAATGAAGAGGCTAACGACTATATTATTCCGGGCGACAAGCCCGCTTACAATAACGGAAACTGGGCAAGTGCCAGCGGCGATGCGTATGTTGTTACGACGGGTTCGAAGCGCACACCTGTTTATCAGTGGGAGCTTGATCGCGCCAACAACGGTACGGTCGATCAAACAGCTGCATCAAGGTATTTCCCCAATTATACTCCTGTTTCCGACGTTGAAAAATTAACGGTAAAAATATCGTTTGTTGAAACTTCAGAAATAAAAACCTCGGCAGTTATCTTTAAAAAACTGCAGAAACCGGAAATTTCTGCTCCGAATTATACGGCGGGTTGTGGAAATCCTGCCGATCTGCACGTTGTTCATCCGGATCCCTCTCTTATCTACGACTGGTATTCGGAAACCGATTCTTCTTTCCATCAAACGGGCACCAGCATTACCGTTGGTGACGGAACGTATTACGTTCAGGTAAAAAACACCGCTGGCAACTGTGCGCAGAAATCCACGAGCCAGACTGTTGTCACCGGTTCTACTTTGCCCCCGTTTGCGGCGGAAAATCAAATTATAAAAGATTGCGACAATGCCGGCGCCAATTCAAAAATTTTCGATTTGGCGGCCATAAGCGGCTATCCGCTTGATTCGACGAAGTATTCAGTTGTATTTTATGACGCGGGAAGTTCAACCCCGGTGATGACGACGACGGTTAAATCCGGCGAAATCAAAAATTACAACATCACAGTTACGACGAATGCCGGCGTTTCTCCCGCGTGTACTTTTACCAAAAACTTCAGCATTCATTATCAGTCTTTTCCGGCAAACAATACCGTTTATAATTCCCAAAAGTTGTGTTCCGATGTGACGCTCTACACAGAAGATGACTTTAGAAATGTTTTTACTGGCGGCAATTTTCAGTTTAAATTTTCTGCGGACGGCATCAATTATAATTTGAATTCTGTCAACCCTCAAATCAATAATTTTGTTTGGGTTAAGATTACTCATCCGGATTTTACCTGCGAAAGTAACATCAAGCTTAATTTTGACTTTCATCCGGAAGTTGAAATAAAATCATATACGCAATTCCCTGAGCATTGTACGAGCTCAACTGAATTCTTTGACTTAAATATTACCAAAGCACAACTGGAATATCTTCCCGAAATTAAAGCGAGCTTTTTCAAAGATTCGGCGTTGAGCGATAAAATTAACAATTTACAATACAGAGGCAGCGGAAGGGTTTATATAAAAATTGAAAATATTGAAACCGGTTGCCAGGCTTTATCGGTGCCCGTCTTAGATTTAAAAATATATTCGCCGCCGACTTTAATTAAAACAACACCTGAAACAAAATATTCTTCCTGTGGCTCGTCGGTTTTTGATCTTACAACGAATATCGCTGAGTATATCGGCTCTTGGACGCATTATTCGGAGATCCGATATTTCGATTACCGCGGCAACCAGCTTTCCGAAGCCGAATGGAAAAATTATGATGTTTCCATTCACGGTCAGCCTTACATGCTTTTTGTGTATAATGAAACAAACAATTTGCAATGTTCCAACCGGGTAAATTTTGATTTAATCCAAAGAGTAAAACCTATTTCTTCTGTTTCAGAAATCTTAGTGTGTTCCGAAAAAATGTATTTACTCGAAGATTTTAAGAATAAAGTCATCGCCGATCCCGGAATGTATATTTTCACAGATGAAACCGGCAAGCCGCTTCCGGCTAGTTTTGATCTAACTGCCTTGCCAAAGCCAATTCGTTTTTTCATTAAAAATACTGCGACAGGCTGTAGTTCCGATTTGCAAACGTTGCATTTTGTGAAAGGAGCCGCGACTCCACTTTTGGTAAGTACAAGCTCCTACATTCTCTGTGATTCAGATTTTGACGGTAGAAAAGAATTTAATCTGGATGCCAAAAAATCAGATTTTACTATAAATCCCAAAGCCACTTTTGAATATTTTAAAGATGTAGGCTTTACCCAACCGATTCCGGCAAAATATACAAATGAAAAGCCTTTTGAACAAACAGTTTACGTGAGAATTAGCATACAGGGATTTTGCCCTTCCACCGCAGAAATTAATCTGAAAGTTCTTATTCCCACGAAATCATCTACGCTTACAGACAGATATTTTGTTTGTCACAACGAAAGAATTATGATTGATGCGGGCCCGGAAAACGTAGACGTGCGCTGGAGCGATGGCCAGGCCGGGCGTTATGCTTCTTTTTCTGAACCGGGAAGTTTCTCCGTTCAGCTGACCAATTCTGCCGGCTGCTCGTACAAACAGCAGTTTATTATCTCTGATGAGCATCAACCTAAGATCGATGTCATCAATCAAACGAACCAGTCGATCGAAGTGATCGCCGGAGGCGGTGTCAAACCTTACACCTACTATTTCAACGGCATTCCGCAGAGCAGCAATGTTCTTCAGAATCCGACCGAAAATTCCTACGAGATTCAGGTGAGATCGGCGGACGGGTGCTTCGGACCGCCTAGAACCGTGTATTTCATTAAGATTAATAATGCTTTTACACCGAATGGCGACGGTAAAAATGATATATGGAAAATCGAAAATCTGAGCGCGATGCAGGAAGTTTCCATCGTGATCGTGGATCGCCACGGTGCCAAAGTTTTCGAGTCGACCAATCCAAATTTAACGGAATGGGACGGCAAAATAGGCGGAAATCCTGCGGCCTCAGGAACTTATTGGTATACCGTTTCGTGGTACGATGAAGTTGCGCAGAGAAGGGAACAGCGGCAGGGTTGGGTACTGCTTAGAAATCGTCAGTAATCCCGAGCAGCGCTGACAACACTTGGAGCGCTGACCGCGCCCGCGGCGTTTTGCCCAAGCAATAAGTTTTCTGTATTTTCGTTCCTCTAAAACCACGGACGAGGGCAGAACTTTGAGCTCTAGCGGCGTTCGTACCATTCTTTTTACCGAAAATCAGGATTAAATGAATTCAAAAAAAATCTTAATCGCCACGGCGATTTTCTATTTCGGTTTATCCGATGCGCAACAGTCTCAATACTTTAGCGATCGCGAAAACTACCGCTTCAACCTGGCGGAAAATCTTTATCAGAACAAAATCTATAATGCCTCACAGTATGAGTACGCGCGGCAATATTTTTATAATGAAACTATTTCTAAGTCTAAAAAAGAAGCGGCCCAGTTTTTTGATAATGTCATCGGCGTTATTTTAAGAAAAAATCATGCAGAACAAGGTTTGGATGCATTTATTAAAGAATATCCAAATTCGGCCTATTTTGCACAGGCCAATCTGCCGCTGGCCGATTTTTATCTGGCGCAGAAAGATTTTCAGCAGGCGTTGGAAACCTTAAATAACGTCAACCAATACCAGCTTTCAAAAGAGGAGAATACGGAATATATCATGAAGCTTGGCTACGCAAAATTCATGACCGGAGATTCTCAAGGTGCAATCGAGGCTTTAGAAGAAGCGTACAAAACGAGTGAAGGTTCTGATAAAAACGACATCGCTTATATGCTCGGCCACCTTTATTACGCGGATGGACAAAACGATGAAGCTTTCACTTTTTTTGATCAAATTAAATTTAATGATAAATATGCGCGCGTCGTAAAACCGTACTATGTACAGCTCTACTTTAACGATAAAAACTATGACCAGGCGATCGCTGAAGGAAATGCTTTGCTGAATGAAAATATTTCTGCCGATTACAAAGCAGAGGTCCATAAAATGATCGGGGAAAGTTATTTCATGAAAGGGGATTATGATTCGGCCTATCCGCACCTAAAAATTTATCTGGAAAGTAAAACGAATCCGTCCGAAAGCGATTTGTACGAAATGGGATTTGTTTCAGCCCATTTAAAAAAATACGATGAGGCAGTGTCTTATTACAACCAGTTGGTAAACAGTAATTCGGCGACATCACAAAACGCTTATTATCAGTTGGGTAATGCATATCTCGAAGTTGGTAAAAAGCAGGAAGCGCTCTCTGCTTTCCGTTCTGCATATCAAATGACGTATGACCCGAAAGTGCAGCAACTCGCTCATTTGCAATATGCGAAGCTCAGTTATGAACTTGGAAATCCGTTTGAATCGGCATCTACTGTTATTCAAAGTTATATTTCAAAATATCCCAACAGTTCTGATACAAAGGAAATGAAATCACTCTTGGTCAAATCTTACCTGTATTCGGGAGATTATAAAGGAACCTTGGCGGCAATCGACAAAATGCCGAATTCTACTCCGGAAACGGATCGCGTCGATCAGGAAGTTTCATTTCTGCTCGGAACGGAAGAATTCAACAAAGGAAATCTTGATGGCGCGGAAAAATATTTTCTAAGAAGTTTAGAATTTAATATCAATAAAGAATTCAATTCGCGCGCGCTTTATTGGCTGGCACAAACCTATTACCTGAAAGGAAATTATCCGTCTGCAATTGTGCGTTTTGAGAAACTGGAAAGCCAGAACTTTCCGGAAAAACAGCAGCTGAATTATGATTTAGGCTACGCTTATTTTAAATCAAAAAAGTTTGATAAAGCGCGTGAATACTTTAAAGCTTATTTAAATAATCCGAAACCGGAGTTTAAAAATGATGCTGAGCTGCGTTTGGCGGACACGTATTATGCCAATAATGATTTGAATGAAGCCATTGCGCTCTACGACACAGCAGAAAATGCCGACGATTATACCATGTTCCAAAAAGCCATGGCTTTAGGATTCAAAGGCGATACTGTTGCGAAAATTGCAGAGCTTAAGAAACTGCTGGCCCAATACCGAAACTCAGAATATGCCGACGACGCGCAATATGAAATCGCAACGGCCTACGCGGCGAATGATGATTATAAAACCTCCAACGATTATTTCAACATCGTCATAAAATCGAGTCCAGATCAGGATTTGGTAGCTAATGCCAAGATCTACCGCGCGCAGAACTATATCGATCAGAATGACGAGGCTAAAGCGCTTTCGGAATTAAAAGCACTTGGAAATCAGTACCGAAATACGGCCTACGCAAGCAAAATTGTGCAGGCAGCACGCCCAATTTTCATAAGAAAGGGCGACGTTGCAGGTTATCAAAGTTTTGCTCAAAGTATTGGTGTAAGAATCGACGCATCTGAAATTGATGAGATTAACTTAAATCGTGCAAAAACTTTTTATGCCAACAAAGATTATAAAAACGCGATTCCACTTTTTGAGAAATATTTAACCCAGAATCCAACTGGCGAAGGTTTGTATCAGGCTCAATATGAATTGGGAGAAAGTTATTTCCAAACCAATAATCCGACGAAAGCACTGCTTGTTTTGCAGGAAGTTGCGCAGGTGCAAAACGATTATCAGGAAGATGCGCAGACGAGGATTGCACAAATTTTCCTCGCCCAGAACAACAGCAATGAAGCCAGGAAATATCTTTTGTCTCTTTCAAATTCCAATAACGCGAACGTGAAAAACTTTGCGAACCTGGAACTAATGAAAATCTACGCGGCGGAAAAAGACTTTAAAAAAGCAGAAACGCTGGCTGATCTGGTTTTACAAAATCCTAAGAATCCGGCTGCTGTTAATGAACTCGCAAAAGTCATCAAAGCCAGAAGTTTGATGAATAACGGTAAAGATAACGATGCAAAAACTGCCTATACAGCTTTAGAAAAATCTTCAAATACCGAAGTTGCGGCGGAAGCTTTATATGCAAAAGCTTTTTATCAAAATAAAGGAAAAGCCTTTAAGTCTTCCAATGAAACGATTTTCAAACTGGCCAATAATTACGCTTCCGAAGAATATTGGGGTGCAAAATCGCTGGTGCTGATGGTCAGAAATTATATTGGTCTGAAAGACAATTATCAGGCAAGTTACACCGCCGATCAGATCATCGCCAACTACGGAGATTTCCCGCAAATTGTTGCTGAAGCAAAGGATTTAAAAAAGCAAATTAAGAAATAGATCAATTGTACAAAGTAAAATGTACAATGTAGATACGTTAGTACACCCGACATTTGACAATAATACAAGACAAACAATGAATAAGACCATTCAAAGTATATTTTTCCTCGGATTGTTATTTTCGTCGACCGCAGTTTTTTCGCAGATCAAAGAAGAAAAACTGATTCTGGACCGCAAACGCGAACCGGAGGTGCGAAACATCGAGAAGAAAAAAGCCTCCGTGGAAGCGGAAAAAAACTATCCGCCGGAAGAAAAATCGGCCAATCCGCCAACGTATACTATCACCAATGTTCCGGCATCGTCTGATTTTAAAACTTCGCTCATTCAGGGTGAAGATATTTCGCCGAAATTCGATGCAGAATATCAGGACAATTATTTCCAGCTGGGAATGGGGAATTACGGTAAAGTTCTGGCAGACGGACTGATTTCGACTGTTTTAGATAATGATCTGGAAGTCGGTGCCGATGTACACTTTCTTTCCACGACGGGATTGCGGAAAGTTTACGACTGGAATTCCAAACAAAGTTCCGCAAATGTAGGTGCATTTTTAAATTCTTATGGCGAACACGGAAAATTCAGCATCAACGCCGATTATGAATTAGATGATTATAATTATTACGGGATTTATGCTTTGACGCCGGCTTCAAATAATGTCGATTTAAAACAGAAGACGAACCGTTTTAAACTTAATGGATATTATGATTTTTATTCCAATGAAATCCTGAATGACGTCCGGTTAAAATCTTCTTTTTTAAGCGATCATTTTGATGCGAAGGAATATCAGGCCGAATTTTTGGTTAATCTTTCCAAGCACGGCGTTGATTTTCCCGGCTCTGCTGATGTGCAGTTCAACGCTGATATGGGTTTAGAAGTGGAAACCGTAAAAACCGATTTTGCGCTTTTAAACAAAAATTCTTCTCAATATTTAAATGCTGTACTGGCGCCGCAAATAAAATTTTTTAGTGGCGACAACTACCTGATGTTGGGCTCGGATTTTTCTTTTTTAAATAAAACCATTTCCAGTCTACTGTTGGAAACTGAAATGAAAAACAATAAAGCATTTTGGTTTCCAAAAGCTGAAGTACAGTTTTCCGCTGCTGATGAATTTAAGTTTTACGGCGGAATTACCGGCGGTCTGAAGCTGAATTCTTACGCCGATCTGTTGGAAGAAAATCCTTATTTGCTGTCTGATCAGGAGTTACGTCCAACGGAAACAAAATATAAATTTTACTTCGGTCTGCGTGGCGATATCGATCAGCAGATTAAATATGATTTTAGTGCCGGCTTTGGAAAGATGAATGATATTCTGTTTTTCCGCGCCAACGATTTGTTTAATTCTACCATGGACTACAACCGTCCGGCTTATGATTTTGCAAATACTTTTTCTTCAGTTTATGATAATGGAACGGTAAGCGAAGCAAAAGCAAGTGTACAGTATTTCCCATTGGCAAATTTAGCTTTGGATGCTGAACTGAAGTTTGAGAAATACAATCTGGACAACAATAAAAACATTTATTACAAGCCGCTGGTGCGCGCCAGTGTTGGCGGGAAATATGTGCTGCTCGACAAAAAACTGACAGTTGGCGCGCGAGCATTGTTTGCAACGGACCAAACGACAAATTCGTTCCGTGTTGATAATGATGAAGTTAACCCGGAATTATACAGAAGTGAAGAGAACACGAACGACACGGTGGGCGGTTTTGCTGACTTAAATTTGTCTGCGGAGTATAAAGTTCACAAAAATTTCGCTATTTTTGCACTCGGTAATAATCTACTAAACACCCAGTACCAGACTTTCAAAGGTTATAAAGTTTTGGGAGCGCAGGTTTTGGGCGGTGTGAAGATTTCTTTTTAATTATGCATTAGTAATTATAAAAATGGCTGCGTAGTTCAACTGGATAGAATATCAGATTTCGGCTCTGAGGGTTGGGGGTTCGAATCCCTCCGCGGTCACATTGAAAGGATAAAATTAGGTTTTTATCCTTTTTTTGTTTTTTTAGAAAGTAGCATTACATTTTTCTCTATTTATACTCTAATGAGATATTTCACTTATATTTTAAAGAGTACAGTTGACAATAGATGTTATAAAGGTCAGACCTCCCATCTCAATAAACGCTTAAAACAGCATAATTCAGGTTTGGTCAGATCTACTAAAGGATCTATGCCTTAGGAATAAGTTTATTTTGAAATTTTTCTCACCAAAGAGAAAGTTGTGTTGTGGGAAAGTATTTCAGATTAGCTAATGGACGAAAGTATTTAAAGAAAAACTTAGGTCTTTGAGGGTTAGGGGTTCGAAACTGCCTGCCGACAAGCAGGTCCCTTCGCGGTCACAAAAAAAGGATGGAATTAAATTTTCACCCTTTCTTTTTATTTATGTAGCATGAATTTAAATTGAGTAATTATCATTTCAACAAAAGTTGAGTACGTTATCGTCATAAAAATAAACGACACAACTTCAATAAGCTATGCCGTTTATAATTTTGAATAAATCTTGTTAGTGATTTACTCCGCTATATAATTGATGTGTTTTCTGAATGAAAATTCTAATTATTGGTTACCACCAGGTTAACCTCAATATTATTTCTTGTAGCATTTGAATAAGGACAAACCTGGTGTGCCTGTTCTGTAAGTTTCTGTGCCTCTTCCAGAGAAACACCGGGAACATTAACATCCAGCTCAACTGCCAAGCCAAAACCGCCATTTTCGATCTGCCCGATGCTGACCTGTGCTTTTACTGTGGTTTCTCCCGTTTCAATCCGCAATTTTTTTATAACCAAATTTAAAGCGCTGTCGAAACAGGCAGAATATCCGGCAGCAAAAAGCATTTCAGGATTGGCGAAGTCATCACTCGCGCCCCCAAGAGATTTTGGTTTTCTTACATCCAGTTCTAAAATTCCGTTTTCACTTTTTACATGTCCGTCCCGGCCGCCCGTAGCAGTCGCGCTTGTTGTGTACAATTTTTTCATCTTATTACTTTATTTAAAATTTTATCTACAGTCATTTTTAATTCTTTCATATCTTCATCGGTAAGCGCTAACTTCTGCTGCATTTTTTGCGGGATAGTGCACGCCTGTTTTTTAAGAGCGACACCTTGTTCCGTGAGGAAAATTTCTACCATCCGTTCATCCTCCTTCTGCCTCACTCTCGACAGAAATTTTTTTGCCTCAAGTCTTTTAAGAAGTGGAGTTACCGTTCCGCTGTCAAGGTAGACCTTTTCGCTGATCTGGTTCACAGTTAAGCCCTCAGTTTCCCATAAAACCATCATCACCAAGTACTGGGAATACGTCAGGTTTAATTCCTCCAGAAATGGACGGTACAATGCGATAATTTCTTTTGAAATCACGTAAAGCGGAAAACATATTTGTTCACTGAGCTGTGGAGCTTCTTTGCGCTGCATTTAGAAATTATATTTCTTTATTTTTTTATGATAAATTCCTCCATCGGAATTCTCACTTTTTTCATATGCGAAAGATAATCGCGCTCCTTATCGCGGTAGCCTAGGTAGAGCAGGCTCACACTTTTCAGGCCCAATTCTTTCAGTTCCAGAATATCGTCGACAAGGGCATTGTTAAAACCTTCTGCCGGCGTACTGTCGACTTTCAGTTCGGCGGCTTGTGCCATTGCAATTCCAAGCGCGATATAGCTTTGGCGCGCAGTGTGCGCAAAATGCTGCTCGGAGGTCTGGCCATTATAAAGTTCTTTCAGCTTGTCGGTGTAGCTGCCAAATCTGCCGCGGGGCAATTCCCGCTCGTCCGTGTGACGATCATAAACCGCATCGATCTTTTCATCGGAATAATGATCCCATGCTGCAAATACCAAAACGTGAGAGCATTCCCTCATTACGTCGGGGTTCAGCGCACCCTGCACCATTTTTTCTTTGAGTTGCTGATCTTCCACCACGACAATACGAAACGGCTGCAGGCCCGACGAAGTTGGCGCCAGTCTCGCTGCCTCCAGTATTTTATTTAAATCTTGCTCAGAAACTTTCTTGGTTGCATCGTACGCTTTCACGGCGTGTCTCCATTTTAAATCTTCCAGTAGTGCCATCGTTCTTTCTTATTGTTTGAGACTGCAAAGATAGCAAACAATTACATTGTGCGCAATTTAATTGCGTTCAATAGTAAGAAAAAATTAATTGCACAAAAAAACCATCTGGAATTCAGATGGTTATGTTAATTTGTCGGAAAATGTTTATCCCATTTTCTTCGCGTCGGCCACAAACTGGTCCAAACCTTTGTCGGTCAGTGGGTGATTCAAGAGATTTAAAATAGAAGCCAGCGGTGAAGTCACGGCGTCAGCACCCACTTTCGCACAGTTGATGATGTGCATAGGCGAACGGATGGAGGCGGCAAGGATCTCGGTATCAAACATATAATTATCAAAAATAATCCGGATTTCCCCGATCAGATTCATTCCGTCAACCGAAATGTCATCCAATCTTCCCAGAAAAGGGGAGACATAAGTGGCGCCAGCTTTTGCAGCTAACAATGCCTGTCCGGCAGAAAAAATTAAAGTACAGTTGGTTTTAATTCCTTTGTTAGAAAAATATTTCAAAGCTTTAATGCCGTCTTTTATCATCGGGATCTTAACGACAATATTCGGGTGAATGGCAGCCAGCTCGTCACCTTCAGCAATCATTTCTTCGTAAGTTGTGCCCAGCACTTCCGCCGAAATATCTCCGTCCACGATGTCGCAGATGGTAGCGTAATGGTTGCGAATTGCGTCTTTCCCACTGATTCCTTCTTTCGCCATCAGTGATGGATTGGTGGTTACACCGTCTAAAATGCCGAGATCCTGTGCTTCGCGAATTTGGTCCAGATTTGCCGTGTCGATAAAAAATTTCATACTGCTTTTTTTGTTTGTGCAAAGGTAAGATTTTCAGTTTCAATCAGAAAATGATTGATGCGGTAAGAACTATTTAAAATTAGCTTAAGAATCATTAATTATCCCTGCGCCAGTTTTTCTTCGATCACTGCCAAGGCCGATTTTACGTCGCGCATCTTCTCCATGGATTCTGCATCAATTTCAATATCGAAAACCTCTTCCACATCCAATACTACATCCACCAAATTGGCGGAGTTGATATTTAAATCGTTGATGAAATCCGTGTTTTCATTGATGTTTTGCAGCAGTGTATCGTCTTTAACGTAGGGTTTTACAATTTCTTTTAATTTTAAAATGGCTTCGTCTTTATTCATTGTGGATAATATTAATTCGAATATTTTTTAAAGATAATACATCCGTTCACGTCGCCAAAGCCAAAACTTACTTTTGCCGCAATATTTATAGGCGTTTCAACAATTTGATGTGGAATGCAGTCGGCACTGATTAATTCCTGGATTTCAGGATGCAGATCGTCACAGTTGATATTGGGCGCCACAAAATTTTCCGAGAGCTGCAGAACCGCGGCCACACATTCTACACTCGCTGCCGCCGAGAGGCAATGTCCGGTTAATGACTTTAAGGAATTGATGTAGGGAAAATCTTTTCCAAAACGGTTTAAACTTTCCGCTAAATTTTTAATTTCGGTGCTGTCTTTTGCCGTCGCGGTCAAATGTCCACTGATATAATCAATGTCTTTGGCTTCAATTCCAGATTCTAAAATGGCATCTTTTACACATTTCTGAACGGCGGTGGAATTTGGGGCAGTCATACTTCCGCCGCCGCGCTGACCGCCACTGTTGAGATTACCACCTAAAATCTCACAATAGATTTTCGCATTTCTGGCTAAAGCGGATTCCAGGTCTTCAATGACCAAAGCACCGGCGCCACTTCCGGGCACAAAACCTGCGGCAGAAGCACTCATCGGGCGGGAGGCTTTTTGTGGGTGGTCATTTGATTTGTAATTACAAACTTTAATCGCATCAAAACCGGCCCAAATGTAAGGTCCGGAATCACTGGTGCTTCCCGCTAAAATGCGTTTGGCTTTTCCGGCTTTTATACGGTCAAAAGCCATTAGAATACTTTCGGTTCCGGTGGTACATGCAGAAGAATTGGTGGTGACCTGATTTCCTAAGCCCAGTTTTCCGCCCAGATAAGCAGAAATTCCGCTGTTCATGGTTTGAGAAACGGCGGTGCTTCCTAATCTTCTGGTTTGAAGCGCGTCGATTTTATAAATACTTTCCCGGAATTTTTCAATTCCGGATGTTCCGGCCCCGAAAATTGTGCCGCTGTCCCAGTCCGGATTCTCGTCCGTAGAGGGTTCTAAACCGGCATCTTTCCAGGCATCTAAACCAGCCAGAACGCCGTACATAATTCCCGTAGAATTAAAATTGCGTAATTCTAAATCGGTAAAATAGTCCTGTAAATTTTCTTTATCGATGGGCGGCGTGCCGGAAACCTGACAGGAAAATTGTAAATCGGCTAACTGCTGATCGAACTGAATTCCGGACCGACCTTCCTTTAAAGCAGACCGAAAATCGTCCAAGCCAATTCCGTTGGGTGCAACAACTCCTAATCCGGTGATGACAACTCTTCTTTCCATTTTAATTGACTTTTATAATTCCAGCAATGGTGCCTTCACAAACTATTTCTGATTGTTCATTGAGCATCTTCACTTTGCATTTTAGTTTATTAAATCTAAAATATATTTTCTCAGAAACGACCGTTACTTTTTCATCCGGAAAAACGGGTTTCAAAAATTCGATATCTGTTGAAGTTAAACTGATCTGACTTTCTTCGGTCAAATCATCGCCAACCAAAAAAATTCCCAGACAAACCAGTCCGATTTGCGCCATTGTTTCGGTGAGAATTACGCCTGGAGTAATGGGACTGTTTTTAAAATGACCTTTGTAAAAATCTAAATCTTTTTTAAAAGTAAAAGTTCCGGTCACGCCATTCTCGTTTAGACTCACTACATCGTCCACGAATAAAAATGGGGGAGAATAGGGAAGTTTTTGTAAAATGTTTCTAAAATTCATCAAAAAATCAATCTAATTTCTACTGTCTAAATCCTAGTTTCTAGCCTAAATGTTCGCCACCATCGACGGGAATTGTGCAACCATTCATCCAGGCGGCTTCATCGGTACATAATAAACTGACGACATTGGCCACATCTTCCGGCGTGGTTAATCGTTTAAAAGGATTGCGTTTTTTAGTGTGCTCTTTTATTTCTCCACTTCCCGGAATTATTTGTAACGATCGCGTATCCGTCACGCCGGCTTGAATACAATTTGACCGTAAACCAAAAGGTGCAAATTCCAAAGCGATATTTCTGGATATGGCTTCTAAAGCGGCTTTTGCGGCGGAAACGGCTCCGTAATTTTTGATGGGTTTTGTGCTTCCTTCACTGGTAAAAGCGAGAATTCTGGCATCTTCTGCAAATAAATTTTCATTAAAAATTAATTTAGTCCAATCGTATAAACTGCTTGCCATAGCGTGAAGTGTAATTGCAAAATCATCCGCAGAAAGACTTTCATTTTCATTTCCGAGCATGGGTTTCAAATTCCCTTTCGCGATACTGTGCAGGAGACATCGGATTTTTCCTTCGGAACCGAGCGCGGTTTTTACTTCTCTTAAAATATCATGTTGATGTTGAACATTTAAAGCATCTTTATTTAAACTTAATAACTGAATATTTTGATTTTTGACAACAGAAAATTCTTTATTGATTACTTCCATTTCAGTGCGCGAACTACGGTGAATAACACAAATGTTCATTCCTTCGCTTGCTAATTTTTTTGCAGAAGCCAAACCTAAACCGGAACTTCCACCCAGGATCAATGCCCAATAATTTTTATTTTCAAATCTTCTTACCATTGTAATAAAACCCGCTGCGCCGAAAATCCGGGTCCGAAACTCAGCATTAAACCTTTCTCACCCTTCTGCGGTGTACGATTCATAATTTCTTCTAAAACATAAAGTACTGTGGCGCTGGACATATTTCCATACAATCTTAAAATCTCTTTTGTAGTGTCGATGTTTTTTCCCAATTCCGAGAATAATCCTTCCACCATTTGGACGATTTTTTTTCCACCCGGATGAAAAATAAGATGGTCAATATCTTTGATTTCTAAATTTTGTTTAGCCAAAAACGGATGAATAATATCCGGAAAATGTTCGCCGATCGTGTCCGGAACTTCGATATCCAAAATCATTTGCAGACCGGAATTGGTCAGTTTAAAACCCATCATGTGTTCATTGTTATAAAAATGATACATTTCTTCCGCCAGGATTTCTGGACCTTCTGCATTTTCTTCGGAAGAGAGCAGTACACACGCCGCGCCGTCGCCAAAAATCGCGGCACTTACAATATTCGCCATGGAGAAATCTTCCAACTGAAAAGTCGCCGTCGGACTTTCAACCGCAATAACAGCGGCACGCTTTCCCGGATTTGCCTGCAGAAAATTTTTCGCATAAATAATTCCGGAAACTCCGGCTGCACAACCCATTTCTGTAACCGGCAAGCGAACGATGTCCTGGCGTAAATTCAATTTGTTGATCAGATAAGCATCAAGCGAGGGAATCATGATTCCCGTGCAACTTACGGTGATAATGTAATCTAAAGATTGCGGGTCCCAATTGGCTTTCTTTAAAGCTTTATCCAAAACTTGTTCGCCTAACAAGACGACCTCGCGGGCATAAATATCATTTTTTTCTTCAAACGATGTTGCGGTGAAAACCTCAATCGGATCCATAATGGAATACCTTTCGTCAACTGCGGCGCCTTCAAAAATCTTTTTGACTTTACGCACAAAACGGCTGTCCTGATTGACCAGCCATTGATCTAAAAATGGAAGAACTTCTTCGGTTTTACGGGAATATTTTGGAAGTTGCTTGGCAACGGTAACTATTTTTACACTCATTGTTTTTCAATAATCCATTGGTAGCGAAATGCCCACTTCCAACTGATGCTATATTTTTTTAATTTTAATTCCGCTGAATATCGCTCTAAATCGTTTCTTTTGAATCCTCTTAAAATAGAAATCAAGCCATCTTCAGCGGTCATTTTTTCTAACCTAAAGATAAAGATAATTGCCTGAAAAAGTCGGTAAGCCAGCTTACTTCTTTGCAAATCATTCACGACGATTCCTTTTTTTACCAAATTTAAAATGACGCGCATGATTTTTAGAATTTCATCATCTTTAAAATGGTGCAAAGTCAATGTAATCAGTGCGATATCTATTTTATGGTCGGAGAAATCGTACGAAAAAATATCTTCGGCCAAATACGTGATATTCTCAAACTCCGTCGAACATTTTTCAGCATGTCGAATCGTAGCTTCATTCGCATCAACCCCTATTAATTGAAACTTTAAATTGTTTTCTTTTCCAAACTTTGAAAGCATTCGCAGCATATCCCCACTACCACAACCGAAATCCATAATGGTAATGGTTTGATCTTTTGGATAATCTTTAATTAAAGTTTTTACACCGTCTAAAGTCACAGAATTTCCGCCGAGTAATTGATTAATCCTGGCAATATCATCCAAAGCGGTTACCAGACCTTCATTATCCATGGAAAAATCGTCCATCGATTCTTCGAGGTCTGTTCTGTACGTCGTATCTAAAGCCATTAATTTTGAGTCATTTTAATTTCTTTTCCGTGGGTTTTTCTAATGATCAGCGGAAGCACGAAAGGAATATGGGTTATTAAATTTGTCAACACTTCGGAGAGTTTTGAATGTTCCAAAATACTGCCCAGTAATCTTCCATACCATAATCTCTGTTTGAAATTTTTATTCCAGTTTGCAGCATAATTCTTTTCCATTTTTTGCCGGGAAATTTTTCCCGATAAAAAACTGATGGTTTCTTCCGAAGCCAATTTTGCGCTGTGAATCGCCATGGCCATTCCGTTTCCGCACAGTGGATGAATTAATCCGGCCGTGTCGCCCATCATTAAAATGTGGTTTTCGACATTTTCTTTTTTCTGAAAACAGATCTGACTGATCGTCAAAGGTTTTTCAAAAACAGAAGTTGAATTTTCTAAAATCTTTTTTAAATGAGGATTTTGAGCGACAATTTTTTCTTGGAATTCTTCAATATTTTTAAACTTCTTGAAGGATTTAAAATTAGTTAAATAACAGATGTTGAGCAAATTATTCTCGACTTTTGAAACGCCACAATAGCCACCTTTAAAATTATGCAAGCCCACCACATCATTTTCAAATTCGCCTTTAAAATGAGACTTCACCGCCAACCACGGAGATTTTTGTTCTATAAAACCACGGTTCATTTTTATATCCAAATTGGATCTTTTGCCAAATCCGCCCAAAACCACTTTGGAAGTTAAGATTTTCCCCGATGCCAGCTCAACTTCAAAATAATCATCATTAAAAATCACCTCATTGACCTGATCTTCGATAATCTCGCAATTTTGTGAAAGGGCTTTTAAATAAAGTGCATGGTCTAACGTATATCTGCTGATTCCAAAACCACCGAGTGGAAGTTTTGTTTCAATTGTTCTTCCGGATTCTGATGAAAATTGTAAAGAGGTAATGTGCGTCGGTTTTAATTCCTCAATATTGACATTCAACCAATCAAAATAGGGGAGAACCTCATTGGAAATATATTCGCCGCAGACTTTATGTTTTGGATAAGAATTCTTTTCAATAACATAGACTTTACAACCCGTTTTCGTGAGATGTATCGCGCTCGTTAAACCTGCTAAACCGCCACCAATGATTATGACTTCGGTATCGCAATTTGAATTCTTCAATTTTTTATTTAAATGTAGTAAAAATTTTTTACCACAAAGTCACAAAAGTTTTGTTGTTCACGTTTATCATTTGCGTTTTACCACATTAGTTAAAGTTAAAAGCACGATGCTGAACAGAACACATTAGTTTTCAATTCCGTAGGAAATCTTAATCATCTTAACTTCTTAACCAAAATCTTAATGGTGATTTTTTTACTCCATTTTTTGCCATTTCTGCTTTTCCATTATCGCGTGAATCGAATCGTAAAATTTTAATAGACCAAAAGAACCTTTCTCGCCATAGTCGTAAATTGTTTTTACTTTTCCGTTATCGTACAATATTTTTGTTTCTATGGCAGAATGATCGCAGCATCCTACTGAATATCTTTCTTTTAAATTTTTGAAATCAATAGTATTAAGATACAATCCTAAATTTTTAAAATTTTGGATATTATTTCCGAAAAAAGTACCATGTAAATTTTTATAATTTTTTGCATTTAAAATGATCGAATCTTTCTTATAGTTTACAGTGTACTCGATACCCGCTGAGTAACCACCAAACTTTGTAAAAATGATTTCCGAAATTGTATGATTATTTTTTGCTTTAACAAACTCTGTAAGTTGATTATTTCTGATTATTAAGGTGTCATACTTTAAAACATCATTTTTATCATTAAAGTGAATTTTAAAATTTAGAAGTTTAATTAAATTTTGATCTTTAAAATTTATTGTTTTGCCAGCAAAAATTCCATAGACTCCATTCCTGCCAGGATTTAAAATTTTATACCCTTTTACTGAACTTAATAAAATAGCACAATTCCAGGTGTCCCCTTCTTCATCAATATACATTTTGAAAACGTTACCAGAACTATCTTTTGGATAGTCTAAATTGACCAAATAATCTGTTTTCCCATCACCATTCAAATCGGCTTTAAATATGGGTTTTAGATTTTCCTTCTCAATTATTTTCCTGAAAGATTTAATCGAATCAATGAAGTTTTCACCGGTCCAAAAATCTGTTTTTAGTTGAAGATCTTGGTAGTTTTTATCAGTATGAATAATCTCTAATACTTCTTTATCAGTAAGATCTTTTTTCTCACAAGATAAAAATAGAAATAGCGAAACGAAAAGGAAAAAATATTTCATACTTAAGTTTAAAGAAAGATACAATTTATTGCAAAACAAAAAACCTCACGTTTCCGCGAGGTTTTATAATTAATTGTAGGATTGTAAACATCAATTATCTGACATCTATCATCCAACAATCTTAAATCTTCTCATCCTTAATCTCCTCCACAATCTCCGGATTCAAAAGCGTTGAAGTATCACCGAAATTAGCAAAATCGCCTTCCGCAATTTTTCTTAAAATACGGCGCATGATTTTCCCAGAACGTGTTTTTGGCAAGGCAGAAACAAACTGAATTTTATCAAGTTTCGCGACTGGGCCAACCGTTTCGGAGATCACGTTATTGATTTCTTTTCTCAAATTATCTCTATCACGATCTTCGCCACTGTCTTTTAACATCACAAAACCGTAAAGCGCACTTCCTTTTACATCATGTGGATAACCAACAATCGCTGATTCCGCCACGGCTGGATGTAAATTCACACTGTCTTCAATCGGTGCAGTTCCAAGATTATGTCCGGAAACAATGATCACGTCATCAACACGTCCGGTGATTCTATAGTAGCCAACTTCATCTCTCAAAGCACCATCTCCCGTAAAATATTTTCCCGGAAATGCTGTGAAATAAGTTTCTTTATATCGTTGATGATCACCCCAAATTGTTCGTGCAATTCCCGGCCACGGAAAACGGATACATAAATTTCCATCCACTTGATTTCCCGTAATTTCATTTCTTTTATCATCCATCAAAACTGGCTGAATTCCCGGCAATGGTAGAGTTGCATAAGTCGGTTTTGTCGGCGTAATAAAAGGCAAAGGCGAAATCATAATTCCTCCGGTTTCAGTTTGCCACCAGGTATCAACAATCGGACATTTTTTCTTGCCGACATGATCGTTATACCAATGCCATGCTTCATCGTTGATCGGTTCACCAACAGACCCGATCACTCTCAAACTTGACAAATCGTGTTTCTCCACCCACTCATAGGATTCTTTAGCCAAGGCACGAATCGCTGTCGGAGCCGTATAAAATTGCGTTACTTTATGTTTTTCAATAACTTCCCAGAAACGATCCGGTTCTGGATAAGTCGGAACTCCTTCAAAAATAACCGTCGTTGCGCCATTCAATAATGGTCCGTACAAAATATAAGAATGTCCCGTGATCCAGCCAATATCCGCAGTACACCAATAAATATCATTTTCCTTATAATTGAAAACATTCTTAAAAGTATAAGCCGTGTAAACCATATAACCAGCGGTGGTGTGCAGCATTCCTTTCGGTTTTCCGGTCGAGCCGGATGTGTATAAAATAAACAACGGATCCTCCGCATCCATGATCACCGAAATAAAATCAGAAGGCGCTTTGTCATAAAGCGGCGCCAACCAAAGATCTCTTCCTTCCTTCATGTTTACCTCGCCGCCGGTTCTTTTTACGACCAAAACTTTTTCCACGGTCGGACATTTTTCTACGGCTTCATCGATGATTCCTTTCAGATCAATTGCTTTTGTACCGCGGTAACTTCCGTCCGAACAGATGATCATTTTCGCTCCACAATCATTGACTCTTGATTCCACAGCGTTTGCCGAAAATCCCGCAAAAATAACGGAGTGAATCGCGCCCAATCTTGCACAGGCCAACATCGAAACCGCCAATTCCGGAATCATCGGCAAGTAAATACAAACTCGATCACCTTTCTGAACTCCCTGATCACGCAGCACATTCGCCATTTTACAGACCCGGTCGCGCAATTCGCTGTAGGAAATATGTTGCGCCTCCTCTTTCGGATCATTCGGCTCAAAAATAATCGCCGTTTTATCGCCACGCTCATTCAAATGCCGATCGATACAATTCTTCGTAATATTCAGTTTGGCATTTTTAAACCACTGAATTTTAGCGTCTTCCATATTGTAATCCACCACTTTGGACCACCGTTGATACCACACAAAATTCTCATCAGCCACTTTATCCCAGAATTTTTTCGGGTTTTTAATCGATTTTTTATACTGTTCGAAATAGTGCGGCAAGTCATCGATCATGTAATTTTTCATAGGCTATCCGTATTTTAATCTTAAGGTTTGATCAGGAGCCGGGAATCTGCTATCCGCTCCTACTCCTCGCGCCAAGGCTCATCCCTGCGCTTGCTGTGGGGTATCCGCTGCTATCAGGGCTAGGGATTCGTGTTGGATCGCAAAACCTTTTCTGAAACTAAAATTACAGATATTTATTTATAAAGAAACTATTCCGTTTGCAATCTCTCGGAATTTTGAAAATTTTATAAAGAATACATCACGCGAATCAATCCACGCACGTTAGCGACATTTTTCATATTTCCATCGGCCGTCGCCGAGGTGTTGGTGTCGCCCCACCGTGCTGCTGTATATTCAATTTCGGGTGAAATATTGAATTTGTTCTGTTTAAAATCTATCCGTGCCGAAGCCCGCCAAACATCATCGATGATTCTCGCGCCGGCCGCGCCGCGCATGTACAGATTCTGAAATCCTGCGTCAACACCAGCGTTTTTTGTATAACCGAAAAATGCTCCCGGTGCGATTTTTGGGTTCGCACTGGCGAGATCGATCCACGCAGAAGTCGTTTTTGTAGCTTGATAAGATTCCTGCCCGTTGGGTTCTGCATACCCCGCGAAACCGCCCAGCATTACAAAATGATGCAGATTACCGCCGGTGATGCCATATAATTTTGCAATTACCTTTTCATCTGCATATTTAAAATAGCCAAAAAAGGCCGCCGAATTAACTTTTTCATCCGATTTGAGGCCCGCAGATTCCAATACAGGCTTTAAGGATTGATATTCTGCTCCCGCACCCGCAAGTATTTTTTTCGAATGATACTGCAGCTGACCGTGCAGGGTTGGCATCAGCGAATTGAAAGTAGCGCTGTTCGCAGAAGCCCCTACGGCATTTGGCGCCTGGAATTCTCGGTCTTTATAAGCCACAACGTTCAAATTCAGCTCCGGCGTCAGCTGTTGAACCAGCTTGATCTGGCCGGCCCAGCCGAACGGATTAAACATCATCGAACTGTTAAAATTGCCAACTCCGGGTGAAACTTCCGGGATGTACGTCGGATACCAGGTCTGGCCCAGGGTGATCGTAGTTTTTGGCCAGGTTAATGTCGCCGCGGCATGCCGCAAACGGAGCAGACCAGTGCTTCCCGTCGCAGCCACGGACTTGTTCAGCTCCGTATTACCGAAAAAATCTGCTTCGATCTGGCCCGTGGCTTTTGCGCCCCAAACATCCGGCCCGCGAAATTTTACGCCTACCCTTGAAGTTATTGACAGAAAGTTACTGGATCCGGCAGCATTAATATCCTCGCCGTTTTTGTCGAGTTTTTCGTCCAGCGGATAAAGGTTCAGATTATATTCTCGTGAATAAGCTGATTGCCGGCTGTCGAAAGAATAATCCGTTCGGATATTGCCGTAGAAGTTGATGTCCCAGAGCTTTGATTTTGCCTGTTCGGCTTCGAGGGTTTCAATTCTTTTCATTAAATCTTCCCGCGAAATTTCTTCTTGGGCGACTGCTGTGCTGCTGATGAATATTGTAAAAAGGGTAGAGAGGAGTATTGAAGTTCTCATTATAATAAGAATGTAATTATTTTTAACGACCACGAAATTAGCAACATTGCAGCGACTAATCAACTTTAATGCAGCGTTCCTGATATATTTCAGTTGTGCTGAATTACAAAGCTTTTTGGGATGTCTGCGCATCTGATTTAGTTTAATAATAAATGTTTTTTTTAAGCTTGTACAAAAAAACCGTTTGACTTTCGGGATAAATTTTTATCTTTGCACCTAATGAAAAGAATATTTCCATTAGACGATTTACATAAAGGCAGCAATGCCGATGATCACGATATTTATTACTAAACGAAGTCACTTTGGCTTCGTTTTTTTTTGATTTAAAATTTAAAATTATGCTCAGAACCGCCGATTTATCTGTAGAAAAAATCCACAAATTGCTCGAAGAAGCTACCCAGTTTTCAAAGGGTAAAGTTGTGAAATCGAAAAGCGAAATTTACGTCGCGAACCTTTTTTTCGAAGACAGCACCAGAACAAAAACCAGTTTTGATGTGGCCGAAAGAAAGTTGGGGCTGAATGTAGTACCCTTCGACATCTCCGCAAGTTCTGTAAATAAAGGAGAATCGCTTCATGACACTGTGAAGACTTTACATAGTTTAGGAATTGACCTCTGTGTGATCCGCCATAAAAAGGAGAAATTTTACGATGAGTTTCATGGAATCGATATGGCAATCATTAACGGAGGCGACGGAACGGGGAATCACCCGTCGCAAAATATGTTGGATTTGATGACCATTCAGCAGGAATTTGGCAGGTTTGAAGGTTTAAAAGTTGGGATCGTGGGCGATGTAAAACACAGCCGCGTAGCCAATTCCAACGCAGAAGTTTTAAGAAAACTGGGTGCAAAAGTTTACTTCTCCGGTCCGGAGCAGTGGTTTGACGAGGGAACGATTATCAATGGAACCTATTTAAGTATCGATGATTTAATTAAAGAAGTTGATGTTCTGATGTTGTTGAGAATTCAGCACGAAAGACATGAAAACAATGAAAAATTAAAGTTAACCCCGGAAAAATACCACCGAAAATTTGGTCTGACAAAAGAGCGTGAAAAAGCGATGAAGAAAGAGGCGATCATTATGCATCCAGCGCCGATTAATAGGGGAGTTGAGATTGATGATGATCTAGTAGAATGCAAACGTTCCCGAATTTTCAAACAAATGGAAAATGGTGTTTTCGCCAGAATGGCAATTTTAAAAACCGCGCTGGAAGCGAAAGGATTTGAGTTTTCTTAAATGTACAACGTACAATGTAAATGTTATTTCATAGTACATTATACATCCGACATTATACATTTTACAAAATAAAAAATAATGAAAAAGAAATTAATATTAGAATCCGGTGAAGTTTTCCATGGAAAAAGTTTTGGAGACGAGCAGGACATTAAGGGAGAAGTCGTTTTCAATACTGGAATGACCGGTTATCAGGAATTGATATCCGATCCTTCCTACTGCGGACAAATCGTCTGTATGACTTACCCGCTCATCGGGAATTATGGCATTAACCGCGATGATTACGAAAGTATTGAACCCGCGATCAAAGGTTTAATCGTAAAAGAAGTCTGTGATTTCCCTTCTAATTTCAGAACTCAAATGGATCTGGATGAATTTTTTCAAAAGAGAAATCTTTGCGGAATCTCCGGAATCGACACCCGAAGATTAACAAGAGTCCTCCGAAATTCAGGCGTTGTAAAAGGAAAAATTGTAAATGGAAATGCTGACGAAAATGTAGTGATCGAAAATTTAAAAGCGTCTGTTTTAGCAACTGATCAGGTTGCGCAGGTTTCTACAAAAACATCGTATGCAAATCCGGGAAGAGGTTTGAAAGTGGTCCTAGTGGATTACGGTTCAAAGCTAGGGATTTTACGCGAACTTGCTCAGAGAGATTGCGATGTCATCGTGGTTTCTCAGGATACAACGGCAGAAGAGATTCTGTTGATCAATCCGGATGGAGTGATGCTTTCCAACGGTCCCGGAGATCCGGAAGATGTAAAAGGCGCGGTCGAAATGATTAAGAAACTCCTCGGTAAAGTTCCAATTTTTGGAATATGTCTTGGTCATCAGTTGATCGCTTTAGCTTGCGGCGCAGAGACTTTTAAACTGAAATTCGGACATCGCGGTGGAAATCATCCGGTTTTAGATCTGAAAAAAAATAAAGTCGCAATCACTTCTCAAAATCACGGTTATGCTGTCGATCAGGAATCTTTGAATAATACCGATCTGGAAGAAACGCACATCGCTTTAAACGACCGAACCAACGAAGGTTTAAAACACAAAATTCATCCGTGTTTCTCCGTTCAATATCACCCGGAAGCTAGTCCAGGCCCCGAAGACGCGAATTATTTGTTTGATGAGTTTATTGAGTTAATGGAAAATTTCAAGAATCAAGAATCAAGAATCAAGATTCAAGATCATGCATAATTTTGAAAAATTACTTTTCTGGCAAAAATCAATATCGCTTGCGAAAAGTATCTATATTATTTGTAATGAAATGAATAGCGGTGAGAAATATGGTTTAATTTCTCAAATGAAAAGAGCTGCAATTTCGATTCCATCAAACATAGCGGAAGGTTCCGGAAGAAATAGTGATAAAGAATTTAATCATTTTTTAGCTATTGCACTCGGTTCAGCTTTTGAACTTCAAACTCAACTTATTTTAATTAAGGAGCTTCATCTTTTGAATGAAGATAAAGTTAATAAGCTCATGTTGGATGTAATGGAAATTCAGAAGATGATTTATTCATTTAAAAACACTTTAAATTTTAAAATCTAATTGAAAGTCTTGAATCTCGGTTCTTGATTCTTTAATCTACAAAAAAATGAAACGTACAGATATAAAAACAATCCTCGTAATCGGTTCCGGCCCGATTATCATCGGACAGGCCGCAGAATTCGATTACGCAGGAACGCAGGCTTGCCTGTCTTTGAGAGAAGAAGGCTACAAAGTAATTCTCATCAATTCAAATCCGGCAACCATCATGACCGACGTGGAAATTGCCGACAAAGTTTATATTGAACCGATATCATTGGAATTTGTAAGTCATATTATCCGTAAAGAAAGGCCGGATGCGCTTTTGCCAACTTTGGGTGGACAGACAGGTTTGAATATGGCCGTAGAATTACAGAATTCCGGGATTTTAGATGAATGTAAAGTGGAAGTTTTAGGGACCAAACTTTCAGCCATCAATCAAGCAGAAGACCGCGATCTGTTCCGGAATCTGATGCGTGAATTAAACGAACCGGTGCCGGATTCTGATATTGTTAATAATGTACAGTCGGCATTAGAATTCGCGCACAACATCGGTTATCCCGTTATTGTTCGTCCGGCTTTTACAATGGGCGGAACCGGTGGCGGAATCGCAGATAATGATGAACAACTCAAAGAAATTACAAGTTTTGGTCTCAAATATAGTCCCGTTCGTCAGTGTCTGATTGAAAAATCCATCGCCGGTTTCAAAGAGATTGAATACGAAGTGATGCGCGACAAAAACGACAACGCGATCGTGGTTTGTAACATGGAAAACATCGACGCTGTCGGAGTTCATACTGGGGATTCGATCGTAGTTGCACCGTCACAAACCCTTTCTGACCGGGAATACCAGATGTTGCGAAATTCTTCATTAAAAATTATTCGTGCACTTGGAATTGAAGGTGGCTGTAATGTTCAGCTGGCTTTGGATCCTAATTCTTACGACTATTATATCATTGAAGTAAATCCAAGAGTTTCGCGTTCATCGGCTTTGGCAAGTAAAGCAACCGGTTATCCGATTGCAAAAATCGCGGCAAAAATCGCCGTCGGCTTGACTTTAGATGAAATCATGAATCCGGTGACCGGAAAAACGTACGCCTGTTTCGAACCGGCTCTGGATTATGTCGTGACGAAATTCCCACGTTTTCCTTTCGATAAATTTGAAACCGCTGACCGACGTCTTTCAACACAAATGAAGGCCACCGGTGAAGTAATGGCAATCGGACGGAACTTCGAGGAATCTTTGCAGAAAGCCATTCGTTCTCTGGAAACGGGGTTAAGACATATTGGACTGAAATCAAAAGACGCCACTGCTTTAACCGACGAGGAAATCGAAAGACGAATCCGGGTTTGTGATGATGAGCGTTTATTCATTATTGGTGACGCTTTACGGCGAGGTTACGACTGGGAAAAAATAGTGGAGTGGAGCAAGATCGACAAATTCTTCATCTGGAAAATTAAAAAACTCATCGATTTTGAAAAAATTATTGCGGAAAATAAATTTGACAAAGAAACTTTACTGGAAGCCAAAAAATTAGGATTTTCAGATATGAGTATCGCGACTTTATGGGAATCTGATCAAAAAGAAATTTTTGAATTCCGAAAAGAAAACTGCGTGATGCCCGTTTACAAAATGGTCGATACCTGCGCAGCAGAATTTGAAAGTGAAACTCCTTATTTCTACGGAACTTACGAAGAGGAAAATGAAAGTGTTCCTTCTGATAAAGAAAAAATAATCGTTCTAGGTTCCGGTCCGATTCGTATTGGACAAGGTGTAGAATTCGATTACGCCACGGTTCATTCGGTTTGGGCGATCAAAGAAATGGGTTATGAAGCCATAATCATTAATAATAATCCGGAAACAGTTTCTACCGATTTCTCGATCTCAGATAAATTATATTTCGAACCTTTAACGGAAGAAGATGTGATGAACATCATCGACCTGGAAAAACCAAAAGGCGTAGTTGTACAGTTTGGTGGACAAACCGCCATTAATTTAGCAGATAAATTAGCCGCACATGGCGTTCAGATTTTGGGAACCTCGCTTGAAGATCTCGACCGCGCTGAAAACAGAAACAAATTTGAAGCCGCTCTGCAGGAAATGGGGATTCCGCAACCTTTGGGAAAAACCTGTTTTACGAAGGAAGAAGCGCTGCTAATTGCCAATGAGATCGGTTTTCCGGTTTTGGTTCGACCGAGTTATGTTTTGGGTGGAAGAGCCATGGAAATCGTTTACGATGAGCAGGAACTCGATCATTATATGACGAATGCCGTGAAAGAAAATTCGGAACATCCGATTCTGATCGACCGTTATTTAACCGGAAAAGAAGTGGAAGTGGACGCGATTTCTGACGGAGAAACCGTCGTTATTCCAGGAATTATGGAACATATCGAAAGAGCCGGCGTTCACTCCGGAGACTCTATCGCAGTTTATCCGCCGCAAAATATTACCAAGGAACAAATTGCAACATTGGTCGATTACACCGAAAGACTGGCAAAAGGCTTGAATATTATTGGTTTAATGAACATTCAGTATGTCTTGTATGAAGGCGACGTTTTTGTTATTGAGGTCAACCCGCGTTCCAGCAGAACTGTTCCTTTCTTATCAAAAATCACCGAAATTCCGATGGCGAATTTAGCTACCAAAGCCATTCTCGGACAAAAATTAAAAGATCTGGGTTACAAAAACGGTCTGGCTCCCGTGAAAGATGGCGTTTACGTAAAAGTTCCGGTCTTCTCTTTCTCAAAATTGACAAGAGTTGATATCTCCCTTGGACCGGAAATGAAATCCACAGGAGAAGTGATGGGAAAAGATGTGACCTTAGAAAAAGCTCTGTACAAAGGTTTGATCGGTGCGGGCAGAAAAATGCCTTTGCACGGTGCAATTCTTTTCACAGTTGCCGATAAACACAAAGAAGAAGCCTGCGAACTCGCACGAAGATTTCAGGAAATCGGTTTTGAGATCTGGGCAACCGAAGGAACTTCAAAATATTTTGAGGAACACGGCGTCCGCACAAAAATCGGTTATAAAATCGAAGAAAATCCGGAAATTAATCTGATCGATTTAATTCAAACCGGAAAAGTTCAGTACATCGTAAATACCATGACCAAAGGAAAACAATCTGAAAGAGACGGTTTCCAGATCCGTAGAACTTCCGTAGAAAATGGCGTTCCGTGTTTGACTTCAATGGATACAGTGGAAGCGATCTTGAAGGTGATCGAAAGCATGAGTTTCAAAATGGAGATGATGTAATATTTCAAGTTGTAAAAAAGACGGGATCGGAAATGATCCCGTTTTTTATTGGATTACGTCCTAATATAGGCATACAAAAGCTAATTCTTAAAAAACGTTAAACTCGGTGCCACTTCGGTTAGTGGCATTTTTATTGATTCTACACCAGCGTCAAACAAAATATTAATTAAAAAATTAAACAATTATGGAAAATTCCAGAAACTACACTCCGGAGTACAGAAATGACTATGTGTCGAAAGTTTTTAACACGAGAGAAGATGCCGACAGAGCATACAACGATCTTTCTTCTAAAGGATATTCTCAAGATGATATCAACGTAATGATGTCTGATGATACGAGAGACCGATATTTTAGCGATGAAAATGCACATGATTCTGCATTGGCAGATAATGTTGCTGATAATGCGGGTACAGGTTCACTGATTGGTGGCGGTATTGGTGCTGTAGTAGGTGCGATCGCAGCAATCGGATCGAATGTATTATTGCCAGGTTTAGGCTTAATCGTTGCAGGACCCCTGGCAGCAGGACTTGCAGGTGCAGGTGCGGGTGCCGCAACGGGTGGACTTATCGGTGCATTAACAGGAATGGGCGTACCGGAAGAGGAAGCAGAGCACTATAAAAATCAAGTAAAAGATGGCGGCATCTATATGGGTTTCAAACCAAGACATGAAGATGATGCAAGATCGACGTACGACAACTGGTATGGTAATACCGGAAACAGTACAAATCTGTAAGAAGCCTCAACATACGAGCAAAAACCACATTGTGAAAGCAGTGTGGTTTTTTTGTTTAAATTTCACCCATGACGTACATTTCTTCCATCGTTGGTGTGGGATTGCCACCTTCTTTTTCCAGTGTTATTGCAAAAGCCTGCGCGGAAGCAACAGGTTTCATGGTCTGCATTTTCTCTTCCTTTCCATCATCATAAATTCCCAGATCGACCGGTTTGCCGTCCACGATTGCCCAAAGCTGATATTGTTTGCCAGCAGGCGCAGCGGGTAGGCGCTTCGGCTGCAGGTGTACCTGGTTTTGGTCGTCCCAATACACTTCGGCCAGCATATCGGGATGTTTTTCCACACCGTTCAGCTGTATCTTTCTTGAGTTCTGCAGCACAGAATTCATTTGTTCCAGTTCAGAAATTTTTGCTGTCAAATTATTGTTTTGTTCGCTGATCACTTTCGTTTTGTCATTAACGCTCAGCAACTGATAACCCAGCGCAACTGAAACCAATAATAGTAATGCAGCCGCAATACTATACCAATTAACAGTGTTGTGTTGCTTTAATACGTTGCCCTTCATTTCCTCATTTTGGACGATGCGCTCATTTGTGCTCATTGTTTCGCTCCGAGAAAAAGAAAGCTTTTTCTTAATTTCTGCGCGCATATCAGCAGGCGGTTGCACAGCACCCGCGGTGGCGTACAGTTCCAGCGTTTGCTGCATTTCCAGCACAGCCGTTTTTACTTCAGCATTATTTTTCATTACACATTCCAATATTGCAGCTTCGTCATGGGAAGCAGTTCCCATCACATAAGCTTCGATCACACCGGATGCTATGTAGGTTTCTGTATCCATTTTCAACTCAGAAAAAATAAAATTACAACTTTCAGCTCACGCAATATTTTCTTCAGTTCCTTCAGCGCAGCGCGCGTGCGGGTCTTCACTGTGCCCAACGGAAGGTTTAGTTCCTGCGAAATTTCCTCCTGCGTCAGGCCACCAAAATAAGCTTTTTCTATAATGATTTTATATTCGTCCCGCAGTGTATCGACGCCTTTTTGTACATCGCCAAACTGATGTTCCTGCACGGTGGTCAAAGCTTTTTGATCATGTACGATGTCGGGCAAAGTTTGGTTTTTCAAATTATTTTGGTACGCCTTCGACTTTAGGCGGTCAATCGCTGCATTCCGCGCGATATTCAGCATCCAGGTGTATAAAGAGGCTTTTTCCGAATCATAAGAATCGATGGAATTCCAGATTTTCACGAAGACGTCCTGAAGAACTTCGCAGGCATCGCTTTCATTATATACGATGCGCAGCACCATACCGTAGAGCGCTGCGGAATAATTGGTGTACAGATAATTAAACGCCTGTTCATCTCTACCGGCAAGTAGAGCAGCGAGATCCTGCGGCGAAATAGTTTCTGTTTTCAAATATTTATTGCGTGCTCAAATGTACCTTTTTTTTGTCATTTCAGCCAAGCGTCTTTTTACTGTTAATTATTTCCCGCAAGTGTTGCACTTCCGATTATTTTTAAATTAAATAAATCCGGCACCGAAAAACCATCGTACATCCTCATAACACAAATTCTATTATAACAAATTAATTATTTACACATGAAATTAGGAAAAATCACGCTCGCCGCACTTATGTTGGCAGTCACGATGACAACAGGAATGGCCAACGCGCAAATGCAAAGTGCGAAGCAAAAAACCACCGTCGTAGGCGGGGCACCGATGTACGCCAACAAAAACATCGTGCAGAATGCCATGAACTCGAAAGACCACACCACACTCGTGGCCGCCGTGAAAGCAGCAGGCTTGGTAGAAACTTTGCAGAGCGCCGGACCTTTCACAGTTTTTGCTCCTACCAACGCGGCCTTCGCAAAACTTCCGGCAGGGACCGTAGAGAAGCTTACTATGCCGGAAAACAAAGCAACGCTTACCCAAATATTGACCTACCACGTCGTACCCGGTAATATTTCTGCAGCCGACCTCGGAATGTGGATTCAGAAAAATGACGGCAAGTATATGACGAAAACAGCTCAGGGCGAAAAACTTACCTTCTGGATGAAAGGAAAAAACATCTACGTAACGGATGCGAAGAAAAATACCGCAAAAATTACTATCGCAGACGTTAACCAATCAAATGGCGTTATTCACGTAATTGACACCGTTTTGATGCCATAGTTTTCATAGTTTTATTTTTTAATGTGGCCGCGCGACTTCTGTTGCGCGGTTTTTTTGATTTAAACCTCAACGCTTTTTATTATCTTTCCTACTTTAAAAACCGACTGATAATACCAATTAATAAAACCAAAAAAAGATGAAAAAGATTGTACTTCTGCTTATGCTTTCTGTTGCTGCGATGGGTTTTTCGCAGTATAATGTTCCCACGGCAAGTCCGCGCCAAACCATTGAACAACAATTTTCAATGACCAAAATTTCCGTCGATTACGGTCGGCCGGGCATGAAAGGAAGAAAGATTTTCGGAGGGTTGGTTCCTTATAATAAGGTGTGGCGCGCCGGTGCAAACGCTGCCACAAAAATTACCTTCGGACAGAGTGTAAATTTTGGTGGCACGGAAGTTCCCGCCGGTTCATACGGACTTTTTGCAATTCCCACCGAAAATAGCTGGAAGATTATTCTTAATAAAAATGCCGATCAATGGGGCGCTTTTAGTTATGATCCTAAATTAAACATCGCAGAAATTGATGCGCCGGTACAAAAAACGGCAGAAAAGCAGGAATGGTTTACCATTGCGCTTACGCCAGTAGATGTGCATTCCGCCGAACTTGCGATCAGCTGGGATCAGGCAAAAGCCACTGTTGTTATAAAAGAATCCAAACCGGAAACGGTGGCCAAAATCATTGAAAAGCTTAGTGAAATTAAACAGTTAGAGAAAGCCGCGGCTGACAAGAAATAGTTGATGGTGAACTTCGGTTCACCTTTTTTAATTGAATAATTTGGGGATTTTGTTCTTCTAAAAATTCATTCTTAAACTGTATTTATTGGCAGACTCTTTAATTTTCACACAAGTCCCACTTTAGGGAATTTTTGTTGTTGATTATACTTAACTATAATGAAAAAGTATCCAAATCTTATTTTCAAAGTCATCGAAACTCCACTCGGAGAAGTGTATGCAGTCAGTTCCGAAAACGGAATCTGTATGCTGACTTTCGTTGATGATGTACATCTGGCACGGAAGATCAATAGATTGGAAAGTAAGTTTAAAACAGATATGAAGAAAGGCGAAAACTCAGTTATGACACTTCTTGAGCTCGAGTTAAACGAATATTTTGCCGGCTGTCGTACCGCCTTCACTGTGCCGATTGACCTTGGTGGGACGGAGTTTCAACAAAAAGTCTGGACCGATCTTCTAAAAATTCCTTTTGGCGAATTGCGTTCTTACCGCGATCAGGCCGAATTGTTGGGCGACACAAAAAAAGTACGGGCGCTGGCAAATGGCAATGGCGCTAATATCATCTGCATTTTAATTCCTTGTCATCGCGTGGTGGGGTCCAACGGAAAATTAACCGGTTACAACTGCGGTTTATGGCGCAAAGAAAAATTGCTACAACTGGAAAAGTCCTGGAAGCAGTAGGTTTATTTGTAATTTTATTTGTATTCCGTAAATAAGTTAATTTTACTTTATTAAAATTAAAATCGATGAATTTTTCGCTGCAACCCCACCTTTCCAATGATCACATTCGCCTCGAACCGCTAACACCGGATGATTTTGAGCGCTTATTTGCAGTGGCTTCAGATCCCGATGTGTGGGCTATGCATCCCAACAAAGACCGTTTTCGGCGCGAGGTGTTTTTAAACTTTTTTGCCGGCGCAATAGAAAGTGGTGGTGCTTTTATGGTTTGCGATCAGCTCACTGATGAGGTACTGGGAAGCTCGCGGTTTTATGATTATAATGAATATGATCGGTCTATTTTTATCGGTTACACCTTTTATGGAACTAAATCGTGGGGGAAAAACATCAACTACCAGGCGAAAAAGCTGATGCTGGATTATATTTTCACCTTCGTAGACAAAGTTATTTTCCACGTAGGCAAAGATAATATCCGGTCGGTGAAAGCGATGAGCAAACTGGGCGCGGCGGAAATTGGAATGGAAGAAGTGGCCTACTTCGGTGAAGCTGTAAAGCCAAATATTATCTTTGAAATTAAAAAAGAAGACTGGCTAAATTAGAATTTAGATTTAAACTTTCTTTTCTGTTTTAATTAAATTCGGGATGCTGCTCTTTCGCCTGCGTCAGGAGGTATCCTGCATATTGCGGATTTTATCACACCCGATTGAATTATGTTAATTGTAGCTAAATTTTTGCGAAAACTTTTCCGTTTTCAGTAAATTTTCTATCTTTAAACAAATTCAAAAAATACTATGTCTCAGAACAATCAAGACTTTGGCATCGCAAAGTCTCTCGAAAATTTAGGAATAAAATCAGAAAATCCAGGTGTTTCATCGGGCGGCGACTATTTCGCCAGCGGACCTACCATCGATTCTCAGTCGCCGACCGACGGACAGCGTATCGCGAAGGTTCAGGTAGCGGACAGCACTGATTACGAACGCGTCATCGAAAAAGCCCGCAAAGCTTTTTTAGAATTTCGGATGATGCCGGCACCCAAAAGAGGTGAACTAGTTCGACAGTTTGGCCTAAAATTACGAGAGAAAAAAGATGACCTGGGGAAACTTGTTTCGTACGAAATGGGAAAATCTCTCCAGGAAGGTCTCGGCGAAGTACAGGAGATGATTGATATTTGCGATTTTGCCGTTGGTCTCTCGCGGCAGTTGCATGGTTTCACAATGCACTCTGAAAGGCCGGGCCACCGCATGTATGAGCAGTATCATCCCCTGGGGACTGTTGGTATTATTTCGGCTTTCAATTTTCCTGTCGCAGTTTGGTCTTGGAATACGACTTTAGCGTGGATTTGCGGAAACGTGACCGTCTGGAAACCTTCCGAAAAAACGCCGCTCTGTGCCATCGCCTGCCAGAATATTATTTCTGAAGTCTTGCGTGAAAATAATCTTCCGGAAGGAATTTCCTCATTAATCGTGGGCGACCACGAAATTGGCGATCAGCTCGTCAACGATAAGAATATCGCTCTGGTTTCCTTTACCGGTTCAACGAATGTGGGCCGACTTGTTGGGACTAATGTAGCCCGGCGTTTCGGAAAATCAATATTGGAATTGGGTGGAAACAATGCCATCATTATTACAGAAAATGCCGATCTCGATATGTCTATTATTGGTGCAGTGTTTGGCGCGGTCGGAACAGCCGGCCAGCGTTGTACGTCAACACGAAGATTGATTATTCAGGAATCGGTTTATGAGGAATTTAAACAGCGTCTGGTGAAAGCTTATGGACAACTGAAAATCGGAAATCCGCTCGACGAAAATAATCACGTGGGGCCACTGATCGATAAAGATGCGGTGCGGCAATATCTGGAGTCGATCGAGCGCTGCAAGGAACAAGGCGGTACTTTCCTCGTGGAAGGCGGCGTGTTGGAAGGTGAACAGTATGAAAGTGGCTGTTACGTGAAACCCTGCATCGCTGAGGTGGAAAACTCCTGGAGTATTGTGCAGCATGAAACTTTCGCCCCGATTCTTTATATAATGAAATACAAAACGCTCGACGAAGCGATAGAAATGCAGAACGGCGTCCCGCAAGGACTAAGCTCCGCGATTATGACACAAAATCTTCGCGAAGCCGAATTGTTTCTTTCGCAGGTGGGCTCCGACTGCGGTATTGCCAACGTTAACATCGGTACATCCGGTGCCGAAATCGGCGGTGCTTTCGGCGGCGAAAAAGAAACCGGTGGCGGCCGCGAGTCCGGCTCCGATGTTTGGAAATATTACATGCGCCGCCAGACCAATACCATCAATTACACCGAAGGATTACCCCTTGCGCAGGGAATTAAATTCGATCTGTAAACGTTTTTTTTTCCGTGCAACAGTCTTCGCGCGAATTTATTAATCAATCACAAAAAATTATTATGAACAGTGCTGTCTCACCCCATCCTCAACCTACCAATATGGTAAAGCAAACACTTTCCCGGCACATGCTGGCAGATGGTTTTGACTTTGTAATGGACATTGAAAACTCCCATGGATCTTGGATTAAAGACCGGATATCGGGCAAGAATTATCTCGATATGTTTTCGATGTTTGGCTCAGCTTCGATCGGCTATAATCATCCTTATCTAGTAGAAAAATCAGATTGGTTGGGCAAAATGGCCGTAAATAAACCGACGCTTGCGGACGTTTACTCCCAGGAATTTGCAGATTTTATGACCGTTTTCGAACGCGTTGTGATTCCCGAAGAATTGCAGTATTGCTTTTTTATTGAAGGAGGAACACTTGCTGTGGAAAATGCGATGAAAGCCTGTTTTGACTGGAAGACGCGGAAAAATTTCGAAAAAGGAATCGATGTGGAAGCTGGAATCTGTATTCACTTTAAGCAGGCCTTCCATGGCAGAAGCGGCTACACATTAAGCCTTACCAACACTGCCGATCCCAGAAAATATGAACTCTTTCCAAAATTCGACTGGCCGAGAGTCATCAATCCACATTTGAATTTTCCCGTGACGGAAGAAAATCTGGAAGAGACCATCCATAATGAAAAATTGGCTTTGCTTAATATCGCGGAAGCCATTCTTGGAAATCTGCACCGCGTTGCCTGCGTTATAATTGAACCCATCCAGGCTGAAGGTGGCGATCATCATTTCCGCGACGAGTTTTTTGTTGGTTTACGCGAATTGTGTGACGAAAATGAAGTGCTTTTAATTTTTGATGAAGTACAGACCGGCATCGGCCTTACCGGAAAAATGTGGGCTTATGAGCATTTAAGTATCGCGCCCGACATTCTTGCTTTTGGTAAAAAAACGCAGGTTTGCGGGATTTTGGCAAACAAAGAAAAATTTAATGAAGTCCCGAACAACGTGTTCCGTGAAAGTTCCAGAATTAATTCGACATTCGGCGGAAATTTTGTCGACATGATGCGCTTCAAACTGATTATGGAAGTTATCGAACAAGATCACCTCGTTGAAAATGCCAGGGTGGTCGGCGAGTATTTGCTGGAAGGTTTGCAAAATCTGCAAAACCAGTATCCTTCACTGGTTTCCAATGCACGCGGGCTGGGACTGATGTGCGCGATCGATTTGCCGACAACTGCTGCGCGGGATTTGATGCGTGAAATGTTGTACGAAGAACATTTGATCATTCTGGGCTGTGGCGAACGTTCAATAAGATTCAGACCACATTTAAATGTGACCAAAGAAGAAATCCAGATCGCTTTGGATCTCATCGAATTGTGTCTGAAAAAGTACAATGATGTGGTCGATAACCACGATTAACGCTAATACTGCTAAGTTTATGCAAATTAATTGTAAATAAAATACATTTATTCAATTATTTTTGTACCTTTAAGATTCGAAACCGGAGATTATGGAAGAAAGAGTAATGCGCGCCTTGGTTTTGGAAACTGACAGTCCTGGCCTTGCGAACAAAATAAGTTCTGAATTTGGAAGCCTTGATATCGCGTACGAATTGAAAGAAGAGACCTCTCAGGAATCCAATATAACTTTTATTAAGCTATATGTCAGTTTATTAGATGAGCGACGAGCATTCGAAACCATCGATAAATTGTTATTAAAACAAGTAGATTTGTAATACAACACCATAAACCCCTTCATATTTTTAAATTTTACGTTTTACAGAAATCGGAGTTTCATTGCGGAATTCCGATTTTTCTTTGTCGTAAATTATTACCGGCACAATTTAATTTTCCAAATTGATTATCTTTGTACAAATTGACCTTTATGGAAAGCACGTACATCGAAACACAGCAGATAAGTTTTCACGATTTCAAAAACCAGATACTGGACGATTATCGTCTGGGACGAATTTCCCGGGAAATGTCTTACTTAGGGCGGCGCGAAGTGCTTACCGGTAAAGCAAAGTTCGGTATTTTCGGAGACGGCAAAGAGTTGCCGCAATTGGCAATGGCGAAAGTATTTCGTGATGGCGACTTCCGTTCCGGATATTACAGAGATCAAACTTTTGCGCTGGCAATCGATGCTATCACCGTGGAAAGTTTTTTTGCGCAATTATATGCAGATACCAATGTAGAGCGCGAGCCGGCTTCCGCAGGTCGCCAGATGAACGGCCATTATGCAACGCGCAGCTTAAACCCGGATGGCAGCTGGAAAAATTTAACAAAACAGAAAAATATCTCTTCTGATATTTCGCCGACGGCGGGACAGATGCCGCGACTCCTCGGTTTGGCGCAGGCTTCGAAAGTGTACAAAACCATAAAATTTCCGGGTTCTGAAAAGTTTTCAAATGAAGGAAATGAGGTTGCTTTCGGAACCATTGGTGACGCTTCCACCGCAGAAGGTCATTTTTGGGAGACCCTGAATGCCGCCTGTGCCTTGCAGGTCCCCATGATCGTTGCGATCTGGGATGATGGTTACGGGATTTCCGTGCCGACGCAAAATCAGCGTGCGAAAGCGGATATCGCAGAAATGCTCTCTGGTTTCCAGCGTAAAGAAGGCGAGCAGCAGGGGTGCGAAATCGTTCAGGTTAAAGCGTGGGATTATCCATCATTGTTGGACGCCTTTGCCCGCGCCGAACATTTTGCACGAACTGAAAGCGTACCTGTTGTTGTTCACGTCATAGAAGTAACGCAGCCGCAGGGTCACTCGACTTCCGGTTCGCACGAACGTTATAAAAATGCAGACCGTTTAAAATGGGAAGGAGAATTCGACGGATTGCTGAAGTTTCGCGAATGGATTTTAGATTATTCTATCGAAATTGAAGGTCAGGAGCAACAACTGGCCAGCGCAGAAGATTTGGAAAAAATTGAAAACGAGGCAAAAAAGTTCGTAAAGGACGGACAGAAAAAAGCCTGGGACGATTATCAAAAGTCAATCACTTCGTTAAAAACGGAGGTTGTCCCTTTGATTGAGAGCCTGGCAGCGGAAAATTCATCAGTCAAAAATGAACTGGAAAACTTCGGTAAAGTCGTTTCTGTAGCTAAGAAAGATTTGTTTCATTTGATGCGTAAAAGCTTATTGCTGACACGCACTGAAAATAATGCTAAACGCGAGCAGCTTCAGCAGAAATATGAAGAACTGTATAAAGTTGAAAAAGACAATTATTCTTCACACCTTTATTCTCAGTCCGAATGGAAAGCGACGAATGTAGCCGAAATTCCACCCGTTTACTCAGAGAATTCTGAAACTGTTGACGGCCGGGTGGTGGTACGAAATAACTTTGATAAAATTTTTAGCAAATATCCCGAAACACTGGTATTTGGCGAGGATGCCGGAAATATTGGCGACGTTAACCAGGGACTCGAAGGTCTCCAGGAAAAATACGGAGAACTTCGAGTGGCCGATACCGGAATTCGTGAAGCCACGATTTTGGGCCAGGGAATTGGCATGGCGATGCGAGGCTTGCGGCCGATCGCAGAAATTCAATATTTGGATTATATTTTATATTGTCTCCAGGGAATCAGCGACGATTTGGCAACGGTGCAATACCGTACTAAAGGCGGACAAAAAGCACCGGTAATTATCCGTACACGCGGCCACCGACTGGAAGGAATCTGGCATTCCGGATCACCGATGGCGGGAATTCTTAATCTTTCCAAAGGGATCTTAGTTCTGGTGCCCAGAAATTTGACCAAAGCAGCAGGATTCTATAACACTATGTTGCAGACCGACGAGCCCGCTTTAATTATCGAATGTCTAAACGGTTACCGTTTAAAGGAAAAGCAGCCTGATAATTTGGGCGAATTTACCGTTCCCGTCGGAAAAATAGAAATTACAAAAGAAGGAAGCGACGTCACGTTGGTTACGTACGGATCCACCTGGCGCCTGGTAACGGAAGCAGCGAAAGAACTGGAAACAATCGGAATCTCTGCAGAGGTGATCGATATTCAGTCTTTGATTCCGTTCGACCTGAGTCACGAGATTGCTGAAAGCGTGAAGAAAACCAACCGGTTGGTGGTGATTGATGAAGATGTAAATGGAGGCGCGTCAGCTTTTATTCTGCAGCAAATTTTGGAGAAACAAAAAACTTTCAGATATCTGGATTCCGATCCGGTGACGATTTCAGCCGAAAATCACCGCCCGCCTTACGCAAGCGACGGAGATTATTTCAGTAAGCCAAGCGTTGATGACATCATCGAACGCGTGTACGCAATGTTTACGGAAACAAATCCACAGAAATTCCCGAAAATATAATTTAGTCACTAAAGGATTATTAGAAAAAGCAGATCTCGGTCTGCTTTTTTGTTGTCTTAGTTCAGCTCTTTAAAAAATTAAGAAAAAATTGCTGCTCATCTATTGTTAAAAGTTCTTAGCGCTGCGAAGGTTTTGTTAAAGCAAACGCATCTGCGACTTCAAATAAAATCCGTAAATTCGCATTAAATTATTTAAAAAATGAACTACGATATCATTGTCATCGGTAGTGGTCCCGGTGGATATGTGACAGCCATTCGCGCAGCACAACTGGGTTTTAAAACTGCAATTATTGAAAAAGAAAGTCTGGGCGGAATTTGCCTGAACTGGGGATGTATTCCCACCAAAGCTTTATTAAAATCTGCCCACGTTTTTAAATATTTACAGAAAGCGGAAGATTACGGCTTAAATAAAGTCGAAAATCCAGGTTTTGATTTTTCTAAAGTCATTCAGAGAAGTAGAGGCGTGGCTCAGAAAATGAGTGGCGGTATTGCTTTCTTAATGAAGAAAAACAAAATCGACGTCATTATGGGAACGGCCAAAATCCAAAAAGGTAAAAAAGTTTCTGTAACGGATAAAGATGGAAAAGCAACCGAATATTCTGCAGAGCATATCGTCATTGCGACCGGAGCGCGCTCCAGAGAATTGCCTAATCTTCCACAGGACGGCAAAAAAGTCATTGGATACCGACAGGCACTTAATCTTCCTGAGCAGCCAAAATCAATGATTGTGGTCGGTTCCGGCGCGATCGGTATTGAGTTCGCTGACTTCTATAACACGATGGGAACTAAAGTAACCGTCGTCGAATTTATGCCAAACATTCTGCCGGTGGAAGATGAAGATACGTCGAAGCACGTAGAAAAATCGCTGAAAAAATCCGGTATTGAGATCATGACTAACGCTTCTGTAGAGTCGGTGGATACTTCCGGCGATGGCGTGAAAGCGACCGTGAAAACAGAAAAAGGAAACATCACCTTAGAAGCCGACATTCTGCTGTCTGCTGTTGGAATCGCTTCCAATGTCGAAGGAATGGGCTTCGAAGAAGTAGGCATCCAGACCGAAAAAGGAAAAGTTTTGGTGAACGAATGGTATGAAACTTCTGTTCCGGGATACTATGCGATCGGTGATATTTTGGCTACCCAAGCCTTGGCGCACGTTGCTTCCGCGGAAGGAATCACTTGTGTGGAAAAAATCAAAGGATTGCACGTAGAAAAAATTGATTACGGTAATGTTCCGGGTTGTACCTATTGCCATCCTGAAGTGGCTTCTGTTGGTCTAACGGAAAAACAAGCGAAGGAGCAGGGTTACGAATTAAAAGTAGGGAAATTTCCTTTCTCCGCCTCCGGAAAAGCTACCGCAAATGGCGATACCGATGGATTCATCAAAGTGATTTTCGATGCAAAATACGGCGAATGGCTGGGCTGTCACATGGTCGGCGATGGCGTTACCGATATGATTGCAGAAGCAGTGGTTGCGCGTAAACTGGAAACAACCGGCCACGAAGTGTTGAAATCAATTCACCCGCACCCGACCATTTCGGAAGCCGTGATGGAAGCAGTTGCCGCCGCGTATGGCGAAGTGATTCACATCTAAATTCAGCAAAATATTTCAACGAAAACTCCGGTGCTCACTGGAGTTTTTTTTTGATCTGTCTTTTTGATTTGGGCAGCTTTTTCCGTCTTCCGTTCCCGCTTTTTTGCTCCGCTGCGCTCCACAAAAAGAGCTCCACTCAAGCCGGGCTGCAGCGGGTGCACTTTTTTCCATTTAGCAACTGCTTATACAATGTCAGCGTTGCCGGAGACTGGAAACTGCGCAGCGCCCGTCAAGTAAAATCTTTCCGTATACTTACGGAAAAACCCTATCTTAACCTCAAATTATTACCAATGAAAATAAAGTATTTTTTGCCTGTTGTTTTGTTTGCCGGTGTCGCCGCATTCGGGCAGACCAAAGGTGAATTTGTTGTTCCCAACGAAAATTTAATCACCCAAAACATTCCCGCCATCCCGAAAAGTCTTAGCGAAAAGATTAAAAAATACACAGAAAGCCGTAGCGCGAGTTTCACTGCAATTCATCCAAGCGGGAAGGAGATGATTATGGTCACGCGGTTCGCCTCCACCAACCAATTGCACCAGCTTACTCAGCCACTGGGGAACAGAAAACAGCTCACCTTTTTCGACGAGCCGGTAAACAACGCTTATTATGAGCCGACAAAAGGAGAGTATCTCGTTTATTCCAAAGACATTGGCGGCAACGAATTTGGCCAGCTTTTTAAACTCGATTTAAAAACCATGGAATCCTCCCTGTTGACCGATGGCGGCAGATCGCAGAACGGCGGCGTCAAGTGGAAAAAAGACGGTTCCGGTTTCTACTTTACTTCGACCAAGCGCAATGGAGGTGACAGGGATATTTATTTCATGGATCCTTCGAAACCAGGCCAGGCTGAACTGATTTTACAGGTGAAAGGTGGCGGCTGGGGAATCGATGCACTTTCTAAAGACGGTAAAAAATTATTGTTGGGGGAGTATATTTCAGCCAATGAGTCGCACTTATATCTTTACGATCTCGAAAACAAAAAGCTGGAGCCTGTTACCAATCGCAACGAAAAACAAATCGTGCAGAGCAACGCAAAATTTGGTAAAAATCCTGATGAAATTTGGTATATCACTGACCGTGATAATGAATTTAAAAGGTTGGCGCTTTTAAATTTAAAAACAAAAAAAATACAGTATTTCACGAGCGAAATTCCGTGGGAAGTTTCAGGTTATTCTCTGTCCAAAGACAAATCCAGAATTGCTTTTGTAACCAATGAAGCCGGCCTGAATAAGCTGTACTTGATGGACACAGCCGATAAAAAATATAGCGAAGTAAAAGGTCTTCCAATCGGACTTATTAATAAAACATCTTTCACAAAAGATGGAAAATCACTCTTTTTCACGCAGTCTACTTTCGATTCGACTTCGGACATTTACCGGCTGGATCTGGCCACGAGTGCAATAGAACAGTGGACCGACAGCGAACAAGGCGAAATGCCAAAAGCGGAGATGTCGCAGCCTAAATTGATCGAATGGACGAGTTTTGACAAAATGAAGATTTCCGGCTTTTATTATCCGGCTTCAAAAAAGTTTACGGGAAAACGGCCGGTTATGATCAGCATCCATGGCGGCCCGGAAGGACAGTCAATGGCGTCGTCTCTGGGCTCCAATAATTACTACACGAACGAGATGGGCGTCGCGGTGATATATCCGAATGTAAGGGGTTCTGCCGGTTTTGGTAAATCGTACATTGCCAGCGACAACGGTTTTCTGCGCATGAATTCGGTGAAAGATATCGGCGCCTTGCTCGACTGGATTGCAAAACAACCGGAACTGGACAAAGACCGAATCATGATTATGGGCGGCAGTTACGGCGGCTTTATGACTCTTGCTACGGCCTATGAATATGCAGACCGCATCCGGTGCTCCGTTGACGTTGTGGGTATTTCTGATTTTAATACATTTCTGAAAAATACCGAAGATTACCGCCGGGATCTGCGCCGCGCGGAATATGGCGACGAACGCGATCCTAAGATGAGTGCTTTTTTTACAAAAATTGCTCCGCTCAACAATACCGATAAAATTAAAAAACCAATGTTCATTATTCAGGGGACTAATGATCCGCGCGTGCCGGTCTCCGAAGCGGTGCAGATGAGAGATAAACTGAAAGCGCAAGGCAACACCGTCTGGTATCTTGAAGCAAAAAATGAAGGACATGGCTTTAGGAAAAAAGAAAATGTTGACTATCAGCGACTGGCTGTTATCACATTTATGAAGGAATTTTTATTGAACTAAAAACCACCGCAGGTAACGAAAAAACCACAGGATTGCCTGTGGTTTTTTTGTAAAACGTTCATTCAATTTAAAGTAAATAAAACTGCAGTTCAATGATTAGTTTACATTTAACTTGATCAATATAAATACGGAAGATAGATGAGCGCGCCAACAATAACTGCGCTTATTGACATCAGAAGAACAGCGCCTGCCGAGACATCCTTAAGGATTTTAATACGCGGATCGATAGCGGGCTGTACAACATCGCAGACTTTTTCTATAGACGTGTTAACTATTTCTAAACTTAAAACAGTTGCACAGACCATAATGATCACTGCTGCTTCAAGAGCGCTTAGTTTTAAATAAAATATCAGGAAAATATTGATCAGAAAGGCTCCTAATTCGATTTGGAAATTTCTTTCGTTGGATAACATCTCTTTTAGTCCGTGGAAGGCATGAAGGAAACTTTGGTAAAGTTGCGGCTTTTTCATTTCCAGTTTTTATCCACCAGATAAAGCAATTGCGCCATTGTTGTAGCACCCAGCAGCAATTCACGGCGGTTCACTTTATCGAAAGTATCTTCTGCTGAATGGTGAATGTCGAAATACCTTTGGGAATCGACCACGAGCCCGGCAAGCGGAACACCCAATGCTTCCATCGGTTCGATATCGGTGCCCGCATATTTCAGGTCGAAATCATGAATCCCGTAAGGTTCGAAAAGTTTTCTCCAGGAACGGATTTCTTCACGTTTCGAATCGTCCATGACCATTGAGATCCCGCGCGGTGTAAAACCGCCACCGTCGCTTTCTATCGCAATGATATGGCGCTCGTTTTTTTTGCTGATGTTTTCTGCATATTGATTTCCGCCACGCACGCCGTTTTCTTCGTTAGCAAAACAGACGACGCGCAGCGTGTGATTGTTTTTGAGGCCAAGCTTTTTAAACGCACGAAGCACTTCAATACTCTGAACAATACCGGCGCCGTCGTCCTGGGCACCTTCGCCGACATCCCAGGAATCAAGATGACCGGAAACAACCATAACATCTGCATTCGTATGGCCTGTAATCTCACCTATCACCGAATAGGAAAGTTTTTCTCCTGCCATACGACAGTTGGAATTCAGTTTAGCAAATACTTTTTGATTCTTAAGGTTTTTGTGCAGTTCATCAGCTCCGGCTGGGCCGATCGCTACGGCAGGTATTTTGGCAGTATCGTCTGCGTCATAACGCATCATTCCCGTGTGTGGAACATCGTCCACCGCGGAGGAAAGAGAGCGCACGATAACGGCTTTCGCGCCTTTTTTACCGGCCCACGATGCAGCGCTGCGACGATACATGCCGGCATCGCCATATGCCTGACCGGTATTGATGAATCGCTGGTCGAAGACGTAATCAAAGAATATAATTTTTCCGGTCACAAATTCGCGGGGTAAAGCATCAAATTCATTTTTGTTGGAAACAACGATAATTTCCGCTTCCACATCTTTTCCGTTCGTTCCCTGGGAGTTTCCAAGTGAAAGCATATTTACAGGCTTCCATTTTCCGTCCGCTGTTTTTATTTTCAAACTTTCCGTGCCGCGAACCCAAACCGGTACCATGACTTCTTCTTTCCAGACTTTATCTGCACCTGCTTCTTTGAGTTTTAGCAAAGCCCAGTCTACTGCTTTCTCGTAAGCCTGCGAACCGCTGAGGCGCGCCCCAATGTTTTTTGTAAGGTCGTACAGATTATTGTACGCCGTACCGTTGACCAATATCTCGTCTGAGATTTGTTTCATCTGTACAGAATCGGCATTGTGCTGGGAAAATAAAATTCCGCCCAGGAAGAGCGGAAGTATTTTAATCATTCTAAAGTTCATATTTAATTTTTTTTACCATTTCAAATGTAAAGAAAAATTAAGAATAATTAATGTTTCATGTCGTACATGACAAGGGCTGTAACCAATTTCGGCTCGATGTAGGTACATTTCGGCGGCATTTTGATATTGTTGTCAGATACTTTTCTCAGATCGGAAAAGCTGACGGGGAACACTCCGAAACCTATTTTGTGCGAACCAGAATCTACCAGTTCTTTTATTTTGTGAATTCCGTCGATGGAAGAATTTCCCTTCAGATAAGTGATTTTCTCTGTCGTTTTGGGATCATCAATTCCAAGAATATCCTTGAAAATATATTCCTCCAGCAAATTGTGATCAAGATCGTCCATTACGCCGGTGTGTTTACGAAGATCGTGTTTAACATGAAGCGAATAAAATTTGCCATCCAGATACATCGAAAGGTGAAACTTCTGACTTGGGAAATAAGGTTCTGCGCCTTTTTCGCTGATATGAAAATTTTTCTCGATTTTGTTTAAAAAATCCTGTTCGCTCAGCCCATTCAGATCTTCC
>DKJL01000011.1 GCA_002454815.1 Flavobacteriales bacterium UBA6693
GAAATGTTTGCGCACCAAATTCGAGAATAAAAACAGTGGAGTAGAATAAGAGTATTCTGATGAGATCTGGTCTAGATATCAGATCCTGGTTTTCAGAAAAGTTTAACTGCATTACAGGCCTTAAAGCTGCGAAACCGGAAGATTGAAAAATAAAGTTTGGCGCAACAAAGATAGATTCGAAAGAACTGCTGCTAATACCGGCTTTGCGCCAGTGCTGGTTTTGGGCTAGTTTTACTATGCTTATAAAGATTGAAGAGCTTGTTTTGAGGGTCTTAAACAATACACATCATCCTACAATTAAGGGAGAAGGCATCAAAGTCTTGGATATGAAGTACCCGCAGCAATTATAAACTTTCAAAAAAGATAGCAGCTTAATGATATTCACACAGTTTTTCACATTCCCACACTACACGGAAAAATCTTTGAAGGGATCTTTCCTATGTGGAAATTTGCAAAACTGCTACCCACAAAACAAACAAAATCAAACGTAACTTTTACGATTTACTGTCCAAACTTTGGGGGTAACTATATTTGTCTTCAATACGACTACCTAAAAAGCTGCGTTTATCATTTCAACAAGATATTAAAATGATCTATACCGAGGTCTGCTTGATGCTTTTCAGCACCGTTTAATTTTGTCGGTATTGAACAACGGCCACAAAAACTATTGGTTTTAAATGCTTTAAAAAATTTCTCACGTAATCCAAAATTAGCGGTGTTTGTGTAAATTTACATCTGTCAGTTCGCACCTGCTCGCAGCCGAAGATGCTATAAACAGAACAAAAAAAACATTAACCAACAGTCAACAGTTTTATACTAAACTACCAAACTAAATTAGAATATGAAAATCTTTAAACCGTCATTATTTGCCTCATCTCTTCTTCTCTCTTTTAGCTGTTCCGTAACACATTATCAAAACAAAGGATCAGTACAGCCTGAATCATTTGATTCTTCAACGGAATTTACAACGGTAAAAACAGTAATGATTATACCAGCTAAGATAAATGGTGTTTCCAAAAATTTCTATTTTGATACTGGAGCGCAATACTCAATTATTCAAAGAGATTCAATTATAGGTTCAAAAATGACAGTTGACGGAGCATCCAACCGTAGCATCCAAACCGGCAGCGAAGTGGTTGAATCATTTGAGATTGGCAATGTTGAATTTGTTGGTACAGTCGCATCGAACACAGATATGGTTGGATTAAAGGAACAAATTCCAAATTTCGGTGGTATAATAGGAACACCAATAATCAATAAAGCGAATTGGCTGATCGATTACCCCAATAAAAAAGTGCGGATTTCAAACGAAAACCTGGCTGACGCGACGTTTCAAACCATCAAAATCAAAAGAAAAGACGGGTCGCCCTACACTTTAATCACAATTGATGGAACTGAATATAAAGTTATTATCGATTTTGGTTCCTCATCCGAATTCAGCTTACCGAAAGAGTCTAAACTTGCCAAAGAACTTCTACAGAAATATACATTTGAGGACAATGAAAGAGAAAAATATACTCTTGGCGGACTTCAAACGATTAAAGAAAAAGTAGGAATTGTTCCTCTAATAAAACTGGGGAATGTAGAATTTAAAAATGTTAGCACTAAAATAGGAGTTCAAAGTCAGCCGAGAATTGGGATCAGCTTTTTTAAAGATTATAAAATTTACATTGACAACCTGGAAAATAGCTATAAAATTAAAAAATAGAGCGGGATAGTAAAGTTATTTTTTTATTTAAGCTTAGAAACTCTAAAATTTGCTATTGGAAAGCATCGACAATTCTTTGTGGATTTATTATATTGAATGAGTTAATTATAGGATTATGGGAGATATAAAAATAAATGCATCAGGAAATCCACATGCCGTTTTATTCTTTTATTAACTTTATTTATTACATTTTTCACACTTTATATTGAGAATGCAAAAATTGAGTCTGAAAAAACTTCACAGAGAACACTGTCGTTATTTGTAATAATAAGAGAGATGATCTTTACAAAGCCCAAGCGTTTTTAACACGAAAAAGCGAATATACCCCCAAACACTTTCCGAAAAACATCATTAATTCTGCAGCTTTTCAATAGCCTTACGAAGTGCGACAATTTCTGCTTTCAGTTCTTCTATGTCCTGAGAGCCCGCCACAGGAGCGTCTTTTTCTTCGGCGTCCCGACCCATAAAGTAGGTGGCGAAAGTGGCCGTGACATAACCAAAAATGCTATAGCCGAAAACGGCAATTAAAAAACCTAACCCACGGCCTTCAGGCGTCAACGGATTAAACTCGTTATCGGCAGTTATCACGCGCATCGCCGTCCACCACAGCGAAAGTTCGTAGCTGGTGAAGCCGGGATTTGGATTTTCAAAAGCATACATACCCGCGGCTCCGGCAAACGTCACAATAAATCCAAGCATTATTACGTACCCAAAAGCCCTGCGCCGCATCGTCTTACCCAGACTCCGCATGCTTCTGTTAAAAGAGGATATTATGCGCACTAACCTGATTCCGCGCAGAACACGCAGAAGTCTGAAAAATCGAAATGCGCGAAATACTCGTAACGCCGGGATAAATAATGAAATACTCGTCAGCCAGTTTCTCTTTAAAAACACCAGCTTTTTCGGAGCGAGTATAAATTTGACGAGAAAATCAATAATGAACAGAGCCCAAATGATGTAGCTCACATATTCAAGCAGTTTATTAAGGCCCCAAACCAGTTCAATCACAAGAAGTACAAGCCAAACAAATCCCAGAAAAATCATCGGTCCTTCCAGGATATGTTCTATCGACCGGAGCAGTTTTATTCGCTCATTTTCAATTTTTTGTTTCATATATTCGAATATAAAAAAAAATCAAATAAAATGACAGATGAAAATTGATGCGTTGTTAATGGCGCACGCTAACGGATAATTGATTTTGTTTTAAACTAAAAAATAATCACTTTTTGCGAACCCGGTATTTCTACCAACTTATTTTATTTTTTCCATAGACCACTTTATGCTTGACTGGCTTCGTGCAAACAAAATGTTTTGTATTTTTAACCCGCTGCAGAAATCATGCTTTAAAGCAAATTCCTAAGAAATGAACATGAGCGATTTTACTTTTAATAAAGAAGAATATTTAAAGCGAATCAGCTTCCCTAACAAAGAAGTTGCCGTTGACTTCAAAACATTAAAAGCCATTCACCGCGCCCAGCACACCGCCGTTCCATTTGAAAATTTTGATATCCTTCTGGGTAGGGAAATTAGGCTGGAGCCGAAATCCCTGTTTCAAAAATTGGTCGGACAGAAGCGGGGCGGTTATTGTTTTGAACTGAACGGTCTTCTCTTGATGGCGCTCAAAGAGTTTGGTTTTGAAGCGAGACCTTTGTTGGGGCGCGTTCACGTTTCCGGCGATCCTTCCGGGCGCTCTCATCAGACAACCTTGGTAACCATTGGCGATGAAAAATGGTTGGTGGATGTGGGTTTTGGCGCGGAATCTCCGCTTATTCCCATTCCGATTGTTCACGATCAACCGGTCTCTTTTGAAGATCAGAGTTACAGAATTATCAATGATGCACAGTTTGGATATATGCTCCAAAGTAAACAGGGCACTGACTGGAAAAATCTGCATAGTTTTGATTTAAATCCGGTCCTGGAAATCGATATTAAATTTGGAAATCATTTTACGTCCACCAGCCCGGAATCTTTTTTTGCCAATGCCAGGATTGCGGCGCTTCCCGTGGAAAACGGGCGGCTTACTTTGTACAATGACCGCATAAAAAAGGTACTGAACGGAAAAGAAGAGGTAATCATGCTCAAAGATGATGCGTCTTATCTCGCGGCACTTGAAAAAGAATACGGGATCACAATTGATGCAGAATATAATGCCTTGAAACCTTTGCCAGCCAAAACTTCCTGAACGTAATAACAAAAATAATAATGATGAAAAAAAGCTCTACTTTGTTCCTGATCGCTTTTTATTCTTTGATGATGGCGCAAGTCACGCCGCCGGTTGTGAGAAGTTCTACTTTCTCCATTTCTAATGGCCTGACAATCAATTCGCGAAAAAGTGTTTTAATTGAAAAACAGATCCTGGATTTCGGAAAATTTAAAAATCTTAATATTCAGAAAATTGTTTCAAAAGATCTGTCGGACAATTCTGTGGAAAATGTTCTCGGAATCATTACGGAATATGAAACCTACGACCATATTTCAAAACGTACTTTAACAATAACAAAAAACGAACTTCTCAAACTGATTCAGGCGCTCGAGACGTTGGTACAAAAAGAAGCGGAAAAAATAAAAGTAGAAACGAAGTACAAATTTACCACGGTGAATAACATCGAATTTGGCGCAGTTTACAATCGCGGCGCGGAGAAATGGATCAATTACATAAAAATGCCTTCCGCGATGTACAGCCAGAACCTCAGCGAATATAGCAGGGAAGAGCTGAAGGAATTGATCACGTTATTAAAGAAAGTTGAAAAACAACTGTAAACGTATTTCGGCATGATTTAAAAGCTTTTATCAATTTTCAACCAATTTTATTTAATTGATTTAAATTTTAGCGGGTTTTAATGCTTAATAATTCTAATATTTCTCGAGGTAATTGTCGTTCATTATTAAATTGTTCCGAGGCGTTGAAATTATTTAAACAAAACATCTGATGAGAGGCATAACCCAAAAAGATAGTTCATTAGCCTCAATCGTCTTGCGGGGAGTCGGTCAAATCATGCTGCAGGAAAATCAGGTTACCGGCTTTCTCTTCCTGGCGGGCATATTTTACAGTTCCTTTTTAATGGGTTTGGCCGCAGTTTTGGCCACCGTTTCTGGTACTGCAACTGCATTTGTCTTAAACTACGAAAGATCCGACATCGAAAAAGGGCTGTACGGTTTCAGCGCTGCATTGGTCGGTGTCGCGATGATGCTTTTTTTAAAACCGGTCCTTTTCAGCTGGATACTCGTTATTACTGGTGCAGCGTTGGCGACAGTGATTCAGCATTTTTTTATTAGACGGAAAATCCCCGTATTCACGCTGCCGTTTGTGCTGGTCACGTGGGCAATTATTTTATTACAGCATTTTAATGTAACGGATGTAAGGCCCACCCAACCTGTGGCGGTCGGTGCTACAGTGCGCGATTTTGGTTTCGTTTTTAGAGGTTATGGGCAGGTGATTTTTCAAGACAGCGTCATCGCTGGGGCGCTGTTTTTTATTGCGGTATTGGTTAGCTCGCCAATCTCGGCCCTTTACGGACTTGCCGGCGGAATATTGTCTGCTGTAGTTGCGCTGCATTTTCCTCTTCAGATAAACGATATCAGCATGGGATTATTCAGTTATAACGCAGTTCTTTGCGCCATCGTGTTCGCAGGTCCTAAGCTGAAAGACGGTTTCTGGGTTTTGTTTTCGGTGCTGTTGTCTTTTTTTCTGCAGTATTTCATGGTGGAATTCCATTATGTGCCGCTTACATTTCCGTTTGTATTGGCGTCCTGTTTCACGCTGTTTTTCCGCCGGAATTCTTCTTTTATAATAACAAGGCAGATAAAACATCGCTAACTCAGTTTTGCACTCTAAATTTATTTGTCGCCTATACTACTTAGTAATTTCGAGCGGCATTTAGGTTAAAACGAAATTTCCACTTCGGTTTCTATAATTAATTTCTCTCTGATTGCACTGCAGTACCTTTACGTGATTTCCAAATCTGCTTCGACAAGGTCACCTTTTTCCTAGCCCGGATCGCAGCGGAAATCCTTTTTTTGGAGGAGGAAAATGCGGCCGCGAAAAAAAGATTGCAGCGAAGAGCCGGCACGTTTTTTCGGAGGCGCAAAAACGTGTGTTGCTCCGAAAAAATCCCTAATTTTGTAAAAAATAAATCAGAATGCCTACCATCTCTCAAAGAGCACAGGAAATGCCCGCTTCACCGGTGCGCAAACTTGTTCCCTACGCCCTGCTGGCTAAGCAGAAAGGAATCAAGGTCTATCACCTCAACATCGGGCAGCCCGATATAGAAACGCCGCAGTCTGCGCTGGATGCGGTGAAGAATAACGACATGAAGATTTTCGAATATTCTTTGTCGGAAGGTAATCTGGAATACCGGACGGCCCTGAATGATTATTACCACGGGCTGGGCTTCACGGATCTTACCACGGAAAATTTCATTGTGACGAACGGGGGCTCGGAGGCGCTGAACTTCGCCATTTCTACCTTGTGCGACGCGGGTGACGAGATTATTATACCCGAGCCGTATTATGCAAACTACAACGGATTTGCCGGCACTTTTAATGTGAAGGTTGTTGCAGTGCCATCGTCGATCGATACCGCTTTTGCCCTGCCTCCGATAGAGGATTTTGAAAAAAATATTACGTCGCGCACCAAAGCGATTCTTATCTGTAATCCAGGTAACCCAACCGGTTATCTGTACACGCGGGAGGAATTGCAAAAATTGGCCGATATCGCGCTGAAACATGATATCGTCATTATTTCCGATGAGGTGTACCGCGAATATGTGTACGACGGAAAACAGCAGATTTCTATGTTTGAATTTCCGGAGATTGCGGAAAACTGTATCATTATCGATTCGGAATCCAAGCGTTATTCCATGTGCGGCGTGCGGATTGGCTGTCTGATCACGCGTTCCAAAAAAATTCACGATGCGGCGATGTTGTTTGCGCAGGCGCGTTTGAGTCCGGTTTTGCTGGGCCAGGTTGCGGCAGCCGCCGCACACGTTAATGATGCGGATTATATTCTGAAAGTTCGGGCCGAATACACTTCGCGCCGAAATTTGCTCGTGGATTTGCTCAACGGTATTCCCGGTGTTATTTGCCCGAAACCGAAAGGCGCCTTTTACTGCGCGGTCGAATTGCCGGTAGACGATACCGATAAATTTGCCCAATGGCTATTGGAGCATTATTCCAACAACAACGAAACCGTGATGGTGGCGCCGATGGGCGGCTTTTACAGCGATCCCGATTTGGGTAAAAAACAGGTGCGTATTGCCTATGTTTTGAACGAACAGGACCTTCGACGCAGTGTAGAACTGCTGAATGACGCGCTTCAGAAATACAAATTAGAGTTTACGGTATAAATAAAGCGGGCCTGGCTCGCTTTTTTTTGATTAAATAGTGGACGGCGCGCCGAGCGGTCTTGCGGGGACTGACGGACCAATTCGTTTTTTCAAAAATTAATGGCAGCGGAAAAAACCGCCGCATAAAAAACTTTACGATTATCTTTTTAAATGAATATTCAGGAAAATTTTTCATTACAGTCTTTCAATACGTTTGGTGTTGAGGCTCTTGCCGCCCATTACAGCGCGGTTACGTCCTTGCAAGAGTTAAAAAAAGCGCTTGTCTATGCCCGTGAACGCGATCTGCCGGTCATGCTTTTGGGTGGCGGCAGTAATATTCTGCTTACTGATGATTACAGAGGACTTGTGATTCATTTAAATTTAAAAGGAATTTCCGAGGAGGTTATTGATGAAAATATTGTTCATGTAACTGCACAGGCAGGCGAAAACTGGCATGCCTTTGTGCAGTTTTGTTTGAACAAAAACTATGGAGGTCTCGAGAATCTTTCGCTGATTCCGGGCAATGTGGGCACCTCCCCAATGCAGAATATCGGCGCTTACGGAACGGAAATAAAAGACACCTTTGTGCGCTGCTCGGTCCTGAATCTGGAAACTCTGGAAGAAGAGCAATTTAACGCGCAGCAGTGTTTGTTCGGTTACCGGGAATCTGTTTTTAAGACGGTGGTAAAAGGCAAATACATTATTCTCAGCGTTACTTTTGCGCTTACGCGGAGAGATCATCAGATCAAAACGGAGTACGGCGCTATCCGCGCGGAGCTGGATGCGATGGAGATCCTGTCGCCGACCATTCAGCAGGTTTCGCAGGCCGTGGTCCGCATCAGACAAAGCAAATTGCCCGACCCCGCAAAAGTCGGCAACGCCGGAAGTTTCTTTAAGAACCCAACAGTTTCGCAGGAACAGTTTGATTTAATCAAAGAAAAAAATCCGGATATGCCCAGTTATCCGATGGACGGCCGGGTAAAAATTCCGGCGGGCTGGCTGATCGAGCAGTGCGGCTGGAAAGGCAGGCAGATCGGTAATGTTGCAACGCACGCGGCCCAAGCTCTGGTCATCATTAATAAAACCGGCGAGGCAAGCGGCGACGAGATTTATAGATATTCCGCGCAGATTATTTCTTCGGTAGAGGAGCGCTTTGGCATCCGCCTGGAGCGCGAGGTGAATATAGTATAAAGTGTCCTTAGCACAAAACGCCTGGATGATTGATTTAGATAAAAATAAATAAGCTATATATTTGTCTAACTAAATTTTTCTTCGTTATTTTGCACTCTCAAATATTTAGTAGTAAAAAAGAACATCGAGATATGTCAAGAATTTGCCAAATAACCGGAAAGCGTGCGATGGTAGGAAACAATGTTTCTCACGCTAATAACAAAACGAAGCGTCGTTTTGAAATTAACTTATTGGAGAAGAAATTTTACCTGCCAGAGGTTGAAAAATCTGTGACGTTGAAAGTTTCGGCTCATGGGTTGAGAATCATCAACAGAATTGGGATTGAAGAAGCAATACAACGTGCAACCAGAAACGGTTTCATCAAATAATTTAAGAAGTCATGGCAAAAAAAGGAAATAGAGTACAGGTGATTCTGGAGTGCACCGAGCACAGAGAAAGCGGTGTGGCCGGAATGTCAAGATACATCACCACCAAGAATAAGAAGAATACTACCGAAAGACTCGAGTTGAGAAAATTCAACCCGGTGCTCAAGAAGTACACCCTTCACAAAGAGATTAAGTAATTTTTTAAATCAATAAAAAATGGCAAAGAAAGTAGTAGCATCACTTCAGGGTGGCGCAGGTTCTAAAAAAATGACCAAGGTCGTGAAGATGGTAAGATCTCCAAAAACCGGAGCTTATATCTTCGACGAAAAAGTAATGAACGCTGATGAGGTAGATGCTTATTTGAAGAAATAATCATTCGCATTGCGTGAATCATAAAAACTATCCTCAAAGGATAGTTTTTTTATTTTATCTTTGTTTGTTTTGCCTCCTGCGCCTGCGCAGTTCTGTAACTTTTAATTTTTATTGCTGTAATGAGCTGGTTCAAAAAAATTTTTAAAAAAGAAGAAAAAGAAACCTTAGACAAAGGTTTGGAAAAATCCAGTCAGGGGTTTTTTGATAAAATTTCCAAAGCGGTGGTCGGCAAAGCAAAGGTCGACGACGAGGTACTCGATGATCTGGAAGAAGTGCTTATCGCTTCCGACGTGGGCGCTTCTACTACGATAAAAATTATCGATCGCATTGAGCAACGTGTAGCGCGGGACAAATTTGTGGGCACCGATGAGCTCGATGCCATTCTCCGCGAAGAAATTACCGCTTTGCTTCTCGAAAATCCGCACGCGGCCAGCGGCAACATCGATACTACCAAGAAACCTTACGTCATTATGGTAGTGGGCGTCAACGGAGTCGGAAAGACGACCACCATCGGCAAGCTTGCTCATCAGTTTAAAACAGAAGGTAAAAGCGTTGTGCTCGGCGCGGCAGATACTTTCAGGGCTGCAGCAGTAGATCAACTCGTTATCTGGAGTGAGCGTGTAGGTGTGCCTATCGTAAAACAGGGCATGGGAAGCGATCCGGCTTCTGTGGCTTTCGATACGGTACAGAGTGCGGTGGCAAACCATGCAGACGTGGTCATTATTGATACCGCCGGCCGACTTCACAATAAAGTGAACTTAATGAACGAACTGACCAAGATTAAGCGCGTGATGCAGAAAGTTATTCCGGATGCACCGCACGAAATTCTGTTGGTGCTTGATGGATCCACGGGCCAAAACGCTTTTGAGCAGGCAAAACAGTTTACCGCGGCTACAGAAGTCAATGCCCTGGCGATTACAAAACTGGACGGTACCGCAAAGGGCGGCGTCGTCATCGGTATTTCCGATCAGTTCCAAATTCCGGTGAAATATGTTGGCGTTGGAGAAAAGATGACGGATTTACAACTTTTTAACGGAGCCGAATTCGTGGATTCTTTCTTCCGAAAACGCTGAATATTAGCGCTGTTACAGTGCCTTATTTTTATGTAGAAGAGATTGTTTTCACTTCCTTGAATAAAGAAATTTGTAATGGTATTCTCATTTTGGTCTTATGTTTGATTACAAACTAACATCAAATTAATTAATATTAACATTAAATCTTAAACTATGGGAATTTTAACTTGGATCATTTTTGGTCTTATCGTAGGAGCAATCGCTAAATTTATTATGCCAGGAAACCAGGGAATGGGTTGGCTTGTCACCATTATTCTTGGTATCGTCGGCGCATTCGTCGGTGGCTGGATCGGCAGTATGCTGGGCTGGGGAACTGTAGAGGAGTTCGATTTCAAAGGAATTATCCTTGCTGTAGTGGGTGCCTTGGTCGTACTCTGGATTTACGGAATGGCGACCAGACGCGCATAGAAAAATTAAAAAATATAAAAATTCCGCTTTGAACTTCAGAGCGGGATTTTTTGTGCTTTTGTTTTTAAATTTAATCCATTTTCAGCTGGAAAGGCGCCTGCATCATAATACTTTGTTTCGCCTGGGGATTTGTCAGCAATTCAAAATATTTATAATTATCCGCTCCGATTTTGTTTTTAATTAATCGTGATGAAATTTCATTTTCATCCATATTTTTAAACAGCTGTTCGAATGGTGTCGATTTTTTTGGAAAGGAAACAATTCCGTAGTTATCTACTTTTGCTTTTTTTGCAGCGTAGCGCACCGCGTCCTGCAGGGATCCGAGTTCGTCTACCAGACCAAGTTGTTTTGCGCGCGAGCCGCTCCAGACGCGTCCGCCACCAATCTCATCGATCTGTTCGAAGCTTTTTTTACGGTTTAAAGTTACGAAGTGTACAAAACGCTTATAAGTTTGCTCCACACTTCTGGTCAGAATGGCGACACCGCCGGGCGTTACTCCGTTGATGGGCGAATACATATTGCTGTTGGCATTTGTTGTGACCGCGTGCGCCGTCAGTCCGTTTTTGTTAGCGATTTCTTTGAAATAAGGGATCATTCCGAAAACCCCGATGGAGCCTGTCAGCGTGTTGGGCTCGGAATATATTTTTTCTGCGGCCATCGCAATATAATACCCGCCGGAAGCTGCATAATCGCCAAAGGAAACGATGATGGGTTTTTTCTTCTTCAGTTGCTGGAGTTCGAACAGGATTTCATCGGAAGCATTCGCGCTGCCACCCGGAGAATTGATTCTCAACACGACCGCCTTTACCTTGTCGTCGTCGGCGAGTTTTTTGATGTCTTTAATGTAATTTTTCGCGTAGATTTCCTGATAGCCTTCACCATTATATATCGCGCCGGAAGCGTACAAAATGGCAACTTTCGAGGTGCCTTTTTCTTTTTCTTCAGCGGCGCTGATGTATTTGGAAAAAGATACGTTGCTGAGTTTCTCTTTTTCTTTCACCTTAAGTTTAGCTTTTATCATATCGTCATATTCGCTTTTTTGAGCAAGACGGTCGACAAGTTTGTGCTGCAGGCTAAGTTCGGGTATGGTTCCGTAAAGACTGTCCACTACAGTGCGGAACTGTGCGCTGTCGATCTTACGCGAGGCCGCGATTTTTTGCGCAGTTCCCGTCCATAAGTCATTAAGCAAAGTACTCAGCTGTTCGCGGTTTTCGGGCGACATATCATCGCGCATATAAGGTTCCACGGCAGATTTATATTTACCGTGACGAATGATTTCCAAGCCGATACCGTATTTGTCCGCGAAGTTTTTCATATAAGTGACTTCCATCGCAAGACCTTTTAAATCGATTCCTCCGGAGGGGTTCAGGACATACTGGTCTGCCACTGAACCAAGATAATAAGCAGGTTGGGAAACGACATTCCCGTAGGCGTAGACGAATTTTCCGCTCTTTTTAAAATCTTCCAGTGCAGCGCGGATATCGTCCAGCTGCGTAACGCCGGCACTCAGACCATCTGTCTCGATGCTGATGCCACGGATGCGGTCATCCGTTTTTGCAGCTTCTATCGCGTTAAGTATGTCATAAATTAGAACATTTTTATCGCTCGTGCCGAAAGAAAAAATGCCCGGCTGGTCTTCAGAAGGACTGTCGATGATGTTGGTTTTCAGGTCCAGCGTAAGCACAGACTTATTTTTTATAGTGGTCTTGCTGCTTCCGCCGAAAGAACTTGCGACGATCAGTAAAATTAATGTAATTGAAAAAACGGCAGCAATGATGATAATTGCCACTATATTTGCCAGTACATTCTTGAAAAAACTCTTCATTATTCTCTATATTATTTCGCAATATGTCGCAACATGAAGTCACTTTGTTACTGGGCAGTAATCTGGGCAACCCGGAACAGAATATAAATAACGCAATAGCCCAGCTGGAGGCCGAGTTCGGCACGATTGTCGCTAAGACGCAAGTGCTGGAAACGGCACCTGTAGAGTTTGTCACTAGAAATTATTTTTGTAATATTGCATTGATAATAAAGACGCAGTATTCTCCTCTGCAGGTGCTGAGAAAGATTAAAGAAATTGAGCATCGAATGGGACGTACGACCGACACGTCAGTTTCAGTAGACTATCAGGATAGAATAATTGATATTGATGTGGTTTTTTTTGATGCTATAAAATATTACTGCAGGGAGCTTGGGATACCGCACGAGAAACATCAGCATGAACGTGAGTTTTCGAGAACGCTGTTGAATGGGCTAATGAGGGAAAAAGCAGTTGAGGTAAAAACAAACTGATAGTACTTCAAATTTCTCAGCCGATCCAACTTACCGATCGCGCTGATTTTATTTAAATAGAATTCAAATGTGCGGATGGCCCAAGACTTGCTTTGGGGATGGGGTCTGACTGAGGTTAAAATAACGTGCAAATGTTGTGGATCGCCGTAGAAAAGATGACCATCGCAGTACAATGAAGGTCCAGATTTTTTTGATTGAATTATCATTATAGTAATTAAAATAATAAACAGTATGAAACTAAATTTAACAACTCTTGCACTAGCACTGGTACTGCCGGCATCAGCTATTGCGCAGGATACCATTTCGTCCATGACGGACGGGATGATGAGTCCTTACACATCGGGTTCCGCGAACGTGTCACCATTTACACAGGAATCAAAAAGATTTAATGATTGGGCTATTTCAGCAGGTGCCGGTGTTCCACTGATGCATTCTGCAGATCTTAACTCACTCGAAAGTGGCGGAGCCGGAAAAAACCTATTCGGTTGGTCGGCCTACGTGAGCGTTGATAAAGCACTTTCTCACGCTTTCGGCCTTAAACTGCAGTATGATAAAGGTGAAACAAGACAAGGTTACGTAAATACAAAAGACCATGTTGCTTCTCCCGCCGGTCCCGGAGGTCGTACCCAGTATGACGCATTGTCTTTGTTGGGAGATGTAAATCTTTCAAACCTGTTGCGTCGTGTAGATAACAAATCACCATACCGATGGGCACTTCACGGTTATGCAGGTGTAGGTACGTTGGCGTATAAAGCTTACCGTCAGAATGCGGGGCAGGCTTATAATCAAGCTTTAATTACTGAAGTTGAGCCATTTAAAATGAACAGCCTTTTCGGACAAGCCGGTGCAGGTCTGAAATACCGCGCAACTAAAGCTTTGGATTTGGAAGCGAGAGGAATGTATATCGTTACCGGTGATGATACTTTCGACGGTTATGCATCCAACGATAACAATAACACCTCGGATAATGTAATGAATATTACCTTGGGTGCCACGCTAAATCTAGGCAGACATGCATCTCACCTCTTCTGGCATGACCCGCTTCAGGAGATTTACCATAGAATGGATGTTCTGACTGATAAGAGTCAGGACATAGAAGTTTGTAAAAGTGGTGATGCAGATAACGACGGCGTTTGCGACGATTGGGACAGACAGCTTGATACACCTGCAGGTGCACGTGTAGACGGAGCTGGTGTTGCATTGGACGTAGATTTAGACGGTGTTATTGACCTTTATGACAAATGTGTTACCGTACCAGGACCAGTAGAAAATAACGGTTGCCCACTGGGAACTTCTTCTATTACAGACGATACCCGTATTATGGAAGGTATTGAATTCGATTTCGATTCAGACCGTATTCTTCCTTCAAATACACCAATTCTCAACAATGCGGTGAATTATATCAACTCCTCTGCAGCAACTTATAACGTTGTAGGTGGTACTGATACACGTGGTACAGCCGAGTACAACCAACGGTTGTCTGAGCGCAGAGCAAACAGCGTTAAAAATTATTTGATCCAAAACGGCGTGAATTCTACTAAATTGAATTCCATCGGTAGAGGCGAATCAGATCTGAAATATCCAGAATGTGAGCCAGCTACAAAATGCCCGGAATGGAAAAATAGAGCGAACAGACGTGTTTATTTCGAAGCAAAATAATCTGCTCGATTTCACAATATATTTTATAGCCGCAGTAATGCGGCTTTTTTGTGCATCATATTTGGCGCAATGCGTTTTGTTTCTGTAATTTTACTCAGTGGTTACCTCCTCCGATTTTGACGAACTGAAGCTCCAGACCCTTAAACACTTTTGGGGGTACGAGGCTTTTCGTGATTTTCAGGAGGAAGTTATCGATGCGGTAATTTCCGGGCGTGATGCCCTGGCACTGCTGCCGACCGGCGGCGGAAAATCCTTGTGTTACCAACTTCCGGCCCTCATGCTCGAAGGAACGTGTCTCGTAATTTCGCCTCTATTGGCACTGATGCGCGACCAGGTAATTCAAATGAAAAATATCGGAGTGGAAGCCGAATATCTTTCCGCAGAGTTGGATGACTTTGATGCGGAAATTATTTACAACCGTTGCAAAGAAGGTTTAACCAAAATTCTTTACGTTTCACCGGAACGTCTTACCAACCGTACTTTTGTTAGCAATATAGAGGAAATTCAGCTTTCTTTTATTGCCGTTGACGAGGCACACTGTATCTCAGAATGGGGCCAGGATTTCCGGCCGAGTTATGAAAACATAAAGGACTTCCGCGCCCGTTTCCAGTCAATTCCTTGCGTAGCGCTTACCGCAACGGCTACACCGAAAGTGCTGCGGGAGATTCAGCAAAAACTGAATTTGAAAAATCCGGTGGTCTTCCAGAAAAGTTTTCGACGCACCAACCTGAAAATTATTTCCGATAAAATTGCTGATAAGTACGAGCGCGTACGCAAAATCGTTAAATACAACCAGTCTTCCGGTATTGTTTATGTCCGTACCAGAAAAGAAGCCGAAGCACTGGCCGAATTTCTGCAACGGAACGGTTTGCCGAATGTTGCCTACTTCCATGCGGGTTTGCCGGCAAAAGAAAAAAACTTCCGCCAAAACGCGTGGCTCAACAGTCATAATAATGTCCTGATTTCCACAAACGCTTTTGGGATGGGCATTGATAAAGACAACGTGCGCTTTATCATACATTTTTCGCCGGCTGCATCCATTGAGAACTATTATCAGGAAATCGGACGCGCCGGGCGTGATGGGCACACCTCTTATGCCTTTCTTTTGTGGAACGAACTGGAGTTAAAAAGTTTTGATGATATTCTGGCCAACCAAACGCCTTCCCGAAAGGAATTTTCCACCATCGTCTCTTATGTGTATTCCACGTTTCAAATTGCGGAGAATGATTTGCCCGAAAATGTTTTTCAACTGCATCTTCAGCGTATCCAAAGTTTTACCAAATTGTCACTGGCGAAAATTCGCAACGTCCTGAATTTTCTTCATCATCAGGAGATCATTTATTACAACGCACAACAGGCAAGATCTTCTGTGGAACTTAAAATCAAAGCTCCGGACCTCGATCTCCTTCCACATAAAGATGCGTATTTTTTAGAATTACTTTTACGAAATCTCGCCGGACTTACGACGCATAAGGTTTTGTTCAGCGAAAAAGTGCTAAGCGCCAAAATCGATGTCGATCCGCAGTTAGTGAAAGAACGGCTCCGCGAAATGCAGAAAAAAGGCCACATCGAATATATTGACGGCGCTATGGCAAGTATAAAGTTTTTAAAACCGCGCGAACAGCGCGCTTTAGACGGCATGTACTGGCATCTGTTCGCGCAGATTCAGAAAAACAAAATTCAGAAGTGGGAGGAAATGAAGTTTTTTGTGCTGGATACGGAATTTTGTAAAATGAAATTAATTTTATCTTATTTCGGTGAAAAAAATGTAAAAAATTGCGGTCAGTGTTCCGTTTGTGAAAAACAGAAAGAACAGGTGTTCGGTCGCGATGTTTCTTCGGAAATTTTAGAACTCTTAAAGAAATCTCCTGCTGATGTTGAAGAAATTGCCATCCGGCTCAGCTATTTCGCTAAGGAAAATATTCTGGAGAATCTCATCCATTTACTCGACACGGGAAAAGTAAAAATGCTCAACTTCAGAACGTATGCTTATAATCATGATTAAACTAAATACGTTCAGTTTAAAAATATCAAGTCTTCAATGAAATCATTAAAAATAGTTTTTTTCGGTACGCCGGAGTTCGCCAAAACGGCTTTGCAGGCGATTCATCAGTCGCATCACGAAGTCGTGGGCGTTGTCACCGTAGCGGATAAAGCGAGCGGCCGAGGACAAAAAGTAAATCAATCGGCAGTGAAACAGTACGCAGCTGAAAATAATTTAGCCACCTTCCAACCCGAAAAGCTGCGCGATCCGGAATTCCTGGAAAATATGCGCCAGTTGGAAGCCGACGTTTTTGTCGTTGTGGCCTTCCGGATGATGCCGAAGGTCCTTTTTGAAATTCCGGTGCTGGGAACTTTTAATCTCCATGCCTCACTGCTGCCGGATTATCGGGGAGCGGCGCCGATTAACTACGCGATCATCAATGGAGAAAGCAAAACAGGCGCGACCACTTTTTTTATTAATGAAAAAATTGATGAAGGGAATATTTTATTGCAAAATGAACTGACAATATCAGAGACCGAAGATGCCGGACAGTTGCACGACAGGCTGATGGAAACGGGGGCGCAGCTTATCGTAGAGACGCTGAATGGTTTGGCTGACAACACTATTGAAGAAAAACCACAGCCGGAAGTTGCCGAGCCCAAAAATGCTTTCAAGATTTTTAAAGAAGATACGCGTATTGACTGGAATCAGGAGGTGAATAAAATTTATAATTTTGTTCGCGGCATGTCTCCGTATCCCGCGGCGTTTACAAGTCTTAAAATAGGAGAGGACGTTAAAACGTTGAAAATATTCAAAGGAAAAGCGGAAAATACCACACATAATCAACGTGCCGGAAACTTAGAAATTGATAAACAGAACTTTAAAATCTTCACGAAAGACGGCATTTATTTTCCAGAAGAAGTGCAGCTGGAGGGGAAAAAACGAATGACAGTGAAGGATTTCCTCAACGGTTTTCAGCAATTTGACGGAATTTCGATTGGTTGATTAATCCCTGTTTTTTAGTAATATCCAGCCTTTATATTGGGTGACGATACCGGTGTCGGGTTCGGTCCACTGAAGAATGTACCAATAGGTGGCGCTCGGCAAGATGCGGCCGTTTGCTTTTCCGTCCCAAATAAATTTCTGGTTTTGTGCCCGATATACCAGCGTTCCGTAACGGTCGAAAATGTCAAAAATTACGTCTTTTTTACTTTTTAATTCGGAATAGTCAAGGAGGTCATTTTTCCCATCGCCGTTTGGAGTGATGGTGTTAACGAGATTTAGCAGCAAAAGTTCTTTGGAAACCGGAGTACAACTCAGCGCGTCGGTCACAAAGATCGTATGCTTTCCCAGCGGAATGTTTTTAAATACGTTAGTCCCATTAAGCACTTCATTATTCCAGGAGTTGGTGATCTGATACGGCGGCTTGCCTCCCTGAATCGTAATTACTGCACTGCTGCCTGTCACCTCAATTTTAGTAATGATCGGCAGCTCTGCCGCTTTCACACTTACTTTTTGAGTTATTGTACAGCCGTTCTGCGAAGTAAGTTTTACGGAATAATTTCCGACGGAAATGTCATTAATTATGTTAGCGTGCGAACCTTCAGCAATAATTTCTCCCGCGCTGTTCATCCATTGATAGTAAATAAAAGTATTTTCTACCGCTAAAGTGGTCTTTGCCTCCGCACAGATCGTTTGATCTTGCAGTACCGCCGATTTTTCAGGAGTTTGTAATCTGATTTTTTCCACGACCGCCGCACATTGGTTGCTTTTGGCGCGTACGTAGATATCGGTGTCGGTAACGTAAGAAAATTCGGTAATATTGTTGCTGTTGCCGGCGAGCGCATCGGCTTCGTTCCGATAATATTTTACCTCAAAATAGGGCTGATAATTTGAGATGATTTGTGCGGTCATTTGTGACAAATTAACTGATGCCGGTTTTTCCCGGCTCTCATTGCAGAACGACTGATTTTTTTTAATTAAAGGCTTCTCGGCATATTCAATCAAGATGGAACCTTTCAGCATGCAGCCACCGTCGTCGATTTCCACTTCAAAAAAACCGGGTTTCATGACATCATAAGTGGCCGAAGTTTCATTTGCCAACAAAACACCGTCTTTGTACCACTGATACGTTGCGCCAGCAGTAATAGCATTTAATGATAAAGTCGAGCCTTCGCACAAAGCCGTCTGAGAGCTGGTGAGCAGATCGGGCCCCAAGTCCTTGATTCCCATGAAGCTGCCGGCTTGGAGAAAGACTGCGGAATCATACAGACCGTTGCCCTGATCGGCAATGACTAATTTAAGATGATATTTCTTGTGCGGAATGATGTCAGTAACGGCTTTTAGAATTTTGGTTTGGCCATTGAAGTTAACTGCGCTTTGCACATCGTTGTATTGCCCAAAATATTTTTCATTGACGGCAGGACAAAGTCCCCCGGAGCCGCGAACCGTGTTCGATTTTATCGGCGTGTTACTGCCGGGAATCACCGCAAGGTTTTTGTAATTCATCCCACTATCGACCTCACGAATTAAAAACGCAAATCCGTCCGTGTAATCGCATTGTTTTGGGGTTCCATCTTTTAAGTATTGCTCGGAAGCAAAAAGATAATCAAAACTGATTTTTTTAATGTAATCATTATTAACGGTGAACTCGAATTCGAGAATAGTGGCGTTATAACTGTTATCGATGCCCAAAGCACTTTCCAAATCATTGTCGCCCATCCAGCCAGGTACACTTCTGGACTGTATAAAATCATTGGGTCCGACGGCTTCGGTAGCCATTCCTGTGGACAATATAATCCCGGCGTCCAGTTCAAAGCCGCTTCCTTCTTTATTAAAATAACCCCAGCTTTTTTGCCCGCTGCCAAAGTCCCACCCGTTGATCCTTACGTTGGAGACCTCAATGCAACTCAAGCTTTCCGGGCCAAAGAAGATTTCTTTCACGAGTTGCTCGCTGGTATAAGTTTCGGAATTTACCGAAATGTATTGTGACCACAAAAAAGCAGAAATAAGGGTGAGGAAAAAAGACAGAAAACTTTTCATTTTTAATGGAAGAAGTGAAGCTGCAAAATTACCTTTATTAAAACAAAAAAACTCTTTCCACGGAGGAAAGAGTTTTAAACTTTATGTTCGGAATAAGATTAAGTAAGGCTTACGCGTACAAATCCAAGAACTTTCAAATCGCTGTTTACAGATTTTACGTAGTCTGCTACAGACATACCCGAATCCTTGATAAAGGGCTGGTGTATCAACGTATTATCTTTATAGAATTTCTGCATTTTACCTTTAAGGATATTATCGATGATGTTCGCCGGTTTTCCTTCTTTGGTCAAAAGTTCTCTTTCGATATCAAGTTCTTTGTCTACAGTTTCCTGAGATACCATTGTTTCGTCCAGCGCGAGCGGATTCATTGCAGCAACCTGCATTGATACTGATTTTGCTGCCTCTATCGCTCCGTCTACGTTAGCCGAAAGTGAGGTAATTGCAGCGATTTTATTTCCGGCGTGGATATAAGCGCCAAGGAATGGACCTTCAATTCTCTGGAAAGAACCGATTTCTATTTTTTCACCGATCACACCAGTTTGCTCTACCAGCTTCTGCGCCACGGTGATACCGTGGAAATCTGACTCCAAAAACTCTTCCTTGTCAGCATAAGCGAGTGCCTGTTCTGCCAACTCATGAGCCAGTTCTACAAAGCTGTCGTTTTTCGCTACAAAGTCGGTTTCAGAGTTCAGTGCAATGATAACGCCCATTGTATTGTCTTCGTTTACCTTGGCAATTACAGCGCCTTCTGTAGACTCGCGGTCCGCGCGGTTAGCAGCAACTTTCTGACCTTTTTTTCTAAGGTTTTCTATTGCTTTGTCGAAGTCGCCTTCTGCCTCTACCAACGCTTTCTTGCAGTCCATCATTCCTGCGCCTGTAATGTTTCTTAGTTTCGCCACATCTGCAGCAACGGGTGTATACATATCTTTGCTTTTTTTAATTAAATATTGATAAATTAGCTTGTTTTAAAGCGAGGCAAAGATAATAAAAATCGTACAAACTAAAAAGCTGTTTTGTGCGTTATAAGTAAAATTTAAAAACCTAACAACGAACCTTTTAATGAAAAAAATACTCTATTTATTTGTTTTTTTGCTGTCTGTTTTTTCCTTTGCCCAGTCCAAATATACCGTGCAGCAGGTAGAAAGAAGCAGCGACCCTCAGGTGATCGCCAACTTTATTAAATATAACCCAACCCACGCACGCACACCGGAATTCCGCCGCAAGCTGCTTGCCGTTATCAATAATGACAAATCTCCCGCGCAACAAGCACGCGTGGCAAAGCCTACCGTGAAGGCGGTGAATAGTGCAACTCTGGCAAAACAGGTGAATAAGGACGTTGCAAAACACGGTACGAATACGAAGCATAAAAGAACGGAAGATTTGCTGAATCATATGTTCAATAACGATCCCGGCAGCAATAGTGCTTATGTGCAAATCGTCAATAAATCCAAATGTAACCTGATTGTGAAAATCAGCGGCAGAAAATTCTACAATCTTGATGTGCCGGCCAATAATCAGAATTTCATTATGCTGGAAAAAGGGACCTATAAGGTTACTACATCCGTTTGCGATGCGAAGTATGCGAGCACTAAAAAGATAGGGAAAGACATCGTTATTACGCTCAATCAGCCTAAGTAGAACCTTTTAGAAGATGAAAATCTTTCGTTAGCGCCAGATATTCTTCTGTAAAAACCCGCGGCTCTGCTTCAATGATCAATGTTGAAAGTTCAGCAGGCTGTTTTATAAATCCAAATTCCAGCACACAACGTTTGACCGGCCCCGGTTTCCGACCAAAAATCTGAACCGTTCTGTGAAGGTAAAGATTGGATATATAAGCTGTTTTTTGAAAAGCTTCCGCTGCGGTTGCCGGAATAATTACGGAAAATTTACCATTAAAAGTGAGATGTTGTGCTGCGTTTTCAGAAAGTGAACTGAAAGTGAGGTCAATTTGCTGGCGCGCTACGCGGTCTTTCTCCGAATTGTTTGGTTCAAAATATGGAGGATTGCAAACAATCAAATCAAATTTTTTGCTTGACTGAAATTCAGTAAAATTTCTCTGATGCACGGTAAGCCTTGCTGCGAACGGGCTGTTTTTAAAGTTAAGATCCGCAAGCCTTACTGCATCTTCAGAAATGTCGATCGCGGTGATTTCTGCCTCATTATTCCGTTGCGCGGTCATTAAGCTGATCAGTCCCGTGCCGGTGCCAACTTCAAGGATACTGCCGGCCGCGGAAACTGTGCACAATGCGCCAAGCAATACGCCGTCTGTGCCAACGCGGAATACCTCTGACGATTGTTGTATACTGAATTGCTGGAAATGAAAAGTTTTCAAATTAGATGCTCTGTTCGCTGACATCGTCGTGGAGAGCAAAATCGCGTTTCGGTTTAAGGTTGGTCGGCAAAGAAATGATAAACGTAGTTCCTTTACCTACTTCCGATTTTACGTTAATTTCACCTTTATAATCCTCGACCATCTTACGCACCATCGTCAGGCCGAGGCCCATCCCGCCGGATTTTGAGGTGAAATTCGGTTCGAAAATTCGGCAATGCAAATCTTCCGGAATTCCGACACCATTATCTTCTATTGTAATAATAATTCGTTTTTGTCGCTGTTCCACGTCCAGGTTGATAATGCTTTCGCGGCTTTCATCTCGTGCCTGTCTTGCATTGGAAACGATATTGGTGATGATTCGCGAGAGATAAATTTTGTCCATCTCCACCATGATTTTCTCTTTGTTCGCGTGAAAATAGATTTTTTCATCACTGAATATTTTTATAATATTCCTGATCTCCCTGTTAATATTGAAGACCTCGTTATGCTTATTAGGAAGCTGTGCAAATTGTGAAAAAGCATTCGCAACCGTGGCGACCAAATCAATTTGATCCACCATTGTTTTGCTCATTTTATGCACTTTTTCATTAATCTGTGGATCTTCCGGATCAAATTTACGCTCAAAATTCTGAATGGTAAGTTTCATCGGTGTGAGCGGATTTTTCACCTCGTGCGCAACCTGTTTTGCCATTTCACGCCAGGCTTCTTCTTTATCTTTAAAACTTAACCGTTCCTTCTGTTCCCTAATCTGCAGAATCATTTTATTATACGCCTTTACGAGCTGATTCAGTTCGTCGTTTTGGTAATAGCGGATGGGCTGCGGATCTTCTTCAAATAAGGTAATACGGTTGATGAGCTCAGAAAATTTGGTCACCGTCTTTGTGAGGTTATTTGAGATAATCCAGCTGAGCCAGATACCGAAAGCAATCACGAAAAGATTAACGACTACGATATAATTTAAATAGCGGTTGTAAACGCTGACATAGGAAGAATCATTGTGGTAGAAAGGAAAATAAACAATTGCGATGGGTTCCAGCATATTGTTTTTCAGGATCATATAGGACGACGTTACGTTGGCATCAATCTTTTTGTCATAAGTCTGAAAGTCGATCCGGTTGTCGCTTTTTAATACTCTATTTACTGTTGAGAGGGGAATTTGCTTTACAGGGAGAAGGTTATAATCTTTGTTAGAAATGACGTAGTTTCCTTTCAGATCATAAATGATGATATCCTGATTGTTGATATCGGCGATTTCAAAAATGGAATTAGATAGTATCTCGGGCAAATCATATGTCTGTGCCTGGGTGTGGCTCACTGCATAGTCCAGTGCGGACATCAGCGACTCCGCTCTTTTTTGCAGATCAGTGCGGCTTTGTTCTACCGCATTATCACGCAAAATAAAATAGGAAAGCACCGAAGAGCAGGCAATACTGAGGATACAGATTACGAGAAAACCCCAGAACACCTTATTTCTCAGGCTGAAACCTTTATATTTAGAGAACGGCATTTTTATTCATCAGTTTATGTACATATTTTCCGATGATGTCGAACTCAAGATTCACCACATCACCGGCGCACAGTTTTTTCATGTTGGTGAATTCCCACGTATAAGGAATGATAGCGACCGAAAACGTGTGCGTTCCGCTTTCCGCTACCGTGAGGCTGATGCCGTTCACCGTGATGGATCCCTGTGGTACCGTGGTATAAGCGCCGGCCGGATCGTAAGAAACAGTGATGAAATAACTTCCATCGCGATCCTCAATATTCTTCACAATTCCGGTTTGGTCTACATGCCCCTGTACAAGATGTCCATCGAGTCTGCCATCAAACTTCAAACAGCGTTCCAAATTCACCATTGTTCCTACCTTCCAATAACTCAGATTTGTTTTTTGCAGCGTTTCATCGATGGCCGTCACGCGGTAACGGTCGCCCAGCAACTCCACCACGGTCAGGCAGCAGCCATTGTGCGCCACGCTTTGGTCGATTTTAAGTTCTTGCGTAAACGGACAACTGATAATAAAATCGATGTTGCTTTCCTTCTGATGAAGTTCTTCCACGGTCCCGGTGGCTTCTACAATTCCTGTAAACATGTGCTGATGATAATAAAGGTAATTAATGGTACGCGCAGGATCACTTTTAAATAAATAGCCGTGGTTCCTGCGATTTTGCTAAATTTGTGACATTCAAACAATTTTCAAAGATAACAAAAATGAGTCCGAAACAGCAGAAAATCAGAGTAGGCATCTCCATTGGCGACTATAACGGCATCGGTCCGGAGATTATTATGAAAGCCTTGCAGGATAAAGCAATCACCGATTTTTTTACGCCGGTGATTTTCGGATCGGGCAAGCTGTTCACCTTTCAGAAAAATATATTTAAACTTCCTTTAAATTTTAATTATATCACGGAAGTTTCCCAGATGCACAGCGATAAAATCAACATGGTGAATCTTTCGAAAGATCATGTCAACGTCAGTTTGGGAACACCCACCGAAGAATCTGCTCGGATGGCCATTGATTCGCTGGAGGCTGCTACTGCAGCACTGATGAATGGTGAAGTGGATGTCCTGGTAACCGCTCCCATTAACAAGGAAGAAATGCTTAAATATGGATTTCAGCACGCGGGACATACCGGTTATCTGGAAGAAAAATTTGGTAAAAAGGGCCTGATGTTTTTGGTTACGGAAGAATTGAAAGTAGCGGTTTCCACACACCACATCCCGATCGCCAGTGTAGCAGAGAACATTTCAAAGGAAAAAATAAAAAAGCAGATAAAAATGCTCAATCAGTGTTTGATAGAAGATTTCTGTATCGAGCGGCCAAAGATTGCAGTGTTGGGTTTAAATCCGCACGCCGGCGACGGCGGAGCGATTGGCAAAGAAGAGATAGAAATTATCGAGCCCGCCATCCGGGAGTTATTTAATAACGGAATACTGGCTTTTGGCCCGTATCCTGCAGACAGTTTCTTCCAGCCCGGGAAATACCGGAAATTTGATGCTGTGTTGGCAATGTATCACGACCAGGGACTTGCTCCCTTCAAGACCATTGCTTACGAGGACGGGGTCAATTATACCGCTGGCTTACCTTTTATCCGCACCAGTCCGGATCATGGCGTCGCCTACGACATTGCCGGTAAAAATGAGGCAGACGCACAGAGTTTTAGTGAAGCAATATTTACTGCGCTGGAGATCTTCCGTAACCGCCAGGAATACAATGATTTAATGGCCAATCGAATGCGGCCGCGGCGCAATACAAAAAACAATCATGCAGAAGAAGATCTGCCGGTAGACCGACATTAAAATTTGTCGGAATTCATTGCTGCGCCAATTTGTTTTGAAATAATTTGTAGAATAGAAAAAATTGCATATTTTTGCACACTCATTTTATGGACAAGTTTAGAAACTACGATATAGTGTTTTCGGGACTGAAAAACGGAAAACACGAGTTCACGTTTGAGATAGATAAAGCGTTCTTTGAACTTTTTGATACTGAACAGGAATTTACGAACCCTCGTCTGACGGCCAAAATCCTTATGGATCGGCATACGACGTTTTTGGAGTTGTGGATTACTACGGCAGGCCTTGTGCAGCTGGAGTGCGATATCACCAGCGAGCTTTTCGACAGCGAAATCGAGAATGAAATTAAGGTACTCGTAAAATTCGGTGAGGAATACGATGACAGCGACGAAGACGTTATCACCATTCCCAGTACGGATCATGCAATAAATGTGGCGCAGCTCATCTACGAAGATGTGATGCTCTCGATCCCGATGAAAAAGGTTTGCCCTGATATTTCTGCGGAAGATCTGGAAATCCTGGAGCAGTTCAGTTCAAAAGAAGAGGAAGAAGAACCACAGAGCGATCCGCGATGGGAAGCCCTGAAAAAATTGAAAGATAAAAATTAACATAGTTTAAAATGATGAGAATTGAGCAATCAAGTACTCATCGCTCATCAAATTAAAAATTATAGAAAATGGCACATCCAAAGAGAAGACAGTCGTCAACAAGAAGAGATAAAAGAAGAACTCACTACAAAGCTGAGGTTCCACAATTGGCAAAAGATGCAGCTTCAGGCGAGATGCACCTCTATCATAGAGCGCATTGGCATGAAGGTAAATTGTACTACCGAGGAAAAGTAGTAATCGATAAAGAAGTAGAAACTACGGAAGAAGCTTAAGTCGAAAAAACCTCGATAATCATTCTTTTCATATACAAACCACTCAATTTTCAAGCAATTGAGTGGTTTTTTGTTGTTTTTTAGTATCTTTGACATAATAAACAAATACCAATTTTATGGACATTAAAGACATACAGAATCTAATAAAATTTGTCTCTAAAGCAGAAGTTTCCGAGGTGAAGTATAAGACAAAAGATTTTGAAATTACCATCAAAACTCCGCTTGGTGCTAATGAGATCAATTATGCCGCTGCACCTGCCGTATACCATACTGCGCCACAATCTGCACCCGCTGCGCCGGCGCCTGCCGCTGATGCTGCACCTTCTGCTGCTGAGGCCGATACTGCTGCAGAAGAAGCAAAATATGTGACGATTAAATCTCCTATGATTGGAACGTTCTACAGAAAACCTTCGCCCGACAAAGACGTTTTTATCAACGTAGGAGACGAGGTAACGACCGGAAAAGTAGTGTGTGTGATCGAAGCCATGAAATTATTCAACCAGATCGAAGCGGAAATTTCCGGTAAAATTGTAAAGGTATTGGTTGACGACGCTACGCCGGTGGAATACGATCAGCCGCTTTTCCTTGTAGATCCTTCCTAATAGATTTTAAATTTTAGGTGAATTTCATTTAAAATAATTTAAAATTCAGAATTAAAATTTAAAGTGTCAAAATAGATGTTCAAAAAAATATTAATCGCCAATCGCGGCGAAATTGCAATGCGTATTTTACGTACGTGCAAGGAAATGGGAATCAAGACGGTAGCCGTATATTCTACCGCTGATAAGGACAGTTTGCACGTGCGCTTCGCCGACGAAGCCGTGTGTATCGGTCCGGCGATGAGTAAAGATTCTTATCTTAAAATCCCTAATATCATTTCGGCGGCAGAAATTACCAACGCAGATGCTATTCATCCGGGGTACGGCTTCCTCTCGGAAAACTCCAACTTTTCCCGTATTTGTCAGAAAAACGGTATTAAATTTATCGGTGCAACGCCGGAGCAAATCGATCGCATGGGCGACAAAGCCAACGCCAAAGCGACGATGAAAGAAGCGGGCGTGCCATGTGTGCCAGGTTCAGACGGACTGATCGAATCGTACGAACATGCCGTGGAAATTGCCAAAGAAATCGGTTATCCCGTGATGATCAAAGCAACTGCCGGTGGCGGCGGAAAAGGGATGCGCGCCGTCTGGAAAGAACAGGACCTCAAAGAACATTGGGAATCTGCAATCCAAGAAGCTGTAGCGGCTTTCGGCAACGGCGGAATGTATATGGAAAAACTCATTGAAGAACCACGACATATCGAGATTCAGATCGCCGGTGATCAGTACGGAAAAGCCTGTCATCTTTCCGAAAGAGACTGTTCCGTACAGCGCAGAAACCAAAAGCTAACCGAAGAAACGCCTTCGCCGTTCATGACTGATGAGCTGCGCCAGCAAATGGGCGACGCTGCCGTGAAAGCTGCCGAATATATCGCTTACGAGGGAGTGGGAACCATCGAATTTTTGGTAGATAAACACCGGAATTTTTATTTCATGGAAATGAATACGCGGATTCAGGTAGAACATCCGATTACCGAGCAGGTGGTGGATTATGACCTGATCCGTGAGCAGATCCTTCTGGCTTCCGGCAGTTCAATTTCCGGCGCCAATTATTTCCCGAAACTTCATTCTATTGAATGCAGAATCAACGCCGAAGATCCTTACAACGATTTCCGCCCGTCTCCGGGAAAAATCACTGAACTGAATATTCCCGGCGGTCATGGTATTCGAGTTGATACCCACGTTTATTCCGGTTATACGATTCCGTCCAACTATGATTCCATGATCGCGAAACTGATCACCACAGCACAGACGCGCGAAGAAGCAATTGCTAAAATGCGCCGTGCACTGGAAGAATTTTACATTGAAGGTGTGAAAACCACGATTCCGTTTCACCGTCAGCTGATGGAAAATGAGGATTACCTGGCCGGTAATTACACAACGAAATTTATGGAAGATTTTACCATGGATAAAGGATTTGATAATAATTAAAATTTATTTTCAGCAATAATTAATTATCACAGGTCACGCGGCCTGTGATGTTTTTTTTGATAAACCTCCGCGCGCGAGACGGCTGAGGTTCAATCAGAAATCAGTATTTTTGTAAAAACCATTGCATTATGGAAAATAGAATGATCAGTCCCGAAAGTGACCGCCATCTTTCGTCATCAAAGCTTTTTTAAAAGAAATTAAAATAGGATTAGAAGTAGAGAAGAATGAAACCAAAATGGCAAAGGAGGAGTTTCGAATAATCATTCCGAGAAACAAACCGCTTAGAGGAAAGCATTGTCGCTAGGATAACCGAAGAACTTCACACTTTCCTGGATTTATTATGAAATATATTCTTAAATTTTCAGAAAACATGCGCTGGTCTGCAGGATTCATTAACAGCAGTTTTGATTCTCTTCTTTACGCCCGGCGCCGCTATACTGACAAATAAATACCGTGTTTACTTACCATTAATATTAAAAAATAATTATGACACCAACTTCACAGAACCATCCGGCAAACTATTACATCGATCTCGAAGAAAAATATGGCGCGCACAATTACCATCCGCTGCCCGTAGTTCTAGATCGTGGAGAAGGCGTACACGTCTGGGATGTAGAAGGGAAGAAGTATTACGATTTTCTGTCTGCTTACTCAGCGGTGAATCAGGGGCACTCACATCCTGCGATTGTGGAAGCGCTTGTGGAACAAGCTAAAAAACTTGCACTTACTTCACGAGCCTTTTTCAATTCTACTTTGGGTGAATATGAGAAAAAGGTGACTTCTCTGTTTAAATTTGATAAAGTTTTGCCTATGAATTCCGGTGCGGAAGCCGTAGAAACTGCTTTGAAAATTGCCAGAAAATGGAGTTATGAAGTAAAAGGAATTTCGGAAAACGCGGCACAGATTATTGTTTGCGAAAATAATTTCCACGGACGTACTACGACGATTGTTTCGTTCTCCAATGATCCTGATGCCAACAAAAATTATGGCCCTTTTACCCCTGGTTTTATTAAAATCCCGTACAATGATGCCGCAGCGCTGGAAAAAATACTGGAACAAAATGCCGATAACATCGCCGCTTTTCTGGTAGAGCCTATCCAGGGTGAAGCTGGCGTCTATGTTCCAGACGAAGGTTATTTGAAGACTGCCTACGAGTTATGCAAAAAGCACAATGTTCTTTTCATAGCCGATGAAGTACAGACGGGAATTGCACGTACCGGCAAACTGATTGCCTGTCAACATGAGGACGTGCAGCCCGACATTTTGATCCTTGGTAAAGCACTCTCCGGAGGAATGTATCCCGTTTCTGCCGTCCTGGCCAATGATCCCATCATGAATGTGATTCAGCCGGGTCAGCATGGTTCCACTTTTGGCGGAAACCCGCTTGCCTGCGCCGTCGCAATGGCTGCGTTGGACGTAGTGAAAGATGAACAACTTTCTGAAAGAGCTGAAACTCTGGGTCAACTTTTCCGCTCGGAGATCGAAAAAGTAATTACCAAAACAAATCTGATCACCAAGGTGCGTGGTAAAGGGTTGCTGAATGCTATTTTAATTAACGACACACCGGATAGTTCTACCGCCTGGGATCTGTGTCTCGCTTTAAAGGAAAACGGGCTTTTGGCTAAGCCTACACACGGCAACATTATCCGCTTGGCACCCCCGTTAGTAATTACAGAAGCGCAATTATTGGACTGCGTGAAGATTATCGAGAAGACGGTATCCGAGTTTAAGAAGTAAGCGTACGGCGGTAAAGATCGCTGTAACCGGCAGCCATTTCGCGATAGTCGTATTGCAAGGCCCAGCTACGCACTTTTTTTTCGTAACCAACATCAGAACGGTATGCCTGCATGCCGTTCTTTATTTTCTCGGCCATCGCTGCAGCTCCGAAATCGTCGAAATAAAAGGCATGTGGTCCTCCGATTTCGGGGAGACTGGTAAGACGGCTCAGGAAAACCGGTTTACCACAGTACATCGCTTCGATGGGCGGGATTCCGAAACCTTCGGCCAAAGAGGGGTGGAGCATTGCGTCGCAGTTTTGGATGAGCGCATATTTTTCGTCATCTGTGATATTCCGCAGAATGTGCACGCGGTTTTCCAGCTGATGATCAGCAATAAATTTCAGTACTTCTGCTTCGTAATTCTTTTTTGAGCCGGAAACGACCAGTACCAAATCTTCTTCCAGTAAAAGCAACGCTTTGAGCAGACTCATCTGATTTTTCTTTGGAAAAAGAACACCAATGTTGAGAAAGTAATTTTTGTTTTTAAAGGTTTCAAATTTACCGAGTCCAAAAACTTTGTTTTCATCCGGGAATTGGAGACCGTTATAAATCACTTCCACTTGTTGCGGTATTTTAACGCCAAATAAATGTTGATTTTTCAGATAATCTTCTTTTACAAATTCAGATATACAGGCCACAACGTCGGCATTCTGCAGGTTAGTCCGTAATCTTCGGATATTTCTTCGCCGCTTGCCACCGGCCGTTTCTTCATGAAGGAAGTTCAGATCGTGGAGCGTGACGACTTTTTTTGCTTTAAAATTTAAATTAAAATAGCTGCTGGACTGATGAAAAATATGAATAAGATGATAATCCTGTAATCCTAAATGCAGGAAACGATGCCACGACTTCCAAGCCTTGATAGGATATCCCGAGTTGGAAAAGCAGTTTCTGGCACCATATACATTAAAAGAAAAAGCCTGATCGCCCTGCTCATGTAATGCCTTGAGCAAATTTTGGCAAACTACCGAAATACCCGAGAGATATCTGGTGCGTTCTGCATCGATCAGTATTTTATTTTTCATATTTTTGTTTTTTCTTCTATGAATAAAACGATTGTACTAGGGCTGCCCAAAAGTTTCAGTTTCCACACTAATTTAGAAACAAATCTGAGGGCTTTGGGCTTTACAGTTGTCAATATCAGTTACACGGATCACGACTTCAAATATCCAAGTTTTTTTCATAAAATATATAATTTTCTGCGTAAAGTCTTTTTAAAAGATAAAGGCTATAAAAATAAACTGAAAATTAAAAAATACGAAGCTGACTTACGGATACTGCTGGAGACCCATAAGACCTATGACTACGCTTTACTTATAAGACCCGATATTTATCCGCTCGGAATTTTAGAATTGATCCGGGAAAAAACCACTCTCATGGTAGGATATCAGTGGGACGGTCTGCACAGATTTCCGGCTGTCTATGCGACCATCAAATATTTTGACCGTTTTTTTGTATTTGATGAAGCAGATTTGTCTTACGACAGCAAGCTTCTTCCCATTACAAACTTTTATTTTGATTTTGATAAGGAGCCTGCATCACAGAGCCCAAGATACAGTGTGTTTTTTGTGGGCAGTTTTGTAAGAAAACGGATGGCGGCAATCAGCGGATTTGCCAGTTTGCTTAGAGAAAAAGGTCTGACGCCGAAAATAATGATTTACTGTCAGCCTGCGTTTTTGGCGACCGAATTTCCCAATGAAAATATCGAATATATTTTCGCGCATCTGTCGTACGAGGAGAATATCAAAATATTAAAAGACAGCAAAGTGGTCATCGATTTCCTTAATCATGCGCATAAAGGACTTTCTTTCAGGACTTTCGAAGCTTTATATTATAACAAAAAACTCATCACCACCAACGCGGATGTACAACGGTACGATTTTTACAATCCGAATAATATCTTTATATGGGATGAGACAAACAGTTCCGCAGCAGATCTTTTGGCTTTTATGGACACACCGTATGAGGAAGTGGCAGAAAACATTAAAGCTAAATATGCATTTACAAACTGGATTAGCTATGTGCTGGATAGGGCACCTTATGAGAAAATTGAACTTACTGCCAACTAAGCAAAATGAAAAAACTTGCCGGAATAAATATTTCAGGTTACGTCAGCAAAGACTTCGGTCTCGGTGTTGCTGTTCGAGCGAATATTAATGCGATCGACGCCGCAGGGATTGCTTATGTGATAAATGATGCAAACATTGATATTTCTAAGGAAATCAAAGAAGGAAGCTACGATCTCCATCATCTTTCTCTGGATAATCCTTATCCGATAAATTTGATTCAAATTAACTTTGATAATCTCAGCCGGTTTTTTAGTGAAAAAGGTAAATCATACTTTGAAGGTAAATATAATATCGGTTTTTGGGCTTGGGAACTGGATACGCTGCCTGATGAAGCCTTGCCGTTTTTTGATTTGCTTGACGAGATCTGGGTTCCCAGTAATTTCTGCGCAGATGTGATCGCGCGGTATTCACTATTGCCAGTCGTCAAAATTATGCATAGCGTAGAAGTAAACACACCGGATAAGTTCCCGCGGTCCGCTTATAATCTGCCGGAAGATCGTTTCGTCATTCTTACGATGTTTGATTATCACAGCACGATAGAAAGAAAGAATCCTATCGGAGTAATTGATGCTTATGAGCAGGCGTTTGGCTGCAACAGTACTGAAGCAATTTTAGTGATAAAAACATCAATCGGTACGCGTTTTCCCGAAGCAAGAAGCAGCCTGCTTAACAGAATAGGAAGTAATAATAGTATCTTGCTGATTGAGGAAATCCTGGAATCAAAGAAATTATATGGCTTATTTGCTTGTTGTGACTGCTTTATTTCGCTTCACAGGTCTGAAGGTTTTGGCCTTACGATGGCTGAGGCCATGTCGTTAGCCAAACCCGTTATCGCTACCGCATATTCCGGAAATACTGATTTTATGACTATTAATAATAGTTTTCCTGTCAGATACGAAATGGTTTCTACACGAGCCAATTATTATAACAGTACAGATGAAAACCAATGGGCAGAACCTGACGTAAAACACGCAGCCTCTATTCTTCGGTATGTATTCGAGCATCCTGCAGAGGTCACCGAGGTCGCAAAAAAAGGCCAGGAATTCATTAAAGCTACATTGAATTGCGCGCAAATCGGTAGTAAAATTGAACAGCGTCTGAAAATTATTGCCAACACAAATCAGTCAAAATCTACTGAGAGGGATGTTCATTTAGTACAATTCGAAAACCAGGTACTGCAGCAAAAGATTGATGCACTCAGAAATATTGGATTTGTAAAACTAAAGGAACGGTTCAAAAATTTTCAAAATAAAATATCCGGTAAAGACCGAAAATATTTTTGGGAATAAGTCTTTATGTATTAAAATAACAGTTAAATCACCGCTTCGATAAATTAACGGAAAACGATATTTATGAGATTACTTTTTGTCGGTTCTTTCGTAATCGTCCTCAATCCTCACAATATCATCTTCTCCAAAATAACTTCCCGTCTGTACTTCCACGAAAACTACCACTTCTGAAGTGCGGTTTTCGATGCGGTGCCGTGCACCCTGCGGGATGAAAATGCTCTCACCATAGTTCACGGTGTATTCCTGCTCGTCGAGTATTACGATCGCCTGGCCCTCCACTATGGTCCAGAATTCCTGGCGGTGGTGATGGTATTGGTAAGAAAGGCGGTGCCCGGGATTCACCACGATGCGCTTTAGCTTATAGTGTTCCTCATCTTCCAGAACGTAATACTTGCCCCACGGTCTTTCGCCAATTTCCAACATACAAATCTTATTTACGGCAAAAATAACTAAAATTATTACACGCCGATTTTTTCAGTAAATTTGCGCCTTAAAAATCTACGGAAAATGAGCAAAGTAAGAGTGCGTTTCGCGCCCAGTCCTACAGGACCCCTGCATTTGGGTGGTGTAAGAACTGCCTTATATGATTATCTTTTTGCCAAAAATCAGGGCGGGGAGTTCATCCTCAGGATTGAAGATACCGATACCGCCAGGTATGTAGAAGGTGCCGAAAACTATATTATGGAAGCACTGGAGTGGTGCGGCATCATCCCGGATGAAAGTCCTGCACACGGCGGCGATTTTGGACCTTACCGACAATCCGAAAGACGCGATATTTACGATCGTCATCTTGCCGAGATTCTGAAAACCGATTACGCCTACATCGCCTTCGATACCCCAGAGGAATTAGATGCTGTACGAGCGGAATCTGAGCAGAACGGCGAAGTCTTCGCGTACAACAACATCACGCGCAATCGGCTCAAAAATTCCCTTACCCTTTCCTCAGAAGCGGTACAAAAACTTCTAGACGAAAAGGTACCTTACGTAGTACGTTTCAAAATGCCGGTTAACCGTGTCTTGAATCTGGAAGATCTCATCCGCGGAAATTTTTCCGTGAATACCGACACGCTGGACGACAAAGTTTTGGTAAAGCAGGATGGAATGCCAACGTATCACTTTGCCAACATTGTCGACGATCACGAGATGCAGATTTCACACGTAATCCGTGGAGAAGAGTGGCTGCCATCTTTGGGTCTGCATTATTTACTTTACGAAGCGATGGGTTGGGAGCGTCCTGAGTTCGCGCATTTGTCACTTATTTTAAAACCGGAAGGTAAGGGTAAACTCAGTAAAAGAGATGGCGACAAATTTGGTTTTCCTGTTTTTCCTTTAAATTTTACTGATCCGGAAACCGGAAAGGTAATGCAAGGCTACCGTGAAGCCGGTTATCTGCCTGAGGCGTTTATCAACATGGTGGCGCTGCTGGGTTGGACGCCTGCCGATGACCGCGAAATTCTTTCACTGGACGAAATGGCCGCAGAATTTGATTTGCAAAAAGTACACAAAGCCGGCGCCAGATTTTCTAAGGAAAAAGCAGAATGGTTCAATCAGCAATATTTAAAGACTAAATCTGATCAGGAAATATTAGCGTTGTTGCAAACCAATAACGATTTTGATCTTTCCGGGCAGGATGACGAAAAGTTACTGCACATCATCACGATGATGAAGGAGCGCGCTACATTCGTGCAGGATATTTATAAAGACGGCCAGTTTTTCTTCGAAGCGCCAAAAAATTACGACGAGAAAGCCGCTAAAAAAGCCTGGACATCTGCCGCTGCCATTTTAATGTCCGAACTCGCTGACGATTTATTAAATGTAAATTTCGGTGCGGAAGAACTGAAAGCGTTTATTCATGAGTTTGCAGAGAAACACAGCGTCGGTATGGGCAAAGTAATGATGCCGCTGCGCCTCTCTCTCGTAGGCGAACTGAAGGGTCCGGATGTGCCCGATATTATGCAAGTCCTTGGAAAAGATGAAACTATCGCGCGGTTGCGCAGTGCGGTGACTAATATCCGGTAGTTTCTTATAATTTTACCTAAATTTGAAGCATAATTTTAATTAAAACAAATGGAATACTTAAGTTTTGAACTTCCGATTAAAGAACTCATGGATCAATATCAGACCTGCTCGCTTGTCGGCGAAGAAAGTGGTGTTGATGTGAAGTTGGCCTGTGCTCAGATCGAAGATAAAATTATAGATAAGAAAAAAGAGATTTATCATAACCTCACGCCCTGGCAGCGCGTACAGCTTTCCCGTCATCCGGACCGCCCTTACACGCTCGATTTTATTAAAGGTATTACCGATAAAGACAGCTTTCTGGAGTTGCACGGCGACCGCAATTTTGCCGATGATCCGGCGATGATCGGTGGTTTAGCGACAATTGATGGCCAGCGCGTTATGCTAATTGGCACCCAAAAGGGCCGTACCACCAAAGAACGCCAGCACCGTCGTTTCGGGATGAGTAATCCGGAAGGCTACCGTAAAGCATTAAGGCTGATGAAACTGGCCGAGAAATTCCGCATTCCGGTTATTACACTGATCGATACGCCGGGCGCTTATCCAGGTTTGGAAGCCGAGGAACGCGGGCAGGGAGAGGCAATTGCACGGAATATTTTTGAAATGACTATGCTGAAAACGCCGATATTCTGTTACATCATCGGTGAAGGAGCAAGTGGTGGCGCACTCGGAATCGGCGTGGGAAATAAGGTTTACATGCTCGAAAATACCTGGTACACGGTAATCGCCCCGGAAAGCTGTTCATCCATTTTGTGGCGCAATTGGGATCATAAGGAAGATGCAGCCAACGCGCTGAAACTAACGCCCGATGATGCGCTTCGTGAGCAGTTTATTGACGGTATTATTCAGGAGCCGCTGGGTGGCGCGCATTACGAGCCGCAGGTTGCTTACGACTACCTGAAAGCTTCCATTCTTCAAAATATTAAAGCATTCTCCAGCTTTACCGGTAAAGAACTGGAAACCCAGCGTCAGGACAAATTTATCGCGATGGGTAAATTTAAAGGATAAGGAAAAAAGCAGTAAACTTTACCAACGTTGATTTTTTTCAAAATTTAAAGTAAATCATGCTTTAGTTTAAATTTAAATTACAAAATCCCGTGTTCAGGTGAGCACGGGATTTCTATTTACTGACAGACTGTCTTCGTCATTTATTCAAAAAGTTCTGCCGTATCGAGTACGGTTACTTTTCCGTCTTCACAACGGATCGCTTCACCCGGAAAATTCTGGATCATGTGATAATCGTGCGTTGCCATTACTACTGCCGAATGATTATCAAAGGCAAGCTGTTTCAGCAAAGTCATTATTTCGTTGGATGTTTCAGGGTCGAGATTTCCTGTCGGCTCATCGGCCAGGATGAGCTCCGGCCGGTTGAGCAGGGCGCGCGCGATGGCGATACGCTGCTGCTCGCCACCCGAAAGTTCGTGTGGCATTTTATGCTTTTTAGATTTCATCCCTACGCTGGCCAAGACCTCGTTGATACGCTCGTCCATTGCCGCTTTTTCATTCCAGCCAGTAGCTTCCAGCACGAAACGCAGGTTTTTTTCTACCGTACGGTCGGTAAGAAGCTGAAAATCCTGAAAGACGATTCCGAGTTTACGACGAAGATTTGGCACGTCGGACATTCGTAAGGTCTGCAAATCAAAACCTGCCACATTGCCCTGGCCACCGCTCAGCGGAATGTGCCCGTACAGTGTCTTCAGTAACGAACTTTTCCCTGAGCCGGTTTTGCCGATGAGGTAGCAGAAGCGTCCTTTTTTGATGTGAAGGTTGACATCGTTAAGTACAGTAAAGTTTTTCTGGGATATTTTGGCATTTTTCAATGTGATCACATCGTGACCTTCCTGATAAGAATGTGGCATAATACGTAGATTAATTTGAAAAGGTGCATTCGCGTTTCAGTATTTTATTTAGCTGAACTCCTGATTGCGCGCTGCAATTTAGCAAAATTTAATGAACAAAAAATGCTTGAAAAATGACTTTTCAAGCATAATCTTTATATGATAATTCCTGAGATTATCTCTTAGCGCGCTGTGCACTTACAGTTAAACTCTTTCTGCCTTTCGCTCTTCTAGCAGCCAATACGCGTCGCCCGTTCGGAGTCGACATTCTTTCACGGAATCCGTGTTTGTTTCTTTTCTTTCTTTCAGATGGCTGGAATGTTCTCTTGCTCATTGCTAAATATTTTTAGTAAAAAACTATCTCTTATTTTCAGACTGCAAAGATAGAAAAGTTTTTATTTGCTGCAAATTTAATGAGCACTATTTTTTAATCTTTCTGATAAGTTGTTTAAAGTGGTCTGGCTGATAACAAAGTTCATGCAGTCATTTAAATGTGATAAGGATTAAAAATAAAAACAAACCTTATCTTTGTAATACCAAAATTTTTCCCATAATGTTTACCGCTTCCGAAATCAGCCAAATCGAAAATCTACTGACAGCCGATAAAAAGATTGTCATCATTTCCCATTATAATCCGGATGGAGATGCGGTAGGATCCAGCTTGGGACTTAAACATTTTCTTAAAAACAAAGGGTTGGATGCCACAGTGATCGTGCCGAACGATTTTCCCAAATTCCTGAAATGGATGCCTGGTGCCAAGAAGATCATCATTGCGGATTATAAAAGAAAAGCTGCAGGTGAAGCAATTTACCACGCGGATGTTATCTTTATCCTGGATTTTAATGCTGCCCATCGTAGTGGAAATATGGTGGGTCCGTGGCTGGAAAAGTCCCGTGCCGTGAAAATATTGATTGATCATCATCAGCAGCCGGAGGATTTCGATTTTGTATATTCTGATGTTACCGTGCCGGCGACGTGCCAGATGATTTATCATTTTATACAGGCGCTGGGACAGGAAAACCTCGTCGACCAGGATATTGCAGAGTGTCTGTACACGGGAATAATGACCGATACGGGAGGTTTCCGTTTCCGTAGTACGAGCGCAACTACGCACCGTATTGTCGCCAATCTCATCGAGAAAGGGGCCGATCCGGCCATGATCACCTCGAACACGTGGGACACCAATACGGTATCGCGGCTGCATTTGCTGGCGCTCATTCTTGGCCGTATCGAAGTGGTGAAGGACGGAAAAGTCGCGATTCTTTTTCTGAAAAGAGATGAACTTAAGCAATATGGTTTTCAAAAAGGAGACACCGAAGGTTTTGTGAATTACGGTCTCAGTATAATGGGCACGCAGGTCTCCGCTTTTTTCATGGAAGATTTGTATGAAGATTTTATCAAGATTTCCTTTCGGTCGAAGGACGATGTCGATGTTAATCAGTTCTCGCGTCAATACTTCAACGGCGGTGGCCATATCAATGCTGCGGGCGGTAAATATTTCATGCCCATTGCAGAAACCATTGAGGATTTTAAGGAATTTATTGAGGTGGAGCAGTTTTAGTCACTTGTAATTCTTCTGCATTCGGCAGTTTTCAATTAGTTTTATGGATTCTTGCTTTAATAACATCTACTTCTGATTCTATTTCGGAACGACTGCCGCTACGCGCTGTTTGTCTTGAATTGACGTTCCGCCCAATTGCCAATGTTCGGTTTTACCTGCATCGTATTTTCTGCCGGTCCTGATGGTTAATTTCAACTTGCTATTTAACATAATTGTAATTTTCATCTGATGATGAGGTAAATTTTGTATGAAATAAGGTTGTTTTTTAAAAAGTATTCATAGAAGTAAAACATTTTATTAGAATGTGGTTTTAATTTTTATATTTGCTGCACAACTAACTTTAAATTCTCACTATGAAGAAAAAATTACTCACGATGTTGATGGTATTACCGCTATTAGCACAGGCACAATTCAGTGAAAACTTTGATGCAGCGGCAGTTAAACCGGCCGGCTGGACTGTGATCAACGGTGGAGACGCTAACGGCTTTATTTTCGGTGCCGGCGCTCCCGGTTCGGCACTTTCACAGCCGAACGCGGCACAAATCAATTATAAAGCTGATGCGCACGATGATTATTTAATTACTCCCGCCATCACGGTGACTGCCGGAGTCAACGATCGGCTGACCTATTTCGTAAAATCTCAGGATCCCAGTTATCTGGAGGCTTATGAGGTAAAATTGTCCACTACTACAGCAACAGCGGATGCGTTCAACACCGTTCTTACTCAAAATGCTGAGGCTCCCGCTGCCTGGACCCAGTTCTCCATCGACTTGTCTGAGTATGAGGGGAAAACAATTTACGTAGGCTTTCATGCTACTTCAGCAGACCGTTTCCGTCTGCTGTTCGATAATGTAGTTAACGATACCGCGCCAACAGTAGCCCCGGACTGTCCGACAGCATTAGTGGCTCCTGCACAGGGAGCAACCGGCGTTGATTATGCAGCCACCACATTCTCGTGGACGCCACCCACAACGGGCGGACCTGTGGACTATTACGAACTTTATCTTGATACAAATCCGAATCCAACGACCAAAGTAGGTGTTTTTGTGAATCCTACGGCTACCATCCAAATCAATAGTGACACGCAGTATTACTGGAAAGTAGTTTCCAAAAATGCAGCTGGGGAATCTACCTCTTGCCTTACCAGTAGTTTTAAAACCAAAGTAGATCCTATTTTACCTTACTGCGGACCATTGGTTTACGGCAATGGTGTGGAGCCTATTACTTCGGTTAATTTCGGTGGAATGACCAATACTTCGTCAGCTACCGTTAATAATCCGCATGAAATATTTGTCGATAAAATCGCCGAAGTAAAACAAGGGGAGTCATTGTCAATTGAACTAAAAGGAAATACCGGTGGTAACTTTACCAGCAGATTTATTGTTTTTGTGGATTGGAACCAGGACGGCCAATTTTCCGGAGCAGGTGAATCATATTTTGTGAGTGCGCCTCTTTCGATCACTAATTCTACCGGCACTGATACAAAAACGGCAGTAGGAACCATCGTGGTTCCGCAAAATGCAAAACTGGGGAATACAAGAATGCGCATCAAAAAGAATTTCGGTGCAACAGCGGCTCCAAATCCTTGCTCTTCAGGTGGTACTTTAACGGCTCCGGCTGATAGCGGATACGGACAGGCAGAAGATTATACCGTAAATGTAAGTGCAGTGCTGGGAACTTCTGACTTGAAGAAAACGCAAATATCAGTCTATCCGAATCCTGTAAAAGACGTGCTTAACGTCTCGACGGCCGATAAGAAAGTTATGGCGGTCGAGTTTTATACGGCGGATGGCAAGCTGGTAAAAACAGCTAAGGATGCTGCTGCGGTAAATACTTCTGATCTTCAGAAAGGAGTGTACATCGTAAAGGTAAAAACTTCCGACAGTGAGAAGTCCTTCAAGGTCATTAAGGAATAAGCAATTTATTTTATTCTTAAGCAAAAAGAAACCGTCTCATTCCGAGGCGGTTTCTTGTTTTTTACGTACGGATTAAAAAATGAGTTTTTTCGGCAACTGATGCAGTAGTTCCGTATTAATGATTTCGGCGCAGACAGCCGGTTTTTCCCAATGCCCATTGTGGCCACAATCGACCAAATATGATTTGAGGTTGGTTCTGTCCGGCAACTGTTCCAGCACCTCTTCCGTCTTTACTGCTGTATCATGTTTCCCTGCAATTACTAAAATGCGCTCCCGGAAACTGTGAATAATATCCCATTTCTCCGTACGTTCCGCCATGCCCTGCACCGCCGCCGCCGCGCCTTCATTGGGAGTCGATAACGCGATTTCTTTGGCAACAGCAATTTTAACTTCGAGAAAAGCTTTTTCATTAGGATTAAATAAATTAGGCACGCCCGCATTTACATAGCCTGCAAAGGCCTCACGAATGACGCGCAGACTTTTCAGGCGCTGTTCTTTTTTTTCAGCGTCATCCGCCATCGGACTCGAGAAAAACAGCGTAATGCTTTTTAAAACTTCGGGAAAAATCCCCGCGAAAGCGAGCGAAACGTAGCCGCCCATGGAATGTCCCAGCAGGTGAAATTTCTTTAAATTTAAATGATCCGTCACCTCCTTCACTTTCTCCGCCATGAATTCCATGGTGTGTACTTCGCTGTATATGGGGGAAGATCCGTGGCCGGGCAAATCGATTTTAATAAGCCGAAAATCGTCCGAAAGCCGTTCTTCCATATCGGTCCAAATGGTAGTATTTTCCATGAAACCGTGCAGCAGAACCAGTTCTTCTTTGCCGTTGCCGGATAATTCGTAGTAAAGCATATTTTCCAGATTTAAAAGTAGATATCAATATACTCTACAAATCCGGAGCCGTTTACTTTGTCCTGAAGCCGCCAAAATTTTGCCTCCGTTTCTTTAAAGAAGGTGGATTTACCGCTACGTGTGTATCTTTTTTGATTAATTGTTTGCCGCATCACCCCGTCGAAATTAAGATGCTTCACAGAAACGCGTGTTATGGTACCTTCAATATTCAAATGATTGCTTCCTGCCATGGCATTTCCTTTAACTGAATATCGGTCCCGTCCGGTTTTCGAAAAGACGATTTTTCCGGTAAAAGATGAAGTTTCGTCTGATGAAAAACGGAGTTTATGGCTGCCGCTCAGGTCTTCAAATCGGTCCGCAGCATTTTTTGCCGCTGTGCGCACATTCATTTCTGTGCGTACGACGTTGATGGATTCGATGCGGCGCACCTCATCCGAACGCGGATCCTGAACAGGTTCTGGCTTGGCGCAGGAAAAAGCCAAAAACAGTGTTATAAATAAGTGGATATAAGAGCGCATAAATTTAGTTACATTTTGGTTTGGGAATCCATCACAATAGTCACCGGTCCGTCATTTACTAACGAAACTTTCATGTCGACACCGAAGATTCCGCTTGCTACTCGAAGTTGATGCGAGGCCATTTTTTCTTTAAATAAATCAAAGAGCGGTATTGCCTGGTCCGGCCGTGCTGCTTTAATGAATGACGGGCGGTTTCCTTTTTTATAATCGGCCATTAGCGTGAACTGGCTGATGCAAAGAACTTCGCCGGAAATATCAAGTAAAGAAAGGTTGAGCTTTCCCTCATGGTCTCCGAAGATTCGCAAGTTTACAATCTTCTGTACGAGCCATTCTGCGTCGGCAACGGTATCACCTTCCGCAACGCCGACAAGTATTACCAAACCGACTCCGATGCTGCCTATGATTTTCTGATCCACGGTAACATCTGCCTGCGAAACTCGCTGTATTACGGCTTTCATAGTTTAAATATTAATAATAAACAGAAAGTAAATTCGATCCGCTATCGTAATTGTAGGGATAAGTTTTCGGCGGCACGGTGGCACTATTCAGTGGCTCGCCGGTCAGCAAGATCCATTCTGCGCCGTCTTTCGGACAGATCATTTTAATGTTGTTTTCAACACTTAGGGTGGTGTCGGCATCAGGACAGAGATGTGGCGCGTTACGGTCGTACACTTTGAAGCCTGTGGTGGTGCGGACGATAATCAGCCCGCGGGTACCGGCCTGCTGCTCATTAACATAAACCCAACCGCCTACATTCTGCAAATTGAAATAAGCGGGGAGAGACAGATTCAGCACTACATTGATTGGGGCGGCGGGAAAACAGTTTACGGTTTCACTGCGGTCGCTGCAGGAGCTGGTGTTGAGGAAAAATGAGGTAATCAGGAGGAGGAAAAGCACGCGCCAAAAATTACTTTTCATATAGAATAAAGTTATATCTTTGTGAAACAAATCAACAAAAATGCATTGTCCGACAAATGTCGGATTATTTTTTTATACTAACGTTAAATACTGAAACCTATGGCAAGTTACGTCACTAAAGAAGGATTGGATAAGATGAAGGCAGAGCTGGAACAGCTGGAAACAGTGGAGCGCCCGAAAATTACCCAGCAGATTGCGGAAGCCCGCGACAAAGGCGACTTATCTGAAAATGCCGAATACGATGCTGCTAAAGAAGCCCAGGGAATGCTGGAGATGAAGATCTCAAAGATCAAGGATATCATTGTGAACTCGAAGGTGATCGACGAAAGTCAACTGGACGTTTCCAAAGTATCGATACTCACCACCGTGCGTCTGAAAAATAACGCCACCAAGACGGAGCAGAAATTTACCCTCGTGCCCGATAATGAGAGCGACATCAAAGCCGGAAAAATTTCCGTGAATACACCGATCGCGAAAGGATTGCTCGGTAAAGTGGTCGGCGAAACTGCGGAAATATTGCTGCCGAACGGCAACACCCTTTCCTTCGATATTTTAGAAATTTCGTTATAAGCCGGCAAAAATCCAATTTAATAGCATTCAGTCACGCTAAATCTTCTGTTTTTTTACGAATTATTTAACGGAAGAGTTTATTAGGAAATCGTAAATTTGTACCTGCGCGTTGGCGTGGGTATTTTAATTTTAACATCGAAAGTTATGGCTTCTATTTTCAGTAAAATAATTCAAGGCGAACTGCCTGCCTATAAAATCGCGGAAGATGAGCATCACCTTGCTTTTCTTGATGCGATGCCGCTGGTGGAAGGGCATACGCTGGTAATCCCAAAGCAGGAAACAGATTTTATTTTTGACCTGGACTCTGAAGCGTATAAGAACCTGTGGGCTTTTGCGCAGCAGGTGGCAAAGAAAATGGAGCGTGCTTTCCCAAAACAGCGTATTGCTGTGGCGGTAGTAGGGCTGGAGGTGCCACACGCCCACATCCATCTAATACCAATTACCAAAATGGACGATATGAACTTCAAAAACGAAAGGCTGAAACTCAGCGATGAAGCGTATCGCCAAATCCAAGCACGCATTGTGCAATCCTAATTTTATAATTTTACTAAGAGTACGATAATGAACCCAAACCAATGTTCTTTCTGCGGCAAGAAAAGAAATGAAGTACAGATGCTTATTTCCGGAAATAACGGATTTATCTGCGAAGAATGTATTGAACAGGCACACGGAATTGTAAAAGAAACGGGCAAAAATCCGGGCGGGGCTGCAGCCACGACGATGGAAGACCTGAAAAAACCACTTGAGATAAAAGAGTTTCTTGATCAGTATGTAATTGGTCAGGATCAGGCGAAAAAACAACTCGCCATCGCCGTTTATAATCATTACAAGCGTTTGCTCCATTCTCAGGACGAAAACCGAGAGGTGGAGATCGAGAAATCCAATGTTATTATGATCGGTGAAACCGGAACCGGCAAAACGCTTCTGGCAAAAACGATTGCTAAGGAACTCAACGTTCCTTTTTGTATCGTGGACGCTACCATCCTTACTGAAGCAGGCTACGTTGGCGAGGATGTGGAAAGTATCCTTTCCCGCCTCTTGATGGTGGCCGATTATGATGTGGAAAAAGCCGAGCGCGGTATCGTTTTTATTGATGAAATTGATAAAATCGCGCGCAAATCAGACAATCCAAGTATTACGAGAGACGTTTCCGGTGAAGGCGTGCAGCAGGGTTTGCTGAAACTTCTCGAAGGCAGCGTCGTGAACGTACCTCCACAAGGTGGGCGAAAGCATCCAGACCAGAAATACATCCAGGTAAATACACAGAATATCTTGTTCATCGCAGGCGGCGCTTTTGACGGAATTAAGGAGATTATCGAGCGCCGGCTGAATAAACAGGCGATTGGTTTCAGCAGCGATAAATTGGGTAAAACGGAAGATGAAGATTATATCCTGCGTCAGATCAACGCGATCGATCTTCGGAAATTTGGCCTGATCCCGGAGTTGCTCGGTCGTTTTCCGATCATCACTTACCTGGAAAAGCTGACCAAAGAAACCATGATCCGAATTATGAAAGAACCAAAAAATTCGATCATTAATCAGTTTGTCGAACTTTTTAAAATGGACGGGGTAGAACTGTCTTTTACGGAAGAAGCACTGGAGCGCATCGTGGAAGAAACCACGGAAAAAGGTTTGGGCGCCAGAGGATTGCGTGGTACGACAGAAAAGGTTCTCGAAGATTATATGTTTGATATTGCGGCCCAGAAGCAGGTCGAAATCACGCCGTCCAATATTAAATTTTAGTCATTTTCAGCCCAAAATATTGCGATGTTATAAAAATGAGTATATTTGCCGCCTGAATACGTAACCTAAACACAAACGTACGGATGAAAAAAAATATACTCACTCTGGGGCTTCTGGCTCTCTGCACTACTGCGGGCGCGCAGGTGGTCTCACACGTCGGCAATGACGGCATCTTCTATGTCGGTGAAAATGCACTCGTTTATAATGGCGGCGGTATGCAAACCAAAGGCACCGGCAAATATGAGATCCGTGGAAACATGATGGTCGTAGGCACGGGCACCGACGTGATCCAAACACAGAACGCAGATGGGACAAGCTCCAAAACCACTGGCGGTAATATAGTCTTGAAGTTAAATGATCCTGACAACTATACCAGTTCAACCTACGGGCAACTTTACATACAAGGGTTAGCGCAGACCAATCTTACAGGGATTGTGGATAAGGAGTATCTCGCTACGAAAAATGGTGTTATGCAGCAGATGGCTCTGCCGTTCTATGACAAGACTTTTGCGAGTTTAGCGACAGATTTAGGCATCACCGGCGGATTCTCAAACCAGCGTACCACTTCTGCCGTGGGTTATTGGGAAAACGCCCGGGTTGTGATGCATAATATTCCTGGCACTTCAACTACATTGCAAAAAGCTGATAAAGATAATCAGACGGTTACCCATAATAATGCTGCTCGTTATTACGCTGTTGGTACTGCGAATTGGAATCCTGAGCAACCGATTATTGACGCTGACTATTATACTATTAGTGGTCGTCCGTTCAGCGATGCTACACCGATATCCTATACTCTTTCGGGAGCCGGTTATGATAGCTCGGGAACGGCAATTAATTATGGTGGAGGAAACGGTGCAGTAATCAATACTATTTATAACGAGCGCTACAACAGTTATTTACAGGATGCATTTGACGGAAATTCACAAGGGAGCTGGAAAGGCACTTTCGGTCGAAATATTTACCAGTTCGGTAATCCTTTTCTTACCAATATTGACCTTTCAACGATAGGATACAACGAGCGCACCGCAGGTGGAGATGATGGGAATAACATTAGTTCCATTCAAGCCGTACGCTACGAATCTGGGGGAGTAACCAAGGATGAGAACAACGGTACCAAGGCTACCAGCTATAAATTTATATCGTACAGTGATGGCGGTATTCCTACGGGGGATTTTGGCGGTGCTATAATTAAGCCGATGCAGGCGTTTGTAATCAAACTCCGAAATAATACTTCCGCACAAACGTTGAATTTTAATACGTTGCGCAGATTTGCTTACTCGCCGCGCGATATAACCAATGGGCAGGCCACGAATCCCAACACAGTCACTACCAACAGATCAGCCTCTACCGGCAGCATCAAGCAGTTGAGAGTAATTGGGCTGGATTCGTCCGGTAATGAAGTAATGCGAACCTATTTCGTTGTAGGATCCAGCTTTGTCACGGGACACAACGCAGATGCTAAAATGCAGGTTTCTGCTTATAGCGGAGATCTCAGCACGCGTGAAGAACTACCAGCTGGCGGTGAAGATACCCAATACAGCAATTCATATTGGTTATATATAAACGAGGCAAACGAACAGGATTTTCTGGGTAAAAGAATTAAGATGGTTGCTAATACCGCAAAAATCGCTGCGTACAAGTTTCAAATCGCAGAAAACGCTGTTGAGCTACAGGATGGAGAAGGCAGTTTTGCAGATGGAGGTCAAAATTTCTACATTGAGCAGACGCCGGGTCAGCTGGTTGCAGTTGCTCATAACCAGGTTCTTCCTGCGTTGGCAAACGTATCAGGTCTATATTATGGAAGAGAGTCAGTCCTCGGCACCGATAATACTGCAGCGCAGGATGAGTTAAAGATTGCCTACGAAGAAGTGAGTAAAACACATCAAGTGATTTTCCCTGCTTCGTGGAAAAAAGCAACCGTCAATATTTATGACCTTTCAGGCAAACTTATCGTCAACAGAAAAGAGCTGAAAACAGCTAATAATTTCACATTGCCACTTACGATACGGGGAGTATATATGGTAGAGGCGATTTCTGAGGCGGGAGTAAAAGTGGTGAAGAAGGTCATCAAATAAAAAGTACAAAGGATGAAAAAAATAGTATATATTGTTTTAATGATGATGGGACTGTTTGTAAACGCAGAAGCTTTCCCCCAATCTCCAATGACAAATTCGATGGACTCCCGTGATAATAGCGTGGAGAACTATTCCTCGAATATATTTGATAATGAAACACAATTTTTAGAACAAGGGCAAATACCTCCGATGTCTACCTTTGATGTTCCCGGCGGACAGGGAGGTCTCGGCGGCGACGGTTTCGGAACCACTGTTCCGATTGACACACACGTTTACGCACTAGTGATTGTTGCTCTGTTATTTATCGTGTTCTACACCCGCCAGACGACGGCTCAGAAGACGAATTAAAATAAAACTTAAAAAAAGCAGAAACCCGCCGCAAGCCGACGGGTTTTTTTATATTTACCAAATGAAAAAGATTGTATTGCTGCTGGCGCTCACCAGCGTCAGTGTCGCCAACGCACAGTTTAAAGTGTCTGTCGAGGCGCCCGCCAATTTCGCACCCAAGGAAGTGTATCTTTATACGCTGAACGGATCCAGGGATGTCTTGAGCAACAAAGAAATCAAGAAAGGAAATACCTGGCAGATCAACGTTTCCAAACCGTACACGGGCATGATGAAACTCTATTTCCCGGAAACCAACGCTTCGCTGAATTTTATCTCCGAAAATAAGGATGTAAAACTTAAGCTGGTGACGAATCAGGAGAAAATCGTTGACGTAGATTATCTCGACGAAGCCAACAAGACCATGAATCAGGTGCAGGACGTGCAGCAGAAAAAAGAACTCATTTTGCCGGCGCTCTACCAGATCAAAGAGTATTATCGTGATTCTGCTCCTTTTGGAGCCGCTTTAATGCAGGAGATTAACCGGCTTTCTGTACCGGCCGCAAATGTCGGCAATCATCCTTTTGTTCAGTTTTATACCACCAATTATGCACGCTTTGTTGAGAAGAAAGCAGATAAAAGTCCGGTGACGCACCAGGAAATAATTGATTTCGTCAACAAATCGACCGAATTGCTCGAAACCTCTTCTCTTCTGCGACCCGTTTTGGTTTCTTATCTCAATATCGGTCCTAACACCAATCTGACGGCCGACGTCGATAAATTGCTCGCCGCTGTCAACACAGAAACTCCCCGCGGACAAACCGTATTATCGGAATTGATTGAGATTTTCGATACCTACGGCATGTCCGAATTAAAGGATCAATATCTTTCGCTGGCAAAAAACCTGAAGTGCACCATCAACGAACGCCTTTCCCAAACGATCGCCTCAAATCAAAACACGGAGATTGGCGCGGTGTTTCCGAACTATACTTTTACCAACGTCAGCGGAACTAAAGCCAAAACCGTTCATGACGTTAAAGCGAACCGCAAAGTTCTGGTCTTTTGGGCGTCCACTTGCTCACACTGTGAGAATGACCTTCCGATTTTGCTTCAGAATTACAATAAGATCAAATCAATCGGTGGTGAGGTGATCGGACTTTCTTTGGACAGTGATCGTGTAGCTTACCAAAACAAGGTGAAAATGCTGCCGTGGATCAACGACAGCGAATTGAAAGGCTGGAACAGTTCCTACTCCGACACCTACAACGTGCGTGCAACGCCAACCTATTTCGTGTTGGATGGCGACAATAAAATCATTGCCAAGCCCAATCGTGCAGCGGATGTAATTTCTTTCTTAAAGTTGAAGTAATTTCTTGCAAACTCGCTAAATATTTTTATCTTTGCACCACTTTAATCGGCGAGGTAGCTCAGATGGTTAGAGCGCAGGATTCATAACCCTGAGGTCACGGGTTCAATTCCCGTCTTCGCTACAAAAGCCCAGTTTTATGCTGGGCTTTTTTTTGGTTTAAACTGAAGCAGATCTTTGTTTTAATTAGGACGGCGAAGACGAAAAGCGGTGCTTTGCTGCCGCTGCTCGCTCTCTTGGTTATTCATCGTCATTATTTCTATGAAAATTCTCCTTTGTTTTCGTGCCTTTAGTTAACACAAAAGAAAATAGTTTCCTTAAACAGTAATTTTTTTCAACTTAAAATTTTAAATTGTGGTCAGTTTCAACTTAATGACATCAGCACTTATCGGAGGAACTTCAGTCGGATTTCGAAAAAATAATATTAAACAGCTATTTAAATTTTAAAAATTTGCTGCATGTGTTTTGTCATCTTGAAAAATAGTCTTACTTTTACACCGCCTTAGTAAGACAACTAAGTCTTATTAAGGCGTAAATTTTTTTTCATCATTTGTGTTTTGGAACCGTTTCGCAAGAGACGGTTCTTTTTATTTTTCGGCCATTTCATACTGGAGCAATAAATCCACAAAGTAGGAGTAAGTAATACTTCCTTCCTGTTGGTTACTTTTTAAAAATAAATCATTGGTGAAACCGAAGAAGACATCCAGAACACCTTCGTGGCGACGCACAAACATTTTTTCTGCCAGGCGGTCGCGTTTCATGCCTGCCGAATAGCTGCGGATCACCGCCTTTACAAATTCCGGATTCTCCTGCACGAGAGAGCCGAGCAGTGCTTTTAAAGTATAATATTCGGTGCTGTAGCGCAAATCGGCATTAGCAGCATTTTTACCGATCAGATAACCGACAAAGTTTGCTTCGTGTTCTCGCGCGTAGCCGAGCTGGTGGGCGCTTTCATGCGCCAGGGTAAACGGCAGCTGGCTCGAAGGCAACAGTGGATTGTACTGTGCTTCTGCGGTGAAGGGATTGTAGTAACCCAAAATGCCGGTATAGCTCATGACGGGCGAAAATAAACTTGGTTTTATATTATTAACTCCCGTTGCCTGTTTTTGATTTATGGTACCGGGAAGTGATTTCTGTTCTTTCAAAATGGAACGTTCCAGTCCAGCGCGGTTATAGACTTTGAAAACACCGTAACGGTCTTCCTGCACTAATTTTCGTGTTTCGCGGCAGCGTCTTAAATAAACAATTGCAAGCTGTTCCGCGTCCTGCCGCTCGACTTTCCGTGTCGGAAACTGCGCGGATACCGGCGTTTGAAAATAGAGCATTCCCCAAAAAATCTGATAAAAGAAATAGAGCGTGTTCAGCATTACAAGCAACGTTCTCAGCGCAGCGTTTCTGGTATGGCGGCGCAATGTTTTTAATAATAAATAAACAAGTGCGAGGGACAGAAACACATAGAAAATATCGCCTGCCGAAAACGGTAAATCCCGGAATAATTTCTGATGCAAAAGTTTTTGATACTCAAAGAATTCCTGAAAAAATTTAACAACTGCGGGGATTTTGGACAGACAAAAAAACAAAACAAATTGGGCAAGTAGTAAGCCTGCCCAAAATCTATTTTGTCTGAAAATTGATCGAAGTTTAGTCCGCATTGCTGTTCGGAATTCCATCAAGAGAAATACCTTGTTTTTTCAGTATTGAGGTTACCCGGACTGCGTAGAAGGCCAAATATGCAAAACACGCCACACCCACGATATAGCTGAAATGGATATTGGTAAGATCCGCCAGATACCCCTGCAGAAAACTGATAATACCACCGCCCATGATCATCATGATCAGCGAGCTGCTACCCTGATTGGTATGCCGCCCCAAACCGTTAATGGCCAGCGCAAAAATACATGGCCACAGCGTGGAACAGAACAGCCCGACGCTGGTAAAGGCATAAACTGAAAACATTCCTGTGGTAAGCATTCCCAGCACCAGCGCCAAAATTCCCATACAGGAAAAGATAAACAACATTCTTGCGGGGTTGCCTTTGCTCGCGATATCCGCGGCAATCATAACCAGTATAATGAGCCCGTAGATATAAAAGGGCTTCAGATCATGCTGCGCAATTGCATTTACTGCCAGGAAGACTCCAAAAGCAAGATATGGCGCCAGGAATCTCAGGATTTTTCGCATGCCGGCAGTTACATCAAATGCTTCTACAGCGCCCGTCCAACGCCCGATCATCAAAGACGCCCAATACAACGAAATGTACGGTGCAATATCTTTCGTTTCAAAACCGAGGGAGTTTTCCATATAAGCCGGAAGATTACTCGCCGTGGAAACTTCCACACCTACATAAACAAAGATTGCGATCATCCCCATTACGAGTTGAGGATACTGGAAAGCTGAGGTCCGCTGATGTCCGGTGGCGTCTTCCGTCGGCATTTCTGTACTGATGGCCGTTACCTGTGGAAGTTTGGAGAATTTAATTAAAACAGCCACGAGCAGGAAGGCTATTCCCAAGCCCATGTACGGAAGTTTCACACTTTCGATGCTTGCTTCGGTATTGGCTACTGCCGCGGATCCAAAAATTGCAAAAGAGACAATCAGCGGTCCGACTGTGGTTCCAAAATTATTAATACCGCCCGCCAAGGTAAGCCGTTGCGAGCCGGTTTCCGGTGCTCCCAAGGCGATAGCCAGCGGATTGGCTACAATTTGCAGCAATGAGAATCCCAGCCCGATAACGAATAGTCCGGAAATCATGAGCAGATAAGAACTCGTATTCGCAGCAGGAATGAAAAATAATGTACCCACCACAGAAATGAGCAAGCCGTAGATGAGCCCGTTTTTATAGCCGATCCGGTTAATGAGATCACGACGCATAGAGCGCGAAATAAACATATAAATAAGTGAGCCGACAGTGTACGAGATATAAAATGAGACGGAAACCAACTGGCTCTGACTCTGCGTTAAGTTAAATGCTTTCTTGAAAACCGGAATCAGGATATCATTGCTGGCGGCCACAAAGCCCCAAAAGAAAAACACCGTCACAAGCGGTACAAACTGACCCCAATTGGTCTTCTTAGTATTTTCTGCTGACATAAAGTATAGTTTATTAGTAACAAATATAACTTATTTCTCCACGCGGTAAGGATGCTCCAAAACATTTTTAATCGAAGCATGCGCTTGTGTTTTCAAACTGGCTACGGAATCACACGGCTCTAAAATTATATTAAAATAAACATCCACCGTGCCCGGATAGCCGCGGGAAAAATCAAAGGGAAACATTTCCTTTAAACCTTTAAAAGTAAAAACGGCAACGGGAACACGGTATTTATGAGATAACGTAAATGCGCCGTCTTTAAAGGAATCCAGGATCACAGATTCATCATCGGGAACGCCACCTTCGGGAAAAATAACAATGCTTTGGCCTTCCTGCATGCGTTCCGCGCAGCGCCGGTAAACATCTGCGCGGCTTTTGGCCGATTCACGGTCTACCATTACACAAATCCGTTTATAAATTGTGCCGAAAACAGGGATTTTCACCAGTTCCTTCTTGCCGACGTAGCAGAGCGGATGATGCGGCATCAGGATACAGGGCAGCATCACGTCCATAATAGAAGTATGATTGGAGATAAAAACATACTGCCGTTTCGGGTCAATTGGTTTCCGGGAAAGTGAGATCAGCCTATAGCGGAAACCCATTCCGTAAAACATGCCGTAACACCAGACCCGGATAAGACGGTACGCCAGCGGATAATGCTGTTTCTTTACCGACAATGCCAAAACCGGAGCACCGAGCAGCAAAGTAAGAACCGCCCCGAGCAGGATCATCCAGCCACGCCAGAGATAGTTAAGTAATTTTTTAACCATAAATAAAAGTTAGCCGCTAACGCATCATAAGCTGGAAACCGTTAACCATTGAATATTACTTTTTTCTTCAAGGTATAATTTAATACAGAAACAACCACAATTGCGGCAATTTTACTGCTGATTTCCCGGCTCAGCACAAAGATGCCAAAATCAAAATTAGCGGTGAAGATGCTGCGGAAAAACACCTGGAAGAAAACCAGACTGAGAATGGTAGAAAACAGCGAAATAAACATGAAATAAGCGAACTCCCGTTTTTTCGAATGTCGGCCGCGCTCGAACACAAACCAAATACTGAGAAAATAATTGGTAATGATGCCCCCGCCCGTAGACAGCACGTTGCTCAGCGGAAAATGGATACCGTGGAAATCGCGTTCGGCCGAAAAAATCTGTGGCAAATAAATACTGAATACCTTAAAAAAGCTGATTTCTACGAAGGCGCTCAGCGCACCGGCAATTCCGAAAAATATGATCTGTTTTTGCTGAATTAGTAATTTTTTCATAATGTACCCTGCAAATTTAAAATTATATGTTAAACAATCAGAAATGCTGTTAAATTATTTTTTTGGGCCGATTATTTATCTAATTTAGTTTTTTCAACGACATGAAATTCCCGTAAGGAAATATTATTCAGCCACTTAAACCCGCGTTCCGCGTAGTGGTGGCCACCGTTTCCCCATAAGGTAATCTGTAAAAAACTAACTTTACGATGATAACACAGAAGTCCGTTCGCAAGTTTAAGCCTCTCCAACACAGTATTGAGGCACTGCAAAATGAGAATCCGCGGTTTCAGCGTGTGTTCTCAGAATATGAAATCATGGCTGCCGAGCTGTGGAACTTAGAAAATACGCCGACGCCAAATGTTCCGGATGCATTTATCGAAGCGATGCGCATCCAGCTCCAATTTCTTGAGGACGAAATCGCCGACTGGCTGCAGCGGAAAGCCTAACAGCATCATTACCGATAACTACATATAAAATCTCCTTGCTAATTCCTATTTAGCGCACCTCCCGGAGATTGAGGGAGAAGCTTTATCTTTGCAGAAATTTTCGCTGCTCCGCTATGATCGTCAATCTCACGCAAAACAAGAATTTCAAATTATTTAAAAGTATTTCAGAAACAGCCGCTGCGCAGGGTCAGTCGGTGTTTATTGTTGGCGGTTTCGTACGCGATCTGCTGCTGCAGCGCCCGGCTTCTGCCGATATCGATTTTGTAACGGAAGGCAGTGGAGTACAACTTGCGAAAGCTGTAGCTGAAAGCATGAAAACACCGTCAAAAGTTTCGGTCTTCAAAACGTATGGCACGGCGATGTTCAAATATCAAGGATTGGACCTAGAGTTTGTAGGGGCACGCAAAGAAAGCTATTCCAGCGAATCCCGTAATCCTGCCGTGGAAACGGGTAGCTTGGAAGATGATCAGAAGCGCCGCGATTTTACCGTAAATGCTTTGGCAATTTCATTAAATGCGTCCGACTTTGGTACGCTGGTCGATCCCTTCGGCGGATTGGATGATTTGCATAATAAAATTCTGCGTACACCCTTAGCGCCTGAAACCACCTATTCTGACGATCCGCTGCGAATGATGCGCGCCATTCGATTTGCCGCTACGCTCCGGTTTAAAATAGAACCCGAGTCACTTGATGCAATTAAAAAAGAAGCGGACCGGATAAAAATTGTTTCACGGGAGCGCATCATGGTGGAATTCAATAAAATAATGCTTTCGCCCAAACCTTCGGAAGGTCTGAAGCTCTTAGCCGAAACGGGAATTTTAGAACGCATCATGCCGGAACTCACCGCGTTGAAAGGCATCGAAGAAGTAGAAGGGCAAACCCACAAAGATAATTTTTGGCACACTTTAGAAGTGGTCGATAATATTTCAAAAAACACAGAAAACCTTTGGCTGCGCTGGGCCGCGCTGCTTCATGATATCGGCAAAGCGCCGACGAAAAAATTTGTCGAGGGCATCGGCTGGACTTTTCACGGTCATGAATTTTTGGGTTCGAAAATGGTGAAGAATCTTTTCTATAAACTGAAACTACCTTTGGGACCCCACATGAAGTACGTGCAGAAACTGGTCAAACTTTCTTCCAGACCGATTGCGCTGATCGACGATGATACCTCAGATTCTGCATTGCGACGCCTGCTTTTCGATGCCGGCGACGATTTGGAAGATCTTTTCACTTTGTGCAAAGCAGACATCACCACAAAAAATGCGTCCAAACAGGCCAAATTTAAAAGAAATTTTGAAGAGGTTGCCAAAAAAATTAAAGAGGTCGAAGAAAAAGATCAGGTCCGGAACTTTCAGCCGCCTATCTCCGGGGAAGAAATTATGCAGCTTTTTAATCTCAAGCCCGGCCGCGAGATCGGCATTTTAAAAGAAAAAGTAAAAGAAGCCATTCTCGAAGGCGAGATTGCAAATGACAAAGACGAAGCCAGAAACTTTGTGATCAAAGAAGGGGAAGCTTTGGGGCTGCTATTGGCCTAGTTGCGATCAAGAAAAAACTAAAGCCCTTCCACATAGGAAAGGCTTCGGTTTTTATTTAAATTTCGTGGAAAAGTTAGTTCTTATAAAAACCACTTGTTCCTTTTCCTGTAGTAATTGTTTTCAGCAAAGTACCGGAGGTGGAGTAAATTTCTACAGTGCTGTCAGCGGTAAATCCGTTCGCATTAGAAATATATATCTTGCCGTCGATCACAGCGAAACCGTACATCGCAGACCAGGAATCGTCAGTCGTGGTGATGATTGGATTCGTCGGTGCGGTGGTGCTGTTCATGTCCATTGAGTAAACCTTAACACCTGAACTGAAGAAAAATTTGGAGGCATCCACTTCCAGGTTTTTTGCGTTGGCAATACCGGTGAGGGTAATGGTCGAGGTGATGGTTCCGGTCGGCGATAGTTTGTAGATGTAAGAATCGGTAGAAGTGGACGCAATGGTGTAAACATTGCCGCCATCAGAAATTGTTTTCTGAATGTTACCGTTGGGTACATTAACTTCTGCTTCTACGATATTGGAGGCAGGATTGATGATGGTAAGTTTTTTACCGGTGCCAAATGAAGCATTCTGTACAAATATTTTTCCGCCGGCTTCCACAATTCTTTCTCCTGTGCTCGTAAGATCAAGTTTTTTCACGAAAGCGTTGTTGTCACTACGGTACACCGTTACAAATTTTGACGAGCCGGAGCTGTTGGTTACATAATAATTGTTATTTGCAAAAGCGATATATCTCGGTTGCGAAACCTGATCCGACACGGTCGCCACTTTTTTAAAAGTATAGCGGTTGACGACCTCAATTTTATTGGAATTGTTCAGAACTAAATAAGCATAATCTCCATTAAAACCGATGGTTTGCAGCACATCGCCCAAAGCGGCATTGGCGTTATTTGAGCTATAGATATTATTTTCTACCGTTGCCAAATCATTAGAAACATAAGAAACGGTGGCGGTAGGTGTGCCATAGTTTCCCTCGTTCGACATGATGATTCCATTTTCGTAAGCGCCTTTTGGCAGTTCTGGCTCAACGATCGGGTCGTCCGTTCTACAGGAAACCGTCAGCAGTAAGGTAGCAGCGAGTACACCTGATAATAATTTAGAAATTTTCATTGTATTTAATTTAAAAGTTAATTAGAAGATTAGCACTGTAATTTCTTTTCGGCAAAGGAAAATAAGCGGTGGTTTCGTAGATTTCATCAAAGATATTATTGACTTTAAATCCTATTTTATAGTTTTTTAAAAAGCTGAGATTCAGACCTCCGTTCAGCACAAAATAAGGATTGATGGCATCTTTCATCGTTTCATTGCTCGTCGTATAAGTGAGTCCGTTGTACATTCCCTGAATAAATATTTCTGCAAACCGGTACTGATAAACCGCAGTCCCGAACATTTTATGCTGAGGTACATACATTAAAAACTGGTCAGTATCCGTATTTTTTGAATGTGTGAAAACATAGCCGATCGATAACTTTGTTTCGCTCAATCCAAAATTTTTAATAAAATCCAGCTGAGATTCGACGCCGTAGGACTCCACATTATTGGTGTTCAAAGGGGTCCAATAACCATCGTTCGTGGGCAGCCAGCGAATCATATTCTTGATCTTGATATAATAAGGCGTCACATTCAGTCTAAAATTTTTATAGTGGAAATTGCTGCCGAGTTCAGCCTGATGAGAAACTTCCGGCTTGAGGTCCAGATTTCCGCCCGGTTCCCAGTACAAATCGTTGAAGGATGGGTATCTAAAATTTTTAGAAAGGTTCAAAGCGGCAGAATACCATTGGTTCACTTTAATTTTTCCGGAAAAAGAAAAAAGCAGCGGTGATTCAATTTCTTCCACAAAATCTTTTTTAAGCCCAGCTTCCAGGTTTAATTTCTGCACAGGATTCCATCGTGCCAAAACCGCTGCAGAACCCGCGTTTCTTTTTACAGATCGAATGCCGGACTGAAAACCTTCGCCTTTGTTGAGCTGGTATTCTCCGATGAAATTGACGGCGAACTCACTATTTAAAATATAATTAAAATCATTTTTAATCAAATAGGTTTCACCGACTCCTCCGCTGCTTCTTGGCTGATCGATATTTTCAAAATACTGGAAATCATCCTTCAGAAAAGCCGTTTTAAAACTGTTTTTAATTTTTGAATTTTTATAATTCCAGTCCAGTAACGTGCGGAAAGTAGCACTCAGGTATTTGGTTTTGGTTCCAAATTCTGAGGTCGGATAATGCTGTTCGCCGTCGAATAATTGCGTTTGCCAGGAAACCGTGTTGGCTTCATTTACTTTATACGCCGCGCCGAGATTGAAAGTTCGGTTGTCGTATTCGCCGTTTAAATTTCTGTAATTTTTCTCCCGAACCTCGTAATCGTTGTCACTTTGCACAAAATTGCCGGAAACTTTTACCGACAGTCTGTCGTCGCTGTAAGATGTTTTCAGAAAACTGTTGAACGTGTTGAACGAGCCGCCTTCCAAAAATAAAGTGGAGGCAAAACCTTTGTTAAAAGTCAGTTCATTATTAAGATGAATCGTGCCGCCTATGGCGCCGCTGCCGTAAATGACGCTGCCGCCGCCTGATTTGATTTGAATATCATCAAACCCCAACAGATTAATATTATTGATGTCGCCCTGTCCTAAAAAAACAGAATTAATATTGATTCCGTTCCACACAAAAGCCGTCTGCTGCGCAGTGGTGCCGCGAAATGAAGGCGAAGAAACCATTCCGCGGCCGTTTTCTTTAATGTAAACCGGCGACTGGAAACGTAGAACTTCGGAAAGATTCGTAGTGTTCCGCAACAAATCTTCCTCTTTCAGGATTTCAATTTTTTGAAATTTAGTCGAATTCCGAAGTTGGTTGTCGAAGATATAAACGGTGTCAATGCTCTTTTCCTGTGAAAAAGCAGCTACCGAAAAAGCGCTGAAAAGTGCCGAAAAGGCGAGATGTCTTGCAGTCATTATTAAAGCCTTTCCTCCGAAAGCATTTTTTTATGGTTATGCTTTGTAGTAAGGTCTCCTGACTTTCACAAAACTGCACCTTCCCGATTGCTCAGTGGTTGTATTGCAGCTTCACTAATGGTGATTTACAGTTGCGGGGACAGTTTGTGATTTTCACACAATTCCCTTTTCTAAAAGCAGTGCAAAGATAGCAGAAATTCTAAGCATCGGCAACAGCAGTTGGTATTTGCAGCTGATATCTGCTGAAGAATCATTATTGCGGCAGTGTTTTATTTTTTAAATAATGATAGGTTTCGATTTGCGCGCGGATTGATTTTTCTTCACTTTTTACGTATTCGTTCCGCATTTTTTTGTCCAGGATCCTTGCTTTTACATTATCGCTGAGCTGGATCTCAAGCTGATCAACGATCTCTTTTTTCAGATCTTTCTGCGTGATTTTTGCAGCGGCTTCGATGCGGTAATCTAAATTTCGCGTCATCCAGTCGGCCGACGAAAGATAAATTTCTTCATCTCCATTATGATAAAAATACATCAGGCGCGAATGTTCCAGATATTCGTCCACGATGCTCACGGCCCATATTTTTTGTTTAAATTCTTTCTGATTGATCGCACAGTAAATACCGCGTATAATCAGTTTTATTGTCACGCCGGCTTTCGCCGCTTCATATAATTTCTGAATCAAACCGCGGTCGCTGAGTGAGTTGGCTTTAATAATAATCAGCGCTTTACGTCCGGCTTTAGCTTCCTGAATTTCCGCGTCGATCAACCGTGTAATATGTTCCCGCATCAGGTCGGGGCAAACCATCAGATTTTTACATGATTTTAAAACAGCGACCGGATCCTGTTTGGGTTTGCGCAGCAAATTAAAAATCTTGTTAATGTCCGCCATAATGCCGCGGTCTGCGGTCATCATCAGATGATCACCGTAGATCCTGGCCGTTTTTTCATTGAAATTGCCGGTGCTTACAAAGCCATATTGCAGGGTTTTGTGTTGCACGCGCTTTTTGATGACGCAGAGTTTTGCGTGCACTTTACGGTTCGGGATGCCTACCAGAACTTTTACGCCTTCCTGTTCCAGCAGCGCTTTCCATTTTAAATTATTTTCTTCGTCAAATCTGGCGCGGAGTTCCAGCATAACGGTGACCTCTTTACCGTTTCGGACCGCGTTGATCAGTGCGTTGATTATTTTTGAATTTGAGGCAAGACGATACGCCGTAATCTGAATTGATTTTACATCAGGGTCCATCGCTGCTTCCCGCAGCAAATCGATGACGGGACTAAACTTGTGGTAAGGAAACGAAAGCAGCACATCTTTTTTCTGTATCACATCGGTGATGCGCTGTCCTATAAAAGCGGGATGATCGAAAGAGGTGCGTTCCACCGGCTGGCTTTCATTCAGGAAAACATCCGGAAAATCCATGAAATGACGGAAGTTGTGAATCTTACCGCCGGGAATAATGCTGTCGCGCTTGGTGAGGTGCAGTTTCCGGATGAGGAATTCCAGCAGCGCTTTATCCATCGCTTTATCAAAAACAAAACGCGTCGGCTTTCCTTTACGGCGCGATTTCACCCCTTTTTCAATTTTTTCTGCCAGCGTCGTGCGAATGTCGTTATCGAGGTCGAACTCTGCATCTTTGGTCACTTTAAAACAGTGTGCCTGATATTCTTCGTAACCGAAATAGGAAAAAATATGCGGCAGATTGTAAATAATGAGTTCCTCCAGAAGCATCACGTTTTTCTCCTCCGGATTTTCGGTGGGCAAAATGACAAATCTCCCCAAAACGCGCGACGGTATTTCGATAATAGCGAATTTACTTTCATATTGCCACTGTTTTTTTCGCATTGCAACGCCCAGGTAGAGCGACTTATCGCGCAGGTACGGCATCGGCGTATTTTCGTGCAGCAGAATAGGAATAACGTTGCTTTCGACGGTTTCATCAAAATAATCTGTCACAAATTTCTGCTGCAGGCCGGTCAGGTCTTTTGCTGTTTTAATGAAAATATTTTGGGTGCCGAGTTCAGCCTGAATTTTCTTCCAGGTTTTATCAAAATTCTGCTGCTGCCGAATGACGATGTCGTTGATGTTTTGCAGGATTTTAGATGGTGGCTCGAAAAAAGATTCCGTGCTGAACTTATCTTTAAAATCCATTGCACGGCGCAAACCACCTACGCGGACGCGGAAAAACTCATCTAAATTATTGGAAAATATGCCGAGGAAACGAACGCGCAGATGCAGCGGCACGGTACGGTCCATCGCTTCCTGCAGCACCCGCTCGTTGAAAGCCAGCCAAGTAATATCTCTGGGATTAAATTTGTCTGACATGCCGTTTGTTTTAATTAATCAAAAATAGAGATTTAAGATGAAACGGCAGCAGCGCTTCCTCATGCGGACAGTGTCTATATCATGCGCAGAGGTCTGATTTTATAGCGAAAACTTTAGTATATTTGAACGTTAAGCACTAAGCAATGGCATTTGAAATAAGTGAAAAACTACTGAATGAAACCAAGCCGGAATACAAACGATATCACAAAGGCGATGTCATTTTAAACGAAGGCGACTGCTCTCAATATTTTCATTACCTAAAAGAAGGAGAGCTTTCTGTTTCTAATTTTACAGAAAAAGGAAAAGAGCTATTGCAGCACAAGGTGCGGGCGGGGAATTTTTTTGCTGAGCCTGCCGTGCTTTTGGGAATGCCGTTTCCGGGGAATGTAGAGGTGATTTGCGAACGGGTGGAAATTATAAGGATCCCCCGTGAAAACCTGATTCGTTTCCTCAAAGAAAATCCAGAAGATCTTTTCGAATTTACCATGTCGATCGCGCACAAATCCATCAAGAAAAGCCAGTTGCTGAAACAGATTGTTTTGCACAATCCGGAAGACCGTATCCTTCAGCAGCTGCAGGATTTCAAGCGGGAGTACGGCACCGAAACTGCTAAAGTCCTTATTGACCTCACCCGAAAAGAGCTTTCACATATGACCGGTCTTCGTATCGAAACCGTGATCCGAACCATTAAAAAAATGGAAAAAGATGACAAGCTGGAAATCGTTAACGGTAAAATTATTTTTTAAATCCAATCATTTTTTGTCGGCTGGCGCCGGCGTTCATTGAATATTGCGTACTATGAAAAATCTCACTTTTTGGCTTCGCCTTTCTGTTTTTAATTTTTTCCTTGTCTCCGTACTCGGCGTGATTATGCGCTATAAGATCGCATATTCTCTGCCGATGGTCGACCAGAAATTTATGCAGGAAGCGCACTCCCATTTTGCTTTTTATGGTTGGATTACGCAGATTATTTACGTTTTCATTATCCGTTATCTGCACGGAATTCTGCGTGAAGAGCAACTGAAAAAGTATCAGATGCTGCTGATTATTAACGCCGCGGCCTCCTACATTATGATTCCCAGCTTCGTGTACCAAGGTTATTTCTGGTTGTCGATTACAGCTTCATCCGCGGCGCTGCTGGCAAGTTTTGCGTTTTTCTTTTTCTTGATCAAAGATACGCGCAAGCATCGGGACATTGTACTGCCGTGGTTTTTGGGCGGATTGTTTTTTGCTGTAATTTCCTCAGTAGGCGTTTTCATGCTTTCTTATATGACGGTGACGGATACGGCGACACAAACGCTTTATTTAGGTTCCACCTATTATTATCTGCATTTTCAGTATAACGGATTTTTCATTTTTGCCTGCATTGGAATTTTGCTGTATACTTTAGAGAAAATCGGCGTGGTGATGTCTGTACGCGATAACCGGCGTATTTTCTGGCTGCTGTTCATCGGTGCCTTCATCGGTTATGGACTATCGGTCTTGTGGGCAGATCTTCCGCTGTGGATCTTAATAATTATCGGACTGGCTTCTATTGCACAAACCGTTGGCGCAGCGCAGTTGTACGGATTCATAAAGAAAAACTGGACAAAACTTGTGCTGAGTTTTTCACCATTACAGCGTTTTGTGCTGATGTATGTAGGTTTTGCCTTCGCGGCAAAAATTCTTCTGCAGCTGGGCTCCAATGTGCCGGCACTGAGCCAGTTTGCCTTTGGTTTCCGCAATGTCGTTATCGCATATCTTCATTTGGTCTTGTTGATGTGCGTATCAGTCTTTTTGCTTAGTCAGATCTTGGCAACAAATCTTTTTATAATGACCAAACCCGTGATCACCGGCCTGAAATTATTGCTCCTGGGTATTTTTCTTAATGAAGCTGTATTGGGCCTGATGGGAATTTTTTCCATTAAATATATCGCCCTTCCGTACGCTCCTGAAATCTTGCTGATTGTTTCGCTGCTCATGATGTTCTCTTTATTAACAATAGCGCTGAGCCTGCGGCGCAAGAATATTTAAATAAAAACACCTCCCGAAGTTAATTCGGAAGGTGTACAAACAATAAATAATAAATGAAAACCGGTTTATTGTGGGAGAATTACTGCGTCCACTACGTGAACAATTCCGTTCGCTGCCGGTACTGAAGCGATGATATTCGCAATGCCGTTTATGGTTGGTTTACCATCGATCATTTTAATGGTGATGGATTTGCCGTCCACCATTCCCAAGCTTTGCCCGTCCGTAAGATAATCTGCTTTCATTACGCCTACATAAGTGTGGTGACCCAAAATATCATTGAGCTTGTTACTGTTTTCAGGCTTCATTAAGTCTTCTACAACTCCGGCAGGAAGCGCGTCAAAGGCAGCATTAGTCGGTGCGAATACCGTGAAGGGTCCGGCATTACTCAGCGAAGTTGCCAAGCCTGCAGCCTGTACCGCTTTTACCAATGTGGAAAGATCATCATTACTTACCGCCAATTTCACAATATCGGGTGCACTGTCTTCGTCCTGCACTGCTTCCTGGCCTCCTGTCGCGGCAGGAGTTTCAGCTGTTGCAGTGGTTTCTGTGGTTGCGGCTTCGCTTTGTGCACAGCTTGCCATAGCAAAAGCAGCTATCGCAAGAATCATCAATTTTTTCATAGTATCTGTTATATTCGTTAATGTAAAATACAGTCCAACGCGAACCGGTTTTTCATTATAAATGTACGTCGGAAATGATGCATTTGAATATGACTGCGCTCACACAATTAACACTAAACAGCTGATTTTTATCACCTTCTGAAAGTACAGGTGTTTTACAGATCTTTTTTGTTGAACTGAATTAATGACCAGAGGAAAGGAACGAATGCCCACAGGGTAAGAATGATAATTGATATCACCAGACCGCCGCCGGAGCCAAAAACCTGACGGAAAATAGCGCCTGCCTGACCCAGCATGGCAGCAACATCAAGCTGCAACAGAACAAATATTCGTGACAGGCCGATAGGATTAACGGCTGCCAATGTGGCCATAATTCCCTCAATGGGATAATCTGCAAACTGGAACATCAAAACCAGCAAAATTCCGTCATAAATGATGGCAAAAAACATCCAGATAAAAATGGAAATACCAATACCTTTCGCACGATCCCGGCTGAAGATAGCAGCAAGCATCGCCAAAGACGCAAAAATGATGGTGAGGAAAACACCGGTCAGCATAAGTGAAGCACCGGTCTGGATTGAAGAATAAAGAAGAATCGGAATTCCACAACCGATGAGAAAGGCAAGAATCAATGCCGTAACCAATCCCAGAAAAAGATTAAACCAAACCCGCGCGCGCGGCACCGGCTGGCTGAGCAGCAATTCGATAAACTGGCTGCTGTTGTACACATAAATCGTAGAAAATATAATGCTGACTAAGGGCACTACGAGCAGCACCACATTCAGCAGACTTAAAGTCGCTTTCGTAAAATTACTTTCCAATCCCAGGACGGACCACGAAATAATGAACAGTAAAGCGGTGTAAAGCAGAACGATTTTGTTTTTTAAAATATCAAATAAAATAAAGCGGGCAATGCGGTTCATTTCTTCATTTGTTTTAAAATTGAGATAATTCCCTCAGAAATTTTCTGTGTATTGGTCTGCACTTTCAAGTCTTCCACAGACTGATGCACGACGACCTGCCCTTCGTTCATAAAGACAATTTCGGTGATGATATCGTCGAGTTCGCTGAGCAGATGGGACGTAATTATAATGAGTTTTCCTTTATTTTTTTCCTGAATGATTTTACGCTTCAAGACTTCAGTAGCCAATGGATCCAGCCCGGCGGTGGGTTCATCCAGAATAATGACGGCCGGATTAAAAAGAAAAGCCAGTACGGCACTTACTTTTTGCGTCGTACCGCCGGAAAGTGTGCGCATTTTCTTATCATAAATTTTTGGTAAATCGAAAGCTTCCAGCAATTCTGTATCAAGTTCAGCGTCGGGTGTCCGGCGAATATCTTTGATCATCTGGATGGTTTCACCGATGGTCATGTTTTCCGGGTAGCGCCCAATTTGTGGCATATAGCCGATGGATTCGCGGTAGCGGTAATCTTCTTTCACACTTTTGCTGTCGACCAGGACATCGCCGTCCTGAACCACGTTCAGACCGAGAATACATTTAATCATGGTTGTTTTGCCACAGCCGTTGGGGCCGATCAGCGCAACAGACTGTCCGTTTTGGAAGTTCAGATTCACGCCTTTCAGTGCGGTGAAGGAATTGAATTTCTTGGTCAGGTTTTTTATTTCAATCATAATAAAGGGAGCGGTCTCCCGACTAAATTTGGTTGCCGAAGCACCATTAAGTTTTGAACGGTTTCATCGCCGGTTGTTCATCTACGAAACTTTCGGGCGTCAGGCTGGGAATTATTTTTTCCGTACGGTCGAGCATGTCAATCAGGAAGCTGCGGAACAGCAACATTACGGATGGATTCTGTTCTACCAGAACGGAGTACAGGCTAAGCGGATGAAAGGGAATATCTCCTTTTTTATCCTTATCGAGGTCGTAACCTTCATACTTGTCCCAATAATTGTGGCGAAATTCATTCATCACCACCGAACCGTTGGTGCTGACATCAAAGGTGTTGTTGACGAAATTATTCCGGAAGATGCGGTTTTCCATACAGTTGGCATTGATCTTCAGTGCCCAGCCGTTGTTGGCAAAACTGTTGTTGTAAAAATCGATTTTGGTGGCGCCGTCAGCAAAAATTCCGGTCGTATTGCCTTCGAAACTGTTGTTTTGAATTTTGCTGTAAGAAATTTCCTTCAGCAGCAATCCGTACACGCCGTCTCCCCAGTTGTTGATGAAACGGTTATTGTACATGCTTACATTCATGGCATACATCACGGCAACACCGGCACCGTTATTATCAAAAACATTTGAGGTGTAGACGCTGTCGTTAGAAAACATAAAATGCAGACCGTAGCGCAGGTTGTCGCGCGAAAGGTTGTGATAAACATAGCACCTGAGATTTTTTTCCAAATAAATCCCGTCTTTGTGGCCGCTGATGTAGTTGTTTTTCACCCATATATCTCGGCTGCCGAGCAGGTGAATCCCGTCACCGCTTCCTTCCTGCGAAATGCTGCGGGCTGAGGTGATTTTATTATTATTGATGAGAATCCGGTAACCGCGCTGAACGTAAATTCCGAAATAATTGTTTTCAAAAATATTGTCTTCTATGACCGAATTGCTGGTGCTGTAAACATGCACGGCGGCCACACTGCGAATTTCGTCGCGCCCGCTGTTGATGATTTTAAAGCCTTTCAGGACAATCCAGTCACTTCGGAAGGTGAATATTTCCCCGTTCAGCTCACCGTCAATCACGGGTCTTCCGACACCGATGAGCGTGACCGGCTTTTCGAGGTCCATCGTTCCTTCACGGTAAATCCCCGGCTGCACTACGATGCTGTCGCCGCTTTTTGCCGCAGACAAAGCCTGCTTTATCGTTCGGAAAGATTTGGCAGCGCCAACCTCGAGTACGGCAGAAAACAGGAAAAGAGGTAAAAATACCAGCAGCAGTGATGCTGTTTTATTTCTCATATCAACAAGGAAAAAGCCTTTGTAGTTTTTAGCGGAGTGTTGTAGCGGTGGCGCCAAGCGTCACGGCTGCCTGGTTTGCTTCCTCTTTATTTTGGAAAGCCTGTGTATTGCCGCCCATAGGACTTTTAATGTCACCACCCTTAATCAGTGTAGCTGTTTTGGCATCGAAAAATTTGCCCGTTGGGAAGTCTGCAACATAAACCGTGGCATTGGCAGCGGCATCAGTATTTGAACTTTCGTAATCCGTCAGACACGCGATATCATCAAATTTATAAATTCTGCCTTTTTCGGTGAGCAGTTGTGTCGCATATTTAGGTTCGGTGATGGTCATCTTGCAGTTATCACACTGGTCTTTTCCAACAGCGATTTCCTGTGGACCTTTTTCTGAGCATGATGCAACGGCCAACAGGCCTGCGCCAAACAGTAAACTTTTTAATGTTTTCATTACTTTTAATTAAATCAAATAATATTAATTCCTATAGCGATGCGTTTTTTGCGCGCCGGAACTCGATTATTGCTAAGGTAATCAAAATTACACCGGCAGCCATCATAATGACGCCTCCGATATTGGGATAAGACCAAACTTCGAAGTTCAGCAACTGCTTATAACCAAAGAGTGGTGGCTGGTAAGACATGCCGGGAACGACGATGGCAGCATTGGGATTGAGGTTGTGGCCGTAATCGTAAAGCCAACGCCAAAAATCGAACACGAATCCGATTCCGAAAAGCATATAAATACCGGTAAGGGTGTAGATGATAATGCGGTTTCGCAGCAACGCCGCAAGCAAACACAGAAGCGCAAAAAATGCCAGCGCGTACGGCAAGACTTTAAATTCCCAGAATTCATCTGCATGTATTTCTTTCATGCCGATATAGTGGTTGAGTCCATTAATAATGGCATATTCTCCACTCACTTTATCAGCGTGGATGAACATCGCAAGGCCCTCCGGATACTGGGGTGCACTAAGATAAATGGACCATATTGGAACAAAAATCGTGATGATTAAGGCCAGGCCCAGCAGGATTAAAAGAATGCGGCTCCAGGGATGTATAGGATTTGTTTTCATCATTACTTTATTTGAGTATCTGAGGAAGCAGCTTTATTGATTGCCGGCTTCAAAAGAAAAAGGGCAGTGAAACTGCCCTTTTGTTGTAATTATTATTTCGTTTCAGCTTGTTTCACGGGACTCTGTGCATTGTCCTTCTTATTATTCAGGGAATAGATAAGCGGAGTAGTGCTGCCGGCCGGCGATACCCGTACATATCCCTGCATTTCCTGGTGCAGCGCAGAGCAGAAGTCTGTACAGTACATCGGATACATTCCTGCTTTCAGCGGAACCCACTTCAGCGTGGTGGTTTCACCCGGCATAATCAGCAGTTCGGCGTTTTGCGCGCCTTTGATTGCGAAGCCGTGTGGAACATCCCAGTCTTGCTCAAGGTTAGTTACGTGGAAGTAAACTTCGTCCCCAACACGTACGCCTTCAATATTATCCGGTGCAAAGTGAGAGCGGATGGAAGTCATATAAACGTGCACCTTGTTCCCTTCGCGAACGACTTTGCTTTCGCCCTCACCACGAGTAACGTACGGGTGTTTGTTTTCTTCTAATTTATAGAATTTCACCTGATCTTTTTTGAAAATTTCCGCAGGACCGGCTTGTGCATAATGCGGTTCACCAATTGTTGGGAAATCTAAAAGAAGTTTCATTTTATCACCGGTAATGTCAAATAACTGTGCGGATTGTGCAAGCTCCGGACCGGTTGGCAAGTATCTGTCTTTTGTAATTTTGTTATAAGCAACAAGATATTTTCCGTAAGGTTTTGCAGTATCTCCACCTACAACCATCAAGTGACCTGTAGAATAGAATGTAGGTTGTCTGTCCAAAACTTTACATGTTTTAATGTCCCACTTTACAATCTCGGAAGAAACAAACATGGAAGTATACGCATTTCCTTTACCATCAAACTCTGTATGGAGTGGTCCTAAACCTGGCTTCTGTACTTCTCCGTGCAAAACTGCGTCGTATTTAACGATTGGAATACCATCAAATTCACCCGCATAATTTTTGTCAGCAATTGCTTTCATCAATTTATCAAAACTGAAAACAGGGATCAAAGCTGCCAATTTTCCGGAACCGATGATGTATTCTCCTGTTGGGTCGATGTCGCATCCGTGCGGAGATTTCGGGCAAGGAATAAGGTAAGCGATGTCTTTCAGTTCGCTGGCAGAAAGTACGGAGACTTCTTTCAGGATTTCAGATTTTGCCATTTGAGTGGATTCGTCAAACTTGTTGTGCGCGTATTCCACAGCCATTTTTTTGGCTTTTCCGGCTTTCAGATATTCTTCCGCTTTTTTCCAGTTCACCGCCATGATGAAGTCTTTCTCATTCTGGGAAGCGTTTACTTCAAGTAAAGTATTGGCTTGCTCAGAATTATAGCAAGAGAAGAAAAACCAACCGTGCGACTTGCCTTTACCGGCGTGTGAAAGGTCAAAGTTAAATCCTGGTGCTTCGATTTGGAAAGTGATGTCCATTTCGCCGTTCTCTTTATTGATTCCGATAAAAGAAAGATAGCCTTTGAAGTTTTCTTTAAACGAATCGATTGGAACGTCTCCCTGACCATCAACCGGTACTGCAAAGCGGGTTCCTGCAACAACATACTCCGTATTTTCTGTCAGAAAAGGCGAGGAGTGGTTACCTGCAGAGTTGGGAATTTCAAGAATTTCCGTTGTCTTAAATGTCTTTAAGTCAATTTTTGCCACTCGTGGCGTGTTATTTGCGTTAGCAAACAGATAACGCCCGTCAATTTCTCCTTTTGTCTGAGAAAGTGCCAGGTGATGTTGGTCATCCCATGGCACAAAACCGTGTGATGTTTCCAGCATTGGCTTGGTCTCTTCGCTGAAGCCGTAGCCGTTTTCGGGATGCACCGAGAAAACCGGCACAATTTTTAACACTCTACCGCTTGGTAAGCCTACGACACTGATTTGGCCGTTAAATCCGCCACTTACGAAGTTGTAAACCTCGTCATGCTGGCCGGGTGCTACATACACTTTCTCTGCTGCATCGCCGGTAACTGCTGTCTTAGTTCCTTTGGGTTTGCATGCAACGATACTTACCGCAGCAAAAGCCGCGAGACCGATTTTCTTGTAAACGTTCATATATAAATTGATTATTCTTTCGTGAGGAAAGGAAGAAGAGGAAAATGAATGGTAATTCCGGAACGGATATTACCATTCATTAAAGGGAAAAAGTTGGGTATTATTTAGCGCCGTCGATTTCTCTCATATATTCGAGAATTTCACGCGCTTCGTTGTCTGCTAGTCCTTGGTTTGGCATTCTTACTAGACACAGTTCTAGCTGTTTCTGCAGTTCAGGATCCACATCGATCATCGGATCCGGGTTAGAAATAAAGTTCATGATCCAAGCTGGAGTCTGTCTTTCTGTAACCCCTTTCCAACCTGGTCCTACTAATTTCTCGTCAGTTGGTTTGTGGCATGATGTACATTTTACCTCTGCTACTTTTTTACCGGCCGCCGCCATTGCAGGGTCGAAAGAGCTTACGTCTACATTCTCGTGCTTACCGATACCGCGGTTTGGGTCATACTTTTCCGCAGCAGTTTCTGCAGTAGCATTATCTGCAGTGGCAGTTGTTGTGGTTGTTTCCCCAGTGCTCGCCGGGATGCTGTCGTTTTGGTTGTCGCCTCCGCACGCGAATAACGTGAGGGCGAATGTTGCGAGTGCAACGGTCTTTAGTGTTCTCATTTTATTTATTTTTGTATACCCAAAAGTACCAATCTTGTACCATTGGCATTTATGACCGTAATCATAGACGTGGTATGATAATTGTCCTGAAATTTGAACACAGAAAAATTAAACTTAAAACCAATGAAAAAGTACCTGATGTTGGGTGGCCTTATTGCCATCGTTGCCTGTAGTAAAAATGACGTGAATCCGGACGCAGAAACCAACGTGATGCTTGAAGAGCCGCTGGTGAGCGTGGTGGATCCCGCTGCAGCAGGAAAACATGAAGGTTTGGCGCTTATTGAAGGTGCCGACTGTCTTACCTGTCACAAAGTAGATGCAAGAGTGGTAGGACCCTCTTACCAGGAAGTTGCGCAAAAATATACTGAGGCAGATCTGGATTATCTGGCAGAGAAAATCATCGAGGGAGGTGCAGGAGTTTGGGGCGAAATCCCAATGACGCCACACGCCGGAATGAGCAAAGAAAATGCGAAGAAAATGGCGTCTTATATTCTTACGTTGAAATAACTTTTTAATAGAGCCCTATAACAACAAACATCTTATACTATAAGGTGTTTTTTTATGTTCTGCTCGCAAATATGTCATTTTGTCATAATACTTCTCTTGGTATAAATGTTGCGAAATTGTCAGTATAAATTCAAACTGACAATAATTAAAAAATAAATACTATGAGTAAAATAATTGGTATTGACTTAGGTACAACCAACTCCTGTGTGGCAGTGATGGAAGGGAAAGATCCCGTAGTAATCCCAAATGCAGAAGGAAAGCGTACGACACCTTCTATCGTAGCTTTTACCGAAGATGGGGAAAGAAAAGTAGGAGATCCCGCAAAAAGACAGGCAGTGACCAATCCTACAAAAACGATTTATTCGATCAAACGTTTTATCGGGACACACTTTAAAGACGATGCTACAGAAATCGGCAGAGTTGCATATAAAGTAGTGAAAGGACCAAATGATACTGTAAAAGTACAGATCGACGACCGCGAGTATACACCGCAGGAAATCTCAGCGATGACACTTCAGAAAATGAAGAAAACTGCTGAAGACTATCTTGGCCAGGAGGTGACGAGAGCGGTAATTACAGTTCCGGCATATTTTAACGATGCGCAAAGACAGGCCACTAAAGAAGCGGGTGAAATCGCGGGCCTGAAAGTAGAGAGAATCATCAACGAACCAACCGCCGCAGCATTGGCTTACGGTCTTGATAAAAGCCATAAAGACCAGAAAATTGCCGTCTATGACTTAGGTGGAGGTACTTTCGACATCTCCATCCTTGATTTGGGCGACGGTGTTTTTGAAGTACTTTCAACAAACGGTGACACGCATTTGGGTGGTGATGATTTTGATGATGTCGTAATCAACTGGTTGGCAGACGAATTCAAAACAGAAGAAGGTGTAGACCTGAAAACCGATCCTATCGCACTACAGCGTTTGAAAGAAGCTGCAGAAAAAGCGAAAATCGAATTGTCTTCCTCTTCACAAACGGAAATCAACCTACCTTATATTACCGCTACTGCCACAGGGCCAAAGCACTTGGTAAAATCTCTGACAAAAGCGAAGTTCGAGCAACTTGCTGCTGATCTCGTTCGCCGCTCCATGGAACCTTGTAAAAAAGCACTTTCTGATGCAGGTTTGCAGCCATCCGATATTGACGAGGTAATCTTAGTGGGTGGTTCTACCAGAATCCCGATTATTCAGGAAGAAGTAGAAAAGTTCTTCGGAAAAAAACCTTCCAAAGGAGTGAATCCGGATGAGGTAGTTGCCGTAGGTGCAGCGATCCAGGGTGGTGTTCTTACCGGCGACGTGAAAGACGTTCTTTTGTTGGACGTTACGCCGCTTTCTTTAGGAATCGAAACAATGGGTTCTGTATTTACCAAATTAATTGAGGCCAATACTACTATCCCTACTAAAAAATCAGAAGTATTCTCTACAGCCAGCGACAATCAGCCAGCAGTGTCGATTCGCGTAGGACAGGGAGAAAGACCAATGTTTAATGACAATAAGGAAATCGGACGTTTTGATTTGGCTGATATTCCACCGGCTCCACGTGGAGTGCCACAAATCGAAGTAACTTTCGACATTGATGCCAACGGTATCTTGAGTGTTTCCGCGAAAGACAAAGGAACCGGAAAGGAACAAACCATTAAAATTCAGGCAAGCTCCGGACTTTCTGAGGAGGAAATTGCAAGAATGAAGCGTGAAGCGGAAGAGAATGCTTCTTCTGATGCGAAGAAAAAAGAAGAAGTTGAAGTATTCAACAAAGCCGATGCTTTAATTTTCCAGACTGAAAAACAGCTGAAAGAATTTGGTGATAAGTTGTCCGCAGATAAGAAATCAGCCGTAGAATCTGCAGCCGCAGAACTGAAAACTGCTTTTGATGCTAAGGATATGGACAGTGTAAAAACCAAAACCGAAGCATTAGACGCTGCGTGGATGGCCGCTTCGGAAGAGATGTACGCAGCAGGCCAGCAAGGTCAGCCGGGTGCAGATCCTTCACAAGGAAACCCTGGCGGTGATGCCGGAGCAGACGATGTTCAGGATGCTGATTTTGAAGAAGTGAAATAAATAGCAAATATCATCGGTTAACATCGATCGAAATAGCGTAGTAAATCGCTGTAAATGTAATGTTTACAGCGATTTTTTTTGTTTTATATTTTGCAGATGATGAGTTTGGTAGATCATCTCAGGACAGAGGAATGTTATAATATAAAATTGAGCAGGATTTAATTCTTGAAGATGAAAATAAAAGGAAGCGGTATTAAGTGATTCATTATTTTTATTTTCAGCCCTTTAAGAAAATTACGACACAGAAGTTTACCTAAGCATGAAAATATATCAAAATGAAAAATCTACTTATTTCCTTGAGATAATTAAATTAAATATTTAAAAGAATATCTTAATGGTCATAATTTGTCTGTTTAATGATTTTATGTTTGTAATATAGATTAAAGCTAATGGCAAAAAGAGATCAAATGTTGCGGTTGATGCATATTGCAAATCTGCTTCAGGAAAAAGAAATTGGGGTAACTTATGAAGAAGTACAACGCTATTTAGAAGAAAAACATTATGACCAAAAAGGGTATGACAATGATTTGGCTTTTAGTGAAAAAACCTTCAAAAGAGATCGCAATCTGTTGCTGGAAATTTTCGGAATTGAAACTCAATGCAAAAGATCGACAATGACTTATCAAATTGTCGATGATGAAAATCTGGCGAGAAAAACTTTCACAACTATCAAAAAAAGAAAGCGAAATATTAGGAGAAAGTTTTAATTTTCAGGTGGCGAAATGGAAAATATCGCCCGAAAATGCGCCATGCAAGAAATTCTTTCGGGTGAAAAACTTCATTTTGAAGCAATTAAACACCTCTGTAAAAATGAAAAATGGAGTGGGGAAGTGAAAGGGAAGATTGGATTTTAAAGAACAGGTAATAAAATCACTATCACCAAAAATTTTTAGGAAAAAACCTATCACGAGTAGGCGATCCATTTAGCTTAAAAAAGAATAAAATATAAAGATGAAAAAACTTTTTGAAATCTTCTTTGAAGAAATTCCCGCGGCAGAACTAAACGTAAAAAGGAAAGGTGAATGGAAGATGGTGCTGCCAAAGTCTACGGATTTTATAGGCTTGGCAGTATTAAAAACAGTTTTTCTACTCTTTTCAATGTTTTTTCTGATCTATTTTTTATCGATTGTTATTGCAGTGGTATTGTAAAGATCCTGAGTAATTACCGTTCAACTTCTAACTTGCAATCGTGTCACAAATAATTTATATCGGAATTAAACTTATTAAATATCCTCTCACAATACTTCTCAATTACTAATTTCTGACAATGCAGGAATTTCTTGGAACATTACATTTTATGGTTCAGCAATGTTGGGTGAGTTTTTCGAATTAGAGAAAAAAAATTTAACTGTTTTTGCCAAGACGTCCAAAGATTGATTTCGTTCACCAATGGTCGCTTAGAAATAAGTATAGCACTGCCTGTACCAATCTCGCCTCAAACAAATTGAAAACTCATCTCCATCTTTTCCTTAATTTTGTGGAATGAAACTAAAAGACCTCTTCCAAGCTGATTTGGTGAAAGAAATTGAAAGTTCCGGAAATCTAAAGCACTTTAAAGCTGGTGAAACCATCGTGAACATGGATTCCTACATCAAGCATATTCCGGTGGTAATTTCCGGTAGCATCAAAGTGATCAGAACAGAAGAAGACGGTCGGGAAATTCTGCTCTACTACTTAACGCCCGGCGAAAGCTGCATCGTTTCTATTCTGGCCGGCATAAAAAATGAGACTGCAAAAATTAAAGCGGCTGTTGAGGAGGACGCAGACCTGATGATGATTCCCGCAGATAAAGCCAAAGAATGGGTAAAAAAATACCCTGACTGGACGGATTTTATCTTTGATCTCTATCAAAAACGTTTTGAGGAATTACTGGATATTGTGAATTCTGTGGCTTTTCAAAAAATAGACACGAGGCTTTTGCACCTCATCAAACAGAAAGCCCAACTGTACCATTCTAAAGAAATTTCGGTGACACACCAACAATTGGCGGATGAACTTGGCCTAACACGCGAAGCCGTGAGCCGCGTTCTCAAACAAATGGAAAAAGACCATCTTCTCATTCTTTCCCGAAATAAAATTGAGCTTCTGTGATATAGATTACTGTGCGCACTAATTCACTAGCTTAATTTTGCAGTATTAAATCATTCAAATACTCAAAATTATGTTAGATACGATAAACAATCTTTTCGGCTTCAGAAAAACAGATTATGCAGATCTTGTAAAAAAAGGCGCACTAATCCTGGATGTTCGCAGCAAAGGTGAATTTGCAGGTGGACATATTAAAGGTTCCATCAATATTCCGGTGGATCAACTTCAAAATAATCTTTCAAAATTAAAAGATAAAAACAAAACCATCATTACGTGTTGCGCTTCTGGAATGAGAAGTGCTTCGGCCAAAACAATTCTTTTGAACAATGGCTATACCGACGTTCACAACGGCGGCGGTTGGGGAAGTTTAAACAGTAAAATTTAAAATAATGGATGCACACTTATATAATGTTGATATTTCCTGGACCAAAGACCGAAAAGGTGAAATGTCCTCACCGGAATTGTCCGCCTCAGTAGAAATCGCAACTCCGCCACAATTTCCAAAAGGCGTGGAAGGAATCTGGTCTCCGGAACATTTATTTACTTCGGCCGTAGCTAGTTGCTTGATGACAACTTTTCTCTCCATTGCAGAGAATTCTAATTTAGAATTCACCGAATTTACATGTAAATCAAGGGGAAAACTGGAACAGGTAGAAGGGAAATTTCTGATGACGGAAGTAATCCTGGAACCAACAGTCACGATCACCAATGAAAGCGACTGGGAAAAAGCAGAACGCGTTTTGCAAAAATCAGAACAGCATTGTTTAATTTCAAATTCCATTAAATCGAAAGTCACGATGAATACCACCATCATTACTTCTTAAAAACACCTCCTCATATATTTCAAGTAAAAAAACCTCGAACAATCGAGGTTTTTTGCTGAGAAATCTTAAGATTTTAAAATAAAAGTTTTTAACGTAGTTTGTTCCGAACCCTTTACGTTTGAAAAGGTGGAATTATATTTAAACGATGAAAGCTACTTCATTGCGCTGCTAAAAGCTTCCTTTCCGCCCACAACAGGCAACGTCAAAATTGTTCTGTCCAGATCAACCGTCAGTTCCGTACCGGGTTCCGGATGTAGGGTAAATTCTTTGTCACTGGAGAAAATCAACAATCCTATTTGCTGGCCTTTTTTAATGATCTGATCATCTGGCTGCAAATCGAAAGAAACCTCATAAAATCTACCCGGAATCAAAGCTTCTCCTTTTCTTATGGACGCATGGTTTTTCGGATCCGCCCAACCACGAGTGATAATATTATCGGTAATTTTTGTTTGTCTTCCTTCATTCCAAGGGAGGGAAACCAACCACACCGATAAGTTTGCCGCAGGTTTGCTGCTGGCTAATTTAACAGTGATTTTCGGGACTCCGGAAAGGTGGACATCTTTTGTAAGTTTTGGAGTTACGTATAATAACCGATGATCGGTATTTTCTGCTCGGGCTAAACTTTCACCAGTAAATGAATAATTGTCAACTAACGTTTCGTTCCCTTGATGGGATGATGAGATGGTCGTTAAACCTCCAACTTTCGGTGCGCCTTTCGTTAGATAAAACGAAACGGGCTTCGCTTCCGGATTTGGATAATCTTTGTACGGTGTTGGTTTGCTCAGATCATCATTTTCGCGCACAATAAAGGCTTTATTTTCTTCATTCTGAATTCCATTGTCAACGCCAAATAAATAATGGGTGAACCATTTGTTCATCATCTCCAGCGGTGGCGGTCCACCGTGACCGTTTTGATGGTAGTAAATTGCGGTTTCCAAACCCATCTCTTTGGCTTTTTTAAAGATCCGATAGCTGTGTTCCGGCATCACATTCCAGTCATTAAAACCGTGGGACATCAACAGGGCAGCTTTCATAGGTTTCATTTGATTCAGATAATCACGCCTCGCCCAAAAGTCGTTATAATCACCCGTAATTCTATCTTGTCCGTTTTTCATTTCGGTGTCCCGAATTTTCGCATTATTGTATGCACGTTTGGATTCATCGCCACTGTGAATATAATCGTAAAGAACATCAATATCCTCACCCAAATATCCACCTGGTGAACGCACCAAACCATTGGATCTGTAATAATGATAATAGGAAGTATTCGGAGCGACCGGAATAATGACCTCCAAACCTTTTACCCCCGTTGTAGCAGCAGCTAATGGAATTGTTCCGTTGTAGGAAGTTCCGGTCATGCCAACTTTTCCTGTGGCCCAGTAGGCTTTCACTTTTTCATTGCCTTCCGGAGAAGTGTATCCATTTGCACGTCCGTTTAGCCAATCGATCACCGCTTTTGGCGCCAGGGATTCATTTTTTCCTCCCACCGTGGGTGAACCCTGTGATAAGCCGGTTCCCGGCGAGCTGGAATGAACTACTATAAAACCGCGGGGAACCCAGGTTGAGATTAAAGAATTTGAAATAATGGGACGGGTGCCCGTGCGTACAACTTCAGGATGTACCCTGTCTTTGGCAGCAACGCCTAATTCATGCTTTACATCCCAGAATACACCGTCTACATCCGGAGCTACACCGGCATAATACGGGCTGGATTCATAAATCACCGGAAGTTGTAGCCCTTCAGTTTCGGTTTGATAAGGTCGGGTAACGTCCACATGCATGCGGTCTTTATTACCATCACCGTCCGTGTCAAATGTTGTTTCTACCCATAGGTCGGTTCTGATCCACTTTGCGGCATCTACAAATTCGGGCACTATCTGAGCCTGACCATTTTCAAAAACCGGAAGTGCTTTTGTCTGCTTTTGTGCGTTTGCAAAGAAAAACGGAAAGATGAAAAATATGATAATGAAACTTGATTTAAAGCGTCTATTCATGATGTTTAAAGAATTTGAAAATATAAAATTGTCTGATTGGATCCTGCAAAGATTTAAGATCTAAGCAACTTAATCTGATGATAAAGATATTAATTCCTGCGTAACCACATCGGTAAAATTGTTTTTTACTCTGGCAGAATAGTGTGTTGAACGATTAACTTATTAATAACTGTCAGACCCTCAAGGAACGGATCGCTGCAGGTCGCCGAAATGATGCGCTCTACAAAATTTCGGTAAGCTGACACTCTGTAACCTTTGTCACTGTAAAAGATTTATTACTGCAATACTTTTGTCATCCAATTAAGATTTATGAAAAGGATATTGTTTTTACTTTTATTTCAACACAATTTTTTGCGCAGGATACTATTCAAATTTTTAAAAAAGATTTAGAAACCAGAATTGAAGGTCAAAACCTTTCCGTGAAATTAGCGAATGATGAAGTGAATTCAGCACGAGCCGGCTTACTTAAATATAATCGCATTTTCATTATATAAAAACGATTAAATGCGATTAATCTTTCTGTACAGTCCTAATAATTGAAATAATATTATTATCTTTTCCTTTAATTAAAATTAATGCATTATGAAAAATTTTGATACCGATAATTTGGTGAAATACGAAATGACCAACAATATTGTAATGATTGGTTTTCCGGATTTTGAGACTGCAGAGCAGTATGCTGCAGAAAATAACGGAGAGCTTGTAGAAGTCGGTTTTAAAGATGGTAATGACAATCCAACAATTACCGATACGCATTCCCTGGTAGCAAATAAAGCGCATTTTTTCGTAGATGCCGGCCCCGATTATCAATTTATTCATTCCTCAGATCCTGAATTTCAGGACTATGCAGCTGATCTTCAGAAAGCACAATCCAAATTAGACCGGGATAGCCCGTCGGAAAAATATATATCCAACGGAAAAATTCAGATCGCCGAAGATCCCATTATTGTTCTTAAAAATTATGTATTTGAATCGGTAACATCCAGAGAACGTGCAAAATTCCTCAAGCAGGCGAAGGTGTACCAAATAGGAGTTTCTCTACCACTTGAATCTTAAAATCATAAAATCGGACTAAACAAATCTTCAGCATTCTTTTTGTGAAGACGACCTCTACTAAATAAAAGCATTACTTTCCATAGAAACCTTACCATTATCAGATTGGACTACATCTATAAAACTTAAAATATAAAAAGCAACAGTTCTTAATTTAGTCCTAATGTAGATTTTTAAAATAAAAATCCCTGTAAAACAGTAATTTACAGGGTTTTCTGTAGAGTTGAAAAGAATAATATTATGGTACATTAAAAAATCTTGGACATAGCATTTTAGGATTTTTTAATCATGTTGTAAGTTTCTGCAAATTCTTGATAGTTACTATACACACTCAGAATTATCGCCTTTTTTTAAAGGCACAAACTATATTTAATTTAATCTTTGTATATTTTGAAATTGTGATGTTCTGTGCCAAATTTTCTTAAATAATACTCATTACCTAACACTTTACTTGTACTGTGGACTGATCACTAAATGGTTGTCAGTACCCGTTATTTTTGAAAAATGGAAATAATTTACTTTTAATATTATTATAATCACTGCAGGCTTTTGGTCTGTGGCGGTTTTTTTGTTCTTCGTGATTACCGGCTCAATATTCGAGGATTTTACTTAAACGCCCGTTGCGAAAATCTTATCTTCGCAACTCAAATTTTCCAAAAACAAATATGCTCTCAAAACTTATTATACATAAAGTCGGTAACAAAATTAATCAGGAAGCACTCATCCTCTCACAAGCCGAATATCCACTCAGCGAAGAAATGACCGAAATGCTGCAGGATTTCTTTTTAAAAGGATTCAAATCCGAAGAACAGTTTCAGTTTTACAGCGACACTTACCTCGTTAATAATCCCGTTTTCAGTTCTGCATCCGAAATTTTCGAAGACCGCAGCAAGTTCATTTCCGAATCGGAAAACATTGCACAGCACCTTTACGACATTACAGAGAATCCGCGCGTGCAGGCGGGAGAACTATTTATTGCCTATTTCGAAGGCGAAGAAATAAATGGTGAAAAAATCGACTCTATCGGTATTTTTAAAACAGAAAATAAAAGCACTTTCCTGAAGATTTTTCCGGAAGGCGACGCTTTCGATATCGAAAAGGATTACGGCATTGGTTTGGCAAAACTCGATAAAGGCTGCATTATTTACAACAGTTTTAAAGAAAGCGGCTATGCAGTTTCCGTCATTGATAACAACAAAAACGGCGACCAGTATTATTGGTTTGAAGACTTTCTGAAAGTGCAGCAGCGCGACAACGAATATTTTCATACTCGGGAAACGCTGTCTGTATATAAGGAGTATATTACCAAACAGCTGCCGCAGGAATTTGAGATCAGCAAAGCAGATCAGGCCGACTTTCTGAATAAGTCGATTAACTTTTTCAAGGAAAAGGAAAAGTTTGATTATGAAGAATTCACCAAAGAAGTCCTACAGGATGAGCATGTCATCGAAAGTTTTGGCAATTTTAAATCCGATTACGAACAGGAAATGCAGGTTTCGATTTCAGAAGATTTTGACATCAGCGAAGCGGCCGTGAAAAAACAGAGCCGCGGTTTCAAGAGTGTTATCAAACTCGACAAAAACTTTCATATCTATGTCCATGGCGACCGCAAAATGATCGAGCAGGGCAGTGATGAAAAAGGAAAATATTACCGGCTTTATTTCGATGAGGAACAGTAATGCGTAAGTTAAACAATAGAGTGGATTTACGATTATGTTAAATTAAAAAGTTATATTTGAGTCATCTTTTATGGACAAATTTACCGCGTGCCAGGACGAGCCCATTCATATTCCGGGACATATTCAAAGCTATGGCTATCTTATCGGCCTTGATGAGAAGCAGCAAACCATTCGCTTCTACAGCGGAAATATCTCGCAGTTGTTCGGGCTGCACGTTCCGCCATTAGGAGAGAAACTCGAAAATTTCCCTCACGAATTCGCGCCTGTTTTAGAATGTGAACTGTTTCAGCACCTCGAAAAATATACTCAAAAAGAAGGTGAATACTACCTTGATCACATTCAAATCGGAGCCAAGGAATTTCATGTTTTACTTTATAAACATGAAAAGGTCATTTTTATCGAATTTGAAGAGGTATTGGATACTACCAAGCACAAAGTCTTCATTTCCAATAAATATACGACGCCCTGGCTCTCTCAAAATTCCGCCGAAATCTGGAAAAATCTTGTCGGTTCTATCAGTGATATAATTGATTACGACCGCATTATGGTCTACCGTTTCCTCGAAGACGGGACAGGGAAAGTAATAGCGGAACAGACCTCGCCCGGCCTCGAAAGTTACTTAGGTCTTCATTATCCGGAAAGCGATATTCCGCAGCAGGCGCGTGCCCTGTATCTGAAAAAACGCGAACGGATTTTCAGCGATGTCGATGCCCAGCCTGTACCGATTTATGGTGATTGTGAAGATAAGCTGGATCTTACCTATTCTTCTGTGCGCGCAATGTCGCCGATTCACGCCCAATACCTGCGCAATACAGGTGTCGCATCAAGTTTCAGCACGTCCATTATAGTCGAGAATCGGTTGTGGGGCATGGTTACTTGCCAAAATATTAAAGTTAAACACGTCGATTTATTAAGCCGAATCCGCGCTGAAGTTTTCACGGCACTGGCAGCCAACGCTTATATGTCGGTGAAATCGCAGCAGAAAGTGGAGGACATTAATGAGTTTAACGAAAAAACCCACCATCTCCGCGAAAGATTACAGCAATTCAGCAGTCTTACAGAATCGCTGTTTAAAAATATCGGTTTGCTCAAAGATATGGTAGAATCTGATGGAATGGCGATCGTGGTCGAAGACAAAATCAAAACTACAGGCGATGTGCCGGGTAAGAAAATGATTAAAAAAATCTGTGAATGGCACGAGCAGCAAGCTGACAAGATTTATTATACCGATTCTTTTATGCGCAACAACGAAGATGAATTCGGTTTTGATGCCAATGCCGCGGGAATTTTTATTGCTAAGCTGGAAGGAACGAAAAAGCAGACCCTGATCTGGTTCCGGAAAGAATATCGGGAACACATAAAATGGGCCGGTTACGATTCCAAGAAACCCGATACAATCGATTACTACGGTAAAGAAAAACTCGTGATTTCACCTCGTAAATCGTTCAGTGTTTTTCTCGAAAATATTCAGGGAAAATCCAAGCACTGGCAAAATAAAAATATCATCGCTGTTGAAAAACTGGTTCCGGTAATTCTGGAAACTTCTTTAAATCACAGCAAAAAAATTCTGCAGCTCAACGATGAATTAAAGCAACTCAACGAAGAGCTCGACAGTTTTTCTTATACCATTTCGCACGATCTGGGCACGCCACTGACGGTGATGAAACTTAACGCGCAGCTGCTGAGCCGCTCGCAGAAAGGAAATCCGAGCGTACAGAAAAAATTAAAAAGCATCCTTCAGGAAATTGACGGCATGGAGGTGATGATGCGCAATGTGCTCGAACTGAGCCGCGCCAAATCTTCTGAAATCCAAATGAAGAACGTGCATCTGCGCCCACTCATAGAAAAAGTGGCTGGCGATATAAAAATTACCGTTGGCACCGAGGAGACAAAAATTATTATTGAAGATTGCCCCGACGTGTTGGCGGATCAGACAATGCTGACACAGATTTTTCAGAATGTGATTGGCAACGCGGTGAAATATTCAGCACGAAGCACTTTGCCTACCGTGATCATCTCCGGCAAGGAAAACGAGCAATGCATTGAATATCATATTAAGGATAATGGAATCGGTATCGCCGAAGCTGATATAGAAAAACTGTTCAAGATTTTCACCCGGCTCGATAACGCGCGTTCTTTTCATGGCAACGGCGTTGGTCTTTCCATCGTCAGCCGCTTGGTTACACGATTAAAAGGCACCATCACCTGCAAAAGCCAGCTCAACGAAGGCACTACTTTTATCCTTAATTTTCAGAAACCCGTGGAAAACGTTTCGGAAGAAAACAAACTGCAGAAAGACTGAAAAGTTTTTTTCATTGAATTAATTTATGGTCTCTACTATTATAAAAGAAAAAACGAAAGCGCAACACGAAGCCGTGGAAGCAAAACTTTATGCCTCAAAAATATTCGAAGGCCGATACACGCTTGCAGATTATGAAACTTTAATCCAACTGCATTACGATTTTATAGTTCATTTCGAAAAGGCAGTTTTTTCCGCTTTTGGTCCGGCCACGGCCGAAGGTTTAAACCTGGAACGGCGGCGAAAATTACCATTGATTGTGCAGGATCTTCAGCAGTTGAAAATCTGCGTTTCGGAAAATTCTTCCGCTACAGTTCTTAGCGCAGCCGAAGCTTTTGGCGTGCTTTACGTGATGGAAGGTGCAACTTTGGGCGGAACCGTCATCGCAAGACAATTATCCAAATATAAAAACTTCAAAGATCTTTCCTTTAATTATTTGAACTGCTACGGCGCCGAAACAGGGCCCCTTTGGAAACAGTTTCTGCGCGTAATCGATACGGAAATGGCAAGTGAAGAATACGGTGCGGTATTGGCGGGTGCGGAACGGGCGTACCATTTTATGCTGTCCAGGTTAGAGGGTAGCGCAAACCATTAATCCAATAATCGCTGCATTTAGAAATTGCAGGCAAAGCCAATATTTTGTAAATTTGAATTCATAACAAAACGTGCACTGTACCGATGCAGCGGCGTGAATATCATTAAATAAAATAAACAGAAAAACATGAAAGTTACCGTAGTAGGAGCAGGAGCCGTAGGAGCAAGCTGCGCTGAGTACATCGCGATGAAAGATTTCGCTTCAGAAGTTGTTTTAGTGGATATTAAAGAAGGTTTTGCCGAAGGCAAGGCAATGGACCTGATGCAAACCGCTTCGCTGAATGGTTTTGATACAAAAATTACCGGTACCACCGGCGATTACAGCAAAACTGCGGGTTCTAAAGTAGCCGTGATTACTTCCGGGATTCCAAGAAAACCTGGGATGACGCGCGAAGAACTGATCGGAATTAACGCCGGCATCGTAAAAGAAGTTACCGAGAATCTGGTAAAACATTCACCGGACGTAATTATCATTGTAGTATCCAATCCGATGGACACCATGGCGTATTTGGTACACAAAACTTCCGGTCTGCCAAAGGAACGCATCATCGGAATGGGTGGCGCCTTGGATTCCGCACGTTTCAAATACCGTTTGGCAGAAGCGTTGGATTGCCCGATTTCGGATGTCGATGGTATGGTGATCGCGGCGCACAGCGACACAGGAATGCTTCCCCTCATGACAAAAGCGACCAGAAATGGTGTGCCGGTAACTGAATTTTTGTCTGAGGATCAGCAACATCATGTAGAAGAAGAAACTAAAGTTGGCGGCGCGACACTTACAAAATTACTGGGAACTTCCGCCTGGTACGCACCGGGCGCAGCGGTTTCTGTCATTGTACAGGCGATCCTGTGCGATCATAAAAAAATGATTCCCTGCTCACTGATGCTGGATGGAGAATATGGCGAAAGCGATATCTGCCTTGGCGTCCCCGCAATTATCGGCGCGAATGGCGTCGAAAAAATCGTGGAAATCAGCCTGACCGATGCAGAGAAAGAAAAATTTGCCACTGCGGCGAAAGCTGTGCGTGAAGTAAATGGTGATCTGAAGTTTTAACGGACCTCACTTATAGGAACAAATCAGCGCGTCCGTAGGGCGCGCTGATTTTTTTTGCTACTACTGCTCGCTAATTCTTTGGTAGAAATTACTATCTTTTGTTATGATAAAAAAAAGTTTAAAAAGCCAGAAAAATTTCAGAGAATTACATGTTTTTATTACGTAGGAATCCCGGCGGTGTAGCAGAAAAATGGCATGCAAGCCGCAATCCGTGGCGTTGTTGTCTGTGTAGCAGAAAAATGATGACGCGGCAACTGCAATGTCAGATTGCAATCTTCCAGATGTTACGAAAATTGGCAACTCCAACCACTAATGCTAATAACCTAAATCAGAACTTTTCATCTGCGAAATGCCATTACGATTTCCAGAGCTTTTATTTTCGCAATTCCAAAATCTGGATGTGATTTGTGCCATCCGTAGATTTCCATTTTTGGTACTTTTTTTTGTTTTCCATGATGATCCACGTTTTAGAAAAAACAGAATCATCACCGGTAATCGATACATATTTGCCTTCACTCCAAGACCATTTGAATGCAGCTTTATCATCACGAGTAATTCCCAGTACCGTATAATCCAGATTTTTTGTTCCCGTGCCATTTCCTTTAAAATGTATCGTGCCGATATTCTGTAAAGATACGCCTTGGCTGCCTGGCGTCACGGTTTCATAACGCTGCACGTTCCAGGTGCCGACCAAGCGGGAAGAACATGAAGTGAGCACACCGGCTGCAAAAACAAGAGCAACAGTTTTAATGGATAGAAATTTCATAAATATAATTTGTTTAAAAAAATTAATAGCTTGTAATTCTTGTACATGCAATAATTACACCTTCGAGGGTTTTGAACAAAACACCAGCGCAGGTCACAGCACAAAAAAATTTACATTTTCTAAGGCTGCACATACATCCTGTCTTATTCTTCTTTCATTACGACACTAATATCGCCACTCCGTTCCAGCCGCGCTGTTTTAATTTTGCGCACATCGTCGGTTCGGGCATTTTGTCTTAAAGACTGTAAAACATCCTGCTCACTTAGGCTGCTCTTTTTCATGGCTTCCCGGAGCAACTCACCATCTTTCGGGATCACCCTCTCATGTCCTTTTATCCAATTCCCAAAAATGTCCGAGTAAGCGGCGATAAAAGAAAAGAACCGGTGCAGCAGAATCAACAGGAGACAGGCGGCCAGGATTTCCAGAAAATAATCCGTTTCCGTCAGCGTTCTGCTCAGTAAGGAGCCGATGATGATGGCCAAAATAGTATCAAAGGCAGCGATCTTACCCAGAAAACGTTTTTTGCCGATGCGTACCAGCGCAATACCAATAATATAAATCATCACTCCGCGTACCAGAATTTGCCAAATCGAGAGCTGATCCGTTTCAAGACCCAACAAAGTTTTAAAGTAAATCAAAAGTGCATCCATACTGATGGTTTATTAAAAGAAATCAAAGTAGGGGAAGTTCCCGTGGCGACGATTTGCGAAATGAAGACTGGAACTTAAAGTCTTCGTATTACTTTTTTCTGCACAATCCGTTCCATCCAAAAAGAAGGTTTAATTGACCAAATATATCCGCTATCCATATGTTCTGTTTTCCAGGTTGTTTCCAATTGCTTATTTTTATCTGATGAAATGGTCCCAACTGGCAGTCCTGCTGCTTCCCCTGTCATTCTGCGCACAAACGACGCAACAACTCACCGATGCGATGGCTGTGCAACTTGCGGAAAAGCCGCTGCACTGTATCAACAGGGAATATCCCAACAAGACAGCGCATATCATCAACAATGCAGGCGAGGCGACTTTAAGTCCGAAAGAACTGCACCCCAGTTTTTATGGTTGTTTCGACTGGCACAGCTCTGTACACGGACACTGGATGCTCGTCCGTCTATTGAAAACCAGACCGCATCTGGCCATTGCTGCTGAGATCGAAAAGTTGCTCCAGGATTCTTTTTCACCGGGTAAGCTGCAAACGGAAGCTGATTATTTCACCATCTATCCACTTACAAATACTTTCGAAAGAACTTACGGGTGGGCCTGGCTGCTGAAACTCGATCAGGAACTTATGACCTGGGACGATCCGCGCGCGCGACAGTGGCACAAAAACCTGAACCCCCTGACGGACAAAATACTGGCATCCTGGAGAACCTATCTGCCAAAACAAACTTATCCCAACCGTACCGGCGTACATCCGAATACCGCTTTTGCCATGGTGTTTGCTTTGGACTGGGCGCGGGCGGCAGGTGATAAAGATTTTGAAAAACAGCTGATCGACAAGGCCAAATATTTCTATCTGGAAAATACCAAAGCACCGGCGTATCTCGAGCCGGACGGTTCCGATTTTTTCTCACCCAGTCTGGAAATCGCGGACCTCATGCGGCGCGTCTTACCGCAAAAGGAATTTGTAAAGTGGCTCGATCGTTTCTACGACCGCCACAGCTTGCTGAATATCCGGAAAATTCCGGTGGTCAGCGATTTGGCTGATTTCCAGACCGTGCATTTGGTTGGTTTGTCGTTCTCGCGGGCGTGGTGCATGAAAGGAATTGCGCGCGAACTCCCCAAAAGTCATCCGCTGAAAAAAGATTTCAACGAGGCGGCGGATGCATTTCTGCAAAACGCTTTTCCTCTGTTATTTCAAGGGAATTATGGCGGCGATCACTGGCTGGCCAGTTTCGCAGTGTATGCCCTGGAAGAAAGTAATTAGATAAAAGAAGTCTTTCGCCAAGAACTACTTTAACCCGAATTTGTACTTTCTACCGGGGACGATGTAATTTCTAAAATTTATAATTTTATTTGCTTAATTGTCAGCTGTTCTATATACCTGTTTACGGCCGGCAGAAGTTTTCGCTTTAAAATTTACACCAAACATTATTTATTAATCCAGTTCTGCTTGCCAATAATGAAAGGTTTTCGTTGCACCTGTATCCATGGTGAAACTGTGGCTGATGTTACTCACCGCTATAATTTCGAACAGCACCGGTTCCCCGAACGGGCCGCCGGCGTAGGCGAAAGTATGGTACTCGCCGTTTTCGCCGCACACATCCACCGTGTGCGGAAGCGACGCTGCAAAATGTTCGTCCAGTTCGCGGCCGATAAACTCTTCGTCCAGCTGGTCGGCCTGCGTGACGATGATTTTGGTGCGGGTTCCCGATGCGATGAAAAGATCCAACACCTCGGCGGAAGATTTTCCCCATAACGGCATGACGAGGTGGATGCCCAATGGCTGCATGAGCTTTTGCCGGTAGGCCCGCACCTCTTCCAGGAAAATATCGCCGAATATGAAATGATGAACGTCTTGTGCTTTGAAATGTGCCGCGGCTTCCCGCATTGCCTCTTCATAATTTTTGTCCGCTGACAAAAGAACAGGGTAGAGTGGAATACCCAGACTTCTAGCCTGTTTTTCTAATAAATTAAGTGGGACGGCGTGAATGGAAGAAGTTTTTGAAACCGCATCGATCGTGGTGAGCAGCGCTACGATCTCAAATTCATTTTCCTGTAAAACCCGGTGCAGTGCCAGCGCTGAATCTTTGCCGCCACTCCAGCTGAAAATGGCCTTTTTAAGAGTGCTCATATAAATAGAAAAATTTTGCAATATCAATTTGGGGTAAATGTAATTAATAAATGCGCACGTTTTTATTTGCCTGAAACTCTAAAAATCTTGGTTTTGGCGGTAATTCAATAATGGAACGTCAGCGGTGCGTTGCGTGAGGGATGCGCAGGGCGGCGCGCCAGCGCCGGTCTCGCAAGAGACGGAACCCCGGAGCAGCCCGGCCCTCTGCCCATAGGAAGGATTCCAGCTTCGGCTGGGCAAAGGGGCACGCCCAAATTCAAATGTTTACAACGAAACAAATCTCTTTTAACGTGAAAAATGTCACCCTACATTCACTTTCAATAATTTAAAATTACTGACGAGAATAGGGCAAAACGCCGGTAGAATCGAAAGTATAATCGCTGCGGCTTTCGGCTTTGTCGAGTTTCTTGCTGATGGTGAGCGCCCAAAGCACGAGCTCTTTGCAGAACAGCTGATCGTCGGCGCTGAGGTCGCCAACATTCTGCTGAATGAGCTTCTCCAGTGGCGCAACCGCGTTAAGTTTTCGGTGGAATTCGTCGTCGTTATCGCTGTAATTAAGGGTAAGCTGATGTTTATCAAAATACTGGATAAGGTCGGTGTACGGCGTTTTGAGACCTTCTTTTTCCAGTTTTGAAATGCGCGGAAAGTGGGTTTCGAACAGCTGCATCACCGCACGGTCGATCAGCAAGCGCGCAACATGATCGGCGCCTTCCTGCTCGCCTTCGTACACAAGCTCCACCTTGCCGGTAACTGAGGGAATGACGGACATAAAATCCAGTAAACGCACGACGGTACGGTCGGTAGCCGTTTCCAGGAGCCGGAGTTTGGCCGATGCTACAAGATTTTCCATGGCGCTGATAGTGAGGCGAGCACTGACGCCGCTTTTGGCATCTACATATTCGCTGTCGCGCGCGGCAAAAGCAATTTCTTCTAAAAGATCGCGAGCCATTTCCGGAATAGAAATACGCTGAAGGTCCTGCTCGGAAATATTGGCCTCCTGCGCTGTGATTTGCTTGGCAAGATCAACAGTAGCCGGATAATGAGTAAAAATTTGGGAACCGATGCGGTCTTTCAGCGGTGTCACAATGCTGCCACGATTGGTGTAATCTTCCGGATTGGCCGTAAAGATAAACTGAATATCAAGCGGCATACGCAGCTGGAAGCCGCGGATCTGAATGTCGCCTTCCTGAAGAATATTGAACAGTGAAACCTGGATGCGCGCCTGTAGATCGGGCAGTTCGTTCAGCACGAAAATGCAGCGGTTGGCACGCGGAATCATGCCGTAATGCAAAACGCGCTCGTCGGAATAGGGGAGCTTCAGCGTCGCTGCCTTGATGGGATCAAGATCTCCGATAAGATCGGCGACGTTGACATCGGGCGTAGCAAGTTTTTCGTAAAAGCGGTCGTTGCGGTGCACCCAGGAGATGGGCGTTTCATCAGCGAGTTCTGCGACGAGATCGCGCGCATATTTCGAAATGGGCTGAAAAGGACTGTCGTTAATTTCGGAGCCTTTGACGATTGGCATATATTCGTCGAGCAGATGAATCATGTTTCTGGCAATCCGTGTTTTTGCCTGCCCGCGCAAACCCAGGAGATTGATGTGATGCCCGGCGAGCAACGCTTTTTTTAATTGAGGAACGACGGTGTCTTCATAACCCCAAAGTCCTTCGAAGACGGGCGCTCCTGCTTTGATCTTGGCAATGAGGTTTTCCTGAATTTCCTGGTTGATGGACCGGTCGGTATATCCGGAATCTTTCAGTTCTTTAAAAGTGATATCGTATTTCATATTCTGATTATATTTTAGGCTTTTGGTGATAGTGGGAAACGATAATCGTTTTCTGATCGTATTTAAATAAAATTAGGAGAAAATTTAATGACAAAAACTCCATTCAGATCCGGCGTATGCGGTTGCGCTCATAATCTTCGAAAATCATTTCGCCTAACCCGGAAAGTCCGGTGAGGAAAGCTTTGCCTTGATTTGTCGCGGTGAAAACCTCCACGAATTTACGGAGATATGGATCCTGCGCGATCATAAAAGTGGTGATCGGGATTTTGAGTTTTCGCGCCTGTGCCGCGCGGTGCAGACATTCGGTGACGATTTTCTCATCCAGCCCGACACTGTTCATATAATATTCTCCATTGGGCAGCTGCAGACAGCTGGGTTTGCCGTCCGTTATCATGAAGATCTGTTTATTGGTATTTCTTTTGCGTCGCAGGATATCCATGGACAATTCCAGCCCGGCCACGGTGTTGGTGTGATAGGGTCCGACCTGCAGATAAGGCAGATCTTTTATTTTAATGGGCCAGGCTTCATTGCCAAAAACGATGATGTCGATGCTGTCTTTGGGATACTTTCTTTTAATAAGTTCCACCAGAGCCATGGCGACTTTTTTGGCCGGTGTGATTCGGTCTTCGCCGTAGAGAATCATCGAGTGGCTGATGTCGATCATCAGGACGGTGCTCATTTGGGCTTTGTGTCGTGTTTCTTCTACGATGAGGTCATCTTCCGTCATGCGAAGATCACCGATTCCGCTGTTGATCTGAGCATTTTTTAGGCTTTCGGTCATATTTAACGCCGAAAAATCGTCACCGTACTGATAGTTTCTCGTATCACCGTCGCGCTCGTCGCCCGCACCGGTTTTAGCAGTGCGGTGATCGCCGACGCCGCTTTTCTTGAGTTTACCAAAAATCTGATCCAGCGCGTATTCGCGAAGTGCGGCTTCGAGTTTGGCCGTCAGCAGATTTTTTCCTCTGCCGCTGCCGGTATTTCCTTGCTCGTCATTTTCGCGTTTGATGTAGCCGCGCTTACGCAGATCTTCCTCAAAATCCTGCAATGTGTAATTTTCGTTAAAAATGGCGTATTCATTATCGAGCATTTCCAGCCAACTGAACGCTTCCTCGATGTCGCCGGACGTGTGGGTAAGCAGTTCTTTAAAAATCTCAAAAACCCGCTCAAAGTCGGAAACTTCTTCCGGCGTGTACTTGCTGAAGGTGAGGCCGGAAAGGCTGGACAAATTTTTCTGTTTCATCAGCTTTTTACTTTAATTTTAAACAAAAAAGTTACGGAATTATTATAAGAATAACTGCATTTTTAGAATGGAATTTTTCTTTGATTTAAATTTTAGAAAAACGACAGACTATTTTGCATTTAGTTGTTCTGTATTAAGGAGCATTTAAAATACAGGAACGTGCAGCCAATAAGATTTATAAAATAAAAATGATGCAACAGATCTCTAAAGTAATTTTTTAATCAGGTCAAAATACTTGAACGGCACATATTTCAGCGGTAAATCAATCCAGGTTGGCGTACTGACCACAGCACGCTGATTACTGAAAGCCAAAAAACTTTCTTTACCGTGGTATCTGCCTTGGCCGCTGTTGCCAACGCCACCGAAAGGCAGATGGTGGTTGGTCACGTGCATCAGCGTGTCATTAATGCAGGCTCCGCCGGAAGTGGTTTGCTGCAAAACTTTTTTTGCTTTTTTATTTTTACCGAAATAGTAAAAAGCCAGCGGCTTCTCGTGGTTGTTGATGTAGGAAAGAGGTTCGTCAAGTTGATCAAATGTAAGTACCGGCAAAATGGGTCCAAAAATCTCTTCCTGCATAATCGGAAAATCCGGCTTCACTTGGTCGATAATAGTCGGTGCAATAAATTTTTCTTTTCGATCGATTTCTCCGCCGGAATGAATTTCGCCCTGCTGTAATAATTTTTCCAAACGTTCCATGGCTTTGTCATTAACAATGCGCGGATAAAATCGGCTCTTTCTTATATCATCGCCGTACATTTCTTTGGCGGTTTGCGCGATTTTATCGAGCAGTTCGTCCTTTATGGACTGATGGGCAAACAGATAATCGGGAGCAATACAGGTTTGCCCGGCATTAATTAATTTACCCCACGCAATACGTTTCGCTGCCACGTCCAGGTTGGCATCGGCGTCTACAATACAAGGGCTTTTGCCACCCAGTTCCAGCACAACCGGCGTCAAATATTCGGCGGCAGCTTTCATGACAACTTTGCCAACTTTAGGACTGCCCGTGAAAAAAATGACGTCGAAACGCTGCTCCAGAATCCGCGTGTTGGTATCCCGGCCACCCTGAGCAACTGCGATATAAGCAGAATCAAAAGTTTCCTCGATCATCTGTTGCATGGCGACTGCAGTAGCAGGTGCATCGGGTGATGGCTTGAGCAGAGCGCAACCGCCGGCAGAAATGGCGCCGACCAAAGGATTAATCAGGAGTTGAAAAGGGTAGTTCCACGGTGCGATAATCAGCGATAAACCCAGCGGTTCGAAAACTATTTTACTGGAGGATGGCCAAAGATGAACCGGCGTCGGAACGCGATGGGCGCGCGACCATTTTTTTAAGTTTTTAAGATGATAATCAATTTCGCTAAGGACCAGACTGATTTCGGTGAGATACGCCTCTTCCGGAGATTTGCCGAGATCCTGCCACAAAGCCTCTTCCAGTTTCCGCTGGTTTTTTTGGATGGCTTCTTTCAGCTTTCTTAGTTGCTCCAGCCGGTAATCAACATTTTTTGTTTGATTGGTCGAAAAAAAAGTTCTTTGATTTTTAATGTGTTGGACGATAACTTCCTTTGGTGTTTCTTCGATGACCATAATTTTAAGTTCGAGACAGTCTTACATACAATTTCTGACCCAACTTCGTTTTTAGCAGCCGCTTAAACTTAAGTATTCTTTTACTTTTTGCAAATATATTGCGTCTGCCATTTCCTCGGTTTTGCCTTCTACGTTTTCCACGCTGATGTCGGATGAAATGTCCTCGCCAATTGCACAGTATTTTTATTGATGGTAATATTTTTTGAACTTAGAAAAGTGGCAGAAAGCAGCGCATAATTTTCTCCGGCTAACATTTTAATTTGGAATCTACAGCAAAATTGGTATTTTAATCACTTTAAGTCAGTGCTGTTGAAGGTACATAATTTCAGATTCCTGTTCCACCTAAAATTTCTAATTCCTGACCTTTGGTTGGGGGTCCATCCAAAATCGGCATTGCTTTCGTTATTAAATCTTTCACGCCCTCGACGTTCAAAGAGTTATCATGATCTTCTTTACTGTCCCAGATTTCGGTAACGTAAACAGAATTTTCCTCAATCTCGTTCTGGCCGATTACATACAGATTACAACCAGCGGCAGTTGAAATAAGTTGAGACGCCTTCAGAAGAATATCAGCAAGTTCCTTTTGATGCCCGGACTTTGCCGTTAATTTTCCGTGAAGGAAATATCTATTTTCCATTTTATTTAATTGTATTTGTAGTTTACGGTTTAGTTAATAGCCAGGTCTTACAGCGAAATATTATTTCAAAATCTCCGCAGAATCTCCGTTAAAAATAACAAAAATAGCTCGAAATCCCGTCAGTAATTTATCGTTACACCCTTTTTTTTAAAATCTTATTTCGCTGCAATTCGGCAGTTCACCGCCCGACCAGGCCGCAACTTTAATTATTATCCCTAAATTTGTGTGATCACGAAAAAAGACTGTAAAATCAATTGAAAATATGCTGAGAAAACTGACTATTGTTGCGCTCGTTATCGCGTCCGGCTGCTTTACTGCCCAATACAAAAAAACCACTGCGCCCGAAAGACCCAAATTGGTCGTCGGCCTTGTGATCGATCAGATGCGCTGGGATTATCTTTACCGCTACTACGAAAAATATGAGGAAGGAGGATTCAAGCGGCTGCTGAGCCAAGGATATTCGCTCAATAATGTTCATATCAACTACCTACCTACCTACACCGCGATTGGCCACACCAGCATTTATACGGGTTCAGTCCCCGCCATTCACGGCATTTCGGGCAACGACTGGTTTGATAAATCCACCGGCAAAAATGTCTATTGCACCGGCGACGAAACCGTGCAGCCCGTCGGTACCGGCAATCTGAAAAACGGCAGTCATTCACCGCGAAATCTCTGGTCCACAACGATCAGCGACGAGTTGCGCCTGGCGACGAATTTCCAATCAAAAGTAATTGGCGTTTCGCTGAAAGACCGCGCATCGATTTTGCCCGCCGGCCATAATCCCAATGGCGCTTATTGGTATGACGACAGTACCGGAAATTTCATTACCAGCACGTACTACCGCAACGATCTGCCGGCCTGGGTGAGTGGTTTCAACAAAAGTAAAGTCGGCGATCAGTTGGTAAAAAATGGCTGGAACACTATTTTACCCATTGCGCAATACACAGAAAGTTCCCGCGATAATTCTCCGTGGGAAGGTTTACTGGGCAGCGCAACGACACCAACATTCCCGTACAATAACCTCGCGGCCGACTATCAGAAGGATAAGGGCCTCATCCGTTCCACCCCTTTTGGCAATACGCTTACTTTACAGCTGGCGCAGGCTGCCGTGCAGGGCGAGGAACTGGGCGCTGATGCGGTAACGGATTTTCTGGCGATCAATCTCGCGTCGACCGATTATGCGGGACACCGTTTCGGACCAAATTCTATCGAAGTGCAGGATGTTTATCTTCGTCTTGACCGTGATCTGGCGGCGTTCTTCAAATATCTTGACAAAACAGTCGGCGATGGGCAGTACACCGTTTTTCTTTCTGCGGATCATGGCGGGGCACATTCCCAGGGATTTTTAGCTGAAAATAAACTGCCGACCGGCTTTTTTGGCGAAGGTTCGCTGAAAAATTTTAATGAATTGCTGAAGCAGAAGTTCGGTACCGACAAATTGGTTTCGCGCGTTACCAACAATCAGATTTATCTGGACGAAAATCTGCACACGGCGAACAAGCTGAAAATCGAGGAAGTGAAGCAATACCTCATCGATTATTTAAATAAAGACAAGAGTGTACTGTTCGCCGTCGATATGAAGAAAGCGGCTTCTGCTTCGATTCCGGAGCCGATTCGCACGCGCATCGTTAATGGTTATAACTGGCAGCGGAGTGGTGATATTCAACTTATTTATCACGATTCCTGGTTGCCGAGTTATTCCAAAACCGGCACAACGCATGGCTCCTGGAATTCTTATGATTCGCACATTCCACTTATTTTTATGGGTTGGGGAGTAAAGCCGGGAAAAAGCAATAAGTCATACGACATGACGGATATCGCACCTACGTTAGCAGCGCTATTGCACATCCAGTTCCCGAGTGGAAATATCGGAAACCCGATTACTGAAGTGATCGGTAAATAAATGTTCAACAGCCGCCTTTATTACAGAGGCGGCTGTTTTTTTTCTTATAATTAAACTCGCGGAGTCCACACAGATCAAATTCTCCACGTTCTCCACATCCACAAAAAAACTGTCCCCATTTAAAGAGACAGTCATTTTTATTGGTAAGCCGGTTTATCTTCCTCGCTGCGGCGGATAATTAGCCATGATTTCCGCTACGATTTCCGGAATCTGCTTCTGCTTGGATTTTGGCGAATCTACCGAAATCCCGCTGCCGATTCCCTGCCACACCAGTTTTTGCGTGCGTGCATCTACCATATCCAAGGTTAGTCCGCCCTGGTTATAATTATTCGTCCAGGTTCGGTTCATTCCAACACCCCAGCCGAAAGGGCCTCCCCAGCCGTACATTCCGTAAGGGCGTGAAGACTGGATGTCCTGTATTTTCTTATGATTTGCTTTCACGTTTACAATAAGATCCGGTGTTTCCGAGACGCTCATTCCTTTGGTCTGCAGTTGTTTGGAAACCTCGTTCAGTACACGGTCTTTATCGATATCGTTCAGTTTCAAATCGTCAATCCTTAGTTTGTACGTTTTATACATATTAAAGTTTGCGGTTTCCGCATAATCCGATCTTACCTGAAACGGACTGCACGAAGAAAGTCCCAACGTAGCCGAAGCCAGTAAAAGGATGAAATATTTTTTGCTCATGACCAGTATATTTGTTTGATGTATTTGTTAGTTTTCTTACAAGTATGCCATTTAAAATTTCGCAGCCGGACTTTTTGGTTTCACAAAAGAATCCGTTTTCTTGTCGTAGCCGTAAGGGCAGTGTCGGCAACCACTTTTGCAGCAGTAGCCGCGCTTCAGGTGATACTGCTCGGTGAAAACCTTATAGCCCTGCTCATTATAATAAAAGTCTTCGTGTTCTTTGATGCTTTTCCCGTTCATAAGTTAAATCCGAGATTGCGGAATTTAAATATCTTTGTCGAATGGTGCTCGTTTGGCAATCTCTTCTCAAAAATACAAAAATTTCAGCGATAACGCTTTTTCCTTTCATTATCCTTCGTCAAAAGCGCGACCTGGGAAATGCCGTGCTGCTGAACCATGAGAAAATTCATCTGCGTCAGCAACTCGAGTTACTGATACTTTTCTTTTATCTTTGGTATGGACTGGAGTATTATTACCATCTATTCCGGCTGCGCGATCGCTTTCTGGCCTACAGAGCCATTTCGTTCGAGCGCGAGGCGTATGCTATGGAGCACGATCTGCAATATTTAGAAAACCGCAGATTTTGGAATTTCCGCAAATATTTATGATTTTTCTTGGGCGCCTTTATCCGTCCTCCGTTCCCGCTTTTTTGTTTCGCTGCGCTGCACAAAAAGAGCTCCACTCAGGCCGGGGCGCAATATCCACAGAAATAAAATTTTTCGGCTTAAGAAGAAAAGTTCTTTCTTCGACACCGGGTTCATTCCGTTATGATTACAAACGCCAATCTTTCCAAACAATCTTTTTTCCGCACCTTTGCCTGATGAAAATCCCTGACATTACGCTTCCTATCATCGAAATTCCTGTCGGGAAAAACGTTCAGTTATTCATCAAACGCGAAGATCTCATTCATCCCGACATTTCCGGCAACAAATACTGGAAACTTTTCTACAACCTTACTGATTATCTGAACCAAAATCCTACAGCGCCACTGCTTATCACTTTTGGCGGCGCTTATTCCAATCACATTGCCGCTGCTGCTGCGGCAGGTGAGCAATTTGGTTTAAAAACTATGGGAATTATTCGTGGCGAAGAACTCACCGATAAAATTGCGGCGAATTCCACGCTGCATCTGGCACAGTCACGCGGAATGCAATTCCGTTTTGTTTCGCGTCAGGATTATAAAGACAAAGTTTCTTTGTCGGCACAGCTGCAGGCAGAATTTCCCACAGCGCTGCTGATTCCCGAAGGAGGTACGAACGCCCGCGCTGTAGAAGGCATACGCCACATGCTGACCGACGAAACGGAAAGTTTTGATTATCTTTGCGCAGCGGCAGGAACGGGCGGAACGCTGGCCGGAATTTCAAAGTTTGCGGCGGAAAATCAGCAGGTCTTGGGTTTTAAAGTGGTGGATGATTCGTCTTTACAGGCAAAGATTTCTTTGCTTTCGGGACACGAAAATTTTTCACTCTTTGAAGCACATTATGGCGCTTACGGCAAAATAACGGACGAGAATATCCGTTTCATTAATGATTTTAAGGCAGACTATGGAATACCGTTGGACCCAATTTATACCGGAAAAATGATGCGAAGGTTGTTCACACTGATTGATGAAGGTTATTTTCCGGCAGGAAGCAGGATTTTAGCTTTTCACACCGGCGGACTGCAGGGAATTTCCGGTGCAAATGAACTGCTGAGCAGACAAAACCGAGCAACAATCAACCTGCTATAAAAAAAGGCCTTTTAGTCAATGTAAAAATTATTTATGAAGAATTTGTTTTTAGTTTTTGTGCTCGTTTTTGCGGCGAAATTCTCCGCACAAAGCTGGAAGACCGATGAGCAATATATCCAGCGTTTTGCTGCCTACGCAGTGGAAGAAATGGAGAAATATAAAATTCCGGCTTCTATTACCCTCGCTCAGGGTCTGCTGGAAACCGGTGGCGGCCAAAGCCGACTTGCACAACAGGGCAACAATCATTTCGGCATTAAATGTAAAGAAGACTGGACGGGCAAAACAATGAAACATACCGACGATGCACCCAATGAATGTTTCCGTGTTTATGACGATCCGCGGCAGTCATATGAAGATCATTCTAAATTTTTGGCTTACCGGAAATATTACGTGAATCTTTTTAAACTTGATGTAAAAGATTATCGCGGCTGGGCTCACGGCCTCAAAAAAGCCGGTTATGCTACCAACCCGCGCTATGCTTATATTCTTATCGATAAAATTGAAAAAAATAAACTGTACGAATTCGACCGAACCAATTCCAAAGAAGTACTGTATACTGTTTTAAAAATGTATCCTGGCCTGGAGAAAGACCGCATTTTTATGGCGCAACTGGATCAAAGCAAAGCTTCTTCCAAGCCCGTCACCGTAAAAGTTCCTTACGAGCAGACTTCTTATGCAACGCAGCAGAAAAAAGTAGAGAAAATAGTGAGCAACGCGGAAACGCTGAATACCATTTTAATAAAAAGCCACCCGAACGGCGGCAAAAAATTTGTCATTATCCCGGACGATGTGGATCTACAGGCAATTTCCAAAAAATACGGCATTTCCGAAAGCCGCCTGATGAAATGGAACGAGCTCGACGGCAGCCAACTTCATAAAAACGACATTCTTTTCCTGGAGGCCAAATCTTCCAGCGGCAACACGGCAAAATACAAAGCGCAGGTAGGCGAATCTATGCATGATATCGCACAGAAATTCGGCGTGAAGCTCAGCAAACTTTATTCAAAAAACAGAATGTCTTACGGGCAGCAACCCAGCGCAGGACAGATTATTTATCTTAAGAGTAAAAAGCCGCGTAGATAATCTGAAATTCATTTTTTATTTGCAAAATTAAATCAGCATAATGTTATATCAAAGAAGTTCAGCTTTGTTCGATGAAGCTTATCAGTATATTCCGGGCGGCGTCAATTCTCCCGTGCGGGCCTTCAAATCCGTAGGCGGCGTACCCATTTTTATGAAAGCGGCAAAGGGCGCTTATATGACGGATGAAGACGACAACCAATATATCGATTATATCAATTCCTGGGGTCCGGCAATTTTAGGCCACACGCATCCGGAGGTTTTGGAAGCTTTAAAGAAGCAGGCAGAAAAAGGTTTTTCTTTTGGTACGCCGACCGAGCTGGAAACGGAAGTGGCCAGATTTGTGGTCGATAACGTGCCGAATATCGATCAGGTTCGCATGGTTTCTTCCGGAACGGAAGCGTGCATGAGTGCGATTCGTTTGGCCAGAGGATTTACCGGCCGGGATAAATTCATCAAGTTTGAAGGTTGTTACCACGGACATTCCGATTCATTTTTAATTAAAGCGGGTAGCGGTGCGGCGACGTTCGGCAATCCCAATTCTCCGGGTGTCACCGCGGGGACTGCAAAGGATACGCTCCTGGCGCGGTATAATGATATTGAACAGGTGGCAGATTTGTTCCGTCACAACGAAGGAGAAATCGCTGCCGTTATCATCGAGCCGGTAGCCGGAAATATGGGTTGTGTTCT
>DKJL01000012.1 GCA_002454815.1 Flavobacteriales bacterium UBA6693
GCTAAACCTATACTTGGCGCAATCTCTACCGAACCGGAAATTTCCACGATCTCTGCAGAAATATTATTTTGTTTGAAATAATTTTCAACGATGGTTGGATAGGAAGTCGCGATTTTCTTTCCCTGAAAAAAACTTAAGTTTGAGTATTCCTGATCTTTTGGAATGGCTAACGAAAGACGGCAATTTGCAAAACCTAACTTTCTTACTAAGTCAACATTCTTACCTTGTTCCAAAACTTCGTTTTCTCCAATAATTCCAATATCGACGATTCCCTGTTCAACATATTTCGGAATATCATCATCACGAAGAAAAAGAATTTCTAAAGGAAAATTGGTAGCTGAATTTTTCAATTTGCTTTTAAAATCCGGAATTTTAATTCCACACTCCTGCAAAAGTTCTAAGGATTTTTCGCTTAACCTTCCGGTTTTCTGAATAGCGATTTTTAATTTGTTCATGTTCAGTTTTGAGATTGGGTCTGAACAAATGCTTTAATTTTGAATACAAAAAAAACCGTCTTTGCTCAGACGGTTTTTTATTATTTAAGTCACTTTGGACCACATTAAATCAACTCGTCTTTAGATGAGATGATGATGATGGATTAAAGTAATTGTATTTTTCATGTTCTTTATAACGGTGCAAATATAGGTGATAAAAATTTTAACCTGCAAGAAAAACTTTTTATTTTGACCTAAGTTCCTGGTAGACAGCGTGCAAATTTTCAGCAATGACTTTATCATTAAACTTTTGCACGAATTCAAAACTTTTTTCTGCCCGACGGATTCGTTCCGATTCGTTGTCCCAGAGAAATAAAATCTTGGCCCTTATATCTTCAAAAGTATGCGGATCGATGTAAACTGAATCCGGACCACCCGATTCCGGCAGACAACTCTGATTACTTGTAATCACGGGTGTTCTCGAAAAAAGCGCTTCGATCACGGGAATTCCAAATCCTTCGAAAAAGCTGGGATAAACGAAAATATCTGCCAGTTTATAAATGGCTGCGAGCTCTTCGACCGAAACATTTTCTAAAAAGTGAACCTGATGTTCAAATTTATTTTTCTTCAAAAATTTCCGGACTTTTTTGTAATAGTTCGTTTTCTTGCCAATGACCACTAAAGGAATTCCGGTTCCGTTAACGGCTTTAGTGATATTAAGAAGATTTTTTCGTGCTTCGATCGTTCCAACATTTAGAATAAATCTTTCCGGAAGATTGTATTTTTCTTTAACTGAAATTAAAAACTCTTCGCTTTGATTTTCTTTAAAAGCCTGATGACAGCCTTGGTAAACCACTTTAACTTTCTCTTCCGAAACTTTTAGAAATTTAATAATATCGCGCTTGGTTTGCTCTGAGATGGCAATGATCAAATCTGCTTTTTCAGCTGCATTTTTAAATTTCCAAAAGTGAATTTTTCGGTCAAAGAAAGAATAATACTGCGGAAATCTTATGAATATCAAATCATGAATGGTGACAATTTTTTTGATGGGTTTTTCGTTCCACTTTAACGGCAGTTCACCGGAAAGTCCGTGGAAAATATCGGCGTTTTTCTGCTGCGCATCTTTTCCCATTTTAAACTGTCGCGAAAAATATCCTTTTGAAGTTTCAACGAAAGAAACATTTGGCATTTTCAAAATATCTTGCCCTTTCTCAGACTGATTTTCATTAAAAAGAAAATAATTATTTTTCGGAAAATAAGTGGCCAAAATGCGGATCAAATCGCGGGAATAGTTGCCTAAACCTGATGAATTTTTAAAGAAGCGTTTCCCATCAAAGGCTATTTTCATTCCTCGGCAGGTTTAATGATGTCCTGCGTCTGTTGTTTGCGTTTCCAGTGGTCGGATTTCTTATTGTAAAGAAAAAATTTGCCCAGTTTATATTTAAACTTTAGATATCCGCGGTATTCGATTCCATCAAACAAACGGTAAGGAATATCAGGATTCTCCGCCAGACATTCGTTAATCGCCACCGAAAAAACGGCCGGACCTGTAGTTTTATGTACATCATGTGGAAAGCGGTGCGTCTGGATATTCTCCAGCACTAACTCCAGCGTTCTTTTTAGAAATGGATGGCCTTTATCAAAAATCAGCGCCCACTGGCAGTAAAATTCGACCTGTCGTTCCCGACTCAGCAGCGCTACATCATCAGGCCGGATCAGATACTTTAACGGCTGCGAAATTCCGCTGTCCACGTCCAGATAAACGCCACCTCTTTTGTAAAGTATCGCGTAGCGAAAAAAGTCGGCCTTCGCCGCACCGATGGTCAGTTGATTATAAGCTTTTAAATATTCCGGTGGAAATTCCTTCGTCAGAAAGTCTTTAATATCCTCGTCATCGTACAAACGGTATTGATAATCAGGATTTTGGCGTGTAATATTCCAGATATGCCATCTTGTAATCAATGGCAGTTTCTTCGTTTTGAAGGTCTGGAAAATATTCTTTGGAATTGCCATAAAATTTAATTAAACGGAAACATTATTCTCCCGAAGCGCGTCGTTGAGCGAGGTTTTTTTGTCCGTGGATTCCTTACGCTGACCGATGATCAAAGCGCACGGAACCTGATACTCCCCCGCCGGAAACTGCTTGGTGTAACTTCCGGGAATTACGACAGATCGTGCAGGAACTCTTCCTTTAATCTCGACCGGTTCGTCGCCGGTTACGTCGATGATTTTAGTGGAAGCCGTAAGAACAACATTTGCGCCCAGCACCGCTTCGCGCTCTACGTGAACGCCTTCCACGACGATACATCTGGAACCAACAAAAACATTGTCTTCAATGATTACAGGTGCAGCCTGCAAGGGCTCCAAAACTCCGCCAATACCGACGCCGCCGCTCAGGTGCACCTCTTTTCCAATCTGGGCACAGCTGCCCACGGTTGCCCAGGTATCTACCATAGTTCCGGAATCTACATAGGCGCCAATATTCACATAAGACGGCATCAAAATAACACCGGACGCGATGTAAGCACCTTCTCTGGCCACAGCATGAGGCACAACCCGTACTCCCTTTTCAGCGTAATTTCTTTTCAAAGGCATCTTATCATGAAATTCGAACGGTCCTACTTCGATGGTCTCCATTTTTTGGATGGGAAAATACATTACCACCGCTTTTTTTACCCATTCATTTACTTTCCAGCCGTTTTCCGTAGGCTCTGCAACGCGCAGTTCGCCCAGATCGAGCTGCCGAATTACTTCGCGTATTGCAGCCTGGCTGTCTTCGTTTTGCAGTAAATCGCGGTGTTCCCAAATATTTTCGATGGTTTGCTGTAGCATTATTTTTCTTTTTTTTGATTTGAATTAAAGCAGTTTATAGAATACGGCGTGCGAAGAGATAAGCGTTATTCCAGTATTTCTCATTGAGGGATGAAATGATCACACCTTTTGAAGTGGAGGAATGAATGAATTTCACCTCGCCATCGCGACCGATATCGTGTACAATACCGACGTGCGAAACCCGCGAGCCACCTGCAGTTGCGAAGAAAACGAGGTCGCCGGGTTTGGCCTCTTTTATTTTAATTTCCACACCTTTTTTCGACTGATCTTCCGAACGGCGTGGTAACTGAAATTTATTTTCGTCAAATACTTTGGTCACCAGTCCCGAGCAATCAAAGCCGGCGGATGTATTACCCGCGTATTTGTACGGCGCACCCAAATATTTCTGGGCATCTTTGATCAGTTCCGTGACCAGGGCGCTGTTTTTTCCGGAGTAGTTGGATTCCAACACTTTTAGATTATCAACTCTTTTTACTGTTTTTGTGGGCATTTCCCTCTTTACGACAACATTTCGCGAGGTTCCGCAAGAAACCAGGATCATCGCTGAAATTGCCATAATGAAATAATTCTTCATAGTCAAAAATCCAATTTTGCCAAAAATACTGATTTTATTTCGTTGAGGAAAAGTTTCGTCCGTGAATTCGATCACGCCCAAAACCGATAAAAGAAATTATATTTAAGCCTTAAAAATTCTGTTATGACCTTACAGCAATTACGCGACACCTACATTAGCGAACTTTCCGAAAACTACTCACGTTCGGAAATTACAATGTTGTTTTCAATTTTTTGTGAACAACTTCTGATGATAGAGCGTATGCAGCAGCGGTTTCAGATGAACGAAAGCGTAACTGAATCACAGGCAGCCCTTTTACAAGATGTGCTTTCGCAACTAAAGAATGGCCAACCCTACCAACAGATTTTGGGCAAAACTGAATTTTACGGCGAGACATTTTTTGTAAATGAACACGTTTTAATTCCCAGACCTGAAACGGAAGAATTGCTAGAATTAGCAATCGAAAAAATAAAAGATTATTTATTTCCCGCCAAAAATGTAAGCATTCTTGATATCGGCACCGGTTCCGGCGTGATTCCTATTATTTTAAAAAAACATATTCCACACGCGGCGGTTACGGCAGTGGATGTTTCGCACGAAGCGCTAAAAGTGGCAAAAAAAAATGCCGAAACGCACCAAATAAAGGTCAATTTCATTCAGCAGGATTACCTGAATGTAAGACCAGCCCGGGTATACGATGTCATTGTTTCCAATCCGCCGTACATCGGACTGGATGAAAATCAAGAAATTGAGCACTCAGTAAAAGGATTTGAACCTACGCTTGCGCTTTTCTCTCCCACCCCGAACGCACTGCTGTTTTATGAACAAATCGCAGCCGACTGCGCAGATCACCTGGCTGAAAACGGACTCGTATTCCTGGAAATTAATCAGAAGCTTGGGCTGCAAACACTAGCGCTTTTTAAAACCGTTTTATCGTCGTGTGAGCTGATGAAAGATTTGTCCGGCAATGACCGTTTTGTTTGGGGACAGAAATAGTTAACGCGAGCGCAAGACATTTATGATTCCTATAGAATATTGACAACGAGAGTCGAGAAAAAAGTTTCGGAATGGCGCGAGCGCAGCGAGCGCCAAAAGAGTTGCCTCATCATAAAACCGGAAAAAAAACTGCCCGCTCTTCTAGCCGCGATGGAAGCGGCATCCCCGCAGGAGCGCCCCGCGCGACGAAGGGATACAGCGGATAGCGCGACCGAATTTTCGTAAGAAAAACTGCTTTTTCTGCTCCTTAAACAATCAGCCAATCCGCTTTTTTACGAAAACCATGTACGCCATATACAGCAGTGGCAAGGCCATTATTCCCAGATACAGCATATTTTCGGTAGCGATGACGGGCCGCAACCCGACGGCGTAAACGAGTCCGAAGAACGCACCACCCAAATGAGCGGCATGCCCAATATTGTCATGCTGCCGAGGATTAAGCATCATATAAACGGAATAGGCAAAATAACCGAATCCAAAAATATAACCCGGAATGGGAATCGGAATAAATAACAGATACAGCGGAAGATCGGGGATCATGGCGATGGAAGCGAAGAGGATTCCGGAGACGCCGCCGCTCGCTCCAATGGCCGAATACCAGGATTGATTTTTATAAAGATACAGCGAGAATACATTTCCCAGCAAAATGGAACCGATATAAACAACTAAAAAGCCGACTGTACCAAACGCATGCACGACGATGGGTCCGAAGAAATACAGAGTAAGCATGTTGAAAAACAAATGCATGGTATCAGCGTGCAAAAAACCCGCAGATAATAGACGAATGTACTCGCGGTTGCGCATAATAGCGCCAACGTTGAACTTATATTTCTCAAAAATCTGCTGATCCCGCCAAGCCACGAAACTGATGATTGCCGTGGCGGCGATAACGATTATTAAAACTGTACTCATATTTCTTTATAAAATAAAAGTTTCGAAATCCGAAACTTTGGTTTAAACTATTTCTGAAGTCAGGCCGCGCTGCAGCAGCTTTTCGTGCATCGGTTTCAGCTTTTCCAGGCTGCCGGTCTTCACGGTGCATTTGCCTTTGTAGTGAACAAGAATCGTGCACTGTTCTGCCTGCTCCAGCGTGTGTTCGCAAATTTCGATCAGTGCTTCGATCACATAATCGAAGGTATTAACGTCATCGTTCCAAAGCACGATTTTGTAGATGGCATCTTCCCTCTCCAAAACCGCGATTTCTTCCTGATATTCGCGTTTCGGATCCTCGTAATCTCTGATATTTGAGGTGACAAATGAATTTTTAAAAATACCCATGGAACTTAACATTGCTCTGAAAACTTTATATTTCGCCGATTTCGTCAGCAAGTTCTGCGACGCGGTTAGGTTGGTCAAACACGAGTTCTACCAAGTCCACACTTTTATTCTGCATTTTCAAAATCTTGACCTGATATTGGTTGATGATGAACTCTTGGTTTTCTTCAGGTATATCTTCCAGTTCGTGCAATATGTAACCGGCTAATGTATTATATTCTCCGTCTTCTGAAACAGGAAAACAGTAAGGAAGTTTTTCGTTGATTTCATCCAGCGGCTGAGTAGCTTTTACCCAAAAGACGTTTTCACCAACTTTATCCACAATTCTTTCCTCGTCGTCTTCTTCATCCTGAATTTCGCCAACCAGTTCTTCCAGAATATCTTCCAGGGTCACGATGCCTTCAGTACCTCCAAATTCGTCGATGACGACGGCGAGATGTTGTTTCTTTTGCTGGAAAACTTTAAGCAAATCAGAAATCTTCTTACTTCCAACCACAAAGAAAGCTTCGCGCATGAGATCGCGCAAATCATCGTGGGTAAGCTCTCCTTTGCGTTTCACATATTCGCGGATAATTTCTTTTGCGTAAAAAATTCCGATTATGTTGTCGATGGAGTTTTCGTACACGGGCAGACGCGAATAACCGCCTTCCATAATAATGGCGATGATCTGGTCCACCGGATCTTCAATATCAATAGAAGAAATATTCTGGCGTGGCACCATGATCTGCTTGGCCGAATGGTCGGTAAAATCAAAAGCATTTTTAATGATTTCGTAGTTTTCCTCTTCAATTTCTCCTGAGTCGGCAGACTGTTTTACCAATAACTGCAGTTCCTCCGTAGAATGAATTTCCTGATCGGACGCAGGATGAATTTTTATTAAACGCAAGAAACCGTTCGACATCGCATTCATTGCCCAGATAAAGGGTTTGAAAACGGTATAAAAAACGCGTAGCGGCATTGCGATCACCATGGCCGTTTGCTCAGATTTGCGGATGGCAATGGACTTTGGTATTAATTCACCAAAAACAATGTGCATGATCGTGATCAGTAAAAAGCTGATGACCAGTGAGATAGTGGTAACAGTAGCTTCGGCAATTTCAACATCAAAGTAATGAAAAGCATTTTCGATCACATGGTGCATCGCACTTTCTCCCACCCAACCCAAAGCCAGCGAGGCCAGGGTGATCCCGAGCTGTGTGGCGGAAAGATATTCGTCCAGATGTTTGATGAGGTGTTCCGCCTGTTTCGCCATAGCGTTACCTTCAGCGGCTTTCAACTGGATCTGTGAGTAACGAACTTTAACGATAGAAAATTCTGCGGCGACAAAAAAACCATTTAGTAGTACTAAAAGTAAGGCTAACAAGAGTTTGACTATGTCTGAGTCCATTTAAAAATTTAAAAAATATTGAAGCAAAGATACATAAATTTAGAAACATGTATTTTTTTATTCTGCACATAATGTGCTCATAATTAACCAAAAAAAACACCGTTAATTAACGGTGTTTTATCATTTCAAAACTTACGGATACGTTTGTTATGATCCTTTTAATGCTTCTGCACCGGAGACGATTTCCAAAATCTCGTTGGTGATCGCAGCCTGTCTTGCTTTATTGTAATAAATTACTAAGTCGTTTTTCAGCGCCTGGGCATTGTCGGTAGCTTTGTGCATTGCCGTCATCCGCGCGCCGTGTTCCGATGCGATGGAATCCAAAATTGCTTTATAAACCTGCGTCTTAATAGATTTGGGCATCAGTACGTCCAAAATTTCTTTGGCATTGGGCTCAAAGATATATTCCGTGTTCGCTTCGGTCGTCTGCTCCGCCATGGCAATCGGCAAAACCTGCTCGGTGTGCACCTCCTGCGTGGCAGCGTTGATAAATTTGTTGTAAACTACAAATACTTTATCAATACGGCCCTCACGGTAATCGCGCATCACGTTTTCCATAAATCCGCCAACAGCTTCGAAAGACATTCTGTCGAACAGCGCACTTTGGTTATCGTAAACGGTTTTGCTTCTGCGAACGGCATCGAAAACTTTTTTACCTACCGTAAGAATTTCAACTTCTTCCGCCGTGGTTTTCAGTGCCGTATTCATCTGCTTGATAACAGCGGAATTAAACGCACCGGCCAACCCTTTATTGGAAGTTACTACGATATACAATACGCGTCTTGCCTCGCGAACTTCAGTATAAGTAGAGACGCCTTCCAGATCGGTAGTAGCACTTACATTCTCAATGATTTGCTGGAGTTTTTCAGAATACGGCCGCAACATAACAATCGCGTCGGTCGCTTTCTTCAACTTCGCCGCAGAGACCATCTTCATCGCACTGGTGATCTGCATCGTCGAGGAGATGGAGGTAATTCTGCCGCGTATTTCCTTTAAATTTGCCATTCTTCGGATTCAAAAGTTTAAAAAAACCGGCATTCTGAAATTTACTTTCAGAACACCGATTGGTAGTTTTAGTTATATTTCGACGCGAGATCTGCTGCAGCTTGCTTCAGAACGCCGGTAATATTGTCGTCAATTTTGCCTGCTTTGATGGCAGCCATCGTTTCCGGATGTTTGGAACGAAGGAATTCCACATATTCTTTCTGGAAATCCTTCACTTTTCTGATCGGGATATTTCTCAAAAGATTTTCCGTTCCTGCGTAGATCATTGCCACCTGGCTGTCTACCGGTAAAGGTGAATTAACCGGCTGCTTCAGGATTTCCACGTTTCTTTCTCCTTTGGAGATCACCGCCTGCGTAGAAGCATCAAGGTCAGATCCAAATTTAGCAAACGCTTCAAGTTCTTTATATTGAGCCTGATCCAGTTTCAAGGTACCGGATACTTTTTTCATTGATTTGATCTGCGCGTTACCCCCAACACGGGATACGGAAATACCCACGTTAATTGCCGGACGCACCCCAGAGTTAAACAAATCGGACTCAAGGAAAATCTGACCGTCGGTAATAGAAATTACGTTGGTCGGAATATAAGCAGAAACGTCACCCGCCTGAGTTTCGATAATTGGCAAAGCGGTAAGTGAACCGCCACCTTTTACGATCGGCTTTAAAGTTTCCGGAAGGTCGTTCATCTGTGCAGCGATGGTGTCATCCTGGATCACTTTCGCAGCACGCTCCAATAATCTGGAGTGCAGATAGAAAACGTCTCCCGGATAAGCTTCACGGCCCGGTGGTCTTCTCAGCAAAAGAGAAAGTTCACGATACGCAACCGCCTGTTTTGACAAATCATCATAAACGATCAGCGCCGGTCTGCCGGTGTCACGGAAAAACTCACCAATTGCAGCTCCTGCCATTGGTGCATATACCTGCATTGGTGCAGGATCTGAGGCATTCGCTGCTACAATTACCGTATACGCCAATGCTCCCTTATCTTCTAATGTTTTTACGATCTGCGCAACGGTAGAACCTTTCTGTCCGATCGCTACGTAGATACAAAATACAGGCTCGCCTGCGTCATAAAATTCTCTTTGGTTGATAATGGTGTCAATCGCTACCACCGTTTTACCGGTCTGGCGGTCACCAATGATCAGCTCACGCTGTCCTCTTCCCACCGGAATCATGGAATCGATAGCTACAATACCTGTTTGAAGAGGCTCTGTAACGGGCTGACGGAAAATAACTCCCGGCGCTTTTCTTTCCAGTGGCATTTCGTAAGTTTCACCGGCGATCGGTCCTTTACCATCGATTGGATTTCCGAGTGTATCAACGACGCGGCCCAGCATGCCCTCTCCTACTTTGATGGATGAGATGCGCTTGGTGCGGTTCACGGTATCCCCTTCTTTTACCAGTTTGGATTCTCCCAACAAAGCAACCCCAACGTTGTCTTCAGCCAGGTTAAGAACGATGCCTTCTACACCACTCTGAAATTTTACGAGTTCGCCATACTGCACGTTTTCCAAACCGTACACGAGCGCGATACCATCGCCAATCGTCAGTACTGTACCTACTTCTTCAACATTAGATTGTGTTTCGAAGTTGGCCAGCTGCTGCTTTAGTATTGCAGATACTTCTGCCGGATTTATTTCTGCCATTTTATGGTTGTTTTTGTCTTAGTTTAATTGAAATTCTTTTTTCAGTCGGCTCAGTTTCGTTCGCACAGAGGTGTCGATCTGCTGATCCCCTACACGAAGGATATAACCTCCCACAATCTCCGGATCGATAACAGCACGAACGTCAAACTTGTTGTTGTGATTCACCAGATTGGTAGAAGCCAGAATCTGACTGATGTTTTCCGGGGAAAGTTCGGTTGCGGAAGTGAGCGTGATTCTCTGTACGCCATTCATATCCTCCACTTTGTCCACAAAAGCCTGCGCTACATTCTGCAGTTCAGCTTCGCGACCCTGTTTGATGATAAGCTGAAGAAAATTCTGCGCGACGGGTGAAAAACCTTTGAAGATCTCTTTCGCGATCTCTCCTTTTTTCTTCGAATCCACTATCGGTGAAGCAAAAAAATTCTGCAGCTCACGCGATTTGTCGACTGTTTTTACAATATCTTTCATCTCCGCAAAAACAGACATTGTATCGCCGGTTTCTTTGGTAAAATTCAGCAGTCCCTGCGCGTACCTTTTTGCTACTTTACTTGTCAGCATTTTAGTTCAGGTTAGAGGTGTTGAGGATATTAGCGACCAATGCATCCTGCGCACCGTCGTTATCAAGTTTTTCTTTCAAAATCGATTCTGCGATGTTAACAGACAATACGCCGATTTGGCTTTTGATATCCGCAACGGCCGCTGCTTTTTCTGCCTGAATGGTCTGTCGTGCGTTTTCGAGCATTTTATCACCTTCCGCTTTAGCAACATCTTTCGCCTCGCCTACGATACGGTCCTTAATGTCTCTTGCTTCTTTCAGGATATTATCGCGCTCCACTTTCGCTTCGCGGATAATGATATCATTTTCTGCTTTCAGGTTTTCTACTTCCTGGCGTGCCAGTTTCGCTTGGTTTAATGAATCTACAATGGTTACCTCGCGCTCATTAATGGCACCCAGGATCGGCTTCCAGGCAAACTTTGCCAATAAAAACACTAGGATTGCAAAAGTAAGCGTCATCCAAAACAATAAGCCAATTCCCGGTTCTATCATAATTGTAATTTTTTAATTTTTTTCTATATGGAAGTTTAAAAAATTCCCGGCAGAGCCAACCGCGCTGCCAAGAATTAGTGGTTTGGGGTTCGTTATTTTACGAACGCACCGAAGATGATCGCGATAAGACCGGCACCTTCAATAAGACCTGCAGCAATAAGCATTGCTCCCTGGATCTTACCTGCCTGCTCTGGCTGTCTTGCAATAGCATCCATTGCATGACCACCGATTTTACCAATACCAAGACCTACGCCTAATACTGCCAAACCGATCCCAACGTAAATAAGTCCAACTCCTTGTGAAATAGTTTCCATAATAAAAAATATATAGGTTAAAAATGTTCTAAATTAATGTGCGCCTTCATGTTCGTGATCCTGCACTGCAAGACCGATGAACAAGGCCGAAAGCACGGTAAAAATATAAGCCTGCAGCGCTGCTACCAGCAACTCCAGCACGCCGATGAATAATCCCAGCGGCACAGAAGCAAATCCGAGCAGCGGAGTTTTAAAGATAAAAATCAAAGACATGATCGCCAGCACCATGATGTGGCCCGCCGTAATGTTGGCAAAAAGACGCATCATCAAAGCAAAAGGCTTTGTAAAAATCCCGATGATTTCGATAGGAACCATAATCGGGTATAACAGGATCGGTACAGGCGGCATGAAAATATGCTTCCAGTAATCTTTGTTCGCGCTGAATAAAGTGATGAAAAGTGTAATAATTGCCAGTACTGCAGTTGTCGCGATGTTTCCGGTCAGGTTGAAACCGAATGGCGCGAAAGGAATCAGACCAAACATATTATTAAACCAGATAAAGAAAAATACCGTCAACAGATAAGGCATGTATTTTCTGTATTTTTTGGCACCGATGTTCGGAATTGCCACTTCATCGCGGATGAACAGAATAATAGGCTCCATGAAACGACCGAAACCTCTTGGTACCAAAGATTTTCTGTAGTTGCTTGCCATTCCGAAGAAAACCAGCAGCATGAAAATAACTGAAATAAAAATCGCTGCAACGTTTTTCGTGATCGAGAAATCATAGAAGGCGTTGTCGCTGTTGTGCGCGCCGCTCATCACAGAGAATAACTTTGCTTGCTGCAGTCCTTTGGTAGAAACTACAATACCGTTTTCCATCGTATAGCCATCATGCTCGTGGCCGTGAGCTACCGCGCTGGACATGAACGTATGCAGACCGTTTTTGTCTTTAATGATTACCGGCAACGGAATAGAAACATGTTTTTCATCCGCTGTCCCTTCGTTTAAAGTCAGGATATGCCACTCGTTGGAATCACCGATGTGCGTCATGATCATTCCCTTTGCATCAAATTTTTCCTCAGCCGGCACTTGCACTGCAGTTTCCGCAGCAGTAGTCACCGCGCCGGTTTCCTGCTGTGCAGAGGCAAAAATGCCCGTAAGTGTAAGAAATACAACTAAAAATAATGAAGAAATACTCTTGTTCATAGGTCAAATTTATCGGTTTGCAAATATATCGTTTTTATTAAAACTTACCAATACGTAGAATTGATTTTTGTCAGGAATTATTTATCGCCGGTTGATCAGTACGATAACTTTATAATAAAGGAAAAAAGAAGTCAACAGAAATGCCGCGATCACCAGCAGAAAATTATTTCGGGTGTGCTCCAGCAGCATGAGCGAAAAGCCTACCCAGACCAGATCCTTCATAATATTGATCATCAGAAATTTCATTGCCGGATTTGCCGTGCCGATCAGATATTTTTTAAAAAGATAAAAAATAAGAATATTAAGCCAGGCGGCAGATAGTGCAACAATTGCGATGTGCGTGAAATTCATGCGGCAAAAGTAAGGAACTTAATATTTATGGAATATAGAATCTTAAATTGATCACTTTAACCGCAATCTCTTTAAACCAATGTCAGTTGTGAGACGCTTCGGCTACCCCGCACCTGAGAGCTAAGTGCACTATGAATAGAAAGTTTCGTCTTCTTTATCCGCCACTTCGCAAAGTTGCAAAACGTTTTTTCCAATTTCACCAACCTCTCGTCTTGAAATAGGTAATATCAATTTTTTTTAAATATTTCACCTACAATGTAGTTTATTAAACTGTTTAAACTACATTTGTAGTAAATATAAAATAATGAGCCAAACAACATTAGGAGAATTCGAGGAAATAGTAGTGATGATTGTAGCTATACTTAATGGCGATGCTTATAGCGTTGGCGTCATCAACGAAATAGAAAACCGTTTAAACCGAGAAGTAAGTTTAGGTGCTGTTCAAACCGTCTTAAAGAGATTGGAGCAAAAAGGTTTGTTAAAATCAGAATTTGGTGGCTCTACAAACGAAAGAGGCGGAAAACGAAAGCGCCTTTATGAAATCACTGCGCAAGGCCAGGAGATAATTGACCAAACAAGAGCACAAAGGAATTCACTTTGGGAAGCGATGCCAAAACTCTCATTCAATTTATATTAAATGAAAAAAGAAGTAAAAAAGCCCTCGCAGATAGCAATGCGATTTTTTTATTGGTTTTGTCGTCCAGATTTTCGGGAAGAGATAGAGGGAGATTTAATGGAGCGATACAATAATTATTATATAAGCTATGGATCCACCAAAGCAAATCGGCTGTTCATGAAAGAGGTTATTTTATTATTTCGCCCATCAATAATTGGAAATTTTAATCATTTATCAAATACAAACGCTATGGAAATTATTAATCAAAACAAAAGACTTGTAACTATTTTGGCGATTGCAACAGCAATACTATTTATTCCGCTTATAGCGATGAATCTTACTAACGATGTGAATTGGACTCTCTTCGATTTTATCGTTGGAGGCGTTTTATTAGTTGGGACAGGATTAACACTTGAATTTATTTTGAGAAAAATAAAGAAATTAAAATACAGAATTATTTTTGGTTCAATATTATTCGTTGTCCTTTTTCTTATTTGGGCTGAACTTTCAGTAGGCATTTTTGGAACACCATTCGCAGGCAGCTAAAAATTTGCGCACAACAACGTATATGCTCCATAACTAAATAGTTACTGATCTAAAGTTAGTCGATAAATCGCATAATTGCCAAATTTTTAAATTTGGCTTTTGTACTGTTAACAAGATTTTAAAAAATCGGCTTGTGTCAAACGTATACATAGTACCTTTTTGCACGGCATGAGCCATATACCCAACCGTTACCCACAAGCTAATAAACAAACCATTACACCAAAATTGTTTCTTTTTCGCAAAACTATATCGAATAAAAGATAATCAATGTCAATTGAGAAGGAATGGATAATTAAAATATTAATCGTAATATTGCGATTAAGCAATGAGTAAATATAAAATATGTATACAGACCAAGAGAAAGAAATCGCTTTATTCGCAAAAGTCTTCGGACACCCTGCTCGAGTAGCTATTTTACAACAGTTATTTAAGGCTGACGCTTGCTATTGCGGAGATTTATCCGATGAAATTGGTCTTGCCCAGCCTACTATATCACAACATTTAAAAGAGTTAAAAACCATGGGACTAATCAAAGGAACAGTGGAAGGCGTCAAAGTCTGTTATTGTATAGACACTGAAAACTGGACTAAAATGAAGAGGTTAATGCATCAGTTTTTAGATCAGGACATTCCTAAAGAAGATTGCTGCTAAATTTTTTTTTACCCTATCAATCGCTGCATCTCAACGAACAAATACCTGTAAAAATGAAACTGTCAGAAATTAAAAACAAATTAAATACATTGGATAAAATCGCTTTCCAGTTACCGACCGGGGAATTAGTACCCAGCCATTTTCACGTAACAGAAATTGGAAAGATCACAAAGCATTTCATTGATTGTGGCGGAACCGTAAGAAATGAGGAAGTAGTAAATTTTCAACTTTGGAACACCGATGATTATGACCACAGACTGCATCCAGAAAAATTATTAAGCATCATCGAACTGTCTGAAAAGGTTTTAAATATAGGTGATTTAGAGATCGAAGTAGAATATCAGGCAGATACGATCGGAAAGTTCGGGCTTGATTTTGACGGTAAAAACTTTTTGCTGACCAATAAACAAACCGATTGTTTGGCGAAAGACAAATGTGGGATACCTGAAGAAAAACCAAAAGTTAAACGGTCGGAACTGAATATCAAATCTTCCTGTACGCCCGGCGATGGCTGTTGCTAAATGAACACACCACAAGAGGCAAAAGAACATCAAGGATATAGTCTGCAGACCGTATGGGAATACAGTACGTATTCTTTCAGATAATATATCAGCAACATGGCAACAAAAAAAATAAGTTTTCTTAATAAATATTTAACGCTTTGGATTTTTATTGCGATGCTCGCGGGCGTGGGAATCGGATACTTCTCTCCAACTTTTCCAGGTTTTATTGATTCAATGAGTCGAGGCACCACCAACATTCCCATCGCCATAGGATTAATCTTAATGATGTATCCTCCTTTGGCTAAAGTAAATTACAAACTTCTGCCAAAAGTTTTTAAAAACACGAAGATCCTTTCTATTTCACTTATTCTAAACTGGATCATTGCTCCCATTTTAATGTTTGTTTTGGCCATTACTTTTTTACGGGATTATCCGGAGTATATGGTAGGCGTTATTTTAATTGGCTTGGCGCGCTGTATCGCCATGGTTTTGGTTTGGAACGACCTTGCGGAAGGAGATAGCGAATATGGAGCAGGTTTGGTCGCGCTAAATAGTATTTTCCAGGTTTTTGCCTATAGTTTCTATGCCTGGATTTTTATAACGGTTCTTCCACCCTACTTCGGATTCCAAGGGGCTATTGTCAATATCTCAATTGGTACGGTGGCAGAGAGTGTCGCCATCTATTTGGGACTGCCCTTTTTACTGGGAATGTTAAGCCGAGTGGTTTTGGTAAGGCTAAAAGGAGAAAAGTGGTACACAGAAAATTTTATTCCTGCCATTTCACCAATAACGCTTATTGCGTTATTATTTACCATTGTCATTATGTTCTCGCTGAAAGGTGAGTTAATTGTTCAAATTCCAATGGATGTTTTAATTATTGCAGTTCCTTTAATAGTGTATTTTAGTTTAATGTTTGTCATTAGTTTTTTCTTTACTAAAGCACTGGGAGCTTCCTATAAGGAAAATGCAGCCGTCTCATTTACAGCAGCAGGAAATAACTTTGAGTTGGCCATTGCTGTTGCTATAGCAGTATTTGGATTAAATTCCGGACAGGCTTTTGCGGGTGTCGTTGGACCATTGGTTGAAGTTCCGGTTCTTATCCTTTTAGTACGAGTTTCATTTTGGTTAAAGAAAAAATATTATGACAAAGTCAACGTTTGATGACGCATTAAAGAAAGCCCGCCTACGCCCATACTCTACGATTGAGCGTAACTTAAAAAAGTGTTCAACACCAAGTAAACATTTATGTCAGAAATAAAAACAAAACAGACCAATGCAAATGTGGAAGATTTTATCAACACATTTGCCAATACCGAACAAAAGCGAAAAGACAGTTTTGAATTATTGAAAATAATGCAGGACTTTACAGGATTCGAACCCAAAATGTAGGGGCCAGGTATCATCGGTTTTGGGCAATACCATTACAAATCTGAAAAAAGCAGACAGGAAGCAGATTGGCCATTGGTGGGCTTTTTTCCACGCAAAGCAACTATTTCATTGTATATTTACTCCGGCTGTTCCGGTCAGGAGGAGCTGCTAAAAGAATTGGGGAAATTTAAAATGGGAAAGGGCTGTATTTATGTCAAAAAACTTTCCGATATCAATGAGGAAACGCTTAAAAAAATGATGAAATCAACTATTGACTTCCTACAGGCAAAATACAGTTAACAGAAATAGACCAGGCAATAAAAAATGATGGAAAGACTTTAGAAAAACGTAAAAAGAAACAATGAAAAACATAAGAATTGAAATAAAATGGGCAATCATTTTCTCAGTTGTAGGATTACTTTGGATGCTATTGGAAAAACTCAGTGGACTTCACAGCACTTACATTGACTACCATCTTTACTTGACAAACCTCTTCGCCATTCCTGCCATTATCGTGATGGTTCTGGCCCTGAAAGACAAAAAGAAAAATTTCTACAACGGACAAATGACCTATAAACAAGGATTAATTTCAGGTATTGTATTGTCAATAATTATTGCCGTGATCAGTCCGTTAACCCAATGGATCACCTCGTATATGATCTCGCCAGAATATTTCCCCAATGTTATCAAACGTTCCGTGGAATTAGGCTACTACAGCAGCACGGAAGAAGCTCAGGCAAATTTCAATTATAAAAATTATGCAATACAAGGCGCAATCGGAGCATTGATAATGGGTGTTTTAACCACAACAGTTGCTATGATTTTAATACGAACAAAAAACAAGTAAAAATGCAAAATCTTACATTCAAGATCAGAATAAATGCTTCCCCGGAAAAAGTATGGAAACACCTTTGGGAATTGGAAAATTACACAAAGTGGAATTCCGTTTTTGGCGAAGGTAATTACTACAAGACAGACCGTTTTGAACAGGGCAATAAGATACATTTACTCACACCCAACGGAGACGGAATGTACAGTATTTTAGACAAAATTGTAGAAAACGAACTATTGGTTTTTAGACATTTGGGAGAACTTAAAAACTTTGAAGAACAACCCATTGATGCAAATACCGAAGAATGGACAAATGCTTTAGAAAGCTACGAATTAAAACCATTAGGGAACGAAACAGAACTCGTGGTACGGGTTGATACCCTGGAACAATACGTTGACCATATGAACAAAGCATTTCCATTGGCCTTACAAGAATTGAAAATATCGGCAAATTATTAAACATCAGCTATGAAAATTCTATCTTCGAAAAAGCGCGATAGGCTTATTATAGTTCCCCCCAAAGTTTGGACAGTGAATCGTAAAAGTTAAGTTTGATTTTGTTTGTTTTGTGACTAGCATTTTTACAAATTTCCACATAGGAAAAATCCCTTCAAAAATTTTTCCGTGTAGTGTGGGAAGGTGAAACACTGTGTGAATATTAATTATTGCTTTCAAAAATCATTATCTTCGGGACGAAGAACAACATAAAAATACGCGAGTTGTATGCCATGCTGAAAAAGCCAACCGCACAAATAGCACATTTTTTTTTTGCCGAAACACAGGCAAACGCTGAAAAACCAAAAGAGCTATTTTTTAGCCAACGCTCGACAGAAATAGAAACTGAATTGAATGAATAAAAAAGACTTATCAGAATCAGACATAAAAGCAAAGTTTATCACTCCTGCGATATTGAATTCAGGTTGGGACGAACAGACTCAGTTAGGTCGTGAAATTTTCTTCACTGACGGGCGAATCTATGTGAAAGGAAAACTGACTGCCAGAGGAAAGCGAAAATTTGCTGACTACATTCTGTTTTATAAACCTAATGTTCCGATTGCAGTAATTGAGGCAAAAGACAATAAGCATTCTGTTAAAGGCGGAATTCAACAAGCACTTGGATACGGAAATACTTTGGACATTCCTTTTGTGTTCAGTAGCAACGGAGACGGATTTTATTTTCACGACAAAACCGCCACAGAAGGAGAAATTGAAAAAGAAATTTCATTAGATGAATTTCCAAGCCCGCAAGAATTATGGACTAAATACAAGAAGTACAAAGGAATTGAAACACCAGAAGTTGAAGAGATAGTTTCGCAGGATTACTTTCAAGATGGTTCTGGACGTTCACCGAGATATTACCAACAAAACGCGGTAAACAGAACCATTGAAGCAGTTGCAAAGAAACAACAGCGAATCATTTTGGTAATGGCAACTGGAACAGGAAAAACCTACACAGCTTTCCAAATCATTTACCGACTTTGGAAAAGTGGAGCTAAAAAACGGATTTTATTCTTGGCAGACAGAACTGCTTTAATCGACCAAACCGCCAGAGGTGATTTCAGGCATTTCAAAGACGCTTTGACCATTATCAAAAATAAAAAAATTGATACGGCTTACAATGTCTATTTAGCACTTTATCAAGGACTTTCTGACAGCAAAGGTGCTGATGCTTACAAACAATTTAGTCGTGAGTTTTTCGACTTGGTAATTATTGACGAGTGCCACAGAGGAAGTGCAAAAGAAGACAGCAAGTGGCGAGAAATTCTGGAATACTTCAACACAGCAACACATATAGGACTTACAGCAACTCCAAAAGAAACAACAGAAGTTTCAAATACGGAATACTTTGGAGAACCGATTTACACCTACTCCCTTAAACAAGGAATTGATGATGGTTTCTTAGCTCCATACAAAGTTGTTAAAGTTACTTTGGATATTGATGCCGAAGGTTGGCGACCACCAAAAGGATATTTGGATAAAGACGGCAATCCTGTTGAAGATAGAATTTACAACCGAACAGATTTTGACAAAAACATAGTTGTAGAAGAACGCAGAAAAATTGTAGCTGCAAAAATTACCGAGTTTCTAAAAGGATACGACCGATTTGCAAAAACTATCGTTTTCTGCATAGACATTGAACACGCAGAAGGAATGCGAACCGCATTGGCTAACGCCAATGCTGATTTATTTGCTAAAAACAGCAAGTACATTATGCAAATTACTGGCGATAATGAGGAAGGAAAACGAGAGTTAGACAACTTTATCAATCCAAGTGAAACCTACCCTGTTATTGCCACTACTTCAAAATTGATGACAACAGGTGTTGATGCTCAAACATGTAAATTGATTGTACTGGATAGCAATATTGGTTCTATGACCGAATTCAAACAGATAATTGGTAGAGGCACAAGAATTAATGAGGAATACGGCAAAACCTATTTTACCATTATGGATTTCAGAAATGTTACCAATCTTTTTGCCGACCCTGATTTTGATGGCGACCCAGTAATGATAAAAGATGTTGGCGAAGAAGAAGACCTTTCAGGAACGGAAGAAGAAACAACCGAAGCACCAATTATTGATGTGGATGGTGAGGAAGTAGATTTCCCTGAACCACCTGAATATCCTGAAATTACTGGAGGTGGTGAAATTGTGGAAGAACCAAGAGTAAAAATTCGAGTTGATGGTGTACAGGTGAGAATCGTAAACGAAAGAGTACAGTATTTAGGCTCTGACGGTAAAATCATTACTGAATCTTTAAAAGACTACACTAAAAACAGCGTCACCAAACAATACAAAACTTTAGAAGAATTCTTAAACACTTGGACCAATGCCGACAAGAAAAAAGCCATTGTGCAAGAACTTGAAGAACAAGGCGTTTTCTTTGAAGCCTTACAAGAAGAAGTAGGCAAAGAGTTTGACCTTTTCGATTTGATTTGTCATGTTGCTTTTGAATCAAAACCACTAACAAGAAAAGAAAGAGCTGACAACGTAAAAAAACGGAATTACTTTACCAAATATGGCGAACAAGCCCAATTGGTATTAAACAACCTATTAGATAAGTATGCCCAAGACGGCTTAATTACCATAGAAAGCACGGAAGTATTGAAACTTGACCCGTTAAATAAATTGGGTACTCCTCTTGAATTGGTGAAAGCCTTTGGAGGCAAACCGCAATACTTAAAAGCGATTAAAGAATTAGAACAAGAACTATACAAAATAGCATAAATGGCAAACATTGGAGCGGTAATCAGCAGCATACGTAACATCATGAGGCAAGACAGAGGAATCTCTGGAGATGCGCAAAGATTAGAGCAATTGGGCTGGATGTTGTTTCTGAAAATTATTGATGATAAAGACCAGGAATTAGAAATAACCAAAGACGCTTATGTTTCGGTAATTCCAGAGAAATTTCAATGGAGAAGTTGGGCAACAGACACGGAAGGAATTACAGGTGATGAACTCTTAGAATTTATTGATAGCAATGCCCAAGACAATAAAGGTTTGTTTGCAACGCTTCGTGAACTAACAAGTATTACCAATCCGAAAAGAGCAGCCATAGTAAAAGAGGTTTTTGAAGGCTCTAACAACTACATGAAATCGGGTTATGAAATGCGTAAAGTCATTAACAAACTGAATGAAGTTGACTTTAATAATTCGGAAGACAAACATATATTTGGCGATATATACGAAAGCATTTTAGTAGAACTGCGCGATGCAGGAAACAAAGGCGAATACTATACACCAAGAGCTGTAACGCAGTTAATGACCCAAATGATTGATCCCAAATTGGGCGAAAAAGTGTTGGACCCTGCGGCTGGAACAGGAGGCTTCCTAACCGCTGCCATTGACCATGTGCGGGAAAATTATGTACGTACCGTAGATGATGAGCGGCAACTGCAAAAAAGCATTACGGGTTGGGAATTTAAACCCGTTGCGTATGTATTGGGCTTAACCAATTTGATACTGCACGAAATGGATATTCCAGACTATCATTACATGGATAGTTTAAAAAAGGAATACAACAGCATTGGTGCAAAAGACCGGGTGGATGTTATTTTGGCAAATCCACCTTTTGGGGCAAGTATTGCTGATGGCGTAGAAACCAACTTTCCTGCGACCTATCGCTGTAAGGAATCTGCCGATTTGTTTGTGATTTTAATGCTACAACTCTTAAAACCAAAAGGACGTTGGGCAATCGTATTGCCTGATGGTTCTATTACGGGTGATGGTGTAAAAGCAAGAATACGAGAAAAACTATTGACCGATTGTAATTTGCACACGATTATTCGTTTACCACAAAGTACCTTCTTCCCTGCTACCGTAAGCACCAATTTGTTGTTTTTTGAGAAAGGTAGCAAAACCAATGACATTTGGTATTACGAACATAAATTGCCCGAAGGACAAAAGTCCTATTCCAAAACCAAACCCATTCAATTCAGCGAATTCCAACCCATTATAGATTGGTGGAACGACAGAAATGAAAATGAGCAAGCTTGGAAAGTAAATGTAAACGATTTAAAAGATTGGGATTTGGATGTAAAGAATCCTAATGTTGAGGAAGAGGAAGAATTGAAATCTTCTGATGAAATAATCACTCTTTTATCTAAGTCTTTTTCAAAATCAAATGAGATTGCATTATCAATAAAAGAATCGATAAATGGGTGAAAAATATACTGATAACTACCGTTTAGATATTGCTTATGCAACGATTTTTAGAAATCTTAAGCCTATTGAAGAAATTCCGATTCATACTGCTTTGGATATTACAAGTGGCGATAATCTGACTAAAAAGGATATGGTTCCTGGTGACCACATAGTTTATGGAGGTGGCGGTGAAACAGGTAATACTCATTCAGAATTTAATATTGATTATAAAACAATTGGAATTGGTCGTGTTGGTGCACGGTGCGGTTGTGTTTTCGAAATAATTCCTAATTCATGGGTAACGGATAACGCTTTAATAATTCAATCCTATGATAAAAGATTTTCTCTCAGTTTTTTAAGACACTTCCTTTTATATTCAGATTTAGGTCAATATGCAAATAACGCTATGCAGCCAGTTATTAGCAAAACAAGGATATCGAATGTTACAATTCCTTTAATTGATATTGAGCAGCAAAATACCCTTTCTACAATCTTAGATTCAATTGAAAAAAACGAAAAGTTTGAAAGCAATGACTACGACCTGCTGAAATCAAAGATTGAAATAATTGATAATTGGGAAACCCTTAATGTGGAAATTGAAATCCAAAAAGATTTAACAGTTCAACTCAAGCAATCCATACTCCACGAAGCCATTCAAGGCAAACTCACAGCAGATTGGCGAGAACAAAACCCGAATACAGAACCTGCAAGCGAGTTACTAAAACGCATAAAAGCAGAGAAAGTACAACTCATTAAAGACAAGAAAATAAAAAAGGGTAAAAAACAAGCGTCAATTGATTTAGGGAAAATTCAACCCAAGATACCCTCTGATTGGATTTATTGTGATTTAGATGATATTACACAATTTATTACAGACGGCACTCACCAAACACCTACTTATACAGAAACAGGTAGAATGTTTTTATCGGCACAAAATGTAAAGCCATTTAGATTTATGCCTGAAAACCATAAATATATTTCTGAAACAGCCTATGAAGAATGTATAAGAGGCAAAAAACCAGAATTAGGCGATTTATTAGTTGGTCGTGTTGGTTCAAAAGGTGAGACAGCAGTAATTAACCAAGACATTGAATTTGCTTACTATGTTAGTTTAGGATTTGTAAAAACTTTCAAAGATTTAACAAATTCTGATTATTTGGCTATTGTAATGAATTCGCCATATGGCAATCAATACGCAACAGGTAATATGAGTAGTATCGGTGCTTCTGCGGGCAACTATAATTTAGGCAGAATGAGAAGTTTTCCAGTTCCTTTTCCGCCACTCGAAGAACAAAAAGCAATCGTAGAAAAAGTAGAGGATTTAATGCAAAAATGTCAAGCCTTAGAAGTAGAAATAAAAACCAATGAAGCCAATGCTCAAATGCTAATGCAAGCAGTTTTAAAAGAAGCTTTTGAAGGTAAACAAGAAGTGTATGCTGAATAAAATAAAACTACATAAAACAGCATGCTACAATGAAGTAGTAGAATTTGAGCCAAAAGAAATAAACTACTTTTTTGGTGGCAATGGTGTTGGTAAATCTTCAATGGGTAAAGTTATTTCTAATATAGCTGCTTTTCCTTCTTGTGAAATAAATTGGGCTTCTGCCCCTATTGATATTAATATCTACAATAAGCAATTTGTAAAGTCGAGCTTTTCTCAAAGTAATCAAATAAAAGGGATTTTTACACTTGGAAAAGACTTAACGGAAACACAAACCTTTATTGAAGAAAGCAACAATAAAATTGGAGAGCTTAAAACCAAAATTGATGGTTTAGAAAAATCACAGACTCAACAATCAGACAAGCTTTCAGCTAAAGTAACTGAAATGCAAGACAAGGCTTGGTCTTTAAAAAGAAAATTCGAAGATGATTTTAAGCCTGCATTTGTCAATTTTATGGGTAGTGGTGAAAGTTTTTTTAATAAGTGTTTAACTGAACAATCAAATACTTCCACTCTACTATCAGAAAAAGACATTAAGGAAAAATGTAAACGTGTTTTTAATGATGACCTAAAAGCATTTGACCCAATTACTGATTTTACTTTTGAAGAACTGGAAAGCAATGAGTATTCAGAGATTTTAAATACCAAAATCATTGGTAAAGAAGATATTGAAATTGCAAAACTCATTCAGAAACTCGATAACAGTGATTGGGTAAAAGATGGAGTTGATTATTTGCAAGTAACAGAAGATTCCTGTCCATTTTGCCAACAATCAATAAGCTCTGAATTAAGAAAACAAATAGAATCCTTTTTTGATGAAAGCTATGAAAACCAGAAAATTGAGCTTAATGATTTTATAGACAGCTATGAAACTTATGTAGGAGGTTTGATTAGTGAATTAGAATTGCTCTGTAATCGTGAAATTGCCATTATTGATTTCCAAGCATTAAATGATAAAATAGATTTATTAAAGGAGCAATACAAAAACAACATTGCAACTCTTGAGGCAAAACAAAAAACACCTAGTGTTCCAACTAGTATTGATAGCTTAAAAGAATTACTCTCAGAAATTTCTGCGCTTGTAACTAGCTACAAAACAAAAGTTGAGAAAAACAACAAAACCGTTTTAAACATTAAATCAGAAAAAGATTCCCTAAAGTCAGAAATTTGGCGATTTATAGTAAACGAACTTGACATTGACTTAAAAGCATACAATTCTACGAAACAAGCGGTAAATAAAGCCTGTGCTGGCATTTCTGAATCGATAAAAGCCACAAAAGAAGAAAAAGGGAAACTTGAAAAAGCGGTTAAGGAAAAGGAAGCAGATGTTACCAGTGTAAAACCAACCGTAAATGAAATAAACAAAATTTTGGCACTGTTTGGCTTTACCAATTTCAGCCTTGCGGAAGCTGAGAAAAAAGGTTTTTATAAAGTCATTCGTGAAGATGGTTCGGAAGTTCAAGAAACATTAAGTGAAGGTGAATCAACTTTTTTGACCTTTCTTTATTTTTATCACATGTTAAGAGGTAGCACTTCGGACACAGGAATTGGGAAAGATAAAGTTGTAATTATTGATGACCCTATTTCGAGCTTAGATAGCAATGTAATATTTATTGTAAGTAATCTAACGAAAGAATTAATCCGTGATGTTAAGAACAAGACTAATGGGATAAAACAAATATTCATTCTTTCTCATAATGTTTACTTTTTCAAGGAAGTTACATTTAAAGGGAACGGTAATAACAAATGGAAAGAAGAAGCATATTGGATAATCAGAAAACTTGACAACAACTCTTTTATCAAAGAGCATGATAAAAACCCAGTAAAAACAACTTATGAATTATTGTGGCGTGAATTAGACGACATTGAGAAAATCAATACTGCCACTATTTTCAATACACTAAGGAGAATTCTTGAATATTATTTCAACATACTGGGCGGACTTGACTATGAAAAAGCTGTAAGCAAATTTGAGGGAGAAGAGCAAATAATATTTAAGTCCTTGATTTCTTGGATTAATGACGGTTCGCACTTTATAAATGATGATTTAGTCGTAGATGCAGAGCCAGAGAATGTATCTAAGTATTTAAAAGTTTTCAGATTGATGTTTGAAAGATTAGGACATGAAAGTCACTATAATATGATGTCTAATAACGAAACGGAAATCAAAGTAAATGCCAACGCTTAGCACCCATACACATTGCCAAGTCGCTCAAAAAGCCAACCGCACGAGCCAAAACTTGTCAAAGAGTATGGCTGCCCCAACGCACGGACGAAAAGAAAGCACGGGCATACAACATTGTATAAGAGCAATAGCTGGTGAAGTAGTAAATTCAAGGTCTGTGCATTTAATAAACTTTTGTGGTGGCGGACAGGTAATTGCCTTGAAATCCGCTACTGCTCTTATACTTGACCGTTAGCACCAATACTAGTTGTGAATTGCTTTCAAAAATTATTATCTTCGGGACGAAGAACAACCATGAAACCATTGTCTTTGTTCTCTGCGGTGGTTGTGAATTGCTTTCAAAAATTATTATCTTCGGGACGAAGAACAACCAGGAGTTTATTAATGCGATGTACGCCAATGTTGTGAATTGCTTTCAAAAATTATTATCTTCGGGACGAAGAACAACATGTTTCCCGCTTCGGTCGTTTCGGCGCGCGTTGTGAATTGCCTTCAAAAATTATTATCTTCGGGACGAAGAACAACTATGAAACCTGAAATACAAAGTTACATTGAGTTGTGAATTGCTTTCAAAAATTATTATCTTCGGGACGAAGAACAACCTGAAAATCTCGCGCTTGGCAATCTTGCCCGTTGTGAAAACATTTAGCACCTCGCCTATCTGCGGGGTATTTTTATGTTGTGATTTTTTTTATTTGTAATATAACTGAGAAGTACAGATTTGGACTTGCTTCTTCACAGTTCATCAACCTTTTGGCGAAAAGAATTTTAGGATGTTACAACACCTTTTGCACTTCGAGCGTGCGTCATTTTTAATTAAAATAACTCATATACTTTTCTTATCGATTTATTAAAGTGCCGCTTTCGATAGAAATCGCGCGCACAATAGCCAAAGTAAGTCCATAACAAGTCCATAGCAGATCTATAGCAATACTATTAAACTATTACTTAAGTGTTGCATTTATTATGAAATAGACTAACTTGTACTACGGATTATCCGCTACAATTCTTATCTTTACTATGATGTAAATACGGGCAGCATGGCAAGAATTTTAAAAAACGGAAATTTAAGCGGAGCAGTTGGCAATCTTGTTTTTGTCAACAGCGAAACTCAAAATTATGTCCGCACAAAACCTTCCAATCTAAAGCAAAGTGCAAGAACACAAGCAGCGGCCGCGGCGTTCGGGATAGCCAGTGCGAAAGATAAACTTTTCCGCATTGCGCTCCGGCAGCATTTTGCTCCCATTGCAGACCCGAGGTATGCCGCCCGGCACCGCGCGAGAATGACCAAAGCCCTACGGCAACCTATGCAACAGAATACGGAGGATGAAAACCTGAATCTGGGGCTTCCGGAATCGCTCACCGGATTCGATTTTAACCTGCAGTACCCCTGGGAAAAAATCACGCACTTTTATCCGGAATTTACCCAATTACCCACTCACCAACTCGAATGCCGACTTCCTCCGCTAAAACTTGGACAGGAGATCCGCCTACCCCAGGACGTGAAAAGTGCAGAATTAAGACTGGATGCTTTTACAGTAAATCCTCTGTCCGACGTTATGCAGCTGGATGTACTGAGCACCTTCGTCACCGAAGTTTCGGCTGTCGAAACCACTTTGCCGGCCGTGTGGACCGTTGATGTTCCCCACGATCCTGCCTGGCTCATCGTGCTGGGAACACTTCTTTTCAAATTTGATTCTTCTCCTCATACCGGAAGTTTGAAGGGAAACTCGACTTATCTTTTCGCAAAATCTGTAGGAATCTGATTTTGAAATAACCCTTCATGCGGATAAGTATTAGTGATCGGTTCAGATAGTATAGATCGTAAAAGGTCAGTTCATTTCGACTCTTTCGGCGGACCTGTGAAAAAAGCTGAACTTATTAGAAGCTTGCTAATTAACGTTTCAGACGATGCACGAAAATTCGAATTTCAATTTAGCAGATAATTCCCTATTTTTGCAAATCTTATACATTTACTATGTTTAACAGTTTACAGGATAAATTAGATAAAGCCCTTCACAATATTTCCGGGCGCGGAAAGATTACCGAAATCAACGTCGCCGAAACCGTAAAGGAAATACGGCGCGCACTCGTCGATGCCGACGTGAATTATAAAGTAGCAAAGGATCTTACCAAGCGCGTACAGGATAAAGCGCTGGGGCAGAATGTGCTTACCAGTCTTACGCCGGGACAGCTGATGACCAAGATCGTGCACGACGAACTGGTGGAGCTGATGGGGTCTACCCACGAGGGAATCAACCTTTCCGGTAAGCCGAGCGTTATTCTTATTGCAGGTTTGCAGGGGTCCGGTAAAACGACTTTCTCCGGAAAGCTGGCGAATTATCTGCACCAAAAAAGAAATAAAAAACCTTTACTCGTCGCTTGTGACGTTTACCGACCGGCCGCGATCGAGCAGCTGAAAGTACTCGGCGGACAGACGGGAATTCCTGTTTATTCCGAAGAAGGGGCACTGAATCCTTCTCAGATCGCGGAGAATGCGGTAAAATTTGCCAAGGAAAATGGGCATGATGTCGTTATCGTGGACACGGCAGGTCGTCTGGCTATTGATGAGCAGATGATGAACGAAATTAAGTCCGTTCATTATTTCATTAAACCTAACGAAACGCTTTTCGTCGTGGATTCCATGACGGGACAGGATGCGGTGAATACTGCTAAAGCTTTTAATGAAGCGCTTAATTTTGATGGTGTTGTACTCACCAAACTCGACGGTGATACCCGTGGCGGTGCTGCGCTGACCATCCGTTCAGTGGTCGAAAAGCCAATTAAATTTATCTCCACCGGTGAAAAAATGGAAGCCCTGGACGTTTTCTATCCGGAAAGAATGGCGGACAGAATCCTTGGAATGGGTGACGTGGTATCTTTGGTAGAACGTGCGCAGGAACAGTTTGACGAGGAAGAAGCCAAGAAACTCCATAAAAAAATTGCCAAAAATGAATTTGGTTTTGATGATTTCCTGAAACAAATCAACCAGATCAAGAAAATGGGTAATATGAAGGATCTGATGGGCATGATCCCGGGCGTTGGAAAAGCGATGAAAGATGTCGACATTCAGGACGACGCGTTCAAACACATCGAAGCCATGATCCACTCCATGACGCCGGAAGAAAGAAGAAGACCATCCATCATCAATACCCAACGTAAGAACCGCATTGCAAAAGGTGCCGGACGCAAGATCGAAGATCTGAATGCCTTGATGAAACAGTTTGACCAAATGGGTAAAATGATGAAGATGATGCAGGGGCCACAGGGCAAACAAATGATGGAAATGATGAGCAAAGGAATGCCGAAAGTCCCGGGAATGGGCGGCAATCTTTTTGGCAAATAGAAATAAATAACTTAGAAATTACAAATCCCGCTTCGCAAGAGTCGGGATTTTTTGTGAATGCAATTGTATGATCTATCGCCAACTGCGTTTATTTCTAAACAAAAAAAATCCCGCCTTGAGCGGGACATAAAATATAATCTGCGGTTTTATTTACCGAATTTGTATGCAAGACCGATGTTGAATACGCTGTTTTTCCCGGACTCAGAACCAGAATTGTCTTTTAATACATCTGTTAAGCCAGCGGTGTAGCGTGCGGTAACACCAATATTTGGCGCGAAGTAGTATCCAAGGCCAAGACCGATTCCAACTTCAAAACCTTCCACTAATTCTTTAACATCTGCAGAAATGCCGCCTACTTTCGCTTTCGCGTTTACCAGGAAACCAAATTCAGGTCCTGCTTCCAGATAGAAGCTTGGCGTCGCGTTGTACTGGAACATTACCGGAACAGAAATGTAGTCCAGGTTGACGCTGATATCGTCACTGTCACTTGCTTTTGCTCCTTTCATGTTATACAGCAATTCCGGCTGAATGCTGAAGTTTGTTGCCAACGGTGCGTTCATGAACAGACCGCCACCGAAACCAACTTTAGCTTTTGTGTCATCTGCGTTCGAAATGTCGGAAACATTCAAACCTGCTTTTACGCCAAAAACCTGCGCATTCATTGCGCCGAAAAGTGCCACAGCACCTACTAACAAAATTTTCTTCATAATTTTTATTTAAAGTGCGGCAAATATAACTAAATAAACCAAGTGGAAATACACGGTCTTCCGCCCTCTGACGAAAAAAGTGAAAATCCTGATATTTGTCAATATCAATTAAAATTACAGACGCAGCCCCAATCCCAGATTGAAAATATTATAGCGGATATTTCCCGACGCAGGCGCACTGTTGAAAGCGTCATTCAGCTGCACCGCGTAACGCGCTTCGATCAGCAAACCGGAAAAAAGATCGGCTCCCAGGCCAAAGGCAGCTCCAAAATTTGTTCTTTTCATTCCACCCGTTTTCTCACCCATCCGGAAAGCAAATTGCGGCCCCAACTGCAGATTGAATTTAGGCAAAACATAAAATTTCAGCATTACCGGCACTTGCGTGTAGGAGTCTTTATTAATACGAACATAATTTAAAGCAGGCTGCAGCGTGGCAAAATGGGGAATTCCCACTTCTGCAAAAACGCCGGCGTAATACCCCGCCGTAAGATCGTCGTATTTGCTGGATATTGTAGCCGAGGAAAAGCCACCGTTGATCCCAAACTTTGCCTGCGCCGCGGCAAGAACACTGAAGCACAATGCGAAACTGAGTAATAATTTCTTCATAAACCGTTTAATTTTCGCGCAAAAGTATCATTTAAAAAGCAGAGAGTAAAACTTTACAGCTTATCAAATAGTACAGCGTTTCAATTCGGCCGGAAAGAGAGAAGCAAAAAATGCTTGGCAAAAGTTTTTAAACAAAAAAAATGCTCCAAAATCGGAGCATTGTAAGAGTCTGTTGGTATTTACTGCTGATCTCTGAGCGCTGCTTTTGCCTTTGAACTGGGCAGGTAAATCTGGAAACCGATTCCTAAATAAAGATTTCCCTGGGCATTCGTATTGCCACCACCCACGAGGCCCTGATATTTCAGAAGTCCTTCCAAACCAACGCTCGGAGTGATGAAGTATGCGTAACCCGCACCAATGCCCAACTCTACCCCATTGGTAGAATCGCCTGCGCTGGAATTATTTCCGCCAAAACCTGCACTACCTTCTGCGAAGAAAACACCGTTGTTCAGCAGATTATCAATTTCGTTGTTGGCAAAATAATATCGCGTGAAAGGCGCAATGCTCCAGTCAGTTTGGGTATCGCTGGTACCTTCGGGGCTGGCAACATTTAAACCGACCTGCGCTCCCAGTGCCCAGCGGTCCTGAACAAAGTAGGCCAGTTTTGGCGTCAGATTCATGTTGAACCCGTTCGTAAATTTAACGTTCGCTACCTGCGCACCTACCATCCAGTTTCCCTGTTGCAACTGCGCGTTTGCCGTTACACCTAATACGAGTGCTGCTGCGCCTAATACTAATTTGTTCATAATTTTAATTTTTAATGTTACTTTTTTAAATCCGGACCAGATCTTTAAAATCTTTCGAATAATCTGATCCTCCTTTAAAGTGCAAAAACCAAGCCCACAAAATTTAGTTCACTGATATGGCAATGACAGATGGAGCAATTTTAAATACAAAATTTTTTGTAAAATGCTGCTATCATTACCTCTAACGACGCTCACAGTTTTATGAAAAATTAACATAAAATTCTTTGAAAAAATAATTCTGTTTAGGTAAATGTACATTTCATCTCCATTAGGATTTCGTTTTAATAATCAAATAATCCCTATTTGAACGCACGGGTCACCAACAAAAAAGCAGGTGTAAACCCGCTAAAATTAAATTTTTAGAATAACGAACTTATGTTCTGCAAAAAAAAGCCCACGCAGCGGGCTTTCAGTAAAATTGTCGAGTGTTATTCCGATCGCTGGCGTTCTTCCTCACGTCCATACGCAGCAATAATTTTCCGTACCACGGGGTGGCGTACCACGTCTTCTTCAGTGAGATACACAAAATCGATTTCGTCCACGCCATCCAGAATCCGCATCGATTCCTTCAAGCCGGATTTCTGCTTCATCGGCAGATCGACCTGACTGGGGTCGCCGGTGATGATAAATTTTGCATTCATGCCCATTCTGGTAAGAAACATTTTCATCTGTGCATGCGTGGTATTCTGGGCCTCATCCAGGATTACGAACGCCTCGTCCAGCGTGCGGCCGCGCATGAAAGCAAGCGGTGCCACCTCAATGACTTTTTTCTCGATGTAACCTTCCAGTTTCTCGTGCGGAATCATATCGCGCAGGGCATCATATAAAGGTTGCAGGTACGGATCCAGTTTTTCTTTAAGATCACCGGGCAGAAAACCGAGACTTTCCCCCGCCTCCACCGCCGGGCGCGTAAGAATAATGCGTTTCACTTCCTTGTCCCTCAGTGCGCGAACGGCAAGTGCAACGCTGGTGTACGTTTTTCCTGTACCTGCGGGACCGATGGCGAAAACCATATCTTTTGTTTCGGAAGCTTTGGCAAGACGTTTCAGATTCGTGGTCTTTGCTTTGATGATTTTTCCGTTCACGCCCTTGACGATAATATCCTGATCGAAAACAAGTTGCTTCTCGGCCTCATCTTTAAAATTGAGGATGCTCTCCATGTCTTTCAGCGTCATGGAATTGTGTCGGGAAATAAAATCAACGATATCATTCAGTTTACTGCTCAGCACATCGAGCGCCTCCTGATTGCCTCTGGCAAACACAAAATGATCGCGGCCCGTTATTTTTAAAGTAGGAAATTTCGATTTAAGTAAATTAAAATATTGATTGTTAACGCCGTAAAACAATTTTGGATCGACGTCTGTTATTTCGTAATTAAGTTCAAACATACACTGAACGCTTTTTAGTTTTATAATAACCTAAAAGTATCAAATTATTTTTAATTATCCTCTTACTTTTCCACAATGCACGGGGAAATATTTTTTTTAAACTAAATTTGTGCTCTTCAAAAAATAAGTGATGTCGGTTATTACTCTTACTTCGGATTATGGTCTTGTGGACCACCGCGTAGCAGCGGTGAAGGGGAAGATACTGACGTTAAATGAAAACGTGAAAACCGTGGACGTCACCCACGAGATCCAGGCATACAACCTGTTGCAGACAGCCTATATCGTGCGCAATGCTTATCCTTATTTCCCAAAAGGCAGCGTGCACGTGATCTCGGTCGACAGCTTCCACACACCAGACCGGAAGTTTTTGCTTTACAAAGCCGACGGCCATTTTTTCATCGCGGCAGACAACGGTGTATTGAGCCTGATTTTCTATGATATAAAGCCGGAAGCGGTTTATGAAATCACCTTCAACAGCAGCTACGAAGACGAACTGCATTTTTCTTCCACGGACATTTTCGCGCCGGTAGCGGTCCATTTGCAGAAAGGAGGTCTGCCCGAAGTGATCGGCCGCAAGTTCGACAATCCCAAGCAGCTCTCGATGCCGAGATCCGTTTATAATGAAAGTGAGCAGATTCTGGTGGGTGAAATTATGTACATTGATAATTTCGGAAACGTTGTGTCCAATATCAACCGCAAATTTTTCGAGAAATGCAGTCTTGGTTATGCGCACTTTTTGGTTAAGTTTCGAAATCTGGCACTTTCGCGCGTGCATGACCGCTACACGGATATCGTCTACGACTGGAGCAAGGAACAGGAATATCATGGGAAGGCCGCTGCAGTGTTCAATGAGGCGGGCCTGCTGGAGCTTACAATATATAAAGGCAATCGGGACAACGGCGCAAAAACCCTTTTCGGCTTGCAGGTAGGCGAAAAAATCTACGTGGAGTTTGAAAAATAAGTACGGACGAACTGCTGCGTACAATAAGATCAGATAATTATCAGTAAAATTCTCCTGTTTTGCCAAATGTTGTTTTTCAAATCCGGTCCATTAAATCTTTAAAGCGGACACTGGCAGAAACCGTTACGCGGATTAATATTATCTTTACCGCTCAATATACGTGCTATGTTTTATACCATCGTTAAGGCGGTTCACATCATTTTCATGGTCAGCTACTTTGCGGGCATTTTTTATCTTGTGCGGCTATTTGTCTATTATAAGGATACCGATACATTTGATGAGAATAAAAAATCCGTATTGCGAGAGCAGTATGTTTTCATGGCGTCAAGACTCTGGTCGATAATTACAGTGCCGGCAGGCCTCATCATGCTGCTGGCCGGTACGGTAATGATTTTCCTGAACACGGGATTGCTGAGCACACCATGGTTTCACCTGAAGCTTCTGTTTTTGGTCGGACTTGCTGCGTACCACTGGTGGTGTTGGCAAAAAGTACGTGCTCTGCGAAAAATAAACGGTGCCGATCTGGACACAGAAAACCTGAAACTCCGCCAAGCCAACGAAGTGGCTACTTTTATACTGTTTTTGGTTGTTTTCACAGTGATCTTAAAAACGGCCGTGATCACTTTTTGGTGGCAGCTTCTGCTCGGTTTCTTCTGTTTGGTTGCGCTGATTATGCTTACCGTAAAACTGGTTAACAAGAACAAAAAATTAAAGAAAAACTAATACAGTTATCGCTATGCGTGCACTATTTTACAAAGAAGTCTGGTCCTATTTCGGCAGCTGGACGGCCTGGATGATTGCGGCAGCGTTCAGCCTGATCACTGCACTTTTCCTTTTCTTTTTTGATAACGATTTTAATATTTTCGAAATCGGTACGGCTTCGCTGCAAAGTTATTTTGTACTCGTGCCCTGGCTCCTGCTTTTTATCGTGCCGGCGCTCACAATGCGGAGCTTCGCGGAAGAACAGCAGCAAGGCACATTAAGTTGGCTTTTTTCTCAGCCGGTTTCCGTTGGCGAAATTGTTTTGGCCAAATTTTTCGCAGTTCTTTCGATTGGGCTCATTTGTCTTCTTCCTTCGCTGCTATATTTATTTACCGTTTCAACTTTAAGTTTATCAGACAACCGGTTGGATGGCGGCGCTACATTCGGAAGCTATGTTGGCCTGTTACTTTTACTTGTTACTTTTGTTGCCGTCGGAATTTTTGCTTCAGTCGTAGCCAGAAATCAGGTTACCGCTTATCTTTTGGGAGTTTTGATTTCTTTTCTGATGTATTTTGGTTTAGAGCAGCTGGCGACTTATCAGTTGTTGGGAGGAGCGGATTATGTATTGTCTAGTCTGGGTTTTTACAAACATTTTCTTGCTTTCACTCGTGGATTGATCGATACGCAGGACGTTTTCTATTTTGCAACCGTTACCGTTTTGGCACTTTTCGCAGCAAAAGTAATCACCACAAATAAAAAATAATTGACAGTGTTAAAACCGATGAAGAAAACAACAATTATTTATGTTATCACAGCGGCAGTTCTGCTGGCAGGAGCTTTCGGAATTTTTGGTGCCCGCTTCGATTTGACTGCAGAAAAACGTTATACACTTGCCTCGCCCACAGTGCAGATACTGAAATCGATTGAAAAACCGGTAAAAATCGACGTTTATCTGGAAGGCGACTTCCCTGCGAGTTTCCGTCAGGTTCAGAACGAAACGAAATTTTTGCTGGAGCAGTTCAGAAAAATAAATCCCAACATCCAATACCGGTTTATCGATCCTATCGCTACCAAAATGTCGAAAGATACTTTGATGGCAATGGGAATGCAGCCCTCCGTGCTGCCTGATATGAAAGACGGCAAAATCTCGGAAATAATTCTGTTCCCTTACGCGTCGGTCCGGCATCAAAATCAGGGCACGACGGTTCCTCTAATTGTTTCCCAAACCGGAATCGACGCCGATACACAACTGGCGCGCTCCATTGAAGCGCTGGAATATAATTTTATTGCCGCGCTGAAAACACTTACCCAGCAACGGAAAAAAAACATTGGTATTTTAATTAATCAGGATGAGCTTCGACCTGATGAATTTGCGGGTTTCATGGACATGGCACTCGAAAATTATAACGCCGGGCCGATTATTCCGGAAAATCAAACTGAGCTAACGTACAGCGACATAGCCCGACTTTCACAGATGGATGCGCTCGTCATTGCCAAACCCAGAAAAGCTTTTACAGAGAATGAAAAAGTTCTGCTGGATCAATACATTATGAATGGCGGAAAAACGATGTGGATGATCGACGCGGTAAACGCAGAGATGGACTCACTTTTCCGAAGTACGAAGATTATGGCCTACCCGATCGATCTTAATCTCACCGACTTTTTTTTCAATTACGGTTTGCGCCTCAATTCAGGATTGGTAAAGGACGTTAAACGCTCGGCAATGATCAGGTTGGTTTCAGGTGAAGTGGCGGGAAATCCGCAGTACAGCAGTTTTATGTGGCCTTATTTTCCTCTGGGAATCGCCGAAAATACCAATACGGTTACCAAAAATATTAATCCGGTTAAATTTGAGTTCCCGACGTCAATCGACACATTATCGCGCCCCGGCTTGAAAACGCAGGTTTTATTTCAGTCGAGTGAGCAAACTACGGTTAAGCAAGTTCCCAATTATGTGGCGCTTTCCGAAATTATACAGGCAGATTCTCTCGGCCAATCTGAAAAACCTTCAACTCCGAAAATTTTTGCCGTAAGCGTTGAAGGTAAATTCCGGTCGGCTTATGCGACGCGCAGCGAAAGTAAAATTTACCCAAAGTTTAAGGCAGAAAGTCCGGAGAATAAAATGATTGTTATTGCGGACGGCGATATCGCGCGCAACCAAATATACAAAGGCAACGCGCTTCCGCTGGGAGAAGATCTGCTGACGAAGCAGACTTACGGCAACGAGCAGTTTTTGCGCAACGCGCTGGACTATCTGCTGGATGATGCCAACTTAATGGAACTGCGCAACCGTAACATCACAGCGCGGCTGTTGGACCGTACGCGTATTGACGAGGAAAAAAACTTCTGGCAGTATATCAATTTACTGTGTCCGCTGATCTTTTTCACCGGTGCAGGCTTTTTATTTTCAACCTGGCGGCGGCGTCGGTTCGGAAAAAAATAAAAGATCAGACGTCTTTAACAAAATCTTCAAAGTCAAGATATACCTCTTCGAAAGCGGACATTTTTTCAACGAAAAATTGAAAGATGGAGGACCAAGTATTTTTATTTAAAATAGAAACGTCCGGCAGCGAAACCCAGAAACGTGAGATGATTTTACCGTTCTCCAGCTGGTAATGTTCGTCTTTGTTAATGGTTCCTAACTTTTCTTCCAATACCGCTTCCAGCGACCACAGTTTTTCGTAGTAGGCGTTGCGGAACAGCTCGTCCTTCATTTCGATGTCGATGGAAACCTCGGCTTTTTTGTTGTCGGCATAAAATTTAAATGAAAGATCCTTGATCTGTGTGTCGTATAAAATCCATTTACGCGGAAAACTTTTGCCGAAAGCGATCCAAAATTCCTTTCGCACCTGCTGCGCCTCCTGTTTACTGAACATATTGATTAAATTTAAAGATAATAAACGTAAAGTTTTAATTAAAAAAACCTTCAGTCCTGAAGGTTTTAATGAAAATATTTTGTCGTAAATTAAATTACTTCCAACTCGCGTCCCACTTTTGCAAAAGCTGCAATGGCTTTATCCAAATGTTCGCGCGTATGTGCTGCAGAAAGCTGCACTCGGATTCGTGCTTTACCGCGTGGCACAACCGGGAAAAAGAACCCAATTACATAAATGCCTTCTTCCATCAGTTTCTCGGCCATTTTTTGCGCTAGTGGCGCATCATACAGCATCACCGGCACAATAGCCGCATCGCCATCGGGAATATCAAATCCTTTTGCTTTCATCTCGGTACGGAAATATTCTGCATTTTCCATCACCCGGTCACGAAGTGTAGTGTCATTACTGATCATATCCAGCACTTTCGTGGCGGCGCCGACAATCCCCGGAGCCAATGAATTGGAGAAAAGATAAGGACGCGACCGCTGACGAAGCATGTCGATAATTTCTTTTTTTCCGGAAGTAAAACCACCTAAAGCGCCGCCCAGTGCTTTTCCTAAAGTCGAGGTGATGATGTCCACGCGGCCCATAACATCCTGAGCTTCGTGCGTGCCCCGGCCCGTTTTTCCTATAAAACCTGTGGCATGAGAATCGTCGACCATTACCAGGCAGTTGTATTTCTCGGCCAAATCGCACAGCCCTTTCAGATCAGCCACGATGCCGTCCATGGAGAAAACTCCGTCTGTAACGATGATTCTGAAACGGTGATTTTTTTCGGAAGCCGCAATTAGCTGCGCCTCTAAATCCTGCATGTCATTATTCTTGTATCGGTAGCGCGCTGCCTTGCAAAGCCGCACTCCGTCAATAATAGAAGCGTGGTTGAGCTCATCAGAGATGATGGCATCTTCTTCCGTAAAAAGCGGTTCGAACAAACCGCCGTTCGCGTCGAAACAGGCGGCGTAGAGTATGGTGTCTTCCAAGCCTACAAATTCCGAAATCTTCTGCTCCAGTTCCTTATGAATATCCTGGGTACCACAAATAAAACGAACGGAAGAAAGACCGTAACCGCGTTTATCGACCATCTGCTGCGATGCTTTCATCACCTCAGCGTTATTGGAAAGGCCAAGGTAGTTGTTAGCGCAAAAATTCAACAGCGTTTTTCCGTTTGCTTCGATTACCGCCGATTGCTGGGAGGTGATAATACGTTCCGTCTTATAAAGACCGTCATCTTTAATGTCCTGCAGCTGTTGCTGTAGCGTTTCCAGATAGTTTGTGGAGATCATAATGTATTTTTTAATCAGGCTAATTTACGAAAAAAGCGTGTAAGGTTTTTATAGACAGAAGCGCTGCCCGTTTCGATTCATTTTATTTTTTAATGAATTTTACATGCTCACCTGCAATTCTTAAAAGATAAACGCCGGGCGTTAATCGGCTCAATTCAATGGCAACCTGAGGTGAGGCGGTTCCGCTGCCCACTTTTTTGCCATCAATGCTGTAAAGTTCATAAGGTTCAGCCTGTCGCAAACCCGAGACAAATAATTGATTTCCTGCCGGATTTGGGTAAACCGATAGCGGTGCCTGTGGAATTTCGGAAATGTTAAGAATAGAAGGATCTCTTGCTACTGTTGAATTACGCGTAACTATTTGATTTTCATAATTAAACTGAACTGACGCAACTGTAAAAGGTGCCGAAACTGCAAATTTCTGGTTGTTTGTCGTGTTATCCAGGCGCGCATAGAGAACTTCACCGCCGGTGCCGGTAATTTTTATTGGTAGTGGCATTTCAAAAAAATTGACCGATGCGTGGCTTTGCGTTTGTGAAACCTCAAAACGCACCATTGCGTCCGCAGTCTGGTTCCACCGTATCGAATAAGTTGGAAAACCCTGTCCGTAAATCCAGTCGTTAAAAAATTCTGTGAAATCTACGCCCGTACTTTGCAGTAGAGAATTGCGAAGATCCGCTGTGACCGCATAGCCGTACGCGAGGTCAGGTTCATTTAAATATGACTTTAAGGCGCTATAAAAAACCTCTTCCCCAAGAATCCATTTCATCATCCGTACCACGTAGCCACCTTTGGCATAGGTAAGCCGCGAATCGAATACCACATTGGTATTGTTTAGATTCGCATCAGAAACGTAGACGCTGCCACCCGCAGAGCTGGTGATAAAATTCATCTGGGACGACAGATAGTTTTGAAACTGCGCCGCACTCAGCAGAAGTTTTTCGTTCACGAGATGTTCGCCGAAGTTGGCAAAGCCTTCGTTGAGCCAAATGTCATTCCAGGCTCCGCACGTCACTTTGTCACCGAACCATTGATGCGCCAGCTCATGTGCGATGAGCGTTTTACCAAAACTTCCCATGGACGACATCGTGGCATGCTCCATACCACCTCCCCAGCCAAACTGCATGTGTCCATATTTTTCATCGCGGTAAGGATAAAGACCGAATTGTTTTTCAAAGAGTTCCATGGCATCTTTGGTCCACGTAATATTTTCCATAGCACCAGCATTATAAGCCGTGGAGGGATACAGATAGTTGACGAACGGAAAAGGCGGACTGCCCATCGTATCGTTGATCTTCGTATAATTTGTTATTCCCAACGCAATCAGGTAAGCGGGAATAGGATAAGAAGTGCGCCAGAATGTTCGTTTATAATTTCCGGTTACCGTAGTTTCCGAGATGAGCAACCCGTTGGAGGCCACGCTGTACTGCAAAGGCGCAGTCACAATAATATCCACCTTCTCAATTTTGTCGTTCATGCTCTGTTTGGTCGGGAACCATTCCTGCGCGCCGTAAGGTTCGGAAAGTGTATACAGAACCGGTGTTCCCCCCTGCGTGCTCGTGGTGAACGCATCGCCGGCACTGCCTACGGTGGAGGGTACGCCGCGGTATCTGATGCTGAGGGAGTCGCTAACTCCGGCTATCAATGTTTGTGGCAAATCAATTTTTAATTCTTTTGTCGGCAATTGCTGGAACTGTAACGGCGCACCCCGGTACAGAACTTCAGTTACAGTCAACACATTCGATAAATCAAAGTAAATAGAAGAAATATTTTGATTTGGCTTGAAGTAGGAAGTTACCACCCCGCCTACATGTCTTACAGCAGGATCGAGGTACAGATCCAGTCTCTGATACGTCAGATCATAGTTTAGTGTATTGGGATTGACGTTAAAACTCAGCATCTTCGCGTAACGCTCGCTTTCTGTTTGCTTGAGGGTACTGTGATCCGCCTGCGCCCAAGCCCGACTCACTAAGAGTGCAAAAAGTAAAAAATAAAATTTGTTCATGGCTTTTGTTTTATGATTAAAGATAAAAAAAACCTTGCAATGAAAACTGCAAGGTCATATAAATATTTGTACGTAAAACTTTAAAGATTCAGCGCCGGCTCCAGCAGCTGCTCCATTCTCGATTTTACCTGATCCACAGAGCCTGCATAATTGTTAACGAGCAGCGAGAAAACCAATGTTTTCCCCGTATTTGTTTTGATGTATCCCGCCAATGTTTTCACTTTATTCAGTGTACCGGTCTTCGCAAAAATCTGTCCGTTACCTGCGCCGCTGAAAGAACGTTTCAGCGTTCCGATTTGGCCCGCGATCGGAAGACTTTCGAAGAAAGTTGGGTAGTATTTTTCCTGCATTAAATTCGAAAGAAATTTAACCTGAGAAATTCCTGTAACCACATTATGCCTGGAGAGGCCACTGCCGTCGTAGTAATTCAGGCCGTCGGTGTCAAATTTTACCGTGTTCAGGTGATGCATTACGGCGCGCCGTCCGCTTTCAAGGGTCTGATCTCCGAACTTTTGAAAACCTACCATACGAAGTGTGGCTTCTGCCAGTGCATTGTCGCTGTGCTGATTGGTATACAGTATAATATCCGCCAACATCGGAGATTCGTAAGAGGTAAGAACCTTGCGCTTTTCCGGATCCGGATCCGTCATTTTTGTCATCACTTTACCGCTAATCGGGGTGCCGCTTTTCACCAAAGTTGTACGAAGGCTGTTCGCAAGATACGCAGGTGCATCCGGTAATTTCGTTGTTAAATATTTTGGCTCAAACGTATCGGCGTACACCACTTTTCCGATGTAAGGTGAAATATAATAATAGTTTTTTTGTTCCTCGAACGGGTTCTTTTGTTTCGCGATCAGTTTTTCATTTGCCGGATTGATTTCGTGCGTTGTACCGACCGGCAAATAATAACTTCCGTTGTCTAACCAAACCACATTTTCCGGAAGCGACTGGCTTTTATTTTTTTTAAAAACAGCGGTCTGAATAATGATGTTTCCATTAATCTTTTTAATTCCGGCATTGCGAATGGCAGAACTGAAGTCCGCAACGATCTCGCGATACGAGTACGCTCCTCCTTTGTTAGTGCCGAGTGACGGATCTCCACTGCCGACGATGTAGAGATTGCCGTTCAGCGCACCTGCGTCATCGATCTCGCCGCCATATTCCAGCTGTGTAACCCAACGGAATTTTTCGCCCAACAATCCCATAGCGGTGTCCGTAGTTAGTAATTTGGTAGTGGAAGCAGGTATCAGAGAGGCATGCTCGTTATATGAGCTGATCACTTTTTTGGTTGCAGGATCGTAAACCACAAATGACCAGTCTGCATTGCGCAAAACAGGATCCGTGGCCATAGCATTAACTTTGATGTCAACGAGTTCTTTCGCGGTAAGCAATTTTTCCGCGGAAGCGGCGCCGGCATGATTTTCGTATGAATGAGGATAATTGGAGGAAACGAAAGTCCCCTGGCCAAAAGCGATTGTCGATAAAGTGATCGCACAGAATGCCAAGGATTTTTGAATGTTAATCATTTAAATTTCTTATTTGATTATCGTGATTTAAAGCGTAAAAAAACCACCGGGTTTTTACATTACGTTTCTAGAAACGACCAAAAATAAAAAATATTGCTGAGCTTCCGGTGACATCGCTCGCCAAAAGAATTTAATCTTTGTTAAATTCTGTTAAAAATCAACGGTTATGGTGCGTTTAATCGAAGCGTACGCTTTTACTTCTGCAAATTCTTCCAAACTCTTCAAAACCAATTCTTTGTATTCTGCATAGCGTTTTCCACGTGGCAGTTTCAGTAAAATCTGATATTGATAAAGCAAATTCAGCTTTGCTATCGGCGCTTTTTCCGGCCCCAAAATACATTCTTCCGGCAGATATTTCCGCAAAACAGAACCCATAAATTGAGACGCACGATCGACCTTATCTTCGCGCCGGTGCTTCAATTCAATCATAATCAGTTTGACAAAAGGTGGATAATTAAACTTTTTTCTTTCCGTCATTAAATGTTCGTACAGCGCCTCAACATTATTATTCTGCAACATCTGAAAAACGGCATGTTCCGGATTATACGTCTGGATCAGCACTTTACCACTGCCGGAAACGCGCCCGGCCCGCCCGCTCACCTGAGTAATTAATTGGTAAGCGCGTTCCTCCGCCCGGAAATCCTGAACATACATCATCGAGTCTGCCCGCGGAATTGCGACGAGTTCCATTTTGGCAAAATCCAGACCTTTAGAAATCATCTGCGTGCCCACCAGAATGTCGGTTTCGCCGCCTTCGATCTTTTCGTATAGTTTTTCGTAAGCAAATTTCTTTCGCATGGAATCTACGTCCATACGGTCCACTTCAGCGTCCGGGAAAATAGCGGTGAGTTCTTCGTAAATCTGTTCAACACCAACGCCGCGCACGTTCAGTTTTTCAGAAGTACATTTGGGACAGACACGCGGTTTTGCAGCTTTCTGCCCGCAGTAATGGCATTTCATTTCGTTTTCAAATTTGTGATAGGTCATCACCACATCACAATTCGAGCAGTAATTTACATAACCACAACTCTCACATTCCACCACGTTGGCGTAGCCGCGGCGGTTATGCAACACCATCGTCTGTTTGTCTGTGTCCAACTGTTGTCGCATCGCATCCATCAACGTTAAAGAAAAATTGCCAACTGTCTTTTTTGAGTCCTGTGCTTCTTTAAAATCAATCAGTTCAAAAGTGGGTATCCCCACTCCACCAAAACGTTCATCCAAACGGACATAGGCCAGTTTGCCGCTTTTTGCCGCGTAATAAGATTCCAACGACGGCGTAGCAGAACCCAGTATGACGCGGGCATTATAGAACGATGCAAGTACTTGCGCAGAATCTTTTGCATTAAAATAGGGCGACACTTCCCGCGGGCGGTAGGCAAAATCGTGCTCCTCATCCACAATCACCAAACCTAAATTTTGGTAAGGAAGAAAAAGCGCATTCCTAGTGCCGATCAGTACTTTGATCTCGTTATTTTTAATTTTTTGCCAGACTTCGACACGCTCGAAATCCGTGAGTTTTTGATGGTAAAAACCTAAAGCTCGGCCGTACTTGGTTTCGAGTCGTCGGACGATTTGCTTGGTAAGTGCAATTTCCGGCAGAAGCAGAAGCGCATTTTTCCCGTCCTCAATGGTGCGCTCGATCTGAGCTGCATAAAGGTGCGTTTTACCCGAAGAAGTAACGCCGTGCAACAACACATTTTTTTCTTCGAGAAAGGCTTCATTGATTTCCATTTTTGCCTGAAGTTGCGCGTCAGTAAGTTCTTCCAGCGCTTCAGTGGCGCCCGTGTACTGTTCCAGACGGTCCTGCTCCAGTAAATATTCTACCACATAACCTTTATCCACCAAAGCGCGCAACTGTGCATGGGCAAAGTGTCCGTCTTCAAATAAGGAAGATTTTCGCAGTGGCTGGTCGGGTTGGTCGGTTTCACTATGCATGATGGCCAAGAACAATTCCCGTTGTTTCGGCGAGCGTTTAAGAGCGGACAGAATTTGCGGCAGCCGTGACTGGCTGACATTCGCGCTGTTAATCTTCACATACGCGACTTCCTTTGTTTTGTATTTTTCTGCTATTTTCTCATCAACCTCAATATATTGCAGATCAATCAGTGAATTAATGGTCCGGACGATAGCTTTTTTGGGTATAAAAGCTTCGATCTCGCTAAGGTTGACCAGCTGCCGAACTTCCAGTGCCTGAATCAGATACATTTCGTTCACGTCAAGAATTTCCAGGTCAATTTGCGCATGAGGTTTTAATTTTAAGTAAGTTTCACTTTCCAGTTTCAGCGATCCCGGAAATGAAAAACGGTAAATCTCACCGATATTACAGAGATAATAGTCGGACAGCCAAGACCAGAATTTCAACTGTTCTGCAGGCAGAATTGGCGTTTCGTCCAAAATATTAATTACATCTTTCGGAATAAAAGTTTCCGGCGGCCTGTTGTGCAGCGCACGAACAATCCCGGTATAAATTTTTTTACCCCCGAATGGAACGAGCACCCGCATTCCTGGCGAGATACTTTCTACAAGTTCACCGGGGACTCTATAGGTAAAAGTTCCTTTTAAATTGAGCGGTAAAATAAGGTCTGCAAATGTCAATGGAATTGGGGAAAACCTGGTGATTAAGTGTTTCCTTAGCAAATTTAATGATAATAAGAGTTCAAAAAAAGTTAGTGAAACGAAAAAAGACGGAACAATTCCGTCTTTTTGATTTATAATTACACGTTTTTAGCAAACGAAATAAATTACTTTCTGCGTGCGCGGCGGTCCAGCTCTTTTTGGATTAAAGAAAGTTCCCGGCCCGTCTGCCCGGCCACTGAAGTGTTTTCCTGAGCGCGTCGTGTAAGATAAGGCACAACGTCCTTCACCGGTCCGTAAGGAAGATATTTGCAGACGTTGTATTTTTCGGCACCGAGGTAATAAGTGATGTTGTCACTCATTCCGTATAGTTGCCCGAAATAAATATTAGGATGATCATGCGGAAGTCCAATAGCGCCCATTTTGTCCATCACCAATTCCGTTGATTTCTCATTGTGCGTACCAAAAAACGCAGAGACACGATCAAGATTCAGCATAGTAAAATCGATGGCTGCATTATAGTTATCATCGGAAGCCAATTTTGTCGGCTGTATCGGATCGGGATAATTCATGGCAGCGGCACGTGCACGCTCCTTTTCCATGTAAGCACCACGGACAAATTTGTATCCCAGAAAATAGTTTTTGGTTCTTGCGCGCTCCAGATCTTTTTGCAGATATTCGATTCTTCCGGTTCGGTACATCTGCAATGTGTTCCAGATTATGGCTTTTTCGCCATTATATTTTTCCATCATCGTATTCACCAGCGCATCGGTGGCATCCTGCATCCAAGTTTCCTCGGCGTCGATCATCAACCGTACGTTGCGGTCATAAGCCATCTGACAAACTTCGTTATAGCGTTTCTGCACCCGCTCCCACTCTGCAATTTGTGAGCTGGTAAGTTCTGCGCCGCGGCCAACTTCTTCGTAAATTTCGATGCGTCCGAAACCGGTAGGTTTAAAAACAACAAAGGGAATCGCCGGATTGCCTTCCGCAAATTTAATGTTCTGCTTGATTTCTTCGCAGGTGATATCAAATGCTTTTTCTTCCGCTTTCCCTTCAATTGCATAATCGAAAATACTTCCGACATGATGGCGAAACATTTTCTTAACGACCTGCATGCTTTCTTCGCGGGTTTCGCCACCGCAGAATTGCTCAAACAAAGTGGATCGTACAATACCGCTAACAAACGGAAAATTATTTTTTACCGTAAAATTGAGAACAGAAATTCCAACTCCGGTAAGTGCCGGCTGCTCGATCGCCTTAAACATCCAATAAGCTTTTTTCAGCTGCGCATCCGTTTTATCAGCAAATGCAATTTGGGTATTATCAAAAATGCTCATATTAATTTTTAAACTGCACAAATTTAACAATAGTATGCCGAAATGCTGCATTAAATTAATGTTTAATTTTGTGATAAAATACAGTAAATATGATCACTCAACTCGATAATGATTTTTCGCAACTCAACCGTTTCCTGGAAGAATTAAAGCCCACGCAGATTATTATTCTGACCGACGAAAACACGCACGAATTCTGTCTGCCGACGCTATTGGGAAATATGGAAACGGAAATTCCTTTCGAAATCATTGAAATAGATCCGGGCGAGGAGATGAAGACCCTGGAAACTGCCGCGCAGCTCTGGGATATTCTTATCGAATTCGGGACGGATCGCGGAGCGCTTTTCATTAACCTGGGAGGCGGCGTGATTACTGATCTCGGCGGCTTCGTGGCTTCTACGTACAAACGCGGCATTTCTTTTATCAATATTCCGACGACGCTGCTGGGGATGTGCGATGCTTCCATCGGTGGAAAAACCGGTATCGATCATCAATTTTTGAAAAACGTGATCGGTACTTTTGCCAGGCCGGAAAAAATATTTCTGTATCCACCTTTTCTCACCACCTTGCCGCAAGAGCAGTTGCGCAGCGGTTTTGCAGAAATGCTGAAGCACGGACTCATCGCGGACGCGCAGCATTGGGCGGCGCTTACGTCAATTTCCGCACTTACCCCGGAGGCGCTTTATCCTTTACTGCAAACTTCGATGATGATCAAACAGGAAGTGGTGCAACAGGATTTTAAAGAAATAAACATCCGGAAAACCCTGAACTTCGGACACACAATCGGTCACGCCGTAGAAAGCTTATTTCTGCAAAAAAACGAACCGATTTTACACGGTGATGCCGTCGCGCTTGGAATGATTTGCGAAACGGTGCTTTCCGTGAGCGCAGGCCGACTGAACGAAAATGATGCAGAAAACATCATCGGTAATCTGGTACGATACTTTGGTGTTTTATCGCTGAGTCTGATGACTGACGATGAAATCCTCGGCATGATGAAGAATGATAAAAAAAATACTGAGGGAACAATAAAATTTATCCTGCTCGATCATTTGGGACAAGCCTCTTTTGACCACATTGTTTCGCAAGAAAAGATACGTTATGCGCTGCATTATTATCGCGAATTGGCTGTTTAAAATAGCGGTACTGTAAAAAGATCTGCAGCTAGTCAACAATCATAATAATTCATTTATTTAATCACAACATGTTGATTTATAAGTTATTACAACTGCGAATCTTTAAACGTATGTTTAGTTTTAAATTTTCTGTCGGAGTTTTGGCACAGCGTTTGACAATACTCCATCGTAAAACAATAAAAAAAGTGGACTTGGAAAGAAGCAACATTGCGACCTTCCAGCGAAGCAAAAATTAATTAAGAAAATTTGAAATTATGAAAAAGTTATTTTTAAGTGCAGCAGTAGCAATGAGTTCATTAGCATTTGCACAACAGTTCGGTATTAAAGCGGGTATGAACGTTTCTTCACTATCTGATGATGCTTCATTAAGCGACCAGGGTTCCAAAATTGGTTTTAACGCCGGTGTATTTATGAATGCTCCGATTGCGGAAAACTTCAGCATTCAACCCGAGTTACTATATAACAATTTGGGATCGAAAGTAACGCTAACCAGAACTGAAGTGGGTGATACAACCTACAGAACTGAGTATGCAAGACACCTTGACTACATCACGCTTCCTGTAATGTTCCAGTACAACGCGACGCCTGCATTTTATCTTGAAGCTGGTCCGGAGTTCGGACTCATGGTAAGCGCTAAGGATAAATTAAAAAGTACCGAAAACGGTTCAACTCAAGGTAGTGCGGTAAGTGACCTGAATAAAGACAACTTCAACTCCTTCAACTTCGGTATCGGACTTGGGGCAGGATATTACTTCACTCCACAAATTGGTCTAACTGCAAGATATGTTGCCGGACTTAGTGACATCGCGAAAGACCGCCCAAGCGGATCTGATTCAGTTAAAAACAACGTATTCCAGGTAGGATTGGCTTACAAATTCTAAGTAAAACACACCTCAATATAAACCGAAAGGTTGGGAAATTTTTCCCAACCTTTTTTTATTCAAACATTACAATATCTTCGCCCTTCGGAACCGGATACTGCTCAGTAAAGCAACCGAAACAGTGATTGGAACTCCCGAGAATGATCTTTAGATTATCCATGCTCAAAAACTCAAGCGAATCCACCCCCAAATAATCACGAAGTTCTTCGGCTGACATATTTGCAGAAATCAAATCATCTTTCGAAGGTGTATCGATACCGAGATAACACGGCGCAATGATCGGCGGGGAGACGCTGCGGAAATGAATTTCCTTCACACCTGCGTCTTTGAGAATTTTTACGAGCCTTTTGGAAGTTGTACCGCGAACGATAGAATCGTCGATGATTACCACTCTTTTGCCCTTAATTTCAGAAATAATCGGATTCAGTTTCAGATTAACGATCCGCTCGCGCATCTCTTGTGTCGGTACGATGAAACTGCGGCCGATATAACGGTTTTTGATAAGGACGGGCCGGAATGGGATTCCCGATGCTACAGAAAAACCGATGGCTGCAGGCACACCTGAATCCGGCACACCAATTACCAAATCGGCTTCGACAGGCGCCTGCTCCCAGATTTTGGCACCGCTTTTTTCCCGCACTTCATGCACATTGATCCCTTCCATTATAGAATCGGGACGTGCAAAATAAATGTATTCAAAAGCGCAGATTCTTTTCTCACAATCTTCACGAACAAGAAAACTTTGGAGGCCCGGCTCATTCTCATTGGTAAATACAATTTCGCCCGGCAAGATATCGCGTACGTATTGAGCGCCAACCGCGTCAAGTGCTACAGATTCTGAAGCCACCACAAAAGTTTTTTCGTCAATAGCACCCAGAACCAACGGGCGGATTCCGTGGAAATCGCGGAAGGCAAAGAATTTATTGCGCGTCATACCCACAACAGAATAGGCGCCTTCAATCTTTTCCATTGTCGTTTTGATTGCCGCACGTAGACCTAGATCCAGATTTTTTTGAATCAACCGGAGAATAACCTCCGAATCGGAAGTTGCTTTAAAAACAACGCCTTCAGCTTCCAACTCTGCACGCAGTTCGTGCGCATTGGTCAGGTTCCCGTTGTGTGCGATGGAAAGAATAATTTGATCATATTCATTCTTGGCAAAAAAAGGCTGAAAATTGTATTTCTTTTTATCGCCAGCGGTGGTATAGCGTGTATGGCCGATGGCCGAGTTGCCCATAAAAGTTTCCGGATTCCGGATTTCTTTATAAACATCCAGCACGAGACCTTCATCTTTAATGTTAAAAATTTTACCGTCATTCATTACCGAAATTCCGCACGCCTCCTGGCCACGATGCTGCAGGGCAAACAAGCCAAATTGCGACAGCGAAAAGGTATCCACATCGTTATCGGAATACAAACCGAAAATCCCGCATTCCTCCGCCGGTGCATCAAAAGGATCTTCTGCTTTAAATAAATTTCGGCCGTAGACTTCGGTTTGAAACTGTGCCAGATATTCTGCTTTGTGCTGGTCTGTGTTTTTCATTTTTAAGGATTCTTCATCACTGCTGAAGAACTTTTTTAAGTCGTTCATATATTTCTACATAAGCTTCCGTCACCTCGCCGAGGTCTCTTCGGAAGCGGTCTTTATCAAGTTTTTTCATGGTGTCTTTATCCCAAAGACGACAGGTGTCAGGAGAAATTTCGTCGGCAAGAATAATTTTACCGCTGGAATCTTTGCCAAGTTCTATTTTGAAATCAACAAGAATAATGTTCATTTTGTCAAATAGATCAATAAGCAAATCGTTGATGTCGGAAGTAAGTTCGTACATCTCGTCCAACTCTTCATAAGTTGCGGCACCCAGAAAAACGGCATGATGATCGTTGATCAGCGGATCTCCCAACGCATCATCTTTGTAGCAGATATCAAAAATAGTGACCGGCGATTTGATGCCTTCCGCTACGCCCAAACGTTGCGCCATGCTTCCGGCGGAATAATTTCTGACCACCATTTCCAACGGGATAATCTGCACTTTTTTCACCAGCTGTTCGCGGTCGTCCAGTTTTTTAATGAAATGGGTGGCAATTCCTTTTTTGTTTAAATATTCGAAAATCAGCGTGGTGATGGCGTTGTTCATCTCCCCTTTCAGGTCGACGTTACCTCTTTTCTGGGCATTGAAGGCGGTTGCATCATCCTTGAAACGTACAATAACCTCGTCGGGGCGGTCGGTTTCGAAAACTTGTTTTGCTTTACCTTCATAAAGCATTGATCCTTTTTTCATTGCTACTTTTTATTAGATTTCTTTCAGTAAATTAAGTTAAAACTTTTATGGCGATTCCTGTTATTATTGCAATACCGAAACTCAGCAGGGTGCCGATCATTACATATTCGGTGAGCTTGCGCTGTTTTGCTTCTGCCAGATCGCTAAAACGAAATACCGATTTTGCTGCAAGCATAAACCCTACTCCTTCCCAATGATTGACGGCAATAAAAATAAAAACGAGCAGGCGCTCCAGAATTCCGATGTATTTCCCGGCACTTGCCAAAGAATCGGTTTGAATGTTCGAACTTTCTTCACTTTGAGGTGTCCAGTATGAAATCATTGTTTTAATTACTACCGAAGCCGGAATGGTTAGAAAAACTGCGCCGGTGATCAGCGTCCATCTCTCAAAAGTCAGTTCAAGATCGAAAGCCTGTGGCGTGTGATAATAAATACTTAACGCCAAAATTACGGCAATGTGCGCAGCCTGATCCATAAAAAACCAACGCCGCCGTGTGCTTTGCTTCTGAAAATACAGTTTGCTCCAATCAATTATAAAATGCGATAATCCAACCAGAGCCGCGATCCACCAGAGATGAAGGTCTGCCAGCAGCACGAATGCTAAAACGGTATGCAGCAGAACATGTAAATAAAGATACGGGCTGCGGTGTTTTCTGCGCTCTTTCGCCGCAACCCAGGAGTTGGGCTGTAGCAGAAAATCTCCTGTTAAATGAGCTAATATGAGCGGCATGAGAATCATCTACAATTCTAATATTTTTTTTCTGAAGTATTGATCGGTCTCCTGCAACAGTTCGAAATTGGCGCGTTTCAAGCGCTGGCTTACGGATGATTGCGTGATGTTCAGCTTTGCGGCGAGTTCATCCTGCGTGCAGCGATGATTTAACAACAACTGATGAATAATTTCTGCGGTCGCAGCGGTCCATTTGTCCATATCAAGTGCCGCCCAACGCAAAAGGATATTCAGATCACGGTTCATTTTCACGTTTTCGCTTTGTATGGCGATGGTTTTTCCGCTGGATTTTATTTCCGTTAGCAGACGACCGGAATTTACATAGGCAGTTCCATTGGATTCAGTAATTCGCTCGGATTGATACACTTCTGTACCGATGCCAATAGCAATTCGTACGTCAAGTTGTTCGACACTTTTGAGCAATGATTTGATCAGAATTGCGTGGTGAAAAACTTGATCTACGCGACATTTCACCTGAAACTCGTCGCCGCGGTAGATGTCCCAGTTTTCGCCGGTCTCCGACCATTGCTGAAATAAGCGCTTCAGCTGTGGCAGCCAAAGTTTATTGTCCGCTTTTTGGGAATTAATGATGTCTCCTGTTAGTACCGCAATCATAAAACAAATATAAGCATAAAAGCTAATAAAATCACATTATAAGCAGAATTGCTAATTTTATTTATTTAAAATATTCCACCCCGTTTCTGAATATATTATGGTACTCTGCCGACGGAATATTTTTCATCAATCCCGGTACATAGCGTTCGGGATGTGCCATACGGCCAAATATTTTGCCGCAAGTAGAAGAAAGCCCTTCGATTCCGAACAGCGAATTGCTCGGATTAAAAGGCATTCCATGAGCGATATTTCCATTTAAATCTACATATTGCGTAGCGATCTGTCCCCGTTCGTACAAATCTAAAATCACAGACTCCGGTGCCACGAAGCGTCCTTCTCCATGCGAAATCGGAACGGTATAAATTTCGTCTTTCATGCCGCGCAACCACGGCGAGGCATCGCTCGTTACGCGCACATCTACCATTTGCGAAATGTGCCTTCCGATAGCATTATGTGCCAAAGTCGGTGACTCTGCATCCAGCGCACGAATCTCCCCAAACGGCAAAAGGCCTGATTTGATGAGTGCCTGAAAACCGTTACAAATCCCCACAATCATGCCGTCGCGCTCTAAGAAATCATGTACGGCTTGCCGCACTTTTTCATTTTTTAAAACTGTGACAATAAACTTGGCCGAACCATCGGGTTCATCACCAGCGGAAAAACCTCCCGAAAATGCAAGAATTTGCGCCTGCCCGATTTCGGTTACCCAAGTTTCAAGACTTTCATTCAAGAGTTGATGATTCAAATTAACTAAAGGTAAACTATGGACTTCTGCTCCTTCTTTTCTGAAAGCATTTTGTGTTTCATATTCACAATTGGTTCCCGGAAAAATCGGCGCAAATACCCGTGGTTTTGCTACTCGATGTTTAGCTATTTTAATGCTTGGAACTTTGGTCGAATTATATTTTTCATCAAATTCCAGTTCAAGACATCTTTGTTCTTTCGTGGGAAATAACTCCTCAAAAGTACCCGTCCACACTTGAAGTAACTTTTTGATATCAAAGCTATACTCACTCATTATCAGCGTTTCCGAATCACGTACTTCACCAATATATTTAAGTAGTTCAGATTCTAAAGATGTATTGGCTTCGATAACTAATCCCCCAATATTTTGCTCCAGCAATAGATTTCCAGCCAAAGAAATCTGAGCGCCCAGTCCATTTCCGAAACACATTTTCGCAAGCGCTACAGCAACGCCTCCATGCTTTATTGTCTTCACAGAAACTATGTTTCCTGATGTTATATTATGATGTACAAAATCGAATGCCTGTTTTAACACTTCATAATCCGGCAGACCATTTTCCTGCGGTTGATGTCTGAACAAATACAGGCTATTGCCCGGCGATTTCAGTTCCGGCGAAATAATATTATTTTTCTTCCCAGGCGCACAGGCAAACGATATTAAAGTTGGCGGCACGTGAATGTCCTGAAAACTGCCACTCATGGAATCCTTTCCTCCGATCGCGGCCAAACCAAGGTTCATTTGTGCATCATAAGCACCTAACAGGGAAGCCAAAGGCTTACCCCATTTGCGCGAATCGGCGCCCAAACGTTCGAAATATTCCTGAAAACTCAGCCGGACGTCCCGGTAATCACCACCCATCGCTACTACCTTCGCCACACTTTCTACCACCGCAAACGCGGCTCCGACGAGAGAATTCACGGAGGAAAGATCTGCATCAAAACCCCAGCTTGCCAGCGATACCGTCTCAACATCAACCGCATCGATTACCGGTACTGTCTGCACGCTGCCTTCCATTGGTGTTAACTGATTCCGGCCACCATACGGCATGGCCACCGTCGTCGCACCGACCGAGGCATCAAACATTTCGACAAGACCTTTCTTACTAGCGGCATTTTTAGAAGATAAAACAGCATGGAAATTCTCTTCCGAAAATGGGATAATTTCTGTCTGAACGGTTTTGAGATGACCAACTTCCACGTGCTGAGATTTAGAGCAGCCATTGGTATCAAGAAAATCGCGTTTCAAATCAACTATTTTGGTGTTCTGCCAATACATCTGCATCCGGCCGGAATCTGTAACGTTGGCAACTACCACAGCACGAACATTCTCCTGCTCACACAAATGAATGAATTTCTGCTGATCCTTCGCTTCGATCACCACTGCCATACGTTCCTGCGATTCTGAAATCGCGAGTTCGGTTCCGTTGAGACCGTCGTATTTGCGCGGGAGTACATCCAGATTGATTTCAAGAGAATCGGCGATTTCTCCAATCGCAACCGAAACGCCCCCAGCCCCAAAATCATTGGATTTTTTAATAAGACGCGTCACCTCGGGATTTCTGAATAATCGCTGAATCTTCCTTTCTTCTACAGCATTGCCCTTTTGCACTTCGGTCGAAAGTGTGTGAATGGACGTTTCGTCCTGTTCTTTACTGCTTCCCGTGGCACCGCCCACACCATCGCGACCGGTAGCGCCGCCGAGCAAAACGATAATATCACCTGTCGCAGGCTTTTCGCGCCGCACCCAATCCTGCGGAACAGCACCGACAACGAAACCGACCTCCATGCGTTTGGCGCGATAATCATTGTGATAAATTTCATCCACGGAAGTTGTTGCCAGCCCGATCTGGTTTCCATAAGAAGAATACCCTCTCGCAGCCTGTTTACTAATGGTTCTCTGCGGAAGTTTGCCTGCCATCGTATTTGAAAGCGGTTCTAAAACGTCGCCGGCACCTGATAAACGCATGGCCTGATAAACAAAAGCGCGACCTGACAAAGGATCACGGATTGCGCCGCCGAGACAGGTGGACGCACCACCAAACGGCTCAATCTCGGTAGGGTGATTATGAGTTTCATTTTTAAACAACAGATACCAAGGCTCTTTCTTACCGTCGTATTCAACGTCAATGCCGATGGTACACGCATTTATTTCATCTGAAATAACAAGATTTTCAAGTTTACCGGTTTTGTGGAAATATTTAGCACAAACAGTCGCTAAGTCCATCAAGGAAATCGGTTTTTCCCTGCGGCCGAGCTCAGCGCGCTTTTGCAAATAATCATCAAAAATATTTTGCAGCGTCGCCTGAAATTCACCAACGAAAGAAATGTCAGTCAATTCTGTTTCAAAAGTAGTATGGCGGCAATGGTCGCTCCAGTAAGTATCAAGTACACGCAGTTCTGTCTCCGTAGGATCCCGATTTTCCGTTAAGAAATATTGCTGAATGAACGCTAAATCGTCGAGACCAAATGCATATCCCTGTTCGTCATAAAAAGCCTGCAATTCCTCAGCTGAAAATGTTGTAAAGCCGTTGTAAGTAACCACCGGTGACGGAACTTTCTGTTCAGGAATTTTAAGAACAGAGAGATCCTTTTCACGGGATTCCACCCGGTTAATAAGATGGTCTTTGACCAGGGCGAGCTCTTCTTCGGAAATGCCGGAAAGTTCAATTAATTTACCCGAACGCACCTGCGCCACTTCATTACCGGTGAGCAGAACGATGCACTGCTCTGCAGAATCTGCCCGCTGATCATATTGGCCCGGCAAAAATTCCGTGGCAAAATAAAGATGAGCGGCAGGATTTTCTTCATGCAAAATGTCCGTTACGGGATCGACAAATGTATTATAGGTTACTTTGTGCCAGTCCTCTTCGGGCACATCGAAGACGTCGTAGATATTATAGGCTTTTACGGCCTCCACATGGGGTACAACTGTTTTAATTTCGTTAAACAAACTTGGACTTTCAACATCAAACAGCCCTTTTTTTTCTACGAAAATTCTTTTCTTAATCATAAACTTCGGTCAGCGCGGTGGCTTCAGTATTATTATTTATAAGTATAATTTCTTTACATATTATCAAAAAAAAACAGCCGACAAGGCTGCATTTATTTTATACTTTAAGGTCGCTTCCAAGACCTACGAGGTCGGCGTACTTTTCCAGAACGGGCTGTACTTCGTGCTCGATAAATTCCTGTGTCTGTACAGGCGCGAATCCTATAAAGTTTTTTGGGTCCAGGACTTCGGCAATTTTTGTTTTGTCCATTTTCAGTGAAGTATCATTCATCAAACGGTCAATCAGATCGTTTTCCAAACCTTGCTGTTTTACTTTTTTACTGGCTTCCATGGAGTGCAGCCGAATTGTTTCGTGTATCTGCTGCCGGTCACCACCCGCTTTTACTTCCTCCATGATAATGTATTCGGTCGCCATGAAGGGCAGCTCGTCCATAATGTGTTTATGAATCCGATTCTCGTAGACGACTATGCCGTCCATAATATTGTTCCAGATTAACAGGATCGCATCCACCGCCAAAAATGCCTGTGGAATCGTGAGACGTTTGTTGGCGGAATCGTCCAACGTGCGCTCAAACCATTGTGTGGAGGCCACCATCGCAGAACTTGATGAAAGTGACATGACGAATTTAGCCAAAGCACCAATTCGCTCTGAGCGCATCGGATTTCTTTTATAAGCCATAGCAGAGGAACCAATTTGACTGCTTTCAAAAGGCTCTTCTATTTCTTTAAGATTTTGCAGCAAACGCAGATCATTGGAAAACTTGTGGGCAGACTGTGCGATATTTGACAATAAGGCGACCACTTTCGCATCGATTTTACGGTCATAAGTTTGTCCTGAAACACCAAAAACTTTTTCGAATCCAAAACGCTTGGAAAGCTCAACGTCAAGATGTTTTACTTTGCTGTAATCACCATTAAAAAGTTCAAGAAAACTGGCAGCGGTTCCGGTAGTACCTTTCACACCACGAAAGCGCAGGGTGTCCAGAAAAAAATCAAGTTCTTCTAAATCCAGAATCAACGACTGCAGCCAGAGCGTAGCGCGTTTACCGACCGTGGTAAGTTGTGCCGGCTGATAATGCGTAAAACCAAGTGTGGGCAGATCCTTGTACTGAACCGCAAAATCGGAAAGTCGTTTTATAACATTTACGAGTTGTTTTCTGATCAGCAGAAGACCGTCGCGCATCTGGATTAAATCAGTATTATCCCCAACAAAAGCGGACGTAGCACCAAGATGTATGATGCCTTTCGCCAGAGGTGCCGCGACGCCATAGGTGTGAACATGTGCCATAACATCATGGCGAAACTTCTTCTCGAAGTCGGCTGCCAAAGCATAGTCGATTGTTTCAGCGTTGTTTTTCAGCTCGGTGATCTGCTCGTCGGAAATCTCCAAACCCAAATCTTTTTCGATCTCGGCTAAAGCAATCCACAATTTTCGCCAGGTGCGGAACTTATTATTCGGTGAAAAGTTATAAAGCATTTCGGAACTCGAATAGCGTTCCTCGAGCGGGTTTTTGTAAGAATCCATTCTCTCTTTTTCTCTTGATCGCGGCACAAATTTAAGCAAAAAAAAGCAGTTTTAAAAGTGTCTGTGCCTGCCTAATTGTTTTTGCTTACATATTTTCGGGCAAGCGCGCGCCTGACTGAATATCGATGTACTATACTAAAATAAATTTAGGATTGTGTTTTCAGATGTTCGGGCAGTATTGAATTTTCCAGCTTGGGATTATCAAATTTAAAAATACTCAGTGTGCCTGACTGTTCATAATACGCGTGTTCTACCTCAGACAGATAACGTATCCCTCCATGTCGGAGCAGCATATAGACCTCATTTTCGTCGATATCATCTACCGTAAGATTTTCTTTCAGCAGTTTGCCGTTTTCCACCAATTTGATGACTCGCGGATGAGTAACTTTCTTCGCACCGCCATATTTAATACCGAGGTAAACATATGCTTTTTGCAAAGCGGCAATTAATGTAATTACCGCTATAGGAATAGAAATCGGAATATCCGGATAAAACATTGCATCTCCTACGGCGCTGCCCATCGCCACAATTAAAAGCACGTCTGAACTTCCAAGCCCACCCACGACGCGTTTTCCAATCCAACGGATCATCAGGATCGTGTAAACCATGATGATCACCACCCGGATCAGAATTTCCAGATAGACGAGTGGCGGAAAATCGCCGAACAAAATATTTTGTAAGTCGAAAGAATATTCGCTGGCTTCAATCATAACTTAATAGTTGAGGTTTTGAAATAGACAATTAAGTACAGAATTCCCTTTTTTTGCTAAAAAATTACATTGGAGCCCACTTCATAAAAAATTCTTTCACCTTTTCTAAGCTGTATCCTTTTCCTTCCTCCAACACCGCGCTGTCCTGAGTATGAATTTGCTTTCCGTTCTGATCCAAGACAATAAAAACCGGATAACCGAATTTCTCGCCGGGATTGCCATATTTAGCAAAAACTTTCTCGTTCTTGTTCTTCGGTGAATAATTCAGGTGGTAATAAATATAATTTTTATCGACGATTTCTTTAAGTTCCGGGGTTTTCTGCACATAATCGTTGAAACGCAGACACCAGATACACCAATTGCCGCCGGCCTGGATCATGATATTTTTATTTTCCGCTTTCGCTTGTTTGATCAGCGAAGAAATTTTCGCTTCAGCATCTTCTTTCTCGTCATAAGGTTTCGGAAGCTTTGCAACTTCTGCCGCTGCTGCCTTCTTTTTTTGCTCTTTCAACGCAGTGCTGTCAACCGTTGTCTGATCAGACGCGGAAACATTATCTTTATTTTGTGCACAACTTAGTGTACCCGTAAGAAGTCCGACTAGCACCGCTATTTTTACCGATTTTAAAATCATTTTTTCTTTTTATTAATATTCTCTGCAAAATAAGAAAAATACGCATACCGTTCCCGCGAATTATCGTTAAATTTGCTACCATCTTATGACGATTCTATTTCGAGCATTTTTGGTCCTTTCGCGGCTTCCGCTGGCGCTACTCTATATCATTTCTGATGTTATTTTCCTGTTCAGTTATTCCATTCTTCGGTACAGGCGCGCTGTAGTGCGCGAAAATCTGAAAAAATCTTTTCCCGAAAAAGAAGAACAGGAAATCCGAAAAATTGAACGTAAATTTTACCTGAATTTCTCCGATTATATCGTTGAAACCTTCAAATCGTTCACTATCTCTTATACGGAACTTCGGGTACGCGTTCAGCATCTCAATCAACAGGTTTTTGAAGATGCTAAAAACGAAAATAAAAATGTCATTCTGCTGGCTGGCCATATTTTTAACTGGGAATTTTACAGCGCTTTGGCGAAGATGGTACCCCAAAAAAACACTTTTCCGGTCTACCGAAAAGTACAGAACGGCTTCTGGGAAAATGAAATTAAAAAGTTAAGAAACCGTTTCGGAAATCAGGCTTTAGAGGCTAAAGAGGTGATCCGCCACATTTTCCGGAATCCGAATGATGGCGAATCGGTTTATATGTTTGTTGCTGATCAAACCCCTCACATATCGGAGGTAACCTACGGGCTTAATTTTCTTAATCAGCGTACGCCGGCTTTTGTCGGCTACGACAAACTTTCTACACGCATGGATCTCGTATTTGTTTTTTGTGAAATGAAGAAAGTGAAGCGTGGTTTTTATCAGATCAACTATCACCGAATTTATCCTGATGGCGAACGGTTTGTGGAGCACGAAGTGGTAAAGAAATTCCATCACTTGCTGGAAAACACCATTAATAAACGTCCTGACAACTATCTATGGTCGCACCGCCGCTGGAAATATCAGGATGCCATTAAGAATTTTGACATTTCACACCAAAATGCTGTAAAATGAGCAGTAATAAACTGGCAGTAGTTTTACTCAACTGGAATGGTAAAGAGTGGTTGAAAAAATTTTTGCCCACGACGCTAAAACATAGTGCAAACGCTGATATTTTTGTGATCGACAATGCGTCGACTGATGACTCTGTTGCTTTTGTTAAAACTAATTTTCCCGAAGTTACAGTGATACAACACAACGAAAATCACGGTTTCGCGGGCGGCTACAACGAAGGATTAAAAAAAATTACGCACCCCTATTACTGTCTTCTGAATTCGGATGTGGAAGTCAGTGCCAACTGGACGGAGGCCGCGATGAATGTTTTTGAGCGCCACCCTGAAGTTGCTGCTGTACAGCCAAAAATTTTGGATTACCACCGTCCCGGATTCTTCGAGTTTGCAGGCGCAGCCGGCGGATTTATCGATAATCTGGGATTTCCATACTGCCGAGGCCGTATTTTTGAAAATCTGGAAGAAGACCGCGGCCAGTATGATGACGAGCGGGAAATCTTTTGGGCGTCAGGCTGCTGTTTTTTCGTAAGATCAAAAGATTTTTGGCAGCAAAACGGTTTCGATGCGCGTTTTTTTGCACACCAGGAAGAAATCGATCTATGCTGGCGTCTTCAAAATGCAGGACGCAAAATTTATTATACCGGATTGTCGCACGTTTTTCATGTAGGCGGTGGCACGCTGCATAAGCAAAGCCCACGAAAAACTTATCTCAACATCCGAAATAATCTGATGATGTTGCTAAAGAATTTAACGGTTGGCAATATTTTGTGGGTCCTCCCGTTTCGTTTTGTACTGGACGGATTCGCGGGACTTTATTTCGGTTACAAAGATGGTATTCCTCATCTTACGGCGGTGGTTCGCGCGCACTTTGCTTTCTATGGTGAAGCTGGCCGCACTTGGAGTTTACGCCAAAAACATCAGATTAAAAATTATTATAACGCAAAATGGCTGGTGTTCAAGAACTTTTTATGACGCCAGAAAATGTAAAATAAACAATTACCGGAAGAAAAATAATGATTGATTTTTGTGCAATTGATTTTGAAACTGCGACTCACGAACGCAATTCGGCCTGCGAGATGGGCATCTGCGTGGTGGAAAACGGCCAGGTTGTAAAAACACAAACGTGGCTGATCCGTCCACCGAGTTTTCCTTATTTCAGTCCAAGAAATATCGCAGTTCATGGTATCACGCCCGACGATGTTCATGAGGCTCCGACCTTTGACGAAATCTGGCACGAGGCTGCAGATTTAATGTACGGAAATCTTATGATTGCACACAATGCGGGTTTCGATGCAGGTGTGCTACGCAGCTGTCTGGACCATTACGGTTTTTTCAGACCAAAACTTTCGTATTTGTGCAGCATTTCTCTTGCAAAAAAATCCTGGAAAAATTTACCTAGATATGGATTAAAAAGTCTGGCGGATCATCATGCGCTTTCATTTAATCATCACCGTGCCGGCGACGATGCCGAGGTCTGCGCGAAAATTTCTTTACTTGCTTTTAATCAGTTAATGGTCACCAGAAATGATGAAGTGCAGGAAGTAATGAAAAAGAACCTCAAAGTCCTGTAGTAGGTTCAAGTCTAATTGCCGAGAAGATCAGCGACCAAATTAAATTTTGGTACATCAATCTGCAGTTCTTCGTTATTTTCCAAATTCAAGCAATAATAAATTCCGGTCATGCTCCCAATTCCGGATTTTAACATCACATTTGAAAAATAGGTGAAATCTTCACCAGGCAGAATTTCCGGCGTCAGACCAATTACACCGTCTCCCTCCACTTCAGTAAAACCGAACCCGACATCGTAAATCATCCATTTGCGTCGCAGCAACTGTATCGGATCTTTTCCGAGATTTTCAATCGTTATATTATAACGAAACACAAAACGGTTTTCCGACGGGAAACTGTTTTTAATGTCATATTCCGGATACACCGAAACTTTGATATCGAAAGAAATAGTGGAGAACATGGCAGCAATTTTGAGTTTCAAATACAAAAATCCCGCCTTTGTAGGCAGGATTTGTTTTTTTGATTTAAAAGTTTTAAAAACTTACAGTTCCAAGCCTTTACGCTCGTCGCCGTCCAACAGAAACTCTACCGGATTATCGATCGCTTCTTTTACCGCGACAAGAAATCCTACTGACTCACGGCCATCGATAATCCGGTGATCGTATGACATTGCCACGTACATCATGGGCCGGATTACGACCTGACCATCTACGGCTACAGGACGCTGGATAATATTGTGCATTCCCAAAATCGCGGACTGCGGCGGATTAATAATTGGCGTAGACAACATTGATCCGAAGACACCGCCATTGGTAATTGTAAATGTACCACCTGTCATTTCGTCGACTGTTATTTCGCCATCACGAACGCGTTCAGCCAAAGTTTTGATGCTGTTTTCGATTCCGCGGAAGGACATCGTTTCTGCGTTGCGCACAACAGGCACCATCAGACCTTTTGGACCTGAAACTGCGACAGAGATATCACAGAAATCGTAGTTTACTTTATAATCACCGTCAATCGACGCGTTTACATCCGGGTACATCTGTAAAGCGCGTGTCACTGCTTTTGTAAAGAACGACATGAAACCAAGACCGATGCCGTGTTTCTGTGCAAATTCTTCTTTATACTGTTTTCTCAGGCGAAAAATTTCCGACATATCAACTTCGTTGAACGTAGTGAGCATGGCCGTTTCGTTTTTCACAGAAACTAAACGTGCAGCCACTTTTCGTCTTAACATCGATAGTTTCGTTGTGTCTGAAGCGCGCGAGCCGGACGTCGAGGTATTGGAACCCATCGCCGGAACGGCGGCTGTCTGTGCGTCGTCCTTTGTGATTCGCCCATCCTTACCTGACCCGGAAACTGTGCTGGCTTCAACACCTTTCTCATCCAGAATTTTCTTGGCCGCAGGAGAAGGGGTTCCTGTGGCGTACGTTGTTGCCGGTGCACTTTCTGTTTTTGGAGCTTCCTGCTTCGGAGTTTCCTGTTTTGGAGCTTCTTTGGCAACTTCTTCTTTTTTGGTATCCGCAGGAGCTTCCTTCGCATCACCTTCAGGCTTAGTGCCTGAACGGTCAATCAAACAAACTACTTGTCCAACGGCTACTAATTCGCCCTCTTCGGCTTTTAGCGTAATGATACCGCTTTCTTCTGCAGGCAATTCGAGAGTAGCTTTATCAGAATCCACTTCTGCAATCGGCTGATCTTTTTCTACATAGTCGCCATCTTGCACCAGCCACATTGCGATTTCTACCTCAGTGATGGATTCGCCCGGTGAAGGGACTTTCATTTCTAATATTGACATCGGGTATTTTTTTTATTTTCTTAATTAATTAGTGCTTGCTTTAAACTATGCAGTAACGGGGCGTTTTGCCGGTGCATCATCGCGATCGAAAACACGGTTGATGACGTCATTCTGATTTCTTTCGAACATCTTGTGGCTGCCTGGCGCCGGAGCACCGCTTGGCACAGGTGCAATAACCTGAATGCCCGTTTCGCGGAAATTTCGCAGGATGAAACCCCAAGCTCCCATATTTTCCGGTTCCTCCTGAACCCACAGTAATTCTGTTCTCGCCGAGTATTTGTTTAAAATTTCTTCGATCCTGGCGTTATCAAGCGGATACAACTGCTCAAAACGCACGAGTGCGATAGTTTCGTTGTTAAGTTCTTCTTTCTTCGCCAACAATTCATAATAAATTTTACCGGAACAAAGCACGAGTTTTTCCACTTTCGCAGCGTCCACAGTTTGATCATCAATAACCGGCTGGAATTCGCCTGTAGCAAGCTCTTCCATCGAAGAAATTACTTTAGGATGTCGCAGCAATGATTTCGGAGACATTACAACGAGCGGTTTTCTGAAGTTCCATTTCATTTGTCTTCTGAGCAAATGGAAATAGTTAGCGGGTGTAGTCGCATTGGCCACAACAATATTATCATTTGCGCACATCGCCAGAAAACGCTCCAGTCTTGCACTCGAGTGTTCCGCACCCTGCCCTTCAAAACCGTGAGGCAGCAACATTACAAGTCCCGCCTGGATTTTCCATTTCTCTTCGGCGGCAACAAGATACTGATCAATAATAATCTGTGCACCATTCATGAAATCTCCAAACTGCGCTTCCCAGATCGTCAACGTGTTCGGTGACGCCATGGCATATCCGTAATCAAAACCAAGCACACCGTATTCTGATAAATGCGAATTATAAATGTCAAACCTACTGGCAGAAACATGACGAAGCGGAATGTATTCTTCCTCGGTATCTTCGGTTTTTATAAGAGCGTGGCGGTGAGAGAAAGTGCCGCGTTCTACATCTTCGCCGGAAATCCTCACGTTATGTCCTTCCGCTAATAACGAGGCGTACGCCAGCCATTCTGCCAAAGCCCAATCGAGGTGATTGGCTTCGATTGCTTTTAAACGGTTGTCAAAAAGCCTGGTTACTTTCGAAATAAATTTCTTATCACCTGGCAAAGTGGACATTTTTATGGCCAGCTCCTTCAGTTTAGCAGTGTCGAATGAGGTATCGACACCATTGAGCATGGCGCCTTTTGAGGACATCGGATAGCCTTCCCAGTCTTCAGACATGAAAAGATCCAAGGTGTTTTTTTCAATTTCTTTCGAAGCATCAAAATCAGCGTCCAACAGTTTTTTAAAGTCCGACTCCATTTTGGTAAGAGTTTCTTTCAAAACGATGCCCTCGCCTAGAAGCTTTTCTTTGTAAATTTCCCGTGGATTGGGGTGTTTAGAAATAAGTTTGTAGAGATTGGGTTGGGTGAAACGCGGTTCGTCCCCTTCGTTATGCCCATATTTTCTATAACCGAGTAAATCCAGGTAAACGTCTTTTCCAAACCGCGCGCGATATTCTGCCGCGAAACGGATGGAATGCACTACTGCCTCCACATCATCTGCGTTCACGTGCATCACCGGAGATTCTGTTACTTTCGCGATGTCGGTGCAATAAGTTGAGGAGCGCGCATCACGATAATTGGTGGTAAAAGATACCTGGTTGTTTACCACAATATGCACGGTCCCGCCGGTGCGGTAGCCTTCCAACGTCATCATTTGTGCGACCTCGTACACGATTCCCTGGGCGGCAATTGCGCCGTCTCCGTGGATCACGATCGGCAGGATTTTTCCGAAGTCCTTGTATTTATCATCGACTTTTGCACGGCAGATACCTTCCACTAAAGCCGAAACTGTTTCCAGATGCGATGGATTGGGCGTAAGGTTAATAGCGACCTCCTCACCTTTTGCCGTTTTAATTTTTTTGGAAGAACCTAAGTGATATTTCACATCACCGGAAAACACATCTTCCTCAAACTCTTTCCCTTCAAATTCCGAGAAAATCTGTTTGTAGGATTTGCCAAATATATTCGTCAGCACATTCAGGCGGCCACGGTGCGCCATTCCCAGTACCACTTCGTCCACGCCCAATTGCGAGGAACGGGTAATAAGCTGATCCAGCGCGGGAATCAGAGATTCTCCGCCTTCCAGTGAAAAACGTTTCTGACCGACAAATTTTGTATGAAGATAATTTTCAAAGGCTACAGCCTGATTAAGTTTCTCTAATATTTCAATTTTCTCCTCAGCGTTAAGGTCTGGGCGGTTTTTGTTCACCTGCAACCATTCGCGGATAAACTTGCGTTCTTCAACATCAGTGATGTGCATATATTCCACACCGATGGAGCCGCAGTAAATCTGCTGCAGATGCTCTATAATTTCCTGTAAAGTCGCTGCCTGCGCAATCCCCGTTTCTTTAGCGGAATTAAATTTCTTTGTAAGATCAGCTTTTGACAGACCAAAATTTTCGATATCCAAGGTCGGCTCAAAATGTCTGCGCTCGCGGATCGGATTGGTATTAGTAAACATGTGGCCACGATGGCGATAAGCCTCGATCAGGTTCAGCACTTTGAACTCTTTTTCGATGTCTTCAGGAATAGTTCCGTTTGCTGCGGCCTGCTGCACCATCTGTACGGGAGCGGACGTCTGCTGCGAATCTTGATTGATGAGATCATCGCCATAACCTTCCAGCGCAAAATCGAAACCCTGGAAAAAAGCTTTCCACGAGGGCTCAACCGCATCCGGATATTTTCGGTATTGCTGATAAAGATCTTCTATTAATTGCGAGTGTACCGCATTCAGGAACGAAAATTTGTCCATTATATGCTAATTAACTGGTGGTTTTTATTTAAACAACAAATTTAACAAAAATATGTGAAGTACTGAAAGCAATACCTCGATATCTAACGGCTGAGAGCGTATTATTTAAATACGGGAAGCGACAATTTCAGCACGACGTTTTCCCCGGTGCTGGGTTCTTCCAAAAAGACTTCCTGAATCATGCCGCTTCGCAAAGAATCTCTTTTTACTTTGCTCAGCAATTCCTGCACCGTCTTGGCTTTTTTGGCGTAAGGCCCCTTATAATAAACAATATAATTATGCGATTCATTCAGCGTGCGGAAAGTGAAATTATTGTCCGTAATCGGAAATTTCGACGGCACCGGCACACCATAAAAGTAAGATATTTCTTTCTCTGCTTCGCTGCTGGCAGAGGTCAGTAAAACCGGATCGCCGTATTCATCGGATTTGCGGCCAAGATCTGTAGTCACATAGTTCAACAGTTTGTTATGTGTTAAGACAACATTTTTAAACAGCTCGTCTTTTTTATTTCGTGCATCGGAGTTCGTTCCCAACAAAACCAGCGCTTCCTGCTGCTCGATCATTACCGTATCGAACTTTATATTTTCGCGCTGAGTATCTCTTTCTATTTTTGTACCTAAAACTTTCGAGAGATTATTCATACTCGTTTCGATGGTATTCAGCCAAAAATCCTGCGTCAGTAAATTTAAAGAACGTTTCAGAAAAGGTTGTTTTGGTGTGCGTACAAACCAAGTGATTTTCGTCTTTTCGCCCAGCGGCACAAATTTCAGATCGATGTCGTAGGGGTTATTCATGCGTCCGTCAAACAACTGCATCTTCAGGGTTTTTTCCGGATTCGCATAACGGATGAAAAGGTCACCTTTGGTGTCGTCTTCCTGATGATCGATGTACGTAAGAGAGCTCCCCTGCCCTTCGTAAGGAGAAAAGTAAGCCAACTCCATTTCTTTTTTTCCACTAAAAAAACTATTCCAGCCCGCGAAATTTTGAAGCGAGCTAAACTGCGGATAAACTTTATCAACCGGATAATTTATTTCCTTTTCCACGGTAAAACTTTTGTTCTCCGGAACAAAGTACATCGTGACAGCGTACGCGGCGGCAAGCAGAATAAGAATAAGTACAGCAAACTTGGTTTTGTGCATGCCGCAAAAATAAGCAAAAAGGAGGATTATCCGACCAACGGCGATCAGCGCATTTCCTTACGGAATCTGCGTGCCGGGCGCAATGACCGCGTTCTTCTTTATCACGACAATTCCATCTTTTATTGAGTGCGTATTGTAGTCACCGTCTTCCAGGTGCGCACCGCCGATAATCCGGGCATTGTCGCCGATACGGCAGTTTTTATCCAGGATGGCGCGCTCGATATAGCAGTATTTTCCCACGCCCAGATTTGGCGTGCCGTGCGAATCATTTTCTACAATTTCCACAGTATTCTGGTAAAAATCTGCTCCCATCATGTAGGTGTTCATCAACGTACTTCCTTTGTCGATCCGGCTTCGGTTGCCAACGATAGAATTTTCGATTTTGTCCGCCATTACGATACAGCCGTCACCAAAAACTGCCTTGCTTACGTAGGATCCCGATATTTTCGAAGGCGGAAGCATCCGTGCCCGCGTGTAAATGGGATGGTTACTGAATAAATTGAAATGCGGAAAATCGCTGGTAAGATTAAGGTTCGCATCAAAGAAAGACTGAATTGTCCCAATATCGGTCCAATACCCTTCGTATTGATAACTCAGCGTTTTATAACTTCCAATGGCATTCGGAATGAGTTCGCCACCGAAATCATCACCTGGATCCTGATCGAAAATTTTCTTCAGCACGTTTTTGCTAAATACATAAATCCCCATCGAGGCGAGATAATCCTTCCCCTGGTGATGATTTTTTTCAGACACGTCAGATTTCCAGTCGGCGAGGGTATCAGAAGTTGGTTTTTCGATGAACGAAGTGATATTACCCTCCTCATCAGATTTCAAAATACCAAAACCGGTCGCATCATGAGCATTTACCGGAATGGTGGCAATGGTGATATCACCTTTATTTTTACAATGATAATCGATCATTTCCCGGAAATCCATCTGATAAAGCTGGTCGCCGGACAGAATTAATATATATTCGTAATCGTATTTAGCAAGATGCTTCATTGATTGCCGTACCGCGTCCGCCGTTCCCTGATACCACTGGTCATTTTCGACATTTTGCTCGGCAGCTAAAATATCGACAAAACCACGGCTAAAAATATCAAAGTGGTAGGAGTTTTTAATGTGAGAATTGAGTGAAGCGGAATTGAACTGAGTAAGTACTAAAATTTTATTAAAGCCGGAATTCAAGCAATTTGAAATTGGTATATCAACCAAACGGTATTTGCCGGCAATCGGCACAGCGGGTTTGGATCGTGAGTCCGTGAGTGGGGACAAACGCGTGCCGCGTCCGCCTCCTAATACGATTGAAATTACACTGGGTTTCATATTTTTATTTTTTTACATTAAAAGTGTTGTGGTGCCTAACAATATTAGCAAATTCCAGACTTGAAAGCAAACTTCAAACGATGCAACTGGCGAATACCATTAAATTTAATTATAATAATCGGGCTAAACTTTCCGTTTTAAGATCATATCGACTTTGTCTTCTAAGGCCTCTTTATCTTTCACAGAAAGGAAAAATTCTTCATAAAAAGCTTTTATAAAAGCGGTAAGCGGCGTCGCGATCAGTGCGCCCACCAGTCCAAAGGCGCTTCCCATCAACAACATAATCAGGAGACTGGAAACGGGATGAAGATTCATGGTGGAAGCGCGGACTTTCGGCATGACCAAATCGCTCATGATTTCATTTAAGATCAAATAGAAAATCACGACCCACAGCGCCGTCATCGGATCAATGGACAAAGCGATCAGAACCGGTGGAAGTGCCATGATGTATAATCCCAATTTGGGAACGAGTTCGGCAAACAAAGCTAAACCCACCCAAATCCAGACGCCGGGCACCTCCATATATGAGAGGAATATGAAGACCGCCACCGCCTCCATCGAGCCGACCACGAGATTGGACCACATCCAGCCCACCATCATCTTCGAAGCGCGCGCCAAGGCATGTGCTGCTTTTTCCTTCTTTTCTTCCGGGAAAAAATTCAAATACGTTTTCAGCAATGGTTTTGGCGTTAGCAACATGTAAAGAACGATGCTGAAAAACATAATCATCAGGAATATTCCGCCGATGACGGAAAAAGAAAAACGTCCGACGTTCGTTAAAACACTCACCACAGACGGAAGACTTTCCTGGAGTGCGGAACTGCTGAGCAGCTTTTCCTGCAGCCGCGGATAGTCCTTTAACATATCAGAGAGCTGGCGCTGCAGATTCGAGTAATAGGTTGGAAGATCGGCAATAAGTGAACTCGCCTGTTCCAGTATTTTCGGGACGACCAGCCAGCCCACTAAAAAAAGGAAAAAGAGTGTAGCAAAAAAGACGATTAACGCGGCCGCCAGACGCGGTAGTTTTTTCGAAATCAGCCACATCGTGGGCGCGTTGAGTACCAGGGTCAATACGATAGCAAAGAAAAACAGAAACAAAACGGCAATGGTTTGGTAAGCAAACCAAAGCGCAAAGATCAACAGTGCGCCAACGACTAAAAGTTTTATGCCGGAATTTACTTTTTGGGAGTAGTGGTTGTCCATAGGAATTTTGATCTAACATTAAACCCAATTCGTTCGGGTTATTATCAGAGAGCAGATACAATTATGAGACCAGCAGGAGCATTTCTGCCCGGGAGTAAACTCGGTGTATCGTAAAGACCGGAAATTTTTAAGGTATAAAAAGAAATCATATCGACCTCGCGGGACGGTAATGGGAAACGGTCTTTTTAAACACGATCCTGGCAAAAAAATATCGAAAAAAGTAAGGTGCCTTTTTATAAGCGATTAAACCTATTTCGATAATCAACTTTTAAAAAAATCCGGGTAAAATAAGTGCACAAAAAAATCTCTCAGAAAACTGAGAGATTTCGCGATCCGGACGGGATTCGAA
>DKJL01000008.1 GCA_002454815.1 Flavobacteriales bacterium UBA6693
AAATGATTTTTGAGGAACAGTTTTGTTTTCTTACCGGAGATCTAACCACCGACAAAATGTCCGTATATCCCGAATGGTTACTGAATCATTTTAAATTTGGCGACGACCGTATTGAAATGATGGATAAATCGAAGACCTACCGATACAAAGACTTGCAGCTACCGTGTTCTCCGCGCGTAAAAAAGGCATTTGAAGAACTGGAGGAAGACTTCCAGCGCGCCTATCAGTTGGGTTACGAAGGTATTTCCGCACTCGGGGAAGAAAAGCTTTTTCTGTGGACGGGCAGAATGGTTTACGGCATGCTGTATTACGAGATGCAGTACGAAACGCAGCGGCTGCGCCGTTTGGGGGAAAACTTCGACTTGTCTTCCATGCTGCGCGAGCGTTTCGGAAATTTTCATCTTATGTTGCAGTCGATCGTGGAACCGATTCGGTTTGTGGGCAAAAAACCGTGGAGCATTGTTACGTTTCCACTGAAATATTCGGCAGATATTTTCAGTTACCGTGATGACACGGTCAATCTTTTATTTCAGTTTGGCGTCAACGGTTTCGGCATTATAGCCTGTCTGCAGGACAACGGAATTATTGCGGAAAAACACCGTGAAATTCTGGAAAAAATGCAAGGGCATGTTCTGCATCCCATTCAGTTTGAGGAACTTTTTGCAAGTTTTCATTACTCGGATTATATATTGCAGTACAAACCTGAATATAGCATAGAACAGACAGAAAACGGCGTTACCATCGAAGCGCTCAGCATAGAAGCTACGGCGAACCGGCCTGTTTTCGGATTTTGGGATGACGAAACTTACGCCCAGCTTTTGACCAATTATTGGTCGGTCTACGGCATTCAGCGCGGCGATATTATTCGGTTTCAAAAGCCTTTCCTGAGTTTTCTTGAGAATCCTTACACAAGGGATTTCGTGTTGCCGGAAAGCATTGATTTACCATTTTAGACGATATTCCAGCAAACCAGTCCCAAAGTTCGCTCGTCGTGCGTGACAAGCCAACGCCATCTGTCCGAGTTTAAAAAAACCCTCGTCCGCTTTAGCAGCGTGGCCCTTCTACATTTATTTACTTTTAAATTTTTACAGCTTTACGTGTTATAGCGCGGGGTTCCGCTGATTCCAAAATTTATTTACTGGTGGTCATGCAAAATACTTCAGCGTATTATTTGTTTTGTCTTAATTTATTTTGTACCTTATCCCATAATCTAAATAACAACTACAATACATGGCGGATTCTTTCTCCAAAAAAGAAAACTTTAAGAAAAAACTTCAGAAGAAAAAAGAAAAGGCATTACGCCGGGAAGAGCGTAAGGAAAATAATGACAAAGGCAAAACCCTCGATGACATGATTATGTATGTCGATGCCAATGGGCAGTTTACCACCACGCCTCCGGTAAAAAATGACGATGAAGTCGTTGATCTTGATAACATCCAACTCGGTGCGGCCCCGGTCGAGCCGGAGGAAAAGGTGAAGTCGGGAATCGTGACCTTCTTTAATGAAAAAGGTTATGGCTTTATTACCGAAGACCGGTCTAAAGAAAACATCTTTTTCCACAGCAACAACTGCACTGAAATGGTGAAAAAAGGCAATAAAGTCTCGTTCGAGATTGAAAAGTCGCCCAAGGGCCTTTCTGCAGTCGACATCAAGTTGATCAAATAAAATTAAAAGCTTCGAAAGGAGCTTTTTTTGTTTTTAGTCCTTACTGTAGCAGCTGCGCAAGCGTTTCATTCATCACACGTTTCGCCTAGTCTGAATCATTTTGTTTTTATCTCTCCGCAAGTTTTACGGATTTTTGGTATTTTAGAACTTTTAATCGCAGCAGTTTTTCAGAAAGCCGCAGAATCACTGTCTGCTCCCGATCCTTAAAAAACTTATTTATGTTCAATACTACTTTAGCCAAAGGTATTTTTCTGCCGAGTATTATCTTTATTTCTTTGGTTTCTGCGGTGGCAGTGCTTTTCCCCGACGCGGCAGATGATGCACTGAACAGTGTTAAGAGTTTTATTTTCGTCAACCTCAACTGGGTGTACATCTGGGCAGTCACTTTATTCGTTGTTTTTCTTGTTTATCTTTTATTCAGCAAGTACGGCAACATCCGGCTTGGCGATAACGACAGCCTTCCCGAACATTCTTTTTTTTCTTGGGTAGCAATGCTTTTTTCTGCGGGCATGGGCATTGGGCTGATGTATTTTGGCGTCGCCGAACCGATGCAGCATTACACTTCGGAGGTTTTTGGTCTGGATCATTATGTCAATAAAGCTAAAAATGCCCAGCTTTACACGTTTTTTCACTGGGGAATTCATGCCTGGGCCATATACGGTCTTGTGGGATTATCGCTTTCATATTTCGCGTACCGAATAAAGCTGCCGCTTTCCCTCAGAAGCTGCTTCTACCCGATTTTGAAAAATAAAACCGATGGTGGCTGGGGAAATTTAATCGACGTTTTCGCACTCTGTTCCACTTTCTTCGGTATTGCCACAACGCTGGGGTTTGGTGTCGTGCAGATCAATTCCGGTTTGCAAGTTCTGAATATTGTGCCGGACACTGGCTTTATTTATCAAGTGATCATTGTGGGAACACTCGTGTCGCTCTCTGTGATCTCAGCGCTTACGGGCGTAGATAAAGGCATTAAAATTCTTAGTAACACCAATGTCATCTTAGTGGTTTGTCTGCTTCTTTTTGTACTGATTTTAGGTCCTACTGTTTTCCTGATCGGAAGTTTTACCGAAGGCTTGGGAAATTACATCAACAATTTTTTCAATCTCACTTTCGGCACGCATGTTTATGACCGTGCTGTGCTTCCGTGGTTTTATGACTGGACGATTTTATACTGGGCGTGGTGGATTTCCTGGTCGCCGTACGTGGGACTTTTTATTGCAAAAATATCGAAAGGTCGCACTATCCGTGAGTTCATTTTTGCCGTCTTGGTCTTGCCTTCTTTATTTAATTTTATCTGGATGACGGTTTTCGGCAACAGCGCTATATGGTTCGATATAAATGTTGGAAAAGGCGCACTCAGCGCACTGGCTGGCGATCCGGATGCACTGATGTTTCGCTTTTTTAATTATCTGCCTCTGTCATCAGTTGCAAGTTTTGCCACCATTCTTATCGTAATTATCTTTTTCGTAACCTCAGCGGATTCGGGAATTTTTGTAATGAACAATATCGCCACAAAAAATGCCGTCAAATCGCCCAGATGGCAGGTCGTTTTATGGGGCGCGCTGCTTGCTGTGCTTTCACTTTTGCTGCTCAACGCCGGCGGGCTGAAAGCGCTGCAGAGTATGACGCTGATTACTGCGCTGCCTTTCTCTATCATCATGATTCTATTTATCGTCAGTCTGTTTAAAGCACTGTCTGTCGACCAGTCGTATTATGAACGAAGTTTCTCACGTGCTACCGTTCCATGGTCCGGCCGCCTTTGGAAACAAAGACTTCAACAAATCGTTGCGACCAAAGACCGCGGCTACGTCGATCATTTTATCAATTCAAAGGTAAAGGAAGCTTTTGAGGAACTTCAGGCGGAATTTGCACAAAACGGAATTTCTGCCAGCATTAACCGCAGCCAAAAGCCGGTGCGTCTTGAACTGGAGATTAAATATGACATTATCAACAATTTCCTGTATGGTGTGGCCACAGCGCCTAAAACTGTTTCTGATTATTTAATTGATGAAGTAAACTTACCTAAAGTACAGGAAAAAGGCACCTTCTACCCGCGAGCCTATTTCGGGGACAGCCGCGAAAGCTACGACATCCAGTATTTCACCAAAAATGAACTTATTTCTGATGTCCTGAAACACTATGACCGTTTTTTGGATATTGTATCTGAAGAAGGAAATGAAATATTCTTCAGCGCCAATCGTAACGAAGTGAGTGAGTAAAAAACGCCTGAAAAGTATAATATAAGGACATCTTTTTCGGTGCAGCTCCCACCTTGCACCGGTGAGAGCTACAAACGCCTAACACATTTCCTGCAAAACTTCATGGAACTTAAACACACAATAGCGGAACAACGCTGTGCATTTGGAATTTCCGCTGTCGGGTTTTGCGATTTTCATACAGTAATGGCAAGCGGTCGCAGTTCTGTAGCGAAGACTGCATCCGGCGTACCTGCATGCTGCTGCTGCTGGTAGAGCAGAAACGCAAAACATGCACTGCAACCTGCCTGCATATCGGTAACACCCTTATTTCCTATATGATACATACTACTTTATTTCAGAATTAAACGGCTGTTTGTTTTTTGTGGGTACCTTTGCACGCCTAAAAAATAAACACATGAAAAAACATCTATTCGCTGCGGTCCTCTTAGGAATGATATCGCTCACCGCCGCTCAGGTTGGAATTAACACCGTAACGCCCCAGGCAACTTTGGATGTCGCATTACCCGAAACCTACGCCGCCGGCGCAAAAGCGGGTGTAGCGCTGCCAATGCTTACCGGAAACCAGATCGTTCAGATCCAGGAAGCCGATATGAAGCCCGGCACGCTGGTTTTTGCTACAAAACCATCTACCACCTCCAATGATATCACTGCAGCCGGTCACTGGTACTGGAAAGACAGCACAGATAAATGGGAACCGCTTAACATCAACCGCCCAAACTTCTTTTATTCCCCCTCTATTCTGGTACCTACCGAATCTAGCGAACCAGGCTTTGGAACGATTGATTTGTACGAAAATTACAAGATTCAGTTCAGCACGCCTATGGCCAGCAGCGTGGGATCGGTGGGTAAGATTTATACCTACCCGAGTGATCGGTTAGAATATTATGTAACTTATTATGATCCGGCCATTTTTACTAATGTGCAGATTTCACAAACAGGTAAAATGACTTATGACGTGGCGGCTACTGCAGATACAAGCCTGCCTTCTTTCATGAATGTTGTTTTTGTGGTTAATTAAATACAGACATTTTTTTTAAATATTTCTCATCCATTAATTAAAAAAAAGATGTCTGATCAAATTTTAAAATATTATAAAAATATTTTAGTCACTTTCCTGTTTTTTATTCTGGGTACTACCACGCTGAGTGCGGCCAACTATTACTGGGTCGGCGGCAGCGGCAATTGGAGCGACCTTAATCATTGGCGAACCGCTTCCGGCGGAAACGTACTGCCTGCGGTAGTGCCACGACTTACTGACGATGTCTTTTTCGATGCAAACTCCGGTTTTACAGAAGCAAGCAAAACGATTACGGTGAACGTAGTTGCAAACTGTCATAATATTACTTTTTCCGGCGCGGCTGTACCACCTGCCATTGTATCAACGGACAAGCAAAATTCTCTTAATATTTACGGATCGTCGGTTTTACAAAGCGGCATGAGTTATGAGGTTTTAGTAACCAATTATCAAAATAATGGAGAAGCTAAGACTGTTCGCAGCAATGGCGTCACCATGGGAACGAGCGCATTTGGATCTGAGGTAAATTTTTACGAGGAAACATCCGTCTCATTGAATGACGATTTCTCGGCAAAAATGACTGTTAATATCGAGAAGGGAACTTTCAATACAAACAACCACACAGTTACCGTCAGCGAAACTTTTTATTTGCGGGGAAAAGCCGTAAATTTAGGGAGTTCTTCCATTTATATGACCGGAAATGACAAGCGGCTGTACACCGGTAACATTATTCTCGACGCAGGTACCTCTACCATCTATTTTACGGGGACACAAAACAGTTTCGCAAATCCCGATGGGCTGTATGCCATAAATGACCAGACTTTCCATAATGTGATTTTCGAAAATCCACAGTCGGTCCGTTCCACCATTTATGGGGGCTCCTCACCTGGTCAGCAACCAAAATTCAATAAAGTGGAATTTAAGGGCGCAGGATATATAGAAAATTATAATACCTTCAACGAACTAATCTTAAGCGCAGGTAAAACCCACTTTTTTCAGTCGGACAAAGTGCAGACCATAAAGCAAAAGCTCACCGTTTATGCTCCGGACTGTGGCGGTTTTATCAATATCAAAAGTAACACACCCGGCACCCGGGCCACAATTAATGCACCGGCGGGCGCGGTAATCGATGTCTCGCGGGCAGTAATCAAAGACCTTATTGCTCAGGGCGGAGCCAATTTCCAGGCATTGAATTCTGTAGATGACGGAAACAATACGGGGTGGACATTTCCTGAATATACCGGTAAAAACCTTTATTGGGTAGGTGGCAGAGGTACCTGGAACGACAGAGCACACTGGTCAGACGTTTCGGGTGGCATAGGAGGTTACTGTATTCCCGGTCCAAAAGACAATACCTTCTTTGATGCCGGTTCCGGTTTCAATGAACCTTATATGAAGGTTACCGTGGATGCGGTTTCTTATACCAGAAACATTACGGTTCAGGGAACTCTTTCGCCTCCCATGATGATTGCCGATCATTTTTCCAAACCGCTGAACATTTATGGCTCAATGGTTCTGCAAGAAGGGATGATCTACTATATCACGAGCACGAATTTTCAGAACACGGATGAACCAAAGACTCTTACCACCAATGGGGTGAGAGTTGGCGGGTCTACCTCCTCCTCTGTAAACGTTTATGAGAACACGTCTTTCACTCTTTTAGATAAACTTCTGATGGGTGGGACCTTGCGTTTTTACGCAGGAACGTTTAATACCAATGGGTACGACATGATCCTGGAAAAGGATTTCGCCACGTGGGGCACTACTAAAGCCATTAACCTGAGCACTTCGAAGATTACTCTAACAGATGATGCAGCTATCTTCAGCAGTGCAGGTGAAAAAGAAGTTCTTCTCCTGGATGCGGCTAATTCCGTAATTACCTTCAGCGGAAAATTCGGATTTGCTTCCAACACCAAAGGAATTTTGGGCAGACATGGGCAGACCTACAATGAGGTGTACTTCACTAACCCAGGAAGTGAAGGAGGAGGCATCCGTTCAGACGCTGCGATTGTTCCAGGAGATATCAAAACCTTAAACTTTAACAAGGTCAGTTTTAAAGGTTCGGGGGTTATTGACGGAGACAATCAATTCAAAAAGCTGTTGCTGGCTCCCACCAAGATTTACAAATTAAATGCAGGAAACATACAGGAGGTTACTGAATTGTTCAGTTTAAATTCACCCGCATGCAATGGCCATTCTACCTTGACAAGTTCCCGCGCAGGAGCGTCGGCCACCCTTACCATGCCGGCGTCTGCGGTTGCAGATGTTTCCGGAGTTACCATGCGTGACATTACTGCAGTAGGAGGAAATTCCTTCCAGGCAGTTAATTCGATCGACTTAAAAAATAATCCTGGCTGGGTATTCACTTCTACTGAAAGAAAAAATCTGTATTGGGTTGGAGGCAGCGGAAAATGGAATGATAAAGCGCACTGGTCTTTCACTTCCGGCGGTGCGGGCGGCGACTGTATTCCCGGCGCAAACGATAATGCCTTTTTTGATGCCGGATCGGGGTTTACCTCAACGAGCAGACAGCTGACCCTCAGCAGTATTACGTACATTAATGATATTACTTTCCATGGAAGTGCAACTCCACCAGTGTTGGCAGTGGAGTCCACCTATGATGTGCTCAACATCTACGGTTCCTCTGTACTGCAAGCCGGCATGACTTATGAAGTTCCCAATACGAATTATCAAAATTCGAATCGACCCAAAACCATAACGAGTAACGGGGTAATTATGGGGAAACGCGGCGTCAATTCCGTCAGTTTTTATGAGACCACCACGATCGGTTTACTGGATGATTTTTCAGTTGCATCGGATCTTAAAATATATGCCGGCACCTTTAATACCAATAATTTCCGTGTGAGTACGGTCTTCAGCTTTCAGGCCTATGGTGTGTCACAAACCCTCAATCTGGGAAGTTCGCATTTATATATTGGCGATTCCTTCAACATCAGGGCCAATAACACTGTACTCAACGCAGGAACCTCTGTGATTCACTTTATGAACCCCTCCACTAACCAATATCTAAATTCCGGAATTGTGGGGAAAGCCGGACATGTTTTCCACGATATTATTTTTGAGAGTCCGACCAGCACCGCGAGCGTTATTCAGGGTGGAACGACGGACAAGCCTTTACAGTTCAATTCAGTGATCATGAAAGGCGGCGGTTACCTTTATGGAGAAAATATTTTTAAAAAACTGCAGCTTACCGCCGGGAAGCAATATTTTTTTGGAGCAAAATCAAAACAAACGGTCACCGGGCGATTGTACGCCTCCGGAAATCCATGTTATCTGCTATTTATGAAATCCTCTAACCCAGGCGAACGAGCCAGTATTGATGTACTTGGCGGTCCCACCCACTTTGATTTTGTGAATATAAGCGATATCCAGGCAGTTAAACCGCTTACCTATGGGGAGAAAACAACCAATAGCGGAAATAACGACAAAATCAGCTTTAGCCCGTATAATACCGGTACCATCTCAGGTTTAGGCGCAGACCGATTATGTACCACATTCGAGGAGTCTGATCCTGCAACTTACACGTTATACACCGATCAGTTTGCGGCCGGACCGGATACCACTTTTCTTTGGACAAAAGTTGGCGACGATAATTTCCCCGGCACATTAGGTACAGGTCCGAGCTTAGATATCAGAAATTCCGGGTTCGGAACTTATAAAGTAAAGGTGACTTACTCGCAACCGGAATCTGCTGACTATTGCGAAGTAGAGGATGAGATTACGCTGAGACAACGTGCCGAAGCACCAACAGTCAGCGAAAAGATTTGCAGGAAAGCCATTAACACCTTGGCAGATGCAAAAATAAAAGGCACTGCAATACACTGGTACGAAACTGCTGCATCCCTTCTTCCCCTTCCTTTGTCCACGGTCATTGAAAACGGGAAAACGTATTTCGTAAGTGATACCGCTAATGGTTGTGAAAGCAGTCGGCGAGAGGTGAGATTTGACATCGCACCCTGCTCACGCATTATGATTAATCCCGCACTTCCGGCACGGACTAAATAAACCAACTTCGTACAAAAAGACCGCTGCAATGCGGTCTTTTTTTGTGTTTTTTAAATTTAAAGTGGCAAAAAAAATAAAGACATTCAAAAAACCCTCACGTAATTCGAGGGTTTTATGGGTGAGAAATATGGCAGATTTAAACCTAAAATTAATTAGATACGCCACCCAAAACACCAATGATCTGTCCCGTGATATAGGAAGAGCATGATGGCGCGGCCAGGAAAACGTAGGTTGGCGATAATTCTTCCGGCTGTGCCGCCCGCTTCATCGGATTGCTCGCACCGAACTTCTCTACATCTTCTTTCTTTTGATCTGCGGGGTTCAGTGGCGTCCAAACCGGGCCAGGAGCGACCGCATTCACGCGGATTCCTTTTGTAACCAGATTTTTCGCTAGAGATTGAGTGAAAGCATTAACACCGCCCTTGGTTAGGGAATAATCAATCATTTTTTCATTACCAAACAAACCATTCACGGAGCTGGTATTGATGATGGTATCTCCTTCTTTCAAATAAGGTATTACGGCACGGGCCATATAAAAATACCCATATAGATTGGTTTTCATGGTCATGTCAAAATGCTCGTCGGTAATCCAGGACATATCTTCTGCATGCGCTTGGAAGGCTGCATTATTCACTAATATATTGATATCACCAAATTCATCGGCCGTCGCTTTTACCACTGCTTCGCAGAACGAAGAATCGGCGACATCTCCGGAAAACATGATGGCGCGCCGACCTTCTTCCTCCACTTCTTTTTTTGTTTTTTCTGCGTCCTCGTGTTCGGTAAGATAAACAATGGCGACATCGGCACCTTCCCTTGCAAAAAGAACGGCCACAGCACGGCCGATACCGGAATCACCACCGGTGATGATAGCGACTTTATCTTTAAGTTTTCCGGAGCCTTTGTAATCCGGAGCTTTATATTTCGGTTGTAAATCCAACTCCGCTTCCCGTCCCGGTTTTTCGAGTTTCTGATCCGGGAACGGTGGCACCGGTTCTTTGCGGGCTCCTGCCTGCGCCGCAGGCTCCTTTTCCTCCTTTTCGTTTTCTTTCTTTTTTTCTGCGGCCTCTTCCTGATCTTTCCTGTCTATATATTCCTGTATTTTCCGCTGCTCGGTTGCGGTTTCCTCCGCTTGTTTTCTGTAATCCTTCATCGTATTTTGATTTTTAGTGTTTGTTGCTATCGTCAATTTCAGCAATAACCATGCAAAGCAGTGGCCGATGTTCAACTTTAGCAGTAGAAAAAAGCGCGGTGGGAAATCTTATTTAAGCTTAATATAGAGTTCACCTTAGCTCTATTCAACTTTCTTTTAATTTTTAATTTACGACTGGCTTACTGGAATTTATTTATTGATAAATTTGTTTACAGTGGCGAGAGCTACATTGAAAATAGTAACAACGCCGGAGAAAAACAACCGACGAAGAAGAACAAACCTGTTCGTCTTAACGTTTATTTCATGACACCTTGCCAGCTGATTTCACTCGCAGCCGCTTTGTTCTGATTTATTAAAACAGTGTAACCGTTTTACTCAAAATATTTCTGAAGCAAAAACAGTTAAAAAAGCCAATAACTAAAAAAATAAGAATTAAAACAGATAAAAATGAACCTGAAACTTTATCAAATTGATGCCTTTACTGACACTGTTTTTCAAGGTAATCCCGCTGCCGTAGTTCCACTAAAGAATTGGATATCTGACCGGCTGATGCAGGAAATTGCCGCGGAAAACAATCTCGCGGAAACTGCTTTTTATGTAAAAAAAGAAGGCCGATACGAGATCAGGTGGTTTACACCCACTACAGAAGTGGACCTTTGCGGCCATGCAACCCTGTCGGCCGCCTTTGTCCTTTTCCAGCATGAAGCGCATACTGAAGATCTCATTGAGTTCCATTCGCCCCGCAGCGGCCGCCTCACCGTGCGGAAACAGGAAGAGGAATTTCTTGCACTTAATTTTCCTGCCGATACCATAGAGCAAGTTCCGCTGACGGATGATTTGAAAAAATGCGTAGGCACCATGCCCCTGGAAGCATTGAAGGGCGCAGCAGATTATCTTCTCGTTTTCGAAAATGAAAAGCAGGTGAAAAATTTTACACCGAACCTCGCTGCTATTTCGGCGCTTTCGGCACGGGGAATCATTTGCACTGCGCCCGGCGATCATGTAGATTTTGTTTCCCGTTTTTTCGGGCCGCGCGTCGGTGTTGACGAAGATCCGGTTACCGGCTCCGCCCATACCACACTGATCCCTTATTGGTCTGAGCGCTTGCAGAAAAACCAGCTTACCGCCAGACAGGTGTCCCGTCGCGGTGGCTTCCTTAAATGCAGTAACCTGGGCGAGCGTGTCGAAATCAGTGGGCAGGCGGTCTTGTATTTAAAAGGAAATATTGTTGTTGATGAGGAAATCACAGAGAGGTAGACCGCATTTTTAGTCGCGTCAGTGCGATGAAGCAGTTAAATAATAAAACCCACCTGCAATGAGGTGGGTTTTATATTACTGTGAAACTGTTTCTGCAGGCACCGGTTTTACCAGCGGACCACGCGCTTTTACTTTTTTCTTTCTGCGCCCGTACCAGATCATGCATCCTGTGACGGGCAGCGCGGCAATCGCCAGGCTGATGAGAAAGGCAAGAATTTTAGTCGGCATCCCCATAATTGCGCCCACATGTATATCATAGTTCGCAGCCACTGCTTTCTCGCCGAAATTTTTATCTTCCGGATTATGAGCATGTAACAGTTCACCTGAATTCTCGTCAAAAATCAAGCTGCTGTTCTTATGAAAGGAGTAAGACAAATGCTTTACGAAGACCTCAAAATTTGCGTGTTCATGATCATCCATATGAGGATGCCCCAAATCAATGCTGAATCCATACGCCCCGGGATAAAGTTCTTTCACCTTGTTTGCAATCTTGTCCGTCGTAGCGGGAGTTCGGTCGGAAACAGGCGCCTCGGTTTTGATATGTGAAAAATCAGGATAGACCGTATTTCCGCCGGAAAACACCACGTAAATTACAGCCTGAACAATGAAGAATGCGTAAAACAGGCCGGTAATGCTCAGAATTAAACCGAAGACCGAGGTATAGAAACCGAGGATGTTATGCACATCGTAATTTTTACGCTTCCAGTTTTTCACATTTTTCCAGCGAAACCAAAACCGTTGTTTCCGTGCTGCTTTATTTTTAGGCCACCACAAAATGATACCCGAAATCAGCATCAGCGTAAAGAGAATTACCGGAATTCCCACTACATACTTTCCCCAGTCCTGCTTCAGCAAAAAACTGTAGTGAATGGATTTAACAATTCCGAAAAAACTGTTTTTTTCATCATAGTTGGCAAGCACCTTGCCCGAATAGGGATTCACATAAGCCACCTTATAACTGGGAAATTCTTCAAAATAATTCCATTGGTCAGGTTGATGTTCGTACCAGTAGAACATGTAGGACATTTCCCGGTCGATGGGGATATTGACCCAGTGAATCGGAAAGGGCTCCGGTACCTGCTGCGCCACCTTTTCTTCCAGCACCCGAATGGGAAGCATCTTTTTCTCGTCGAGACGGGTCTCGTGGTGATAAATGACCTCCTGACGTGTGAAGTTTTCGATTTCATCTTTAAAGACATACAGACAGCCCGTAACTGCGATAATGAAAACAAGCCCGCCAATGCCGAGACCGAAAAACAGATGCAGTTTTCCTGCCCATTTTTTTATAAACGATTTCTTGTTCCGGGTCTTGCTGTTTTGCATGCGGAGATGTTTTTCGCGGGTTTTCATAGAGTCTGGATTCAACGTGGGTCAGGATTAAAACTTTAGGGTAAAACTTCCTACCACATTACGCAACATCTGCGCGTTCGCCGTGGTATATCCGTTCCAGTACTGCTGATTGGTCAGGTTGTCGACTTTCAGACCGATGCGGAATTTTGGTGCGTCATAAAAGGCATTGGCATTGATCAGCAGGTATTCCGGCAGAAGAAACACGCCCATTTGCTGCGAATTCACGATTTTATTATCACTCGCGTAGTTTCCGCCCACACCAAAACCTAATCCCTTGGCGGGTCCATCAAGGAACTGATAGCTGGCATTCAGGTTGACCAACCAGGGCGATGAAGCCGTCGAAGGTCGGCGGCCCTGCGTATCCGGATCGGACTCAGTGAGTTTCATATCATTATAGCTCACTCCTGCAATCACCGAAAAACCTTTCACGAGATAAGCATTTACCTCCGCTTCTACGCCTCGGCTGGTGAGTGATCCTGCCTGTTTTTGTACCGCAAGTCCATTATTGGTATACTCGCCGGTACCGATCACGGAGTTCTTTACTTTAATGCTATAATAACTCAGGGTTGCATTTACTTTTCCATTGATGAGGTTCGCTTTTACACCTCCTTCCATTTGGTTTGCCAGTTCCGGATCAGACAGGACCAGTGTACTCGTGATGTCTCTAGCATAATATCCGTTACTTTTAAAACTGTTCTGGTAATTTGCAAAAACAGAAAATCTGTCCGGAACCCACTGATAAACAACGCCCAGTTTTGGCGACCAGGCTGCCTGGCTATAGGCGTCTGCCGTATTTTGCCCCACGACGCCCTCTCCTGCAGATACATTTTCATAACGCACGGAAGCCAGAATATTCAGCTTTTCTATGGGTGTAAAAACGTTAGAAACGTAGGCGCTGTAAAAGTCTTTTTTACCTAAGGAAGGATAGGTATTGTTGGCATCGAAGTTATAGCCGGGGGTGTTTTTTAATCCTTCATATAAAGCGGCGACAGAGGCCGCGTTCATGGACGAATAATCGGCACCCTGAAACGGCACCCAGTCGAAGTTCGCGAATATGAAATGTTGATCATCATTACGGCGCATAAAATCAAAACTGGCCACAGTCCGGTTGCGCATTCCATGTCCGAAACTGTAATCGAAATTCAGATTTTGCTGGATCTGGAAATAGGTACTTTTACTGTCAACGGTGGACTGGTCTGCACGTACCACTCCAATTTCAGTATCGGCGGGGTTGCCGGTGGCAGCTGCTTTGGTGCCATGTAAAAATAGGGATTAAAACCATCAGAATAGCTGTACGATGAACTGACGTTGGTAGTCAATTTAATGTTGTTATTGATCTTATACCCTATTTCACCGAAAAGATTATGGACTTTTGCCTGTGTTTTAAGGCCGTCTCCCATGTAGGACTGTTGATAATCATATCCGAAGTTCTTCGCATCCTTCATATTGTCGAAACCAAGCACTGAGGAAGGAAAATAAAAGAAGAAACCGGTTTCGGGATAGGCATTGCTCTGAAAGATCTCCAGTTCTGCGTTGAGTTCCAATCGATCGTTGGGACGGAATGTGAGTGCCGGTGTAAAGGCATAATATTCATTCTTAGCATCTTCTTTCTGAAAGGTTCCTTGGTTGGTATACGCCGTATTCAGCCGGAAAAGCAGTGATTCATCTTTTGTAAGCGGCGCATTTACATCTGCCTGCACACGGTAAAAATGATAACTGCCACCCAACAGTGAGATGGTTCCGCGGAAGTCTTTTGCCGGCTTTTTGGTGACGCGGTTTACCAGTCCTCCATACGAGGTCACACTGCTGCCAAAGAGCGTCGCGGCAGGGCCTTTCAAAACCTCAACTTTTTCAATATTAATGGCATCTGCCACGGTGGTCACAGGAGCGATCATGCCATTTCGCAGGGAGCTGGAACCTACGAAGCCGCGCAGATTGATAAAATTGCCACCATCGCCCGCACGGTTCGTGGCACTCCACATGCGCTGCACGCCGGTAACGTTCCGAAAGGCATCATCAACGTTGGTAATGAGCTGATCTTCCAGTACGGCTTTATCAATAGATGAATATACCTGCGGATCCTCAATCGCTTTCAACGGCATTTTATTGGAATAAGAACTGTTTTTGCGGATGTACCGTCCAATAATGATCTCATCGATATCACTTGTTCTTGTCGAATCCTGTTGCTGCCCAAAGGCCATAACCCCTGCCAAAAGCGGTACACTCACCTGAATTTTACACATAGTTTATCTTATTTTTTTTGCAAATATATTATTTTTACTTATTCTAAATAAGAAATACGGTCAGAACTTTATTTCCTGATATCATTATTTCAAGCGAAAGTCAATCGCTGTTAACGCTTTTTAAATCGGAAATTCTTCCCGGAAAAGTTATAAATAGCTACAATAAGTACAGTTACAAGCCAGAAGATAAACATTGCACAACAAGGTGCACTTTAGAATTAAAATATATAAAAAAGGAGAAATAAAGTGAAATCGATAAATTGGAATATTCAGATCTGCGGCAGGCGAAAAGCGTCAATTAAGGAAAAAGGAATAAGATAGTTACGACAGTCACCTAACTGGATTTAACGTGACTTTACCCACTAATTATTTTTGCATTTGCCGATTACCACAACCATGTTTGATGAAAATGGTATCTCTGAGAAGGCCTGACTAAAAATAAATATCTTTGTATAAACCGAATTTTATGAAACAGACCAAAATCACACTTCTTGCCTTGGCGTCCGCGCTTTTATTTTCGTGCACGGCGCAACCGCCCACTAAAGCACCTTCAACAACTACGGAAGTAGCCAGCGCTGGAGAACAGAACAGCATCGATCGCTTTGCCGACATTGAAGTGCTGAAATACAACGTACCGGGCTGGAATGATTTGACCCTGAAAGAAAAAGAGTACGTCTATTATTTAAGTCAGGCCGGTTATGCGGGCCGGGACATCATTTGGGATCAGAACTACCACCAAAATCTTGCGATACGGCGCGCGCTGGAGCACATTTACCAAAACTTTAAAGGGGATAAAAATACCAATGACTGGCGCAATTTCGAAACTTACCTTAAACGCGTCTGGTTCTCCAACGGCATTCATCACCATTACTCCAACGAGAAGATGAAGCCCGGATTCTCCAGAATGTACTTTAATGATTTATTGAAATCCACCGCCACTCCTTTGCCGTCTCCAATTGCCGACATTGTATTTAATGACGCCGACACCAAAAAAGTAAATCTGGATCTCGCAAAAGGATTGCTTAAAGGTTCGGCCGTGAATTTTTACGGAGAAGGGATCACTTCCGCGGAGGCAGAGAAGTTTTATGCCTCGATGAAAAGTCCGGATGCGCAACGGCCGTTATCGACGGGTTTAAACTCCAAACTGGTGAAAGAAAACGGACAATTGAAAGAAAAAGTCTGGAAGAGCGGAGGCATGTACGGCGCGGCTATCGACAAGATCATCTACTGGCTGGAAAAAGCCAGAACCGTAACAGAAAATCAGAAGCAGGCCAACGCCCTTGCTCTGCTCATTAAATACTACAGAACCGGCGACCTGAAAGTTTGGGACGACTATAATATTGCCTGGGTAGAAGCTACTGAAGGCAACATTGACTATAACAATGGTTTTATTGAGGTCTACAGCGACCCTTTGGGCCACAAAGGTTCCTACGAAAGCGTCGTACAGATCAAGGATTTCGACATGTCACGCAAGATGGAAGTTTTATCCAAAGAAGCGCAGTGGTTTGAGGACAATTCTCCATTAATGGCGCAGCACAAAAAGAAAAACGTGGTCGGCGTCAGCTATAAAACGGTTATTGTTGCGGCAGAATCCGGCGATTCCTCACCGAGCACACCGATCGGCGTCAACCTCCCCAACGCCGACTGGATCCGGGCGGAACATGGATCTAAATCTATTTCGCTCGGCAATATCATCGATGCCTACAACCAGGCAGGTGGTTCCGGGCGGCTGAAAGAATTTGTTCACGACGAAGAAGAACTTCAACTCTCGGAAAAACACGGTGAACTCGCGAGCAAACTGCACACCGCGCTGCACGAGGTGGTGGGCCATGCTTCAGGCCAAATTAATCCCGGCGTGGGCACCCCCAAAGAAACCTTGAAAAGTTATGCCTCTACGATGGAAGAAGGCCGCGCTGATCTGGTCGGTCTGTATTTCCTTTACAATCCAAAGTTGCAGGAGCTCGGTCTGGTGGACAACTGGAAAGAAGTGGGCAAAGCCGCCTACGACAATTACATCCGAAACGGCCTCATGATGCAGCTGGTGCGCCTGGAGCCCGGTGCGGATATTGAGGAATCACACATGCGAAACCGCCAGTGGGTCAGTGCCTGGGTTTTCGAGAAAGGCAAAAATGACAACGTGATTGAAAAAGTGGTGCGTAACGGTAAAACGTATTTTAACATCACGGATTATGAAAAGCTGCACGATCTTTTTGGTCAGCTTCTGCGGGAAACCCAACGCATTAAATCGGAAGGAGATTATAACGCCGCTAAAAACCTGGTTGAGAACTATGGTGTAAAGGTAGATCAGAACATTCATAAGGAAGTACTCGCACGTAATGCGAAATACGACGAGGCACCGTACCGCGGTTTTGTGAATCCGTACATCACGCCGGTAAAAGGCGCCAACGGCACCGTCACCGATTATGTATTGAAGTATCCGGAAACATTTCCGCAGCAAATGCTCTACTATTCAAAAGAATACGGCTTTTTGCCCGATCAGAATTAAATTGAAACCACCCGAAACGGTGGTTTTCTTTTTGCTATACGTAGATACTACAAATTAATTTATGGATTTACAACACGCCCTTGACCTTATTCTGGTCAAACTGCATGTATGGCTTTCTGCCACCATCAAAATGCTTCCCAACCTGCTGCTTGCCTGCGTGGTTCTGGCCGTTGGAATTTTTGTCGCCAAATGGGTGCGCGACTTTTCCCGACGCAAGATCGAAGTACATCTGCGCAACCGGACGCTCGGCGATCTGGTGATCAGCCTCGTCTATATCATTACACTCGGCATCGTACTCTTTACCGCCCTGCGGATCCTCAATCTGGACAAAACGATCACCACAGCGCTTGCCGGAGCAGGTATTGTCGGCATCGCCCTTGCATTCGCCTTTCAGGATATCGCTGCAAATTTTATGTCGGGGATCTTCCTCAGCTTTCGGCGGCCGTTTAAGATTGGCGAAGCCATCAAAATTAAAGATTTTGAAGGGTTCGTGCAGGAGATCAAATTGCGGGACACCACCATCAAGACCTATCAGGGGCAACTCATCATTATTCCCAACAAAGAAGTGTTTCAGAATGCCATCACCAATTTTACCCGTTTGGGCAAAAGACGCGCCGACGTGACCGGCGGTGTGCCAAAAACTGCCGATTTAAGAAAAGTACGCAGCATTGTAATGCATGCCGTTCAACAAATCCCGAATGTGATTACCGAGGACACACATTTTATCTATGAAGCAATTGACGAAAGCAGTATTAATTTTAAACTTCTTATTTGGGTAAGCTCGGGAGACCGCATGCCATTTTTGGAATTTCGAAGTGTAGTGATCATCGTCCTTACCGAAGCGCTCCGCGAAAACGGACTTGAGCTTAGCGTCCCCATCCGGGCATTGGAAATGCGGAACGCAGTCTCCACGGACACCTAAAAACTGTCGCAAAAACTTTTGTGATTATAATGAAGTGAAAATTTCTGACTGCTCATTTTTGATGATGGCGGACCTAATCGGAAATGGCTGGTCGTGGTCTTTCCGGAGCTACTGCCGCAGCGCATTACGAAGTAAATTGCTCTTCGGAAAAATTGGTTACTTTTGACCCTTTACCAAACCTACCGTCACCTCATTTCAATAGAAGCTATGAAGCAAGTAACCCCCTGCCTTCTTGCGTCGGTGCTCGCCCTGATGATCAGCACCCCATTGTATGCGCAGCCCGCAAGTGCTGAAATCGATTTCGAGCACTATCTCGCCTTGGTTCAAACCAACCACTCAGGTATTTCCCTGGCAAAGTACGATGTTGCCATCGCCAAAGAAAAGGTAAAACAATCGAAAGCACTACCCGATCCCGAGCTCACTTTTTCAGCGTACGATAATCAGGAACGCCGCCTTAAACTTGGTTACGGTTTTGAGACCGAAATCTCCTGGGAACTCGAACTTGGCGGAAAACGACGCGCACGGCAGAAGATGGCGACGGAGCATCTCAAATTGGCTGAACTTGAATACAAAGAATATCACGAAGAGGTGCAAATTCAGGCGCGGGTCCTTTTTTTGGAAGCTTTACAGAATAGAATGCAAAAAAGCATATTATCCGAATTACTGGACGGCCTGATACAGATCAAAAATGCCCGGTCTTTACGCCCCGAAGAAAATACCTTAATTCGCCACGCTCATAATGATTTACGGGCACAACTTGACCAAACCGAACGGGACGGCACGGGGATTTTAGCAAATTTTAATGAACTTATCAGTAACGGTGCGGAGACCACCAACCTGGCTCCGTCCGGTACGTTAGCCGATTTCGCCACACGGCTTCCGGGCGCGTCGGTTACTGCTGAAGTTTCTGATTCCGAAGCATCTGCAGCCGCACAGAAATTAAAAGTGACCGAACAGCAAATCCAGCTTGCCAGGGCCGAACGTGTAATGAATTTGGGCGTGCATCTGGGCGTCAGCAATAACGCCTTTGTGAAAAATATTATCGGCCCCAATCCCAGCCATACCACTGTACATGCCGGGGTCACCGTGCCGCTGCAGTTCTCCAACCGGTACGAGACCGCTACGGCGGTTGCGCTGATTGAGCAGCAGAAGGCAGTCATAGAATATAATACAGCACTTAGACAACAAGAGCGGGAAAATCATTCACGAAAATTGGTTATTGAGCAAACGGCCGGGCGATATCGGAAAAGCAGCGAAGAATATGACCGGAAACGCGAAGAGCTCACGAACGCGCATCGTGAATACCGGGCAGGACAAGTTAGCACTGCAGTTTTACTGGACCGAATCGCAGCCGTTCAGAAGGCAGCAGCAGAATATTCAGATGCGTTGCTGAACTACTCCAAAGCGGCACAAAACCTTACTGTCGCGCACCACACTTCTAAATAACCACGATGGAAAAGAGAACCTTTTTTATAACGATGCTGTTTGCGATCTTTACGCACGCTCAGGAAGCAGACCGACCTTCGTCCAGACAAGTTCAGGTTTCAGTGCACGCAGCTTATTTAAGTACATGGTTTTCCGGTGCAGATCTTGGTCACCTTACCACACAACACCGGTCGATTAGCGGACAGGGTTTTGCAGCAGGCCTTTTAATCGATAAAGCAATTGGTGCGCAGACGGGCTTAATGCATGAGCTCTGGTATCACAACAGCAGTTTGGCCTTTCCGTTCGAGTCCGACACCGCTGCGGGCAGTGCGGTCTTGAAATTGAACAGCTTGCGCCTGAGTCCCATAAGTGGATATTACCAGCGCAACAATATCCGGATATCTGCCGGCCCCTTCGTCAATATGTTGCTTACGGCAAAAGTATTGGGAACCGGTGCCCAGGGAGACCCGCTTCCCCAGCCGGACATTTTCGGTACCCAGGATGACGCCCAGGATGACGCCCAGTATCTGCAGAAATTTGATTACGGTTTTGCGCTTGGCGGTACGTATCGGTTCCCGTTTGGTGCATCGGCCGGCATACACTACAGGCACGGTTTTGCCAGTCTTTTCGACAATTCAAACAGTTTCGCGACAGACCCTACCGGCAACCGCCGCACGCTGAAAATTCACCAACGCCAGTTGGCTATTTCGGTTGGCTATCAATTTTAATCTTCTGTTAAATAAGTATTTTATGCGTTCCCCACTGACACTCGTGTTTCTGATCTTCACCTTTTTCCAGGCTCTGGCACAGCAGAACATTCGGCTAGCCACCTGGAATCTCCAACATTTCGGCAGCAGCAAGCACGATTCTACCGTAGCTTTTATCGCCGGCACCCTTCGGACTTTTGATGTCATCGCGCTTCAGGAGGTCGTGGGTAAGACAGGTCCGGCCGCGGTGCATCGTCTCATTAATACGCTGAATACAGGACAGGCGGGGAACCCCTGGAAAGCATCGGTAAGTCCGGTCACTACAGGAAGTCCCAGTGAATCCGACCGCTATGCTTTTATCTGGAATTCAAGAACTGTCAGCGCTGTCGGCACGCCTCAACTGGAAAGTCGTTACGCGGACCTGATTGTTCGGGAACCGTATACCGCCAGTTTCAGCGCACGGGGATTTAACTTCACGGTCGTTAATTTTCATGCCGTACCCAAGACACGTCAACCGGAAAGTGAAATTAAATATCTAAAAGAATTTCCCGCGAGGTATGCCAGTCAGCGCCTGGTCTTTTTGGGTGACTTTAATGTGCCACAAACGAATACTGTTTTTAATCCCCTGAAAAGTCAGGGCTACCGGCCGGCGCTCAAAAAGCAGAAAACCAGTCTCAAGATGAAGTGCGTCAATAATGACTGTCTCGCCTCAGAGTACGATAATATTTTTTATTCTGCCGCCCATTTCAAGGTACTCCGTTCGGGTGTAGTTCATTTCTACCGCGCATTCCCGGACCTTACTGCAGCGCGAAAAGTAAGTGATCATATTCCGGTTTTTATTGAATTTGCAATTCCATAGGGCTACCATTTTTTATTGTCCGCTGTATGCGGGATCCAACGACGGCTGTAAACCGGCTTAAATTTATACCGCCGCTTTTTTTTATCGCCTGGTTTTTTCGGAAATTCGCGCCATGCATCCGAAAGAATTAAAAATCGAAGATTTCACGTATCCGCTGCCCGACATTAATATCGCCTACCACCCGGCCGAACCGAAGGACGCTGCCCGCCTCCTGATCTACCGGGAAGGACACCTGTCGGAAGACACCTATCGGCATATCGGTGCGCATTTGCCCGCTGAGGCGGTGCTTGTTTTCAATAACACTAAAGTCATCAAATCGCGGCTTCTGTTCCGCAAGGAAACCGGTGGCAGCATTGAAATTTTTTGCCTGGAACCTTACGGCGACGAGATCAGCTATGAAGAACAACTGCAGATGCAGGGCAGCGCACGCTGGAAATGCCTGATTGGAAAAGCCGGTAAGTGGAAGCAACAGACGCTGGAAAAAACAATAGATGAGGACGGCCGCTCCATAATTCTTAGAGCAGACGTTGAGCAACGCCTGCCCGACGGCTTCCTGGTCAGGTTTTCCTGGACGCCTGCTGAACTTCCCTTCAGCACCGTCCTTTCCTCTGCCGGAGTAATGCCACTACCTCCTTATATCAAACGGACTGCCGGTGAGGAAGATGAGCGCGCTTACCAAACCGTCTACTCCGAGCATGAAGGTTCCGTGGCAGCACCGACAGCCGGACTGCACTTTACCGACACTATTTTTAATGACCTTCGGCAGCGGGGAATCAAAACCCTGTTTACCACCCTTCATGTGGGCGCGGGAACTTTTATGCCCGTAAAAAGTGACACCATGGACGGACACGCAATGCATGCAGAATACATTACCGTGCCCCTTAGTTTTTTAAACCAACTTATCGAAAATCAAGGCCGGCCCGTAATCCCGGTGGGTACCACTTCGATGCGTACGCTGGAAAGTATTTACTGGATGGGAAATAAAGTGTGCAACGACCGCGACATTGCGCGCGCTGATTTAAAGATCAGGCAATGGGAACCCTATGAAACTGCAGAAACCCACAGTGGGGAAAAGGCGCTTCGTGCACTGCGGGACTGGATGCACCGGCGAGAACTGCGTGAACTCTCCATAGAAACGGAGATTATCATCGCACCGCCTTACCGTTTCCGGCTTGCCAAAGGATTGGTGACCAATTTCCACCAGCCGAAATCGACACTGCTGCTCTTGGTCGCCGCACTGATCGGTGAAGATTGGCACACGGTATACGATCACGCCCTGGCAGAAAACTTCCGGTTTCTGAGTTACGGTGACGGCTGCCTGCTGTTACCCTTTCCTGCGACACAGAAAAACGATGATGAATACTATTAACCCCCGGCACTGGCAATGCAACTTCAGGTAAAAAAGTCAGAAGAAATGAAGTTTGAAGCAGTTGCTGCGGCCTTTTACTTTTTCATTTTAATGAATGACCAATGAAACAGAAGCGCTTAGACCCATTATATTTTCAGCAACAGACTGCGGTGGAAGTGGCGCAGAGTCTTTTAGGAAAAACACTTGTCCGCCGTTTCGCCGATGGACGCGAAATCCGCGGACAGATTACCGAAACTGAAGCGTATTACGGCACTGACGATCTCGCCAGCCACGCGAGCAAAGGGCGAACGCCCCGCACTGATATCATGTTCGGCGCAGGCGGTCTGGTGTATGTGTACCTCATCTACGGACGCTATTGGTTGCTGAACATCGTCACCGGCACGGAGGGTGTACCTGAGGCGGTGCTCATCCGTGGGCTGACGACGGTAAGCGGACCGGGCAGAATCGGGAACCTGCTCGAACTGGACAGGAGTTTTTACGGTGAAGACCTCGGTACCTCCCACCGCATCTGGGTAGAAGATTCCTTCTTAGCAGGAAAAGTTACCGCAGGGCCGCGCGTGGGGGTGGATTATGCAGGAGAAGTCTGGAAGAACATGCCGTGGCGCTTTATCCTTACGCCGGAAAACCCATCAGTGCCGCTGTGACAGAACCTCATTAGGTCGACTCTCGCAACAGTATATCTAAGAAGTAGAAACAACCATTTTCACCAATTTGCCCAGCCCCACAATTTGATCCGTCGCGGGTCAGCCAGCTTTCACGGCAGCGCCAAACTTTGTTACGAAGCTGTTCGATCTGAACCGCTTCGCTACGGGTACTTTCTTCCAGCTTCACCGTCAGATGCAAATTGAAGATCAATTCGAGATTTGAAACAACCTGCACGCGGGCAACATTTGCTAAAGCACCGTTTTCGAAGATTCTTTCGGTAGTGCGGATCATCATTGCAGCTAAAACCTTGGCTTGTTCTCTGAGGATCTGCCACAGGGCGGCCGCTGTGGCGAGCTTCTTCTCCGGTCGGCAGCAGAAATGACTCAGGGAGACTTCGTCGGCAAAGTTTTTTTTAACTTTATCGGTGACCGCACGGCACCGCTCCGCAGTGATTTTTTATAGAATAAGAATACTCAGGTACCGACACTAAGCATATTATTCTGAAATCAGCAATTCTGTCAACTGCGCAACTTTTAAACATTGCGGCATCACCGTATTAAATCCATTGCAAACGTTATTGAGGACCGCAGCCATGCCCGCTAAAAAAAGCAAATTGCATGTTTCAGCAACGAAAAATAATTTTATCTGCGCAAATTCCGTCCGCTGATTACGATTAGTGTAAATGCATTCGTTTTCATAGTTTTGTAAGTACCAATATAACAAATCCACTCTTATGAAACCTGAGTTTGAAAGTATCCCTCTTGTGAAAAACGAGAAAAAGAAGCGTTTTGAGATTGAGATCAACGGCCATTTTGCCTTTATCAACTATGGCGATTTCGGAAACCAGATCGCGCTGGTTCACACCGAGGCAGAACCTGAGCTGCAAGGCACCGGTGCGGCGTCGGCAATCGTAGAAAAGACGCTTCAGTATATCGAGTCGGAAGACAGGACGCTGCTTCCCTTTTGCCCGTATGTTTTCAGCTACATAAAGAAACACCCTGAATGGAAACGCCTTGTCGATACTCACTTCAAAGGCTATGATTCGATCTAAATAATTAAAATAAAAAAGAAATGCAGTCAAACGTTGGACTTATTATAGAAGAAAAATCTGCCGATATCGGGAATTTTCTGGTGGGCAGGCTTCTGCCGTTCCGCGAGAAAAGAGCGGTGGGACCTTTTGTTTTTATCGATCACATGGGGCCAACGTGCCTCAAAGAATATCAGAATCTGGACGTGCTGCCGCATCCGCACATTGGTCTGTCAACACTCACCTATCTTTTGTCGGGTTCCATTTTTCACCGCGACAGCCTGGGAAATGCCATCGAGATAAAACCCGGTGAAGTAAACTGGATGACGGCCGGAAAAGGCGTAGTACACTCCGAAAGGACACCGGAATACCTGCGCGAATCATCGATGTTCCTGCATGGTTTCCAGATCTGGCTGGGACTGCCGAAAGAACTGGAGGAGAGCGAGCCTTCCTTCTATCATATCCCGAAAGAAGAAATCCCCGAATGGGAAGAGGACGGCGTATATTATAAACTCATAGCAGGCGAGATCATCGGCAGGAAATCACCCGTGCCGGTTCACAGCCCTATGTATTTTCTGGAAATAAAAACGAAAAGCCCGCAAAAGATCAATATCGGTGAACATCTTTTCGGTGAAGTCGGTATGTATGTGATGGACGGTACAGTGAAAATAGACGGTCAGGAATTTGGCACCAAACAGCTGCTGATCGCTAAAAACGCCACGCTCTGTGAATTTGAAACGACGGGTGAAATGTCGGTCTATATTTTCGGTGGTGAACCTTTTCCGGACGAGCGTTTTATGTTCTGGAACTTCGTGAATTCGGACAAAGAACGTCTGGAAAAAGCAAAAAAAGACTGGTACGATCAAAATCACGAAGCCTTTCCACTGGTTCCGGGCGACGATGAAGAATACGTGCCGCTGCCAAGATCGGTATTTGACCGCAAAAACGACGACGAAGCCACTAAAAGCAAATTTTTATAAAGAGCTGATGAAACTACTTGCCTTTGCCGGAAGCTCGTCTTCCACTTCCCGAAATCGGGAACTCGTGAAATATGTCCTGAAAGCCTTTACCGAAGATGACGTTAATCTCCTGGATCTTAACGATTTTGATATGCCGGTATTTTCGGTGGACCGCGAAAAGAATGGATTTCCTCAGGAAGCACACCAATTTCTGAAAGCAATCGAAGAATGCGATGCGATCATCTGTTCGCTGGCGGAACACAACCGCAGCTATACGGCAGCTTTCAAAAATGTGTTCGACTGGGCGTCGCGCATTAATGTAAAAGTCTGGCAAAACAAGCCGATGTTCCTGCTCTCCACCTCACCCGGCGCTTATGGGGGCGGCAATGTAATGGCAACGGCGCACAAATTCTTTCCTCAGTTCGGCGCTGATATCCGCGAAACTTTCTCGCTGCCCAATTTCAACGATACTTTTGATGTTGAAAATACCGCGATCACGGACGCGGCACTGAAGGCAGCGCTGGATGAGAAAACGGCCGATTTTAAACAAAGTCTGTAATGGATTCCGGACGTCTGGAAGCTTTCAGCGATGGGGTGATCGCCATTATCATCACCATTATGGTGCTGGAATTAAAGGTACCGAGCGGCTCTGATTTTCAAACGCTGAGGCCGCTGCTTTTTAAATTCATGTCCTACATCATGAGTTTTATCTATGTAGCGATCTACTGGAACAACCATCACCACTTGTTTCAGGCCATCGAAAAGGTGAACGGAAAAACGCTGTGGAGCAATCTGATGTTGCTTTTCTTTTTGTCCCTGATCCCTTTCACGAGCGGCTGGATGGGTGAAAACGATTTTGATAAAAACCCGGTGGCACTTTATGGCTTTAATCTTTTAATGTGCGCGCTGGCCTGGACGGTGCTCTCCAGAATTTCCATTCAGCTGGAAGGCAAGAACTCTAAGATCGGACAGGCGATGCAGAACCAGACCAAGGAAATTATCTCGACCGTATTGTATGTTACCGGTATCGTGCTGTCATTCTTCTTTCCGGTCATCAGTGTCGGTATTTATTTTGCAGTCGCGCTGATGTGGCTGATTCCTGACCGCCGAATTGAAAGTAAACTCACCTGAAGACAGCTTAAGTTAAAAAAACTCCATCATGATCAACGTAAAGGTACTTGCCCGCATTGGCGCTGAAAAATATTATACCGAAGTAACGGCCGGCAAAAACAGGATCTTCACGGACGAACCGGTGGCTCAGGGCGGCCAGAACAAAGGCCTTAACCCCTTCGAACTGCTGGCAGCCTCGCTGGCCACCTGTACCGCCGCCACGTTGCGGATGTACATCGACCGGAAAGGCTGGCACGTGCCGGAAATCGATGTGGAAGTCGATATGCACAATTATCCTCAGTCGAAGAACACCATTTTCATGCGGAAGATCAGTTATGCCCAAGCCGTTTTGGAGGGCGACCAGCTGGAGCGGCTTCATCATATCGCCGACGCCTGCCCCATCCACAAAATTCTTCAGGGAAATATGGAAATCAATACGGTTTTTATTGAAGGGAAATCGTGATGGGCGCAATACCTATCATTTAATGATAAGAGGTGGCTGCGCCAGATTCAGCGGCACGCGCTCTCACAATTAATCAATACTGTTGTTTTTTAAGAAACAGGCCGGTCTGAACCTCTGCAAGGTCCTGCCTCAACCCTAAACAACTGCTTACTGCAGCCGCTGGAAACTGCTACTTCCAAAGTTCGTTCAGCACAATCACTATGCTGGAAATGAATAAGGAAAAAGACTGCTCACCTGCGGGGATTTTTCCTCAATCAATGTTTTTCATGCGGAAACATAAGTTATCTGGACTTTAGAATTTGATGCTGAGGTATCTAAACAGAAATGAGCGTGCTTTGCAATGCCGGAATTGCATTAGAGCGTATGGGTTTTTCCCTGTTTTATTTATCTTTGCGCAGACCTTCACGGTACCTACCGGTTATTTTCAACAGAAATTCTGCAGTACTGCGGTTTGTGAAAAAGCCGCGATCTATCGGTATGCGGGTTTGCTTCTCAAACGTGGCCGTCGGATACTATTTTTAGAGATCCGTGCTCATCGCTGTTGCAGAACACTTTCATTACCGGCCTAATACCTGTTTACCCGGTTGACCGCTGAGAACTATAACGACTTTACCATGAAGCAGACCATTACCATCGGTTTTTATTTTCAGCAGTTAGAACATCTCCCCGTTATTGATGTCCGTTCGCCGGGTGAATTTGCAAAAGGACATTTGCCGAATGCACACAATATTTCTTTATTCTCGGACGCAGAGCGCGCCGTCGTTGGCACTGCCTATAAACAGGAGTCCAAAGAAAGAGCGATCGAACTGGGGTATGAATTTGTAACCCCAAAACTAAACGGTTTTATTACACAGTCACTTGAGGTTGCCCCGGAAAAAGAAGTGGTCGTTCATTGCTGGCGCGGCGGTATGCGAAGCAATGCCTTTGCTGATCACCTTATCGGGAACGGATTTACAACGGTGTACGTCATCGAGAAAGGATACAAAGCATTCCGGAATTATGTACTTGCTTTTTTTGAGCAGCCTTTTAATCTCAAAGTTTTAGGAGGTTATACCGGCAGCGGCAAAACGGAGATACTGCATTTTCTGGAGAAGAAAGGACAGCAGGTCATCGACCTGGAAGGACTGGCCAATCACCGGGGATCCGCCTTTGGAGGTATCGACCTGCCGCCGCAGCCCACCACCGAGCAGTTTGAAACGCAGATCTTTTCAAAATTGCGGACTTTTGATATCAGCCAAATCATCTGGCTGGAGGATGAAAGTAAAATGGTCGGCAACGTATCCATTCCGCAGGCATTGTATTCAAGAATGGTGAATTCCACGCTCTGTTTCCTGAATGTTCCTTTAGCGAGGAGAACAGAACATCTGGTGCAGACTTACGCACACCTCGATCCGGCAAAACTCGCCGACGCCATTCGCCGCATCGGTAAAAGGCTGGGAGCAGATAAAGTTAAAACCGCTTTGGAAGCGCTCCAAAACAGAGATTATTCTAAAGTAGTAGCGATCATCCTTTTTTATTACGATAAATACTACACTAAAGGGCTGCAAAAACGCCCGAAAACATTAATTCAGGAAATAGAGACCAGCACCGCGGACCATGAGGAAACCGCGGATATTTTAATACGCTTAACCGGAAAAAAAATGGAGGAAACAATTAAAATGACGAGCTACAGCCATGGTGCCGGCTGCGGCTGCAAAATAGCACCTAAGGTACTGACAACCATACTAAAATCCAGTTCGGTAGTTGCCGAAGACCCGCGCCTGCTGGTCGGTAATGACACCCGCGATGATGCTGCGGTATATGATATGGGAAACGGCACCGGCATCATCAGCACAACCGATTTCTTCCTGCCCATTGTTGATGATCCCTTTACGTTTGGAAGGATTGCCGCTACGAATGCATTGAGCGATGTATATGCCATGGGCGGGAAACCCCTGATGGCGATTGCCATACTGGGCTGGCCGATTGATCAACTAGCTCCCGAAGTGGCCGCAGAAGTGATGGAAGGCGGTAGAAAAGCCTGCGCTGAGGCGGGAATCATCATCGCCGGTGGTCACAGTATCGATAATCCTGAACCTGTTTTTGGTCTCGCGGTGACGGGATCGGTGGTCCTCACACAGTTAAAACGCAATGACAAAGCACAGACAGGCAACCTCCTTTTCCTCACCAAACCTCTGGGCGTCGGCATACTGACGACGGCACAGAAAAAAGGTCTTTTAGAGGAAGCGCACAAAGACATCGCGGCGAATTCAATGGTCATATTGAATGATGTAGGTCTGGAGCTTTCTGAGATGGAAGAAGTGACGGCCCTGACCGATGTTACCGGATTCGGGTTGATGGGGCATTTGCTCGAAGTCTGTGAAGGAAGCCATGTATCGGCAAATATTAATTTCAGCAAAGTGCCTGTTTTTAAAGAAACCGAGCGCTACCTTGACCAGAAATGTATTCCCGGCGGAACAATCAGAAACTGGGACAGCTATGGCGAAAAACTTGAAATTGAAAACGAAAGGCAACGGCATATTTTATGTGATCCACAAACCAGCGGCGGCTTACTGATCGCGGTAAAAAAAGAAGCCGCTGAAAAGGTTGCTGATATTTTAAGAAACAGGGGTCTTTATGCCGAACCGATCGGAGAACTTGTGGAGCAGGGAGTATTGCCGATATATGTTGGTGAATAATGCTCGGTTACGGCTGGGAATTAACTACAATTTTTTAGTTATTGGCGGGTTAACGGTGATTTGGTCGACTGCTCAAAACTGGAGACTTAGCGGAGCATTTTAACATTGGAATAATCAGGACTGAGCAAAAGCTCCTGCGCCCTTCATGGCAGCCCATTCTTTCTTTTAGTGTGCCTAAAATGACGGCGTTGCGGCGGAATCATCTGTCTGCTGCGCCTGTCTCCTTACTAAAGTACTTTGTTATCTTCCGTTCTGCGCAAATAATCGCGATAGATAAACTTCTTAAACTGCGCTACATCACGTTCTGAGCCATAGCCGCCGGTCTAGTGCGTACAGCGGTTGTAGAGCAGCGCTTTCAATGAGAGAGGTATGCCATGGTCCTCCTTCCATAAAGGGAGCACATCCTGAATATATTCCTGCACCATTGGACTTTCTTCATCGCGCATTTCATCACGTTCCACCCAGATTCGTTCGTAGTCCCACAACAGCAGGGCATTGTTTTCGTTGGTTTCGGGCTCGGTACCGGAACCTTTCTGAAAAACTTTGTCAAAGTTCGGAACTTTGACAAAGTTAATTGCAGAAGTATGCAGAATTCCCTGCTTGTCGAGCAGGGAAATTACGCTTTGTTCTAATTGGGATTTTGTGAATTTCATTTAATAATTACTCCAGTTTTTTTTCAGACAAGTGTGGATTTATCTTTGTCAAAGTTCCAAAACTTTGATAAAGTTTTTCGTTGTTCTCTTTCTAAATCTCAAAATTCTTCCAAATCAACAATTTTTTTATGGCAAATAATAAAGTTTTCAACGGTATCAAAATACTCAATTGCCTCATCTTTCTTAATATCAGTTTCTTTATTACCAACGATTGCCCGGTAAGAAGAAAATCTATAATCTTCTAATCTCACTCCCAACTCCAAAGGATTTTGATGAATATAAATTAAACAATTTCTAAGATATTCTTCACTTTTTATTTTCTTTCTTTTAAACGGCGATTCTAACAACGGTCCGTGGCGATGTTCCACCTTATTAAAAGCCTGGGTATAAGAACTAATTAATTTTCCTATTTGTTTGCTATAAATTTGTTCATCAGAATGAAGTCCTGTTTTAGTACTCTTTTTCTTTTCAGTTTTTATTATTGGTTTGGCTCTCAACAAAAAATGAAAATGATTACCCATCAAACAAAAAGCGTAAACATCAAAATAATCCAAAAGATAAAGTTTTGTTTTAGCCAGAAAAAACTCAAAGTTTTGATTATTTGCAAATATTTTTTGACCATTTACACCTCGGTTGAAAATGTGATAAAAACAATCGCATTCAATAGATTCTTCTCTAATTTGCATTACGTGACATTTTAGAAATTATCAATTTAAAAAAGTAGACTTTCTTTTCTGAAAAACTTTGTCAAAGTTCGGAACTTTGACAAAGTTAATTGCAGAAGTATGCAGAATTCCTTGAGTTTGCTCTGCCAGATCTTCGCAGCATCGGCAAGGTGGTAGCTCAAATTTTTACTTAAAAAATGCCCCTAAAAAGCGTGTGACTTTTTGGGGGCAGGTCATTAAGACGGCTCTTTCGAACCGATTGGTACAGTGAAACTACAAGTTTACTTTTCTGGAATTTTTTTTCCAGTGATAAAGGTTGTTATGAGACCCGACCTTCTTTTCAGCCGCTTTTTTTGTAGCAAACCTGGATCCGTCACCGTGGTCGACAAAGCTGAGTTCACCGGAATAGGCCGCAGTAATTTTGTTGGCACGATCATCAACGCCATTTACTTTCACGGTGTAGGCAGCGCCATTTTTAGACACTTCCACGGTTCCGGTTTTTATAGGTGCGTAGTTTGCAACATTGCCGGATCTAAGTTCATAAAACCACGTTCCGAAGTCCAGACCAACTTCATATCCCTGCCCTATGCCTGCATTTCCTGCGACTTCATCACCAATGGGATAGGTACCGACCGGGATATCCGTAGATTCTGTGGAAGAGGTATAGAGCGTTACCCGCAAGAGATTTCCAGTTCCGCCAGGCGACCAATAGGAATCGGGCATGGTCGTAACGTCCTTGCTTAAGAGGAACATGTTCCATCTTTTGTTCGTTTTGCCCGCAATCGGCGACTGCCCTCTGTATTCCAAATAACCATGGGTCAGGTCAGTAATATTGCGATCGCTCACAAGGGAAGATACGGTATATTCATCGGCCTGGCGAACGAAACCCGTGTACTTACCTACATGGCGCGTTCCGTCCTGCAATTCTAGGTTGAACCGGACTTCCTGATTTTCTCCATTTGCCTTTACCTGAACCGTTCCGCCGGTGATAAATACTTCTTTATTAATTCCCTTTGCCTGGTCGATATGCTGGAAAGAGGCAAATTGATAATACGGTGCTTCAGCATCGATATCGGCTTTTGATGCGATTTTAAAAGTGCCGACCTCATACTCTGTGGAGGCGGTGTACGTTTGGTTAGGAATTTTAGCGTCCCATGCTTTTGGAGCCATTTTATTGAAGAACGAGATATTGATATAATATCCGTCTCCCGTCAGTTCACCATAACTATCTGCCTGCCCCTGAACGAAGAAGCTCATATACTCACCGATGTTGGGGAACTGATAGGGATCGTCGCCCCAATACCAGCCGTTTTGTTTTGCATACTCTATCTCATATACAGGCTCGATGTCTATGATCCCTTTAAAGTCGATCTCATAGGCAGCATTTTCAGCATTCTTAAGCGTACCCTTAATGGTATACTCCTCATTGTTGTGCTGCACAGATAGTGTTCCACCGGCGATTCGCGACTTCTCCCCTCCTTTTGTCCAATAGCTTTCCGGACTTATCGTGTATTTGCCTGCTCCATTTGCTACGGTGTAGGTTTCTGATGTCATTTCTGCGTTGAGCAAATCAGCATCTGCTACCGGATCCGAAATAAATTGCAGGTGAAAATCGACCTCGTCGCCGGACAATGTTATTTTAAATAAACCTTTTGCATCGTCAGTAGCACTGTAGATGCCGGTGGCACTCTCTATCTGTGCGGTGGGTACCTCGGGGATTTGCGGATTATCGTCGTCCCTGCACGACACTGTGGCACCCAGAAGAGTAAAAATTGTAAAAACTGCTAAAAATTTTCTCATAATTAAATAATTAGTTAATAATTTATCTTATAAAGGTACAATAATACTAACTCCGGTCGGCCGTGGATATTGTATATGTCGGGAAAACCGCCCAAGTATCGCGGTCTTCAAAGCAAATATTGTAAGAGGGACAACCAAGTATCGTCGTTTTGCCAGGCCACTTTTCAGGGTACCTGAATCGAACTTATGCTGCTGGTTTTTATTTTTGCAGTGGCTTTGGGGCTTAATTTCCTGATGTCTGCGGTAGTGGCATTTTACCGGCCACTGTTGGGTACTGCCGCAGCCGTGCGAGTAGTGCTCTACTTATACTAAGATCGTCGAAATATATATTTAGCATAAAATAAAGATAAAAAGGCCTCCCGGTTAGGGAGGCCGATCCGCCACGGTTTCTATCGTTTCTGCCTGCAGCGGCGCAGGAGTAACTTTACTGTAAGGGTGACGAGGTAGCTGGAGGTGCCGCCCACCGCTGCCAGGATCACGGTTTTCAGTATTTCAGCACTTTCAAGCTGAACCAGCAGGACGAGCGCCAGGCCGCCCACGGTCCCGGCACGCTGGGAGGTATCGAGCAGCATCATGGCTGGTTGCCGGTTTTCACCGCCGTCTGGCTGACGGCGCCGGCGATGGCCCCCGCCAGCGCGAGGTAGCCCGCCGCAGCCACTATGGCCGTGGGTAGTGCGACAGGTGCCGTGGCTATAGCGCCGGCGACACCGCTAAGGAGCAACCCGGCATTGCGGAGCCGGCGGAAGAACCTTGGTGTTGGTGCCTGTACTCTCTGAATGATTTCTTTCATGATTTCGCTTCTTTAATTGTTAAGGTAAGTTGAATGCCTTTATCCAATACCGGATACAGGCGGTCTTTCATTTTTTGCAGGGCCATGCGGGAATGGAGTCCCTTTCCCTCTCCGGTGTGCTGCAACACCGGAGCAATACATCCGCGCAGCTCTTTCAGTGCGTCGTTTCCGGCATGGAAGAGAATGTACTTCCGGTCAGGCACTCCCAGGATCTCAAAGTGGTTTTTAAATCTGGGGCTGAAGCGCCGCCGCAGTGCGTAGCGTCCTTCGGGTATACAGGAAACACCCGGTTGATTGTTCTTCCAGGGAAGTTCCAGCGTACGACAGATTTCTTCTCCGTAGAAGAGCAGCTTACCGTTGACGCCCCCGGAGCCGTAGGTTCTCAATAAAATCGCTTCCATGTTACGGCGTTCCAGAGACTTTTATAATACGCAGGGCGTTGAATGCCCCATTTTTAAGCGGATAGAAGAAGCCGTTGACCTCCTGATAAAAACTGATTCCACAAAACAGGAAGAGCGGATTCGCCGACGCAGCCGGCAGCGCATTGTCCAGTTCAATCAGCGTGGTGGGCACCGCAGTGAAAGGCAACATCGTGCTTTCGCTCACCGCGGAGACGGTATCTCCGGTTTCAAAGTTGATGTCGGCAGCACCGGAAACCAACTTAAAATGCGTAGTACCCGGCTGGGCAGTGACCTCCACCTGCGGCACGAAGGGCGCAATGGAGATGTTGGCCTCGCCCGTCGCACGATCTAAGGTAACGGCAAGCGGCGCTGTAAAACTGGTTTCCAGAGGTGAAGCCACATTGAACTCAAAGCCCTGGAGCAGCTCTGCTTCACCGTCGATTACATTGCGTTTTCCACGCGGATTGACAGCATCCAGGTGAATCACCTTCATCATATCGCGTGTGAGCCGGTTCTGCATGCGGCTGTCGGAGCCCCCTTTAATGAGTTGCTTTACCGAATTGCGCAGAAACTTGCCCGCCTGGCCCGCGCGGCCAAACTCGGCCATGTTCTCACGGGTTCTCTCGAAGGCAGGATCGGTCTGCATACGCTGGGCGGAAATGCCGCCTTTTTCGCGGGCCATATAGCCATCTTTGGTACGGTAGAAGGTAATGTCGCCAATGGTACCATCCAGTTTAATAATTCCTCTTTGTCTAGGCATGTCTTTAAGTTTTAAAATTTAACCATCAGATGTTGGGTACATCCGTAAAAACCTTTTGTGATCACGGTGTAAAAATTGGGGTAAAAGTCCAACAAAGCAAGTGGTGGTGCCGGTTACGGCCTTTTATGCCGATAGTGCTATTTTATGCCGGAAGCGTCATGTCTGGACCGAAAGAGACGCTTTCTGCCGAAAAGGACGCTCAGTGCCGGGGTTTATAACAGGCTACTCTGCCCAACTATCCCCGAAGTATCCCCGAAGTATCGCCAAGGTATCGCGCGGGTCGGAAGGATGAAGTTGGGTGTTGGGAGTGGTTGAGGGATTGAGTGGTGCGACCTGCAAGGTGTTATCTGTAAAATCTGTGAGACTTCAATATGTCCTTTTGCCTTGATGCAAACGGACCAAAAAATCAAGACTTGGATCTTTTTACTAAAAAATTAAAATTTCTCCAACAAAACCCCCGTAACTCGGGCGGAAATAAAAATCTGTCTTCGATGTAAGATTTTGGCCACCACTCGAACAGCGGGGATTTTTAATCTATGTTTGTGGACAGTCAGATCAAAAGAAATTTTAATTTTTATTAACGTAAAAATCTCCTAAGTCCCTATAGTGCAGTCGGCTAAAATTGATAAATATTTTCTAAAATTATCTAATTGACTCTCTTCGTTCGTCGAACCACTTCGTCGGGTTTGACTCCCGTTGGTCGTCGAAACACTTCGTTAGGTTTCGGGCGGAAATTAAGATGACTCTTCGAGGTTAGCCTTTGGCCGCCACTCGAACAGATGAATTTTTTAACGGATACTTATTTAAAATCCTTAACCGCCTCCGTTTCCTGTGTCCGGGGCTTATTGCTAGCTTGAGGATTGATGATTTAGTGGGGCGGGGTGTGAGAAAGAAAGAGGAAAGAGAAAAGAGAAAAGACAATAGATGATAGAGGAAAGACGGTAGACGAAAGATAGTAGAAAATTGATAATAGACGAAAGATAATAGACGGCGGTAGGCGGTAAGCTATACGCTATATGCAATATGCGGTACGCAGTAGGCTGTATGCGGGGAGGTGGAGGGATTCCTGATTGAGTTTGACGATGATATGGCGCGGAGCTTATCACTTGGGGCATTGGCCAGGGAAACTATTTTGGAGGTTGGTTAGGGGTTAGTCCAGAATCATGTCGCGGACCTGGTCAGGTGGCAGATTGAGGTAGGCAGCAAGTTCGAGCCAGGTGACGGGATGATGGGCCTGTTTGCCCAGCGATATTCTGATCCTGTGCATGAGATTTCGGCTGTACCGTTCGCTTTTGCCGGTGATACGCTGGATGTCTTTGGGATAAATGCAGAGGCGGATTTGGCGTGGTTTCATGGTTGTGTTTCTGGTATATCAAAGCTTGGAAAATGTCCGCAATTATCTTCGGAAGAGATGCGGTAGTACCGAATGATTTTTGTAAAAAATCTTCAGGGAAAGTGTAAGCCAGCTTGCACTAGTCCAAAACCATCATCGAATTAACACGGAGTGTCCACGGATAAACACGGCAAACCGGTGCGAATGAACAAGAGTACCGCCAGCAGGAGTGAGTGGCAGCACCAGACGCGACGTAAGGTTGGCGCGCAATAACAAGCATTGTTGCAGCCCGCATCCGTGATGCCGAATAAGTGATCAACCATTACTTTCATTAATTTACCGCAGCGCATCAGATTCAGCTTTTCTAATGACGGCCCAAATGAAATTAAATTTTTTAAAGGTCCAGATCGTCAAAAAGCTGATTCAGGCTGTCGTTCAGAGTCTTGGTGAATTTGGTCCTTTCTGCCTTCCTGTTCCTGATTTCTCCTATTGTTTTGTGATAATTCCCCAGATCTGTATCCAGTGATCTCTCAGCCCACCGCATAACTTCAGCGAGATCGGCACGTCCGCCGCTGAAGCATTTTGTATGATGAAGGGCCACCAGAAGCTCTATCAGTGCTGTTTTACTGGCCGTCCAGTGCAAAGGTTTATAGGGAACAGTTTCCGGCAACAAAGGCTTCCCGCTTTCTGAGATTTTCTCTTTCAGGTAGGTTTCGAGCTGCGCATTGGCCAGTATATGTGCCACCGTAATATCATGTGAGGTAGAAAATCTTTCATCGTAGCTGTGAAGGTCCGGCGCCAGTTTTACTTTCATATCATACCGATAACGGACAAAATACTTTAAATCAAGATAAGTAGCCCGACGCCTGTAATAGTTGATAAAATCGTGGTTCTCTGAGGAGAAATACTCAAGCGCAGTCAATTCCTTTTCATAGTATTTCTTAAGTTCACCGCCGCCGGCAAAAGGTACAGAAGCCTCCAGTGACAGAATTTTTGTGTAATAAATGAACTGTGCTACAAACTTAGGCTTGATCTCCCGGAAAAAGCTCACCTCTGCCTGCCAGCAATCAAATTCATGGGCTGCTATCCAACGTTTGAGCTGCCGTACAGCACTGTCTGTTTCCGCCAGTACGCACTCTGCGAAATAAAAAAAATCATGTGCATCCCGCCTGAGCAGTTCTGTCTTTTCAGTAAGCTGATCCCACAGTAGATCGCATTTTTTAAAAAGCAGTTTTGAATTCATATTAACGGAATATTGGATCAAATTTCAGTATCAGTCACGGACGCCGCGGTTTTCTTTTCTGTATTTTTCGACGAATGCACGCGGCCGCAAACCATTAATTTCGTAAAAGTGATCAGAGAAGTTCTGACGTGAAAGCATACCGCATTCCTTTGCGAGGCCGTCCATGTTGTAGTTAAGGTATTTGCGGTCTGTATACAGCAAGTGGGTGATGTAATTTATGCGCAGTACCTTCAGGTACGTATTGAAATTCATGCCCTTGTATTGGTTTATGACGTAGGAAAGGTGGGTACCGTTGGTTCCGAGTTTTGCGGCCAGCTTGCGGAGTGTAAGACCACTTGCGGTGAAGCCGTTCGTTTCCTCAAATTTTCTAAGCTTTTCAAGAAGTTCAGTGACCACTTCATCCTTATATTTATATTTTCTTTTTTCGTCATTCACCACTTCCGGAACAGGGTCTGTCCGGTTCTGAAGGTTCTCTATCTTGTGCAGCAACTGCAGGTACTTTCTGTGAATTATACGGCTGCGGTAGTACCTGTACAGCAAAAAAATCAGCAACAGACTTCCGGTAACACCCAGCACTGTTATAAATACATTTTTCCGCCGGGAATCCTGCTGAAGCCGAAGCTTCTCTGCCTCTAATGTTTTTGTATCGTATTCTTTGTGCATACGTGACATTACGTGGCGGAAATCGGAATACAGAAAATCATCTGCTCTGAGCAACTGCTGCGTATAATAGAGTTCCTGCCCGGCATCGGCCGTATTTTTATAATGCTTAATAAGGAGCTCGTAGTTTTCCCGCAGTTCCGGGAAGATGAAATTATGCCTGACGAATGAAGAATCTACTTTTTTAAAGAAAGTAATTGCATCATCCGTCTGCTTCAGTTTCAGATACGCTTTTCCGATGTAAAAATTATTGACGGCGTTCCAGGCAAAATCGTCCGGTGCCGAAAGCATGCGGCGGGATCTGGAGAAAAGTGCGATTGCCGAAGTATAACTGCCTTTCTCATATTCGGACCGTCCCAGGCACTTATAGATGTACCCCTTCTCCTGTTCAAAACCTTCAAGATTGCGGATCGCCGCAGTGGCTTTCGCCAACAGCGAATCTGCAACGTGCCGGCGCTCCATCTTTTGATTACAGACGATCATCTGATGAAGGGTGTTCAAAGTACCTCTGGTGTAATTGTGCCATTCATTAGGGTTTTTCGCCCGCATTCTGTTCTCTTCAAAGAAGCGCAGTGCTTTTTCAAAATGAATGAGTGCCTCATCACAATGACCCAGATAGCTTTTCACCTCACCGAGATGATAGCGTATTTTGTGCTGCAGGTAGGAATCCTGATCACCGGCTGCATATTCGAAGGCTTTCAAATATTCGTGCATGGCGGCCTTATAGTCTCGAAAACTGAAATAGTACACCACCCCTTTGCCGGGCAGGGCCCTGCTGATCTTTACGCTGTCGCCGAGCCTGTGAGCCGCCGCTACGGCACTATCGGCATACCGCAATTTATCCCGCCTGTCTGCCGAAAAGTAAACACCATGTTCGAAAGCGAGAAGAAGCTGCTTATGCCTGCCGTCTTTTCTGGCCTGCTGCGCATGGATTTGTACAAACGGTAGTGCCCGTACATCGTCCTCTTTATAGCGGTCATATATTTCAATAAACTGCCTGTAGGGAAAGGCACCTTTTTCCTGCGCACCGATTAATACACAGGCAATTGTAAAAAAGACAGTGAATACATTTTTAAACATTAGTGCAAGTTAAAAGAAGGGGTGAACCATTCAAATTTACCTAAAAAGTATTTAAACTCCACGGCTCGGTTGCTCAAAACCGCCCCACTCTACGCTTTCACATTATCCGTCTGATTTACAACCATATAGATAGGCAGGCGTGGATACATTACGACAATGAAATGGATACATGATGCCGTAGTACACTTTTTTTCAGCTGCCGGAGCAGGTAATTTCGGGTCAGAATTCTACACACCCAACCGGTTGGGATAACTTTTAAAAATCTACAAAATGAAAAAGTCTATCTCCATATTTATGATTATGTGCCTTCTTTCTGCAACGGCATGCAGATCTCCCGAAAACGAACCAGAGCGCGCGGTCCACTCATCTCAGCAGTGGGAAGGATTTTCCCAGCCCAGAGTTGCAGAACAGGACAGTGCAAGTGCAAACGAAGTTTTGAGACCCGGCACGACAGGCGGCAATGATGATGACGAACCAACAAAAGACCGTCAGCAGTGGCGAACTACACCCTGATGAAGTTCAGGAAAAAACCCCATGCTATGCAAAAGACACCAGAACTACCGATAGGCAAAACCGCAGTGAGCGGTACCCTCTGTCCGGCATCCGGAGAATGGGAAATAACAGGAGCACTAACGACGATTGCGGTACTGGCTAAGAACCAGATCATGCCGGACTACTGCGGTAAAAAAGTACGCTGGAGACTTATCAGGCCCGGATAGCGGGCACCGCCGCTGCAGTGGAATCCGAAGCTGTGACCTGTACAAACCTTGGCCGTGAATGAACCAGAAGTGAAATACGGATTAAAATCAAACTGATGAAAGATATAAAATCAAATACTTTACAGGCGATCTGTTTCTTTTTTATGCTGCTGTTTACGTACGCCGCATTGAGCAAAATGCTGGAATTTGAAGTATTTCAGATACAGGTGGCGCAGTCGCCGTTACTGAGTGCCTACGCAGAAGTTGTATCGTACGGAGTCATCGCTGCCGAGATTATTACCGTACTGCTATTCTGCTTCGAGCGAACCAAAACTCTGTCTCTTTATCTAGCGACAGGTCTTATGGTGGCATTCACCGTATATATTTATCTTATTCTTCATTTCAGTGATTTCGTGCCGTGCTCCTGCGGAGGTATTCTGGAGGAGATGGGCTGGACAGAGCACCTGATATTCAATATTGCCTGTGTGATACTTGGGGCGACAGGCATATGGATTTCAGAAGGAAACCTTATTACGGGCCGTAGGAAACTGCTTTATCTGGGTGTGCTGTTGGTGACCGCGTCAGCAACTGTAACAGTTCTTTTTCTTTCCTCAGAGCATATCATTAAAAAGGAAAACAACTTTACGAGACGGTATATGCCCCACCCTGTGACTGAAGAAAGGCGTCTGACCCTGCCGGGTGATGCCTACTATTTTGCAGGAGCAGCACAGGATCAGGTTTGGCTGGGGAATACCGGAGCGCCATTTCTGCTGACTTCCGCTGACTCCGCACTGACTGCGCTGAAGGAGATGAAGATCGAGCCTGACCACAGCCCGTACCTGTTCCGGTCGATACAGCTTGCGGTGAGCGGCAACCGCTTTTACGCCTACGACGGCAGTGTGCCGGTTATCTATTCCGGCGAACTGGGACAGGCCGAAGCCAAGACCCTGAGCCATAAGCAGGCGTATTTTGACCAGCTTGAGATTATTGATTCGCTAAGCTTCGGTATCCGTGCCCAGAGCAGCAAAACGAGAGGCCATGTACTGGGACTGCTGACACCGCAGGCCGACCCACCGCTTGAATTAAATGATCAGCTTCTGAAGCATGGCCAGGACGGTATATTCGGGGCCGACGGCCAGCTGCTTCAGGATCCTGCCACGGAAAAGCTGATCTACCTCTATTACTACCGCAACGAGTTTGCAGTAACTGACTATGCGATGAGAGAATACACCAACTATTACACGATTGATACGGCCGGCGTTCAGCTCGTGAAGTCGGTGCGTCTTCCTTCCGGGGCTGAACAAATGAGCGCACCGCCGGTTACCGTGAATAAGAAGGCATCGGCGTACGGAGGCCTGATCTTTATCGAATCCGACCGTCCGGGGCTGCACGAAGATAAAACCCTATGGAAACGCGCCGCAGTTATTGACGTGTACAGTACCGAAGAGCAGCGTTACACCGGCAGTTTTTACATCACGCGGCCCGAGAATATTAAACGAATACAGTTTCTGGCCACGGACCGACATCTGTTTGTTTTGACCGGCAGTGAACTTATCCGGTACCGTTTCGAGCAGAACGTTACCAGGTATTTTAAAAGCAGGGGAAGCCGAAAACCTTAAACAGAGTAGGCACAATTTTAAATTTTAACAAGATGAAAAAATTCATTTTACCTGCTGCCGTTATTATGATCGGCGCAGGAAGTGCTTTTGCATCAGGCGGGGCCAAAGAAAAAGGTACCATTGTACAGGGCTTCCGGTATGACCCGGCAGCTCCTGAAGAGAAGTGTATTGCCACCCCTGTAGAGTGCTCTACAGTAGTGGGCCCCGCATGTACATGGAGCGACGGCGGTAAAGTTCACAACCTTTACGAGTATGTGAATGACACCATGTGCGGACTGCAGCTCAGCAGGATAAACTAGAGAAAGGGGCTGCTTCATACGGAAGCAGCCTTTTTTATGCGGTTTGGAAATATAAGGAGCGGTTGCAGCGCTACCCTTACTTCGACAGGTTAAGCTTAAAAATTCCAGCCGTTTTGCCCCGAGCCCTTACTTCGACAGGCTCAGCATAAAAAAGGGAGTCGGCTGGGATTTTTCATCGAGAACGGAGGGAAAAAAATCAGCGGTTTTACCCCGAGCCCTAAAGGGAGTCCGCTGATTTTTTTTAGAGGTTGGGAACCAGATGGAATAATGGTAGAAAATCCCTGTCGTTTTTACCCCAATCCCTAAAGGGAGCCGACAGGAATTTTACGCTACAAGGGAGGCCGCTGATTTTTTTTTGAGATGTGTAAGAAAATATGGACCCACCCTTTAGGGTTGGGGTAAGGGTTCGGATTTTCTTGTGTGGAATTGTGCACGCATAGTGTCTTAACTTGCTTATAAAACCATTATAGTAGCAAGCAGGACAAAGAAAAAGGAATAAAATTCCAGCCGTTTTGCCCCGAGCCCTTACTTCGACAGGCTCAGCATAAAAAAGGGAGTCGGCTGATTTTCTTTTAGAGATGTGAAAAAAATACGAACCCACCTTTAGGGTTGGGGTTGGAGTTCGGATTTTTCTGGTGTGAAATCGTGCATGCAAAGTGCGTAACTTCCTGACATCGATATTTAAGTAGTAGTAAGATGAAAATGAAGGAATAAATTCCAGCCGTTTTGCCCAATTCCTAAAGGAGCCGACTGGAATTTTTCATCGAGAACGGAGGGAAAAAATCAGCGGTTTTACCCCGGGCCCTAAAGGGAGCCGGCTGGGATTTTCGTTGCCACGGGCTTAAAAAAATCAGCGGTTTTACCCCGGCCCTAAAGGGAGCCCGCTGATTTTTTTTGAGAGGATGTGAGCAAAGTGAAGAGTTTTTTTTGTGAATCAGCTGGAATAAGGGATAGGAAAAATCCCAGCCGTTTTGCCCAATTCCTAAAGGAGCCGATTGGAATTTTTCATCGAGAACGGAGGGGAAAAATCAGCGGTTTTACCCCCAGCCCTTACTTCGGCAGGCTCAGCATAAAAAAGGGAGCCGACAGGAATTTTACGCTACAAGGGAGGCCGCTGATTTTTTATAAAGTGGTGGAATCCAAGACTTGGATTTTGCTTCGTGGCCCAGCGGTCATCATTTCCGGAGCGCGATCGCGATCCATCTCCTTCCCTATCCAGTCGGAGGGTATTCCTTTGAGAAAATAATCGAACCAGTCGAGGATGCGCTTGCTGAGGTCTATCATGGCATTCTCGTGCTCCATGCCGTGGCCATTGTTCTTATAGAACAGCGCGATCACTTTTTTGTCGTGTCTGCGCAGGGCATTGTAAAACGTGCGTGTATCTTCCCAGTCTACATTGCGGTCTTCCACACCAGTCCAGAGGAGCATAGGTGCCTGTATCTTTTCAGCACGGTAGAGCGGACTGTTGGCAATATATTTCTGCTTGTCGGAAGCAAAGGGGATTCCCATCCGGAACTGCTGTGTTTCATGACGCCAAAAGGTGGGCTTAAAGTAATTGTAATTGAAGGAATGATAATTATGTACTAAATCGGCAGGGGCCGTGCCCGAGATATAAGCAGCAAACCGGTTTGATCTGGTGGCAATCAAATTGGTTTCATACCCTCCGAAAGATTGGCCAATGAGCGCCATCCTTCCAACATCTACGCCGGGATGCTCCAACAGTGCATCCAACGCCCGATTGACGCAGTGCAGAGCCGAAAGGCCGGGACCTTCGTCTCCATAATCAATATCCGGCAGATAGACGAAATATCCTTTTTCAGTGAGGGTCCGGATGTTAAACCCGAGCGATTCCTTCAGGGTAGGCGCAATGAACCTGTTTGCAAAGCGGCTCTGGTTTTCGTAGATATGGACGACCACGGGATACTTTTTTCCAGGTTCATAATTTGCCGGACGGTACAGCAAGCCCTGCAGGCCGCTGCCCGATACTCCTTTATATGAAGTAAGTTCCATGTGCATCGCTGCTTCCTGCGGAGTACCGGTATTGCTGGCATACAAAGCACGAATTTTACCGTTTCGTGTTGCCGTTTCCACGACAGGGGGCAGGTTGTGGTTTTCACGGATCCAGGAAAATCGCTGCAGCCCGGCATCAAAAGTAAAAGCAGTAATGCGGTCTGCAGTGAACGGCACAATAACGGTTGTGTCTCCCCGCTGACCGAGGGCGTACATCACCCTGCCCGTCTCCTTTTCGGTCACTTCCAGCAGAAGGGGCCGGTCTTCGCTCACGACGGGGGTGAAAAACCTGAACGGTTGCAGCAGGGCCGTATTGGTGAAGTTCAGGATACGGACGCGGCAGCCAGCAAAGGGTATGATCATCTTTATTCTGTTCTGATCCGGGTGGTAACTGCGGATACCTCCGTCCCCATCAAACAGTGTGATGCCCGAGCCGGTAAAATAAGGCCTGAGCAGACCGGAACTCTGCAGGACGGTCTTTTTTCCACTATCCGTGTCATACCTATTCCAGCTCTTCACCTGAGGTTCGCTGTATTCGTTAACGGGTGTGGGCCCGGGAACAGGGCTTAACAGCCATTTTCCCTGCGGATCTGCGAACAGTTCGCGCGTAATGGTATCCAGTACGGTGTGTGATCCTGTGGTCATGTGATACCGGTATATTTTGAGCGGCGGGTACAGTTCGGTGTAATCCTGCAGCGCTGTTTCGTCGAAGCTTAAGAACCAGCGGGCATTGTTCACGCCAAAGCTATGACTGTACCGGTGACCTCCGAAATCCTGCACGCTGTTACTGGCGGGGTCCCAGATTACTGTTTGGGTTATGTCCGGGTAAAATTTCTTTTTAAGGTTCCTGTCGCTACCGTACCAGATATCAGGAAGCTCAGTTTGTACAGCAGTCTGCGAGGGAATCAGTTTCAACGTAAAGCCGCTTGCTCCCCGAGTCGGAGCGGGCACGATACTTTTGTAAGGCCCCGGCAGCAGGTCGGACAGACGAAGGATCTTCGCTGTGGCAGATTCGACATAAACCGCATCCCTGATTCCGGCATCTGCCACAACGATGACCACGCCGCTCCCATCCGAGGAAGCAAGAGAACTAAGAACCTCCTTTTCGGTGCGGAAAAGTTCCTTCACAGTCCCCGTGCCGTCTGTTTGCAGTACTCTGTTTGTACTGCCCTTACGTCCTGTAACTGCGAGTACGGCACCGGAGGGTGTGACGGAATAACGCAGTACATCCTTGAGGGCAGATACGGACCGGCCCGACCGGTCTAACATCACCAAACGATTTCCGGCATTCTGTGTATGGTGCAGAAGCAGCAGGTCACGCACAGGCAGGTACTGAACTGACGCTACACCGCTGTACCGCACCGATTTGCCTGTATTGAGATTTAACCATTCAGCCTGCCCGTCTTTACCAAGAAGCCTGACCTCCCCTACACGCATAAATCCGTAGTCGCGGATGTGCAAGCGATGGAAAAAACGCGCGGGCTTTGATGTATTCTGGATCCGCAATGTATCGTTTTTGGTATCGTACGACTTTCGCCATGCTACCCAGCGGCCATCGGGAGACCCGGTAAGCTGAATGGGTATCTCTGTACGGGAAATAATACGGGCCAGTTCGGTCTCGTGGCGGTCCGGCAGACCTTCAGTGGGTGTGCCTGGTGCCTGAGCAATGGCCTGTCCTGCGGCGGTGTACGAAAGAAATATGAGGAGGAATTTTATAAAGAGGTGTTTTTTCATTTTTTACCGTTTTTTAAAGGGAACAGATGCAAGAATCAAGAATCAAGGCAAAAGGCTTCCGGCTACCTCGTAAGAGATCCCTTCGGGATGACAGGTCTCGTTCGTCGCGATGATAGGTGGAACGTGATAAGGGTAAGGTTGAGGTTGACACTTCGGCAGGCTCAGTGCAGGGGTTGAGGGTAAGGATGAGTGGTTCATTTTAATATCCTGTGTTTTGGGGTTGGAGGTTGGGATTGAGGAGGAGTTCTTTCTGAGGAAGCGGCCACAGGTTATGATGCGCCTGCCAGTTGGGTTTGACCGCCAATAGGGTGCCCAGTTTCCCTAGACGCTTGAGTGTGAGGAAGCGCTGCCCGTGTTCGGCAAAGAATTCCCGGCGGTATTCCTGTTCCAGTTCGGTGAGGGCAGCGTCCTTCGAAAGAGGCATAGCCAAAGCTGTCAGACCTGCGCGCTGCCTTGTGGCGTTGAGCCACGGCAGTGCCTGCGCCACTTTATCCTGACGGATCAGCGCCTCGGCGAGCAGCAAGTACACTTCTTCCAGGCGGTACACCACGGAATATTCAGTGGTGTTGGCAGAGCGCTGTTTGTACTTGGCAGAGCGGTAAAAGGTTTGGGCCCCCACCGTAACCGGTGCCATCCATTCCGCTTTACGCAGATCTGACGGTGCAAAAGCCTGTACTAACTGAGGCGTGAGCGCAAAAGCAGTGGGAACCGCGTTGTTAAAATAGTAAAGTCCCGCTTCTTTTGTGGCATCGCCGCTGTTTCTGGGCTTGAGCTGCCAAAGGATATGTGGCCGCGATTTAGTGAATACTTTCGTAATATCCTGCTCGAAGGTGTACAGGGGACTCTGCAGAATATCCTTAAGCAGCAGTTCCGTTTCCAGCCATTTTCCAAGTTCTGCTTTTACTTTTGCCAAAACCAGCTGTGCGGCCTTACGGTTGGGATAGATGCGCTCCGGGCTGCGGTAGGCCTCAGCCAACAGTTCTGTCGCAACTGAAAGGTCGGTTTCCAGTTTGGACAGCACTTCAGTACCCGGCAGTTTATTCAGTTTCCGATTGACTTCATAGTCTGTTGTTTCGGGATAAGGTATGTCTCCGTACAGACGCTGAAGGCTATAGTACAGCACGGAGCGCGCGAAAAACGCCTCTCCTTTGAGCCGCTTTCTGTCGGCGGCGCTCAGGCTTTGGGAGCGCGCCGCGCCTTCTATAACGGCATTTGCTGCGTAAATGTACTGGTATCCCGTGGCCCAGAACTTCTCCACCATGGGGTTGGTGGGCAACTGCTGGTTATTGTGCAGGTCCATAATGCCACTTGAGGTTGTGGGATAGTAGCACTTCAGGTCGTCGGTATATGCTCCAAGTACCGCACCCATACCGTCGAGTCCGCCGGAGAGCGGCGAACTGTTCCAGAGTCCGGCATAGAGTCCGGCCAGGGCGGCATTGGCGGTCTGTATATCTTCGAACACCTGCACGGTGCTGATCTGATTGTTGGGCCAGTCTGTTTCGGTAAGTTTTTCGCATGAAGCGGTGCACAGCAGTAAGGCTGAGACACAGGCTGTAAAGGTATTGGTGAGGTTCATTGTTGAGGGGTTTAGTCGTGAAGTTGTTAAGTCGTGAAGCTGTAAAGTGGTAAAATGGTTTAGTTGTATCGTTGACTGGTGGGTGGTGGCCGATGGCTAGAAGCTGAGCTGGATGCCGGCGGACCATGTTTTGAGTGGGGGCACGTAGCCGGTGAGGATGAATTCGGGATCGAGTCCAAAGTAGTCCGTCAGTGTAAGAACATTCTGCCCCTGCACATAGATCATTGCGTCCCGTACGCCCCGTATGCCGGCCGGAATTCGCCAGTTAAGCTGAATATTCTTAAGGCGAATAAATGAAGCATCACCAACGGCTGCGGTACTGTTCTGGAAGTTAGCATGCAGGGCATTCTTCTGAGGATCTGTGCCAGAGGTATACGGCATATACGTGCCTGAGGGGTTTTGTGCAGACCATACATTCAAGACCTCTATTGGCTGACTGTTCATGCTGCCGGGGAGCAGCATGGTGCTGTTATAATTCCAGTTCCGCTGCTTTACAAACTGCAACAGCACCGAGAGTTCCAGGTTGCGGTAGCTGACCCTGTTGTTCCAGCCGCCGAAATACTGCACGCCGATGCGCTCAATAACTTTATTGTCATCGGGGGATGTGATCTTTCCGTCACCATTGAAGTCGGTAAAACGGTAGAGACCTGTGACGGGGTCCAAGCCTTCCAACTGATATAGTTTAACGATTGAAACCGGATAACCAACTACATACTGGTTGGCATAGGTGGAACCTTCCAGACCCGGGAATTCCAAAAGCTTGCCCGACGGGAGACTTATATTGAAGCCTGTTTCCCACTGTACGGTGCGGTTACGCCAAGGGGTGGCCTGGAGTTCAAATTCCCAACCGGTGTTTTCGACGGTGGCGGGAAGGTTGGCCTGCACCGACGTGAACCCGGTTGTAAACGGCAGCGGCACCCCTACCAGCTGATCAGACGAGCGGTTGCGGTACCAGGCGACGGTGGTACGCAGCCGGTCCTGCAGGAAGGCCAGTTCCAGCGCGGCTTCCGTTTTCACCGTCTGTTCCCAGCTGAAGTCGGGGTTGTACAGCCGGGAGGGATTAAGCCCGGTAGTTCCGTCATAGATGTTGCTGCCTACGGTATAGGTGTTCAGGAACATGTAATCCCCTATCCGGTCATTTCCGGCAGTACCGATACTGCCGCGCAACTTTCCTAAACTTAGCCAAGAGCTGTCTTTAAGGAAGCTTTCTTCAGAAAAGAGCCAGGCGGCACCTACGGCGCCAAAATTGGCAAAGCGGTTGTTGGGTCCGAAGCGGCTGGAGCCGTCCCGACGCCCAGTCACATTGAGGAAATAGCGGTCGAGAAAGCGGTAATTGAGGCGGCCAAAGGCAGCTGCATAATTGTAGCGGCCGCGGACCTGATCGCTGACCACTTTGGTCTTTGCTGCACCTAAATTGTGCATGAGGACGTTGCTTTCAAAACCGTAGCCCTGGATGCCGGTCTGGTCTCTCACGGTCTGCTGCAGGGTGGCGCCCATCAGGAGTTCAACCCTGTGGCTGCCCCACTGGCGTGCGGCCTGCCACTGCGGTTCAAGCACATAAGAGAAACTTTCAAGATTATTTTTAAAGGAGGTAGAGTTTGCACTTGTAAGGCCATAAGCAGGATTGTTTATGGTATGCGGTTTCAGGGACCACTCTTCAAAGGTCTGCCAGGACATCCCGCCGTTAAAACGAAGCTTCATGTGCGGTGTAAGACGGTACTCTACATTCATACTGCTGTTGAGGGTCTTTGTATCATTGGTATAGGTACCCAGAAATGCAGCAAGCGGATTCGTGAATGTACTGTTCTCCCAGTTCAGGCTGCCGTCCGGAGTGTAGAGAGCGGGTGCGTTGGGACTGAGGGTAAGTGTTGCGTTGGTAAGATCCTCGTTTATGACACTGTTTTTCTGGAAGGACAGCTGATTTGAAAGGCCCACCTGCCACTTGCGGTCCGGCGATAGGTAGCCGAAATTTCCGGCTACGGTATTGGTTTTATAACCAAAAGACGCAGGGAAAACGGTGGACTGCTCGTTGTGACCGAAGCTGAGCAGATAGGTTGTGGTATCGCTGCCACCTGTTACCGAGGCCTGTACGGCAAGCGCTTCCGCGTTCTGCCCGATGAGTTCCTTCTGCCAGTCGGTATAGCGCTCCTGAGACCAGGTACCGTTTATATCGTAGGCGTTGGCAGGAAAGGCAGTAATACCGTCATTGGCGTAGCCTTCCTTCCTCATGTTCAGGTACTGCTGCGTGTTCATAAGATCCATTTTGCCAGCGACTCTGCTGAGGGCCCAGGAGGCATTAAGCTGCAGGGTATTGCGGCCCTTCTTTCCCTTTTTAGTGGTAACAAGTACTACCCCATTGGCGCCGCGGGAACCGTAGATAGCGGTGGCATCAGCATCCTTCAGGATTTCGACACTTTCAATATCGTTCGGGTTTATGGCATTGAGCGGATTAATTCCGGAATAGGGAAATACACTGAGACCCAGCCTGGCCGGAGTCTCTGAAAGTATCGGCACGCCGTCTATAATATAGAGTGGGTCGTTGCCTTCGCGTCTGAGACTATTTCGGCCGCGGATCTGGATATCAAAGCCGCCGCCGGGGTTTCCGCCGCCCTGGGTGATGCTGACGCCGGCCATGCGGCCCTGCAGGGCGGAGAGGACGTTGGTGACGGGCTGGTTTTCGATGTCTTTTGCGGTGACTTTGGCAATGCTGCCGGTGCGTTCTTTGTCTTTTACGGTATAGTAACCGGCATTGAGGGTGACTTCCTGTATCTGCTGCACTTTCCCGCCGAGTTCTATATCTACGACCGTGCGGCCGGCGACTTCTTCGCGCCAGAGCGGGTGCGTGGGATGGCGGAAGATGATACCGGGATCTGCACCGGTGACGGTGAGCTGGTAACGGCCGGAGCTGTTGGTTACGGTGGCCTGGGTGCTGCCCTCCTGAGAGACGGTGACGCCGGAGAGCGGCTGGCCGTTGTGGGTTACGGTGCCTGAGACCGTTAATGTTTGCGCCCGGGTATGGGCACAGAAGGCGCTGAGCATGAGGAAGGCGGCTGCGCCGTAGAGGGGTGGGAGATTTTTTTTCATAGCGTTTTATTAGAGCCAAGAATCAGGAGCCTGAGTGAGAACCAAGAGCCAAGAACCAAGAGTCAAGACAGGGAGCCGAGAGGGTGTGGTCATTTAAACTCCGGAAATATGGAGTGTGGTGTTCACGGGTCTGTAGTTTGCAGTCTGGCGATCTTTAAGTCTTTAGTCTGATATCTAAGGTGCGGAGGTCTGATGCAGGGCTTTTTTTAATTTAGGGTTAGACATGGGAGGTACCGGGGACGTTTTGCGGAGGCAAAGTCCCGGGGGTTGATCCGGATTGGTTTTCAGTACAGGGGGAAACCCGTTACGAGGCGGAATTTCCCGGCCTGCTACTAAAACAACTGATGAATGTTTCTGAAAATAAGCCCTAAGGCCGCAGTGGCTGTGCACCCCCACTGTACGTGTCAATCAATACTTATGATAGAAAAGCGGGGCTTAGGGAGTTGAGAATGCCGGATACAAAACAGCGTGGGTCTCAACATATCCGATCTGAGGTACTGGTATACCTTACGTACAGATAAGTGAGCCCACGCCTAGGTCGTGAGCTACTATACTTATCCTCTCGTACGTTAAAAATTACCAGTTTTCAGATCGAGATTCTAAGCAATAGCTTCTAATTTACTTTGAAGTATCGCAAAACTACATCTTTGGATGTAATCTTGAGACAAATATAATAATTATTTATTGAATACAAATATGTATCGAATAATTTCTGAAAGATTCTCAATATTTACTCAATGAGTAATGCGGCAGAAGAATTAATAGTTTTATTAAATGTACAAATAGGGTGTCTTTTGCGGTATGAGCGGCTTAAGTTGCGCCTTTCGCAGCAGGAGCTAGGTTTAGAGATCGGAATGGATAGTACACTTATAGGACGCATCGAACGTGCCTTGAATTTTTCTAGTTGGGACAAAATTTACATTTATGCACAATATGTCAATATAACTGCCACAGAACTGCTTTCACTAAAGACTCGCGATGATTTACGCGAAATCGTAGAGAAATCCTTTATATTAGAATCGAAGAAATCGCCTAGCACTAAACTATACTACGAAAACTTAAAGGGATTCATCAATCAGAGATATTCATAGTTACTGTCCAGATTCCGCTAGATTTTTTTTTGTTAATTCGGAAGACCTGTACAATCCTGTGAATAAAACAACTAAATTTTTTATAAGGCAATTAAAGGCAGCGAGGCAAGCTTGCTTAAAGTTGTAAAGAACAATTAGGTCCGAGAACGATTGAGCTTCGGACTCAGAAAAATCTGATCGTATGATTACTATCAGCATTATTTATGTAAGAATAGTTAGTAATTTTTCTAAATGCACTTTCTTCTTATTTCAAAGAATTGCATGCCTCGCGATGAAGTCCACCGTCTAAAAGCAAAATAATCCAAAGGAAGAATTAATAAAATCATTTTCGGAGTTGTTCATAATATCGGCCCGAACACTGTTCTAATACGGTTTCAGTTTCGCTTATGTCTTTACGAAGCTTTTTTACCCATATTACCAATAACACAATTAGGACAGAGGCAATAATATTATAAATCTTCAGTGTTTTCATTTCTGTTGTTTTTACAAATATAAAACACCTGATACGGGCTAGTATATAAGAAGTTATGCTTGTATAAACATCTTTATCCCACTAAAAAACTTTCGTATATTTACGTGTTAACTGCAATTTTATAAAAACACTTATACAAATGAAAACATGTTTTGTGATCCAACCCTTTGATGGAGATAAATTTGATAAAAGATATAAAGATATTTTTGAACCTGCTATAAAGGAAGCAGGATATGAAGCATATAGAGTGGATAAAGACAATAGTGTCACAATTCCAATTGAAAATATAGAGACTAAAATACGAGAATGTGATTTTTGTTTTGCAGAAATTTCTACAGATAATCCAAATGTTTGGTATGAATTAGGATACGCCTTTGCATGTGGTAAAAATATTATCATGGTTTGCTCTGAAGAAAGGAATGGTAAATTTCCTTTTGACATTCAACACAGATTTATAATAACATATAAAACTGGTTCACCAAGTGATTTTACTGATTTAGCTAAAAAAATAACTGCTAAAATTAAAGCTACAGAACATAAAAACAAAACAGTAGAAACTCTACAACAAATTCCTCTTCAAGAAGTTAAAGGACTGAAAAGTCACGAAATAGCTTTACTAATACTCATTACTGAGAATACAATAGCGAAGAATGATTCAATTTCTGTATACAATCTAAAGTCTCAAATGAATAAATCGGGTTATACAGACATTGCTACAAGTGTTGGAATAAGAACGCTTGAAAAAATAAAACTAATTGAAACTTTTATGTATCAAGACGAATGGAATAATGGACAAGAGTATATTGCATGTAAACTAAGTGATGCAGGTGAAAATTGGATTTTGGATAATCAAGATCAATTAGAATTTAAATTTGACAATTCTCTAATTCAAACAGAATCAGATGATGATGATTTACCTTTTTAAATATAAAACTGCAGATAATAACTAAGCTTTCGTTTTGTCCGCAGGACACGAGATGAAAGCCTTGCTATTAAATATATAATATCCTAACGTGCGTTGGGGTTTTGTTTTTTATAAAAGGGTTAAAAGACCTTCGTTGGGTTTAGGAGGAAAGCCTAATTACATTTTAAATAAAAAAAATGTACTATACTAAAAATCCTGCTTATATTTGCTGCTTATTGGCAAGTATGATTTTAGCAAGTACCAATTATGGCAACATTTAGTGAGTTCTTAAGAGCCGAAAGAAATCGAAAAGGTTTAAACCAGAGCGAATTTGGACAGCCTTTTGGTATTATCATGACAGATATTTCCAAAATAGAAACAGGAAAAAAGAAATTCCCATTTACCAACCTCGAAGCACTTGCTGAATTTTTAGGAAAAGATTACTCAGAACTAAAGAACTTGTATGTTGCCGATAAGTTGGTTGAAGAAGCTCGTAAATACGAATGTTCTGATGATGTTTTTAATGTAGCTGAAAGCCAATCAAAATATTTGAGAAGTAAGAATGCTAAGCAAGGCACCCTAAAATTCTAATAGCTATGGATTATAAAAAACTCATACTTTCATTAGGATTTACACCTAAAGAAAATGCCGTTGGAATTTTTCAAAAGAAATATTTTCAGGGCACTAATTATAAGATTGAAATTGATTTTGAAAAAGAAATTATCAATTTTGGTAATAAAATAAAGGGAGAAAGTAAAACAACTCAAAACTTTTCACAAACTGAAAATTGGGTTGTCTTGGAATGTGTAGATAGACTTTTAGAAAAGGGTTATCAACCGCAAAATATCACTTTAGAAAAAACCTGGAAAACAGGACACGGAACAAGTGGACGATTAGATATTTTAGTTTCTAAAGACGATGGTTCTGCCTATTTAATGATTGAATGCAAAAATTGGGGCACCGAGTTCGAAAAAGAACTTAAAAATTTAGAAAAAAACGGAGGGCAACTCTTTACTTATTTTCAGCAAGACAAAAATGCTGATATTCTAATGCTATATGCTTCAAAATTAGACGGTAAAAAGGTTGAATATAAAAATACAATTGTAAAAATTGAAGAGGATTATCGTCAAGCAGGAAATGTAAAAGATTTCTTTGAGCGTTGGAATAAGCTACCAAAGACAAACGGAGTTTTTGATACTTGGGTAACACCTTATGAATTTCAAAGTAAAGCATTAACTAAGAATGATTTAAAAGTTTTACGGCAAGAAGACAGTAGTTTTATTTTTAATCGTTTCTTGGAAATATTAAGGCATAATGTAGTTTCTGATAAACCGAACGCCTTCAATAAAATTTTCACACTTTTTCTCTGCAAAATTGTTGACGAAAATCGAAATCCAGATGACCAATTGCATTTTCAGTGGCTTGAAGGAGAAGATAATCATATTTCATTTCAAAAAAGATTGACAGACCTGTATAATAGAGGAATGCTAGAACTTTTGGAAAAGAAAGTTACGGATGTAAGTGACAGCGAATTTGATAAGCAATTTTTACACGTTGAATCTCAATACAAAGACAAGTTTAAAGAAATTTTAACCGAAATCCGACTAAAAAAAAACAATGAATTTGCGATAAAAGAAGTATATGATGATGCTTCTTTTGAAGAAAATGCAAAAGTGGTAAAAGAAGTAGTGGAATTACTTCAGGTATATCAAATACGTTATAATTACCGCCAACAATTTTTGAGTGATTTCTTTGAGTTACTTTTAACAACCGGGTTAAAGCAAGAATCGGGACAGTTTTTCACCCCTGTTCCTATTGCGCGATTTATTATTAAAAGTTTACCGTTTCAGGAAATTACAGCACAGAAAATTGAGCAAGGAAATAAAAATGACTTGCTACCCACTGTAATTGACTATGCAGCAGGAAGCGGGCATTTTATCACCGAGTCAATGGAAGTAGTTCAAAATTACATCGATAGCCTTGATGAAAGTGGATTTAATCCTACAACCAAAAGAGCCATCAAAAAATGGAAGGAAGACCAATTTGATTGGGCGGAATCATATGTTTACGGTATTGAAAAAGATTATCGTTTAGTGAAAACAGCAAAAGTAAGCTGTTATTTGCATGGGGATGGTTTGGCTAAAGTCATTCACGGGGACGGTTTGGGTGACTTTGCGACTTCAAAAGAATTTAAAGATTTGTTGAAAGAAACTGACAAAACCTATCCGCAAGACAACAAGCAGTTTGACGTCATCATTTCAAACCCACCTTATTCTGTTTCATCCTTTAAGGGATTGATGGATGAAGAAAAATCTAAACTTGCATTTGACTTATACAATAGATTAACCGACCAAAGTTCTGAAATAGAATGTTTGTTCATAGAACGTACTAAACAATTACTTAAAGATGGTGGTGTTGCAGGTATCATCTTGCCAAGCAGTATTTTGAGCAATACAGGCATTTATACCCAAACAAGAGAAATACTTTTAAAGCATTTTGAGATTTTAGGCATTGCTGAATTAGGGTCTAATACTTTTATGGCAACAGGAACGAATACTGTTACCTTATTTTTAAGACGCAGAAACAACGCAGATGCTTACAATGTAGAAGAAGCTATTAAAAAATGTTTTGTAAGTCTGCAAGATGTAACCATTAACGGTATTGAAAAACCGCTTAAAAAATTTGTGGCTCACGTTTGGGACAGCATTTCGTTTGATGACTATAAAACTTTGTTGCAGAAAGCACCCAATAAGAATATTGAGCGACACGAGATTTATAAAGAATATATCAAAAAGGTAAAAGCTAAAAACGATCAGGAACTTTGGACTAACATTTTAGCGCTTGAGCAAGATAAATTGGTTTATTTTATTTTGGCATATCCTCAAAAACTGGTGTTGGTAAAAACTGGTGAAAAGAATGAAGAAAAACGCTTTTTGGGTTATGAGTTTAGCAACCGTAGAGGTAGCGAAGGCATTCACGCTATACAACGAAGTAAGAGCATTGACGAATGCACTCAATTGTATGATGCCGATAGTTTTACCAACCCAGAAAAAGCAAGCACCTATATTTATAAAGCATTTTTGGGGGAATTTGATTTAGAACTTCCTGAGAATTTACAACAAAATATAAGCTATCATAACTTGGTAGATATGTTCACTTTTGACCGAGTTGATTTTGAAAAAAACATTTCGCTCTCTGCTAAAAAAAAAGTAAAAATTGAGAGTAAGTGGGATTTAATAAAATTTTCAGATGCTATTGAAGTTGAATATGGAAAAAGAATAGTTAAGCAAAAAGAACAAGGTTCTACTTATCCAGTTTATGGAGGAGGTAATGAAACTTTTAAATCAGATGATTACAATAGAGAAGACCGATTTATAATTTCAAGATTTGGAATGTCTCCTGGATGTATAAGATTTGTAAAGGGAAAATTCTTTTTGAATGATTCCGGATTTACTGTGAAACCAAAACTCGATAATCTTGATGAAGCATATTTAAATCAATTTCTCTTCTCAAATCAACCTATGATTTATTATTGCGGAAGAGGTGTTGCTCAAAAAAATATTGATTTTGAAATATTTAATTCATTAAAAATTCCTCTCCCATCACTCGACATTCAGAAAAAAATAGTTACAGAAATTGAAACATTGAACACGCAAGAACAAAAAGCAGTTGAGGAGGTCAAAATACTTAGACAATCAATAGCTAATACATTCAATAATTCAAAAGCTTCCTTAACAAAATTAGAAGATATTACTACAAGAATAGGAAGTGGAGCTACTCCAAAAGGAGGACAAGGTTCTTATCAATTTAGCGGTATAAGTTTAATAAGAAGTCAAAACATTTATGATTACGGGATGATTGAGAAGGGACTTGCATATATAAGCGAAGAGCAAGCTAAAAAGCTCAATAATGTAACTGTAGAGAAAAATGATATTCTTTTTAATATTACTGGAGCTTCAATTGCGAGATGTTGCATAGTTGAGGATAAATATCTGCCTGCAAGAGTAAATCAACACGTTTCAATAATCAGAACAAATGACAAAGTACTTCCTAAATATCTTCATGCTATTTTAGTAAGTCCAGAATTTAAGGAAAAATTATTAGAAATTGGTGACGGTGCTACTTCAAGGCAAGCTATTACAAAATTGCAATTGGAAGAGTTTAAAATTCCATTGCCAACTATCGACGAGCAAAAAAAGATTGTTGCAGAAATAGAAAGTATAGAAGCTAAAATAACTGGACTTGAAAAACAAATAGCAGACATTCCTAAACAGAAAGAGACTATTTTAAAGAAGTATTTGAATTAATGCCTCTCATCAACTTTTTAAATAAAACTGAGCGAACAAAATTTCATGAAAATAATTCGGGCTAAAGCGGTTGCGAGAGTAATTCGTCTATTGATTATAAATACAATCTTCTTAGTTTAGTCGATTATTTAACTGCTACTTATACTAATAATGTATTGCAAAAAAAGCCCCTAAAGCATATAGACAACGGGGAACTTCCAAAATACCCGGCCGTTAACTAGAGTGTAAATGTCCAAAAATAACTTACTAAATATGACTAAAATAGACAAAGACACCTTTTTGCGAAGTTTTAAAGTGCTTTCAAATCAATCTTTCGATTTGTTCCTTGGGGCAGGTGCGTCTATTTCTTCTGGCATCCATTCAGGTAGCGATTTGGTTTGGCTTTTCAAACGAGAGTTGCTAAGTGTTAGCGGAAAAATAAACGGCAAAAAATTTCAAGACCTAAAAGTAGAAGCAAATAAGAAATTAATTCAAAGCCACTTTTCTGAAGAAGATTCAAAAACAGTAAATCCTTATTCCTATTATTTTGAAAAATGCTATCCCGACCGCTTAGTAAGACATGAGTTCTTAACCAATTTGGTAAGAGATAAAAAACCTTCTATTGGGTTTATGTGCCTTTCAGCATTGGTAGGTCAGCAAAAATTAAACACAGTTTGGACAACCAATTTTGACGACCTAATTGAAAAAGCCATCAGCAAATTAGATATAAGTTGTCAAGTAGTTTCTCCCGAAAATTCAAAATCAGTGCAAAATTTCAGAAACGATATTCCCACAGTTGTAAAACTTCATGGTGATTTCCGCTATGATGCTTTGCAAAATACAGACGAAGAATTACAGAAATTAGAAGATAATCTGCATCACTATTTTTTAGATGCTTCTGCACAAAGAGGTTTGTTAGTAGTTGGTTATTCGGGCAGTGACGAATCGGTATTACAAACTCTTGAAAAAGCATTAGAAAAGTCAAACGCATTTCCAAAAGGATTACTTTGGTGCATTCCAAAAGATATTACTCCAAATGAACGATTGTCGAAACTCATAGAGAAAGCCAATACTCAAAATCGGCGTTCAGGCTTTATGGTTATTGATAGCTTTGATTATTTTCTGCACGAACTTTACAGCGTTTGTGAATTAAAAAACGAACAAATTGACTCCATCGCCAAAGAACGATTTGAACAAAGAAGTTTTTTCCGACTTACACAAAATCAATCCGATACAATTCCAATCCTATTAAATGCTATTAAGGCAACGCATTTTCCTAAAACTATTTTCTCCACCAAAACAAAAATAAACGGAGAAGGTAAGTGGAAAAAGCTAAGAGAAGTATTAAAGGATTCAAATATAGTTGGAGCATTCAGCAAAGGCGAAACACTTTCGCTTTTTGGAAATGAGAACGAAATCAAAGAAGTATTCAAAGACTATCTAACAGACGATTTAAAACCGATCGACATACCCGAGCATCTTTTTCATCAGCCCGATTCATTCTACATCGGAATGCTGTATGAATTGATTGAAAAATCGTTGGCAAATGATTTTGGTTTAGCCATTTTTAGCAAGGGAAGACAAATAAGAAAAGTGTTTTCTGTTAACCATCCATTAAGCCAAGAAGAAATCGAAAGCATACCAAAATGGTTAAATTTTCGTATTCCAAATGGCTATCAGGTTTTTGAGGCATTTGAGTTTAAAGTAGAATTTGTAAACAAAGATCTGTTTTTGCTGATTTGTCCATCCATTCAGATACAAACTACGACAGGCGACGAACCAGACAGATTAATAGTTCAGAATATTACTAACATTATCACTTCAAACCGGTGGAATACTAAATATGGTAAGAAAGTAGATTTTTGGTTTAAGGAATTAAAGCGTAGAAAGCCCGATTTGATTTTTCGCCTAGGCGACTTCGAAATTAAACTTTCAGCCTATTTTGCAACAGCAGCGCAAAAGATGGGAAATTTCTTTTGCTTCGACAGTTATGCAAAAGCAAACGAACCTTTAATTTATTTTCATCATCAGGACGAAACCAAACAATCCATTCATCCAATAAACGGCTTGAGACTTTTAGGTCCGTTAGAAGAAAGTTTTGGCACCAATGGTGTTGCTTCAAAAATTCAATTGGCAATTATTTCTCCCGACACTGGTTTCGAAAAACTTAAATCACATTTAGAGTTTTTACTAAATCCCGTAAGCCCAATTACTGAAAAAGAATATCTGAAAGATTATCCTGGCTTTGATGCTGTATTTAAAAAGCACTTAGTTATTCCTACTTCCATTCAAAGTGAATTTGTGGTTTCCATAAACAGCCAAGAAATAAGACAGTATTCAGCGATTCAATTTTATGAACATATAAAAAATAAAATTGACAACCTTGCTCTAAAGCAAAACGAAATTGATTGTGTTGTAGTTTACATACCAAACGCTTGGAAAAATTTCAGAGAACTCAAAAATGAACAAACCTATTTTGATCTTCATGATTCACTTAAATTGTATGCTGTTAAGAAAGGTTTACGACTTCAATTCATAGAAGATAAATCAATTTCATATGGCGACCAAGCAAAAGTAAAATGGTGGCTTTCATTGGGCATTTATGTAAAATCCAATGGCACACCTTGGAAAGTTAAAACGGATAACACAGAAACGGCTTTTGTTGGATTGGGTTATGCCATAAGACAAAACGCAAGAAACAAAGTCGTTTTAGGAAGTAGTCAAATTTTTGATGGAAATGGAAACGGTTTACGGTTTTTACTGCAACCCATTGAGAAACCAGTTTTAATTGGAAAAAATCCATTTATGAGTAAAGATGATGCTTTTCGTTTAGTAACGAACATCCGAAACACCTATCATAAAATTGACCCAGTCATCGGACTTAAAAAGTTGGTACTTCACAAGACAACTCATTACACCCGTGACGAAATTGACGGAATTTGTAATGCACTTGAAGGCGTTGACAATATTGAACTTTTACAGATTCAGCAGTTCAGTAATTGGAGAGCCATGAAACTCAAAAAGAATACATCGACAGGCAAACACGAATTTGACGGCTTTCCGATAGACAGAGGAACAATCATTCAGTTAGACGAATTTAGTTTTTTGCTTTGGACTCACGGTTTAGTTAAAAGTAACGAATTACTAAAACCATATTATCAAGGCAAAAGAGGTATTCCGACACCTTTGCTGATTAAAAGATTTAGAGGTACAGACCCTATTGAGACAGTAGCTAACGACATTTTAAAATTAACAAAGATGAACTGGAACGGAGCAGAATTATACAAGACAATGCCCGTAACTATTGATTTTTCAAAAAGACTTTCGGTTATGGGGAAACAAATAGAGGAACTCGGAAATAAAGCCTATGATTTTAGATACTTTATATAGGATAGAAAGAACACCCTCAGCCGCTAAAAAGCTTTGCCAAGAGTGGGCTAACATCGTACAAGATTCAACTTCTAATATTCTCTTTATTTTTTTGCTAAAAACTGGCACCATCTGCAATATCCGCACTCTGTTATGCAACATTAAAGAAAAACATACTTTAAATCAACTTTAGATATTAAAAAATAAAAATATGACTGGTGAAATACCCTCACTTCACTAGACCAATATTCAGGTCTTCTTAATTTAATTTTATGCGACTGATTTATATTTATCTATTGGTTTTTGAAGATCAATTCCTTGGTGTCTGCGGTAATGGTATTTTGTCAGCCACTGCTGTATACC
>DKJL01000013.1 GCA_002454815.1 Flavobacteriales bacterium UBA6693
ATTTTTGCCATCATTGGGCTTCGGTCCATGTTCTTCCTCCTTGCCGGTATTATCGATAAGTTCAGATATCTAAAGGTAGGATTGGCCCTGCTTCTTACCTTTATCGGGTTGAAAATGTTGGCTCACGAATACCTTGATGATATCGGTTTTTCAACGACCGATTCCCTTTTTATCATAGTTGGCATCTTAGGCGGCAGCATATTTCTTTCTCTCGTTTTACCGGAGAAGAAAAAAGTTCGTGTTCTAAAATATAATGAGAAAGACGACCACCTGAAACGGAAGTAATTCATACGGTGTTTTGATGGCTCAAACTGCCTCTTAGCTATATATACTTTATTAAAACGATTTATTTGACGAGCAGATAAGGACAGTGCCTCTGTGTCCAGAAGCGAGCGATATGCATTTGCACAATGCTTTGCTAGCATTTTTGTGCATTTTAATACCCAAGCTTTTCTTGAATTTTTTTCCTTCCCAGTGTTTATTGTTACTAAACAAAAACTTTATCAATAAAAAACATGGATCAACAATTCTAAAAGTGGAATCGCAGTTATTAACAATCATCGCTTAACTGTCTATTTAACAGTCTGATAATTTGTTTACATTTGTAATTAGCTTTAACTATTTTTTGTTTACTTTTGTAGTTTACTATTGTTAATTGTTTTATTACATTTGTAATATGGATTTAAAAGACAGAATCGAAAAAATAATTTCTTATACTGAATTAACTCCGTCGGAATTTGCAGACGAAATTGATGTTCAGCGCTCGAGTATTTCGCATATTACGTCGGGACGAAATAAACCTTCGCTCGATTTTCTTTTAAAAATAAAAAAGCGCTTTCCGGAATTCCGATGGGAGTGGCTTATTGAAGGTCAGGGAGATATGCGCGAAAAATCAGTGCAGGAGGAACTAAGTCCTGAACACAGCAGACCCACTTCCCTGCCGGAATTATTTTCTTTGATCAACGACGAAGCGTTTGGCGTTACCGAGAGCGAGGATAAAATTGCCGCAGATAGCTCATCAGAATCGGTTATTCGCGCCCAAGAGTCCAACCGCGGCCAAATATCGGATTCTGAGCGATTAGCAGAAGCAGCAAAAAACGACATTAGAAATCCTTCTATACCGTCGGAACGCACGCTCAAAAAGATCGTCTTCTTTTACAGCGACGGAAAATTTGAAAGTTTCGAACCCTAGTTTTTGTAAAAGCTTTTATTTTGTAAATTTGAGAGAATCTCAATCTTTTTTAAATGAAACTTGCCGATCTCGCCCGTGAACTTAATATTCCCAACCAGAGTTTTCTGAAATTTATCCGCGATTTTGATCTGGATCTTTCGGAATGTATTAAGACTAATTTTGACGTGAAGGAAGATTTCGAACGGTTTGCCCGTGAAAATGTCGCCTTCCTCCGTCGCTATGCTGAAGATCTGGAAGCATCGAAATCTGTTGAAGAAATTGCTGAAAATATCAATCAGCCTTCCGCAAAAGTTGCGGAGGTAATCAGTAAAGAAAAACCGGTCTTATATGAGAATGGTCGTTACAAAGCGTCAGTTTCCAGTTTCGGCATCGATAATAAATTAGGCGGAAACTATCAGTTTGTTTATAATTATTTCGGCAAGAATACCAAACTTACCCAGCGAGATTTCATCGGTTATCAGGATCTTTTCTATTTTATTTCCGAATCTTTGGAACCTTTTCTTAATAATATTTCGATACAGAACTGGGGGATTCACCGGCCGGCGGGAATCGTGCTGTACGGGCCGCCAGGGAGCGGTAAGATTTTCTGGGCGCACAAAATTGCGGAGATCATTGGTTTTAATTTTACCGAAATCAACAGCAATTACCTTGGAGAAAACCTGGATGAAGCTCCAAAATATGATTTCAGAGAATACATCAACAATTTGATGAAACAGCCGAAAACACTTTTGTTTTTAGATAATTTCGACCGTTTCATGATGCCGTATAAAGACGATGATCCGGTTGATTTTTGTGATGAGAAATCTAAACAGATTATCCTGCACTACATCAGCCATTTTGAGGAGCAGCGCGTGCTGATGGTCGGTTCTGCAAGTTCACTTAGAAAAATCGATCCCGAACTATTTGCGCCCGGCCGTTTTGATTTGTTAGTTCCGGTCTTTCCGCCCAATGTAAAAGAACGGACCGAGCTGCTGCTCTTTCATATGACCAAGGAACTGGTGGCAGACGCGACACTATTGCAAATTCTGAAGCACAACAATGCGCATTTGCTGCCTTTCTGGAAACAAACTGCAGCAAAAATGAAAGTTTTTTCCAATACCATGGTGGTGGATTTTACACAAAGTTTGAAAAAACGTTTGCGGAACATTTACACTAAGAACAATTCCGTAGAAATTGAAATTAATGCAAACTTATTGGAACCGGCTTTTAAAGATGCTTCTGCGAAACTCACGGACCGTTACCTGGATGAAGTTCAGGTTTTCGTGCAGGATGTTTCCCGTAATAATTTTGCAGATTTTCAGCAGCGTATCGATCAGTTAAAAACTGAAATTAATTATTATAAAATTCCGCCCAAACAGGAAAGTTCAATTGGTTTCCGCCATAGCGAACAAGACAAAAAATAATCCGTTACAGCAAGTAACGGATTGATATTTATTTCTTCTTTTCTGATTGTTTGGGGACTTTCAAACCTTCTTCCTTTGCCTCGGAAATTCCAATTGCGACAGCCTGTTTGCGGTCAGTAACTTTATCTCCGCTTCCCGATTTAAGTTTTCCTTCCTTAAATTCTTCCATCGTTTCGTGGATTTTTTCCTGTGCTTTTTTGCTGTATTTACGGTCTGACATAGTTTTTATATTTAAAAGTTTGACATAATTTCAACAAACGTAATTTTAAGCTCTGTCGAAGGCGACACCGATTTCATAAACTTTCGCGTGTTTACGGTATTTCACGCGCTCGCGCGTCTGTACCGATTCGTATTCGCCATTTTTGAGCACCACCAGCGGATCTTCAGTCATTTCGATACGGGCATCCGTGATGTATTTTTCTTCCGGACTTTCTTCTTTTAAATCTGACTCAATTTCCTGAAGCTGGTCCATGTATTCACGAAATTCAGGGTCCGCCGAGTGAATAAACCGGTATTCCGGGCCGGCATCAACATAAAAATGAAGTTTCTGCGCGATTAGTCCTGCTTCATTGGTGATTTGTGGATTATCATTGCCGTCTTTAAACCCGACTTCTACCAAAGTGCCCAGCTTTTGCGCCGCATATCGCTCCGCATCTTCGAAATTAGCAAAACCCACAAAGACGTCCTGATCGCCCATTTCATATTTTACCAGTTTTTCTTCATTAAACGTTTCCATAGTTTTATTTTATTTAAATATACCTATCAATTATTTTGCCAAGACCCGCCGTTAGAAGGTTTAACAACTTTTAAGAAATTTATTATCTTTGATGCTTATCAATAATTATTATGAAAAAAATCTTCTGTTCGATTTCAATTATGGTATCGATGTCCTTGTTCAGCCAACAGATCACGTTGGACAAAATATACTCCGGATATTACCGCGGTAAAGGAATTTCCGGAATATCATCTTTAAAAAACGGAGAAAACTATGCAGTGATCGAGCCGGATGGTATCGCCCGATATTCATACAAAACGACGAAGAAAGATGGTAACATTGTCGAAGGAAGGTTTCAGTCTTATATTTTTAATGAAGATGAATCCAAAATTTTATTGCTGAAAGACAGCCAACCGATCTATCGTCACTCTTTTTTAGGAAAATATGAGGTGCGGGATTTGAAGTCAGGTAAAACCATACTGATCAACGAGGGAAACTATATACAGGAGCCGACTTTTTCTCCGGACGGATCGAAAGTAGCATTTATCGCTGATAACAACCTCTATTATCAAGATTTAGCTTCCGGCAGGAAAGTACAGATTACGACGGACGGTAAGAAAAACTCTATTTTGAACGGCTTGGGCGACTGGGTTTACGAAGAAGAATTTGGACACGCCCGCCTCTATGAGTGGACGCAGAATTCCGACGCCATCGTTTACGTAAAATCAGATGAGCTATTGGTGCCGGAAATGGTGATACCGATCTACGGAAAACAACTTTATCCGACCGAGATGCGTTTTAAGTATCCAAAAGCAGGGGAAAATAACTCTGTTGTTTCCGCATTTATTTTTCGGGTAGAGGGTGCGCAGAATATGCCGATTAACCTTTCGGGATATAAAAATTACTACATTCCGGATGTCTATCGTACTGCCAAAGCTGATGAAATTGTACTGATCACTTCTGAAAGACTACAAAATGCCTCCGACGTGTTAAAAATTAACACGAAAACAGGCGCAGTAAAAAAACTCTTCACAGAAACCGATCCAAGATGGATTGAAACTGACAACGTAACTTTAGAATTTCTGCCCGACAATTCTTTTATCTGGGGCTCGGAGCGTGACGGCAACCGCCATCTATATTGGTACAACGAAAACGGGCAGCTGAAAAAACAGATTACCAAAGGCCCCTGGGAGGTAACTAATTATTATGGTTATAACCCCAAAACCAAAGAAGTTTATGTGCAGACTACTCAACAGGGTTCCATAAACAAAGTGGTTTCCAAAGTAAATATCAACAATGGAAAAACATCGTTGATTTCTAATCCGTCCGGAACGAACAGCGCGAACTTCAGTAAAAACTACAATTATTTCATCGAAACCTCTTCTTCTGCGACACAGCCTTACACTTTCGTGCTGAAAGATGCCAAAGGAAAATCTCTGAAAGAATTGCAGAACAATGAGGAGCAGCTGAAAAAATTGTTGGCCGATAACATGGTCGCGAAAGAATTTATCACGGTTCCCAACGAGGTTGGCGACCAGATGAATGCCTATATTATGAAGCCGAAAGATTTTGACCCGAACAAGAAATATCCGCTTTTCATGTTCCAGTATTCAGGGCCGGGCTCGCAGCAGGTGACCAATTCGTGGGATGTAGGGAACGGACTCTGGTTCAATCATCTTGTGCAGCAGGGCTATATCGTGGCCTGCGTGGACAGTAGAGGTACGGGTTATAAAGGAACTGATTATAAAAAAGTAACCTACCTTAATCTCGGGAAATATGAAATCGAAGATCAGATTGCGGCGGCGAAATGGTTTGGTAAACAATCTTATGTCGACAAAGACCGCATTGGCATTTTCGGTTGGAGTTATGGTGGATACATGGCGAGCCTGGCGCTGACAAAAGGTGCAGATGTCTTCAAAGCCGGAATCGCTGTTGCGCCCGTCACAAACTGGAGATACTACGATACCGTTTACACGGAAAGGTTTTTGCGAACGCCACAGGAAAACCCTGCAGGCTACGACGATAATTCCCCTACGAGCTATGCGCAATTATTGAAAGGAAACTTTCTTTTGATTCACGGCACAGCCGATGATAACGTACATTTTCAGAACTCAATGGAATTTTCCGAAGCGCTTATTCAAAATAAAAAACAGTTTGAATTTATGGCGTACCCCGACAAAAACCACGGTATTTTTGGCGGACAAACACGTCCTCAACTTTATCAGAAAATGACCAATTTCCTGCTGGAGAATCTATAAAAAAGAACCTGTTTCAGTTAAAAACCATCTCGGTAACGGGGTGGTTTTTTTGTTACTTCAACGTGCAAAGTATTTTTAATTTTTAGTCTAAGCGTAGTTTGCTTCATTTATTTAAAATAAATTAATTCAAAAAACAGTACACAAAGGCTCTGGCGCACTATAATATTTGAAAATAATTGAGCTGAATAGTATATATTTGCTTCCCTCTCACGAAATTATTTATGGAAAAAGTAATCACCGAACCCTTATTTTCGAACAACATTGTTGTCTTAGGAATTTTGGCAATGGCCTTGGCCGCCATATTTTACACTTCCGGTTTAAAAAGTTGGAAAAAATTCTACGCAATTTTCCCTGCTCTCTTGCTTTGCTACATGGTTCCGGCTGTACTGAACACTGCCAATATCATATCCAGCGACACACCGGAATATGAAGAACTTTATTACGTAGCAACTCGTTACCTTCTGCCCTCTTCGCTTTTGTTGCTATGTTTGGGTATTGATTTAAAGGGACTTTTGAATTTAGGTTGGAAGCCGCTTGCCATGTTTTTCACGGGAACACTCGGCGTGATTGTCGGCGGTCCTGTGGCGCTGCTCATCTTCAGCCAGATTCATCCGGACACGGTTTCGGGCGTTGGAAATCAGGAAGCCTGGCGCGGATTATCGACCATTGCCGGCAGCTGGATTGGTGGCGGGGCTAACCAGACAGCTATGCTCGAGATTTTTGCTTTTGACAAAAGATTATACGGCGGAATGATCTTGGTCGATATTGTAGTAGCCAACATCTGGATGGCAGTTTTGCTTTTTTTAATTAATAAAAATGAAAAGATCAACCGTTGGCTGAAAGCAGACAACTCTTCGATTGAAAATTTAATCACTCGCGTCGAAAATTACTCCCTCAGCGTCCAAAAACAACCCAATTTACAAGACTATATGCTAATGTTTGGAATTACTTTTGGCGGTCTTGCAATATCTTTTTATCTGGCAGAACTGGTTGCCGGCACACTCAGTACAATATCCGCATTCAGTGATCCGACTTCTTTTTTTAATTCATTTACTTCGAGTTTTCTGTGGCTTATTTTATTCGCAACCCTTATCGGCGTGCTCGCGTCGATGACCAAGCTCCGGCGTCTTGAAGGATCCGGTGCAAGTAAAATAGGAAGCGTCTTTATCTATATTTTGGTTGCCGTTATAGGGATGCGGATGGACATTCTTCAGATATTCGAGAACCCTTTCCTAATAATTCTGGGTCTTGTCTGGATGTTTGTACACGTGATCATTCTTTTTGGCGTGGCAAAATTAATTAAAGCACCGTTCTTTTTTATCGCCGTAGGAAGCAAAGCCAACATTGGCGGAGCTGCCTCTGCACCGGTCGTGGCAGGCGCTTTTAATCCAAGTCTGGCCCCAGTAGGAGCGTTACTTGCGATTCTCGGATACATTGTCGGAACCGTTGGAGCGTTGATATCCGCGCTGATGATGGAATGGATTACCATCAATTTTATCCTCTAGCTTAAAATGTTATTGGTAAATGTTAACAAATCCAAAAAAAAACTATATTTGTCATCCTGATATAAGTCATACAATGCGATCCCGTTAGGATTTCAGTTTAAAATAAAGAAAAAAGTTAGAAATAAATTCATAAGAAATGGAAGTAAATCAAGATGAAATTTTAGTAAAACATCTCGCCAAGGAAGGGATTGATGACAAAATGGTAATGGGCCATCCAGCCTCCCTCTTTGTGCTGTTCTTTACTGAAATGTGGGAAAGATTCAGCTACTACGGGATGCGCGCTTTGCTGACTTTGTTTTTGGTCTCGAAGCTCACCGAAGGTGGTTGGCAATGGTCGAATGAAGATGCGCTCCAACTCTATGGTTGGTACACCGGTTTGGTTTACCTCACGCCGCTGCTTGGCGGTATTATTGCCGATAAATTTACCGGCTATCGAAAAGCAATTCTTATTGGCGCCCTGGTAATGACGCTCGGTCATGCTGCCATGGCCATGGAAGGACTTTCCGAGACATTTTTCTACATTGGTTTGGCCTTGATGATTTTAGGTAACGGTATGTTCAAACCCAATATCTCCTCGATGGTGGGGCAACTTTATCCCGATACCAGTGCGAAAAAAGACGCAGGTTATACCATTTTTTATATGGGAATTAATGCCGGTGCCTTCCTGGGGATGATGCTTTGTGGCTACATCGGCGAAAAAGTGGGCTGGCATTATGGATTCGGTCTTGCGGGAGTCTTCATGTTCTTTGGCTTGCTGCAGTTCTATTTTGCTCAAAAGATATTCGGAATTATTGGTACAAGTCCGGCAAAAAATGAAGAAGTTGCCGCGATTTTCGCTGAAGAAAATCACGACGCGGAGGAAGAAGAATTAGCCAGAAGACCAGCAGTAATCCGCGATCGTCTTATCGTCATCGGTGTATTTATGGTGGCGAGTTTATTTTTCTTCTTTGCTTTCGAACAAGCGGGCGGATCGATGTCCATTTTTGCAAAAGATTACACGCAGCGCGCATTGGTGGGTAATACGGCACTGATTTTTAAGTGGGTAGACACTTTCCTTACCATTTTCCCGATCGCTATTGTAACGTATGTACTTTATCTGCTTTCCAAGCAGATTATGAAAAGATATCCGCTCACGATTGTCTTCACTGCACTTTCATTCCTTATAATCTGGGGGCTGGGAATCTGGAAAATCAACAGAGAATTTACGCAGGAAAACACAGAAGTAGCAGCTTCCTGGTTTCAGATTCTGAACTCGTTCTTCATTATCACCATGGCGACGTCCTTCAGTAAGTTCTGGGAAAAAATGTGGAATCCTTCCGGTCCGGTGAAGTTGGCTTTAGGCCTAATCTTAGTCGGGTTTGGTTTCGTATTCCTCGCATACGGTAGTATGAGCATCCCTTTAGGTGCCCGCACCGCGTCGGTGAGCATGATTTGGCTGATCCTCGCGTACTTTTTCCACACAGCAGGCGAACTTTGCCTGTCACCGGTAGGATTGTCTTATGTGAGTAAGCTTTCGCCTAAGAAATTCATCGGTCTCCTCTTTGGACTTTGGTTTACTGCTTCTGCGATCGCCAATTTCATTGCTGGTCAAACGGGTGCCATGATCGACAGAATATCTGAGACTTATGGAATGTCGACATTCTTCCTCGTTATCGGAGCAATTCCTGTATTTGCGGCGGTGATGTTGATACTTTTCAACAAGAAACTCGTGAAGATGATGCACGGTATTCATTAAGATTCAACTATTTTATTTGATTTAAATATAAACCACTGATAAATCGGTGGTTTTTTCTATTTTCGTACGTCGATTTCTTTCGCCACCGGAAAAATTCAACAGTGAACTATTAATTTTAATTTATGAATCTTACTCTCGATCAAATACAGAATTTCAAGGGAAAATATCCGAAACAGATCTGGTCGCTCTTTTTCTCGGAAATGTGGGAGCGTTTCTGTTTTTATGGAATGCGCGGCATGCTGGTTTTCTTTATGATTTCCCAGCTGGATCTTCACGAGGAAGAAGCCAATCTGCAGTACGGCGCCACGCAGGCCTTTGTTTATGCCTTTACTTTTGTGGGAGGGCTTTTCGCCGACAAAATCTTGGGTTTTCGGAAATCTTTATTTTGGGGTGGTCTGCTGATGATTGTCGGGAGTGCAATTTTGGCCACCGATCCGCATCGTTTTTTCTTTTTAGGAATCGCTTTCACGGTCGTGGGCACAGGTTTCTTCAAACCCAACATCTCATCCATGGTGGGTCAGCTCTACAAACCAAATGATTCCCGTGCCGATGCAGGTTTCTCCCTCTTTTATGCCGGGATTAACCTCGGGGCACTGCTTGGCGGTTATTTGTGTATTGCAATTGGTAAGGGCGAGCTGCTTTCAAACCTGATTCCGGAGGCATTGCGCTGGAACGTTGCTTTTGGTTGCGCCGCCGTAGTAATGGTGATAAGTCTGGTAAACTTTATTTTTACACAGCGAAGCTTGGGGCCAATCGGACTGCAGCCGGGGGATCCACGCGCAGAAGTAACTGCAGCGCCAATGCCAAAATGGAAGGAATATGGTGTTTATCTTTTGTCATTGATTTTCGTTCCGATTATTATGATAATGGTAGCAAAGACTCAGTACACCGATTATTTTATGTACACCATCGGGCCCCTGACGCTGATTTATCTCTTCTACGAAATGTCGAAAGTTACCCTTGCGGAACGAAAGAAATTATGGGCTGCGCTCGTTTTTATTTTATTCTCTATTTTATTCTGGGGAATCTACGAACAGAGCGGTGGTTCCTTAAGTATTTTTGCGGCAAAAAATTTAAATAAGGACCTGCTCAACCTCGATCCCAACGGCGTGAACAATTCCGGTGGGGCCTTCTTTATTATTTTTCTTGCGCCGCTTCTCGGCCTGCTCTGGATTTGGCTGAGCAAAAGAAAACTGGAACCGAATACCGTCATCAAATTCGGTTTGGGCTTCATATTCCTGGGGCTGGGCTATTACGCGTTATTTGCAACGAAGTTTTTTGCGGACGCAAACGGTATTACCTCGCTGCGTTTCTTTACCGTCGCGCTCCTCATCATTACTTTCGGAGAACTATGTCTTTCACCGATCGGACTGTCGATCATGACTAAACTCTCCACCAAAAATCTTCAGGGAATGATGATGGGGCTTTGGTTTCTTGCTTCCGCTTATGGCCAATATGTCGCCGGTATTATCGGCGCCAGCATGGCGACGTCGAAACAGGGGACCTCAAATCTGGAAGCGCTCATTTCTTACGCAGAAGGTTATAAACAACTGGCGATTTATGCTGTAGCGGCAGGTGTTGTTCTTATCCTGATCTCACCGCTTGTCAAAAAACTGATGCAGGAAGTGCGGTAAGATCTTAGGATTGCGTGCTTTTTGTATAGTAGGAACGATGAAACAATTAACAATCTTTTTATTTTCAATAATTTCGCTGGCGCTCACCGGACAGGTTCGGTGGCTGACAGTGCAGGAGGCTGCTGCTGCACAAAAAGTTAAACCCAAGAAGGTTCTTATTTATTTTTTTGATAAAAATTGTTCGCCTTGCGATGAAATGATGTCGAGCACATTTAATCATCCACAAATCGCGCAGCAGCTGAACAGCGCTTATTATAATGTAAAATTTGATGCGAAATCCGGAGAAAATTTTAACGTGCGCGGTCGCAATTTCGAAAATTCAGAAAAGCGGGAAAGCAAGAAAAACCGCACGATGCACGATTTCGCAAAATACATGAACGTGAACGCGGTTCCGTCTATTGTTTTTCTTGATGAGCATCTGCAAACTATTACCCTGCTGCAGGGCGAAATAACCGCCGCCGAACTCGAGCCGTATATTTCTTTTATTGCCAACGACGATTACAAGAAAATCACGACACGCGAACAGTGGCAGACCTACCAACGCAAATTTAAATCAACCATAAAACGTTGATTAAATCTTCAGCAAGCGTTCATTTGGACGACGCTTTTATTTTGTTGAAATTTGCGTCTCTATTTTACTTAAATATATACCGTGACGCTAGAAACTCCGATTGAATTTTTAAAAGGCATCGGGACCGAACGTGCAAAATTTATCAGAAGTGTGCTCGGTTTCCGCACGGTTTCTGATCTGCTGTCTTTCTACCCGCTCCGGTATCTGGACAAAAGTAAAATTTACACCATCGCACAGCTCACATCTGATCTGGAGAATGAAATTCAACTTCGGGGACGGATTTCTGACGTTCAGGAAATAATCTACGGGCGCGGTCAGAAAAGGCTCAGCGCCAAATTCCGAGATACGACAGGCACTATTGAGCTGGTTTGGTTCCGGTATTCCAAATGGCTGCTCGGGCAACTGCCTGTTAACCAGGAGATTTTTGTTTTCGGTAAAATTAATGAGTTCAATGGTTCCTATTCAATGCCACATCCGGAAATCGAATCAGATGAAAAAAAAGCCGTTTCCAGCGGACTTCTGCCCATCTATCCCGGAAGTGAGAAACTTGCCAAGCGTGGTGTCAACAACAAATTCTTTCAGAACGTACTTGCCGAAATCGTGCGGAACTTGCCGCTTTTAGTGAACGAAAATCTGCCGCTTTCCTTGCTTAAAAATTTAAATTTAATCGAGCGTGTGCCGGCTTTATATCATATTCATTTTCCGGCAGATCTCTTTCATGCACAGCATGCCGAAAACCGCATAAAATTTGAAGAAGCATTCTTTTTTCAGCTGGGGTTTGGACTTAAGAAGCAGCATCAAAAAACGTCAGTGCCCGGCAACGCGTTCCCAAATGTGGGCTATTACTTCAATAATTTTTACCAAAATAAACTGCCTTTTGAACTGACCAACGCACAAAAACGTGTGCTCAAAGAAATTCGGCTGGACATGAAAAAGCCGATACAAATGAACCGGCTGCTGCAGGGCGATGTAGGCTCCGGCAAAACAATGGTTGCGCTTTTAGGGATGCTTATCGCCCTGGACAACGGTTTCCAGAGTTGCCTGATGGCACCGACAGAAATATTGGCGCAGCAGCATTTTGCGTCTTTACAAGAATTATTGAAAGACACGGAAATTAAAATACGCCTGCTCACCGGTTCCACAAAAAACTCCGACCGAAAAATTCTGCATGAAGAACTGGCAGAGGGAACACTTCCGATATTGGTTGGTACTCACGCGGTGCTGGAAGATGTAGTGAAATTTAAAAACCTGGGGTTAGCAATTATCGATGAGCAGCATCGTTTTGGCGTTGCGCAAAGAGCCCGGTTATGGGCGAAAAACAAAGTGGCACCGCACATTCTTATTATGACTGCTACTCCGATACCCAGAACGCTGGCGATGAGTTTCTACAGCGATCTCGACGTTTCTGTGATTGACGAACTCCCCGTAGGTCGGAAACCAATTATCACCGCGCACCGCCGGGAAAAAGACCGACTGAGTATTTTTAATTTTGTTAAAGAAGAAATTACTAAAGGACGGCAGATTTATTTTGTTTATCCTCTGATCGAAGAATCCGAGACTCTGGATTATAAAAATTTAATGGAAAACTTCGGACATATCGTTGATTTTTTCGAAGGCTGCAATGTTACCATGTTACACGGAAAGATGAAACCTGCCGAGAAAGAAGCGGCGATGGACTACTTCGCCGGCGGGAAATCTCAGATTATGGTGGCGACCACCGTCATTGAAGTCGGCGTTAATGTGCCGAATGCTTCGGTTATGGTCATCGAAAGCGCGGAACGGTTTGGTCTTTCACAGTTGCATCAGCTTCGTGGACGCGTGGGCCGTGGTGCGGAACAGAGTTATTGTATCCTGGTAACGTCGGATAAATTAAGTACAGATTCGCGTACAAGGATGCGCACTATGGTAGAAACCAACGACGGTTTTGTTATTTCCGAAGTGGATATGAAACTCCGTGGGCCCGGCGACATCCTCGGCACTCAGCAAAGTGGCATCGTAGATTTCAAAAAACTTGATCTTATCGCCGATGGTAAAATCATTAAAATTGCAAAAGAAGCTGTGGAAAATTTATTGGCCGCAGATCCCAATCTACAACATCCTGAGAATCTTGGGCTGCGAAATTATTACACTAAACAATACCACGGAAAAAACACATGGAGCCGTATTTCCTAACACTGCATGACTTTTGCTTAATGCGTCGGATATTTAACATTTTATGAAAAAAAATTTTATTGCCTTCTTTCTCCTGGTAATTGTTAGCGCTTTTGGGCAGTCGCAGCTCTCTGTTGTCCGCAGCGCGGACCGAGCTCCAATAAAAGGGGCTTCCATTTCGTGCAATGGGCAAATACTCGGCCGTACAGACGATGACGGGAAATTTAGCTTTAAAACAAAATGCAGGCTCGTAAGCGTACAGGCGAGCGGCTACTATGAAGACGAAGTCGTGGTTGATAAAGTAATCGAAGCCGCACTGTCGCCAATATCCAGCAAAACGCAGTCGATACAGGGAATTGTAATTGAAGACAAAAGCGATCCGCGCGCACTGGAAATTTTGCAGGAGGTCCGCCGGCGTTACGATGATAATGATCCGAAAAGTCTCGAGTCTTACTCTTTTAAATCTTATGAAAAAATTTCCCTTGATCTTGATCAAGACAGTATCGCGGCCTACAACAAATTTCTCGACCGTCGTCTGGACTCATTACGAATATTGCCTGCAACCGCGGTAAATTCTAACCTAAAAAAAGATTCTGCAGAGCGCGAAAACATCTTGAAGCTGATGGCACAGAGCAAGCTTTTTCTTTGGGAACGCGCATCGGAATTTCTCTATTCTGAAAAATATGGCGAAAAAATCAATATTCTCGATAGCCGTGTCTCCGGTCTGCAGGAACCCATTTACGAACTGCTCGCTTTACGATCCAACCGTAACAGGATGCCGCGCGAAATCCGGCAGGAAAACACTGTGCTTTACCGATACTTTCTTACCGACAGCATCGATATCGAAGGACGTACTACTTTCGTAATTCGTTTTCGGCAGGTGGATTACAAAAAACCGCTGCAGCGCCGCAAATACAACGGATATATGTACATCGATGCCGAAAGCTATGCGCTGAGAAAGATTGAAAGTAACAGCAAAGTTAAAAGCGAAGGCAGCATTACCAGCATTTGGAAACCGATTGAGGGAAAGTGGTTTCTTTCAAAAGAAAACATGAAAATCCGGATGGGAAACGCCCGCTTTTTGGTAGGAAAACCCGGAAAAGAAAACGAAAATTCAATGGGACCGAAGTTTGGCAATTATGTATATCTGCTGGCAGATTATTTTGATTTCAAGACCAATTCGAATTTGCAAAAAAAAGAATTTTCCGGTTATAACTTAACGGTGAAAAACGCGGATGGATCCTTACTGAATCAGTTCCGCACCGATTCCCTCACACCGCGCGAGGAAATGTCTTATCTGAAAATTGACAGTGTCGGCAAGAAATATAAACTTGACCAAAAACTTGAAGTTTTTTCCGGTTTTCTGAAAGGCAAAATTCGAGTCGGCATTGTTGACTATGATGCATTGAAAGCTTTTCAGTACAACCAGTATGAAGGAGTCCGCGTGGGCATCGGCATAAAATTAAACGAAAAATTTCACCGCTATATCTCTCCGGATGCTTATGTGGCTTACGGTTTTAAAGATCATATCTGGAAGTACGGCGCCGGTGTGGATGTAAAAACCACCGTAGACAAAGTTTCCTTTTTTCGCGCCGAATTTTATGATGACGTGGAAGCAGCAGGACGTTTTAATGAAAATCTGTGGAATTCGAAAATGCGCATTATGAATGGCGGAATCGACCTCAACAACGACCGGTTTTACGCGTACCGCGGCGCAAAATTATCTTATGAAAATGACCTAACAAATGCTTTGACCTTAAATTTTTCGGCGCAGAGAGACCATGAAGAGGCAAAGTTTAATTATAACTTCAACAACCTGGGCTCCGCTTTTGAAAATTTTGCAACTCACATTACTTTAAAATATTCGCCTGCTTCTAAAAACATGATGACACCTTCCGGGAAAGTCACCTACAAACAGGAGTATCCGGAATTTTACTTTAATTATGAGCAGGGATTGCGGGCGCTGGGCGGTGATCTGTCTTACAGCAGCTTCGATTTTCTCGCACAACATCAATTTTCCACCGGAGCCGGCGTTTCCAGCGCAAGATTATTTAGCGGACTTCTGGCCGGCGATGCGCCGATCTGGCATCATTTCGTGGTGAACGGCCTTGGCAGCGGACGTTCCGGATTGAATTTGAATTTCACCTCGTACCTGGGCTTTGCCACTATGGAAGGAGGGAAATATTTCGCTGACAAGTTTATCGGTGGTTATGCAGCCCACCGAATCCCGTTTTATTTCCGCACTTTTGGCAAAACGACCTCAAGTTTTAATTTAGTATATAAAGCGATTATCGGTGATATGACCAACAAGTCGCGACATCATTTCGATTTCGAAACCCTGGATAATTTGTACGAGGAAGTCGGTTTCGAAGTAAACAGTATTCTGGGATCACCTTTCGACCTCGGTTTTTTCTACCGCGTGGGACATTATGCCACACCAGCATTCAAAGAAAATTTTGCCATCCAGCTAAAACTCAGTTTATTAGGATTTTAACATGAAAATTATACAGATTGACGCCGCCGCTTTTTTTGATCTTTTAAAAACTAAAGACACTTCTATGTGGGAAATTTTTTCACAGATGATCGACGGCGAAGAAAAAGAAATCATCTTTCTCGACGCGGAGAAAGCGGTTCTTTTCAGTTATGTTTTGCCTGAAACTCTGGAACAATTAAACAAAGACCGACAAACTTTCGCTAAGGAATATGCAGACAAACTTTCCGGCCTGAATTAAGCTAAAAATTCACGAATCGCATCTTTTGCCGCGGCTACATCATGAACGCGCAGGATTTTGGCGCCATTGCGCAATAACTCCCCGTGTAAAATCCGGGTTTCTTCACCGATTTCCAGCGGCGATTTTCCGAGCGGTTTATAGATAAACGACTTTCGCGAAATTCCTGCGAGCACGGGATATCTGCCAAAAGTAATGTACGGTAATTCGCGAATCATTTGATGCTGCTGCTCCACCGTTTTCCCAAAACCAAAACCCGGATCCACCATAATATCTTTAATACCAGCACTTCTGAGCGCTGCTATTTTTTCAGAAAAATATTGATTCAGTTTTAAGATGATATCACCATCTATTTTTTGCCGGTGCATCTCCTTGTACGATTCATGAACGTGCATTAAAATATACGGTAAGCCCATGCCTGCGACGGTGGTGACAAGTAGAGAATCATACATCCCTCCGGAAATATCATTAACGATATCAATTCCTTCATTAAAGCCGAAATGCACGGTTTCGGCGTAAAATGTGTCCAGCGAAATAATACTTTCGGGAAATTCTTTTTTAATTAAACGGATCAGAGAGCCCAGCCGTTCGATTTCTTGTTTTGAACTTAGCAATTGCGCGCCCGGCCGCGTCGACTGTGCGCCAATGTCGATGAAGTCTGCGCCTTCTTTCAGCATTGTTTCCACTCGCTGCAAGGCTTTTTCGGTCGTTGAAAATTGTCCGCCGTCCGAAAAAGAATCCGGCGTAACGTTCAGAATTCCCATAATTTTTGGCGAAGAAATATCGACAAGCCGGCCAAGGCAATTGATCGAGAAATTATTTCTTCCAGGGGTAAACTTTGCTGTATCCATCGTGCAAAAATACGTTTTGTAAAAAACTAAGGCTAATAACTGTCGGACGAAATTCTTATCTTTGAAAAGTTGACCATTATTATGCAGAAAACCTCTTCCCAGTACGATAAAGCGATCGCGGTCTGCCGCAAACTGTTTGCACAGAAACTTTCAGATTACGGCCCTTCCTTTCGCGTCCTGCGTGCCCCGTCGCTCACAGATCAATTGTACATCAAGGTAAAAAACCTTCGGAATTTCCAAATAACAGGAGTTTCTAAAGTCGGCGAAACAGCAGAGGAAAATTTTGTAGCCATCGTTAATTACGCGGTTATCGGTTTAATTCAACTGGAAAAAGGAGTTGCGGAAGATTACCGTGAGGATTTGCAACAGATCGAGCAACTTTATGATCATTTTGTGGAGGAAGCCAAACAGCTGATGTTAAGAAAAAACCACGATTATGGTGAGGCGTGGCGCGATATGCGCGTGTCTTCAATTACTGATCTTATTTATCAGAAAGTGCTTCGAACCAAACAAATTGAGGATAATGCCGGCGTTACGCTGGTCTCCGAAGGCATCGATGCCAATTATTATGACATGCTCAACTACGCTGTCTTCTGTCTGATAAAGATTAACGAAGAAGCAGGAAATCCCGAAATAAGCAAACAAACTGATGAGAAGCATTCTTAGAATTCTGCTGGCAGCTATCTTCCTCGCCAGCGGTTTTGTAAAAGCCGTCGACGTAATTGGTTTTTCATTTAAGCTTGAGGAGTACTTTTCGCCCGCGGTTTTCAATCTGCCTTTTTTTGAAAGACAGGCGCTGCCGCTAGCCATTACGGTCGTTATCACAGAGCTGGTCTTCGGTTGGATGTTGCTCATTAAAAGCAGATTAAAATTGACCATCATCGTGCTGATCGCGATGTGTATTTTCTTTGCCTTTCTTACTTTTTATTCTGCTTATTTCAATGTAGTAACTGATTGTGGCTGTTTTGGAGACGCGCTTACCTTTACGCCGTGGCAAAGTTTCTGGAAAGATATCGCGCTGTTGTCAGGCTTGATGACTCTCGCGTACTCGCACAGAACAGATTTAAAAAATCCCGGCAGGGAAAACCAAAAAAAATGGTTCGCCACATTGCCTGCGTTGTTCCTCATGATTTTCATCATCTATTGGGGAATTGCCCACGAACCGCTGATTGATTTTCGGGATTATAAAATAGGTACAAACCTTAATAAGGAGAAGAAAAAGATTGCGCAAAATCCCAGCGATTATAAAACTTTCTATACCGTAAATAATACAAAAACGGGCGAGATGAAGGAATTAGATCAGGACGAGTATGTAAGTGACAAAAAATACTGGGCAGCAGATTCTCCCTGGACCATCGACGAAAGTAAAACTGTTTCCAGAATGACCAGACAAGGTTATGATTCGGAAATAAGTAAATTTAAACCCGAAAGCCAGGAAGGTAAAGATCTCACCGATGAAATTCTCAATGCTCCAAAGGCGATCCTGATTTGCGTTTACGATCCAAAAAACGTCAATCATAGTTTACTGAGCGAACTTGAAAACGCGGTGAAAAAAAATAATGATGCTTCGATTTACGGGATTTCTACGGACCCTTCTGTCTTTAAGCAGATTGCAAAAGGCACCATGGACGGCACTGCAATTAAAACTATCGCGCGCAGCAATCCTTTCGTATTAACGCTGCAACGCGGCACTATTGTTGGTAAGCAGGGTGCAAATGATTATATTAAACAGAAAAAAAATAAACAATGACGACACAAAAAAAATCCAATAAGTCCATCGCCGGTTATCATCTTCTTATGATTCTTTCGGCAGTAGACGGCGAATTTGCGCCGCAGGAAGGCATGATGATTCAGCAATATCTGGCCGACGAATTTCCATTTAAAATGGATCTTGATGACGAACTGGAAGTTATCGCTCTGTTAAAACAGGAAGAATGGCAGGATCATTTCGAGTTTCATGCGAAATGTTTCTACGACGACTCTACTGAAGAAGAGCGCACGTCTTTTGCGAAATTTGCAAAAACACTGATCAAAGCAGACGAGGAAGTTTCGGAGACGGAACACGATTTTTATAAAACCATGAAACAACTGTGGAAACTGGATTAATTTGCCCATAAACATTTATTATAATGAGAAAAAAAATTGTTGCCGGAAACTGGAAAATGAATAAGAACGTCATTGAAGCACAACAGCTGATGCTTCAGATTCTTCATTACAGAAAAGAAAACCCTGGAAACTGTGCCGTCTGGATCGCGCCGCCCGCAATGTATCTGCTGCTGGCCAAAGATCTTTATTCAACTCAGCAAGTCGGCATTTTTGCACAAGACATGAGCGCTTATAAAAGCGGCGCCTACACCGGCGAAATTTCCGCTGAAATGTTGGAATCTATTGGTGCGGACGGGGCAATTATCGGACATTCCGAACGAAGACAATATCATAACGAGACCGACGCGCAGTGTAATATTAAAGTCAAACTTGCGCTCGACCATAACCTAACTCCCATTTACTGTAACGGCGAAACGCTGGAGCAGCGTAAAGCAGGTGATCACCTAAATGTGGTGAAAAAACAGACTGAAGAGGCGCTGTTCACCTTATCAGATGAAGAAATCCGAAAAGTGGTTATCGCCTATGAGCCGGTCTGGGCTATCGGTACCGGCGAAACAGCTACACCGGAGCAGGCGCAGGAAATCCACGCGCACATCCGAAGTCTCATCGCAAAGAAGTATGGGCAGAAAACCGCTGATGAAGTTTCAATACTTTATGGCGGTTCGGTAAAGGCGGATAATGCTCAGGAAATTTTTTCACAACCCGACATTGACGGTGGTCTGATCGGCGGTGCAGCACTTAACATTACAGATTTTTCAAAGATCATTGAAGCGTTGGATGCCTAATTTTTTTAATAGAAAAAAGCCCTTTAAAATGGTTTTTAATTAAGGCCAGACCATCTCAAAAAAAGAAAAGCACCTTGTTAGGTGCTTTTTTGCTTAATAAAATTATCCTTATTTGTTTTCGCGCTTGCGCTCCAATACTTCGTCAACCATCCCGAAATCACGGGCTTCGGAAGAAGTCATCCAATAATCTCTGTCGGACGCTTTTTCCACCCACTCATAAGTTTGGCCGGAATGTTCCGAGATGATATCGTATAATTCTTTTTTAAGTTTAAGCATTTCGCGCAGATTAATTTCCATATCTGATGCAACTCCCTGCGCACCGCCGCTCGGCTGGTGAATCATGACGCGAGAATGACGGAGCGCCGAGCGCTTGCCTTTTTCCCCCGCTACCAGCAAAACAGCGCCCATTGATGCAGCGATTCCCGTGCAGATGGTGGCTACTTCTGGCTTAATGATTTGCATCGTGTCGTAAATTCCCAAGCCGGCATAAACGCTTCCACCCGGTGAATTGATGTAGATCTGAATATCTTTTGACGCGTCCGAACTTTCTAAAAACAACAACTGTGCTGTCACGATATTCGCTACCTGATCGTCGATGCCCGTACCTAAAAAGATAATCCGGTCCATCATCAAACGGGAAAATACGTCCATTTGTGCCACATTCATACGGCGCTCTTCCATAATATACGGCGTTAAACTGGTGGGTCCGTACATGCCCATATATTGATCTGTTGCGAGACCGCTATTTCCTAGGTGCTTTACAGAAAAATCTCTGAAATCTTTTTTTATGTCCATTTTTAATATTTTGTCATTCGTTCTTTTACAATTTTTGTTCCTTAAAAAAACTGTGCCCTTTTGTCAGTTGCCGGTTAAGCTTTTTATTGATTTCATTTAGAAGTGTTTTTAATATCATTATTTTTTTCACGCCTTCGTAGTAGTTCGCTTCATCACCGTCGGCATCCAGTGCTTTGGCCGTGTCATAAATAAGTTTTTCGATGAAATGACTTTTATGAATCAAAAGATCCTCCTCTATTTCTGCTTCCAGTTTGTCGCCGGGTTTTGGTGGGAAAATATTATTTTTCTCCCAATTGCTCAGCTCGTGCGGATCCATAATCGCGTCTGATACTTTTAATACCAAACTCTCATCCATCAAAGTAAGAAAGAAATTGCTGGTGATTATTTCGCTGTTTTTCAGTCCGTTCTTCAGTTCCAGAATAATTTTTGCGTTAATGGGCGACTGCACTTCATAGCCGTCTTCGTCAAAATGACTGATAATTTCCTCAATCACCGTAATCTTGAACGGAACCTGCTCAATATCCGTTTTTTCCAGGATCCGGTCGCCGAAATTCAGCATGTGTTTTACCAGTTTTTCCTCCAGTTCCAACAAAGGATTAACGGACGCAAGTTTTTCTGAGACTACCGCCAGCTTTCCCTCGGATTTTTTTTCTGCTGACTGAACTCGTGGAGCCCCCTGTTGCCGATGAATTTGCTGCTGCACATTGAGCTCATTAAAAAGCGCTTTTTCGGACAGTCCGAACTTTGCTGCAACTTCTTTGATGTACACTTCCTGCTTCAGCGCATTTTTCACAAAAGTGACCGACTTTACAATATCGCGGATCGCTTCCGCTTTTTTTATTGGATCTTCACCAGCTTCGCGCAAAAGAACATCTGCCTTAAAATCAATAAAATCCGTGGCTTCTGTCGCGATAAAATTTTCCACATAAGCCTGCGGATGCTTTCGCGAAAAAGAGTCAGGATCGTCACCGTCGGGGAACAGCAGAATTCGGATATTCATTTCCGCCGTCAACAGTAAATCGATACTCCGGAAACTCGCTTTAATTCCGGCGGGATCACCATCGAAAAGGATCGTCACATTCTCCGTCAGCCGCTTTATTAATTTAATCTGTTCAGCCGTCAGCGCTGTGCCCGAACTTGCCACCACGTTCTCGATACCGCATTGGTGCAGCGCGATTACGTCCATATAGCCCTCTACAAGCAGACAGACATTTTCACGTGAGATCGCCTGCTTTGCGTGACTGAGCCCGTAAAGAACGTTCGATTTGTGGTAAATTTCCGTTTCCGGTGAATTCAGATATTTTGCCGTTTTTACGTTATTTTTCAAGATCCTCCCACCAAAACCAAGCACACGGCCGGAAAAACTGTGGATCGGGAACAGGACACGTTCCCGAAAACGGTCAATGCCTGCCGGTGCATTTTCGGGAAAAATAGAAAGACCCGATTTTTCCAATAGTTCTTTTCGGTAGCCTTTTGCCAGTGCGTAGGCCGTAAAAGCGTCGCGCTGCTCCGGCGCATAGCCGAGCTGAAACTTGCGGATAATCTCGTCGCGCACTTCCCGTTCTTTAAAATAAGAATACCCAATCGTCCTTCCCTCTTCAGTTTCAAAAAGCTGGTTCTGGAAGAAATCGTTGGCGACTTCATGGATTTTATACAAGAGTTCCTTGTCGGTTTGTGCCTTTTTTTGCTCGTCCGAAAGTTCGCGCAAATCTTCTTCAATCGGAATTCCATATTTTTTAGCCGCGTGCCGCAGCGCTTCGGGATAGGTAAAGTTTTCGATCTCCATTAAAAAAGAAATCGCCGTACCGCCTTTTCCCGAAGAGAAATCCTTCCAGATTTGTTTGCTCGGCGATACCACGAAGCTCGGCGTTTTTTCATCGTGAAACGGGCTCAGACCTTTAAAATTCGAGCCTGCACGTTTCAGCTGTAAGTATTCGCCGATGATTTCTTCCACCCGTACGGCGGAAAATATCTTATCGATGGTCTGCTTGGAAATCATGCTGTAAAAGTAACAAATAAGTTCCTATTGCTTATCGATTTGGTCGTATCTCTCGCCAGCGCATCCTGCGGGCCACCACGAGAGTCGGGCTCTTCACTACAAGTCCTCACCACAGGCGCTCGCTGCGCTCGCGCCAGTGCCTGCGGGCTTTCCGTTGCGATCCCTTACGCAGTCTCCACTCCAAAAAAATTAGTAAACCGCAAAAAAATTGTGCTAAAAGCGGACGTTACTTTCTCCTGCTTCCAAACTTGCCTTTAAAACAGCACTCGGTTTCACTGGAAATCAATAAATTTGAATCTAATTCACCGAACTATGAAAAAACTGATAATCTGTGGTTTCTTTTTTTCTGCGCTGCTCTTCTCAGCGCAGAAGAAATATGTGCTCGTCGTACACGGCGGTGCCGGCACCATCTTAAAATCAAGCATGACCGCCGAAAAGGAAAATGCTTATAAGGCCAAACTGAGCGAAGCATTAACTTCCGGCTACAAAGAACTGCAGCGCGGTGCAAACGCTGTCGATGCTGTTGCCGCCACCATTGTCATTCTGGAAGATTCTCCTTTATTTAACGCCGGTCGCGGCGCCGTCTTCACCGCCGACGGAGTAAACGAACTGGACGCAGCGATCATGAACGGCGGTGATAAAGCTGCTGGTTCCGTAGCAGGCGTGCATACGATCAAAAACCCGATCAGGGCAGCCATTGCGGTAATGCGAAATTCCGAGCACGTATTGCTGTCCGGAGAAGGTGCTGAAAAGTTTGCGAAAGAGCAAAAACTGGAAATTGTCGATTCTAAATATTTCTGGACTCAGGATCGCTGGAACGGTTTGCAAAAGCTTCAGCAAAAAGAATCCAAAGCAAAATCAATTAAAACCACTGCGCTACAAAAACCGGCCGCTTATGAAATTGACCAGAAATTCGGAACGGTGGGTGCCGTTGCACGGGACAAAACCGGAAATATCGCTGCCGGAACTTCTACCGGCGGCATGACGAATAAAAAATACGGTCGCATTGGTGATGCACCGATTATTGGCGCCGGCACTTACGCCGATTCCAACGTTGGAATTTCCGCTACCGGCTGGGGAGAATTTTTTATTCGTGCTACAGCAGCGCGAACGGTTGCCGCCAAAATGGATTACCAGAAAAAAAGCATTACAGCTGCCGCTCAGGAAACCATTGATGAGATCGCCGCTATGGGTGGGGACGGTGGTTTGATCGCTTTAGATAAAGAAGGTAATATTGCGATGCCTTTCAATACCGCCGGAATGTATCGTGGAGCAGTAGCAGAAGATGGTACCATCGAAATAGAAATTTATAAATAAATGAAGTTTTCAGTCGACGGACCAGCAGATTGGCAGGCAGTGGCCGAACAATTAGTTCCCAACATTGTACATAACATCCTTTTGTTGCGCGGAAATCTCGGTGCTGGCAAAACTACTTTCACACGGCATTTAATAAAAGCGCTGGGGAGTATAGACGAGGTGTCCTCGCCTACTTACGCCATTGTAAATGAATACAATTCTATACACGGCCAGATTTTTCATTTTGATCTCTACCGCTTGAAAAGCGCGGAAGAAGTTCTGGATATCGGCATGGAAGACTACCTCGACAACGCCTTTCTTTGTATTATCGAATGGCCCGAGGTTTTCGAAAGTTATTTGGAAGGGCTGCCACATCATACATTGACCATCACTCACGAAGCAGAAAGCCGCGTCGCTGATTTCAGCTGATTGCGATAACAGTGCTCAAATGATTGTATATTTGTACCCAGATTCTTACCGCTCCGTGCGGTTTTTAATTCTATGACACCCATGAGCCATACGCATGTTTTTACACCTTTTACCGAGCAGGATTTACTGCCGCAAGAGGAAAAATTAGAAATAGTAAAAAAAGGAAAACGCTTCAGCATTGGTCTTCCCAAAGAAACCTGTCTCAACGAACGCCGAACGTGCATCACGCCGGATGCTGTGCAGGTACTCACATCGGCCGGTCACGAAATTGTCGTAGAAAGCGGTGCCGGCGAGGGCTCTTTCTATACAGACCTTCAATATTCCGAAGCTGGAGCCAGAATTACGGAAAGCGCGGCAGAAGCTTTTGGGCAGGATTTAATTTTAAAGATCAATCCCCCGACGTGTGAGGAAATAGAATTGCTGAAACCCAATACTTATTTGGTTTCCGCGCTGCAAATCAATCTCAGGGATAAAGACTACTTCAAAAAGCTTTCCGACAAGAAAATTAATGCCATTGCATTCGAGTTTATCGCTGACGAGTATAAGCAGTTGGCGTTGGTCCGTCTAATTGGCGAGATCGCGGGAACGATCTCGGTCTTATATGCGGCCGAACTATTAGCCCTTTCAAACGGACTTATGCTCGGTGGCATTACAGGAGTACGGCCCACCGAAGTGGTAATAATCGGTGCCGGCATCGTCGGAGAATTCTCTACGAAAGCAGCGTTGGGTCTTGGTGCAAGTGTAAAAGTCTTTGACAACTCACTTTCCAAACTGCGCAGGCTTCACATGATGGTAGACGGCCGTGTGCCTACCTCCATTATCGATCCGAAAGAACTTGCGAAAAGCCTGAAGCGTGCCGATGTTGTTATCTCCGCGCTGGGACGCGCGAGCCACATGCCCATCGTGACCGAGGAGATGGTAATGAATATGAAAAAAGGCAGTGTTATCATCGATGTAACCATCGATAACAACAAGATGGTAGAAACTGCTGAACTCACCGACATGGAGAATCCCTATATCATCCGACATGGTATTATCCACTGTGGTTTGCCCAATATCACTTCACGAATGCCACGGACTACCACCAAGGCAATTTCGAATTTCTTTCTGTCTTACCTGCTGACTTATGACGAACAGGGCGGTTTTGAAAACACACTCGTTCATAAAAACGAAATGAAGGAATCTCTATACATGTACAAGGGCCGCCACACTAAAAAAATGGTTTGCGACCGATTTGGCCTGACTTATCACGATATTAATCTTTTACTTTTTTAATGAGAAAAATAAAATTTTTTCTACTCGGCCTGATTCCCGGGCTTATTCTGGTGTTATTTATTTTAAATAAAAAAGGAGCCAGCTGCAGTGGCTATCTTCCCAACTCCCGGGTTATCGCGGAAACACTTTCTAAAGAATTCGTTTACAGCAATGAATTTAAGCAAGAAATGAAGCTGCTGAAAATCGATGAAAAATTCTTACGCGACAGTTTGATGACGAAAGGAAATGTAGATTTTGAGCAAAGCAACGCGCAGAAAAAACCTTGTCCAGACTATGTTCTGACCTACCCTAAGAAAAATCCGCGTTACGAGATCGCGTTTGAAAAGTGCGAAGAAGAATCACGGTTTCTGCGACTGCGTTCTCTAAGGTAAAAAATTATTTTAATGAAACTAGCCATTATCGGCGTCGGACTTATTGGCGGTTCGGTTGCGCTTAAGCTACGGGCTGCAGGAGTGGTCGAGCAGGTTTTCGGGGTAGACGCAAATACCGAGCATCTTGAAGCCGCTGCAAGAAACGGAATAATTGATAAATATGGAAGTTTACAGCACGCTCTCGAAGAGACCGACCTAATACTGCTGGCAATTCCTGTCGATGCAACTACTAAATTACTTCCACAAGTTTTGGATTTGGTACAGGAACACCAAATTGTAATGGACGTTGGCTCCACCAAAGCCGGTATTGCAGCAAGTGTAAAAAACCATCCTAACCGCGCACAATATGTTGCCTTTCATCCGATGTGGGGAACAGAAAACTCCGGACCCGATAGTGCAACGGCTGACAGTTTCGCCGGCAGATCTGCCGTGATCTGTGACGCCACTGATTCTTCGTCGCATGCTTTGGAAACTGCAGAGTTTGTCGCCCAGGCACTCGGCATGAACGTACTTCATATGGATGCGGCCAGCCACGATATTCATGCCGCATACATCTCACATATTTCCCATATCACTTCTTATGCCCTTGCCAATACCGTATTGGAAAAAGAGCGGGAAGAGGACCGTATTTTCCAGTTGGCCAGTTCGGGTTTCTCGAGCACGGTGCGGCTGGCAAAATCGCATCCGGAAATGTGGGTTCCGATTTTTCGGGAAAATAAAGAAAATGTGCTCGACGTCTTGAATGAACATATTTCACAATTGCGAAAATTCAAGTCTGCGCTGGAAAAGGAAAACTGGGAATTACTGGAAGAACTAATCCGAAGTGCCAACCGAATCCGCGGCATTTTAAAGTAATTTAGTAGTCAACGCCGGAGCGGAACGGACTTCGCCGCACAGAAGAACCATCTGTAATCTTAGCCCGGATGGAAACGGCATCCCCGCCGTGGCGGGATACAGTGGACAGCCGGACGGGTCTGCGGAAAAAACAGTAATAATCTTGCTTATAAAAAAGCTAACATTCAGCGACATTTACGGCGATGGCCAGTCCACCTTCGGAAGTTTCTTTAAAGCGGTCGCTCATGCTCTGGGCGGTTTCCCACATGGACTGGATGACCTCGTCGAGCGTGACGCGCGCCTTTGCGGGATCGGATTCCAGGGCAATGTTGGCCGCGGTAATGGCTTTCATAGCGCCCATGGAATTCCGCTCGATGCAGGGGATCTGTACCAAACCACCGATCGGATCGCAAGTCATGCCCAGATGATGCTCCATCGCGATTTCGGCGGCCATCAAAACCTGACCGGGGGTTCCACCCATAATTTCCGTTAAACCTGCGGCGGCCATTGCGGAAGAAACCCCGATCTCGGCCTGGCAACCACCCATGGCTGCGGAAATAGTTGCGTTCTTCTTGAACAGCGTCCCAATTTCGCCGGCGACCAACAGAAAACGGACAATCAGGTCGTCACTGCGGTATTCCGTGAATACCTGAGAATACATGAGCACCGCGGGAATAACGCCGCTGGCGCCGTTGGTAGGTGCAGTAATGATACGGCCAAAACTGGCATTTTCTTCGTTCACCGCCAGCGCGAAACAGGAGACCCACTTGTTGATGTTGGTGAAGGTAATATCTGAATCCAGCAAAAGGTGATACCACTCTGCAATGTTATTGTAAATACGGTCGCCGAGCAATTTTCGGTTGAGACCGGCGGCACGGCGCGTCACTTTAAGTCCCCCCGGCAAAATACCTTCTTTGTTGACACCTTTGTAGATGCATTCTTTGATCTGCTGCCAAATGTAGAGCGCCTGCACTTCGGTTTCTTCTTTAGTGCGCCAGGATTCTTCGTTAAGAAAAATTAAATCAGATATTTTATCAAGCGAAAGTCGACTCATATTTCGCTCGATATCAGCACCGTTGTGGCAGGGATACAATGTACGGGTGCAGTTGTTTTCGTAAGAATGCTCTTCACGCGTGGCGATAAAACCGCCGCCGACGGAATAATAATCCTGGATAAGTTCGGTGCCGTCGTCGAATACAGCTCGGAAAATCATTCCGTTTGGATGATAGTCCAGCGATTTTTTCCGGTTGAGAATAAGATGCTCGCCGTAGACAAACGGAATGATTTTTTCGCCACCGAGATTCAGCTCTGCACTTTCCTTAATCGTATCAACTTTTTCCTGAATTTTGGTGGTATCGATTTTTTTAAAATTTTCGCCGGACAAACCCAGCATCCCGGCGACATCAGTGCCGTGGCCAATTCCGGTTTTAGCAAGAGAACCAAAAAACTCAACAAAAACCCGTTGCACCTCCTGCAAGGGACGTTCTTTCCTGATTTTATTTAAAAAACTTTCTGCTGCGTTCCAGGGGCCCATCGTGTGCGAGCTGGAAGGACCGATGCCCACTTTTATAATTTCGAAAATGCTGATTGATTCCATTACGCTGAAAAATTGCCGGATTAACTATTAAGCAAAGGTAATTCTATTTTCGTGGGTGCGGAAGCAAATGTTGACCGCAACTGTTTTGCAATTTTCTCATAATGATCGTGCAAAAACCTCGAATATTCACGCTTGAACAGGGCTGAATATTTCCTGCAAAATTTCGGAAACCCGTCGGTGCCGCGTGACGGGAAAGAGATGCGTGCCACCCTCGATAACGTAATCGGGCTCGGAATGCTGGATGGGAAATACAATGTCTTTTGTACCCAGAATCTGAATAACTTTCGGGTTGCGTTCAAATTTCCATTCGGAGACCTTCTGCACGCTCCACTTCAGATAATAAGGATCTGTAACCCGCAGATACTTTTTCAATGAGGGCGTTTTAGGATCGATCACTTTTCGGATGAAGGCATACGCGGCGGCCGAGTGAACATTAAACAAACTGTCGGGCAGAAACTTTGGGAGATGCGAATACTGACCAAATTTAATCAGTCTGGATTTTTCAGCGTCCGACTTGATACTACCCATAATGACGACTTTTTCGGCAGGCTTGATGCGGTCGATTTCCTGCACAACCAAGCCGCCAAAAGAATAACCAAGCAGCGCAAAAGGCTGCGTATCATCAATTGTTGACGCCATGCGCTGCACATAAGTCCTGAATTCTTCGCCGCGCTGCGGAATCAGCCAGTCGATAAAAACCACTTCGAGCTGTCGCGGAAATGCAATTTTTTCGAGTACGGAGAAGTCGGCGCCAAGTCCGCTGATGACATAAAGTTTCATGTAACAAAAATAAAAAAAAGAGCAGACAATGCTGCTCTCAGAATGATGACATAATGCGCCGTTTACTTTGCAGTGATATCAATAATCATATCAATTTCATCTTTTACGATGACGTCTTTCGCGGCAGATCGGTAAGCGATGTCGAATTTCTGACGGTCGAACGCGAACTTGTCTGAAGTCATTGTAAGTACGCCTTTGTTCAGGGCAATTTTCGCAGGAAAGGAGACCGGGCTGGTTTTTCCTTTAGCGGTCAGATTTCCATAAACCATAAATGGGAAAGCTTTGTTCGCATTTTTCTTAACGCCGGTAATTTTATAAGTGGCTGTTGGGAATTTGTTGGTTTCGAAAAAGTCTTCACTTTTCAGGTGATTGTTGAGTTTTGTCTGGTATTCGCCGGAAAGATCCAGGGAATTAATTGTCGTCATATCTAAAACAAATGTTCCTCCGACGATTTGGTTGTTTTTTAGAACAACATCGCCTGCCTTTACATTTACGACGCCGTTGTGCGAAGATGCTTCTGTCTTAGCAAGTTTATAACCCCACCATTGCACGTTAGAATTTGTTACTTTTTTGCTTTGTCCGAAAGCCAGTGTTCCTGTAAACAACGCGATTGCTACTAATTTTTTCATATGTTTAAATTTCTGGTGCAAACATAATCAAATAGTTTGTGGCACTTCCTTGATGTAAATCAAGTTCGTGCTGTTTTTAAATAAAAAACTCCGCTGAGCGGAGTCCAGAAAAATTAATCCTGATAAAAGGCAGCGTACATCGCCGCACCGTTTAAAATTGTGCAGTTGTCCTTGACTAAATAAATCGGGATGTCTTCCAGAATATTTTCCATTTTATCACTGATGATAAAATTTTTATAAAAATTTTTGTTGGTAAGAAATTGCTCGAGCATAGAAGGAATTTCGCCGGTAAGATAAAGTCCGCCGGTAGCTTTCATTTTCAGTACAAGGCTGTTGGCTTCACGCGCAAGATAAGTAAGAAAAGTTTCAATGGTCATGCTGCAGATGCGGTCCCGATCATCTTTGGCACCTTGTATTACTGCTTCGGTAAAATTGCCGGCCTCAATTTCGGCAGTAAGCCAGTCGGGTTGTTGCTGGTGTTTCGCATCACGCAGAAAACGGTATATATTAAACAAACCCGACTTCGAAAGTACAGATTCCCAGCTTACAATTCCATAAATCTTCTGAAGGAAAGAATAAAATTCTACTTCGTCATTAGTCCGCGGCGAAAATTCGCAGTGACCTCCTTCGGTGGCGAAAGGGCGCAGACATTGGCCGTCCCAGAAGAGCGCGGCTTCGCCCAAACCTTCTCCCGGAGCCAAAAGCGCAACGTTGCCCGGTGTAAAAGTAACGCAGTCGTGTACTTTAACGACATCATTGTCCGATACATTCTGAAGGCCGTAGGCCGAAGCTTCGAGATCATTCACAAGAAGAACTTCAGCTACGCCGGTTTCACGTTTAATATGTTCTGATTCCAGAATCCACTTCAAGCGAAGCGGCTCACTTTTTCCGGCAATCACAGGTCCGGGAACCGCAACAGCGATAACAGATACGTCTTCTAAATTGAATTCCGTGAGGAATTTTTTCGCAATTTCCGAGAAGGATCCAAAGTCATCTGTCTTATATTGCTGCTGATCTAACAGTCTTACTTTTCCGTTCTCAGAGCGGTAATGGCCCAGCGTTGTAGTCTGCTCACGAAGATCTGCCGCGACGATGCTTAGATCATTATTTTTATCGCTGTGCAACCCGGGCAGAAATAATTTAAATGTATTTTTAGCTTCCATAGTTTCCTCTTATCAACCAAAGATAATAATTGTTTTTTATAAGTGTACGCAGAAATAAAAAACCTCCGCTGAGACAGCGAAGGTCTTTACCTATGTCAATTAATTATTTTCCAAGCGGAATGTTGTACCCAACACCCACACCTAACGCGCCGGCGCTGTATTTCTGGGAACCGATTTCGCCTTTATCTCCGGTAAAAGTTTTTTGGTACTGAAGAGCGAAGTTCCAGTCGCGGTTGTGATATCCGATTTCCGGTTTGATGTAGAAACCGCCGTCAGGTCTTTGAACCGCAGAGTTGGAAGCGACCTTTTCATCACCAACGATAAAGCCATAGCCCAGATCAGTTCCCAAATAGAAACCGGTTTGCTTTGGATATACCCGGATCAGCGCCGCCACCGGCACCACTCCAAAATCGTTGTTGTTGATGTTACCATTGTCGCGTCCAAAGAAATGAGTGTATCCCGTAGCGATACCCAAACCAAATCCCGGTGTGACCAAATTTTGGTAAGAAACATCGAGACCCAATGCTCCACCTGCATTTTCAGCCGGTACGGCAAATCCGCCATTCGCGCCTACCTTCAGCATATTTCTCATATCTGCACTTTGGGCACTCAATAATCCTGCGGTTACAAGTCCGATCGCAAGGACTGATTTTTTAATTGATTTCATAATTTTAAATTTTAAGTTTTACGCCAAGAACCTTGTCAAAATCATGCCAAAGCAAACATCACTGGCGCACCTACGGCAAAAATAAAACCACAATACAATGATAATCAATATGTTGACCTTTATTTTAAATTAAACATACATTTAATTAAAAGTAAAAAAAACTGTGACAATCTGTACCTAAAAGAAGATTTGTCACGAAAAAAGCCTGCGTTTGCAGACTTCTGTTTAGTTTTGATGGCTATTACAGTTTACCAGCGAGCTCCTGAAAACCTCCACCGTTATATACATCGTCCCGCCCTAGATTCTTAAAAAAGTCAACCGCTTTTCCGCTCCGGTTTCCGCTCCGGCAAAAAAATACCTTTGCGCCTTCCATCCGCTCAATCTCTCCACGGCGCTCCTCGACTTCGCCAAGGGGAATGTTGACTGCACCTTCAATTTCGCCGTCCATTTCAAGCTCCATCGGCTCCCGAACATCGATAAGTGTGTAGTTTCCTGATTCTAATATTTCTTCTAATGCCATAACTGTTTGTTTTTAGTGATACTTAGTTAGTAGCAAATGTATAAAATAATGTTAGTTTTGCAACGATATCTATGGCATCCCCTGCAACCTTGTACGCCGAACTGATTAAATCCAAAGCTGCTAAGTTTGGATTTCAGAGCTGTGGAATTTCCCGGGCAGCTTTTCTGGAAGATGACGCGCGGGCCCTGGAGAGCTGGCTGCAGAAAGATTATCACGGCGAAATGTCCTATATGGCCAATCATTTCGAGAAGCGCGTTGATCCGCGCTTATTGGTGGAAGGCGCAAAATCGGTAATTTCGCTTTCTTACAATTACTTTCCTAAAGAAAATCTGAATCCACTGGGCGGACTGAAGATTTCAAAATATGCTTATGGCCAGGATTATCATGAAGTCATAAAAGAAATTCTGCGTGATCTTGTGGCGGAACTTCAGGAGGAAATCGGTGAATTTGCATTCCGCGTGTTCACGGATTCTGCACCCATACTGGAACGCAGTTGGGCAAGGAAATCAGGTATTGGCTGGGTGGGAAAAAATGCCAATTTAATTACAAAACAAAACGGTTCCTTTTTTTTCCTGGCCGAAATTATCTGCGATCTTGAACTTGACGCAGACATGCCCAAAACCGATCATTGCGGCTCCTGCCGACGCTGCATCGATGCCTGCCCCACCGGCGCTATTGTTGATGAACACGTGATCGACGGGAGTAAATGTATTTCCTACGCCACCATTGAACTTAAAAATGAGATTCCGCAAAGTTTTAAAGGAAAAATGCAGGACTGGATGTTTGGTTGCGATATCTGTCAGGATGTATGTCCGTGGAACCGTTTTGCAAAACCGCATCAGCAACCGCTTTTTGATCCGAATCCCAAATTAAAAGCAATGGAATCTTCCGACTGGCAGGAATTATCTCAGGATCTTTTTTCAGAAATATTTCGGAAATCACCCGTGAAGCGCACCAAATTTGCAGGACTGCAGCGCAACATCAAATTCATCAAAGAGACGCTCGACGGAAAAGAGAAAATTTAAATAAAAATTTTTTTGTGCGGCGGCCGTCTCAAACTTTCAGATTATGACAAAAAGAATCATTACAATAGTTTTAAAGACGCTCGGCGCGCTGCTCGCACTCGTTGCCTTCTATATTCTGTGCGTCCTTCTTATTCCTTTTTACGAAATCAAGGCCCAAGCAACGTCGGATCCTAAAACGGTGGAAACTTATATTTTAACAAACGGCGTCCACACAGACATTGTGGTTCCGATTAAAAATAACCAGTTTGACTGGAGTAACGTGGTTCCTTTTAAGAACACTACTTCCAGCAGCACCGACTTTAACTATCTTTCGATTGGCTGGGGCGACAAAGGTTTTTATCTCGATACGCCGGAATGGTCGGATCTGAAAGTTTCTACTGCATTTTATGCTGCCTTTTGGCTGGGAGAATCGGCGATGCACTGTACTTTTTACAAGCAGATGACGGAATCTAAAGATTGCAAAAAAATTATGCTCACGGAAAAACAGTATGCCGATCTAAGAAAATTTATTTTAAAAAAATTCGACCGCGACGCGAGCGGCAATGTACAATTAATTCAAACGGATGCGGTGTACGGAACCGGGGACGCCTTTTACGATGCGCGCGGCAGCTATAGTTTTCTGAACACCTGTAACACCTGGACCAACAAAGCGCTGAAAGTGGCAGGCCAGAAAGCGGCACTTTGGACCGCCACTGATTTTGGGATTTTCCAGCACTATCAGTGATACGTATTTTCCGCTGCGTCAACGTGGTTGGATCTATTTAAATGAAGCCAGACATTAATTCAGATATTTTTTATGAATCGAATTTACATTATAATAACCTTTCTATTTTTACTTTCCTCTAACGCTTTCGCAGGTGCGCAGACGAGCGCAGATGCTTCCCTTAATGATACGTTGAAAGTGGGCATTGCCGGTTTGGCACCGTTTGTTTTGATGGAATCCGGCAATCCACAACCACAAGGAATTTCATCGGAAATATGGAAGGAAATTGCGGAAGACCTGGGCTGGAAATATAATTTTGTCGCCTTCCAGAGTGTGAACAGCGCGCTGGATGCGCTCAATAAAGGTGAAGTCGACATGGTGGTGGGTCCGGTAACGATCAATTCGCAACGTTTACAGGACTTTCGGTTTTCACAGCCTTTTTATCAGTCGAGTTTAGCGATTGCTTATAAGAAAGGACATTTTTCCTTTTGGAATGTCATCAAACTGATTTTCAGTGTAAAGCTACTTTTTGCAATCGGCATTTTTTTAATTATTCTTACGATTGTCGGCACACTTTTGTGGCTGGCAGAAAGAAAAGCATCGCCGGACCAATTCTCCCAAAGCCCTGCCGAAGGAATCGGAACCGGAATGTGGCTTGCCATCGTAACCATGAGTACGACGGGCTACGGGGATAAGGCGCCCATCACGCTGATGGGAAGAATTATTGCGGGCACGTGGATGATTGTTTCCATCATTTCTGCGACCTCGATGGTGGCGGGAATTGCGAGTGTCCTGACTTTCAGCAATTTCCAGTCGATCGACATTAAAAATATAGAACAGCTGAACGGGAAAAAAGTAGCGACCATTTCAGGATCGCCGGCGGTTGATTTTCTTAAAGAATACCGGGCGACCGTAAGAGCTGCTGCCAGTCTGGATGAGGCGATGCTTCTTCTGGAAGATGATGCGGTGGATGCGATCGTGTACGACCGTCCGCAACTGATGTATTATCTTAAAAATAATAAGGACAGGGATTTTCAGCTTTCGAAAGCAGAATATTACAAGCAAGGGTATGGTTTTGCTTTTCCAAAAGATAGCCCGCTAACCTATTTTGTCAACAGGAAATTGCTGGAATTAGCGGAAGAACACAAAACTGCGGAAATCACCGAAATATATCTTGGTAAAGAAGAATAGCAGCAGTAACGACACAAAAAAACCTCCTTTTCAGGAGGTAAAAAAAACTATTAACTATGAAAACACTTAATTGGCTATTGCGATACTGAAAAGCAGATCCAGCTCATCTCGTACATAAACCATTCCGCCCATCTTCTTTGGCGGGACAATTTTAAAATCCGAAAACTTCAGTTTTTTATTGCCGACCAGACTTTTATCCTGAACGGTGAACTGAACTGCATATCTGCGGGAAATCGTCATCATTTTCACTTCTACAAGTCCGTCGAATTTGCCGGCTGAACTTTGCTTAAATTCTAAAAAGCGGATATGTAAAGTTGGATAACGATCGGACTGCAAAATTTTCCGGAGGTCGGCTGTCATCATTTTGTTCTGACAGTCGAAATCGTCTAATTTAAAAATCAGATTGGGCAGTTGATTTCCGGTGAAACTATAGACTGAGGCAGTTCCTGCGATTTTCAGATTGCTGCATTTAAAACTATTAACGTTGGTCCAGCCTGTGATTTCAATTCCGTTTTTCTGGCCGAAGACCGGTAACTGAAACAACAGTAAAACGATAATAGCGACTGCACTTTTCATAACGGTAAGATATAAAAAGGGATCGCGAGCAACCCCCTTCTACGTTGATATTTAAATGTTAGAAACCAATGGTAGCCTCGAACATGACACCATTAAACTTGCCACCTTTTAACGCGCTCGTTGCTCCCCAAACTGCGTCATCGTTGTATTTTTGGGAAACATACTCCACTTTTGCAAGTACATTTTTAGTCATATACCAGCCACCGCCTAAATTAAATCTATCGATCTTTCTTTCTGCAGAAACTTCGTCATCTTTTCCGCTTACATTGTTGTATCTGCCTCCAAGATAAAATTGCTCTTTATTGCCAAGACGGTAAATAAGTTCGGCGCCGAGCTGAGTGTACGCACCATCAGTAGGTCTTTTCGTTAAACCTGCAGCTTTGTTGCCGGATACATGTTCGTAAATTCCAAAGAATTCTAAACCTTGATACTTGATGAATGGATTCACCTGTATCGCCTGCACTTTTTTGAAGCCCGGATTAAATCTGCCCGTAGCGTAATTATTCGTGCCCATCAGATCATTTTCTGTCAAAAGAACGTAATAATATCGGGAGCCTGCGCGGTCTGCACTGTACAAATTACCGCCTGTAGATAAACCGTTGGTTTGAATAAAAGATCCGGTTAATCTTACTCTTAAGTCTGCAGTGACCTGTTTATCATAACCGAGTTTTGCATACACCGACGGTGAATTCCAATTTTTGCCTTTCACCGGTGTTTGGTTTAATTTTCCGTTGGAGACGCCGGCCATAGCAATAAAATCATTGTAGAAACCATATACTTCCCCGAAAGCTTCTGTGGTAAAACTATCCATGATATAGTTTCCTACGAAAGGATTATTGATCGCCTCCGCATTGTCGGTTCTTCGGAAATGCGCATCGCCATAATTGATTTCGTCCATACCCACTTTCACGCGGGCATGTTTCATTATATTTGAAGCAAACCCTTCCTTGATAAAATCGAGATCATCCACCTGAATATAGCCGCCTTTTACCCACGCTTCATTGTGGTGGCGCGCAGAAAGATAGGTTCGCAGGTGCATTTTTATCCCTTTCGCCAGATAGGCATTGAGATCCAGATTGGCGGTGGGAAGGTTGAAATCCGATCCCATTACCTGCAACGTATTTGGCGTCATGGTTGTACCCACTGTTCCCAGCGATGTTGCTTTTGTCTCGTGATCCAACGCCTGGAATTGCAAAGCGAAGTCACCTCCTACACTTACTTTCACGCCGTTAAATTCGGGCGATGCATTTTTTGGATCTTCAAAGACGCTACGTGCCGCTTTTTCCGGGGCGAGATAATCTCTCATTGTGATCTCTTCCTGTGCGCTTACAAAGTTGAGTCCTGATACTAGTACTGCGAGCATCGAAGCTCGGATCAACATGGTTTTCATATTCTTAAGTTTATTTATTAACAGTTTATAATGCTTAGTTTGCTATCGCGTTCACCGTGATTGTTACTTCATTGCCGGTCTTCACAGAGTTCATCATGAAGGACGGAGGAGTAACGCCATAGTCGGTCATCTTGATTGCGGCTGAACCCCAGATGGTGTATGAAGCACCGTTTTTTGAAACATTCACCGGGATGGTAATATTTTTCGTAACGTTGGTTACGGTCAGTTTTCCGGTCATTGTTCCTTTGCCAAGGTTTACTGAAGCGGCACTGAAACTTACAACAGGAAACTTATCGGCTTGCAGGGCTTTGTACGCGTTGGTATCCATTGGCCCTTTTCCGCTTTTTAGCGTTTTACCATTCATGGTGTATTTTACGTCCTGTATTGTAGTTCCGGACACGGTACCGTGAAAAGTTCCTGCCGTGGAAGTCATGGTCCAGTCATGCAGAGTCGATGTGCCGGAAACCACAGTTTTTACATTGTTGCTGCTTATTTTCTGTGAAGCGGCTAGAGTGGAAATTAACCCAAAAGCCAGGATGAGCATTTTAAGTTTCGCCAGATTTTTCATGATTCTAATTGTTTAAAGTTCAGTAAGGGTTTTTCTCCTTGATTTTATTAAACAAAGGTATTGCTACAAATTACCATATTGACAATTTTAAGCCTATACTTTTCATGATATATATCCTAATCCATCTATATATTGAGATATTTTTACATTACCACAACATTATATACTTTTAATTAAACCTAATAAAGAATTAACTGGGAATTATGCATAATTAGTGGGTGTTTTCACCTTTTTCTGCACCTTAGTTTTTAGCTCAGGTCAAAAAGGCTGATACAAATTATATGAAAAAATGATGGAATAAGAAAATGAGTTACTATAATAAAGAAAGGAAACCAGTGCGAATTTTCGCGATTCGAACGCAATTAAAAAGTGATGAAAGTTCAATGGCGATTCATTACAGTTTCGACAATGCACTTTATATGGAACCCGTGTTGCGAAAAGGATGATAATAAAAAAGCCTCTGCGAATCTAGGATTGCAGAGGCTTTTGGTACCCGGTGCCGGAATCGAACCGGCACATCTTTCGATACTAGAGTTTGAGTCTAGCGCGTCTACCAATTCCGCCAACCGGGCTTTTAAATTGGTGTGCAAATATAGAATTATTTTTATTTACTGCAAATTTATAGCCGGCTTTTTATCACTAAAATTCAGCGTTAATCCGTCATACGCCAAATGCATTCCCGATGGCAACTCCAACTCCGTTTCTGCATGCAGGCCCATTTCATGCGAAATATGGGTCAGAAACATCTCTCTGGGTTGCAGCTCTTCAAAAAGTTTGATGGCTTGTGGCAAAATAAAATGTGCCGGATGCACATTTTCCTTTCGGATACAGTTTAAAATTAGATAATCCAAATTGTGCAGTCTCGCTATTTCCACCTCGGGTATTCTGCTGGCATCAGTGATGTATGCAAGAGATTCGAAGCGGAAACCGTAAATTGGAATGGTGTTGTGCAAAACTTCTATCGGATCGATGGCTGTGCCGAAGAGTTCGAAAGGTCCTGTAATTTCGTGAAGGTTAAAAGAAGGAGCGCCGGGATAGCGAACACTTGCAAAGGCATAGGGAAAACGCTGTTGAAGTTCAGAAGCCACGCGCGCATTGGAATATAAATCGATGTTTTTGCCATTTTTGAAGATAAGCGGACGCAGATCATCAAGACCGATGATGTGATCGTTGTGTTCGTGGGTCAGCAGCACCGCATCGATCTGCTCGAGTCTGTTGGTAAGCATTTGTTGCCGAAAATCGGGTCCACAATCAATTAAAATATGTTTTTGAGAATCCGTCGTTATCAGCACTGAAGAGCGCAACCGCGTGTCGCGGGTATCCTGCGAGGTGCAAACCCGGCAGTGGCAGCCTATTACCGGCACTCCCTGCGAGGTACCTGTACCCAGAAACTTCAACTTCATTTTTTGAACTTGTTTTTAATTTTGGTAAATTTACGCAAAATTAGAACTGTACGTGATCCCGCAAATATTAAACCCCAAGCAGAAGGCTTTAGCGATCAATTTAGACCCGCATATTTACGGCACATTTGCCGAAATTGGTGCGGGCCAGGAAACCGTTCGTCATTTCTTCCGCGCCGGTGGTGCTTCGCAAACAATTGCAAAAGCGATGTCAGCTTATGACAAAGATTTCAGTGACGCGATCTATGGTAAGGAAGTAAAAAACCGTTATGTAACGCAGAACCGTCTGAGAAAAATGTTGCGTTATGAGGTTTCACTTATCGAAGAACGGCTTTGCCGGGAAACGTTTCCGGGGCGAAAGTTCTTCTCCTACGCGAATACCGTCACAACCATCAATTTCGACAAAACAATGAAAGGCCATGGCTGGGTGGGGCTTCGCTACCAACTGGATGAAAATGAAGATTATAACGAAATTGTACTGCATGTAAAGTTTAATGAAAACGACGCCACGCTGCAGCAGGAAACACTGGGCGCATTGGGCGTTAATCTCATCTACGGCGCATTCAAGTACAGTGATAATCCACGCAAGATGATCAATTCGCTGTATGACGATATTTCCAAAGACAACCTGGAGATTGATATGATCGATTTCAGTGGCCCGGCGTTCAATTATGTTGACAATCGTCTGATGAGTCTTCAGCTGGTGAAAAACGGCATGACGGATGCCGTTATTTTTAATTCCGAAGGCAATAATATGCTGCCGGCGGATAATCTTTATAAGAAAAATATTTTCGCAGTGCGCGGCAGCTTCCGGCCGGTAACTTTAGTGAATATCGATATGTTTCTTCGCGGTCTGGAAATGTTTAAACAAGACTGGCAGTGCAGCGACGAAGAAACGGAAGTGCTTTTTGAAATTACGATTTCCAACCTGCGCGCGGCCGGGGATATCGATGAACGCGACTTTTTAGACCGTGTCGACGTGCTGGGAAAATTGGGTTATACTGTCATCATTTCCAACTTTAGTGAATATTATCGCCTCATCGACTATTTTGCCAATTATACGAACGGAAAAATCGGTGTCGCCATGGGCGTTAATAATTTGCTCGACGTTTTCGACGAGAATTATTACAAGAATCTGTCCGGTGGAATCCTGGAGGCTTTTGGTAAATTTTTCCGTCAGGATATGCGAGTTTACCTGTATCCTTATAAAGATCCCGAAACCCACGAACTGCTGACCTCCAACAACCTGAAAGTAGATGACCGACTGAAAGAACTGTACAAATTTTTCAAACATAACAAGCGCATCGTTGATATCGAAAAACATAACCCCGATTACGCCGAAATCTACAGCCGCAGCATCCTTACCAAAATTGCCAATCACGAAAAAGGCTGGGAGCAGGAGGTTCCGGAAGGTGTTGCAGAACTCATCAAAGAACGCGGAATGTTTGGTTACAAGGAAGAATTGTGGCTTAAGGAATTTTCATAAAAAACAACAATATAATGTCTGAATTAACGAAAAGATTGTCATCAATCTTAGAAAGCCCGGCGCACGATACGACCGAGAAACTGCAGAAGGTCTGCCAACTTTTGGACCAGGAAATTTCGTACTTCAACTGGACGGGATTTTACTTTAAGAACGGCGACAAAGACGAGCTGATCCTCGGCCCCTATGTCGGCGCTCCCACGGACCACACGATAATCCCTTACGGGAAAGGCATCTGCGGGCAGGTAGCTTTATCAAACGAAACTTTTGTTGTGCCCGATGTCTATGAGCAAGACAATTATCTTAGCTGCTCCATCGACACCAAAGCAGAAATCGTAGTTCCAATCATGAAGGACGGCAAAAACATTGGCCAGATCGATATCGATTCGCACACTGTTGATCCCTTTACCGACCGCGACCGCGAAATGCTGGAATGGCTCTGCGCTGAAGTGGCAAAACTGATGTAAATAAAAAGTGTGAACAAAATAAATGTTCACACTTTTTTTATTTGGCCAAGGAGTTAATTCCCTTTTGATCGAGACGATAGACGGACCACCCGTCCATAGCGTTCGCGCCCAGCGCTTTGTAGAAATCTATAGCCGGAGTATTCCAGTTCAGGACCGACCACTCCATTCGGCCGCAGTTTCTGTCACGCGCGATAACGGCAAGTTCCTGAAACAGTTTTTTTCCATAACCTTTTCCGCGGTATTCCGGTTCTACAAAAAGATCTTCCAGATACAAGCCGGGTTTTCCGACAAACGTGGAAAAATTGAAGAAATAGAGCGCAAAACCTACCGGCTTTCCTTCTTCTTCCGCGATAATAACGTGGGAATATTCTTGATTAAATATATTTTCCCGCAGTTCTTCTACGGACGTTACAACTTCATTCTCCATTTTCTCATAAACGGCTAATTTTCTAATTAAATCAAAAATCAGAGGCGTATCTTTTTCGTTGGCTTTTCGGATTTGAAACATTTTGTTTTAACTTTTTTTAGAAACACAAAGTTACTGTTTTGCGCGAAATGGGTAAGAAAAAGAAAACGTAACCAGCCCCGATAGAAGCGGCATCCTTTTTTGGCGCGAGCGCAGCGAGCGCCGAAAAAGATATAGCGGACAGCGGGAAAAAGCTCCTAAAAATGCAGCATAACCCTTACTTAACGCGAAATAAAAACCTCCGTGGCAGTGCGCGGAGGTTTTGTTGTAATTATATTTCGGTATTCATATCCCAGTTCTCGAGATAATCGTGAACGTGTTTCAGGAACATCCCTCCCAAAGAACCGTCGACCACGCGGTGATCATAGGAGTGCGACATGAACATCAAATGGCGGATCGCGATCACGTCGCCATCTTTGGTTTCCAAGACGGCAGGCTTCTTCACGATAGCACCCACGGCCATGATGGCAACCTGTGGCTGCGGAATAATCGGTGTGCCCATGAGGTTTCCGAATCCTCCTACATTGGAAATCGTGTAGGTGGCGCCCTGAGTATCTTCCGGCTTCAGTTTTTTATTTCTGGCGCGATAAGCAAGATCGTTGATCGTCTTTGCCAAACCGGACAGCGACAGCTGATCGGCGTTTTTGATGACAGGCACGATGAGATTTCCGTCCGGAAGTGCGGTGGCCATCCCGATATTGATGTTTTTCTTTTTGATGATCTTATCGCCGTCTACCGAGATATTAATCAGCGGAAAATCCTGAATGGCCTTCACGATGGCTTTCACGAAAATCGGCATATAAGTGAGTTTTTCACCTTCTCGCTTTTCAAAAAGATCTTTGTGTTTGGTTCTCCAGCGCACAACGTTGGTAACGTCCGACTCGATGAAAGAGGTAACGTGCGGTGAAGTACGCTTGGAATTGACCATCGCATCCGCAATGATTTTCCGTACTCGGTCCATCTGAATGATCTCGTCACCGGCACCCACTTTTATTGGAGCGGGAGCTGCTGCTGACTGCGTTTGTGGTGTTGGGGTCTGCACCGGCGCGGCAGCTGCGGGAGCAGACTGAGCGGCTTGTGGTTGTTGGGAGCGGTTTTTCACGAAAGACAGAATATCTTCTTTCGTAATGCGGCCTTCCATGCCGGTGCCTTTAATATTGTGCAATTCCTGATCGGAAATATTTTCTTCCTGAACGATGGATTTCACCAATGGAGAAAGATACAGGTCGGAAGAACTCGCGTTTGTGTTAGCGGAAAGCGGTTCTTCCAGCGTTTTTACAACGTCGGGATCCACATTTGGGATCTGCGTCTGCACTTCCTCGTGTGTTTTGGGTTCCTGCGGCTGCTCGTCTACGGCTTCGTTTTCACCGGCGATTTCCAGGATTGCGATGGCTTCACCGATTTTTGCAACGTCGTCCTTATTCTTTAAGATCTTAACGATTTTCCCGGAAACAGGAGTCGGAACATCGGAATCCACTTTGTCGGTGGCGATCTCTACTACCGAGTCATCTTCATTCACGCTATCTCCTTCCGCGACCATCCAACTGATGATCGTGGCCTCCATTACACCTTCTCCCATCGAAGGAAGTAACAATTTATATTCTGCCATATTAAAATTCGGTTTTGACAAAGATAAAAATTTTTAATCATTAGGAAATACTGATTTTACAAGGTGTTTCTTTAACTAATTATTAATTGATCTTTCTTAAATGTTATCTTTGATTTCAAATTAATATAAAGAGACTGACAAAGCAGCACGCAAGCTTTTTCAATAATTCAAATTTTAAATGAATTGTTCTCCCACGACAAAACTGCCCGGAAATTTACCGCATATTTCCTGGAACACTTGAAAAATCAACCATGAAAAACTATTTATTTTTCCTCATTTTATTGTCTTCAACTGTTTGTGGTCAGCGGTACACTAAAGCTGAAATTGCACTGATTACTTCGGGTGAAACCAATAGCGCACTGCCAATTTACCAGACTTCAGATTCGCTGCAGCATCAGGTTTTGTTAAGCAAATCGCGAGATGCGAAACCAAAAAACCGCAATACCAAACTGCTGATCGAAAGAATGAAGAAATCTTTACTTTCGACTCAGGGCGGCGTCGGGATCGCAGCGCCGCAAGTTGGTATCAACAGAAATATCATCTGGGTGCAACGGTTTGATAAAGAAGGTCAGCCGCTGAATTATTTTATCAATCCAAAGATTACGTGGCGCTCGCAGGCGTTAAGCTTGGGCCCTGAAGGCGACCTGTCGATTGCTGCTTTTCGTGACCAATTTTACCGAAGCCAAGCCGTGCAGGTAGAATATTTTGACACAGCCGGTAAAAAATACACGGAAATTCTGGAAGGTTTTACGGCTATTATTCTGCAGCACGAAATCGATCATCTTTCCGGCATGCTCATCACGGAAAAAATTAAAGATCAGTCGGCAAAAATATTTGATGAAATAGAGCTGTACAAGGAACGTTTAGATTAGCGATTTTCCATAACGCCTCAGCAAATTTGCGCTTCAAAAACCTCGCAGAAATACTTTTTAATTTTTTCTTTCACCTCAAGAGTTTCGTCAGGGGAAAATGATCGTTCCAGTTCGCGCTGCAGCGAGGTCACTCCTTTATCTTTAATCCCACACGCAATAATATATTCAAAATAGCGCAAATCAGTGTTGACATTCAAGGCAAAACCGTGCATCGTCACCCACTTCGAAGTCTTCACGCCCATCGCGCAAATCTTCCGTGCATACGGTTTTCCCACATCAAGCCAAACGCCCGTTTCGCCTTCGCTGCGTTCACCCTGCAAGCCGTATTCTGCAATAACACGGATAATGACCTCTTCCAAGTTGCGCATGTACAGATGAATATCCGACTTAAAATTGTCCAGATCCAAGACAGGATAACCGACAATCTGCCCGTAACCATGGTAAGTAATGTCGCCGCCGCGATTGGTTTTGACGAGACTTGCACCGATCTCCTCCAGCTTTTTTGCGTTCGCCAGCATATTGTGTTCGTCGCCGGATTTGCCAAGTGTATAAACGTGCGGGTGTTCCACAAAAAGCAAATAATTCGGTGTTTCCTCGAAAATATTGTCCGTGCGGTCGCGGTTAGAAAGCTTTCGGTCGATGATTTCGTTCATCAGTTTTTGCTGATAGTCGAAAGCCGGCTGATAATCCATCAGTCCTAATTCCTGAAAAAGAAGTGTTCGGTTTTGCGTTGTCGTCATTCGCTAATTTTTTTGGGCAATCCCCCTCGCCTTTCCTTATCCTCCGCCCGGGGGCCGGGCTCTGCGTTACAATTCCTCATTTCGGCGCTCGCTGCGCTCGCGCCTGCATTGCGGGATTTCCACTGCGATCCCTATTGCAGCTGAGTGTTTATAAAACTTAAAGCATTAAAAAGCAAGAAGTAGCGCCGCAAATTTAAAAATTAATTCTTTATGCTACGAATAAAGTTCTGCGCCCTCTGTGGCCAGTTTTCCTCGTTAAGTAAAATATTCACAAAAGAACTTCCGATAATTCCGCCGGCAGCTTTTTCGGTAACAGCTTCAAAATCATTTCGGTCTTTGATACCGAAACCAATCATCACCGGATTCTGTAAATCTAAACCTGCAAGCCGGTCTAAATATTCTTCGTTTATCACATTCTTTTCCGAGTTTCCTGTTGTGGACGAACTGGAGACGGCGTAGAGAAAACCCGAACTCAAAGAATCGAGGTACCTAATGCGTCCGTCTGAAGTCTCCGGCGTGACTAGAAAAATGAAATTAAGTCCGTACTTTTTTAAAATTGTTCTGTAGTTTTTCTCAAATTCCACGGGAGGCAAATCGGGAATAATCAGTCCGGAAACGCCTGAATCGCGGCATTCTCTGCAAAACTCGTCGAAGCCAAAACTTAAAACCGGATTAATATAACCCATTAAAATAATCGGAATTTCCATTTCAGATTTCACCGCTTTCAACTGACGGAAAAGTTCAGCGATGGTCATTCCGTTTTTCAGCGCGATTTCGTGCGCTTTCTGGATAACGGGACCGTCAGCAACGGGATCGGAATAGGGCATTCCGATTTCGATATAATCGGCCCCGGAATCCTGGATTAATTTTAGGATGGTCGCGGTCTCCTGCAATTCGGGAATTCCGGCAGTAAAATAGATATTAAGCTTTTTTTTCATTTTATTTTGTGCAATGTTATGTTTGTTTTAGGTAGAAATTGCTTTCTATTCATTTTTTCTGGTTTGCACGGTCTGCGCCCCGACCTGAATGGAGCTCTTTTTGTGCAGCGCAGCGGAACAAAAAAGCGGGAATGGAGGGCGGAAATGTGCGCCAAAAAATAATACACTTTTATTTGGCGAAATCAAACGACGCCCGGATTTCAACATCTTTCAGGTAGGTTTCCATATCCTTGTCCCCTCTTCCGCTCAGACAAATGACCACCACGTCGTCTTTGCCAAAGGTTTTCTTATCCAGAACCGCCAAAGCGTGCGCAGATTCCAGCGCAGGAATAATACCTTCCAGCCGCGTTAATTGAAAAGCAGACTCGAGTGCCTGCTCATCGGTGATGCTGAAAAACTCGGCTCTTTTCTCCTGAAATAAATTAGCGTGAAAAGGCCCAATACCGGGATAATCTAGGCCGGCCGAAATGGAATGCGGCTCGATAACCTGCCCGTCCGCCGTCTGCATCACCAAACTTTTGCTGCCGTGCAGAACGCCAAGGGTGCCTAAGAAAGTGGTCGCCGCAGACTTTCCGGAATCCAAACCAAATCCGCCGGCTTCCGCAGCGATAATTTTGACATTTTCTTCGTCAACGAAATGGTAGAAAGTGCCGGCTGCATTGCTGCCTCCGCCCACGCAGGCGACGATATAATCCGGATTTTCCCGCCCGATCTTCTCGTTCAGCTGCCATTTTATTTCTTCGGAAATCACGCTTTGGAAACGCGCCACCAAATCGGGAAACGGGTGCGGGCCGACGACGCTGCCAATGATGTAATGTGTGGTTGTGGCATTGTTGATCCAGTCGCGCAATGCCTCGTTGACGGCATCTTTGAGCGTTTTAGAGCCGGAGGTCGCAGGAATAACCGTGGCGCCCAGCATTTTCATGCGTCCAACATTTGGAGCCTGCCGTGCAATATCGACTTCGCCCATATAAATAATGCATTCCAGACCCAAAAGTGCGCATGCCGTCGCGGTCGCAACACCGTGCTGGCCTGCACCGGTCTCTGCAATGATGCGGCGTTTTCCCAGTTTTTTGGCAAGTAGCGCTTGGCCCAAAGCATTATTAATTTTGTGGGCGCCAGTATGATTGAGGTCTTCCCTCTTCAGATAAACCTGCGTGTTATATTTCTTGCTCAACGTCTTGGCAAAATACAACGGCGTGGCGCGTCCGACGTAATTTCTCAATAAATCCTGGTATTCTTTTTGAAATTCGTCCGAATTGATGATCTCTAAATAAGTGCTTTGCAGTTCCGCGACGTTAGGGTACAGCATTTCGGGGACAAAAGCGCCGCCAAATTTGCCATAGTAGCCATCGTTATCGGGGTTTTTATAATTCTTCATTATCACTTGTTTTATAATTCATTTAAAGTTTTTCGAAACTTTTTTATTTTTGGGAGGTCTTTATTACCGGGTTCAGTTTCGAATTTCGAGTTAATGTCCAGCGCAAAAGGAAGTTTTTTTAAACCGGAAATATTTGCTAAAGATTCTTCTGAGATTCCACCGCTTAAGAAATAAGGTTTGGTAAATTCTGTGTCATTCAACAAATTCCAGTCGAAAGAAAGCCCGGTGCCGCCGAACGAGCTGGAATCGGTATCGAAAAGGAAATAATCAACTTTGGATTGTAAATTTTGAATTTTAGATTTTACATTTTCCGGTTTATTTCCAATTCGGAACACTTTAATCAATTTAATTTCCGGATCTAGTTCTTTTTTTAGTTCCGAAATAAATCCGTCGGTTTCGTCACCGTGAAGCTGGACTAAACTCAGCCCGGCCGTTTCAGCGATCTCTACAATGTCATTAATTTTTTCGTTGACGAAAACACCAACTTTACCTTGATGATCAAAAGTGCTGATTTGATCTAAAGTCAGAGTATTTAACGCATACCGCGGCGATCTTTTATAAAAGATGAAGCCCAAAAAATCGATTTCCAGAGCAATTAATTCCAAAATCTGATCTGGTTTTGTAAGACCGCAAACCTTTAATTTTAAATTCATGCCCTCCTAATTTATAACTGGCCAATCAATTCTTCGAAAGCTTTTCCGGGAGTTTCGTTTCGCATGAAATATTCACCCATCAAAAAGCCATCAAAACCCTGTTCCTTTAAGAACTTAAAATCTTCAACAGAAGAAATTCCGCTTTCAGCGATGCTCAGCACGCCGGCGGGAAGTAAATTTTTCAAATGCACAGAATGCTGCAGATCAACCTTGAAATCTTTCAAATTCCGGTTATTAATTCCAACCAAATCCACCTCTGAATAATAATGAGCGAGTTCTTCTCCGGTGTGAATTTCCAGCAGAACTTCCAAACCCAAGTGGTGTGATAATTCTGTAAATTCCCGAACCTGCATCGGTGAAAGACAACTGGCAATTAATAAAATAACATCGGCGCCGTGAGCTTTTGCTTCATAAAACTGGTATGCGTCGATCATAAAATCTTTTCTCAGAATCGGGATTGAAATTTCATTTCTAACTTTCGATAAATCCTGCAGTGAACCTCCGAAAAACTGTTCGTCGGTAAGAATTGAAATTCCGCCCGCACCATATTTTTGATAAGACTGAGCGACTTCGGAAACCTTTGCTCTACCGTTAATAACTCCTTTGCTCGGCGACTTTCGTTTGAACTCTGCGATGATTCCCGTGCGCGATTTTATGGACTCTTTTAAAGATACTATTTCGCGCTTGAAAAATGCACTTTCCTGTAATTGTGAAATGGTCGTTTTGGTTTTAGCGAAATCGACTTCCCGTCTTTTCTGTTGGATTATTTTATCAAGAATGTTCATTTTAATCAATTAAAACCGTTAAACATTTTAAGGCTTTTCCATCCAGCAAACTTTCTTCTGCCATCTGCAGACATTCTTTATAACCGCCATATTTCCCTGTATTTTTAAGAGCCATCGCAGCGTTGGCCAAGACAACAGAATTTTGTTGCGGCGTTCCTTTTCCTGTTAGAATTTTATGGAATAATGCGGCGGCTTCTTTCACCGTGTCGCCGCCAAAGATACTTTCAGGCTCTACTGTTGGAAAGTGCAGTTCGGCTGCAGAATAAATTTTCTCGCCGTGTCTGTCCATTATTTTAGTGTCGCCGGTCAGACTGATTTCGTCGTAACCATCTAAGGCGTTCACCAGCAGAAAGTCAGCGTTTTTGTTTTGTAATAAATATTGATAAATTCTGGCAATTTCCAGATTTGCAACACCGATCATGGTGTATCGTGGCCGCGCAGGATTGATCAGCGGCCCCAGCAAATTAAAAAAGGTCTTGAGACCAATATTTTTTCGCAGAGGCGCAATAGATTTCAATGACGTGTGAAAAAGCGGTGCATGGAGGTAACAGAAATTCCCGGTTTTCAAATCGCGTTTCAGTTCTTCTTCAGTTTCTTTAAAACGATAACCGAGCGTTTCCAAAACGTTTGATGCACCGCTGACGGCAGAAGCGGCATAATTCCCATGTTTGGCGACTTTCTGTCCGGTTCCGGCGACCACCAAACTCGCGAGAGTGGAAATATTAAAAGTATTTTTACCGTCTCCGCCGGTTCCAACAATGTCGACCAGATCATCGGTACCCAAGTTGATTTCCGGTGCCAACTGTTGCAGTGCTTCGGTAAAACCTTCGAGTTCCGAAAGCGTAATGCTGCGCATCAGGAAAACGGTTACAAAAGAAGCGACTTCTATTTCATTAAAGATATCTTTCGAGATTTCAAGTAAAATCGACTTTGCCTGCGCCTTACTCAGCGTATTATGATCAAATAAATATTGTAGTATCTCTTTCATTTTCAAAGCTGTAAAAAATTCTGCATGATTGTTTTTCCGTCCGGTGTCAAAATACTTTCGGGATGATACTGCACGGCATGAAGATCGAAAGTTTTGTGCTGCAGCGACATAATCATTCCGTTGTCGTCCACGGAAGTGACCTCCAGTTCTTCCGGAAAGTCTTCCACATTTACGGCCCAACTGTGATAACGCCCCACCTCGATTCGATCGGGTAAATCGCGTAACAACAAAGCATCGTTTTTGGTGCGGATCGCGATGGTTGCGACACCGTGGTAAATTTCTTTCAAATTAATCAGGCTACCGCCGAAGGCTTCCGAGATGGCCTGCAAGCCCAGGCACACCCCCAAAATTGATTTTGTGGGAGCGTACTTCTGAATGACGTCCAGCAAAATGCCGGCTTCGCCTGGAATTCCCGGACCGGGCGACAGAATGATTTTGTCATATTTCCCAATTTCTTCCAACGAAATTTCATCATTTCGAAAAACATCGACTTCACCGCCGGTAATTTGTTCGATGAGCTGAACTAAATTGTAAGTAAAACTATCGTAATTATCAAATACCAATATTCTCATTATTTTGTTTGTTTTAAAGGGCAAGTATGTCTGCTGCAACGCAAGTTTTTAAATTAACTAAATTGAAGCGGCTCTTTTCACGGCCATTTTCAGGGCGTTCAGTTTATTATTCACTTCCTGAAGCTCGCTTTCGGGTGAAGAATGAGCCACGATTCCCGCGCCCGCCTGGTAGTAAAGTGTATTGTTTTTACTTAGAAAAGTGCGGATCATAATCGCCTGGTTGCAGCTGCCATCGAAACCCACAAACCCCAGACAACCGCCGTAATACGAACGTGAAGTGTGCTCGTAACGGTCGATGAGTTCCATTGCTTTGTATTTCGGCGCTCCGCTCAGTGTGCCCTGCGGAAAGGTTGTCGCAATCATTTCATAAGGATTCTGATCTGCTTTCACTTCTGCCGTTACTTCGCTCACCAGGTGGATAACATGTGAGAAAAACTGCACTTCTTTCAGCTTCGTCACAGTAGTATTTTTTCCGCAGATACTTAAATCATTTCGTGCCAAATCGACCAACATGGTATGTTCCGCGTTTTCTTTGGCATCTTTTTTCAGCGCTTTAGCAGCTTCCAGATCTTTTTCCAGGTCGCCGGTCCGCTTGAAGGTTCCGGCAATGGGATGAATAATCGCTGTAGCGTCCTTAATGATCAGCTGGCTTTCCGGGCTGGATCCCATTAACTTATAATCACCGTAATCAAAATAAAAAAGATAAGGCGACGGATTAATGTGGCGCAGCGCCCGGTAAACATTAAAATCGTCTCCTAGAAATTTCTGCTGAAATCTGCGGCTTAATACCAACTGGAAAACATCGCCGCGGTAACAGTGCTTTTTTGCAGTTTCCACCAATCTGCGATATTCTTCATCATTTAGATTTGAAGTTTCGTCTTCAACCATCTGAAAAGGAAAAACCGGTACGTTTTTTTGGTTGATTAAATTTTCGATTTCCAGGAGATTGGATTTCAAACCCTGTATCTTGTTTTCGATGATGAACATCTCGTCGTTGTCATGATTAATAGCAATAACATACTGATAAAGCCGATAACGCAACAGGGGAATTTTATTTTCCTCCGATTGTTCTTTAAATTTAATCTTCTCAAAAAAAGGAATGGCGTCGTAACTGGTGTAGCCGAAAAAACCCTGGGCAGATTTGCCAATGGTATTTTTCGGTTCCTCGCATATAAAACATTTGGTAAATTTATTCAGCAGCTCTGTGAGGGTTTCTGTCTCAAGATTTGCCTTTTGGGGATCTTCCAGCGGAAACTTAATTTGTGCTTCACGGTAATTTCTGATCTCAATCCCGGCGACTGCATTGATGGCAATAAACGAGAAGTTATTGTCCTTATTCTGATTTCCGGCGCTCTCCAGCAGAATAGTATCGCGGAATCTGTCACGCAGACGCAGGTAGATGCCGACGGGTGTAAAAAGATCGCTCATCGAGGAGCGTACAGTGGTTGTTATGTTGACAGTTTGGGTAAATTCCATGCTAAAATTTAAAATTTAAATAAAAAAAAGACTTCAACGTAGCCCGTCAAAGTCTTTTAAATGTTATTAATAACAGAATACAAGATTTGCTTCAGACCTTAATAAAGTTTGAATGCCACCACCAAGTATTGTTTGTCAATAAATTCATCGGAACAAATATAGAAATGTTTTTGGATAACAATGTTAAAATTAAATTTTTTTTAACCTTTGCAAAATAAATAATTTAAAAAAACAGAAACGCACCCTTGATTATTTAAAATATATTTTACACTTTTGACCAAAATAAATATTATGAAAAAATTACTTGCTATTGCCTTTATCGGTGGTCTTATCATGACAAGCTGCGCGAAGGAACAAACGACTGAAGACAACACCGCTACGATGATGTCTGAAACCGATACGACCATGATGGGAACCAACGGCGCCGCGGAAATGGATTCTACCGCTATTGCAACTCCAACGATAACAGATTCTACGACGACTACGCCGTAATCTCACAGCCACTCAAAAAAAATAAGCAGTCTTCCGGGGCTGCTTTTTTTATGCGCATAAGCATACCCTCGCAAAAATTTAGTAATTTTGCCAGCTTAAAAAGCCAGCCTTATGCAGTTATCAGAACAGGAAATTATCAGACGCGAAAAACTACAGACCCTACAAAACATGGGCATCGAAGCATATCCCGCGGAAGAATATCCGGTAACCGACACCACCGAAACAATAAAAAATAATTTTGAGGAAGGGAAAACGGTGCAGATTGCTGGCCGGCTGATGAGCAGAAGAATTCAGGGCAAAGCGAGTTTTGCCGAACTTCAGGACAGTACCGGACGAATCCAGGTTTACTTTAACCGTGACGAAATTTGCCCCGGCGAGGACAAAACATTGTATAACGAAGTCTATAAACACCTGCTCGATATTGGTGATATTATCGGCATCGAAGGCACCCTCTTCACGACACAAGTGGGCGAAAGCACGGTAATGGTGAAAAATTTTACTTTGCTCGCCAAGTCGCTGCGTCCACTCCCACAGCCGCGCACCGACGAAAATGGAATGACTTATGACGCCTTCACCGATCCTGAACTGCGTTACCGCCAGCGCTATGTCGATCTGGTGGTGAACCCTCACGTGAAAGAAGTTTTCATCAAACGCACGAAATTGTTTAATGCAATGCGTACGTTCTTCAACGACGCGGGATATTTCGAGGTTGAAACGCCGATTTTGCAGGCCATCCCGGGTGGTGCCGCCGCAAGACCTTTCATCTCGCACCACAACGCGCTGGATATTCCTTTGTATTTGCGTATTGCGAATGAATTATATTTAAAAAGACTGATCGTCGGTGGGTTTGACGGTGTTTATGAATTTTCCAAAAACTTCAGAAATGAAGGGATGGACCGCACGCACAACCCCGAATTTACGGTGATGGAAATCTATGTAGCTTACAAAGACTACAACTGGATGATGGAATTTACCGAAAATTTAATTGAGTATTGCGCAAAACACGTCAACGGAACTACACGGGCAAAATTCGAAGAACACGAGATCGATTTCAAAGCGCCTTTTGCCAGAATCTCCATGACCGATGCGATCCGGAAATATACCGGGTTCGATATTACCGGAAAAACAGAGCAGGAACTTTACGATTTTGCACAGTCGATTGGCATTGAAGTCGATGAAACGATGGGCAAAGGAAAACTCATTGACGAAATATTTGGCGAAAAGTGCGAGGGCAACTTTATCCAGCCAACATTCGTCACCGATTATCCGGTGGAAATGTCTCCACTTACCAAAAAGCACCGCAGCAAAGAAGGACTTACAGAACGTTTCGAACTCATGGTTTGCGGAAAAGAAGTTGCCAACGCGTATTCTGAGTTAAATGATCCTATCGATCAGCGTGAACGTTTTGAAGCGCAGATGCTGCTTTCCGAAAAAGGCGACGACGAAGCAATGTTTATCGACCAGGATTTTCTGCGCGCCCTGGAATATGGTATGCCGCCAACCTCCGGGTTGGGTATCGGAATGGACCGCTTAATAATGTTCCTGACCAATAACCCGTCCATCCAGGAAGTATTGTTCTTCCCACAGATGAAACCGGAAAAAGCGACACCAAAGGTGGAATTGGGAGAAGATGAAAAGGTGATTCTTTCCATTCTTAATTCTCAGGAAGATGCGATGGAACTGGCAGAGGTAAAAACCCGCAGCCAACTTTCCGGAAAGAAATGGGACAAGGCCAGTAAAAATCTTTCCAAAGCTGAACTGATCGTGATAGAAAAGACGGAAAACGGCGTTTTTGTTAAAACAAAATAAACACATAATTAAGCATACAAAACCTCTGAAATATCAGGGGTTTTTTCGTGCGAGAACTGACCGGTTTCGTGGCGCAAGACCTTTGATATTTCGTGGAAAAAACGTATATTTGTTAGCCTTTTTAAAACACTGATTATTAAGTCGTTTATAGGCAAACTTAAATATTATTTTAAAGAAAAATCGGGGCATTTCTGCTGTGATTAAGTAAAAGATTATGAGCCAAAAAGAATATACTGCGAGTAGCATCCAAGCTTTGGAGGGAATAGAACACGTACGGATGCGTCCGTCGATGTACATCGGTGATGTCGGCACGCGCGGACTGCACCACCTCGTTTATGAAGTGGTAGATAACTCCATTGATGAAGCACTTGCCGGGCATTGTGATACCATTATGGTGACCATCCACGAAGGCAACGGCGTTTCTGTAAAAGATAACGGCCGCGGAATTCCGGTCGATTTTCACGAGAAGGAACAAAAATCAGCGCTGGAAGTTGTAATGACAAAAATTGGTGCCGGTGGTAAGTTTGATAAAGATTCCTACAAAGTTTCCGGGGGTCTGCACGGCGTGGGAGTTTCCTGTGTGAACGCGCTTTCTACCTCGCTCGTGGCTACAGTTTATAAAAAAGGAAAAATATACCGCCAGAAATACTCTGAAGGCCAAGCGCTTGCAGATGTAGAAGAGATCGGCACAACAGATGAGCGCGGGACGGAAGTATTCTTCCAGCCCGATAACTCGATCTTCCAGGAACTAGTTTACAATTATGATACGCTTGCCAGCAGACTGCGCGAACTGTCTTATTTAAATAAAGGCATTAAAATTACGCTTACTGATGAGCGATTCATCGATGAAGAAGGCGTTATAAAACACGAAGTTTTCTACTCGGAAGGCGGCCTGAAAGAATTTGTGGAATATATCGACGGTAACCGTGAAAGTATCATGAACAACGTGATCTTCATGGAAGGTGAAAAGGACGATATTCCGGTGGAAGTGGCAATGCGCTACAACACTTCTTACAATGAGAATCTACATTCTTATGTGAATAATATTAATACACATGAAGGCGGTACACATCTTGCGGGCTTCCGCCGCGCATTGACGCGGACTTTAAAACGTTTTGCAGACGAGCTTGGACTTCCGGCAAAAGAAAAAGTAGAAGTTACCGGTGACGACTTCCGTGAAGGTCTGACCGCGGTAATTTCGGTTAAAGTGATGGAGCCGCAGTTTGAAGGTCAAACCAAAACGAAATTGGGTAATTCCGAAGTTTCCGGTGCGGTAGATAAAATCGTGGGCGAAATGCTGACCAACTTCCTGGAAGAACATCCCAACGAAGCCAAACTCATTGTGCAGAAAGTCGTTTTGGCGGCAAAAGCCAGACAGGCAGCCAAGAAAGCGCGGGAAATGGTGCAACGCAAATCGCCGATGGGCGGCAGCGGCCTGCCAGGTAAACTCTCCGACTGTTCTTCCAAAGATCCGGAAATCTCCGAACTGTTTCTCGTTGAGGGAGACTCGGCGGGTGGAACGGCAAAACAAGGCCGGGACCGTCATTTCCAGGCGATTCTTCCTTTGCGTGGTAAAATATTAAATGTAGAAAAATCGATGCTGCACAAGGTGTACGATAACGATGAAATCAAGAACATCTACACCGCTCTGGGCGTTTCCGTTGGTACTGAAGAAGACAGCAAAGCTTTGAATATTTCTAAACTGCGTTATCACAAAGTCGTCATCATGACCGATGCTGATATTGACGGCGCGCACATCTCCACGCTGATCCTGACGTTCTTTTTCCGATATATGAAAGAATTGATTGAGAATGGATATGTTTATATCGCGCAGCCACCACTCTATCTTTTGAAAAAAGGTCAGAAAAAAGTGTATGCTTACAACGAGAAGGAACGCGAAGAGATCACATTGGAAATGTCGCCAGATGGCAAAGGCGTTGAAGTGCAGCGTTACAAAGGTCTGGGTGAAATGAATCCTGAGCAGCTTTGGGACACTACGCTGAACCCGGAAAACCGTATTCTGAAACAGGTAACGATCGAAAGTCTCGCCGAGGCCGACAACGTCTTCTCTATGCTAATGGGCGACGAAGTTCCGCCACGCAGGGACTTTATCGAGAAGAATGCTATTTATGCTAAAATCGACGTTTAAATGAAAGATAAAAACCGCTCCAGCCAGAGCGGTTTTTTTGGCAACATATTTGGCTTTCTCTTAAATTTAACAAATCAAACGCCGTCATGAAAAATATAATTGTTTCCGCACTTTTTACAACGTTTATTCTGTTCAGTTGCACAAAAACAAACAACACAAATACCCCTACTTCTACACCTGATACTAAATCACAAACCGTCGCCAAGCCTGCTTTTTCCATCGATTCTATAAAGGTACACGATTCTCTTTCAGTAAATGAAATGCTCACCGCAGAGTTTGAAGCAGGCGTGCTTCTCTTTCCGACACTTACTGATATGACACTTTTGGATTCTATTTATGCCAAAGAACAATTAAACTTAAATCAATACGACCGGCAATCGCTAACTCGCGCACTTCGGGATAGTGAACAGAACTATTATAATGAAACGAAAAAGAATGCGGAAGAATATTCACCGACTTTTCACCAAACCTGGAATCGTGCTTCGGACATGGACTTGGTTTCGAACGAAGACGGGTTGATGACCATTAAATATTCCGGGTCCGGATACACAGGAGGGGCGCACGGATACTATTATGAATTTTATAAAGTGTTTGATCTCGCTACAAATAAAACACTGCAACTAAAGGATATCGTAGAAAACCGCGATGAAGAAGTTTGGAACGAAATTCTGAAAGACAATTTTTTGAAGGAAGATTTGGAGCGTGGCCAGGCAGATATGCTTTTGGTACAGGAAATTCCGTTGAACGACAATTTTTATCTTGACCGTGAACATCTGTATTTTCTTTATAACCAATATGAAATTGCCGCCTACGCAGCGGGTCCGATTTTAATTAAAGTTCCGCTGAAGGACATCAAGCCTTTTTTGACAAAATACGTTAAAGAACGCCTAAAAATCTGAAGACAGCATGTCAATTTGCTGCTTCTTTCCGTACTTTTGTGAGTTATGCGACGTACCGCTTTTATCATTAATCCCCGATCCGCGCGCGGCAGTTATCAGCCATTTCTCAATGCACTGCAGCGCAAACTTCACGACGCGCTGATTCATATTTCTGAATCCGTTGAAGGTACGCGCAAATTTATTAAAGAACACGATGATAACGTCGATATTTTTGTTGCCTACGGCGGTGACGGAACAATTTCTTCCGTCGCAAAACAGCTGGTAAACAGCGATAAAATTTTGGCTATTTTTCCGGCAGGTTCGGGTAACGGCTTTTCTAATGAAACGAATTTTACAAAGAATATCGGCGAACTTCTGGACAAAATACAGCGTGGAAACTTCCGTGAAATCGACACTCTGATGATTAACGGACATTTCTCTATAAACGTTTCCGGTGCCGGATTCGATGGTGCGGTGGTCAAAAATTTTGAAAAAACGAGTCGTGGTTTTCGCAATTACATCAAGACTTCGCTGCAAACCTACTTTAGTTATCAACCTGAAACTTTCCGGTTTTCCGATGAACACGTTGTTCATGACGGCGAATATTTAATGATGAACGTGGCCAACACGCGGCAGTTTGGCAATAACGCCTACATCGCGCCACATGCCAGCACCGTCGATGGTTTGGCCGAAATAGTTCTGGTCCGCAAATTCCCATTGTGGTACGCGCCGTATTTCGCCTGGCGTTTATTCGCCGGCAAATTACGCGAAGATCAGTACATTCGATATATTTCTGCGGGCGAACTCGTCTTCACGACAACTACAAGAGACTGGCATCTGGACGGCGAATATACCAACATCACTTCGCCCGTACACATCAAAGTTCTGCCAAGAAGCTTAAGAATTCTGCAGTAATTTTTAGCCGACATTTGAGTGGCTAACTCTGCGGTAATCGGTTGCGGTAATTATTATATTAAGGAGAAATTAAATATAAACCATTAATCAATTCAGGATAACGGCGCGGGCCGACTGCTCACTTGACAAAGCTTGGCGCATAAAGAACTGTAATTCCGTGGGCAGAACTCGCTTAATAATTATTCTCAATCAACCAATTTTACAATCTCTTCCGGCCCGTTGTTGCGGAAATTGGTATACACCGTATGGTGAAAAACATTGAGCTTTTTCAGCGTCACCAACAAGTCTTCTTTCTCAGGGTGGTCCAGTTTTCCGCACATAATTTTGGAAACCAAAGTAATGTCATCCATCGCCTGAGCAAAAACCTGCCGTCCTTTTTCCGTCACGGCAATTCGCGTGCTGCGTTTGTCATTAACGTCCGGACTTTCGGCAAGTAAACCATTGCGTACCAGCCGTTTAATAATTTCTATACCCGATTGTTTTTCGTGTGCGTTCTTTTCAATCAGTTGCATTTTCGTTAAAGAATCATAATCCATCATCCGAAACAGATACGTGAAATCTTCGTTCACCAGCTCCTCATGTTTCTCCAAAGACTTCTTAATCAAGTGTTTAGAGTAGCGTCCTAAAAGAATGACCTGTTTTGCGATTTCGTTCTCCAGATCGAATACTTCCAGGCCGTACTTTTGAGTAAGATTGCGCGGGTTTTCCTGCTCGTAGGCCTTCTCGTTCAGATACAAACGAAAATCATTCAGTGAGCGCTGTCCGCCGCCGTTCTTTTTCTGAAAAGCATCCAGCTCCGTCAGCAACTCTATCGCTAAATTTAGTTCCATCCTTTATTTTTCTTTAAACTTGACTCGTCCGCCATTTTTTCCGTTTTCGCCCGTTTCATTTCTCAGCTGATTTTACCGCAGTCCTTCTCTTGACCGAGATAATTCTTATAATTGTCAATAGAAATATTGGTGGCGCCGATTGCGTGCATTAAATTGAATAAACCAAAAAAAGTCCGGTTCATATAGATAAAATGCCGTGATCCACGGTTCATATTCCGCCCTTTCATTTTAGAAAGATCGGCGTATTTCTGGCCAAGGTCGGCAATTTCCGAAAAAAACTTCGGATTAGAAAAATCAAAAAATTCGTACTGAAAAGGTGTGGTAAAGAGCATCAGCAGTTCATGAAAAATATCGCCGAAAAACTGGCGGTCAGCTGCGTTATCTTCAAGCCGCAAAATCTCAAGCTCAAGCAGTTTATTTTCGAAAATGTCCGGATTATTAAGATTTTCCCTACTTGCCAATTCGAAATAAGGCGTATAAAAATCTTCAGGAATCGCCTTCATGCAGCCAAAATCTATGGCGATCAGTTGCTCATCCGGAGAAACCAGGAAATTACCAGGGTGCGGGTCGGCGTGCACTTTACGCAATTCATGGATTTGAAACATATAAAAATCCCAGAGTGCCTGCCCTACTTTGTTTGCCGTGCGCTCATCTTTGTTCTCAGCACAAAATTCAGAAAGATGCTTTCCGTGCATCCAGTCCATTGTGATGATTCTCGCGCTCGAATATTCCGGATAATAATTGGGAAATTGCAGATTTGGTAAGTTGCGGCAGCGCTCGCGGATTTCTCTGCTTTGCGCCAATTCCAGTTCATAATCAGTTTCTTCCAGCAATTTTTGTTCGACTTCCTTAAAATACGGATCCGAGTCTTTTCCATTTAATTTAAACATTCGCATCGCGATCGGTTTTACCATTGCCAAATCGGATGAAATACTGTCGGATACCCCTGGATATTGAATTTTAACCGCCAGTTCGCGACCGTCTTTGGTCGCTTTGTGAACCTGGCCGATACTTGCTGCGCGGGTGGCTTCACTTTCGAAAGTATCAAAAAGCTCCTTTGGGTTTTTACCGAATTCATTCCGAAAAATTTTACTAACAAGCGGTGCAGACAACGGCGGTACCTGAAACTGCGCGAGCGAAAACTGCTCTACATAAGCGGCAGGCAGGATGTTTTTTTCCATGCTCAGCATTTGTGCTACTTTCAGCGCGGAACCTTTCATTTCTTTCAAGCTGTCGTAGATGTCGGCGGCATTGTCGCGATCCAGCGTATTTCTGGCTTCTTCATCGGAGCCGGTAATTTTTGTGCCGTAATATTTGAGATAATTCACCCCGACTTTTGCGCCGGTAGAAAGCAGTTTGCTGGCGCGCTCTATCTTGCCGGTCGGAATTTTATTTAAAGTTTTCATGAATTCGGACGGATTTTATCATTAAAAATAAACTTCGCCAAATCGACGATTTTTTTCACGGGCGTTTGGTTGAGGACTTCGTAAGCCGTGTCAACGGATTTTTCGATATAAATATCTGTTTTCTCAAAATTCCGGCTTTTATCGCTCTGCCAGAATTTAATCACACTTACAAAATGATTCCAGTACAACTCGTCCATAGCACCGTTTTTCATCTGCCTCGCACGTCGCATTGAAGCATTATTTTCTGAGTTCACCATCGGTTCGTGATGAAGCGTTTTGGTGAATTGAATGAAATCGCGTCTCAGCGACCATAGCTTTCTGACGCCGGAAAGTTCCAGCCCGCGCCCGCCCAGAAGGTACAGTACCAGACTTCGGTTGAGTGTAAGTTGCTCTATAAAAGTGTAATAAAATGAGAGCAGCTTCACCTTTGGCTGCGCTATTGCATAGGTCTCGTCAGCCGTGATCAGAGCGACCGACCGTTCCAAGAAAAATCGTAAATAGTCTGCTTCAAGTTCTTCAAAACCTGCGTAATACTGATAAAATTCGTTTTCTGCAAAACCGTGTTCTTCGCAAAAAACGTACACATTCACAGGCGGCCGGTTATTTCTCAGCACAAACTCGGAGTATAATTCCAGCAATCGTTCCTGTGAGAGTTTTATATTTTCCATAACTTCATTAAATATTAATACAACAAATTTAGTAAAAATATTTTCTGTTTTAAAAATAAAAGTATAGTTTTGTTCCATTAGCGAAAGAAATGAAAAGTACAGTCATTATTGGTTCCGGTTTTTCCGCACTTGCGTCTGCCTGTTATATGGCGCAAGCGGGTTGGTCTGTAGATGTTTTAGAAAAGAACGAGCAGATCGGCGGCCGTGCGTCTTTGCTGGAAATTGAAGGTTACCAATTTGATATGGGCCCCAGCTGGTATTGGATGCCCGATGTTTTCGAGCGTTTCTTCGCTGACTTTGGACGAAAAGTTTCCGACTATTATCATCTGGTAAAGTTGTCACCGGGCTACCGCGTCTATTTTGGCAAAAATGATTTTATCGATATTTCCGACGATCCTGAAAAAATCATAGCAAAATTCGAAGAGGTTGAACCTGGCAGCGGTGTACATTTAAAAAAATTCATGCACGATGCGCGGCGCAATTATGAAATTGCCATGCAGGATATTGTTTACAAGCCCGGAAAATCGCTGCTGGAACTGATCAGTACTCAAACTGCTGTGCGGCTGCATTTATTTATACAGAATATTTCTCAGACGGTACGGCGTAATATTAAAGATCCGAAACTGCAAAGTATTCTGGAATTTCCAGTTTTGTTTTTAGGGGCAAAACCTCAAAATACGCCGGCGTTTTATAATTTTATGAATCATGCTGATTTTGGACTTGGTACCTGGTACCCGAAAGGCGGTTTTAATGCGGTGGCACGTGGGATCGCAACACTCGCAAAGGAATTGGGCGTACGATTTCACCTCAATCAGGAAGTTACCAAAATTGACGTAAGAGACGGGAAAGTTGCAGCAGTGCATAGCAATGTAGGGGTCTGGCATCCCGATGTTTTAATTTCCGGCGCTGATTATGCGCATACCGAGACGCTGCTTCCAACTTCTTTCCGCAATTACAACGACGGATTTTGGCAAAAAAAGACTTTCGCGCCTTCCTCCTTCTTATATTACGTTGGTTTTGATCGTAAGGTGCCTGAGCTGCAGCATCATAACCTCTTTTTCGACACTGATTTCGCCATGCACGCGGAAGAAATTTATGATGACCCGAAACTTCCGTCCAAGCCGTTGTTCTATGCTAATTTTTCGTCAAAAACCGACCAGGAATTGGCACCTTCGGGCGGCGAAGTAGGTTTTTTCCTGATTCCGGTGGCGGTGGATTTGGAGGATAACCAGGAAATCCACGATCGATATTTTAATTTGATTATGGACCGAATACAGCAGAATACCGGCGTTGATCTTCGCCCGTCCGTACGGTTTAAAAAAAGTTTTGGTGTTCAGGATTTTAAAGAACGTTACCATTCCTGCCGCGGCAACGCGTATGGATTGGCAAACACCTTGTTGCAGACTTCTGTGCTGCGGCCGCGTATCGACAATAAACAAATTGAAAACCTTTTCTACACCGGACAGCTTACCGTGCCGGGCCCGGGAGTGCCACCCGCACTGATTTCGGGCAAAGTAGTAACCGATTATATCCTCCGAAACTAACGACCAGAATTTGTGACCATGAATAATTTAGACCTTTTTAAATCAGTTTGCAACCTTTCTTCCCGGATGGTGACGGAAAAATACAGCACGTCGTTTTCGCGAGCTTCTACCCTTTTTCAGCCGGAAATCCGCCAGCATATTTATAATATTTACGGTTTTGTACGGTTGGCAGACGAAATTGTGGATACCTTTCACGATTTTGATAAAGCAAAACTGCTCACTGAATTTGAGGAAAGTTATGCGCGTTCGATGGAAAACGGGATTTCATTAAACCCTATTTTGCAGTCATTCTGCACCACGCAGCGCGAGAAAAATGTTCCGCAGCATTTGGTGGATTCTTTTCTTCGTTCCATGCGCATGGATCTGGGACAGATCAAAGATCTGAATGACGAAAAATACATCGATTATATTTATGGTTCCGCTGAAGTAGTGGGTTTAATGTGTCTTAAAGTTTTCGTCGACGGCGACGATGTAGAATACGAACGTTTGAAACCATTTGCGCAAAGTCTTGGTGCGGCCTTCCAAAAAATAAATTTTCTCCGGGACATCAGCGCAGATTTTAATGATCTGGACCGGACGTATTTTCCTAATGTAGACTTCCGTAATTTTTCTGCTGCGGACAAAGAAAAAATTGAAGAAGATATCGCGCGGGATTTCGCGCACGCAAAAATTGGCATTACGATGCTTCCGATGTCGTGTAAACTGGCGGTTTATATGGCGTACAAGTATTATTATAATCTTTTTACTAAAATCAGAAGAACTCGGCCGGAGCTTTTGATGACGAAACGCATCCGTGTGAGCAATGCACGCAAAATGTATTTATTTGGTGAAATGATTCTAAATAAAAATCTTAATTTGCTGTGATGAAAAAATTTGGTTTCGCGCTGCTGACGGTTGTGGGCAGTGTATTATACGGACAAAACATAAAAGAGTACAGAACCCTGGTGCAAAAGGGCGATAAATCTGAGCAGGCCGCAAAAATGCTGATTGAGAAATCATCGGCAGCTTACAAAGAGACTGACCAACCGATCTACGCCGGCTTCATCGCGGTCGGAAAATTTTTTCTGGCAAAACATTCATTTAATCCTATTCGCAAAATCAGTCTTTTTAATGAAGGGAAGCATTTGCTGGAAGGCGCCGTAAAAGCAGATCCTACAAATATAGAATTACGTCTGATGCGGCTGATGGCACAGGAACACACCCCAAAAATTCTGGGCTACAATCAGAACGTCCGCGAAGACCGCGAGTTTCTAAAAAATCACTATAAGAATGCAAAAGACGAAGAACTTCGGACTTATACCAAACACTATTTAAAACTGAAATGATGGAGACCGCAGGGTATATTTTATTAACAATTGCTGTCGTGCTGGCCATGGAAGGTATTACCTGGCTCACGCATAAATATATTATGCACGGTTTGGGCTGGTACCTGCACGAAGACCACCATCAGCCCGGCTACCCTCATGTTTTTGAAAAAAATGACGCGTTTTTTATTGTATTTGCAATTCCCAGCATTTTGTTATTTTATTTCGGTTCTCGGGGAGGGGTCAATTGGATGTTCTTTGTGGGCCTGGGCATTCTGATTTATGGAATTATGTATTTTTTAGTGCACGATGTGCTGATCCACCGGCGTTTTAAATGGTTCGACAAAACCAACAACTGGTATTTTCGCGGTCTTCGGAAAGCACACAAAATGCACCATAAGCATCTGGGAAAAGAAGACGGTGAATGTTTTGGCATGCTCTACGTACCGCTGCATTATTTCCGGGAGGCACGATTATATCAAACAAAAAGATAAAGAGCGCCAAAAGTTTTACATCCAGTGATGCTTTTCTCGCTAGATCCTCATCACATTTAATTAAAAGTAATCGTATCGGAATGTTAATTCGTTTCTATTTTAAACTAAATCCTGAGCAAGCTATTTTCCAGCATGAAAATCCAAATCACTAAGCAGTCCGGCATCTATACCTTAACCTCCGAACAGCTCTTGCCAATGACATTATCTGAAGCGTGGGAGTTTTTTACGCTGCCCACCAATCTGGACCGTATTACGCCAAAAGAAATGGATTTTCACATTACGAATGATCCGCCCAACCGTACCTATCGCGGCCAGATCATCACTTACAAAATCGGCGTTTTTCCCTTGATCAAATCGAATTGGGTGACGGAAATCACGCATTTGGAAGAACAAAAATTTTTCGTCGATGAACAGCGGTTCGGGCCCTACGCTATGTGGCATCATGAGCACCATTTCGCAGAAACTTCTGCCGGCCAGGTGTTGATGACCGATATTGTTAATTTCAAATTGCCGCTGGGTTTCTTCGGTGACCTCATTGCCGGAAGTTTTGTAAAAGCAAAAGTGCGTTCCATTTTTACCGGGCGTTATAACATTTTGAAAGAATTACTGAGGTCATGAAAATACTGTTGACCGGCGCCACGGGATATATTGGCAAGCGATTGTTGATCCAGCTTTTGGAAGAAGGTCATCACGTGGTCTGTTCTGTGCGAGACCGAAAACGTTTTAGTACTCAGCTGTATAAAGATCGGGCCGCACAATTGGAAGTAATTGAGAATGACTTCCTGCAACCTGAAACATTAAACAATCTGCCCAAGGATATCGATGCGGCGTACTATCTCATTCATTCCATGTCTTCGTCCGAAGGCGATTTTGAAATTAAAGAAAAATCATCTGCCGTAAATTTCCGCACGGCACTGGAGAAAACAGATGTACAGCAGGTTATTTTCCTGACCGGCATTGTGAACGAAAAAAAACTCTCCAAACATCTGCAGTCGCGCAACAATGTGGAAGTCGCGCTGCAAAGTAAAAAATACGCATTAACAAGCCTTAGAGCAGGAATCATCGTGGGTTCCGGCAGTGCTTCTTTCGAAATTATTAGGGATATCGTCGAAAAACTTCCAGTAATGCTCACGCCCAAATGGCTCAATACGAAATGCCAGCCTATCGCCATACGTAATGTGATGCAGTTTCTGGTCGGCGTTCTCGGTTTGACGGACACTTATAATAAAAACTACGATATCGCGGGCACTGATATTCTCAGTTACAAGGAAATGCTTCTGCAATATGCCGAAATTCGCGGTCTGAAAAGAACCATCATCACGATGCCAATCATGACGCCGCGGCTCTCGTCCTACTGGCTTTATTTTGTAACGTCTACCAGTTATTCTCTCGCAAAAAACCTGGTTGACAGCATGAAAATTGACGTCGTCGCCAAATCGAATCATCTGGCGGAGAAACTTGGGATCGAAGTATTTTCGTATAGGGAGGCTATCCTGATGGCGTTCGATAAAATTAAACAAAACGATGTTTCCTCCAGTTGGTACGATTCGTTCAGCAATCAGTTTCACCGCAGAAATGTATGGCAATATCTGGAAGTTCCCGAAGAAGGCTGTTTTAAAGACATCCGCGAAATGAAGGTCGACAGTGAAGAGGCGGCCGTTCAGAGAATTTTCAGCATCGGCGGAAAGACCGGCTGGTATTATGCAGATTTCCTGTGGCGCATCCGGGGCTTCTTGGACAAATTATTCGGCGGCGTTGGCTTGCGGCGTGGACGCCGGAATGACGCTAATCTAGAAGCCGGTGATTCTGTGGACTTCTGGCGCGTACTCTATGCAAACAGAGAGGAAAAAAGGCTGCTTTTATTTGCGGAAATGAAAGTTCCCGGCGAGGCTTGGCTGGAATTTCACATCAAAAACGGCGTCCTTCACCAGGAAGCCACCTTCCGGCCGCTGGGGCTTTCGGGGCGGCTTTACTGGTATTCAGTCTTGCCTTTTCACGGACTGATTTTCAATGGGATGTTGCGTAAATTAGCCGGCAAATAATTATTCCGTGGCAACACTGTCATCACCACGGCCGTCGGCAACAGCCACACGGTAGCCGTTGTCGTCAATTACGATCAGTTCTGTTCTACCGATTTGTCCTGTTTTTTCAAAAGTGTAGCCTTTTTTCTTTAAAACATCAAGAGTTTCGGTGGGAAAATTATTTTCAACCAAGACAGATTCCGGCAACCACTGATGGTGAAACTTCGGCGCATTCACCGTTTGATTCGGCGACATCTTAAAATCAATCAAATTAATAATGGACTGATAAACAGAGGTCGGAATGGTTGTTCCTCCAGGCGTCCCTACAATTATAAAAGGTTTCCTGTTTTTCATTACAATTGTAGGCGTCATGGAACTCAGCATTCTTTTCCCCGGCGCGATAGCGTTTGCTTCCCGACCTACAGCGCCAAACATGTTGGGCACGCCGGGTTTCACCGAAAAGTCATCCATTTCGTTGTTCAGTAGAAATCCGGCACCCGCAACTACCACTTTGCTTCCGTACAAACCGTTCAGCGTCGTAGTCACTGCTACGGCATTGCCGTCTTTATCAACAATGGAAAGATGTGTAGTTTCCGTAGATTCGGCGGGTTGGGCGATGATGGTTCCGACGGTGCTGCTCGGCGTCGCCTGCGTCGCACGGTAATCTTTCCAGCGGTTTCGCAGGTATTTTTCGGATATCAGCATTTCCGTTTTATCGGCAATAAAAGCAGGATCGCCCATGTATTCTGCACGGTCTGCAAAGGCGCGGCGTTCTGCCTCTACCATAATCTGTACTGCTTCAGCAGAATTATGCGTGTATTTCGAGATGTTTTCATAACCGCTCATGGTGAGCATCTGCGCCAGAAGAATTCCGCCACTTGATGGTAGCGGCATGGTTACGATTTCATTTCCTTTATAATTAAAAGTCAGCGGTTTTCGCTCTACAACCCTGTATTCTTTTAGATCTTTAGCGGTGATAATTCCGTTGCCGCGCTGCATTTCTTTCACGATCAGCTGCGCAGTTTCTCCCTCGTAAAAACCTTTTGCTCCCTGTGCCTGAATTCTCTTTAAAGTATTCGCCAATTCATATTGAACAAGAAGATCGCCCTCTTTCCAACTGGCTTTTGTCTGAAAAACGGAAACGGCTTTATTATGCGCATTAAAAAGCGGACGATGGCTGTTCAATAAATCTGCCTCGCGCTGAGTGATGGCAAAACCCTGTTCTGCTAAGTCGACTGCAGGCTGGATCAACGTACTCATTGGAAGTTTTGCATGTTTCAGTGTGGCAAACAAACCTGCGACCGTCCCCGGAACGCCCACAGCCAGCCGCCCATTTTGAGATAAATCGGTGTTAGCACGACCGTTCTTGTCCAAATAAAGGTCACGATCGGCCTTTGCTGGCGCGGTCTCCCGGAAATCAATGGTAAACTGCGCGCCGGTATTCTTCACACCTACCAGAAATCCGCCGCCGCCCAAATTGCCCGCTTGTGGGTAAACTACGGCCAAAGCAAGTTGCGTAGTTATTGCCGCGTCATAGGCATTGCCGCCAAGCCTCAAGACCTGAGCACCGGCTTCGCTGGCTAACGGATGCGCAGAAACGACCAGCCCGGAATTTTTAACATGGATTTCTTTATTGATTTTGATGTCCGTAAACTGAGCATGTGTCAGCTGCAGACCAACAATGAGCAAAAAGAGAATTTTTTTCATGATGATAATTTTACCAAAAGTAAAAAATTAAAAATGAGGGCGATCCGCACAAAAGTATTTTTTTGAATAATTGATTCAAACCATAGGTGAACATCCAATTAAAAAAAATAAAATGACAGCGGAAATTTCTTTTGATGCGCTAATTTTCTAAATTTGTGAAAATCAAAAAATACTACATGGAACTGCAGACGGAAAAGATTCTTATCACAGGTGCGCTGGGACAAATCGGCACAGAACTCACCAATCGGCTGGTGGAAATACACGGCGCCGAAAATGTTGTCGCTTCCGGCCTCGACCGCTGGCAAAAAGAACTTACCACGGCAGGTTACTATGAACGTATGGACGTTACTAACACACAGCTCGTGCGCCAGGTAATAAAGGATTACGGCATCACGACTGTTTATCACTTGGCGTCTCTGCTTTCAGGAACATCGGAAAAACAGCCGCTCTTCGCCTGGAAGCTTAATCTGGAGCCTCTTCTCCACTTCTGCGAAATGGCAAAAGAAGGACTGATCCAAAAGATATTTTGGCCCAGTTCTATCGCTGTTTTTGGAAAAGGTCTGCCGAAAAATGATGTCGGCCAGGATGTTGTGCTGAATCCTACTACCGTATATGGAATTTCTAAGATGGCAGGCGAAAAATGGTGTGAATATTATTATGATAAGTTCGGCGTGGATGTACGCAGCATCCGTTACCCGGGTTTGATCTCTTGGAAAACACCGGCAGGTGGCGGCACAACAGATTACGCGGTGGAGATTTTCTATGAAGCGGTGGAAAATGGAGCGTACACCAGTTTTATTTCCGAAGATACCGCGATGCCAATGCTTTATATGAATGATGCAATAAAAGCTACATTGCAACTCATGTCTGCACCAAAAGAATCCCTTACCGTACACAGTTCTTATAATCTGGGTGGGCTTTCGTTTACGCCGGCCGAACTGGCCGCTGAGATTCAAAAAGAAATGCCTGATTTTAAAATTGCTTACGAGCCCGATTTCCGCCAGCAGATCGCAGATTCCTGGCCTTCTTCAATCGACGATTCGGTCGCTAAAAAAGATTGGGGATTAAGCTATGATTACGGCATTACGGAAATGTCGAAAGACATGCTGAAAAATTTAAAGACAAAACTGCAAAAAAATTAAAGCTATCTGAATATCAAAAGTCTGCAACTCAAAAAGTTTGCAGACTTTTTTATTTCTTTTCGTGTGTTTTATCCTGACAAATTAAATTTTACGATTACAAAACCAAAAATTATTGGTGTCTGCACGGAAAAATAAATTTTAAAAATAATAATTTTGCAGAATGCGGAAAATAATCGAGGTTATACGAATAAAATTAAAAAATTCATTCGATAATATTCATAATGAAAATTTAAAACATAATCTCCTGCAGGCGATCCCGTTCTGGGTAGGTTCCGTCATTACGGGGATTTTCGCAGTTGTTTACGCAAAAATCTTCCAGTGGGGCGAAACCCTGATGCACCTGATGATGTCCTGGAAAAGCTGGCTTATCTTTTTCGTTGCACCCGCGGCTTTTGTACTTTCATGGTTACTCGTTAACCGTTTTGCACCCTACGCTAAGGGAAGCGGGATTCCACAAGTGATGGCCGCGGTGGAACTTGCAAACCCAAAAGAGCATCGCAAAATCACGCGGCTTCTGAGCCTCAAAATATTGTTTCTGAAAGTTTTGTCCTCTGTTATTCTCGTCATTGGCGGTGGCGCCGTTGGTCGCGAGGGACCAACGATACAGATTGCGGGTTCCGTTTTCCGGAAGGTAAACGAAATTCTGCCCGACTGGTGGCCAAAAATTTCAAAGAAAAACATGATTATGACCGGCGCTGCCGCAGGTTTATCTGCAGCATTCAATACGCCGCTCGGTGGGATTGTGTTCGCGGTTGAGGAACTTTCGAAAACACACATCAATTACTTTAAGACAGCGCTTTTTACGGCGGTGATTATCGCGGGCCTCACCGCACAGACTTTTGCCGGCTCCTATCTTTATTTAGGATATCCGAAAACGAGTAACATTGGGATTTTCATCGTTTTCCCTGTTATTTTTGTTTCCGGAATATCCGGGATCTTTGCCAGCCAGCTTTCGCGCCTGATGTTGGGCGTAAACAACTGGAAAAGAAGACTGAAATCTGACCGGTCAAATATTATTTTCCTGATTTTGTCTGCGCTGGTCATCGCATCACTTGCGTATTTTGTGAACGAAGAAATTTTAGGTTCCGGAAAAGGGATCATGCAGCGCGTACTTTTCAGCGAAAATAAACATGAAGAATGGTACATGCCGATTTTCCGAATGCTGGGTCCGGCGCTTTCATTTACATCTGGCGGCGCAGGTGGTATTTTCGCACCGGCTTTATCAGCCGGAGCCAGTATTGGTGCCGTTATCGCGGGATGGATCAGCTTAACACCCGACGAAACGAATGTGGTCATTTTAACCGGGATGGTCGCTTTCCTCACAGGAATCACGCGCGCGCCCTTCACCTCTTCCATCATCGTGCTGGAGATGACCGACCGCCACAGCCTTATTTTTTACCTTATGCTGGCCGCTCTTACGTCATCACTCTTTTCGCTTCTGGTGAGCAGACATTCTTTGTATGACGCGCTGAAGAAAGGCTATTTGAAAGATTTGAGGCGAAAATAAGGAGCAAGGAAGATTTTTTCTTCTCCGCAGGCCCCAACCCGTTTTCCGCTGTATCCCCGACGCGTCGGGGGATGCCGCTGCAACCGGGGCTAGAAGAATGGGCATTTTGTACTTCGCAGGCTCTCCGCCGGAATTTGTACGCAAATCGCTTATAATTACTTCATAATCTTGCAGGTTGCAAAAAGAAGTTATATTTTTGCACCTCGAAATAATTAACAATTTTAATTAACATTATGAACAATTACGAAACTGTTTTCATTTTAACTCCCGTTCTATCTGACGCTCAGGTGGAGGAAGCAGTGAAAAAATTTGAGGATCTGCTCAAAGCAAACAATTGCGAAATCGTTGCCAAAGAAAACTGGGGACTGAAAAAGCTGGCGTATCCAATCCAACTGAAAAAGAACGGATTCTACACGCTGATCGAATTCAAAGGTGAAGGAACTGTGGTTGCTGACCTGGAACTTGCTTACAAGCGTGATGAACGCGTGATCCGCTACCTGACTACAAAACTCGACAAGCATGCCATCGACTATGCGATCACGAGAAGAACCAAGGCAAAAGCGGCAAAAGCTTAATTTTAACCCCAACAAAAAAACAAAGACATGGCGATAGATGATATGGCTAAACAAGCCTCTGCAGGTGGTGAATCTGAAGTAAGATTTCTTACTCCCGTAGATATCAACACGAAATCTGATAAAAAATACGACCGATTCAAAAAATACGGAATCAAGCACGTAGATTATAAAGATCCGGATTTCCTTCTTCAGTTCGTTAACGAGCAAGGTAAGATTCTTCCAAGAAGATACACCGGAACTTCTTTGAAATACCAAAGAAAAGTATCTGCAGCAATTAAGAGAGCAAGACATTTGGCAATGTTGCCTTACGTAGCTGACTTATTAAAATAACATTAATCATTGGTTGTTGGTTATTGGATGTTGGTCGTTGGTGCGCTGACTTCTAACCTCTGAAATCTAACTTCTAAATAAAAAAGGACAACAACAATGGACATCATTCTAAAAAAAGACGTCGAAAACTTAGGACTTGAGTTTGATACGGTAAGTGTAAAACCTGGTTACGCCAGAAACTTTTTATTGCCAAAAGGTGTAGCAGTACTTGCGACTCCGAAAAACAAAGCAAGCCTGGAGGAAACCCTGGAAGCGCGCAAAGAGGAAGAAGCTGCAAGAATAGCTGAAGCTAACGCAATCGTTGACAAGCTGAAGAAAACGAACATCACAATCGCTACGAAAGTAGGATCTGGTGATAAGCTCTTCGGGTCTATCAACAATGCAAACCTTGCAGAAGAACTTGCAAAAGCAGGCGTAGAAGTTGATAAAAAATACATCAAAATTCCTGGGAACAACATCAAAAGAACCGGTAAATTCGAGGCTTTGATCAGACTTCACAGAAATGTAGAGCATACTTACGAATTTGATATCGTATCTGATGCACCGGTAGAAGTGGCACCGAAAGCGCCGGCTCCTGCTAAAGCTAAAACAGAAGCGGAAACTTCTACAACCGAAGAAGAAGCTTAAGATTCGCTCTTAATAATAGATTGCCCGATATCATTTTTGATATTGGGCTTTTTTATGTTCTAAACAGACTCAAAGAGCCAGTCAGAAGAACGATTTAAGGCTACTTCTTAAATTTAAATATAGATCTCTTACTTTAAAAAACCACCAATCAAGAGAGACTTAACGTTTTATTTAATTCCTTTCTTTGAATTATAAATCTAATGTGACAGGTACATCATCGATGTTTTTAGAACAAGAAATACCTTTAAGTAAAAAAAAAATTCCGAAAAGCTTTACGCATTCCGGAATTTCTATTTTTAAATTATATTTTAATAACGTGTTGCAGGCGTTTTCACGTTCCCTAAAATATCCGGGAAGTAATAATCAGCCAGATGTTCAAACTCATCGCCTCGCATGAACATACTTGCGTCTACATCCTCATAATTGGTGCGGCCAGCAGCAGCAATTAATTCATTACAGGTTCGCAGTGTGTTTTTATGGAAGTGGTAAACGCGCTCACTTTTATCGGTAACATCCAAACCTTTAATCAACATTTTGTCTTGTGTTGCAACGCCTGTCGGACAAGTATTGGTATTACAACGCAATGCCTGAATACAACCCAGCGCAAACATAAATCCGCGTGCGTTATTACACATATCCGCTCCCATTGCCAAGGCACGCAGGATATCGAGTGAAGTAAGTACTTTACCGCTTGCTACAACTTTCAACTTGTCTCTGAGGTTGAAGTTCATCAACGTTCTGTTTACAAATATCAAAGCAGGCTCCAGCGGCATTCCTACACCATCAGAAAATTCCGGCGGTGCGGCACCGGTGCCTCCTTCTGCTCCGTCAATCGTAATAAAATCGGGATAGATTTTCAGCACATTCATTTGTGCACAAATATCTTCGAACTCTTTGGTATCTCCAATACATAATTTGAAACCGACAGGTTTGCCATCAGAAAGATCACGCAAATGTTTTACGAAATGTAAAAGTCCAGCAGCATCGGAAAAAGCACTGTGCGATGGCGGCGAAATAATCGTCATACCCGGCTGTACGTGACGAATCGCTGCGATTTCTGCAGTATTCTTCGAACCTGGAAGAACACCGCCGTGACCTGGTTTTGCACCTTGTGACAGTTTTATCTCAATCATCTTCACGCTTGGCAATGAAACATTTTTCTTAAATATTTCCGGTGAAAAATTCCCGTGGTCGTCGCGGCATCCGAAATACCCGGTGCCAATCTGCCAGCAGAGGTCGCCACCTTCCAGATGATACGGAGAAATGCCCCCTTCACCTGTATTGTGATAAAAACCACCTTTTTTTGCTCCACGGTTGAGAGCGATCTGCGCCCGGTCGCTGAGTGAACCGAAACTCATGGCTGAAATATTAAACAAAGAAGCGCGGTATTTTTGTTTACAATCGATGCCTCCCACCAAAACGGTCGGAAGTTCTTCCGCCGGCGATTTGGCGTAGATGGAATGCTTAATACCTTCATACTTCCGGTTATTAATCTCCAGCTGTGTACCGAAAGGCACGGTGTCGCTGAGGTTTTTTGAACGACGGTAAGCAGCCGAGCGCTGATTACGGGGAAACGGTTTCCCATCGGTTTCGCGCTCGATAAAATACTGTTGCATTTCCGGCGAAATACCTTCGAAGAAATATCGGAAATAACCCAAGACAGGGAAGTTCCGCAAAATTGCATGCTTGGTCTGATAACTGTTGTACAAGCCCAGCAAATAAATACAGGTCAGCAGAATTGGAATCCAGTAATGGGCTTTTATAATAATTGAAATCGCCCAAATAATCACCAGAACAACCAGTCCCCATCTAATGAATTTGTCTCTCATTATAAACGTTTTTTTTACTGCTCAAAATTAACAATAATAACCCGACAAAAAAAACCTGTTTGATTAATTTTAACGAAGTCCGTTACTGCTTCTGTCGATGGCATCAGCGCCCTAAAAAAGGGCAATGCGCACGCTAAGAAACGTAGAATTTTATTTATATAATTTTGAAGCGTTTGAGGTTGAATTGTTTTCCGTTTAACGTAGCAATTAATGCTCCAAGACGACAAATTATTACAACTATTTCTGTGACCGTCCCTGTTTAATTATAATGACAGAAAAAGTAACATTGATTTACAATGCTATACACTTGATGGATCACTTTCTACTTGGCGCAGATTTTGAGCAACCGATACAATAAATCGGAATTATGAAAATAAATACAATTTTGGTTGCTGCAATGGCAGTAACCACGGTCTCTACCACCACGACTTCTTGCCTCGCCATCGCAACTTCTTCTGTCGGCATCGCTGTACTCAAGCAGATACTGCTCGGCGGAATAACAAAAGGTCTGAACATTTTCAGTGACAAAAACAGCTTTTTATCCAACAGGCTAATCGACGCGGCATTACCTTCGCAGCTGCGTGATCTGAATAATACCCTGGAGCGTGTCGGCCTCAGTAATCTCGTTCAAAAAGAAAAGCAATATATTGCAGAAGCAGCTGCTTTTACCGTTCAAACCGCTGAACCTATTCTGGTAAATGCCGTAAACTCGCTCACACCGCAGGATGCCACCAGAATTGTGCAGGGCGGCAGCGGTGCGGCGACGCAAATTTTACGTGAAAAAACCGCGGACCAACTAATGGCGGCAATAGCGCCGAAAGTCGATGCTAAACTCAATGAATTCGGTCTCGTACAGACACTGAATTCTGCACTTTCCAGCAGTAATATGCTGGGCAGCATTTTGGGAAACCAAAGCGGAACAAACGTGGCAACCAGCGGAATTAGTAAATTTGCGGCACAGCAGATGGTGAACGGACTTTTTAATATTATCGAAAGTCATGAAAAAGAAAACCAGGCAACGCTGATGAATTCACTGAGAACTGCGAGATAACAGATTAAAATTAAACAAACGATTATGATTAATATTATTGGCAACGATCCCAATACAAACCCCGAAGATTTCTACCGGTCCTTAAAAGAAAAACTCGAAGACACGCACGATTTCCCGGAGGATTATTTATTTAAGTTTATCGTAACGAACAGCGACGCGAAAAACACTGAAATATTTCGTGTGTTTGACGGCATTAAATTCACCCTATCAACACGCGACAGCAAAAATTGCAAATACACCGCCATAAATATCAACGCTTTTGTTTTGGACGCTGACCAGGTGATCGAGATTTATAAGTGTGTCGGTAAGGTGGAAGGCGTTCTGATGCTATAATTGATGGTTATTTTAATTACCGGCGGAACCGGATTGATCGGACGACCGCTGACGCAGAAACTATGCCGGCAAGGCCATGAGGTCCGGATCTTAACACGCAGTGAAAAACGAAAAGAAAACGAATTTTACTGGAACGTGGCGGACCGTACAATCGATGATGCGGCCTTCAAAAATCTGGACTGTATCATCCATTTGGCAGGAGCGAGCGTCAGCAAACGCTGGACCGAAAAATACCGGCGTGAACTGTACAGCAGCCGCATCGACAGTGCTAATCTGCTTCATGAATATTGCCTGAAACATAAAGTTGAACTGAAGAGTTTTGTTTCTGCTGCGGGAATCAATTATTATGGAACTTTTACCTCTGCTCGCATTTTAAAAGAAGATGACGGCATCATAAAACATGATTTTTTAGCGGATTTATGTCAAAAATGGGAAAGTGCGGCGCTGCAATTTGAGGATGTTGCTGAGCGGATCACTATTCTGCGAACAGGCTTGGTACTCGCCAAAAACGGCGGCGCGCTCGAACCACTGGCTAAACTCGCTGATTATCATCTCGCCTCACCGATTGGAATCGGCAAACAGTGGATGAGCTGGATTCACATTGCAGACATGGTAAATATGTACGCATTTGCGGTAGAGAACACATCGCTGCACGGTGCTTTCAATGCGGTTGCTGATGAGCCCGTGCGCAACAGATTATTCATGAAAAAACTGGCGCACTCGCGGCGTAAATTTTTTCTTCCCATTGCCGTGCCTTCGTTTCTGTTTAAAATTATTTTCGGGGAAATGAGCGATATTTTACTTAAAGGCTCTCGTATTGACAATGCAAAAATAATTGAAAACGGATTTGAGTTTAAGTATAATACGCTTGAAGACACGCTCGAAAATCTGAATTAACGTCTTTATTTTTCGATAAAAAGCTGCGCCACTTCGACGGGCCTTGCGACCATTGCGATCTGGCCCTGCACTATTATTGGACGATGTAAAAGCGACGGATGAGCCAGAAGAATTTCAATGCTTTTGGCCTCATCCAGCGGTTCCGTTAAATTTAATTCTTTAAACAAAGCATCTGACCTTCGAATAAGGTCGGCGGCCGGCATGTTCAGCTTTTTCAGGAGTGCGCGCAATTCTTCCTCGGTTAACGGGTTAGAGATAAAATCAATAACCTCAAAAGCGACGCCGTTCTCGTCCAAGTATTCCAGAATAACACGAGACTTGGAACAGGAATTATTATGCAAAACTTTAATCATCATTAATTTTTTTTAACACTGAACAATTAACCTGAAAGACAAAACATTTAAAACAAACCGTGGAGTTCGGTTTCTATCCGTTCCAGAATGAAACCAAAATCTTCAGGTTTTTCGACGAAATCCAAATCGTCCACTTCGATGATTAGTAATTTACCCTCGCTGTAACCTTCGATCCAACGTTCGTATTTCTCATTTAATTTGGAAAGATAATCAATGGAAATGGAAGCTTCGTAATCGCGGCCCCGCTTGTAGATTTTCTTCACTAAATTGGGCACATCAGACTTCAGATAAATGAGCAGGTCCGGTGCAGAAACGAAAGTCTTCATCAGTTCGAATAATGAAGAATAATTGCCAAAATCGCGGTCGCTCAGCAGCTGCATATCATTTAAGTTTTCGGCAAAAATATGGGCATCTTCGTAGATGGTACGGTCCTGCACGATATTCTTACCACTTTCGCGGATTTCCTTTACCTGGCGGAATCGACTGCCCAAAAAGTAAATTTGCAGAGCAAAACTCCATTTGTTCATGTCGGCATAGAAATCTTCCAAATAAGGATTATGATCCACGTCTTCAAACTGCGCTTCCCAACCGTAGTGTTTCGCAAGCATTGTTGTAAGCGTCGTTTTCCCGGCGCCGATGTTCCCCGTAACTGCAATATGCATAGTGAATTTTAAAAAAAAAGGTTTAAATAAAAGTAGCGTCTGCTTCCATTAATCGACGGTCTTACCGACATTTTTAATAGGGTAAAGATAAAGTTTGTTAGCGCGCACTACAAAATAAGCACTGGAGTTTTTATCCACAAAAGTACAATCGTCGCAGGTAAAAACTTTCGACAGACTTTGATTTTCAAGTATTCTGGCGTCCTTACGCGCTATTACAAAAATATGGTCATTTTCGCGTCGGAGCCTGCGCGCATCTTCGACCGAAAATTCAGCAAAGTCATCATTAACGAGGTGTATTTTAATTAATTTATCCGGAAATAAAAGATACGCCTCTTTTTCGTACACGATGAAATCGATGAGTTGATCGACAGTTTTATATAAAATATTAGCTCTCAAAATCCGCTGTTCAGCGAAGTCGTACAAAAGTATTTTGTTACTGCTTCCGTCTACGAGCCAAACTATACGCGCGTCTTCAGCAAAAGCTCCCTGGATAAATCCAAATTTTTCCCGGAAGGAAAAAACTTGGGTTATTGCAAGATTGCGGTCATAAAAATTCATTTGCTGCGCATTCTGCGAAAAAGCCATGATGTTCAGCGGATTCTGTACGGACTGAATTTTATAGGGAACAGTGAAACGCAGCTCCGCCTGTTGGATTCCGGCGGGATTATATTTTATAAAGCGCAGCCCATCCGCCGTTGTCGTATAGATGTTTCCATAATCGTCGGCACGCAGTTCGGAAATATTCTGTAACTGCTTTTCGGTGAAGTGCACGTTCTGAATTTGGCCGCAACCGGCCGCACTTACAAACACCAAAAACAAACAGAATATTTTCATTTTTCTTTACCGGCCACCGGGTCGGCATTGTTTTATTTGATTTTAACCTCGTAGATTTTTGGCCAGTTTTTACCCGTCACGAGCATATGCTCTCCTTTAAATGCAATTCCGTTCAGTACAGAATCAGTATCGGTGGTGTGTCGTGTCGCAATTTCTGTAAAATCAAAAGTGCCGACGACTTCGCCTGTGGATGGATTAATTTTAAGAATGATCGGTCTCTGCCAGACATTGGCATAGACAAATCCTTCGTGGTATTCCAGTTCATTTAATTGATCGTACGCTTCCTTATTTCCAGCCACCGAAATATACCGGATCATCTTCGACGGATCGTCAACATCCAGAAAGTAAAGGTTTTTCGTACCGTCGGAAGCGATGAGCGTTTTGCCGTCGTACGTAAGGCCCCAGCCCTCGCCCATTACATTGGGATAAGGAAATTCTTTTATTAAATTAAAGCTGCCTTTATCATAAATAAATCCTTTTTTATTTCTCCAGGTCAGCTGATAAATTTTGTCACCGACGATCGTGCATCCTTCCGAAAAAACGTCTGAAGCCTGCGCTGCTTCCGCGAGCGGTGTGGTGCTGCCTAAAGAATATTTGAGTATTCTTGACTGGCCAAATTGCCCTTCACTTTCATAAATAGTATTGCCTTCCAACTGAAAGCCCTGTACGAAATTAGTGGGATCGTGCGGATATTCTGCAACGACTTCATACGCGATATCGACTTCGGGGGTCTTTGCAAACACATTTATTGTAGCATCCTGAGTCAGCTCTTCCCCGTTTTTTTTCCTGATGATAAATGTTACCGCGTTATCACCCAAAACAAAAAATTTCGGATCCACCGTCAACTGATCGGTTTCGCGGTCGCCAAAACTGATGGTCACCTGCTGCGCATCTCTCACTACCTCTTCCGGTAACTTAAGCTGATCGCCAAAATGATATCCCGTACTTTCCATAGAAAGGTTGTAATCATTCAGTTTGTTGAGGATTTCTTTGTCGTTATTACACGACAGGAAAAACAACATGGCTAACAGCGATACGAAGATTCTGGGTTTCATAAAGAAATTTTTTTCAAAAATACTATTATTTAACCACAACCAAAACTACCGGTGATTGCTATCACAACGGCGAAAAATAATATTTTATATTTGTGACACAATACCAGAAAATGAAATATACCGTTGCTGCATTTCTATTAACCTCATCCCTTTTATCTGCTCAAAATTTCACAAAACGGGACAGTCTGAAAGGAAGCAATACCGAATACCGTAATTTTTGGGACGTTAAAAAATACGAAATCAGCGTTGAGCCGGATTTTGGCAGCCGTTCTGTGTCGGGCAGCAACCGCATCACTTTTGAGATTACGCGTGATGTGAAAAACCCTGTTTTCCAGATCGATCTGCAGCAGCCAATGAATTACCAGATTATCGGTAGTGATAAAAAACTGTGTACATCACGCCGCGACGGCGATTTTATTTTCATTGAAACCAATGCCAACTACAGAAAAGGAGATAAACACAATTTTACAATTGCATTTTCGGGCAATCCGACCGTGGCGAAAAATGCTCCCTGGGATGGCGGCTGGGTTTTTACGACCGATGAAGAAGGAAACCCCTGGATGTCCGTAGCACAGGAAGGAATTGGTGCATCGGTTTGGCTTCCCACCAAAGATTTGTGGAGCGACGAGCCCGATGATGGAATGATCATGAATATTATTACGCCGCCGGAGCTGGTAGGAGTTGCGAACGGCCGATTAATCAGCGAAACGAAAAAAGGTAATAAAAATGTTTTTACCTGGGAAGTGAAGAATCCCATCAATGCGTATTCGATTGTGCCAAATGTGGGAAAATATGTCAACTTTAAAGATAATTATCCGGGCGAAAAAGGAAATCTGGACCTTAGTTATTGGGTATTACATTATAATCTGGACAAAGCAAAAAACCAGTTTCAGCAGGTGAAGCCGATGCTTGCCGCTTTTGAACACTGGTTTGGGCCTTATCCGTTTTACAAAGATTCCTATAAATTAATAGAAACCCCCTATCTTGGCATGGAGCACCAAAGCGGCGTCGGCTACGGCAACGGTTTTGCCAATGGCTATCTCGGCCGGGATTTATCGGGAACCGGAGTCGGCTTAAACTGGGATTTCATCATTGTACATGAAAGTGGCCACGAATGGTTTGCCAACAGCATCACGGCGGCGGATAAGGCTGATATGTGGATTCATGAAGGATTTACCAATTACAGCGAGACGCTTTTCGTGGAAGAATACATGGACAAAGCTTCGGCAGAAAAATACATCATCGGTTTGCGCCGAAACATTCAGAATGACGTGCCGATCATCGGTCCTTACGGCGTAGCGAAATCCGGCAGCGGCGACATGTATTATAAAGGCGCTAATATGATTCACACGATTCGCCAGATCATCAATGATGACCAGAAATTCCGCCAGATCCTCCGCGATATGAACCGCGATTTTTATCACAAAATCGCGACCAGCAAGGAAGTAGAAAACTATCTTTCAAATGCCGCAGGAGCAGACCTTTCAACCATTTTTGATCAGTATTTGCGCACGACGATGGTACCTACTTTAGAATATGTGCAGCAAAATACTGTTTTGAAATTTCGCTACACCAATTCGGTAAAAAACCTGCGCTTGCCACTGCGGATCAATCAAGGCAGCGCTACAATTGTACCTTCTTCTGAGTGGAAACAAATTGAATTGAAGTCTTCCCAGCCGGTGCAGTTCAACAGTAATTATTATGTAAACTACCTGCTCGCAGAAAACAATTAGCTTTTAAACTGAATCCGCAACGTGGAACCGACACCCGGTTCGGTCGCTGCAACACGGATATCGCCGCGATGGTATTCGGAAATCACTCTTTTTGCCAGCGACAGACCCAGACCCCAGCCGCGCTTCTTGGTAGAATAACCCGCACGGAAAATATTTCTTGCCTGCGCGCCGGTCATTCCGGAGCCGCTATCGCGGATATCTATGATAATCTGGTTTTGTTTGGTGTAGACTTCGATCTGCAGTCTACCTTCACCGCGCATTGCATCGACCGCATTTTTCACGATATTTTCCAAAACCCAACTAATCAGAATACGGTTGTGCGGCACCAAAATTTGCTCTGAAGGCAGCAAAAGCATGAAATTAACTTTACCCGAAATTCTGGCTTTTAAATAATCAAAATTTTGCTGGATGGTTTCATTAAGATTAAGATCATTCAGTTCGGGGATGGAACCGATTTTTGAAAAACGCTCTGAAATGGTTTTCAGACGGTTGATGTCATTTTCTATTTCGCGTACGCCAACGCTGTTTTCGTTCTCCATGCGCAAAATTTCAATCCAGCCAATCATCGAGGACAGTGGCGTGCCGATCTGGTGCGCGGTTTCTTTCGCCAGACCGGCCCAAACGTAGCCTTCGTCCGTTTTCTTTATCGTCCGCAAGAACCAAAAGGAAAAGGAGATGTAAGCGAGGATCAGCAACCCAAGAATATACGGTATATACCTTAGATTATTGAGCAACGTGGAATTGGTGTAATACACATATTGATGGTTACCGTCAGGCATCTGCAGTTCGATCGGCGCGTAGGAACTTTGCATCTGATTCAGTAACGCATTAAGTTTTTTAGGATCATTTTGAATCGAGGCCGGAATGTTCTTCTGTAAATGGACACCCAGCGGTTTGCGATGTTTATCGGTAACAATTACGGGAATGGTGTTGTTGGATTCGTTAATCTGCAGAATTAGATCCAGCGTCGTCGGATCTTCGATAAATTCTTCCTGCTGGTATTTCATCGCTGCCGCGAAAAGTTCGATGCGGTTTATTTCCTCTTTTCGAAGATAGTCGACAAGGACGAAGGTGGCCACCACTACCCCGGCCACCGCCGTAGTCAGCAGCAGATAGATGATCCAGTTGTTCAGTTTAGAAAAAATGTTCTGCCTTCTCATCAATCATTTATTTCAAAAAACTAAGCACGTCGTACAATGCCTGGCTACTGTTATTGCCCTGATAATTATTAATAATAATCGAAAACACGTACTCATTTCCGTTTTTGGCTGTGTGATAACCGGCAAAAGATTTGGTATTTTTCATCGTTCCGCTTTTCATTTTCATGCCATTGGCCTGAGTCGGGAAACCTTCTACAAACTGTGGAAACCAGCTTTGTTTTTTGCTGTAAAGTAATGCCTGAACTTCGGCTTTGGCAGAAACATAATTCTGCGGTGAAAGCCCGCTTCCGTCGGCAAAATTAATCATGTTCCCTGCGATTCCTTTGGATTGCCAAAAGGATTTTAAATAAGAAATACCTGCGTCGAAAGTCGGCTCATTTTTCTTTTCTGCCGCCATTGTTTTAATTAAATTTTCGCCGTAAAGGTTTACACTTTTTCGCAGAAACCAAAAAACGATCTGTGACAAGGCAGGTGATTCATAAGAAAAAAAAACTGTTGCATGCTGAGAAACCGGCGTTTTTCCGGTGGCGATTCGCTGCAATGAATAACTTGAGGTGGTTCCGCGAAGCTCGATATTTTCCGCTTCTATCCAAGATTTTACTTCTGCCGCTAAAGTTATCGGCGGATTCGGCATCGCACCGGAAACGGTGGTGCTTTTTGAAGGCAAACTCCCGTTGATATAAGCGACACTGGAGTACGGAGCGGTGAAAATAAGACTTTGGTCGGAGGTTCCGCGTGCCTGCACGTCATTCATCCAGGCAACTTCCGGCAACGGTACATTCGTTTTGCTGATGATGCCTTTTGTCACCGTCAGGTCAAATTGATTTTCGCGCCAGTTCACACCCCAGACACCTGCGCCGTAATAATTTCCGAGATCATTCCAAGGCCAGCCGCCCGGCACAGTTTGAATATCAAAATAACTGTCGTCGATAACAATATCACCTTCGATTGTTTTAATTCCAATTTCCGTTAAAGCAGCTATTAATTTTTTGCGGAAATCTTCTGGTTTATAGCCGTCATACCGCCAACTTCCCAGGGTCGGATCTCCGTTGGACTTAAGGACCAGATCGCCGCTCAACACACCGTTATTTATTTTGCCGGTGTAGGAAGCAGTTGTTGAGTAGCGGTAATCTTTTCCCAAAGTTTCCAGCGCCGCCGCGGCAGTGAATATTTTTTGGGTGGAGGCGGTGGTCAGTCCCAGATTCCCGTTATGCTGATAAATCAGATTGCCGGTTTCATCGGAAACATACAGCGATATATTGGCCGAAAGACCGCCGGCCGATTTGGATAGATTTTCTACGGCACGTTCGAGCTTTTGCGGAATGGTCTGCGCAACAGAAAAATTAACAAAAAGAACGAGCACCAGAAACCAACTTCTCATCGATATTTTTTTCAAATATAAAGAAAATCTGGCGCGGCAAAATTTTCGAATATTAGCAAAATAGTCAACAACTTTACCTTACACTTGGTTTTTCAATAAAAAAAGCGTAAACTTTGTATGTATTTTTAAATATCAAGCCATGTCTACAATCACTACCGGCTTATTTAAAAGCCAAAATCAAGCGCAGGAAATCGCAGCTGATCTGGAAAGTTCGGGTTTCGGAAACCAAGATTATATTCTGTACGTGCACAATTACCCGCTCACAAAAGAAGTAAAAACCAATCTTTGGCAGTCTTTTTTTAAAGATAAAACAGTTCTCCAAGACGAAAGTTTGGTGGTCAGCGTTCGCGTACGAAACGATAATCAAAAACAGCTCGTCAAAGAAATTTTTGAGCAGCATCACTGTGTGCATCAAAATTATATTGAAAACATCAAGTTCAGCGATGCGCAATCTTTATCATACTTAAAAAAAATTGTGGCGCTGCGAGCCCGCGCTGCAGTGAAAGAGGCGCCCGGCGTAACACACCGGCCAGCTTCCGACGGAATGAACTCTGAAGTTCTTTTCGGCAAATAACTGCTCACTGTTCGGACTGAAAAACATACCACAAAGCGATACTTCTGACGAAGAGACGTAAGTGATGCTCTGCTTTTTTTTCTTATTTTCGTACCTTAATTGCAGTGGATACATGGTTTACGATTTAGAACAGGAAAACAAAGAAATTCTGGCGCGGTACAAGGATTTGATCACCAATACCTACCGGCACCTCGACGAGGAACAGAATAAATTGATACGTAAGGCGTTCGATATCGCACTCGACGCGCACAAGGATCAGCGCCGAAAAACGGGTGAACCCTACATCTATCATCCCATAGAAGTGGCGAAGATCGTGGCCAACGAAATTGGGCTTGGTGCCACCTCGATCGCCTGTGCCCTGCTCCATGACGTCATCGAAGATTCCGATTACACCTACGAAGATCTCAACAAAATTTTCGGAAAAAAAATTGCAGACATCGTTAACGGACTGACGAAGATCTCGGTGATGAACCATCAGAATATTTCGATCCAATCCGAGAATTACAGAAAACTTTTGCTGACGCTTTCTGAAGATTTCCGCGTGATCCTGATAAAAATTGCCGACCGCCTTCACAATATGCGCACGCTGGAAAGCATGACGCCGGAAAAACAGAAAAAGATTGCCTCGGAAACAGTATATATTTACGCACCACTTGCACACCGCCTTGGTCTTTATAACATTAAATCGGAACTGGAAGATCTTTCGCTTAAATTTAATAATCCCGAAGTCTATACGGAAATCCTCAATAAACTGGAATCCGCGAAGGAAGGCCGGGAAATGTATATTGAAGAATTTAAGAAAGAAGTTTCAGAACAACTTGTGGATGAAGGTTTAAATGTTTCCATTAAAGGCCGGGCAAAAGCTATTTCGTCGATCTACAGAAAGATGCTGAAACAAGGCGTCACCTTCGACGAGGTTTTTGACAATTACGCCATAAGAATCATTTATAAATCTGACGCAAAAAACGAGAAATTTCTGGCCTGGAAAATTTATTCCATCGTCACAGATCTCTACCACAGCAATCCACACCGCATGCGCGACTGGATTTCGCAACCGCGCTCTACGGGCTATGAAAGTCTGCACTTAACGATTTTGGGACCCGACAACAAATGGATTGAAGTGCAAATCCGTTCCGAACGAATGGACGATATTGCCGAAAAAGGCGTGGCGGCACATTATAAATACAAAGAAGGTTTCCGGCAAAGTCCGGACGAGAAAAACTTCGAACGCTGGGTAACGGAAATTCGCGAAGTGCTGGAAAATCAGCAAGCACTGACAACAACGGAACTGCTCGATAACATTAAACTTAACCTTTACAGCAAGGAAGTATTTGTTTTTACGCCAAAAGGGGAAATTAAAATTTTGCCTATCGGTTCTACGGCATTGGATTTTGCATTTTCGGTGCATTCCGACCTGGGCACGAAATGTCTGGGCGCAAAAGTGAACGGTAAACTGGTGCCGATTTCTTACAAACTGCGTAACGGCGATCAGGTCGATATCCTTTCATCACAGAACCAAAAACCCAAAGCAGACTGGCTGGATTTCGTGGTAACGTCCAAAGCGAAATCAAAAATTAAAGCGATTCTCAACTCAGAGAAAAACGCGCTTTCTGAAGAAGGCAAAGAAATCCTGCAGCGCAAAATGCGCCACGCAAAAATCAACTTCAATGATGAAGAGATCAATAAAATGCAGAAGTATTTCGGATTGAAGACTTCACAGGATCTGTTTCTGAAATTTCAAAGTGGCCAACTGGACATCGGCGACGTGAAAAAATATACCGAAGGAAAAGGCATTATCAGCAACCTTCTGCAGCGCTTCCGAAAATCATCAAACAAAAGCGAAGTCTACACGGAGCAACCCGAAACCAATCTTAATATGATTGTTTTTGGCAAAGACGAAGAAAAGATGAACTACTCTTTCGCCAAGTGCTGTACGGTGATTCCCGGTGACAAAATCTTTGGGTTTATTACGATTTCTGAAGGCATTAAAGTTCATAACGACAACTGCCCGAATGCTATTAACCTGCGTGCGCAGTATGATTACCGCGTTCTCCCGGCGAAATGGGTTAACGAAGAAAGCTTCCGCAACCGTATTAAAATCGAGATTGAAGGTCTGGACAGAATGGGCATGATCAACGACATCACAGCCGTCATCAGTAACAATATGAATATGGACATGAAAAGCATGTCGATAGAATCGGATAACGGGATTTTTCTGGGCACCATTAATGTGGAGGTGAAGAGCCGCAGCCAACTCGATGAAACATTCAAACAACTAAAAAACATCAACGGCGTTTCCCGCGTCAAGCGACTTTAATTATTATCCTATGCGAATAACGACTTATTTTAGAAAATTCCTCCACAGCTCGCAATCCTCCGGCATTATTCTGATTGTCTGTGTTTTGATATCACTGCTGATCGCCAATTCTTCTGCCGGCGAAAACTTTCAACAGCTGCTGGATACGCAGATCGGGACCAATGTATTTCACCTGAATTATCCCATAAGCATTTGGATTAATGATGGGCTAATGGCAATTTTCTTTCTTCTCGTCGGCTTGGAAATTAAACGCGAAATCGTTGAAGGCGAACTTTCTACGTTTAAATCTGCATCGCTGCCAATCGTCGCTGCGCTTGGGGGAATGATCGTGCCGGCAATGATTTACGTGTTTTTTAATCACGGTACCGAATATGCAAATGGCTGGGCGATTCCGATGGCGACCGATATTGCATTTTCGCTGGCCATCATCTCGATGCTTGGGAAACGTGTTCCGATCTCTGTAAAAATATTTCTGGCGGCATTGGCCATCGTCGACGATCTAGGTGCGATTGTCGTCATTGCGCTTTTCTACTCAGAGGGTTTGAATATGCTTTACCTCGGAATCAGCGGTGCACTGGTGGCGCTGATGATTATTTTTAATAAAATGAATAAAACTCAGCTGATCTGGTACATCGTGCCGGGAATATTGCTGTGGTATTTCATGCATCACTCCGGCATTCACGCGACAATTGCCGGTGTTTTGATGGCTTTTACTATGCCGACCAATGTGTCAGAAACCGAAATTTCGCCGTTGGAAACGATGGAGCAAAAACTTCATTTGCCAGTAAACTTTCTCATAATGCCTGTTTTCGCACTGGCGAATACTAATATTATGTTTCAACCCGGCATGGTGGACGGCCTTTTTACCAACTTCGGTTACGGAATTATTTTCGGGCTTTTATTCGGGAAAATTATCGGAATTAATCTTTTCTCCTGGGTGTTTGTAAAACTTGGTATCAGTACGATGCCCGAGGGAAGTTCGTGGTCGCAAATGTTGGGCGCGGGGTTGCTGGCAGGAATCGGTTTTACCATGTCAATCTTTATCGCGCTGCTTTCATTTAAAGGAAAACACGAGCTGCAGGAAGAAGCAAAATTTGCGATCCTTATCGCATCAACGATTTGTGGACTTGCCGGTTACAGCGTACTTAAATATATCGGAAAAAAACGTGAAAAAGCGGAACTGCAACGCGCGGATTAATCGACGGTAATATGATGCGTATCGAGCGTGTCGGGTTCTGAAAAATGCTGTGCCGCAGCCTGTGCTTCCGGACTGGCTTTCATTTCGTCGGCAATCATTTTTTCTACACGTACTTTCTTGATTGCAATATTCAGTTCGTTCCCTAACAAAATCAGTATAATATTGATATTCACCCAGATCATGACTAAAATAATGGTACCGATGGACCCGTACAAAACATTGTACCGGGCAAAATTCCGCACGTATATCGCGAAAAAATAAGTTACCACGATGAACAGGATGGTCGTGAGGATTGCGCCCGGCATGGCTTGCTTGAACGTAGTTATCTTTAAACATCCGACCCAGTAAAATAAAGCAAGCAAAATAAAATAGAAAAGCGGAAAGGAAATAAATCCGATAATCCTCGACATATTATCCACCAGCCAGGAGATGTTGATCTGTGGTGTAAACAGTTTTAAAACTACTTCGCTGTAATAGATACCAAGCAGTGAGGCCAGAATCAGCAGAATAAAAGCCATCGTGACAAAGAAGGCCACAATATATTCTTTCACGGCGCCACGCTGTAAGTTGGTGTGCAGATTAAAACCGTTAATTAAAGAGTGTGTACCGTTGATCGCAAAAACCATAGCGAAAACAATGGTAATATTGCTGATATTTTTGATATTGGGAATAATAAAATTTTGGATATAACCGGTGACATCCTGCTGAATATTATTAGGTAATATATTGTTCATCAGCACTTCGAAGATATAAAACTGCAGTTTATCGTAATGCGGCAGGTACGGAAGAAGCGAGAGAAGGAAGAGAATAAAAGGGAAAAGGCTTAGAAAAAAACTCCAGGAAATACTCGCGGCACTACGACCGATCTGCATCTTGAAAATCCCGTTGCCATAAACCTCGAACATCTTCAACAGCGAAATTCCCAAAAAAGGAATATGGATCTGATCCAGGAAATCGCGTATTTTAAGGATGAAGCGTGGAGTTTTAAGACCCATTGAATTATATTTGCAAACAAAGATATAAAATGCGAATCAATCTCTTGTGCATGGGCAAAACTGCGGACCGCACCATGGCCTCGCTCATTGAATATTACCAAAACCGATTGCCAAAATTCTGGAATTTTCAAATTACTGAATTAAATGATGTTCGCAACGTAAAAAACCTCAGTCCCGAACAACTGAAAAGTGAAGAGGCAAAACTTTTCCTTAATTTGCTGGATCACCGCGATTATATCATCTTGCTTGACGAAAATGGCGCGCAATATACGAGCCGACAGTTCTCCGGTAAAATAGAGCGCTGGATGGGCGATTCAGTCCGAAATGTTGTTTTTATTATTGGCGGCGCTTATGGCTTTTCGGATGAAATGTATGCCCGCGCTAACGAGAAAATATCATTATCTAGTATGACTTTTACCCACCAGATGATCCGTTTATTTTTTGTTGAACAGCTTTACCGTGCTGACCAAATACTCAGCGGAAAACCATACCATAACGACTGATTGAGCATTCATCAGAAATAAAAAAATCTGCAGCGCCACTATGGTCTATTTTAATTTCTTGAAGTGGTACATTTTTTTCTATATACGCGAAAACATACGCTATGCTCGAAAAGCTCGACTATTACGCCAAATTCTTTGCTTTTATTTTAAAATATTACAACAGCGATGTCGTTCGCTCCACTGCCGATTCCGCCATGTCGAAAAGCAGCGAAGACCAAAGTTACAGTTTCGATAAAAAACCGGAAGAACTGGTGGAAGATCTGAAAAAAATGGGACCCACTTTCGTCAAGATGGGTCAGTTGCTTTCTACCCGTCCCGATCTGCTGCCACAGGAATATCTGAAAGCATTGGCAAATCTGCAGGATGATGTTGAAACAATTTCTTACGACGAAGTGGCAGCGATTTTTGAAGAAGAAATTGGTGTGCGTATCAGCAAAGCATTTAAGGATTTCGATCCGGTGCCACTGGCCAGCGCATCTATCGGGCAGGTACATAAGGCGGTACTGCCATCCGGTCGCATCGTCGCTGTTAAAATCCAGCGTCCCGGCGTAAGAAAAAACTTCACCCAGGATCTCGAGACTTTGCAGAAGATGGCAGATCTCGCGGTGAGCTATTCTAAAGATGCCAAAAAATACGCATTGGACGGCATTGTAGAAGAACTTCGTTTCATCCTCATTAATGAACTCGATTATTCTAAAGAAGCGGATAATCTGATTCAGCTTCGGCATAATCTGCAGAAATTTGACCGCTTGATTATCCCGGCACCGGTGCAGGAATACTCTTCTTCGCGTGTGCTTACCATGGATTTTATTGCCGGAAAGAAAATCACCTCACTCGGAAATTTACGAAAACTGGAAACGGATTTTACGCCGTTGGTGGACGAACTCGTTGAAGCTTATATGCAACAAATTGTGCTGGATGGTTTTGCGCACGCGGATCCGCATCCGGGAAATATTCATCTGACGGACAGTGATCGCATGGCCATCATGGATCTGGGGATGGTCGCAAAATTCAGCCCGCAGATGATGGAAAAAATCACGATGCTGCTGGTCGCAATGAGTAAAAAAGACGGCGACGCCCTGGCTGACGCACTGCTGGATATGAGCGATTATGACAGCGATGATGGCGCACTGAAAAATTTTAGGAAAAACATCAACCGGCTTGTGCTGGAAAGTACTACGACAAGAGCCGGTGATATGGAAACCGGCCGCATCGTCCTGCAAATGAACCGTATCGCGGCAGATGAGGGCATCAAAATCGCGGTTGAACTTAATATTTTAGGTAAAATCCTGTTGAATCTGGATCAGATTATTGCTGAACTTACACCCGATTATGATCTGCAGAAAGCGATTGAGCGCTTTATGGAGAAAATAATGACCAAGCGCATGAAACGCGAACTTCGTCCTCAGGACGCCTATGCTTTCCTTCTTGAGAACAAGAAATTGGTCGAAAATTTGCCTGCACGTCTTAACCGCATTACCGAAAATCTGGCCAATAACGAACTCGAAATCAGGATCCAGGCGCTGGACGAAAAACGTCTGACGGATGGTTTTCAGAAAATAGCCAACCGAATTACTGTCGGTCTTATTATTGCCGCTATGATCATCGGCGCTGCCCTACTCATGCGCGTCCCAACTTCCCTCACCATTTTTGGTTACGGCATCTTGCCATTTGCCTTTTTTATTATCGCAATTGGTCTTGGCTTATTCTTGGTCTACAGCATTATGTTTAAAGACGAAAACATTCAGAAGAACAAGTAAACTTAATTTAGAATTTATTTATATACTTCTACAAAACTGCAGCATTTAAAAATACATTGCGCAGAATACAGTATTTTTGTCGCTATGCAAGATTTAGGACTGAGAACGGTAACCGTGATGCGGTATATCCTGCCGCTGCGGGAAGGTGGCTCGCTGCCGGCACTGGCGGAGGCTGATGATGATTTTAAATATGTCCTGAAATTTCGCGGTGCGGGACACGGCGTGAAAATGCTGATTTCAGAATTAATAGGCGGAAAAATCGCGCAGGTGCTGGGATTGCCTTTGCCGGAACTCGTCTTCGCAAATCTCGACGTCGATTTTGGACGGACGGAAGCTGATGAAGAAATCCAGGATTTATTAAAGTTTTCGGAAGGTTTAAATCTCGGCCTTCATTTTCTTTCCGGTGCGCTGGCTTACGATCCGTCCGTCCGGGTAGATCCTCTTCTGGCATCCAAAATTGTCTGGCTGGATGCTTACGTTACCAATATCGACCGCACTTTTAAAAATACCAACTTACTCATGTGGCACCGCGAGCTCTGGCTGATTGACAATGGAGCCTCGCTCTATTTCCATCATTCCTGGGAAAATTTTGAGCGTCATGCGCTCAGCCCGTTCGTTTATATCAAAGATCATGTGCTTCTTGATCAGGCGACCTTACTCGATGAGGCAGATGCTTTTGCGAAAAGCGTTCTGTCTGATGAACTTCTTTCTCAAATCGTAGAACTGATCCCGCTGGATTGGCTTCAGTGGGCCTACACCGACGATTCGCCGGAGAAAATCAAGGAAATTTACTTTACTTTTCTGAAGACACGGCGCGATCATTCTGCTAACTTTTTAAACGCGGCGAAAGATGCACAGAGATAAGATTTACGAATATGCCGTGATCAGGCTCGTACCGAAAGTTGAGCGGGAAGAGTTTTTCAATATCGGACTCGTTCTTTTTTCGAAACGTGAAAAGTACATCCGGGCGCAGTTTGCTGTCTGCCCGCGAAAGTTTGAATCGATGAAAACTGCGATTGACGTGGAGGATGTTGTTGCTAATCTGGAGAATTTCCGGCAGGTCGCAGAGGGAAACAAAAAAGGCGGACCCATCGCAGAACTCGACATTCCCGAGCGTTTTCGTTGGCTCACTGCCCGGCGCAGTTCTATCATACAAACATCGCGGCCGCATCCCGGCAAGACCAATAATCTGGATGAGACTTTTGAAAAGCTCTACCGGGAATTGGTTCTATAACTCAATCTTAAAGCGGCTTGTTTTTTTAATTTAAAGTAAATTCTTACAGTTTTGTCAACTTCGCGAATTTCAGGATAAGATTTTTTTCTCCCTCGTGCTGAAATTTCACTTTAGCTTTGATATTCTGTGGATCCGTTCCATCCAGAAACACTACTTCCCCTACACCAAAACGGTCGTGACGAACCTGGTCGCCGACTTCGATGTCCTGGGATGAACTCCCGCTGGGATTAATAATCTTTGCGGTTGCCACGGGTTTCAGGTTTTGTGGAATTGGCAAAGGCTCATTGCGTTCGATGGTTTTCTTTGCTTCTTTCTTTTTGAAAAATCTCGGTTCCGAGGGCGTGTCATCAAATATATTTGAGCGAAGACCGGAATGGTTTACAAAACGGCTCTCCACCGCAGGATTGATCAGTTCCAAATATTTATCGTCCACCTCACTTAAAAATCGAGACGGTTCTGCATCGGTAATTTTCCCCCACTGAAATCTGGAAACGGCATACGAAAAGAAAGCCTGTTTCTCCGCACGTGTAAGCGCTACATAAAACAGTCTTCGTTCTTCTTCCAATTCTTCCCGCGTTGAGGAACTCATAAAACTCGGGAAAAGATTTTCTTCCAAGCCGACCAAATGAACGACTGGGAACTCCAAGCCTTTCGATAAATGTATGGTCATCAACGAAACCTTATCGCCGTCGTCGTTCTTATCAGTTTGGGTATCTGCAGAAAGTGCAATATTTTCCAGAAAGCCAGATAGCGACGTGTCGCCGTCTTCCAGCTGTTGCTGTTCTTCCATATAACCCTGCATCGAGTTCATCAATTCCTGTACGTTTTCAACGCGGGAAATTCCTTCGGGCGTCTGGTCGTCTTTCAAAAATTTAATGAGGCCGCTGCGCTTGGCAACTTCCATCGCGACAGTATAGGCGTTTTCCTCTTTCAACATGACCTGAAATGCTTTTATCATCGCCCAGAAATCCGCCAGTTTTGTGAGAATACCATTGTTCAAAGAAAGTCTCGGCGCATAAAAAGTGAGATTTCCCAACACCTCAGAAACCGAAACATTCTGCGAGTCTGCAAAAACGATCAGTTTATTTTGGGTCGTTTCACCGATTCCGCGCGCGGGATAATTAATCACACGGAAAAGCGCTTCCGAATCATTTTCATTCACCAAAAGCCGCAGATAGCCAATCAGATCCTTAACCTCTTTTCGCTGATAAAAAGACAATCCGCCGAAAACGCGGTAGGGAATATTCTTGCGCCGCAAAGCGTCTTCAAAAGCTCTGGTCTGGGAATTCGTACGATAAAGAATCGCGAAATCGGTGAAGCGGCGCTGCAAAGAATTGTGCTGTTCCCAAATATTCGAAGCGACAAAGTTGGCCTCATCAGCGTCGGATAAAGCGCGGTATACTTTTATTTTGTCGCCCTCTTCATTATCGCTGAAAACATTTTTCTTGAATTGCTGAAGATTTTTGCTGATGACTACATTTGCAGCGTTGACGATATTTTGCGTGGAACGGTAATTCTGTTCCAGGGAAACCGTTACCGCTTCGGGATAATCTTTTTTAAAGTTAAGAATATTGTAAATATTCGCACCACGGAAGGAGTAAATCGACTGCGCATCGTCACCCACCACACAGATATTTTCAAATTTCGAAGCCAGCGCTTTTACAATTAAATACTGGGAATGATTGGTATCCTGGTACTCGTCCACAAGAATATAACGGAAACGATCCTGATATTTGGCTAAAACTTCGGGGAAACGCGTCAGCAGTTCATTGGTTCGCAAGAGCAGATCGTCGAAATCCATGGCGCCGTTCCGATAACAGGCATCAACGTATTTTTGATAAATCGCGCCGATATGTTTCATGTTTGCGCGCTCGTCCGCTTCCAGCAATTCGGGATTTCCGAAGTAGGCTTTTACTGTAATTAAATTATTTTTGTAGGACGAAATTCGCGCCTGAACTTTTTTGGGTTTATACAGATCGGCGTCGAGATTCAGTTCTTTCAAAACTTTACGAATGACGTTGAGCGAATCCTGTGAATCATAAATCGTGAAGTTGGACGGAAAGCCGATGTAATGCGCCTCCGAACGTAAAATGCGTGCAAAAACGGAGTGAAAAGTTCCCATCCACAACGAGCGCGCCTCACTTTGGCCCACTACTTTTGCGATACGTTCCTTCATCTCTTTTGCCGCTTTATTTGTAAAAGTGAGCGCTAATATATTGAAGGGATCTACGAGGTTGGTAATGAGATGAGCGATGCGCATAGTAAGTACGCGCGTTTTACCCGATCCGGCGCCGGCAAGCACCATGAGCGGACCTTCCAGCGTAGTAACCGCCTCATACTGAGCTTCATTAAGCCCTTTTAAATAATCAATCATGAAAAAAGTTGAAAGACAAATTTACGTAAATTATCGCAGTTTTTTGTTCTTGGTAAATGTCAGAAAGCCACGCAATCCGCTTTAAGTGAAAAATTACCGTTAGAGAAAAATAAGAATACTCTCTAAGCGCGGTCATTCAAAAGAGAACAGGATGATCTTTGGGCTTTTTTGACAGGAAAGTAAACAAGATGACCTCGACTAATAACAGATGCTTAAGGTTTGTAAAGATCCAACTCAATAAAATTATTAGTTTTCTGAAGTGCATTTTTGGCGCTCAGTTCTTTTTTTCTGATGATTTCGCTGTGGCTCAGTTCTTTTCCGTTTTTATCCATCATTTTAAATTGAGCGTCTTCCTGCGAAAGCATTTGGCGTATATCTTTGGCAGGATCGTTCACATATTCTTTCCAAAGTTTGTTAAACTGCGGTCTGGTGATAATAATTTCGTTATTATCCAACTGCGAACGTTGTGGTTCACCCGCCAGTTTTTTACTTTCTATAAATTTGAACTGATGATCACTTTTATCATCTTCCACGGACAAAATTAAGCCGGGCAGACCGGCAAATCGGTACGGACCGTCCGGCAATTGTATTTCTGTAGTAAACCAGGCAATCCACTTTCTGCCACCATAGTGAGTCTGTGCTTTCTGAACTTTCATGCCGCCAATCTCGCTGTGTTCCGGCAAAATCGTCCATTCCATCTTCCGGTTTTCTTTTATCGCATATTTTTTACTGCTAACCTGAGTATGCAAAATGGTTTCGAAAGACGGATAACTTTTCGTGATGGAGGTACTGACTTTAAAATTTTTTGTTGGCAGGGTAATACTGACATTCGAAGAACGGCCCGCATTTGAAAACTGCCCGTTAACCAATGAATCATAGACCATTTTACCGGCACTGTAGAACTCTGATCCATTCTTTTTTATATCCAGCAGCATCACTTCCTTGTCTGTGGAGGCGCGATTGAGGGAATCTAGCTTGAATGAATATTCATAAACAAACCGTTGGTTCTGGGCATACATTAAAGTTGAAAAAGCAAACAGTAAAATTGCTGCACTGAATCGGCGCATAGGTTAAAATTAGCGTTAAAAAGATGACTTCTGGTAATGGTAAAGATAGAAAACATCACCGTTTGATAATCTTTTTTTTAAAGATAAAGCAGCATTTCTACAAAAAATGCTTTTAAGTTGGTTTAGATCTAATAATCTGACCACGTAATTTTCCTCATTTTTGGGAAAAAAACGAAAAGCTAGTTAGAAAAAGCCTAGGAAGTCAGTTCGTGCAGGCGGGAAATTATATCTTCGATTTCAAAAGGCTTTGCGATAAAGCTGTTTGCGCCCGATTCAATGGCGGTATGTCCGAGACCACGGCTGGCAGACATCATCACCACGGGAATGTGTTTCGTACCTTCGTCCTCTTTCAGTTTTCTGCAGATATCGCGGCCGTCTTCGCCGGAAAGCCACATGTCGAGCAAAATTACATTTGGCATTTCCGCGAGCTTCACATAATCGAAAATATCTGAACCTCTTTCGAACGTGTCCACTTCGTAACCCTCCAGATCCAGCATGGCGCCGAGAGAGTCCCGAATGGCAACGTCGTCGTCTATAATTGCTATTTTTTTAGAATTCAAAACTTCAGTTTAAATTTTGTGTTTGGGCAGTTGTACGTAAAAAGTCGAACCTTCATTTTCCTTGCTTTCTACCCATATTTTACCGTTTGATCTTTCGATGATCTGCGCAGAGATAAAAAGACCCAGCCCTAATCCCGGAAACGTATTCTGATCGCCGCCGGTAACGCGGTAATATTGCTCGAAAACACGGTCTTTTTTGTCCGTCGCCAAACCAATCCCATAATCCTGGACACTCAAGTTAATATTCTTTTGGTCCTGAGACAGCACAACGGTTACTTTGTCTGCGCCCGGGGAATATTTAATAGCATTTGAAATCAGATTGGTGACCACCTGCCCAATTCTATCCCTGTCAGCAAAAATCATTCCGACCGGCTCGCTGTAAAGTTCAATTTTGTACGGAGTAGTCATCTGCTGTTCCGCGACAGCCTCTTCTACAACCTCTTCAAAGGGGAATGCGCTTTCATTCAAAAAAATTTTACCTGAATTGATTTTTGTCACATCCAGCAAATCGGAAATCAGCGAGGTGAGCTTGGCAATTTGCACATCCATCTTGCGGGCAAATTCGGCATTATTTTCGTCACCGGCTTTTCGCAGTTTACGTTCCAACACCTGCGCGTATAATTTGAGCGAAGTAAGCGGAGTTTTGAGTTCATGACTGGCGATACCCAGGAAAGTATCTTTTTGCGTGGCCAGATTTTTAAATTCATCAATATTGGTGCTCGTGCCGATCCAGTGTTCGATAGTGCCACTTTCTCCAATAACGGGAGTCGCGCGGTTCAGGAACCAACAATAGCGGTTGGCGGCAGCATCGAACATACGGAACTCTTGCTCGAAAAACTTTTTATCGCGCGTAGCAGCGGCCCAGACGCGGAGTAAATTTTTATAATCATCAGGATGAATTACCGTAGAAACATCGAAATCCGCCAGCGCATCTTTATCAATTCCTAAAAAAACAAGCAGATTCTGATTATAATACTGTAAACGGCTTTCATTATCGGTGGTCCAGACGATATGCGGCATGGCTTCTGCCAATGACCGTTGTTCCTTCACCGCATTCTGCGCCTGCAATCTCGCGTTAACGAGTTCAGTAACATTGAGGGCCATATTCAGAATGGCGTAAATTTCACCGTCGGCATTTCGCAGCGGCCGGTAGGAAATACTGTAATAAAATTCCTGCAGAACGCCGTCTACGACCAACGAAACGCGATCCTCGGCAGCAATATAAGGTACGCCGGTGTGATAAACATCTTTTAAAATCTGAATGAACGGTTGCCCGTCCAACTCCGGCAAGGCGTCCGCCAGTTTCATACCTATCACGTCATGGGTTTTTCCCCATGTTTTAATCATTTCTTTATTTGCAAATTCTATGACCAAATCTTCGCCGCGATAGATTGCGGTAGAATAATCAGAAATCTCCGACATTTCCTTGAAAAGAAGTTGGTTCTCTTTCAGTTTTTGCTCGCTGACTACCTGCTCAGTAACATCAATAGCCACGACCGATATTCCCGTAATCCGGCCGCCCGAAAACATGGGCGCATAGATGAAATCGAAATAATATTCACCCAGAACCCCATCACTTTCCAACATTGCTTTTACCTTGGAACCTTTATAGATTTCGCCGGTGTCGTACACATTGCGCAGAATCAAAGGAAATTCCTGATTGGCTATTTCCGGCAACGTCTCTACGATGGGCAGACCGATAACGTTAGTACTTTTGCCCCAAAATTTCAGCACCTGCGCATTCGCATTTGCCACCACGAGCTCCTCGCCAGCAAGCACGGCAAGTCCTACAGGGGCCTGACTAAACAAAGAATTAAGCGACCCCAGACTGATCGAATTATCGAGAAGATTATTCATAATTGCAAAAATATAAAATCTAGATTATATAGCAATTCCGTTGCGCTGCCTTGCTGCCTGACCATTGAATATCTTACTATACTGCCGGGCATCGTTAATTATCTTCTGTAGCCGCTTATTTTATTAAAATATTGATTATATTTGCCCTTCGAAACTTTTTAAGAAAAAATGAGCACAATATTTACTTTATTCATGATTTTGATCATGATCCTGAGCATCCTGCTGATCGTTATTGTCATGGCACAAAATCCTAAAGGTGGCGGTCTTTCCGGTACGTTCGGTGGTACTTCATCTGCACAGTTCGGCGTGCAGCGTACCAATGATTTCATGGAAAAAGCGACCTGGACCCTCGGTATAACCATTACGGCGCTGATCCTTTTGAGTGTGGTACTTACTGCAAAACCAACAACAACATTAAAACCGGCTCCGACGCAACGTGAGGCACCGGCACCACAAACTGCACCAGCGACCAACAATCCAGCAGTGCCGGCGGCACCAATGCCTTAGAAATAAATATTCTGTTACAATATAAGACACCGGTTTGGTGTCTTTTTTAGTTTAATCTCCGTCGTTCCAAACGGTGACGAAACCACAGTCCGAGCGATAACAGATAATAAGAGAACAGATTTTTCGGCCGGTAATATTTATCGATAAAAATCTGCATAGCGCCGTAAAACCTTTTAAGATAAAGATCGTTCTTCACTGTACTTTCGCCCTTATGGTGAAGAATGGAAACTTTCCCGTAATACCAGTTTTGATAACCGTGTTGCAGCAAAGTGTAACATAAATCAATGTCCTCACCGTACATAAAATACCGCTCATCGAGACCACCAATCTGCAGATAAACTTGTCTCCGCACCAACAGGAACGCACCGGTCACAACGTCCACCGGCGCGACAGCACTTTCGCTGATGTCGTTGCGGTAATAAGATCTCCGGGAACTCTTGCGAAAGTTAATAAATAGTTTTTCAAAAGAATTTAAAACATCCGGGACTGAGCGTTTGCTTTCGGGCAGAAAATCACCTTTCGCGTCACGCATTTGCACGCCGAGACACCCAAAGTTCTCTTGTGTTTCGGCGAAATTCAACACTTCCACCAGCTGATTGTCCAAAAGTTCGGTATCAGGATTTAATAATAAAAGAAATTCTCCTGCAGCGTGCGCCACTGCTATATTATTGGCAACAGCGAACCCGTTATTTTCCTTTGATTCTATAAATGTGGCTGCCGAAAATTCTTTAATTAAATTTTTCCAGCTTTCGTCCGGCGAACAGTTGTCTACTACGATAATTTCGTACGGAAAACCTTGTGCAAATGTGTCAATCGACCGCAGACATTTCCGCAGCAGCTCCGTGACATTATAATTGACAATAATTACCGACAGCTTCATTTCTTTAGCTTTTTTAAAATAAAACTGCGCGCGATCCTGACCAGATATTTACCTTTATAAAACAGAAAATAAGCGTTAAACTCCAGTAATGTAATACGTCCGGTGACCCGCATTTCCGCCAGATTTTTTTGAAATCCCCGCTCCATTGCGGATAAATCTGCCGAAAGGCCGGAAACTCCGAAAGAACGTTTTCCGCCGCCGGCACTCACCAACTCTTCATCCAGAATTGCCATGTTGAAGTGCTCAGAGATTCGCAACCAATAATTTAAATCTTCACCGTGACGCTGCCCGTCATCGAAAAAGCCACAACGTTCAATAATATTTCGTTTAAACAATACGGTGCAGGTCCGAATTTCATTGCGAAACATCAGTTTTCGAAAACTGATCACGCTGTAACCGTTTTGGTTGGCAGAATAAGGATAACGCAAAGTATGTCCGCGCACCCTACAACCCAAAAAATCGATTCCGGGATTATTTTTTAAAAATAACATCTGAATTTCAGTCTTCTCCGGGTACCAAAGGTCGTCCGCGTCCAGCAGCGCAATGTAATCTCCCGTGGCGCTGCGTAATCCGGCGTTGCGGGCTGCAGAAACACCGGCATTCTCCTGAATAATTAAGTGAATATTTTCGCCGGGATTCTCGCGGATATAATTTTCTACCACCGCCCTGCTGCTATCAGTCGATCCGTCATCGACGACGAAGATCTCGAAACGTCCGTCCCATGTTTGACTTTTAACAGAAAATAAAGCAGCCTCGATGGTTCGTTCCGAATTAAACATCGGAATCACCACAGAAATCAACGGCTCGTCCACAGTTTTTTATTTTTGAAAATACAGTTGGTAACCACTGCCATTAGTCCTTTTCATTATAAGGCAAACGATATTGAATAGAACGTCCCAGCGAAATTTCATCCGCATATTCTAGCTCATCTCCTACTGAAATCCCCCGCGCGATACTGGAGAAAGTTACGCTTAGTGCTTTGAATTTTTTATAAATAAAATAGGCAGTAGTATCTCCTTCCATAGTCGCACTTAAGGCGAAAATCAGTTCTTTAACGCGGCCGTCCTCCAATTTTTTTTCGATTGAACTGATATTCAGCTTACTGGGTCCGATGCCTTCCATCGGTGAAATTTTGCCGCCCAAAACGAGATATTTTCCGCGGTATTTCCCGGTATTCTCGATGGCAATCACATCGCGCACGTCTTCAACCACGCACAGCTGCTCGTCCGATCTTTTGGGATCGGCACAAATTTCACATAATTCTGCGTCGGAAAAATTGTGGCATTCTCGGCAATAGCGAATATCGGTAACGAGTTTTTTCAGCGAATCGCCCAGCGCAATCGCTTGCGTAGCGGGCTGCTTTAATAAATGCAGCGCCAGCCGCAGGGCCGACTTTTTGCCAATGCCCGGCAAACCTGAAATTTCGTCCACCGCTTTCGCTAAAATCCTACTGGGATAATCCATAACGCAAAAGTAAAATTAAATGCCCGAAGCGGCAAATTCAGACGCTTGCCTTATCTTTGATGAACAAAATAGACAGCGCTGGGACCACCTTCGGTCTCAAAAAATGCATGCACTTAAAAATTAAGTATGAAAAAAACGATAATTCTCACCTCACTTCTTGTTTTGGCCGCCTGTAAAAAAGATGAAACCATCGCAAATTCTCAGGCAATTAACACTGATTCCGTGACTGTCAGCCAAAATAAACCTGTTGCTTCTTCTGTTACTGCGTTTCGCTTAGGTACATTTGGTTTTCCACCCGAGGCGGAGGGCTGCTCCTGCTATTTCAGTGAAAACCGCGAAGAACTGGAAAATCAAAATTACATTTATGTTGATGATTATGGAAACAACGCCTTTTTAAAAATCAACCGCAAACAGGTCAAGATTAAAATGAACGAAGGCGACTTTGATCCTGATAATTTCAGCAAAACGATCTCCAATGATGATTATACTGTGAAGATAAACGGAAAAAAAGTGAACGAGTTGGAGGAAGTAATGATGTTTCAGGGCACGATGACGGTGGAAAATAAAAACGGCGAAAGCGTGACGACACCGATCTATGGCGAGTGCGGGTGCTAAGAGCAACGCTAAACAAACCAGAACGCTTTTTTTATTTGTAAATTTGAATTAAATAGTAGAAAATATGCAGTTATCACAACAGGAACCTAAAATCATCTGGAAAAACTTTGCAGCGCTTAACGCCGTACCGCGACCTTCCAAAAAAGAAGAACGCGTTATAGAATTTATAAAAAACTTCGGCGAACAGCTGAAATTACCGACCACAGTGGACGAAGTCGGTAACGTAATCATTACCAAACCCGCAACAAGCGGAATGGAAAACCGCAAATCAATCGTGTTGCAATCTCACCTCGATATGGTTTGCCAGAAAAATAATGATGTTGCTTTTGATTTTGAGACTGAAGGCATCCAAATGGAAGTAGACGGTGACTGGGTGAGAGCAAAGGGTACGACGCTCGGGGCTGACAATGGCTTGGGCGTGGCGGCAATAATGAGTATCCTTGAAAGTGAAGATATCGCGCACCCGGCGCTTGAAGCGTTATTTACCATTGACGAGGAAACCGGTATGACCGGTGCGAAAGGATTAAAACCTGGCCAGCTGAAGGGAGAAATACTACTTAATCTCGATACAGAAGAAGATGACGAAATCGATATCGGCTGCGCGGGTGGTATCGATGTTACGGCGTCCAAAAACTATGCTTTGGAAACAGCAGAAGGCCAGGTGGTAAAAATTACGGTGAAAGGCTTGCAGGGCGGACACTCCGGTATGGATATCGATAAAGGATTCGGAAATGCAAACGTCATCCTGGCGAGATTACTTTACACCGGACTTGCCACGCAGCATCTTCAACTGATTTCAATGAATAGCGGTGGTCTTCGGAATGCGATTCCGCGCGAAGGAAACGCGATTATTGCGGTGCGCAACGGTATCGAATTTATCGCCGATGCGCGCGCCCTGAAAGATGCCATCATGGAAGAATTCAGCGGTATCGAAAAAGATCTTCAAATTAACATAGAAACTTTCAGCAGTGCTGAGAAAGGAATTTCCGTTGCGGCTTCACGTGAGATTATTTTAAGCCTGAAAGCAGCACACAATGGGGTCTACCGCATGTCGCCGGATGTTGCGGGGCTCGTAGAAAGTTCTAATAATATTGCGCGGGTTATTCTTGAAAACGGCCGGCTTGAAATCGCCAATCTGACGCGCTCTTCGGTAGAATCCACAAAATATGCGGTAGCGGAACAGCTGAAATCGGTCTTCGAACTGGCAGGTATGGACGTAGAATTCAGCGGTTCTTATCCGGGCTGGAAACCAAAACCGGGCTCTGAAATCGTGCAGATTATGGAGCAACTCTACGAAAAACGTTTTAATGAAAAGCCGGCAGTGGTCGCCTGCCACGCCGGGCTGGAATGCGGTATTATCGGAGCCAATTATCCCGAAATGGAAATGGTGAGTTTTGGTCCTACCATTCGCGGGGCACATTCACCCGATGAGCGTGCAAGCATCTCGTCCGCACAAAAATTCTGGGGTTTTCTGAAAGAAATTTTAGCAAACATTCCTGAGAAGTAAACTATTTTAAGTGTAATCAAACAAAAAAGCAAAATGCCCCGCGTATTTTGCTTTTTTTATTTCCGCACCCAAAGTTCCGGCAAAACGATTTTTAATTTTTTTTTATGTATCAAATACGTTCAGCATCGCCATAATGCTGAAATTTCTTGCGATACGAGTTTGGACTTTCGTCGGTCGTCTTTTTAAAATACTTGCCAAAATGCGATTTATCGGAAAACCCCAATTCGAATGAAATTTCGCTTACCGACAAGCTGGTGTTCAGCAAAAGCCGCTGTGCTTCCAGCGTAACGCGCTGCTGAATAAAAGTTTCTGCCGAAATCTCCAGTTTTTCCTTGACCAGCGCGTTAAGATAATTGGGCGAAATACCCAGTTGTGATGCGTAGGCGGATGTACGTTTCATTTCTTTGAAATGGCGGTCGACCAACGTTTTAAACTGTTCTACATAGGAATGCTTAAAGTTGGTTTTAAAATTAACATAACCGATATTTTCAGTTTTCCGAATGTACTTGAGCATCAATACTTTGAGCTGCAAACAAATCAGTTCGTTTTTTAAAGCGGCGTCTGAAGAAAACTCGCGCTCTATTTCCTTGACCGTATTCTGAAAAACGCCGAATTCTTTTTTTGATAACTGAATCATCGAAGGCAAACCCGAGAATGCGGTATCATTTTTCAGTTTCCGGTTCCCGGTATAAATAAGGTTATAAAACGATCTCGTGAATAAAACGGCTGATCCGGCGCAGACCGCAACTTGGTCAAAACGTAAAAACTGATGATAATTGATAAAATAGATTTGGGTTTTTTCCAGTTCCGTCGTATCCTGGTCGATGGTTATCGCACCGCTCCCCTGCTCAATCATTAACAGCGCGTAAAACCTGATATTGCCAATTGATGCAGCACCAACTTCTTTTATAAAATCGCGAATCGGAATTATTGAGAACTCGCCGCTCATTGAGCGCGTGTTTTTTAAAGAATTGATCGTGAGTCCGTTCAGGCGCGCTGGCGACATAATTTACTTAAATTTAAAAAGAAGTACGGCGACAAAATTTAATTTAAATAAAATTAAAAATATTCCTTTAGTTTTTCGAAAAATGATGAACACTGGCCGGATTCATCTGCACTGCGCTGCGGTCGATTTTTTTATCAACATAATCGGAATTCATCGCACGCAGCACCGCCATATAATTCATACTGAAATCAATGGTGTCTCCCACTGCCAGGTTTCCAGTGTTCTCACCAAGATCGATGACCAACATATCTGAGCTGGCGCCCAGCATTTCCACGCCTGGAATTAGAGGAATAATGTCACGATAATCAATATCCAACAAACCGATATCGAGAATTGCGCGATAGGAAGTACCCGCTTCCCCCACTTCTCCGAAATCAGGTTTTTCACCGGTAAGATTGGTTCCGGCAGTTCCTGACGGTAAATTGGGTTTTTCCTGCATTTCAATAATTTCCGCAGTCAGGGTAAATACATCATGATACATGCCTTCCATTTGTGCGTCATCGTAAACATCGGTGCCAAAAAAAAGCGTTTCTCCCACGCGGAAATGATTGATTCCAAGCGGGATTTCCTTTCTGGTCAGGAGCGGAATCGTTACCGATGAACCACCGGAAATATAAGGGATCTTCTCGCCGGAATGCTCTTCTACGATTTGCTTGAAACGGCTTAATTTGTACAGTTTTTTTTCGTCCGGCAGAATACCGTTCAGGCATTTTAAATTTGTTCCGATTCCGACAACGTCGATATTCGGCAAGCCGACCACATCATCGTAAAACTGCATGAGGTTGCGCGCCATGATACCTTCGCGCAGCTCGCCCATTTCCACCATCAAGACAACGCGGTGAATTTTATTTTGACGCACCGCTTCCTCAGAAAGCACCTGTAAAGTTGCAAGTTCAGTATTAAAGCTAACATCGGCGAAGGCGATAATCCCTGCTGCCAGCCGTTTCGCAGGGGGTTTAATATAAATGGTCTGCGTGTCCGGAGAAATTTTCTTTACAGCCTTTAAATTGCTCAGTCTGGAATCACAGATTTCTTTATCAGAAACGTCAAGCAAAACTTTCAGAAACTTTTCGTTACCGCACAACAATTTAGCCACCACTGCCCACTCGATATCGTTCTGCTGAAAAAGCCGATCCAGTACGCGGAAGTTGTGCCGCAGTTTTGATTCGTGAAGTGTAATATATGACATCCTATTTCTTTAATCGCATTTCGAGATATTTGCTCGTAAACCCCAGTTTTTCGTACAGATGGCGCGCCGGATTATCGGGTTCACAGTGCAGCGCCATATCACCATCTGCCTGCTCGATCGCAGCCTGCATCAGCTTTTTGCCTACGCCTTTGCCACGCATATTTTTATCCGTCGCGATATATACCAGAATATTTTCCGGGATATAGCTTACCATGCCGGTTGTATTTACCACCACGGCGCCGGCAAGTTTATCCGTTTCTTCATCTTTTGCCATAAGAACCAGGCCACCCGGCTTGTTATCTTTTCCCAAAGCATAATCAATCGCTTTCTGGATATCACTGCTGGGATCGCCGTACTGTTCCAGATTTTTAAATAAAAACGTCACAATCTGCGAAAGTGTTTTTTCTTCGGGTTGATTTTCAGGCGTGTAAGTAGTAATTTTAATCATAAAATATTTTTTATCCGTGCACCGGCAAAGACAGGTCGTAGCCCGTCAAAGGAGTGTCCGAATCTTTAATTAATTTTGGTTTAACGATCAGCAGAGGGACTTTGGTACCATTGATCACTTTTTTAAAAAAGTTTTCGCCCATAAATGATTTCCAGGAATTTTCGTCCTGGTCGGCCAACATAATAATATCGCTGTCGTCGTTTTCTGCAGTTTCTACGATTACGTTTGCATTGTCATCGGCCAACTTAAATTCGGAAACGTAAGCGGCGGATTTCAGCATCAGCATTTTACGCATTTCAATGTAAGCTGCGCGCACTGCGGCAACACGGTTGGAATCTCCCACGCCGAGCAGATTGATGCCGCCTTCATTTTTTTCCGCCAATAACAGAGAAAGTTCCGCTTTCTGATGCAGTTCGTTTTCAACGCGAACCGGAAATAATATTTTCTTGAACGTAGATTTTTGGAAGTCCTGTGGCACCAGTAAAACCGATGCGGCCGCATGGAGCATCATGCTGTATGAGTTTGATCCTAAGATAAATTCTTTGACCGACTGACGCCCGGCCGTACCGACCACTACCAGATCAACTCCGTGTGTCACTATCACTTCGTTGACGCTCTCAACCAAATTTTGTGCTGACAAGATCGTCTCGATATCTACCGCGTACTCATTTCTGACACTTTCATGCAGCCGCTGAAGATGACTTTCGGCGCTGTCACGGTTCTGCTGCACGGTATCAGCACCAATCATCTGCTTGCCACCTCGGTCGATAACATACTGCGAGTGCACCGCATGCATAATTATAAGCTTCGCGTTATGACGCAACGCCATTTTTGCGGCCAGCGTCAACGCGTTTTTTGCCTTTGCCGAGAAGTCGGTCGGAACAAGAATAGTGCTGATTTTTGTAGTCATTTAATTGAATATTGATCCAACACAAATTTACGGCTATCCCACCGCACACAGTAGGTTAAAAAAACACAAAAGTGGTCTTAATTATCTATTTGAGAAAACGCTTTAATACATTTATCAGTTTTAAGTATTGATTTTCACGCCAATAAAATTTGTTTTCCAAGCAGCGACCTTCACAAACGGACTTGATTTATGTAAGAAATCGATTGTTTTATTCTAAAAGAAATCAGCGGCACTTTAGTTACCTTTTATACTTTCAGGCCACCTTCAATGCCTCCATCTTCATTGTTACTGCCCGTTACCGCTGCAAAAGCCATTTTTGCCATCGCTATTACTTTGCTGTCTTTGGTTTCATAATAGTATCCGTCATGAGCTTTAACACCGAGCACAGTAACGCGCGGATCGTCTTTACCTTCGAACCAGGCGTTGGCGAAATCCGACCAGTATTTATCGATCAGTTCCCGGTCTTTCGAAATCTTCGCATCTCCGCTCAGAAAAACATATTCATATGAACTGTTGTTCATAAAATAGAGATGAACCCTGGGGTCGGCCGTGATATTTTCGTTGTGCTGGCTTTCCGAAGAGCTGATGAACCACAGTGTGCCGTCTTCATCAACTTCCTGCAAAGTCATTGGCACGCTGTGCGCATCGCGTCCGACGTTGGTCGTAAAAAAGCAGGTTCGCGCCTCTTCCGCCAATTTTTTAATTTTTTCAATCGCTTCCTTTCCGGAAAGATCCTGATGTGGTGATTGTGCTTGTCCCATGAGATTTAATGTTATTGTGATTAAATTATTCTCAAACAATCTTTGGTCCAAACTGGCATTTTTAACCTTCGTTTAAATTTGAAAAGCTACTTGATACGAAAACAAATATATTTGTTCTAAACATCTTTTTCTGCGTTTCTTTTTATTTTTCTTAATTCTTCTTTGATCTTAAAATGATCTCCACCGTCGCCACGTCCGGTTTTCCGTCAAAAAAATGGTCGAGTGCGCGCTGGAACACCAGATATTTACTGTCGGAAAATTGGGGATTATTGTGCACCGCAAATTGAAACAAAGTCAAAGAGGAGCGAAATTTCAAATCGTCGGGATGACCGAAAAGTGCCGACGCGGATGAAGTGACTGTTTGAACCAAAGTAGCTTCCGTACTATTCAGCAAACGTTTCCCCAGAATGTGATGTTGCAGAAAGACTTGCGCTTCCGCCAGATCTTCCAACGTATAATACCGTGCAGTTTCAGAATGCCCCAGACCTGCAATTTGTGGAAAAATATACCACATCCAGTGGCTCAGTTTCTTGCCGTTTGCGATTTCCTGCAGCGCCCGTGCATAGGATTCCTGCTGCGCGGTGACAAATCGTTCAAGGGGGTCGTCCATAATTATCCTTTAATCTATCCCGCAGCAATCCGTATTCCATTAACCCTAAAGAGCAGGTTTGTATAAAATAGCGATGGTCTCCTGCTCTTTTTAAAGGCAATGACTATCTTTGTGCCTTTAATTTTAACCGATGTTACCTTATGCCAACCGATTTGTTTAATCCGTTTCAGGAAATGATTTTTGAGGAACAGTTTTGTTTTCTTACCGGAGATCTAACCACCGACAAAATGTCCGTATATCCCGAATGGTTACTGAATCATTTTAAATTTTGCGACGACCGTATTGAAATGATGGAT